>NZ_JBBHKO020000001.1:1917500-2387500 GCF_037482345.1 Stenotrophomonas sp. AB1(2024)
TTGTTGCCGGCTGTACGTGGAGCCGGCCAACGGCCGGCACTACCGGGGCCGAGCGCCCAACCGGGGCCAACCCGATCCGTCGGCCACGCCGCGCCCCCGGAGTTACAGGGGCTTTACTGACAGCGTCTGCTGCAGCACGTGGCGGGCGCCGGGAGCCAGGGTGACTACATCCGGGCCGGCGTTGGCCGCCTCCAGGCAGACGTAGTCTTTCCAGCCGGCGCCGACGTCAGCCATCTTCGCCGCGCCCGCTTCGCCGGGGTTCCAGGCCACCAGCGAGCGGCTGCCCTGGGTGGTGATCTCGATGCTGCGCTTCAGCCCCGGGTCCTTCAGCACGTAGCGGCCACCAGCCTGGGTATAGATACGGTCGCTGCGGCCGGGGTCACGCGGATCGTTGAGCGACCAGTCGCCCTGTTGGGTGCGCGGGGTGGCGTAGTTCTCGAACTTGTCCAGGTAGGTCAGGCCATCCAGCCCGGACACGCTGACCTGCATGGCGTCGCTGACCTTGAAGTAGTTGTGCAGGGCCTGGGTGAAGGTGACCGGCTGGCGGCCGGTGTTGTCGGTGACCAGGCGCTGTTCGAGGGTGCGGCCGATCCGCAGCTGCATGCTCAGGCGCAGGTCGAGGGTGTCCAGCGCCGGCGGGGCGAGGGTCAGCACCACGGTGCCATCGGCTTCGCGCTGCGCGCTCTGCAGGGTCCACGGCACGTTGCGCACGAAGCCATGCGAGGGCACGTCACTGCCCTGCCCCTGTTTGCCGAAGTACGGCCAGCACACCGGGCTGCCGCCGCGGATGGGGGTGGGCAGCGCCTGCGCGGTGGGCGACAGCCACAGCACGTCCTGGCCGCCCCTGGGAATGAAGGACAGCAGCTGCCCGCCAAACACGGAAATCGCGGCAGTGGCCAGCGGGGTTTCCACCTTCCAGGCCGGGAAGCCCTGGATGTCGACAATGCTCAGGCCCTCGAGCTTGGGCAGGGCGGCGTCGGGAACGGCCGGCGACTGCACGAGGCGGACGTGGTTGGGCGGCAGGGAGAACGCGGTGCTGTCGGGCATGGCGGTAGTGGGCTTGGGTAGAGGGGGTGCGCTGCGCAGCGCGGTGAGGATGCGTTGGCCGGCGCGGCCGTCCGGATTGGGCCAGCCCAGCGCCTGCTGTTCGGTCTGGATGGCACGCCGCGTGGCAGTGCCGACCATGCCATCGGCGGCACCGATATCGTGGCCTCGTGCCAGCAGCAGGGTCTGCAGCTCGCGCCGTTCGGTGCGGCCAATGCCGGGATCGTCGGTGGGCCACGCCGCCACGATGCCGGGCCCGCCGCGCAGGCGGTCGGCCAGGGTGGCAATGGCCAGGGCATAGCTCTCGGCGGCGTTGTAGGCGTAGATCGCGTCGTAGTTGCGGAACACCAGCCAGGCCGGGCCCTTGGCGCCGGTAGGCAGCAGCAGCGCCGCGTTGGCGTCGTCAGGCAGGCCGGAAGGCGCAAGCGCGCCGCCGGCAACCGGGGCAATGCCCAGCACGCGCCAGGCTGCCAGCGGCTTGCGCTGGGTGCGGCCGGCCAGACTGGCGTTGAAGCCCGCGGGAATCTTCACTTCGATGCCCCATGGCTGACCGGTACGCCAGCCGGCCTGCTTGAGGTAGTTGGCGGTGGAGGCCAGCGCGTCGGGGATGCTGGCCACCAGGTCGCGGCGGCCATCGCCATCGCCGTCCACGGCGATGCGGGCATAGGTGGAAGGCATAAACTGGGTGTGGCCGAACGCGCCGGCCCAGGAGCCGGTCAGGCCATCGGCGCTCAGATCGCCCGCATCCAGCAGCTTGAGCAATGCCAGCAGCTCGCCACGGAAGAATGGCTGGCGGCGCCCGTTGCACGACAGCGTCGCCAGCGACTGCAGCAACGGGCGCTTGCCGAACACGCGGCCGTAATCACTCTCCACGCCCCAGACCGCGACGATGGTGGCCGGATCGACGCCGTACTGCGCCGAGAGGGTGGCAAGCAGCTCGCGGTGCTGGGCCAGGCGTGCGCGGCCGTCGTCGACCCGTTGGGTATCGACCAGGGCGGCCAGGTAATCCCACAGCGGCGTGGTGAACTCCGGCTGCGCATCCAGCAGCGGCAGCACGCTCAGGTCCGGGGTGAGCCCGGCGGTGAGCCGGGTGAAACCGGCCGCGCTGACGCCCTGCTTGAGCGCCTGCGGCTGCAAGGTGGCCAGGCAGCGGTCGAAATCGTCCTGCGGCGCGGCGGCGACCGTGGCGCTGGCCAGGCACAGCACGCCCAGCAAGCCGACGGGGGTGAACTTCATTGGCGTGAATCCCTGCTGCCAGGTACTACCGCATCATAGCGGCAAGCCACGTGGTTCAGGCCCGTTCCAGCAACCGCAGACCGAATGCCGGGGCATCGGCATTCCACTGCATGCGCACGCGCAGGCCGGCCTCGGCGATCAGTGCGGCGAACGAGGCGTCGGTGTACTTGTGGCTGTATTCCACCGTCATGGCTTCACCGTCGGCGAAATCGAACGCGCGGCCGGCCACGTGCACCCGCTGCGCGCAACGGCTGACCAGCTCGGTTTCAATGCGCAGGCGCGGCACGCTGTAGCGGGCGCGGTGCGCGAAGCCGTCCAGGTCGAAGTCGCTGCCGATCTCGCGGTTGAGCCGGCGCAGCAGGTTGAGGGTGAACGCGGCGGTGACTCCGGCTGCATCGTTGTACGCCGCTTCGATCAGGGCCGGATCCTTGTGCAGGTCGATGCCGATCAGGGCCAGGCCGGTGGGGCCCATGGTCTGTCGCATGGCGTCGAGCAGCGCCACCGCGTCGTCGTGGGCGAAGTTGCCGAGCGTGGAGCCGGGGAAGAACAGCAGCCGGCGCGCCGGTTCGCGCTGCGGTTCGGGTAGCGCCACGGAGCGGGTGAAGTCGGCGCAGACCGGCAGCATCTCGATCTCCGGCAGCGCCTCAGCCAGTCGTGCCACGCTGTCGAGCAGCGCCGCGCGCGAGATCTCGATCGGGGTGTAGGCCACCGGATCGACCAGCCCGTGCAGCAGCAGTTCGGTCTTGCGGCCACTGCCGCTGCCCAGTTCGACCACATGCAGGTGCGGCCCGACGGCGCGGGCGATGTCGGCGCAGACCTGCTGCAGCAGCTTCAATTCGGTGCGCGTGGGGTAGTACTCGGGCTGGCGGGTGATCTGTTCGAACAGCTGCGAACCGCGCGCGTCGTAGAAATACTTGGAGGGCAACTGGCGCGGGTGCTGCGACAAGCCGTGCAGGATGTCGGCGGTGATCCGCGCGCGGTCGGGCTGCAGGTCGGTCAACGCGTCCAGGGCATCACTGACGGTACTCATGCGGCATCCTTGGCCAGGCGCAGGCCGGCGAACTGCCAACGCGCCGACGGTGCGAAGAAATTGCGGTAACTGGGACGGATGTGGTCGGCCGGGGTAGCGCAGCTGCCGCCGCGCAGCACCCACTGCCCGCACATGAACTTGCCGTTGTATTCGCCGAGGTTGCCCTCGAACGTGCGGAAGCCGGGATAGGCGCCATAAGCGCTACTGGTCCATTCCCAGACATCGCCGAACAGCTGCAGGTGGCGGTCCTGCAGGCTGGCGGCGGCCGGGGCGGCCGGATGCAGGCGCCCGCTGTCGGCGAAGTTGCCCTGCGGCGCCTGCCCGGCGGCGGCCGCTTCCCATTCGAATTCGGTGGGCAGGCGCGCACCGGCCCAACGGGCGTAGGCGTCGGCTTCGAAGTAGCTGAGGTGGCAGACCGGTGCATCGGGGTCTAGCGCGCGCCAGCCCGCCAGGGTGAACTCGCGTGCCAGCGCGTCATCCCAATACAGCGGGTGCTGCCAGTGTTCCTGTTGGCGCAGACTCCAGCCCTCGCTCATCCAATGGGCGGGCTCGCGATAGCCACCGGCTTCGACGAAGCGGCGGAACTCGGCGTTGCTGACCGGGCGGTTGGCCAGCGCATGGGCGGGCACCAGCACACGGTGCACCGGCGATTCGTTGTCATAGGCGAAGGCGGCATGCGCCGGCCAGGCGGGCGCGCCGATCTCCACGATCTGTTCGGGGCTGTGGATCCACGCCAGCGGCGAGGCGGTGCCGGTGCTGCCCGGCAGGTCATCGCGGTAGGCCGGCTGCAGCGGGTTGCTCCACAGCGCGTGCTTGATGTCGGTGAGCAGCAGCTCCTGGTGCTGCTGTTCGTGGTGCAGGCCCAGCATCAGCTGCCGGGTGGCCTGTTCATCCAGTGCATTCGCCTGCAGCGCCGCCAGCACGCGCTGGTCGACCAGGCTGCGGAACCGCAGCACGTCGTCCAGTGACGGCCGTGACAGCAGGCCGCGCTGCGGCCGCGCATGGGCCGGGCCGATGCTCTGGTAGTAGCTGTTGAACAGGTAATGCCAATCGGCGTTGAACGGTGCGTAGTCCGGCTGGGTAGCCAGCACGAAACGTTCAAAGAACCACGTGGTGTGAGCCAGGTGCCATTTGGTCGGGCTGGCATCGGGCATGCTCTGCACCATTGCATCTTCGGCGCTGAGCGGTGCGGCCAGGGCCACGCTGCGGGCGCGTACCTTGGCGTAACGGGCTGCCAGCGCAGTAACGGCGGCAGCGGTTCGGGGTGGGGCAGCGACGGCGTTCATCGCAGGAAGGATCACGGAGCGCGGGTGAGCGCCACGTCATGGTCCGGCGCACATCGTGTTACGCGACTGAAGTTGAATGGGCAGCGGCCGCGTCGCTGCCTGTTGTCAGGGCAGCGCGTCCAGATAGAACCAGCGCCCGTCCTGGCAGACGAAGCGGCTGTGTTCCTGCATCTTCACTGCACTGCCGCCGCCGATCCGGTAGCGGGCCGTGAAGCGGACCTGGGCATGGTCGGCATCGGACTGCGTGTGCGCATGCACGGTCAGCCCCAGCCAACGCGTGCGTTGGCCGGCCGGCTCGTCCAGCGACAGAGTGTCGGGGCGGGTATCGGGGTGCCAGCTGGCCAGCAGGTACGCCGGCAGCTGCTTCACATAGGCGCTGTAGCGCGAGCGCATCAACGCCTCGGCATCGGGCGCGGCCTCACCGGCGTGGAAGCGGCCGCAGCAGGCGGGGTAGGCCACGGGGCGGCCGCAGGGACAGGGATCGACAAGGGTCATGGGCGTATTGTGCCGCGAGGAGGCGTATGCTGGCGCGCTTTCCGCCGTGATGCGCTGCCGTGTTCGAGCTGGTTCCCCCTGAACTGTTGTGGTTGGTGGCGATCGCCTTCATCGCCGGCCTGGTCGATGCCGCCGTGGGTGGCGGTGGGCTGGTGCAGTTGCCCGGGCTGTTCACGGTGCTGCCGCAGCACACCCCGGCGATGCTGTTTGGTACCAACAAGTTCAGTTCGATGTTCGGCACCGGCGCGGCGGCGTTCCGCTACGCGCGCAACATACGCTTCCCGTGGCGGCCAGTACTGTTCGCGGCGGCCACCGCCTTCGTGTTCTCGTTCGCCGGGGCCACGGCGGTCAGCCTGCTGCCCAAGGATGCGGTGCGCCCGCTGGTGCTGGTGCTGCTGGTGGCGATGCTGGGCTACACGCTGTGGAAGAAGGATTTCGGTGCGCTGCACCGGCCGCGCGAGATCGGCCGCAAGGAGCTGGCCACGGCGCTGGCGATCGGCGCGGTGATCGGCTTCTACGATGGCTTCTTCGGGCCGGGCACCGGCAGCTTCCTGATCTTCCTGTTCGTACGCTTCTTCGGGCTGGATTTCCTGCGTGCCTCGGCCGCCTCGAAGGTGGTCAACCTGGCCACCAACGTGGCCGCGATCTCGTTCTTCGTGCCGACCGGCAACATCCTGTGGCTGTTCGCGGTGCCGATGGCCATGGCCAACATCGTCGGCTCGGTGGTGGGCACCCGGCTGGCGCTGCGCGGCGGCACGCCGTTCATCCGCAAGCTGTTTGTGGGCCTGGTGGTGGTGCTGATCGCCCGGATGGGCTGGGACACGTTCGCCGGCTAGGCGACATGCCCCCTCCCCGCATGCCTTCCCGCCAGGTCAGTCTTCGGCCTGCCCGGCAACGGCGCGGGTGCGCTCGGGCAGTTTGAGGCGCTTGCCGGCGTCGTCGTACTCGATCAACAGCACACCGGAGTCGTGGCGGCCACTGATCTCGACGAAACAGGCACCGCCGATGAAGGGCTCGAGCGTCATCACCGATTTCAGCGGGGTGGCCACCACCATCTGGAAACCGAAGTTCTCGAAGATGTTCATCGCCAGGGCGGTGAACTCGTTGTCGGCCTTGTCGAACGCTTCGTCCAGCACTACGGCGGCATAGCTGGGCAGCTGGCTGTCGGCACCGCCGAGCTGGTAGCGCAGCGCCGCCGCCAGGCACGTGGTGGCCAGCTTCTGCCGCTGGCCGCCGGACTTGCCGGCGCCGCTGCGGTAGATCTCGACCTGCTGGCGGGTGGCGGCGTCCAGTTCCACGCCGATGAACTCCACATGCAGGCGCACGTCCAGCACGTTCTCGCGCCAGCGCTTGTCCTCGCCTTCCTGCGAACCCAGCCGCTTGACCAGCTCGCGCAGCACGGCAAACTGGGTCTCGGCGACGTCGCGTTCTTCGGTCTGGTGGTGGGACAGCACTTCGCGCAGGTGCTGGTGGAATTCGAGCACTTCCGGCAGGCGCCTGTCGCTGAGCTCGATGGTCAGCAGGGTGCCGCGATTGAAGGGCACCTGCTCAAGCGACGCATTGACTTCATCGAGCCGCTGGCCAATCGACTTGCGCGCTTCGGCGCTGTGCCGCTGCAACGCCAACAGGTTGTTCTTGCTCTGGTTCTGCAGCAGGTCGAAGAAGCGCTCCTCGTGCTGCGGCAGGCCATCGCGTTCCAGCCGCGCCAGACGGGCCAGGAAATCGTCCGCGGAAGACACCGAGGCGGTGAAATCACCGGACTCCTCCGGCCACGCCTGCGCGAAGCGGCGGAAGCAGCCCACCAGCTGGGTCTCGACCCGGTGCACGTCCTGCTGGGACGAGGCCAGGCTTTCGTTGATGCTCTTGCTGATCTCGCGCATGTGCGCTTCCAGCGTTTCCAGGCTGAGCCCGCCCAGGATATCCAGGCGCTTCTTCAGCCCGGCCTCCTGGGTGGCGCCCAGCGCCGGCAGCACCAGGGCGCGGCTGCGCTGGCGCTGGGCGTCGAGCTTGTCGCGCTCGCGCGAGAGCTGGATGAGCTCGACCCGGGTGTCTTCGTAGGTGCGGCGCGCCTGCACGATGTCCGCGCGGGCCAGGTCGATCTGCTGGGCCAGGCGGGCCAGGTCGGTATTGCCTTCGCGCAGCTCACGCAGTGCGGTTTCGATGTCCTGCAGGCGCTGGTGCGCGGTGGCGACATCCACCTCCTCCCACACCACGTTCACCAGCTGGTGGCAGGCCATCCGACGCTCGTTGTCGAGGTCACGCTGGCCGCGCAGGCGTACGACATCCTCGTCGCAGGCGGCAATGCGCTGCGCCAGTTCCTGCGCTTCGCGGCGGTACAGCGCCAGCTTTTCCTGGTTGTTGAAGCCCAGCAGCCAGCGGCGGCGATCGCCGATCGCGCTGCGGTCATCCTTCTCGAACCGGTCGCCGGGATGCTTGACCTGGCCTTCGCGCGAAATGCCGCGTTCGACGTCGCGCAGCTGCTTGGCATCGACGCACTCATAGTCGAAGCGCTTGCCCAGCTCGCGGCGCAGCCATGGCTCGAACACGCTGTCGCGAAGCTCCAGCTTGTGCAGCAGCGAGCGCGCGGACGGCGAGCGTGCGATCGCATCGTCGTTGCGGCGGACCCGGTAGTAGGTCAGGCGCATGCCAAGCTGGGTGCGATTCACCCAGGCGTTGATCTCGTTGTAGTGCTTGTCTTCGACCAGCAGCGACTGTGCGAAGCCGAACAGCACGCGCTCGATCGCCCCCTGCCAGGCACTCTGGTCCTCGTGAACCTGGATCAGCTCGCCCACGAAGGGCAGTGCGGCCTCGGGCACGCCGGTCTCTTCGGAGATACGGCTGCGCAGCTTCTGCAGCGGCGCGGGAATGCTGGAGGGGTTGCGCTCCATGGCCTCCAGTTCCGCGCGGACATCGGTGAAACGGCGGGTATCGTCCTGCTTGCCGGCCTGGCGCTCGGAGATGGCGTCATCCAGCGCTGCGGCGGCCTGCTGGCGATTGTCGAGTTCGCCCTGTGCGCGGGCAATCAGCGCAGCGAATGCATGGGCGTCATCGGGGAGCTCGTTCTGCAGCTTGCCTGCAGCCTGGCGGGCCTGTTCGCGCTTGGACTGCCGGCGATCCTGTTCGGCCTGGGCCCGGCCCTGTTCGCGTTCGAGTTCTTCGATGCGCTCGCCGCCCTGCTGGCGACGCTGCAGCTCGAGTTCGGCCAGGTGCTCCTCATGGTTGCCCAGGGCCTGGCGGCGCTGGGTTTCCTCGCCCTGCAGCCCACGGTGGCGCACATCGATTTCCTGCAGACGCTTTTCCAGCAGCTGCTGCAGTCGGGACTCGCGGAAGCTGTCCAGGCCAAGCTTCAGCGTCTCCTCGTCGGCACGCTGCAGGTTCATCGCCTTCAGTTCGACATGCAGCGCACGCGCCGGCAGCAGGGTTTCCACCTGCAACCGGGCGGTGACCACCGACTTGTGCGCGCCATCCAGTTCGGCGAAATCGCTGACCAGCCGCTCGGCGGCGTCGAAGGTACGCGGTGTATCCAGCATGAAATCGCGCAGGAAGACGTTCAGGTCGCCCAGGTTCTTGGCCGACTGCGTCTTGTGCAGCAGCCGCAGTGCCATTTCATTGTCGATCCCCAGCAGATGGCGGAAACGCTCGGCATAGCCGGTGAAGCTGTCGAAATGGTGGACATCGCCCAGGCGCTGCTTGAGCTTGCGCAGGTCCAGATCGAAGCCGCCCAGGTCCTTGGCGATATCGAAGGGGCGTTCGGCAATCAGGTAGTGCTTGCGAACGTCGGCGGCGGCCGCGCCGTTGCCGGCGATCCAGAACAGCCTTACAAGGCTGACCACACGACCATCGCCGGCGCGGTACTCCAGCACCACGGCGGTCCAGGTGGCGCCCTTGCGCAGGTACTGGGTGGCGATCTCGCCCGTGCCACGGTCCTGCTGGTCGGCCCACGCGCCACGCACGTACGACACCAGGTTGCGGTCGCGGCCGCTGCGTTCGGCTTCACGCGCTGCCGCATTGAAGTCGACGATCGACGGCGGCACCAGCATCGCCGACATGGCATCGAGCAGGGTCGACTTGCCTGAGCCGGAACGGCCGACGAACAGGAAGCCGCGCTCGGCGATCGGAACCTCGGTCAGGCCGTTGAAGGTGCCCCAGTTGTGGACCTGCAGGCGGCGCATGCGGAACTGCTGCTGGCGCGGATCCGGCAGCCCTTCGGTGAACAGGGCAGGAGTGTTCTTGGAGATGGCCATGCGTTATCGGTCGTTCCGTTCAGGCTTTGGCGGCTGGGGTTTCGCGCAACTGGCGGTAAACCGACGAGAGCGCGGACACGTCTTCGGCGGAGAACAGCAGCTTCAGCGCCGGCGACACTTCATGCCGGTCTTCCTGGCCTGCCAGGCGGGTCAGGATGTGGTTCTCTTTCATCTTCTGCACGGCTGACGCCACGCGACGGTTGAACCCGGCGCGGTCGGTGGAAAGGTTCTTCTCGTAGATCGCCAGGGCTTCGGCCATCTCGGTGTCGGCCACGACGGCGCGATTGCCACGCGCGTCGGCTTCGGCCAGCTGCTGGCGCAGGTACAGCAGCAGCACCGAGTCGATGAAGGTCAATGGCGAGCTGCGCAGCAGCACCGGCGCTTCAACGTCTTCGGTGTCGGCCTGGCGGGTGAAGGCCACGCCACTGTCGCGGTCCAGCACCAGTTCCAGGAACAGGTCGGCCAGCGACGAGCGGATGGCCGCTTCACTGCGGATCAATGCTGGCCACAGCTTGGGGTGGCGCAGCTGGTCGATGCTGGGGCCGATCAGCAGCTGGCACAGCGCGCGGCGCCCATCCAGCGGCAGGCGGCCGGTGTCGCCCAGGTAGTAGACGTCGTTGTTCCGCCGCGGCAGCGGCGTCACCACCACCGGCTCTGCGTCGAGGTCGTGTGCGGCACCGTCGATGAGGGCGGCGTCGTTGGAATCTTCATGCCAGCTCATGGCGTTTCTCCTGGGTGAACCAAACCAACGGGATACGGGCCCGCCGCCACTGTCCATCGCCGCCGCGCCAATGCGCGGTTTCCTGCTCACCCTCAACCACGGTGCCGTGGCGGGTGCCCAGCGACAGGTAGCCGATCACGCTGCCCAACCCCTGCGGCGCGTCGCGCTGTGACAGGGCCTGGGCGATGCTCAGCTTCGGCTGGATGGCCAGCAGGTCGTGCAGGTCGCGGCGCAGCGTGCGGAAGTCGATCTCCGACGAGGCCACCAGGTCGCCGACACTTTCCAGCGAAATGCTGGCGGCATCGTTGCGCTGCACGCTGCCATCGACATGGGCGCTGCGCGGGTCATGCAGTTTCCACTGCGACCACGAACGCAGGCGGCTGGTGGTCAGCTGGAGGTCACGGCCGATGGGGCGCTGGGCGGTGAATTCATCACGCAGCGCCAGCGCTTCGGATTGCGCCTGCTTGAGCAGCTGGTTGAGCCGGCGCTGTTCCAGGTAGCCACGGCTCTGCACGAAGCCGCGCAGGCTGCGGGCGAAATGCTGCAGTACGTCGTGGACCTGGCCGCCACGGTCGAGCATGGTGCCGGTGAAGCCGCGCAGGAAGGCGCGCTCGTCGCGATCAAGCTTCCGGGCGAAGCCGCGTGCAAGCACGGTCTCCAGCGCCGCATCCAGCTGGGCGCTCTGTTCGGCATCGTTGAGCAGCCGCCAGAAGGCCTGGAAGCTGCGCCCGGCGTCGCTGTCGCCGATCACGTCGACGCCTTCGAACAGCCGGGACAGGACGTCACCGCGCTCGCTCTCGTCGTCGATGATGCGTTCGCGGAACTCGCGGTTCAGGCGCTCGAAGTCATCGCGAACGCGGCGGAAGTCTTCAGTGAGATCGTCGGCCAGACCGATGATCTGGCGCGCCCGTTCCAGCGCGCGCTTGCCATCCAGGGTCGCCACGCGTCCGGCGCCGACCCGCGCGATCTCCGCATCGATGCGGTCGCGCTCGTCGCGCAGCGCCGACAGGCGTGCGTCCGGGTCGGATTCAGTCTGCGCGGCCAGCTGCGAGAGCTGCTCGATGACCAGCGCCAACCGGCTTTCGGTGGCCGCCACGCGGCTCTGCTCCAGGCTGTCGGCGAAACGGATCGCCTGCAGTGCCTGGGTGGACAGCTCGTACTGCTCCTGGTCGGCGCCCTCGGGCAGGCGCCGTTCCAGCCAGCCCTGCGCCAGCCAATGGGCGATGTAGGCCTGGGCGGTGCGCGGCAGCTCGCGCGACAGCTCTTCGCCGTTGAGCTGGTCAAGGGCCCGCTGCAGCCGTTCGTGCAGCGCTGCCGCCGGCAGGGTGCGCTCGCCGTCCATCAGCAGGCTCTGCAGCAGGCCGATGATCTCCGGGGCATTGGCAGCGGCCAGCAGCTTCCACTGGGGCTGTTCGCGCAGGGTGCGGTAACGGGTGATGCGTTCGCGGTGCTTCATGCAGCCAGGACATCCGGATAGACGCCGCGCGGCCAGGCGCCGCGCAACGGGAGGGGCATCGGCCCGGCAAGGTCTTGCCGGGCGCGCGAGGGTCTCAGCGCTTGCCGCCCACTTCAATGAAGCGCAGGAACTCGGCCCGGGTGCGGGCGTCTTCGCGGAAGCTGCCCAGCATCTTGGAGGTGACCATGCTCACGCCGCGCTTGTGGATGCCGCGGGTGGTCATGCACTCGTGCGCACCTTCCACCACCACGCCCACGCCGATCGGCTGCAGCACGTCTTGGATGCACTGGGCGATCTGCGCGGTCATCTTTTCCTGGACCTGGAAGCGGCGCGCATAGGCCTCCACCACGCGGGCCAGCTTGCTGATGCCCACCACTTTGCCGGCCGGCAGGTAGCCGACGTGGACGCGGCCGATGATCGGCGCCATGTGGTGTTCGCAGTGGCTTTCGTACTCGATGTCGCGCAGCACGATCAGCTCGTCGTAGCCGGCGACCTCTTCAAAGGTACGTTCCATGTAGGCGCGCGGGTCGTCGCGGTAGCCGCTGAACCAGTCGCCATACGCTTCGACGACGCGCCGCGGGGTGTCCAGCAGCCCTTCACGGGTGGGATCTTCACCGGCCCAGCGCAGCAGGGTGCGCACGGCCGATTCGGCCTCGTCCTGGGTCACCGGGGTCACGTCGTTGTCTTGTTTGCTCATTACATACAGCACCCGAAGGGGGGCGAGCATCGTACCCGACAGACCCCCCGGGCGTCGCCCGGCGTTGGGCTGCGGTTGGGTCGGGGGTATTGATAGGAATGAAATTAGTAGTATCCTATCTATCTGCCATGAAACGCTCCCTCGACGAACGCACCCTGCTGCAGATGCAGCTCAGTTCCGGCCTGCTCCACTCAGGGCGGCAATGGCAGCGCCTGGCCGACCAGGCCCTGGGCAGCTATGGCATCTCGGCGGCCTGCACCATGCCGCTGCTGCTGATCGGCCGCGCTGGCGGCGGCATCCGCCAGGTCACCCTGGCCCAGCAACTGGGCATGGAAGGCCCCTCGCTGGTGCGCCTGCTGGACAAGCTGTCTGCGAGTGAACTGGTCCGCCGCGAATGCGATGCCAGCGACCGCCGCGCCAACCTGCTGTGGCTGACCGACAAGGGCCAAGCGCTGGTGAGCGAGCTGGAAAGCCAGCTGATCGGCCTGCGCCAGGACGTGTTCGGCGAGCTGACCACCGAAGAACTACGCACCGTGCTGAAGCTGTGGAAGCTGCTGGCCGATGCGTCCGACCGCGTGACGTAAGCCGCTGCCCTGCCCTACCTCCCGGTGTTGTCCTGCGACGCCGCGGCCTTCCCCTTTCCGCTTTCCTGCGAACTTCCTGCCCCGATGTACGGTGAATTCAGTCTCTATGGTGTGTTCGTCCCGACCCTGCTCGGGCTGATGCTGCTGGCCTACCTGCTCAAGAGCGGGCTGCGCCTGGCCCTGCAGCGCACCGACGCCTACCGCCACATCTGGCACCCCGCCCTGTTCAACCTGGCCGTGTACGTGATCGTGCTCGGCGGGTTGTTTTCCCTGATGCGTTGGATGCAATCGTGAACAAGATCCTCAAGCACACCTTCCCGGTCGTCCTGACCGCCGTTGCCGTCATTGCCGCCCTGCTGGTGCTGCGCCACCTGTGGTCGTACTACATGGATGAGCCATGGACCCGCGATGCACACGTCAGCGCCGACGTGGTCCAGGTTGCCCCGGACGTGTCCGGGCTGGTGGAAGCGGTGAAGGTGGCCGACAACCAGCCGGTGAAGCGTGGCGAGGTGCTGTTCGTGGTCGACCGTGCGCGCTACCAGATCGCGCTGGAACAGGCCCAGGCCACCCTCGGCGAACGCCGCGCCACGCTGGAGCAGCTGCGCCGCGAGATCGCGCGCGACCGCAGCCTGCAGGACCTGGTCGCCGCCGAGGACGCTGAAGTGCGCCGCGCCAAGCTGCAGGCCGCGCAGGCGTCCACCGCCACCGCACAGGCCGCGGTGGACCTGGCCAAGCTCAACCTGGCCCGCACCGAAGTGCGCAGCCCCAGCGACGGCCACGTCAACGACCGCACCGTGCGCGCCGGCGACTACGTCACCGCCGGCCGCCCGGTGATGGCGGTACTGGATACCGGCTCGCTCCGGGTGGACGGCTATTTCGAGGAAACCCGCCTGCGCGGCGTGCATGCCGGGCAGAAGGTCGACATCCGCCTGATGGGCGAGGGGCAGCCGCTGCAGGGCCATGTGCAGAGCATCGCCGCCGGCATCGAGGACCGTTACCGCAGCGAAGGCTCCAGCCTGCTGCCGAATGTAACTCCGGCCTTCGATTGGGTGCGGCTGGCCCAGCGCATCCCGGTGCGCATCCATATCGACAGCGTGCCCCCCGGCGTTAACCTGATCGCCGGGCGCACCGCCACGGTGACCATCGAGCCGGACACCGCCACCCCCACGCCGGCGCAACCGGCACGGGCGGCCCTGTGAACCGCCCGGCCCTGCACCGCATCGCCTTCGCGCTGGCCCTGACCGGCAGCCTGGCCGCATGCCGCACGGTCGGTCCCGATTACGCGGTACCGGCCGGTGCGGCGTTCCAGCGCCCGGCCGCCAATGCGGCCTTCATCGATACCGCCAACCCGCAGGTAGCGCCCGGCGCCGAGCTGCCGGCACGCTGGTGGGAGCTGTACCAGGACGCCACGCTCAACGGCCTGGTGGAACAGGCGCTGCGCGACAACGTGGAACTGAAGGTGGCCGATGCCAACCTGCGCCGCGCCGCTGCCGTGTACGAGCAGGCGCTGGATGCCGGCGGCTTCGAATACGAAGCCGACGCCGGGGTGAGCCGCGCGCAGCTGTCGGCCGAATCGTTCCTGCTTGAGCACGAGCTGCCGCCGATCAACCTGGCCGACGGCACGTTCGCGGTGTCCTACCAGTTCGACCTGTTCGGCAAGCTCAAGCGTGCCTCCGAGGCCGCACGTGCCGATGAGCAGGCGGTTGCCGCCGCGATGGACCTGGCGCGGGTTTCGCTGGTGGCCCAGGTGGCCGGCAACTACGTGGAGATCTGCCACGCCAACCACGAACTACACGTGGCCGAACATTCCCTGCAGCTGCAGCAGCGCAGCCGCGAAGTGACCCAGCGCCTGATCAGCGCCGGGCGCGGCACGCCGCCGGAACTGGCCCGCGCCAATGCCCAGGTGGCGATGCTGGAAGCCGCACTGCCGCCGCTGCAGGCGCAGCGCCAGGCCTCCGAATACCAGCTGGCCGCCCTGCTCGGCCGCACCCCGGGCCAGCTGCCGGAGGGTGTGGACGCGTGCGAGCACGCCCCGACCCTGTCCCAGCCACTGCCGGTGGGCGATGGCCGCGCGCTGCTGCAACGCCGCCCCGACATCCGCCAGGCCGAACGCAGGCTGGCTGCCGCCACCGCGCGGATCGGCGTGGCCACCGCCGAGCTCTATCCGGATATCCGCCTGGGCGCTTCGCTCGGCGCGGCCGGCCTGCTGGCCGATTTCGGCGAGCCGCTGACCCAGCAGTGGTCGTTCGGCCCGCTGATTTCCTGGACGCTGCCGTCCTCGGGGACCCACGCGCGCATCCACGCCACCGAAGCCGGGGCCGATGCGGCGCTGGCCGAGTTCGACCACAGCGTGCTGCAGGCACTGCGCGAAACCCAGACCGCGCTCAGCCGCTACGCGCACGACCTGCAACGCCTGCAGTCGCTGCAGCAGGCACAGGCACAGGCCGCGCTGGCCGCCGAGCAGAACCGCCGGCTGTACCAGGGCGGACGCACCCCGTACCTGTCCAGCCTGGACGCGGACCGCACCCTGGTCGCGGCCGATGCCACGCTCGCGCAGCAGCAGGCGCAGGTCTCGCGCGACCAGATCCAGCTGTTCCTGGTCCTGGGCGGCGGCTGGAACGCCGACGCCGTGGCCCACGCCCCGGTACCACCGACGGCATCGCCGGTAGCGCCGACTGTTAGTCGGCATGCGGTCAATCGGCAGGACTAACCCATGCTGCTGCTAGACCGCCAAGCCTGGCTGTTCTCGGTCAAAACCTTCCTGGCCGCACTCGCCGCGCTCTACATCGGCCTGGCCGGCAACCTGTCGCGCCCGTACTGGGCGATGGCCACCGTGTACATCGTCACCCAGCCGATGCTGGGCCCGACCCGGGCCAAGGGCGTGTACCGCATCGTCGGCACGCTCATTGCCGGTGCGGCCACGCTGTGGATGCTGCCGCACCTGGTGGAAACCCCGCTGCTGCTGAGCGCGGCGATGTCGCTGTGGCTGTCGGCGTGCCTGTTCGTTGCCCTGCTCAACCGTGGCCCACGCGGTTACGCGTTCCTGCTGGCCGGCTACACCACCGCCTTCATCGGTTTCCCCGCCGTGACCTCGCCGGACACCATCTTCGACACGGTGGTGGCGCGCAGCGAAGAGATCATCCTGGGCACGGTGGTGGCGGTGCTGTTCGCCTCGCTGTTCTTCCCGACCTCGGCGCGGCCGATGCTGCGCGCGCGGATCGACAGCTGGATGGGCGATGCGGCGCAGTGGTGCCGGCAGATCCTGCTGCGCGGCCAGGCGCATGGCCCGCGCAACCGACTGGCCGCCGACCTGGTGCAGTTCGAGGCGTTGATCGCGTTCCTGCGCCGCGATGACCCGCGCCATGCCGGCGCGGCGGTGTCGATGGAACGCCTGCGCGAGCGCATGCTGCTGATGCTGCCGGTGCTGTCTTCCATTGCCGATAGGCTGGGTGCGCTGCGCGCCGGCGGCCGCGCACTGCCGCCGGGGCTGGAGCCACTGGTCAACGACATCGCGCACTGGCTGGAGCGGCCGGGCGATGCCACCGCCAGCGAGTACGCCGCCCTGCGCGAACGCGTCCTGGCGCTGAAGCCGGCGGTGGATGGCGAACTGGACCACCTGCTGCTGGTCACCCTGCTGCTGCGCCTGGAGGAGCTGGTGGACCTGTGGCAGGACTGCGCCACGTTGCAGGACGCGATTGAACACGGCAGCGCGCCGCGCGATACCGCCCACTACCGGGTGCGCGCCAAGCGCGTGGGCGCCGCGCGCCACGTGGACTACGGCATGGCGCTGTTTTCGGCGGCCAGTGCCGGGGTGGCGCTGATGACCTACTGCGCGCTGTGGATCGGGCTGGGCTGGGAAGGCGGTGGCAACGGCGCGATGATGGCCGCGGTGGCCGCCGCGTTCTTCGCCGCGCAGGACGACCCCGCACCCAGCATGCTGCAGTTCCTGCTGTGGGCCATCGTGGCCAGCCTGGTAGCCGGCGTGTACCTGTTCGGGGTGTTCCCCGCCGTGCACGACTTCGGCAGCCTGGCGCTGGTGCTGGCGGTGATCTTCCTGCCGCTGGGGCTGCTGCTGCACCAGCCCAAGACCGCGCTGATCGGGTTGCCGCTGACGGTCAACCTGGTGGCGCTGCTGAACGTGCAGAACACCTACAGCGCCAACATCCAGAGCTTCATCAATTCGGCGGTGGCGATGTTCATCGGCATCGGCTTTGCGGTGGTGATGACCCGGCTGTTCCGCTCGGTAGGCGCCGAGTGGACTGCCCGGCGACTGGTGCGCCAAGGCTGGAGCACGCTGGCCGAGGCCGCCGAAGGCCGCGGCCAGCAGGACCGCCAGCAGTTCGCCGCGCGCATGCTGGACCTGCTGGGCCTGCTCGCCCCGCGCCTGGCCGCCACCCCCGAAGGCAGCGACATCGCCTCGGTGGACATGCTGACCGAGGCCCGCATCGGCCTGAACATCCTGCAGCTGCGCCGCGCGCGGCACGGACTGCCGGCAGCAAGCATGCAGGCCATCGAGGCGATCCTGGACGACGTGGCCGCGCATTACCGCGCCCAGGTGGCGCTGCGCCGGCCGCAGCCTGCGCCGGCGGCCCTGCAGGCCAAGCTGGAGGCCTCGCTCAAGCGGGTGCAGACGGTGGACGCCGGCAAGGCACGTGACGAGGCGCTGATGGGCGTGCTGGGCCTGCGTTATGCGCTGTTCCCGGACGCGGCGGTGATCGAACCGGCGCCGGTGGCGGCCGTGGCCGGATGAACCACGGACAGGCGCGTCCGGTCGGGCGCGCGCCGGGGCGGTATCCTGCCGCATGCATTTGCGCATGGAACAAGGTAATCCCCAATGAGTTACGACGTGATGGTGTTCGACCCGGCCGTGGCGCCGCGCGAAGTCGAGGCGTTCCTGCAGTGGTACGACGCGCAGACCGAATGGAACGAGAAGCACGAGTACGACGACGCAGCCGTCTCGGTGCCGGCGCTGCAGGCATTCTTCACCGAACTTGCCGAAGACTTCCCGCCGATGGACGGCCCGCTGTCCGATGACGAGGATGACCGCCCGCAGGTGACCGACTACAGCATCGGCACCCATGTGATCTATGCCTCGTTCGACGACGACGTGGCCGAAGACGCCCATGAGGTGGTACAGGTCCTGGCCAACAAGCACCAGATCGGCTTCTTCGATGTCAGCGGCGACGGTGCGATCGTGTATCCCGACGGCACCGTGCTGATTCCGGAATAAGCCAGGCCCGGCGTTAGAACAGCTGGCCCTGGGTTGGCTGGTGCAGCCGGGCAAGGCCCGGCTCTACCAGAGCAGGCCCGGCGCCCAGACGCTGCGCCAGCCCGGACAACCGGCTGGCATGCCGCGCCAACGCGGCCTGCACCACCTCCGCACTGCCCAGTACATGCAGCGCCTGCCGCGCGCGGGTCATGCCGGTGTACACCAGCTCGCGCGACAGCACCCGGTTGTCGCGCCGTGGCAGCTGCAGCCAGGCCTCATCGAACTCCGAGCCCTGCGCCTTGTGCACGGTCATGGCGAACGCGCTTTCGTGCGCGGGCAACGCCGCCGGGTGGAACGCGCGCGGCTGCTCCGGGCTGTCGCCGGGGAACCACGCCAGCACCGCGCCTTCGCGGCTGCGCAGGCACAGCCCGATATCGCCATTGAACAGGCGGTGCCGGTAGCTGTTCTCGGTGATCAGCAGCAGCCGACCATGGAAGTAGCGCGGGCCACTGCCCGGCCGTGCACTGCCGGCCAACGCCGCTTCGATCCGCTCGTTGAGCCCGCGCGCACCCTGTGGGCCTTCGCGCAGCGCGGTGAGCAGGCGCAGCCGGCCAGCCTGCGCCAGCGCCTGCACCGGATCGTCGGCCTCGCCCAACCCGCGCCAATGCGCCAGCAGGGTCTGCCGGTGCTGCAGCAGCGGATCGATCTGGTCTTCATGGAACGCCACGCCCGCCAGCGTGCCGGCACGCAGCAGCTGCAGCGCGGTGTCGCTGTCGCCTTCGCGCACGGCGCGCGCCAGCGGGGCCAGGTCCAGCGCATCGCTCTGCCGGTAGCCGCGCTGCAACTGCACGCGGCGGCCGGCGAAGGCCCGTGGCGGTGCCATCGGCAACAGCGCCGGGGCGGCCAGCAGCGGACGCAGCGCGGCGGCGTCATCGGCCTGCGTACCCAGGCCATCGCCGCTGGCCTGCAGGATCGCACTGAGCACATCGCCGGCTTCCACCGATGGCAGCTGGTCCGGGTCGCCCAGCAGCACCAGCCGGGTGCCGCTGGCCACCGCTTCGACCAGCTTGGTCATCAGCGGCAGGTCGATCATCGAGGCCTCGTCGACCACCACGATGTCGTACGGCAGCGGGTTGTCGGCGTGGTGGCGGAAGCGCGGCGAATCGGGAATCACGCCCAGCAGCCGGTGCAGGGTGGCGCCGGTGGTCGGCATGGCCTCGGCCAGCTCGGCCGCCACCCCGACCAGGCGCAGCCGCTGCAGGGCCTGGCGCAGGCTGTCGGCCATGCGCTCGGCGGCGCGGCCGGTCGGTGCAGCCAGTGCCACCCGCGGCAGCGCGGCGCCGGCCTGCTGCGCCTGCGCGGCCAGCAGCACCAGCAGGCGCGCGATGGTGGTGGTCTTGCCGGTGCCGGGACCACCGGTGACCAGCACCAGCGGGTGGCGCAGCGCGACGGCGGCGGCGCGCGCCTGGTGGTCGATGCCGTCCAGTGCCTGCGGGAACAGCTGCGCGAACAGGCTGGAAAGCGCGGCAGGGTCGTGCGCCGGCAGCGGCTGCGCGGCGATGCGCTGCAGGCCCAGTGCGAGGCGGCGTTCGTATTCGCGGTAACGGCGCAGGTACAGCAGGCCGTGTTCCAGTACCAAGGGGGCATCGGCGGCCAACCCGGCATCGCTGTCGGGCGAGGCCACCCACGGCGAGGCCTGCAGCTGCGCCAGCCACGCCGCCGGCGCAGGCCAGTCGAGCGCTGCATCGACCAGCCGCTGCGGCTGTTGCGGGTCCAGCCCCGCGTGGCCTTGCGCGACCGCCAGCGAGGCAAGTGCCGCCGCCGCCAGCACAGCATCGGGGGTGTCCGGCTGCAGCCGGCGCAGGCTCTGCGCCAACGCGTGGTCCAGCGTGCGCAGGGTGCCCTGCTGCAATAGTGCGGCAAGCAGGCTCATGCTTCACCCCGCGCGCGGGCTGCCAGCGCAGCGTGTGCCTGCGGGCCACCGGCGAACAGCGCATCCAGCGCATCCACCAGCGCCGGGTCGAAGCGCTGCGCATGCACGCCGGGGGCATCGGCACGCCCGGCCTCCAGCCCCCGGCAGAACAGATAACGGATCCCGCCCAGGTCGCGTGCCTGTTCGTAATGGCTGCCCAGCCGGAAACGCAGCCAGCGGTGCAGCGCCACGGTGTAGATCAGCGCCTGCAGGTCGTACTCGCTGTGCTGCATGGCTGCGGCCAGCCGTGCGGCGTCGTACCCCGGCAGCCGGTTGGATTTGTAGTCGAGCACGTACCAGCGGCCATCGCGTACGTAGGTGAGATCGATCTTGCCGGTCATCAGGCCTTCCAGCTGGCGGCGCGTGCCGAAGCCGCGGCGGTCCGGCACCAGGCCGTGGTGGTGCAGCAGCTGCAGCAGCGCTGGCACCGCCGTGGGCTGCATGGCGAAGTGGAACTCGATTTCGGCCCGGCGGTCCTGCACCGGCAGGCTGTGCAGCGCGCCACCTTCGGGCAGCTGCACGGTCAGGGTCTGGCCGACCAGTGGCACCAGCACCGCCACGCCATCGTCCAGATCGGCATCGGCATAGCCTTCGTTGCGCAGCGATTCGCGCAGCACGTCGGCTTCGTCGCCCGGCGCCGGCTCACCGGCATGCCACTGCGCCCACCGCGCGAAATCGGTGTTCTCCAGCGCATCGTGCAATACGTTGCCGAAGCGACTGCCCATGAAGCGCGGATCGATTTCCGGCTGCGGTTCGCCGGGCACCGGCGGTTCCACGTCCAGCGGTAGTTCCGGACCCGCCGGTTCGTCGGCGGCCGGGGCCGGCGCTTCGGTGGCCACCGCGTCGGTGTCGTGGCCGGCATCGGCGTGGGCCAGCTGGGTGAAGCTGTAGACCCACCAGTCGTGCGGCACGCGGCGGGTAATCGCGCGGACCGGTGGCAGGTCGCCTTCGCGCTGCAGCGGCAACTGCGCTGGTCGCGGCTCCACCGGGCCTTCGATGACGGCGATGTCCGGGTGCGCGCGCAGCACCTCCAGATCGGACAGCATCGGCGCCAGCCGGGTTTTCGCCAGCCCGGCCAGGTCGCCCGCCGCGATCCACAACGCATGTTCGGCGCGGGTCAGGCCCACATAGAGCAGGCGTGCATCTTCGGCACGCTGTTCCTGCACGCTGCTGTCGCTGGCAGCGCTCCACGCCTCGTCCCTGTCCAGCTTCCAGTGCAGCTCGCGGCCACCCTCGGCATACACGGTGCAATGGGAATCGGTGTTGCCACCGCCACTGTCGATGCCCACGAACGGCAGGAACACCAGCGGATATTCCAGGCCCTTGCTCTTGTGCAGGGTGATGATCTGCACCCGGCGCGCATCCGATTCCAGCCGCAGCAGCTGCTGTTCGTCGTCCTGGTCGGCATGCGCCATCTGCACCTGCAGCCAGTCCAGCAGGCCGTGCATGCCCAGTGCCTGGCCGGCGGCCTGCAGCAGCTCGCCCAGCTGCAGGTAATTGGTGAGCCGGCGTTCGCCATCGAGCAGGCCCAACAGGCGCTCGGCATGTTCGGCGCACAGGTCGGCGATGACCGCGAACGGGCCACCGCGCAGCCAGCGCTCGCGCCACAGCAGCAACCGGGTCTGGAACGCGCGCTGCGGGTCGCCGTCGCGCTCCATCGCATCGATGGAGGCGGCGTTCTCGCCCAGCAACACCATCGACAGCGCCGCGCGCAGGCGGCCTTCGTCGGCCGGCTGCAGCAGCGCCAGCAGCAGCACCCGCAGTTCGCGCGCTTCGGCGGTGGCGTACAGGCTCTGCTTGCCCGCCGCGACCGCCGGAATACCTACCGCGCTCAACGCGCGCTGGATGCGGGTGGCTTCGTGGTGGCGGCGCACCAGTACGGCGATATCGCCGGGCTGCACCGGCTGGCCGCGCAGCAGCGCACGACCTTCGCGGCCGTCCAGCAACACCTGGTGGATGGCGGCCACACAGGCATCGGTGGCCTGCTGGCGCGACGGATCGGCCTTGAGGTCGGCACCGTCGTCGCTGCGCAGCAGGCGCAGGGTCAGGCCCGGCGCAGGTTCGCCATCGCGCAGGAAGTCGGCATCGCTGCGGGTGCTGCCCGGCAGCACCGGTTCGAAGGCGATGTCCGCTTCCAGGAACGCGCGTTCGCCGGCGGCGGCGTACAACGCCTGCAGCGCGCGCAGCACGCCGGGGCGCGAGCGGAAGTTGCGGTTCAACGCGGGCGCGGCCACCGCCTCGCGTTTGGCCTTGAGGTAGGTATGGATGTCGCCACCGCGGAAGCCGTAGATGGCCTGCTTGGGGTCGCCGATCAGGAACAGCGCCGGCGCCAGCCCGGCCTCGCGGGTCTCGGACGAGTCGCCGAACACGCGCTGGAAGATGCTCCACTGGCGGTCGTCGGTATCCTGGAATTCGTCCACCAGCGCAATGCGGTACTGCGCGCGCAGCTGCTGCACCAGCGCCGCGCGGTGCGGGCCTTCCAGTGCGGCGGCCACCCCGTCGATCAGATCGTCGTAGGTCTGCACGCGGCCGACCCGCTTGAGTTCCTCCAGCCGCGCACGGGCCTGTCCGCGCAGGTCGTGCAGCAGCACCAGCGCCTGCTGGCGAAGCCACTGGTCGCAGGCGTCGGCGGCGTGCCACCAGGTCTGCAGCGCATCGAACAGTGGCGAGGCCGGGCAATGGCCCTGCTGGTCGTCCTTGCAGAAGCCGAGCAGCGCCACCGGCAGCAGCTTGCCCAGGTGCGAGGTGGCACCACGTGGCCAGGCAAGGGCGGTGCGACCGGCTCGCAGGTCGGCAAAGGCCTTGTCGAAGCTGGGGCGGCGCGCACGCCGGCCGTCGAAGATTTTGCGTTCGAAGGCGCTCGCGATGCTGGCCTGGGCGGCGTCGACGTGCGCGTCGATCGCGATGGCGAGCGCTTCGGCGGCCACCTGCAGGGCGGCACTGGGGTCATCCAGGCGCTGCTGCGGCAGCGCGGGCAGCAGCGGCAACGGCTTGATCAGCGCCGACAGGTCGCGCGCCAGCGCGTCGGGCGCCGTCCACAGCCGGGTCAGCGCGTCCACCGTGGCCGGGTCGTTGGCATGCACGCGCCACAGGTCGGCGGCCAGCTGGTCGTGCAGTTCGCGTTCGCTGGGCAGCAGGGTTGGCGGGTCGAAGGTGTGCCCGCTTTCCAGTGCGTGCTCGCGCAGCACGCGGGTGCAGAAGCCGTGGATGGTGAAGATCGAGGCCAGGTCGATCTCATCAGCGGCGGTCTGCAGCCGCTGCGCCAGCGCGGCGGGCGTCTCCCGGCCCAGCGCCAACTCGCGCTGCAGCAGGTAGCGGGTGAGCTGCACTTCGGGCGCTTCGTCGGCTGCTGGCGCGCGCGCCAGCAGCTGCGCGGCCAGCGCCAGGCGCTCGCGGATGCGCTTGCGCAGCTCCTGGGTGGCCGCGTCGGTGAAGGTCACCGCCAGGATCTGGCCGATCCGGTAGCCCTGCTCCACCACCAGCCGGGTGAACAGCGTAGCCAGGGTGAAGGTCTTGCCGGTGCCGGCGCTGGCCTCGATCAGGCGCACCCCCTCCAGCGGCAGCGACAGGTACGGGTCGTCGTGCAACGCAAGGTCGCTCATGCCGCCGCTCCTTCGTCGCTGAAGCCTTGGAACACCCGGCCCTCGCGCACCGCGCTGAACACCACGAAGCTGGTATGCAGCAACTGCTGGTAGCTGTCCGGGGTGGCGAAGGGATCGCGGCCGCGCAAGGCCAGCTGCACCGCATCGCCGCTGGCTTCGCCCCAGCGCCGGTCGCCGCCGTGCCATTGCGCCCAGCCCTCACCCTCGCGCTTGGCGGCCGGGGTGCGATATAGCGCCCAGGCCGTGTACGGCCCGTACTGCAGCGGCGCGCGCATGCCTTCGCGACGCAGCTGCAGCAGCGCCTGCAGGGCGACCCGCGCAGCGGCCGCCGGTAGTGCCGGAAGCACATGCGGCCCTACCCCGTCGTCGCCGGCGTCGTGGAACTCGACCAGCGGCAACGCGTCACCGGCGGCGTTGGCCAGCAGCCAGTCCAGCCCGTGGCGGATCGCCGCCGGGCCGTTCAAGCCGCCGGCGCGCAGGCGCACGATGCCCTGCGGATGGATGTCGTCCACCCGCCCGTGCAGGCGCACGCCGTCGATCTCCACCTCGTAGCGGCGGCTATCGGCCACGCTGTCGTCGCGCCACTGTGAAAGCGCCAGCGCGTAGGGACGGGTCTGCGCCTGCAGCGCCTGGAACTGGCGTTCGCCCAGCGCGCCGGACGGCAGCAGCGCGCGGGCGCGCAGGCGCGCATACAAGGGCGTGTCATCGCCGTGCAGGGTCGCCTCGATCACCGCGTGCTGCAGCAGGCGCTGTTCCAGTCCGCGGCCGGCCAGCACCAGCGGTTCCAGGTCGTCGGCGGTGGTCAGCTCATCGGGCAGGCGCAGGCCCAGCCGCTGCGACAGGAACTGCCCGGCCGGATCGATCAGGAACCGGCGCAGCGCATCCAGCGACAGTTCGGGTGCCGCTGCATCCTCCAGCGGCGCCAGCGCCTGCTCGAACCATGGCGGCGGCGCGCGGCGCACGCTGCCCAGCGATCCTGCGGCCGGGTGCCACTGTTGACGGTAGCTGAAACGGCGGGGCTCATCGCCGCCACCGAAGGCGGCCGGCGAGAACGGCTGCAGCGAGTGGCGCACGGTGAGCTGTGCGACGGCCGCTGGCGGGTCCTGGTGGTATTCGGCAGCGGCGTCGATCAGTTCGCTGACCAGCACCGACGGCTCGCGCACGCTGCCATCGCGCGGATCGGCGCCCAGGTAGCTCAGGTAGAACACGTCCTGCGCCGACGCGAACAACTGCAGGAACAGGAAGCGGTCGTCCTCGCGCAGCGACCGGTCGCCATGTCGGCGCTTGTCGGTGCCCAGTTCGGCGGTGAGCTGGTTGAGCCCGGCGGCCGGGTCGCGGCGCGGGAAATCGCCATCGTTCAGGCCCAGCACGCAGATCACCCGGAACGGCAGCAGGCGCATGGGCACCATCCGCCCGAAGCTGATGCCGCCGGTGAGCAGCGGTGCGCGGGTATCGGCCTCGCTGAGCGCGCCGGCGAAATGCGCGCGCACCACGTCCGGGGGCACCGTGCCGGCGAACCCGGCGCGTTCGGCGTCGCGGGCGAATTCGTTGATCAGTTTGCGCAGCCGCTCCAGCGCGCGCTGGCTGCTGGCTGCTTCCGGTGCGTCGGGCAGCAGCGCATCCAGCATGGCCAGCAAGCGTTGGCGCCACTGCGCCGGGGTCAGCGCCTCGCCCAGCCCGCGCTGGTAGCGGGCCAGCACCCGCATGAGCCCAAGCAGACGGTCCAGCGCGTCCAGCGCGCTGCCTTCCAGCTCCGGCCACGGCGCCACCCCGGCAATGTCGCCGTCGCTGCCGCTGGCATGGCCGAGCAGCAGCCGGTCCAGCGCGAACTGCCAGGTGTAGGCGTCATCGTCCGGTGCCTGGTGCTGCGCGCGGTGGGCCGCATTCAAGCCCCAGCGCGCGCCAGCGGCCTGCAGCCAGTCGTGCAGGCGGTCGAACGCAGCCGCGTCCAGCCCGGCCGCTTCGGCCAGCGGCGCGCTGGCCAGCAGGTCCAGCACTTCATTGAGGCCAAAGCGCGACACCGGCAGGCCGAGCAGGTGCACGAACACATCGGCCAGCGGTTCGCCGGTCAGCGGGCTGGTATCGGCCAACGCATAGGGAATGTGGTCCTCGCCGCCGCTGCGGCCGCCGAACACCGCTTCCAGGTACGGCACGTAGGGGTCGATGTCCGGCGCCAGCACCGCGATGTCGCGCGCCTGCAGCGGCGGGTCGAAGCGCGGGTCCTGCAGCAGCGCGCGCAGCTGGTCGTGCAGCACCTGCAGTTCGCGCAGGCGGGTGTGGCAGGCATGCACCTGCAGGCTGGGGTCGTTGCGCAGCAGGGCCGGGCGCAGCGCACCGGCCGGTTGCGCGCGGCGATGGAACAGGTCGCGCTGCAGCCGGTGCAGCAGGCTGTCGGACAAGCCGCCATGCGCCATGTCCGGGCGCGCATCGTCTTCGGGATCGTCGTAGGCCGCGATCTCACCAGACGGATGCACCACCTCATAACTGCCCAGTACCGCCATGAAGTCGCGGCCGGCCGCGCCCCAGGCCTGCAGCAGGCGGTTCTCGTCGCTGTCGTTGCCGAACGGATCGGCCGCGCCCGAGCGCAGTCGCCCGCCCAGGGTCTGCAGGTCGCCCCAGTACGAGCGGGTCGGGGTGGGCAGGTAGAAGTGCAGCGTGCCCACCCGCGCCTGGGTGGCCACCACGCGCAGCACATCCGGCGACACGTTCAAGGTGGCGAAGGCGAACAACCGCGGCGGCAGCCCGGCCGGCAGCGGGCGGGCGGCGCCTTCGAACCCCTCCAGATAGGAGTGGATGCGCCGCGCGCGGTACTGGTGGCCGCTGCCGATGTGGCGCCACAGGATCGCCTGGGGATCCAGCGGGTCGGCACCGGCCTCCCAGCGCAGCAGCCAGTCGCGGCGCCAGGCCTGGTACTTCTCGAACACCGAGGCCAACTCGGCAGCCAGCGCCCACGGCTTGAGCGGATCGGGCTGGGACAGGTAGGCCTGCAGCGCGCGCAGCGGCGGCTGCGCCATCAGCACCGGGTCGGTCAGCGCGGCGTACAGCTTCCAGTGCAGCGCGGCGGCGGTCAGGTCGTCATGTTCGCCCGGTACATTGGCATTGAGCGCGCGCGCCACGAACTCGCCCGGGGTCAGGAAGGCCAGGTTGGCGGCAATGCCATACTCCGCCGCCAGGGTGGACTGCAGCCAGCGGCGCATGGCCACCTGGGGAATCAGCACCACGTCCGGCTCCAGGATCGACTGCCCGGCCACCGGTTCGCGCAGGGTGCGGGCCAGCAGCGCGGCCAGCACGTCGAGCGAATTGGAGTGGTACAGGCGGAAGTCTGAAGCGGGGTCGGTCATCGCGGCAGTGTGCCGCAGCGCGGCGCCAATCTCGACCCTCGCCGATACGCAGCGATGGCCGGGTGACGCCTGTGGCCACTGGCGCGGAATGCGACGACACGCACTGTTGCGGCCCCGCAACCCTGCTGTGGCGGGGCTGGGCGGCCGGGCATGCGACAATACTGCACGGTCCAGTTCGGTTATGTTCAGCCGTTCACCACGATCTTACAACGTTGGAATTTTGTTAATGGCGTCCATGACGGCTTCCGAAGAACCGCTGGTGCAGTTGAACAACGTGCGTATCGACCGCGGCGGTCGCGCCATCCTGCGCGACGTTTCGCTGTCGGTACCGCGCGGCAGCATCACCGCCGTGCTGGGTCCGTCGGGCAGTGGCAAGTCGACGCTGCTGGCCGCATTGACCGGTGAACTGCGCCCGGTGGCCGGCAGCGTGACCCTGTTTGGCCAGCCCATTCCCACCGGCAGCAGCGCCCTGCGTGCGATGCGCCGCAGCGTGGGCGTGCTGCTGCAGGGCAATGGCCTGCTCACCGACCTGACCGTGGCCGAGAACGTGGCGCTGCCGTTGCGCACCCATACCCGGCTGCCGGCCCCGGTGCTGCGCCGGCTGGTGGACATGAAGCTCCACGCGGTGGGCCTGCTGGCCGCCGCCGATGCGTGGCCGCGCGAACTGTCCGGCGGCATGGCGCGCCGGGTGGCGCTGGCCCGCGCGCTGGCACTGGACCCACCGCTGATGATCTACGACGAACCACTGACCGGGCTGGACCCGATCGCCAGCGGCGTGATCATGAGCCTGATCCAGCGCCTCAACCACAGCCTCGGCCTGACCAGCATCATCGTCAGCCACCACGTGCACGAGACCCTGCCGATCTGCGACCAGGTGATTGCGATCGCCAATGGCGGCGTGGTCTTCCAGGGCAGCCCGGCCGCGCTCGAGTCCAGCCAGGATCCGCTGCTGCGCCAGTTCCTGCACGGGCAGCCGGACGGCCCGATCCCGTTCGATGCCGCGCCACGCGCGAAGGTGGCCTGATGCCGTTCGTTGAAAGCACCCGCTCGCTCGGCCGCGCCGGCCTGTTCTCGCTGACCGTGCTGCGCGGTTCGCTGCCAACGGCCGATTTCCTGGCCGAGCTGACCCGCGAGATCTACAAGGTGGGGGCGCGTTCGCTGCCGATCATCGCCGTGGGCGGCGCCTTCGTCGGCCTGGTGCTGACCCTGCAGGGCTACCGCACGCTCACCACGTTCGGCGCGGCCGATGCGCTGTCCACCCTGCTCGGCCTGTCGCTGTACCGCGAACTGGCGCCGGTGCTGACCGCGCTGTTGTTCATTGGCCGCGCCGGCAGTTCCATTGCCGCCGAACTGGGGCTGATGCGCGCCACCGACCAGATCAAGGCGCTGGAGCTGATGGCGATCGATCCGGTGGCCAAGGTGGTGGCACCGCGCTTCTGGGCGGCGGTGCTGACCGTGCCGCTGCTGACCGGCATCTTCTGTTCGCTGGCGATCAGCGCCAGCTACTTCGAGGCCGTGCACGTGCTGGGCCTGGACAACGGTGTGTTCTGGTCGGCGCTGAGCAACAGCGTGGATTTCTGGGACGATTTCGGCGTGGCAATGCTGAAGTCGGCCATTTTCGGCGGCACCGCCGCGCTGGTGGCTTCGTACGTGGGTTTCCACGCCGAGCCGACCATCGAGGGCACCTCCGTGGCCACCACCCGTGCGGTGGTGAACGCCTCGCTGCTGGTGCTGATGTTCAACTTCGTGCTGTCGGCCATGATGTTCCGCTGACGCCCAAACAACCTTTCGCCTGGGCTTCGGCTTCGGGCACCTGATCAGATACGGTGAGATGAACATGGCCATCCGCGGTCCCAGACTCGAATTTTCCGTCGGCGCGTTCCTGCTGCTGTCGCTGGCCTCGCTGCTGGTGCTGGCGATGGCGTCCACCAACCAGCGCTGGGGCTTCGGCAGCGAAGGCTATGAGCTCAAGGCGCGCTTCACCCAGATCGGCCAGCTGCGCAAGCAGGCCCCGGTCAAGATCGGCGGCGTGGTCGTTGGCCAGGTCGGCAACATCGACCTGGACCCGACCCGCTTCGATTCGATCGTGATCCTTAAGCTGGACCCGAAGTTCAAGGATCTGCCGGCCGACACCTCCGCCGGCATATTCACCAGCGGTTTGCTCGGCGAAAGCTATATCGGACTGCAACCGGGCGGTGACCCGGAAGTGCTCAAGTCCGGCGACGAGATCGTCTTCACCCAGCCGGCCGTGGACCTGATCCAGATGGTTGGCAAGTACATGTTCAGCGGCCCGGGCAATGCCGGCGCCGCTTCCCAGGAAGCTCCCGGCGCGGAAGCGCCGGCAACGGAACCGCAGAAATGAAAAAGACCCTGATTCCGGCGCTGCTTGTGTCGGCGCTGCTCGCCACCGTGCCCTCGCTGTCGTTCGCCCAGGCCGCACCGGCCACGGCCGCCGCCCCGCAGGGGCAGGCCGGCAAGGTCGTGCTGGACGCCAGCACGCGCATCCTGACCACGCTGCAGCAACGCGGCGGCGAATTCCGCAGCAACCCGACCGCGCTGCGCAGCTTCATCAACGGTGAGCTCACCAGGACCTTCGATCGCGACTATGCCGCGCGTCTGGTGCTGGGCGTGCACGGCCGTGGCGCCTCCGACGCCGACGTGAAGCTGTTTGCCGACGCCATGGCCGACAACCTGATGCAGCGCTACGGTTCGGCCCTGCTGAACATCCAGGGCAAACCCAGCTTCCGCCTGAAGGGCGAGCAGCCGCTGCCGGGCAACCGTGGCGTGAAGGTGTCCACCGAGCTGGTGCGCCCGGGCAGCGAACCGACCCCGGTGGAGTACCTGATGCGCAACAACGGCGGCCAGTGGAAGATCTTCGATGTGCAGATCGAAGGCATCTCCTATGTGCAGACCTTCAAGACCCAGTTTGATGCTCCGCTGCGCCAGAAGTCGATCTCGCAGGTAGCCGCTGACCTGCGCAGCGGCTCGATGCAGGCCGGGCCTGCCGGCAATGGCAAGTAACGCCACCCTGCAGCTGGACGGTCCGCGCGCCCGCATCACGGGCGTGCTGGACCGCGACGCGGTGGTGGCATTGTGGCCGCAGCTCAAGGCCCTGCCCGACAGCGTGTCGCAGCTCGACCTGGGCGCGGTGACCCGCGTGGACAGTGCCGGCCTGGCGCTGCTGGCCGAGCTGGCTGCGCGTGCCCGCAACAACGGGCGTGCGCTGGTCCTCAACGGCACGCCTGCCGGCTTCAACGAACTCGGCGCCGCCTACCGGCTGGCGCCATCCCTGGATTTCAATGCCCCTACTGCCGCGAGCTGACATGAACGTCATACGCACCGCCTCCCTTCTCCTGCTGGCCTTGGCGCTCAGCGCCTGTGCGGCCAAGCCGGCCCGCGACAGCGCACCGGCCAGCGTGGCCGTACCGCCCGCTGCCGTGGCGCCTGCTGCTGCCAGTGACGCAGGCACCGATGCACCCGCAACGGCCACTGCCGATGCCAGCAACGCCGCTGCAGTGCCCGTCGCTTCCACGGAAGGCGTCGAAGGCGCCGCAGCGCCGGCCACGAGTACCGAAGCAGCGCCGACCGGTGCCGAAGACGATTTCGCCGCGCTCTACGGCGGTCCGGCGCCGACCGCCGACGGTGCCGAACCGGGCCGCTCGCCCTATGATCCGTGGGAAGGCTTCAACCGCCGCGTGCATGCGTTCAACAACGTGGTCGACCGCGCCGTGGCCCGCCCTCTGGCCACGGCCTACACCAACGTGGTGCCGCGCTTCGCGCGTACCGGCGTGACCAACTTCTTCAGCAACCTGCGCGCACCGGTGACCATCACCAACCAGTTGCTGCAGGGTCGCCCGGGCGATGCCTGGGACAGCCTGGGCCGGTTCCTGATGAATTCCACGCTGGGTATCGGCGGCCTGTTCGATCCGGCCAGCCGCGCGCTGGTGCCGCGCCGCAGCGAGGACTTCGGCCAGACCCTGGGTGCGTGGGGCTGGCGCAGCTCGCGTTACGTGGAGCTGCCGTTCTTCGGCCCGCGTACGGTGCGCGATGTGTTCGGCCTGGCCGGCGACATCCCGCTCTCGCCGATCCGCACGATCGAGGAAGACAAGATCCGCATCACCCTGCAGGGCCTGCAGCTGGTGGACATGCGTTCGCAGCTGCTGGCGCTGGACGACATCCGCGACAACGCCGTGGACGAGTACGCACTGACCCGCGATGCCTGGCTGCAACGCCGCAACTACCAGATCCAGAACGATCTGCGCAGCAGGCGTGAACGCGGCCACGACGCCGATGACAGCGCGCCGATCCCGGTCGACGCAATGCCGATGCCCGACTGGGGCAACTAAGAAAAAACCCCGCTTCGGCGGGGTTTTTTTTGGAGCGTACCCACCAACGATGGTACCTGCCGGATCATGCGTTGCCGGTTACGACGGCTCGGGATGTGCGCTGCCGGTAGCGCCGGCCGTTGGCCGGCCCAGGCGATTCCGGGGAATCAGGCGGCGAGCGCGGCGTCGATGGCGGCAACCAGGCGGGCGTCGTCGGCCGGCACGTCCGGTGCGAAGCGGGCGATGACCTGGCCGTCGCGACCGATCAGGAACTTCTCGAAGTTCCACAGCACCGCCGGGGCGGGGTTGACGGCCAGATCGGGGTACTTGGTCACCAGGCCCTGCAGCTTCTCGCGCATCGGGCCTTCGCCGGTGGCGGCCGGCTGGGCCTGGGTGAGCTGCTGGTAGAGCGGGTGGATGTCACCGCCGGCCACGCTGATCTTGGCGAACATCGGGAAGCTCACGTTGTATTCCAGCTGGCAGAACTGCTGGATCTCCGCATCGCTGCCCGGCTCCTGGGCCAGGAAGTTGTTGGCCGGGAAACCCAGCACTTCCAGTCCGGCGGCGTGCTTGTCGGCATACAGCGCCTGCAGGCCTTCGTACTGCGTGGTCAGGCCGCACTTGGAGGCGACGTTGACCACCAGCAGCACCTTGCCGCGATAATCGGCCAGCGAACTGGCCTGGCCTTCGATGGTGGAAACGGGAATGTCGTAGACGGTCTGGCTCACGGATGCATCCTGTGCAGGTGGAAAGGAAAATGGAATCAATCGACGCAGATCGTGCCCTGGGCCACGCCGTTGTCGATGCGCTGGCGGCAGCCGAAATTCTGGCTGATATCGCGCTGGCACACGCCGCGTGCGCTGGCACCCGCAACCAGTTCGGTTTCGCCCTGCGCCAGGCACTGTCCGCTGCAATCCGACTTGGCGCTGCAGGTATTGCCGGCATCGGCATAAGGCACCACGCACTGCACACGCTGCAGGCGGCCAAGCGGCTTCAGTTCACCGCCGGCCGCCGCGCAGCTGGCCTCGGTGGCGGCATCGGCGTTATCGGCGACTGCCGCGGTGGTCGGTGCGCTCGCGGCGGCATCGCCGGCGGTCGGCGCACTGCTGCAGCCGGCAAGTACCAGCATCAGGGACAACATCAAGGTAAGGCGCATCGGTTCAATCCTGGAGGGAAAAAGAAGACAGGCACGCGGCCGCGCGCATGCAGTGTGTCGCCAACGTGTTTCACTCCGGCGTGGCCGAAGCGTCGTCCAGGCCGGGCTCTTCATCGTCACCGCTTTCATCGCCCAGCAGCTGCTCGGTCTGCTCGCTGCCCAGCGATTCCACCCCACGCAGGCGCCGTTCGATGGTACGGGTCTTGCGGCTGGCCTCGCCCAGGCTGCGGCCGACCGTGCTGATCTGCTTTTCGGCCTTTTCCAGGATGCCGGCAAACTTGCCGAACTCGCTCTTCACCGCGCCCAGCAGGCTCCACACTTCGCTGGAGCGCTGTTCGATGGCCAGCGTGCGGAAGCCCATCTGCAGGCTGTTGAGCAGCGCGGTGACGGTGGTCGGCCCGGCCACCACCACGCGGTGCTCGCGCTGCAGCAGGTCCACCAGCCCCGGGCGGCGGATCACCTCGGCGTACAACCCTTCGGTGGGCAGGAACATCACCGCGAAATCGGTGGTGTGCGGCGGCACGATGTACTTGTCGCAGATCGACTTGGCCTGGATCCGGATCGCACGTTCCAGCTGCGCCCCCTGCACGCGCACGCCGTCCGCGTCACCCTGCTCCTGCGCATCCAGCAGGCGCTCGTAGTCCTCGCGCGGGAACTTGGAATCGATCGGCAGCCACACCGGGGTGTCGTCATGGCCACGCCCGGGCAGGCGCACCGCGATGTCCACCATTTCGCCGCTGTCCGGACGCACTTTGACGCCGCGCGCGTACTGTTCCTGGGTGAGGGTCTGCTCCAGGATGTTGTCCAGCTGCACTTCGCCCCAGCTGCCGCGGTTCTTGACGTTGGTCAGCACGCGCTTGAGGTCGCCCACGCCGGTGGCCAGCTGCTGCATCTCGCCCAGCCCGCGCTGGACCTGCTCGAGCCGGTCGGACACCAGCTGGAACGATGCGCCAAGACGGGCTTCCAGCGTGGTCTGCAGTTTCTCATCGACCGTCACCCGCATCTGGTCCAGCTTCTGCGCGTTGTCGGCCTGCAGGTTCTGCAGCTGCTGCTCCAGCGTGGTGCGCATTTCGCCGATGCGCTGCTCGTTGCGCTGGGTCAGCTCCTGCAGGCGCAGGCCCAGCGACTCGGCCAGGCGCTGCTGCGATTGCCCGGTTTCGTCGCGGCCCAGCCGGGCATCGTCGGCCAGGGTCTGGCGCAGTGCGGCCATGTGCGCGTCGCTGCGCTGCTGGGCCAGTCCGGCTTCCTCCCGCCCCTTGCGCGCGTCTTCGCCCAGTGCATCGCGCAGCAGGTCCAGGCGCTGGTCGGTGCGGGTGGACAGGTCGGTGAGCGCGCGCGCGAAGGTTTCCAGCCGCGCATCCTGCTGCCGGCCCAGCCCTTCGAGCTGCTCGCGCAGTTCGCTGCGGCCGATCCGCGCTTCCTCGCGCAGGGTCTGCTCAAGGTCGCCATGGCCGGAACGCCGCAGCAGGACCACCAGCTGCAGGATGAGGACGGCACACAGCAGGCCGCCAAGGATGAGGAATTCAGGTTGCATGGCGGAAGTGTAGGCCGAGCCGGTCTCATCCGCTGCGCCTACGCTTCTCCAAGCCGCCTCAGAAGCCTTCCAGCACCACCTTGCCCACCGCGCGGTGGCTTTCGATGTGGGCATGCGCGCGGCGCAGGTTGGCCGCATCGATCCGGCCATAATTTTCGCCCAGCGTGGTGCGCAGCACCCCGCCATCGACCAGTTCGGCCACCCGGTTGAGCAGTACATGCTGCTGCTGGAGGTCGGGGGTGCTGAAACTGGAGCGGGTGAACATCGATTCCCAATGCAGCGACAGGCTCTTGCGCTTGAGCGCCATGACATCCAGCTGGCCCGGGTCGTCAATCAGTGCCAGCTGTCCCTGCGGCGCCAGCGCGGTGACGATCTGCGCGTAGTGCTGGTCGGTGTGGGTGAGGCTGGCCACGTGGGTGACGCTCTCGATCCCGATCCGCGCCAGACCTTCGGTCAGCGGCTGGCTGTGGTCGATCACGTGGTGGGCACCCAGCGCGTATACCCAGTCCTGGGTATCCGGGCGCGAGGCCGTGCCGATCACCGTCAACCGGGTCAGCCTGCGTGCCAGCTGCACCAGGATCGAGCCGACGCCGCCGGCCGCTCCGATCACCAGCAGGGTCTGGCCTTCGCCACCGCCCTCGGCGATGCGCAGGCGGTCGAACAGCAACTCCCAGGCGGTGATGGCGGTCAGCGGCAGCGCGGCGGCGGCCGCATCGTCCAGGCTGGCCGGCTTGCGGCCCACGATGCGCTCATCCACCAGCTGGTACTCGGCGTTGCTGCCCGGGCGGTTGATGTCGCCGGCATAGAAGACCGCATCGCCGGGCTGGAACAGGGTTACCTCGCTGCCCACCGCATCCACGATGCCCACCGCGTCCCAGCCCAGCACGCGCGGTGCCTCGACGGCAACGCCACGGCGGATCTTGGTGTCCACCGGATTCACGGAGACCGCGCGGACCTGCACGCGCAGGTCTCGCGGGCCCGGGGTCGGCACCGGCAGAGTGATGTCCACCAGCGCCGTCGGTTCGGTGATCGGCAGTCCGTTCTGGGTGTAGGCAATGGCTTTCATGGCGAAGTCCTTGAATGAGGTGCTCAGGGTCGCCTGTCCTGCCCCTGCCAGAAAGGCGCAGAATGCAGCAGCACTTTCACTCCTGGAATGAAAATGATCCGCTTCGAGGATCTGCAGCTGTTCGTCCGTACTGCCGCGCTGGGCAGCTTCTCCAGCGCAGCGCGCGAGGCCGACCTGCTGCCCGGCCAGGTGGCTGCGGCGGTGGCCCGGCTCGAGCGCGAACTGGACCTGCGCCTGTTCGTGCGCTCCACCCGCAGCCTGCGTCTCACGGCCCAAGGCGTGCTCTACCTGCCCTATGCCCAGGACCTGCTGGATACGCTGCACGAGGGCCAGGCGCGGGTGCGCGGCGAAGACGCCGAACTCCGCGGCGTGCTGCAGGTAGCCGCCCCGTCGGACCTGGGCCGCAATGTTCTGCTGCCGTGGCTGACCGAGTTCCGCGCCGCGCACCCGAAGCTGCAGCTGCGCCTGCTGCTGTCCGACCAGGTGGCCGACGTGTTCCGCGATCCTGTGGATATCGCGTTCCGGTTGGGCCGCTTCGACAACGCCAGCTACGTGGCGCTGCCGTTGCTGCCGGACAACCGCCGCGTGCTGGTGGCCGCACCGTCCTACCTGGAGCGACATGGCACGCCCACCTCGCTGGAGGCGCTCAAGGACCATCACTGCCTGGTCTACCAGCTGGCCGGGCGCCCCTATGACCGCTGGAGCTTCGAACAGGACGGGCGGCGCGTGCTGGTGCCGGTGCGCGGCCAGCTGGTGTGCGATGACGCCGACGTGGTGCGGCGCTGGGCGGTGGCCGGCGAAGGCATCGTGTTCAAGTCGTGGCTGGATGTGGCGCACGACGTGCGCGCCGGGCGCCTGCAGGTGCTGATGGGGGGCGCAGGCGACAGCCTGCCGCTGAACCTGGTGTGCCCGCACCGCAAGCAGTTTTCGCCCGCGATCCGCCAATTGCATGCGTTGTGCACCGAACGCCTGCAGCCGATGCTGGCCGATCTGCCCGGGCGCGCGCCCTAACCCTGTCGGCACCGGGCCGGGTAGCCGACAATGGCGGCCCCCCTTGTAGTCGAGTCGCCGCCATGCCGTGGATGGGCATCCAGGACCTGTGGACCTTTGTCGTTGCCGTGCTGGTGTTCCTGGCGCTGCCGGGCCCGGGGACCTTCACCCTGCTCACCGCCACCGGGCGCGGCGGCGTACGCGGCGGCTACACCGCCCTGTTCGGGCTGCTGCTGGGCGACCAGATCCTGATGTGGCTGGCGGTGGCCGGCGTGGCCGCCCTGCTCAGGGCCAACCCGCTGGTGTTCCATGCCGTGCAGTACCTCGGCGCGGCTTACCTTGTGTGGGTGGGCATCGGCCTGCTGCGGCCGGCGCCCCCCAGCGGCGAAACCGGTGGCATCCGGCTGCAGCCGGGCCACTACTTCCGCCAGGCGGTGCTGATCAGCCTGCTCAACCCCAAGGCGATCATCTTCTACATGGCGTTCCTGCCATTGTTCATCGACCCGGCGCGGCACCAGGGCGTGGTGACGTTTGCGACCATGGCGACGCTGATCTTCGTGCTGAGCCTGGCGTACTGCTCGGTGCTGATCGGGGTGGGCAACCTGCTGCGGCGTCGGATCATCCAGCACCCACGTGTGGGCGTGCTGCTGAAACGCGTGGCGGGGGTTTTCCTGATCGGGTTTGGCGTCCGATTGGGGTTGAGTGGCTGAAGGTTGTGCCAAATTCGTCAATCCAGGCAATTTGAAATGATCGTCAAGGGATTCACGACGTCCGGCAGTAGTAATGCTGCGCCGCGTTCGGTCACACTCGGAAAATTGTCGAAACCCGTCACCCTGTGAGGTTCCATGTCATCGCTGCTACGGCGCAAGTCGCTCGATTCCGTCACTGTCCATGAGGCCGGCAGGAGCCTGGTTCGCACCCTGAGCTGGCCGCACCTGATCGCAATGGGTATCGGTGCCATCGTGGGCACCGGCATCTACACGCTCATCGGCGTGGGTGCCAACCTGGCCGGCCCGGCTGTGCTGATCTCCTTCGCCATTGCCGGTGCGGTCTGCGCCTGCGCCGCGCTGTCCTACGCCGAGCTGTCCACGATGATGCCGGCCGCCGGCAGCGCCTACACCTACAGCTACACCGCGCTGGGCGAGATTTTCGCCTGGGTGGTCGGGTGGAGCCTGATCCTGGAGTATTCGCTGGTGGTGAGTACCGTGGCCGTGGGGTGGTCCGGCTACTTTGTCGGGTTCCTGGAGTGGATACACGGCAACTTCGGCATCGACATCCGGCTGCCCTTGGCCCTGTCGGCCGGCCCGCATGTGGAAGGCGGCGTGTTCAACCTGCCTGCGGTGATCATCACCTGGGTGGTGGCCGGTGGCCTGATGCTGGGTACCAAGGAAAGCGCCACGCTCAATGCGATCCTGGTGGTGCTGAAGATCATCGCGCTGGGCGTGTTCGTTGCCGTGGCACTGCCCGCGTTCGATTCGGCCAACCTGCATCCGTTCATGCCGCACGGCTTCGCCAAATCGCTGGGCCCGGACGGGGTGGAGCGTGGCGTGATGGCGGCAGCCGCCATCATCTTCTTCGCCTTCTACGGCTTCGATGCGATCTCCACCGCTGCCGAAGAAACCAAGAACCCGGGCCGTGACCTGTCGATCGGCATCATCGGCTCGATGGTGGGCTGCACGATCATCTACATGCTGGTGGCGCTGGCGGCCATCGGTGCGATGAGCTACGCCGTGTTCGGCCACAGCGCCGAACCGCTGGCCCTGATCATGCGCGAACTGGGTCATCCCAAGGCGGCCGCGATCATCGGTGTGGTGGCCATCATTGCCCTGCCCACCGTGCTGCTGGCCTTCCTGTTCGGCCAGAGCCGCGTGTTCTTCGTCATGGGCCGCGATGGCCTGCTGCCGCGGGGCCTGTCCGCCGTGAACAAGCGCACCGGAACGCCGGTGGCCACCACGCTGTTCAGTGCCGCCGTGGTCTCGGCGCTGGCGGGCGTGGCCCGGCTGGACGAGATTGCCGCCCTGGCCAATGCCGGCACGCTGGCGGCCTTCACCGCCGTGGGCATCTGCCTGGTGGTGATGCGCAAACGTGCGCCGGATGCCAAGCGCACCTTCCGCACGCCCATCGCCTGGTTCATCGGTCCGGCCGCCGCGCTGGGCTGCATCTACCTGTTCATCAGCCTGCCGAGCAGCACCCAGCTGTACTTCCTGATCTGGAACCTGATCGGCCTGGCGGTGTATTTCCTGTACAGCCGACGCAATGCGTTGATCGGCCGTTGAGGTAGCAAGGGGTTACCGACCCACCGTCGGTAGCCCCCGGTAGCGCCGGCCGTTGGCCGGCCTACGCGATGGCTGCAACGTTCATGAGGGCCGGCCAACGGCCGGCGCTACCGCGGCATGATCCTGCGCCTTCTGCAGTACACGCAGGAGGTTGCCACCCCAGATCCCCGCGATCTGCTTCTCGGTGTACCCCTTGCGCAGCAGCCACGCGGTAATTTTCGGCAGCTCGCTGACATCCTGCAGGTCGGCCAGACCGCCACCGCCGTCCCAGTCCAGGCCGATGCCCACGTGCTCGGGCCCGACCACGCCCAGGATGTGCTCGAAGTGGGCAAAGAAGTCGTCCAGCGTAGCCTTGCGCAGCGGCAACCGCTGGTCGATCTCCGCCAGGCTCTGCCTCAACGCCACGCCCTGGGCGATGCTCAGGTCGTCATAGTTGGCGCCGATCTGCTTCATCAGCGCGTCTTCGGCCTGCGTGCGCGCCTCGTTCTTGCCCGTGTCGATCAGGTACCCGCCGTAAGCGTTCACCTGGATCACGCCACCGGCCTTGGCCAGCTGCTTCAACCGCACATCATCCAGGTTGCGCGGGTGGTTGTAGATCGCCTTGGCCGAACTGTGCGACAGCACGAACGGCACCGGCATGCGCTGGATCAGGTCATCGAACACCGCATCGGAGGCGTGCGACTGGTCGATGACGATGCCCAGCCGCACCGCCTCGTCCACCAGCGCCTTGCCGGCGGGGCTCAGGCCCTTCCATTCGGCGCCCTTGCTGTCGGTGGCCGAATCGGCAAATTCGTTGTTGGCAAAATGCACGGTGCTGAGCAGGCGCAGCCCGGCCTGGTGGTAGAAGCTGAGCAGCGACGGGTCATCGACCAGCGGGCTGGCGTTTTCCATGCTGATGTAGACCACGCGCTTGCCGGCGGCTTTGATCCGGGCGGCATCGGCGGCCGTCAATGCCAGCGCGAAGGTGTCCGGATGGGCGGCAAGCATTTCGCGGATTTCCATCAACCGCAGCAGGCCCGCATCGCGGTCGTGCTGGTGCGCGGCCGGACTGCGGTCGCCCTGGTCGGTGTAGATGGCCCAGAAGCCGCCATCCAGTGCGCCCTCGCGCATGCGCGGCAGATCCACCTGCGACAACGCGTTGTGATCGTGGCGCTGCTGGATGTCGAAGCCTTCGCGGTGGAAGTTGGCCGGCGTGTCCAGATGGCTGTCGAGGGTGAGCAGCTTTTTCTGCAACGTTGCAGCGCGCGCAAGCTCCTGCGCGCTGAACTCGATGGCTTGGGCGGACAGCGGCGCGCACAGCGCCAACGACACCAGCAGGGACAGACTGCGCAACGTCATGACGCCTCTCTTTGTTGGGTTGTCTAACTTCGTAGAGCCACGCCCTGCGTGGCCGGGCTTCGATCGGGTCCGCGCAGCCACGCAGGGCGTGGCTCTACCGATCGTCAGTCCCCGTTTTGCCAAACCACCGATCACACCGCATGTGCCAACCGTTGGTCGGCACGCTGAGGTCAATCCAGCACGCGGCAGAACACGGCCTTGAGGTAACGCGATTCCTGCACGTGGGCCATGAACGGGTGGTCGGGGCCGGCGCCGGATACCTTGAGGATCTGGATGGTGCGGCCGGAGTAGAAGGCCGCCCGGCGCAGCATGTCCAGGAACTGGTCCTCGGCCACCAGGCCGGTGCAGGAGAACGTGGCGAACAGGCCGCCCGGCTTGACCACGCCGAGTGCCAGCTTGTTCATGTCCAGGTACTTCTTCAGCGCGGTGATCACCTGGTCGCGGTCGCGGGTCATCTTGGCCGGGTCCAGGATCACCACGTCGAACTGCTCGCCGCGGTTGGCCGCATCGCGCAGCCACGGGAAGATGTCGGACTGCACGAAGCGCGGGCGCACGTTGTTCAGGCGCGCATTGCCTTTGGCAATGGCGATCACGTCCTCATCGATATCGATGCCCAGCACGTCCGACGCACCGCGCGCAGCGGCATACACCGCAAAGCCACCGGTGTTGCAGCACAGGTCCAGCACCGACTTGCCTTCCACTTCCTGGCTCAGCCACTGGCGGTTTTCGCGCTGGTCGGCGAAGAAGCCGGTCTTGTGCGCGCCGGCCGGGTCGGCGCGGAACTTCACGCCGTACTCGGTGATGACCGACGCTTCGGTGGTGGTGTTGCCGTGGAAGTCGAAGCTTTCCTGCTTCTGCACGTGTTCGTCGGCGAAGCTGTGGAAGCGGCAGCCCGGGAACTGCTCGCGCAGCGCCTCGTAGACCCATTCGCGGTGGCGGAACATGCCGGCGGCGAAGAACTCCACCACCACCAGATCGCCGTAGCGGTCCACCACCAGGCCGGACAGGCCGTCGCCTTCGCTATGCACCACGCGCCAGGCATCGGAGATCGCGTCCAGCTTCAGAACGTCACGGCGCAGCGACACCGCCTGGGCGATCTTCCGCGAGAACCAGCCGGCATCGACGGGGACGCGCTGGTCGGTCTCGAGGATACGCACGGCGATGCGCGAATGACCGTTGTAGAAGCCACGCCCGATCCACTCCCCATCCACGCCGACCACATCGACGATGGCGCCGGGTTTTGGGCGGACGCCCGGTTTTTCGACCAGTTTCTGGAAAATCCACGGGTGGCTGGAGCGCCAGGCGTTCTTGAGGCGGACTACGGGAGTGGGGACAGTATTCATCTGCCTATTGTAGACGGGCGCCATGGCCCGGCAGACCGCCGATTTGACGCCACCCCATTCAGCCCGCAGAATCGGCGCCAGAAGGGGAGTAGCTCCCAGACGTTGTCGCCGTCAATTCGAGCCCGCAGGCTCCGGTGCAACGGCAGTCCCACCCGGTGGGACTGCGAGCGAGACCTTCGCCGTATGGCGAAGCTCTGTCCCCGGATCCCCTCCGATCCTCCGTTGCAGATCCTCGCCGTCCGGCTTGAGGCATTTCATTCATTCAACGGAAAACCCATGCAGACGATCGGTAATTTGTGGTTGTGGGGCGGCTTCGGCACGGTGGTGATCATCGCGCTGCTGGTCGATCTGGTACTCATGCGACACGGCGGCCCGCACAAGGTGACCTTCAAGGAGGCCCTGTGGTGGTCGATCGGCTGGGTCGCCCTCGCCCTGGCCTTCAACGGTGGTCTCTGGTACTACCTGAACGAGACCGCCGGCCAGGTGGTGGCCAACAAGGTCGGCCTGGAGTTCCTGACCGGTTACCTGGTCGAGAAGGCCCTGGCGGTGGACAACATCTTCGTGTTCCTGATGATCATGGGTTACTTCGCCGTGCCTGAGGAACAGCGGCAGAAGGTACTGATCATCGGCATCCTGGGTGCGATCGTGCTGCGTACCATCATGATCTTCGCCGGCAGTGTGCTGCTTACCAAGTTCCATTGGCTGCTCTACGTGTTCGGCGCGTTCCTGCTCTTCACCGGCTGGAAGATGTGGTTCTCGGCCGGCCAGGAGCCAGACCTGGAAGCCAACCCTGCCCTGCGCTGGATGCGCAGGCACCTGCGCCTGCTGCCTGATTACGCCGGCAATGCCTTGAGCGTCATGCGCGACGGCAAGCGCTGGTACACCCCGCTGTTCGTGGTGCTGATCCTGATTGCGGTCACCGACGTGATCTTCGCGGTGGACAGCATCCCGGCGATCTTCGCCATCACCACCGACCCGTTCATCGTGCTCACCTCCAATGTGTTTGCGGTGCTGGGCCTGCGCGCCATGTTCTTCCTGCTGGCCGGCATGGCCGATCGCTTCCACCTGCTGCCGTACGGCCTGGCCCTGGTGCTGGCCTTCATCGGCGCCAAGATGATGCTGATCGACATCTTCAAGATCCCCACCCCGATCTCGCTGGGCGTGGTCGCGGTGATCATTGCCGCTACCGTGGTGCTGAGCCTGAAGAACCCGCCCAAGACCGGCGACGCGTAACGCCTGATCGCCGCCGGCGGGATTGTCCCGTCGGCGGCACCTCTGTCTCCCGCCGCGTTGCCCTTGTGTTCAGGCGGACGCGACGCAATTCCTTTGGATATGAACGCCAACCTGCCCCTGCCTGCCGGCGAGCCGCCGGTCACTCCCCGTAACGACCGCGGCCGCGTGGTGCGGGCGTTCAACCTGAGCCTGGCCTTCGTGCTGGTGCTGGTGGCGGTGTTCACCGCGCAGGGCCACTTCGACTGGCGTCCCTGGGCCGTAGCCCCGCTGGAAAGCGCCGGCCTGCTCGGCATCCTGGGTGCGCCGCTGCTGCATGGCTCGGTCCAGCATCTGGCTGCCAATAGCTTCGCCCTATTAATTCTTGGCACTTTGGCTGGCAGCGTCTATCCAAAGGCGACCCTGCGTGCATTCCCGCTGCTGTGGATCGGCTCCGGGCTCGGCGCCTGGCTGCTGGGCGACATCGGCAGCCGCCACCTGGGTGCCAGCGGCATCACCCACGGCCTGATGTTCCTGGTGTTCGTGCTGGGTCTGCTGCGCCGCGACCGCCCGGCCATTGCCGCCGGCCTGATCGCCTTCCTGTTCTACGGCAGCATGCTGATCACCATCCTCCCGCACGAGCCGGGCGTATCCTGGCAGTCGCACATGGGCGGTGCGTTCGCCGGCATCATCAGCGCGCTGCTGTTCCGCCTGAGCGACCCGATGACCCCGCGCAAGCGGTACAGCTGGGAGGAGGAAGACGAGGACGAGCTGGACGCACCACGCGACAGCGACCTGGAACCGCCCTCGCCCCACCGTGTGCCGGTGTTGTGGCAGCCGCGCGAAGGACGGGATTTCGTTGTGTTGCCGTTCCGCCGGCCTGACGGGCAGTAACCGGGTTCCTCAGCCGGGCAGAGCCCGGCTCTACGTAGCGCCGGGCTCTGCCCGGCCCTCGCATCACCGTGCCACGTTCGACTCTCCGTCCACCGCGCGCCGCCCCAAGGCCGGATCGTCGGTGAAGAACGCATCGATCCCCGTCGCCAGATAGGCGCGCATTTCCGCCACCGACCCCTCGGGGTTGCGCGCAGTCGCCTCGCCCTTGCGGAACTCGGCGGCCATGAAGGAATTCTCGGGCCGGAACGTATACGGCACCACCAGCAACCCCGCCGCGTGCGCATCCCGCACCAGCGTCGTCGGCGTGCCCAGGCGGCCACTCGCATCCAGCGGAATCACCATGCGCAGGTTGGGGCCGATCCCATCGGCATAGCCGGCAATCTGCTCCAGCCCTGCCGGCGTGATCATGTCCGCGTAGTGCTGGCTGCCCTTGGCGGCCAACACGTCGCCCGGCTGCTGCTTGGGGTCGCCCAGCAGCTGCAGCAGGCGGATGTTGCTGTCGCGGCCGAGCTTGCTGCGCAGGTAACGCAGGTTGCCCACTTCGAACGACTGGATCGTTACCGGCGCCACGCGGGTGTACGGGTTGGCCTGCAGGGTCTTCACCAGCAGGTCTTCCATCGGCAGGCCGATGCTCTTGAAGTAGGTGCCGTGCTTGATCTCCGGCACCAGGCCAATCCCGCGCCCGGCACGGCCGGCCTGCTGGACCAGGAAGGTGACGATTTCGTCCAGCGTGGCAATGCGGAACTGGCCGTCGAAGGCGGTGCTGCGCAGCTGCGGCAAGCGCTCACGGGCATACAGCGTCTTCAGCTCGGCCAGGGTGAAGTCTTCAGTGAACCAACCTTCGATGCGTTCGCCATCAATGGTTTTTCTGGTCTTGCGGCTGGCGAACTCGGGATGGGCGGCCACATCAGTGGTGCCGCTGATCTCGTTCTCGTGGCGCGACACCAGCACACCGTCCCTGGTCATCACCAGGTCGGGCTCGATGTAGTCGGCACCATCGGCAATGGCCTGCGCATACGCGGCCAAGGTGTGCTCGGGCAGCAGCGCACTGGCGCCGCGGTGGCCATAGACCGCCGCCTTGCGCGACGCGGGTGGGGAAGATTCAGCACTCATGGCCACCGATGGTGCCACGGCCAGCGAGAACAGTAATGCACAACCCCACAACGACTTCGACACTGCAGACCCCTGTTGGTACCGCCCCACCGATGCGGCTAGGGCCGGAATAGACGTGCGGCATTGTAGGGGGACGGTGTTACAGCGGGAAGAAAGGGAGACATGGGTCGCGGTTTATCCGGAACGGGACAAGGACGTCAGGCGTGGTTTCGACTTTGGGCGCTGGGTCGCACTTGCGGGTGGAAACGGGTGCGTACATTTCACGAACCCTGTTCCCGACGGAGCGCATCGTGGAATCCAACATGCGTGGCACCTTGTTCCGGATGCCTGTGGCCTGCTCATGAAGGCTGCGGCATTAAAAGGTCTGTGTGGTGGCGTGGTCACCAGCGTCTCCATTGCCGTGGGATACATCCCCATTGGCTTCTCGTTTGGTGTCGCCGCGATTCAGGCCGGCGTGCCTGCCGACATGGCGGTGCTGATATCGCTGGTGGTATATGCCGGTGCCAGTCAGTTCGTGCTCATCTCGTTGATCACGTCCGGCGCGGGGCTGTTGACGGCGATTCCAACGGTGCTGCTGATGAATGCCCGTCATGCGCTTTATGGTCCTGCAGTGGTGGCGGCGGCGTCAGGCGGCAGCGGCAGACTGGCATCGCCGTGGCTGGCGTTTGGTCTGACCGATGAAGTCTTAGCGACCGCAATAAGCAGAATGTCCTCGGTTCCGCAGGATCAGCGTGACCATTGGTTGTTGGGTCTACAGGCAGGCGCATTTGTGGCCTGGGTCGGCGGCACCGTTCTCGGCGTCGTGTTCGTGCGAGTAGTAGATCTTTGGCCCGCTGCTGTGCGAGAAGGGCTGGGCTTCGTCTTGCCGGCGCTGTTCCTTTCACTGCTGATGGAGACCGGTTTGCGACGCTGGCACGTGCCCATTGTGGCGGCTGCAGGCACAGCGCTTCTATCGGGATCTTTCATGGCGAGCCACCATGCACTTGCGTTGAGCATTGTGGTCGGCGCATTGGGGCACGCCCTGGCAACCAGGGGACCGCGTTGAAAAGCGACATGGTCTGGTTGATTGTCCTCTGCGGCCTGGGAACCTTTCTGCTGCGCTGGTTTCCGCTCTGGCGTACGCGCCAGGGTGGAGATGCGAGTCCCAAGGCCCAGAGATTGCAAAGGTGGCTGGCGGGCGTGGGTCCTGCTGCCATTTCAGCGCTGATGGTCGCCTCAATACTCGCCACTCTGGGCAGCGGTGCCGATGCAGGCAGGATTCTCATCGCAGCAATGGCACTGGCGTGTGTCGCTCTTGTGCGCTGGACATGTCGCGGCGGTGTAGCGATTCCTACGCTGTCGGGCGCACTTGCCTATGGCCTTCTCTCTCACCTTATCGGATGAGTGTGCATCACTTCCGATGAAGAAGGCTCTTATAGTATGTATGTTAATGATTTTAAGCCAACAACCTGCTGCACCAGATCCGCATCTGACTTGAGGTAATCGCCCGGCTATTGCCTCGCATTTCGTGGCACTCCACAGGGAATCTTTCCTGCCATGATGTCACCGGTGAAGATTCACATTGACATGCACGACATGAATCAGCTCTGCACTCACATGCGTGTGAGTGCTGACGTAAGCCCACTTCATCGGGTGATCGAATGTCGCTCCGTGCTGATGCACGGGAAGATCGGCATCTGCCTTTTTTCGCAATTTGAGCACCAGTTCAGCAATGCCAGGCTTCTTGAAGTACTCGATGACATAGCCACGGCCTTGTCGCCCAGAGGAGTAGCGGGAAACCAGCTGTTCGATCGCTTGCGCGTGATACGCGGGTCCTGCATAGATCTTAGCCTCAGCCAGTCGCTGCTCTGGAAACATCATGCTCTCGACCTGGATCATCAGATCGACTCGCCCATTGCTGTATCCCTCACGCGTGACAGCAAGGCCCGGCATCCTCAGAGCTGCCGCCAGGAAAGCGGACAGCTTTTCTTCTCTGTCATCAGTCAGGTGATGGGCTTCAGCTTCCATGCGCTGAACACAATCCGCGAAATGAAGGTCAAGAAAGTCGTCGAAGTCCTCCGCCGTTCTGGCTTGAAATAATTTTCGAAGCACGGGAAACCATCCCAACAGTGTTTTCAGACTATCGCCCATGCGCAATCCTCTGTGCATCTTGAAGCGCCCAACGAATTGACAGTCGTTCAGCCCAGTCGTCGCCATCCGGATCTTCCTGCGCCAATAGGCGCACCCCGTCGAAACTCATCTTCTCTGGAGTATCCGAGCTGCCTACACTGACAAACTCTCGATTCAGGATTCCGACATCGTGGGCCGATAGCAGGTTCAGAACGGGAAACAGAACATGGCTCACCGACAGCCCGCTGGTCTCTTCGATGAGGGCGAGATCGGCAATACCCAGACTGTTCCTACCCCCCGCCGCCAATCCATCCAGTAGCCTATCCACGGCTTGTGACCAGACCACCGCAGCACCGAATCTGTCCCGAACAATGTCCAATGCACGCATACGGACATCCTGTACACCATGGTCAGAGTTCTGCTGGTACGTCACATCGAACACCATGTCCGTCAGCCAGCGTTTGAAATTCGGGTTGTCGCTGAACTGCTTGAACAATTCTGTATGGTCGGACAGCAGCTCCAGCACCACCCGGTTGAGTGCCTTGTCGTGCTCCAACTTGGCGTTCTGGCGGTCGGAGTTGGCCTGCGCGTTCTGATACGCTTTGTCCCGCGCCACGCGCACCGGAATTTCCTCGGCGATGACCTTGCCGATCTTGTCGGCATCCTTCCAGTCGATGTTGCCGAAAAGATCGTTGAAGGTCTTGAGGATGTTCGACAGCTTGTCGATATCCAGCTCGCCCTTGCCACCACCGCCACCTACCGGTGCCACTTCGACCGTGGCGTCGGTATCGTCCATCGCCATCTTGAGTGCGGCCCGCGCTTCAACACGGTAGCTGTCGATATCGATGGACTCGAGTACGCCCTTCGACAGATCCTCTTCCTTCGGCGCGGGCAGCTTCGGGATGAGAAAGTTCAGGAAGATCGACAGCTTCTCCCATGCCGGATGGCCGTAGCTCAGGATCGCGGCGAGGAAGCCGTAGCTGCGCACGAAGGTTTTGGCCTTGCCCTTGAACTCGACCTGGTTGTTCTCATCCAGATGGGCCTGGTACTGCTCGACGCAATGATCGAGGATGGGATCGAGTTTTTCTCGGTCGGCACCACTGAGATACAGCGCCACCAAGTCCTCTACCTGCGTCCAGCTGTATACCTGCTTGTCATCGAGGTCGGCCTTCAGGTCATGCAGCTTGTTGGCATCGGTTTCACCGGTCTGGATCGTAGCGCGGTAGTAGTCTTGGAACGCCTTCTTCACTGCTTCGGCGTTGTCGGCGAAGTCCAGCACAAAGGTGTCATGCTTTTGCGGGTGCGCTCGATTCAGGCGTGATAGCGTCTGCACCGCTTGTACGCCCGCCAGCTTCTTGTCGACATACATCGTATGCAGCAGCGGTTCATCGAAGCCAGTGACGAACTTGTTGGCGACGATGAGAAAGCGATACGGGTCTTGCCTGAGCCTGTCCGGAATCTCCTTGCTCGGGAAGTCATTGAGGTCAGCCTCGGTCTTCTTCTCGCCGCCAATCTCGAACTCGCCCGAATACGCGACGATGGCTTTGTACGGGCTCTTCATCTGTTCGAGGTAATCCGACACCTCGCGCCAGTAGTCGATGGCCCGTGCAATGCCATTGCAGACGATCATTGCCCGCGCCTTGCCACCGATCTTCTTGGCGCCCATCACCTGTGCAACGAAGTGATCGACCATGATCTCCGCCTTGCGCCGGATGGCCTTGTCGTGGGATTCGACGTAGTGGCGGATCTTTTTCAAGGCCCTGGCCTTGTCGAAGTCCGGATCGCTCTCCACCGTCTTGGCGACCTGGTAGAAACTGTCCAGCGTGGTGTAGTGGGCAATCACGTCGAGGATGAAACCCTCCTGTATCGCCTGTTTGGTGGTGTAGGTCAGTTCCTCTGGCGAGCGGAATTCCACCTTGTCGCCCACCACGGTCTTCTCGCCGAACAGTTCCAGTGTCCTGTTCTTGGGCGTGGCGGTGAAGGCGAAGTAGCTGGCGTTGGACAGCATCCGACGCGACTGAATGCGCTTCTCGATCTCGGTGTTCACCGCGTCCTGCGTCGCGTCTTCCTCGAAAGCCTCCTCGTCGGTCTTGCCGGAAAGGGCTTCATGCATCCTGGCCGTGGTCTTGCCGCCCTGGCTGGAGTGCGCCTCGTCGATCATTAGCGCGAACTTCCTGCCCGACAGGTCGCCGATTTCTTCGAGGATGAAGGGAAACTTCTGCACCGTGGTCACGATGATCTTCCGGCCCCGGCGCAGGTAGTCGCGCAGTTCCTGCGCGTTGTCGGAATGGCCGAAAATCGAAGCCACATGATCGTAGCCCTTGATAGTGCGCGCGATCTGCGTATCCAGCGCACGCCGGTCGGTGATGATGATGATGGAATCGAACTGCGGCATCAAAGGGTCGGCTACGCTGCGCAACTCCACCAACTGGTGCGCCAGCCAAGCAATGGTGTTGCTCTTGCCGCTGCCTGCCGAGTGCTGGATCAGGTAACGCTTGCCCACACCGTCGCTGCGAGTGCGGCGCAGCAGGGCGCGCACGGTGCGCAACTGGTGGAAGCGGGGAAACACCGGCTTGCGCTTTTTCTTCTTCCGCCCTGTGGCGGCGTCGGTTTCCTGCTCATCCACCACCTGCGCGAAGCTTTCGATGATGTTGGCCAGCGATTCCTTGGCCAGCACCTGCTTCCACAGGTAATCGGTCTTCAAGCCGTTGGGGTTGGGCGGGTTGCCCGCACCGTTGTTCCAGCCCTGGTTGAATGGCAGGAACCACGACGCCTTGCCCTTCAGCTCCGTGCAGAAATACACCTCGGCATCGTCTACCGCGAAGTGCGCGATGCAGCGCCCCGGCTGGAACAGCAGCTCCTGCGGGCTGCGTGTGCTCTGGTACTGGACGATGGCATCGGCCACGGTCTGCTTGGTCAGCGAGTTTTTCAACTCGAAGGTCAGCACCGGCAGGCCGTTGACGAAGATCACCAGGTCGAGTTCGTTGCCGGAGTCGTGACTGTAGCGTACCTGCCGGGTGATGCTGAAGATGTTCCGGCCAAAGGCCTCGGCGGCGTTGGTGTTGCCCGGCGTGGGCAGCAGCCTGTAGAGATCGACCCTCACCGGCCCATGGCTTACGCCCTTGCGCAGCACATCCACCACACCGCGCTTGGTGATCTCGCCTTGCAGGCGATGCAGGAACTGTGTGCGCTTGATGCCCTCGTGCGCCAACTCCAGCGTTTCCACCGCATCAGGCTGCGTGGCTTGCAGAAAGGCCAGCAGTTGCACGGTATCCAGCGCCACATCGCGGTTGAAATCCGTCGCTCGGCCCAGTACGTAGCCGCCCAGTGCATAGATGGCCCCCGGACTCTGTACGGCATTTGGAGGAACGGAAGCATGCTCGCTGATACCCGCCAGGTGGCGCACGATCAATTGCTCCAGTGCCTTCTCGCTGGTATCGGTGGGTTTCATGCGTCGTCTCCCTTCTTCTTTCCCGGCTTATTGTCGAGTTGGTGCGGCGGTTCGATCTGCTTGAGCAGACGATCGAAATCGCTTTCGAACAGCCTGTCCTGCACGATGCGGTATTTCTCGAATTCGCTTTCGGCGTGCGCCCTGGCGATTTCGGCGGTGACTCGGCCCGCGTCCTGCAGCACCTCGCGGTCAGTCGCCTCGATGAAGCGGTTCAGGCGCGTTTCCCAATCCTGCATGGTCATGGGGATCTTGCGCAGCGCCATGCTTTCAGCCACATCCAGATACGCATTTACCAGCCGGGAAAGTTGCGCCATTTCGTCTTCGGTCAAATAGTTCTTGGCGACCGCCACATCGAACTTCTGGATTTTTCCTAATGGTGCATCCGTCCACGTGGTCAGTCCCATATGCTGCTTGTTGGCGTCGGCGCGGGTATGGACGACTTCTGCTGCCGTCTGCCCGTGGATGGCCCAGTGCAGCTTGTTCTGCACCGTGGCGAAGAAGCGTTTGGTGGCTTTCGCCGTCACGTCGTAGTCGATGGACGTGGCGTAGATGTCGGTGATCTTCTGGTAGAACTTGCGTTCGGACAGGCGAATCTCACGAACGCGCTGGAGCTGCTCCTCGAAGTAGCGTTCTGTCAGGACGGAGCCACCGCTTTTCAGGCGCTGATCGTCCATCGTGTAGCCCTTGACTGCGAACTCCTCAACGATGGTCGTCGCCCACTTGCGGAACTGCACGGCGCGCTCGGAGTTCACCTTGTAGCCCACGGCGATGATGGCCGCGAGGTTGTAGTGCTGGGTGTCGTAGCTTTTGCCGTCGGAAGCAGTTATCCGAAATTTTCGGATAACTGCTTCCGCCTGCAACTCGCTGTCGGAAAACACTTTCTTCAGGTGGTAGTTGACGGTGCGCACATCCACGTCGTAGAGCTGAGCCATCATTTTTTGCGTCAGCCAGACGTTTTCGTCGGCGTACACGGCCTCCACGCCGCCCTGCCCGGTGGCCGCAATGAACGTCAGGTATTCCGCCGCTGAGGAGCGCACCAGCGCGGTTTGCGTCGTTTTATCGGCCTTTTTCATGGGTGCTCCAGCGGGCTGGCTAGGTCAGTCTTCACCATCGGCGCCCTCCTCGTCGCTGCTGCCTGCGTCATCATCACCCAGCGCAGCAAGTTCGTCGTCGCTCACCACATCATCCGGTCCAGGCCGCCAACCGCGCAGGTCTACTTGACCGGTGACGGCATCGGCGATCAGGCGGTCGCGGTATTCGCGGATCAGCTTAATCTCGTCCTCGGCGCGGGCGATGGCTTCGTCAAGCGGCTGGCATCCGTCGGCAATCCAGCGACAGATGGCTTTCTGCTCTTCGATAGGCGGAACCGTGAATGGGATGGTCACGAGCTTTTCGCGTGTCAGATGCGCGATGCTTACACGGTTGACGATGGCGTTAAAGCGACCTTGTTTGCCATAGATGAAAAACTGATGTAGCAGGAATTCAGGTAGCATTGTTGGCTTAGCTGCGACACGATGCACTGAATTCTGGATGTAGCACTCGGGCAATTCGTCCCCCCACAAGCAGGCCCGCCCGACTTCCCCCCCTTCGCTGACCAGCAAATCTTCTTTTCGAACGCGAAGCTGCTGCATTTCGGTCTGGGCAACCCACATTTCTTTCACATCGCGTACATCGGGCTTGAGCCACTGCACGTTAGTGGAGCGTAAATAAGGCTTGAACTCACCATCCCCGTCTTTGGCTTCCATAGTTAGCATCTTGCCCAAGACGACATCTGCTATGTTTTTCAGTCGCTGCATTTCCCAATGCGCCGGCACCTCCCCCAGCCATGCGATGCCGGAAGGCTTAAGCTTGACCGATGCATCAAGACCGCGCGTGACAGCGTGGTCGATGATGCGCAGCTTCTGTTCCGTCAGCAGCGCAATAAGATCGCGCTTAGTCTTGATGAAACGGGCGATGTGCGCGTCTTGCGCGCGCAGGTAGGCGACGATCTGGTTTTGCTCGGGGCACGGCGGAACCAGCGATGGCATCTGCTTGAAGGATTCCCAATACAGACGGTTGCGGTCAGCCACGATGCCACGAGAGAACTTGTTCACCTCTTGCATGTAAGCCGCAGTGCGGAACAAGTAGCTGAAATAGGTGCTGTTGGCTTCTGCATAGGGCTTGACCACGACATAAGCAGGGCTGACCAAGCCATCCTCTGGCGCGGGGCCGACCGCGCCCTGCCACATGCGCATCATGTTGTAGGCAATGTCACCCTTGACGGCACGCTTGTACTTCTCCTTCTGGCTCATGACCTGCTTGCGCTTCAGGTTGTCCATATCGCGCACACGCACGCCGGTGCGCAGCGACACTTCCAGAATAGGCAGATCAGGAAAGCCGGTTTCCACGCGATGGCCAAACAACCGTCCATTACGCAGAACCTGCCAACCTTCGGGTACCTGCGGTACCCAAGGGAGGCCGGATACACGGTAGCTAGGATATCTGCTCGTTGCTGGCATCAAGCTGTCCCCACAATCTTGTGCAACAAACCTTCCGTCTGCTGCTCCAGCTTCAGGATGTCGGCGCGGATGTCGTCCAGCGAACGCAGCGGCGTCGGCTTGTAGAAGTAGCGGGCGAAGGAAATTTCATAGCCGATCTGGGTCTTCTCGCCGTCGATCCACGCATCCGGGGCGTGTGGCAACACCTCGCGCTCGAAGAAGGCGTCGATGCCACCCGGTTCCTTCAAAGACACCTGCTCGGTGTCGCGCAGATCGGTATCCGGCTCGTACCAGACGACTTCACGATGCTTGCCCGTTTCGATGAGATAACGGCCATCGAAGCCCGGGACGAAGGCATCACTGGCTTTGAGTTTGTGCCGCTTGGCCACCACCGCTGGCGCGGTGTCGTCGCGCCAGCTCACCGCCTTGAATATGGCTTTCTTGTCCGCTCCAGGGAGCTTTTTGTCATGCGCCTTCATCGCCGCATCGAATTCCGCTCGGAAGACGTTGTGGTCATCGAACACGGCGTCGCCCAGAACCTGTTGCGCCAGCAGCGCCAGATCGAGCAGCCCCTTGTCGCGTTGCCAGGTCGCGGCATCGAGCAATTTCTTGCGGCGCTTTTCCGGCACGGCTTTCTTTGCGGGTGCGTGGTCTTCGTCACCATCCTCGGTGTCGTCATCGTCGTCGCTGCCACCCTTGAGCCAGGCTTCGATTTCGGGCTTCAGCTTGGCAAAGCTGGTGTAGAGCTTGTCGCCATGCTCGGCGTAGATCTCGGTGCGCAGCGCCTCGTCGCCACTGGCGAAACGCAGGGTGTCGATGGCGCTGGTTTTCAACTGGCTCTTCAGACGCAGTGGGCGTTCGACCGTGATCTTCCAGTAGCCGAAGTCCTGCGTGTCGAACCATTTGCTTTGATCGGTATGAGAGTCGGTTTCCCGCGCTTCGCCCAGATACAGGTCGAGAATGCGCTGGATGTCGCCCTCGGCCAGTTCGCAGTTCTTCTTGCCAAGATTGCGTCGCAGCGGCGCGAACCACTGGCTCGCGTCGATCAACTGCACCTTGCCCTTGCGGTGCTCGGCTTTCTTGTTGGCCAGCACCCATATATAGGTGGCGATCCCAGTGTTGTAGAAAATGTTGAGCGGCAGGGCGATGATGGCTTCCAGCCAGTCGTTCTCCAGTACCCAGCGGCGGATATTGCTTTCGCCTTGGCCAGCGTCGCCAGTGAATAGCGCCGAGCCGTTGTGGACGAGGGCGATGCGGCTGCCGAGCGCGGTGTCATGTTTCATCTTGGACAGCTTGTTCACTTGGAACATGAGCTGCCCGTCGCTGGAGCGAGTGATGAGCTTGAACTCGGCATCGCCGCCGTGGTTGACGATAAAGCGCGGGTCGCTGAACTCCTTCTTGCCGCCCATGCGCTCCAGATCGGTCTTCCAACTCTTGCCGTAAGGCGGGTTGGAGATCATGAAGTCGAATTCGCGCGAACGGAACTGGTCGGCGGACAGCGTGGATTTGTCCGCCCCGCCGACGATGTTCTCCGCTTCTGCCCCTTCGCCTTTCAGCAGGAGGTCGGCCTTGCAAATGGCGTAGGTTTCATCGCTGATTTCCTGCCCGAACAGGTGTATGGATACTTCCTTGCCGTGCTGTTCAGCCAGCTCCTGCAAGGCTTCCTCGGCTACGGTGAGCATGCCACCCGTGCCGCAAGAGCCGTCGTACAGCGAATAAGTGCTGGACTCGATCCGGTCGGCCACAGGTAGAAACAGCAGCTTGGCCATGAGTTGAACGACGTCGCGAGGGGTAAAGTGCTCGCCCGCTTCTTCGTTGTTCTCTTCGTTAAAACGGCGGATCAACTCCTCGAACACCGTGCCCATGCCATGGTTGTCGAGCGCGGGCAGCTTGATGCGTCCGTCGGCATCCTTAACCGGCAATGGCGAGAGATTGACCTCGGGATCGAGGAAGTCTTCGATCAGGTAGCCGAGGATATGGGCATCCACAAGCTTCTGGATCTGGTTGCGGAAATTGAACTTGGTGAGAATTTCCTGCACGTTGGGCGAGAAACCGTCCAGATAGGCGATGAAGTCCTCGCGCAGGCGCTGTCCGGCGGCACTGGCCTTGAGCTTGGCCAAGGTGAACTCGGAAACGTTGTAGAAGGCTTGCCCGGCAGCGGCCTGAAGCGCTCCGTCCTGATTCGCCACTTTGGCACTGTCCAGCAGTCTCTTGCGCTCCAGGACCGTCTGTTTGGTCGACTCCAGCACCGCATCGAGCCGACGCAGCACGGTAAAGGGCAGGATCACATCGCGGTACTTGCCACGGACGTACACGTCGCGCAGACGGTCGTCAGCGATATTCCAGATGAAATCGGCAACCCACTTGATCTGGCTTTGGTCTTGCTGTCGTTTCTGCATTATCAGTGCTTCAATTCTTCATTCAAAATTATGGTTAGTAGCAAGCCGCAGTTGGAGTGTGTCGATTTGTGGCCGTAGCCATGGGGGCAAATACGTTCCAGCCGTTCGTACCTATCAATCCAACAGAACCAAAAACTCGGTCGCCAATGCGGTCGGCTGAACATCCCGAACATTGCGCTGCAGCGATACTAGGCCGTAATCGGCCATCATCCGCAGGGTGCGCGACAGGTTCGGCACCTTGCGGCCACTGAGTTCGGCCAGTTCGGTCAGAGACTTGGGTTCTTTGTCGTGGATCAGGCGCAGCAGGCGGCGGTTGTCGTCCGACAGCACCGCTGCCAGTGATGCCAGTGACGGAAACCAAATGCTGGGCGCTTCGCTTCCCTTCGGTGGCGAACATTCTGGCTGTCGGATACCCACAATGCAGCGCTTCATGATCGCAAATCCAATGACACGTTGACTCAAAATTGTATCAGTATCTGATAATCATCGTCGATCACAAATGCCCGTCACAAAGGAAAAGGCAAGGGAATGGCAATCAAGGGACAACGGTCCTATCCAAAAAAGGAAAAGGCCATAGTCTTCCCCCCGGATGGACTACACCACTAGATTCCCCGACGGTGCCAGCCCGTCGATGTAGTTCGACCACGCCTTTAACATCTCCCGCCGCTGCTCGGCATATTCCGCCCGGTTGTAGACGCCACGCACTCCACCGATGGTGTGGTTCAGCGCCTTTTCCACCACATCCGAAGGCCAGCCCTGCTCGTGCAGCAGCGTCGATGCGGTGCGCCGCAGGTCGTGGATGGTGAAGGCAGGAATCCCCTGCCCCTGCAAGGACACCTTTAGCGCCTGGTTCAGCGCATTGTTGGCGAAGGGCTTGGCCAGGGTGCCACGCCCTGGCAGCACCCAGTCGCTGCTGCTGGCCAGCGGCTTGAGTTCCTTGAACAGCGTTTGCGCCTGGGTGGATGGGTAGACGATGTGTGGCTTGCCGGTCTTGGAGTTCTCGACCGGAATATGCCATTCGCCTTCGTCCAGATGCACGTCCTTCCACTGCGCCAGCATCAGCTCGGACTTGCGCACCAGTGTCATCAGGATCAGCTGGAAGGCGATCTTGAACTGGCGACGGATGTTGGAGGTCTGCATGGCGCGCAGGAACTGCCGGATTTCATCCGGCGTCAGCGCTCGGTCGCGGGCGGCGGCGCGGTAAACGTGCCGCATTGGCAGGGCCATGACCGGGTTGGCCTGGATCAGGCCGCAGGTCAGCGCGTAGTCAAACATGCGCTTGAGCAGACCGCGCACCTGGCCTGCGGCGGCATCGAAGCCTTGTTCCTTCTTGCGCCAGATGACGCTGCGCACGTCCTCGGCGCTGATGTCCCGAACCGGCTTGCTGCCGATGTGCGGCAGGATGTCCTTTTCCAGGTAGCGGCGAGGCATGGTCACATCCTTGCGGTCGCGCGATTGGATGTCCTTGAAGAAGCGCTCGGAGAACTCGGCCAAGGTGGCGTCTTCTGCGCCAGCCACCTTGGCTTGCTGCTTCTTCTTTGCCGGCGATTCGCCCATTGCTACTTGCTGGGCCGCCTCATCCCGTTTCAGGCGAGCGTTCTTCAGCGTCAGCGCGGGATATTTGCCCAGCGTTAGCTTCTCGTACTTGCCATTCAGCCGGTAGCGGTAACGCCAGACGATGCCCCCGGTCGGGAACACTTCCACATGAAGCCCCCGGTCGTCGGTGACCGTGTAGGTCTTGTCTCTGGGCTTGAGCGCCTTGAGTGCGGTGTCGGTCAGTGCCATCTCATCCTCCGTATGTCCAAGTAGGAGGAAGAAAGCAATCAACCAGCTACTTGGAACTAAACTTGGACATAAAAGTGAGCAGCTTTGACTGTATCACCGGATCACTCAGTAGACAAAAATCCCTTTATTTATACCGCTTACAGGTACATCAGCAGACTTCAGTGGATGTCCTTGGACCCCACATCACTTCCCGATGCAGAAGCTCGAAAAAATCCGCCCCAGCAGATCATCGGCGCTCATCCGCCCGGTGATCTCCCCCAACGCCTCATGCGCCAGCCGCAGCTCCTCGGCGGCCAGTTCCAGATGCTCGTGCACCAGTTCGGACTCGGCACGCTCAGCGTGACCGATCGCCAGGGTGATCGCCTCCACGTGACGGGCGCGGGCTGAGAACTCGCCTTCCACGCTGTCGCCGGCGCTGCCGCTGGCCAGCTCGCGCAGGCGCGTGTGCAGGCGGTCCAGGCCCTGGCCGGTGGCGGCCGAGACGTGCACCACGTTGGCGTCGATGTCGGCCGGCAGGGCCTCGAGCAGGTCGCTCTTGTTGTGGATCCACAGCTGCAGCGGCACCTCGGCTATCGCGTCGGCCACGGCCGCATGGCCGGCCTGCGGGTCGCGGGCGTCCAGCACGATGATGGCCAGGTCGGTGCGCTGCATTTCGGCCCGCGCACGACGCATGCCTTCGCGTTCGATCGCGTCGCCGCCTTCGCGCAGGCCGGCGGTGTCGACCAGGGTCAGTTCCAGCCCGTCGATGCGGATGGTTTCGCGCAGGGTGTCGCGGGTGGTGCCGGCGATGTCGGTGACGATGGCGCGTTCGCTGCCGGCCAATGCATTGAGCAGCGAGCTCTTGCCCGCATTCGGCGGTCCGACCAGCACCGCGTGCAGGCCATCGCGCAGGCGACGGCCGCGTTCGGCATCGTCGCGCAGCGTCACCAACGCGCGCAGCACTTCACCCAGGCCCAGCCGCACCTGCTCGCCGCCCAGGGTATCCAGTGGTTCGTCGGCGAAGTCGATGGCGGCCTCCACGTGGATGCGCAGGCGCACCAGCTGCTCGCCGGCATCATCCACGCGGCGCGAAAACACGCCGTCCAGCGAACGGCGCGCAGCGCGCGCAGCGCGGGTATCGCTGGCGGCGATCAGGTCGGCGATGGCCTCGGCCTGGGCCAGGTCGAGCTTGCCGTTGAGGAAGGCGCGCTCGCTGAACTCGCCGGGCCGCGCCTGGCGCGCACCGAGTGCGATGCAGCGGCCCACCAGCTGCTGCAACACCACCGGGCTGCCGTGACCCTGCAGCTCCACCACGTCTTCGCCGGTGAAACTGCGCGGATTCGGGAAGTACAGGGCGATGCCGTCATCCAGCACCTCGCCGGCCGCATCGCGGAAGCGCGCGTAGTGCGCGTGCCGTGGCTGCAGCGCCGGGCAGCCCAGGTCAACGGCGATGCGCAGCGCCTGCGGGCCGGACACCCGCAGCATGCCCACGCCGCCGGCACCTGGCGCGGTGGCGATGGCAACAATGGTGTCGGTGGCAGTGTTCATGGCTCAGAGCTTCTCCAGCTGCGCGCGGGCCTGGGCAGCACCGCTGCCCTGCGGCTGCAGCGCCAGGTAGGTGGTGTAGGCCTGCTTTGCCTTGGCCTTGTCGCCGGCATGGAAGTACGCATCCCCCAGGTTGAGGTGGGCCACGGCGCGCGACGGGTCGATCTTCAGCGTGTTTTCCAGCCAGCGCGCCGCTTCAGCGTAACGCTGCTGGCGGTAGTAGACGAAGCCGAGGTTGTTGGCGGCCTGGGCGAAGTCCGGGCGCAGCTTCAGCGCTTCGGTGAACTGGGCGACGGCCTCCTCATAGCGCTTCTCGCGGTACAGCTGCAGGCCGCGGTCGTTGGCCTGCTGCGCACGTTGGCGGTCCGAGGTCGGCACGGCAGCGGGCACCACCAGCGTGCTCTTGCCGCCCTGCAGGTCGGCCACGGTCACCGGCGCCTCGCCCGGCGGCTTGGCGTCCTGCGCCGCATCCACCCGGTTGTTGAGCGCGATTGCATCCGCCGACAGCTGGCTGGTATCGGCATTGAGATATTCCTGGCTGTCGGGCACCTGGAACACGAACTCGCCGCCCTGTGACCCGGGCAGGCTGCCGAACGCCGGCGTCTGCCGCGACACCGCCGACACCGCCGGCGCCACGTAGGCGGCCAGCTCGGTCCCGGTGATCAGGCCATCGCCATTGAGGTCGCCCTTCCCTGCCAGCGCCTGCAGCAGCACCCAGGTAAACACCGAATGGCCGTTCGGCCCGCTGTCGGCCACCTGCTGGTCGCTGCCACCGGCGGTGAGCATCTGGCGCGCGCTGCGCTTGGCGTTTTCGCGCAGGAAGGCCGAGGACGATGGACCGCCGCGGGTCAGGCCCAAGCCGCTGTAGCAGGCATCCATCACGAACATCACGTGCTTGGCCTGCATGCTTTCGGCGATGTTCTGGATGTCGGTCATCGCAATGGCGTCGGTGGCGAACTCGTTGGGGTCCGAATCCACCGGGATGATGTAGCCCAGGTCGCGGCCCGACGCCAACCGGCGCGTGGCGCCATGCCCGGCGAAGAACACGAACACGCGGTCGTTGCGGCCGGTGCGGTCGTCGGCCAGGCGGTCGTGGAACGCGGCCAGGATGTTGTTGCGGGTGGCCTGCTTGTCCTTCAGCACGATCACCTGCGAGGACGGAAACTTGAACTGCCCGGTGAGCGTGTCGGCGATGGCCTGCGCGTCGTGGCTGGCGTATTCCAGCCGTGGCCACTTGGCGTACTCGTCGATGCCGATCACGATCGCCCACGACTTCTCGTAGCCGGTGGTGACCGTGGCTTCGCTGGCGGCGGCGCTACGCGGGCGGCTGACGGTGAATTCGCGGCCGTTCCATCCGGCGAACTGGTAACCCTCGGCAATCAGCCGGTCCAGGATCTGCGGCAGTGCTTTCACCGCGCGGTCGTGGATGTCGTGGAACAGGATGATGCCGCGCTGTTCCTTCTGTACCTGGCCCAGCACGCGCTGCACGATCGATTCGGGCACCGGGTCGGCCCAGTCCATCGAATCGATGTTCCACATGATCGACTTCAGGCCTGCTTCGTTGAGCAGCTGCAGGCCTTCGGCGTTGCGCGCACCATAGGGGAAGCGGAACAACGGCGCGCGGCGCTTGTCCACGTCCCGCAGCAGCGTGTCGGTGGCCAGCACCTGCTGGCGCAAGGCATCGCCGGTGGTGCGCGACAGCTGCGCGTGGGTCAGGCTGTGGTTGCCCACCGCGTAGCCCTGCTCCATCAGGTTGCGGCTGATGGCGGCCATCGGGCCCAGCTTGACGCTGCCATCGGCATGCACCTCGCCCAGGTTGCGGCCCACTTCGAAGAAAACACCCGGCACGTCGTAGCGCTTGAGGATGGCCACCACGTCGTCGGTGTAGGCCTTGTGCGGGCCATCATCGAAGGTAAGCACCACCGTCCTGGGCGGCAGGTCGCGGCCGAAGATCTCGCGCTCGCTGTCCTTCATCGACATCGGGTATGGCTCGATCACACCGTAGTCGCGCAGGATCGCCTCGCGGCTGTACTGCGTGTGCAGGTGCGCGAGGTAGTCGTCCCACTTCTCACGCTTGAGGGTGATCGCGCGGGTGCGGTCGAAACGGCTGAAGATGTTGGTGATTTCCTGGTTGTAGTTGCGCTCGATCTCATCGAGCGCCTCCAGGTCTTCACCCACGCGCTGATGCAGCTTCACCGCCGGCAGCGAAGAATCGGTGCCGATGCGTTCGTGCAGATCGCGCAGTATTTCGCGGAAGGCCAGGCGGTCGGCATCGTACAGCTCGGGCGCCGATTCGATGTAGTCCAGCACCGTGCCCAGGGTGGTGAAGCGCTGCGGGCTGCTGCCGCGCAGCAGCGCATCGAACTGCGTGGCGATGGCCTGGCGCTGGTCCAGCCCGTCGTGGAACAGCTGCTGGCCGATGCGGCTGGAGGTGTCGCGGTCGCGCGCCGATTGCTGCGTTTCGTCGGCCAGCAGCATGATGATGCGCCGGTGGCCATCGAGCTGTTTCTGCAGGGCGGTGAGCAGCGGCGCGGCCGCCGGGTCGGCAGATGCCGCGGCCTGCGCGCTGGGCTGCGTCGGGGTCGGCGTTGCAGGGGCGGCGGGGTCGTTGTTGCCGCAGCTGGCAATGGCCAGGGTCAGCAGCAGAGTGGATGGCAGGCGGAACAACGACGACGCACGGGGCATGGAGGGACTCGGTGGGTGGTGCGGGGGGGTGTGGTGCCGGCGATTGTATCGCTGGCAAAGAAAAACCCGCCGGGTGGCGGGTTTCTCTTCGAAGGCCAGACGACCAACGGTCGTCTGCTACCGGTTATTTTTTGGCAGTGGCCGGGACCGGGTCGCCGCCGTGGCGCTTGGTCATCCACCACTGCTGCAGCAGGCCCAGGCCGCCGTTGACCACCCAGTACAGGACCAGGCCGGACGGCATGAAGGCCATCATGACGCCGAAGATCAGCGGCATCATCTGCATCATCTTGGCCTGCATCGGGTCCATGCCCGGTGCCGGGGTCAGCTTCTGCGTGGCCCACATCACCGCCACGTTGATCACCGGCAGGATGAAGTACGGGTCGCGCGCGGTCAGATCCTGGATCCAGCCCAGCCACGGGGCCTGGCGCAGTTCCACCGATTCCACCAGCACCCAGTACAGCGCGAAGAAGATCGGCATCTGGATGAGGATCGGCAGGCAGCCGCCCATCGGATTGATCTTTTCCTTCTTGTACAGCTCCATCATCGCGGTCTGGAACTTCTGGCGGTCGTCGCCATAGCGCTCCTTGAGCTGCGCGATGCGCGGCTGGAAGCGACGCATCTTCGCGCCGCTCTTGTACTGCACCGCCGACAGCGGATACAGCACCAGCTTCAGCAGCACCACCAGGCCCACGATGGCCCAGCCCCAGTTGTTGACGACCTTGTGGACCTGGTTCAACACCCAGAACAGGCCCTGGCCGATCACGGCCATGATCGAGAAGCGGCTGTAATCGACAACGCGATCCAGGCCCGGCACATCTTCCTTGGCGATCTGGTTGACCAGCTTCGGGCCCACCCACAGGCGCGCTTCGCTGCTCACCTGCTGGCCGGGGGCCACGGTGAACGCCGGGCCGGTGGCCTGGATCTGGTCGCGGCCATCATGCTGGGACAGCGAGTAGTTCGCGGCCTGGTCCTTCTGCGGCACCCATGCGGTGAAGAAGTGGTGCTGCAGCATCGCCACCCAGCCACCGGTGACCTGCTGGTTGAGCGGGCCATCGTCCAGGTAGTCCTTGAAGGCGCGGCGCTGGTACTTGCCGTCCTTGTCGAACCAGGTCGCGCCATTGAAGCTGAACGAGTCCGGGTTGGTCATGCTGCGCGACAGGATCGTCGGCGTGCGGTCCAGCGTGCGGTACACGTAGCCGCTCCACGGGGTGGTGCCGGCGTTGATCACTTCGTCCTTGACCTTGACCGCATATTCATTGCGGTTGACGGTGAAGGTACGGCGGATGCTCACGCCGTTCGGGCCATTCCACACGAACGGGATCTGCAGCTCGTTCTGGCCCTTGGCCAGCACGAAGTCCCTGGCATCGCCCACCAGCGTGAAGCCATTGGCTTCCGGCACCGGCATGCTCTTGTCCTGGCTGGTCCAGCCGGTCACCGCGCGATACGGGTGGGTCGGCTCTTCGGTCAGCAGGCGCACCGGAGGGCTGCCCTCGTCCTTGGTCTGCGGGAACTGCAGCAGCTCCGCATCCAGCACGGTGCCGCCATCGAGCACCAGGCGCAGCACGTCGGTGGTGACGGTCACACGCGGTGCGCCGGCCTGGGCCTGCGCGGTCGGTTGGGGGGCCGGGGCACTGCCCGGGGCCTGCGGCACGTTGGCGCCGGGCACCGTGCCCGTCGCACCCGGCACCGGTGCCTGGGTCTGGGCGGCCACCGGCGCGCTCGGCGCCGGCTGGGCCTTGTCGCTACCCCACTGCATCCACAGCAGGATGGCCACCATCAGCCAGGCAACAATCAGGAAAACGCGGGTCTGGTTCATCAGCGTGCAGGCTCGACGGGGCCGGCAGCAGGTGCCGGCTCGGACTGGGAAAGGGGTGCAACCCCGGGCGGCGGCATTGTGCCGTCCGCGCCCGGCATGGGCAATGCGCCCAGCCGGCGCAGCAGGCGTTCAAAGGCCTGGCGGATCTCGGAATTGCTTGCGGTACGGGCGGAACTGCGGGCAACTACGACATAATCGCCGGCAGTCATCCACGGCCGTAGGTGGCGTGTGGCATCACGCAGCACACGCTTGATACGGTTGCGACCCACGGCTCGGGGATCGACTTTGCGCGAAACGGCAAGACCCAGCCTGGCCGGCGTGTCGCTCTTCAGCCAGTGCAGGGTCATCAGCGGTTCGGACACACGGCGGGCGCCGTTGAAGACCGTTGTATATTCGGCACGCGTACGAACCCGCGCAGAGCGAGGAAATCGCTTGCGCGGGTCGGAACTGCTCACAGTCAGGATTGCGTCTGCCGCAGGAAGCGGCATTGCAATCAAGCGCTCAGGACTTTACGGCCCTTGGCGCGGCGACGCGACAGGATCTTGCGGCCGTCAGCGGTCTTCATACGGGCACGGAAGCCATGGTCGCGCTTACGCTTGAGGTTGCTGGGTTGGAAAGTGCGCTTGGTGGCCATGCGGGCCTCTATATGAAGGGGACGGAAAGAACCGGAAATTCTATAGACCTACCCCGGGGTGCGTCAAGTCCATGTCACTACGGGATTTCACTGGCCTGTGCAATAGCTGTGGATCATTTTGTGAATAACTTCGGGACAACCATTCCCGGCACCCCGCGTCGGTGGTAGTCTGCGCCATCCATTCTTTCCCCTTCCGGCCTGCGGCACGGCGAGTTTCTGCGCCCTACCGCTGGCCCCAGACGATTATTGCCGATGGATGCCTGGTCCCGTTGTCTCGAACGCCTTGAGGCGGAGTTCCCGCCCGAAGATGTTCACACCTGGTTGAAGCCGCTGCAGGCTGATCTGCGCGCGGACAGCCTGGTGCTTTATGCGCCAAACGCCTTCATCGTCGACCAGGTCCGCGAGCTGTACCTGGCGCGGATCAAGGAGCTGCTGGCGCACTTCGCCGGTTTCGGCGACGTTTTTCTTGAAATCGGCTCGCGGCCGCGGGCCGTGGAGGCGCAGATCGCGCCGATTCCGGGCCATTCCGCGCCGGTTGAGCCGCTGGTGCCGTTCGCCGGCAACCTGGATTCGCACTACACCTTCACCAACTTCGTGGAAGGCCGCAGCAACCAGCTGGGCCTGGCCGCGGCGTTCCAGGCCGCGCAGAAACCGGGCGACCGGGCGCACAACCCGTTGCTGCTGTACGGCGGCACCGGCCTGGGCAAGACCCACCTGATGTTCGCCGCCGGCAACGCCATGCGCCAGGCCAACCCGGCCGCCAAGGTGCTGTACCTGCGTTCGGAACAGTTCTTCAGCGCCATGATCCGTGCGTTGCAGGAAAAGACCATGGATCAGTTCAAGCGCCAGTTCCAGCAGGTGGACGCGCTGCTGATCGATGACATCCAGTTCTTTGCCGGCAAGGACCGAACCCAGGAAGAGTTCTTCCACACCTTCAACGCCCTGTTCGACGGCAAGCAGCAGATCATCCTCACCTGCGACCGGTACCCGCGCGAAGTCGAAGGGCTGGAAGCGCGCCTGAAGTCGCGACTTGCCTGGGGCCTGTCGGTGGCCATCGAGCCGCCGGACTTCGAAACGCGCGCGGCGATCGTGCTGGCCAAGGCCCGCGAGCGCGGTGCTGAGATTCCCGACGATGTGGCGTTTCTGATTGCCAAGAAGATGCGCTCCAATGTCCGCGACCTCGAAGGTGCGCTCAATACCCTGACCGCCCGCGCCAATTTCACCGGCCGCGCGATCACCACCGACTTCGCCCAGGAAACCCTGCGCGATCTGCTGCGTGCCCAGCAGCAGGCCATCAGCATTCCCAACATCCAGAAAACCGTGGCCGACTACTACGGGCTGCAGATCAAGGATCTGCTGTCCAAGCGTCGGACCCGCTCGTTGGCCCGTCCGCGACAGGTCGCCATGGCCCTGACCAAGGAGCTGACCGAGCACAGCCTGCCGGAAATCGGCGATGCGTTTGCCGGTCGCGACCACACCACGGTGCTGCATGCGTGCCGGCAGATCCGGACGTTGATGGAAACCGACGGCAAGTTGCGGGAAGACTGGGACAAGCTGATCCGGAAGTTGAGCGAATGATGCATGCACGCCGCACGGGCGTCATCGCATAAAACGGTGCAAAATCCGGGTGTAAGCGAGGGACAGGCTGTGGATAAAAACGCCGGTTGAATTGGCCGAAATGTTATCCACAGGCTTCCCCACCCCTTGGGGGGTAGTAGTGCAGAGGGTTTCAAGGCCATAAAAGCCTTAATTTACAAATACTTAGATGTGTTTTCCCACGATTCTGGCTCTACCATCACCACCAAGCTTTTGATTTATTCCACATCTTTTTAAAGCATAGGGGCACGGAACCACATGCGTTTCACACTGCAGCGCGAAGCCTTTCTCAAGCCGTTGGCACAAGTCGTCAACGTGGTCGAACGCCGCCAGACCTTGCCGGTTCTGGCTAATTTCCTGGTCCAGGTCCAGAACGGGCAGCTGTCGCTGACCGGTACCGACCTGGAAGTGGAGATGGTGTCGCGGATCGCGGTGGACGATGCCCAGGACGGCGAGACCACCATCCCGGCACGCAAACTCTTCGAGATCATCCGCGCCCTGCCCGACGGCAGTCGGATCACCGTCTCGCAGAGCGGTGACAAGATCACCGTGCAGGCCGGCCGCAGCCGTTTCACCCTGGCAACGCTGCCGGCCAACGACTTCCCGTCGGTGGACGAAGTCGAAGCCACCGAACGCGTGGCCATTGGCGAAGCGACCCTGAAGGAGCTGATCGAACGTACCGCGTTCGCGATGGCCCAGCAGGACGTGCGCTACTACCTCAACGGCCTGCTGTTCGACCTGCGCGGCGACGCCCTGCGTACCGTCGCCACCGACGGCCACCGCCTGGCGTTGTGCGAAACCGATCTTGAAAAAGCCAGCGGCGCCAAGCGCCAGATCATCGTGCCGCGCAAGGGTGTGACCGAACTGCAGCGCCTGCTGGAAAGCGGCGACCGCGAGATCGAACTGGAAGTTGGTCGAAGCCACGTGCGGGTCAAGCGCGACGATGTGACCTTCACCTCCAAGCTGATCGACGGCCGCTTCCCGGATTACGAAGCGGTGATCCCGATCGGTGCCGACCGCGAAGTGAAGGTCGATCGCGAAGCCCTGCGTGCCTCGCTGCAGCGTGCCGCCATTTTGTCCAACGAGAAGTACCGCGGCATCCGCGTGGAAGTCTCGCCAGGCAACCTGAAGATCAGCGCGCACAATCCGGAGCAGGAAGAGGCCCAGGAAGAGATCGAGGCAGATACCACCGTCAGCGATCTGGCCATCGGCTTCAACGTGAACTACCTGCTTGACGCCCTGTCGGCACTGCGGGACGAGCACGTGGTCATCCAGCTGCGCGACTCGAACTCGTCGGCGTTGGTGCGCGAAGCCAGCAGCGAAAAGTCGCGTCATGTGGTGATGCCGCTCCGCCTCTGACCCAATTGGGTTCCACGTGGAACAGCGCAAACAAAACCCGGCCTAACCGCCGGGTTTTGTTTTTTGGGAGGTTCCACGTGGAGCATCGCCTCGCCTGTAGAGCCACGCCCTGCGTGGCTGCTCTTCGCAAATGCGCACGCGCGGCCAGATGTTCCTCGGGATATCCATCGCTTCCAACCACCGTGCCGTGGCGTCAAAACCTGGCCCTGTTTCCCAGCTCTAAGCTTTTAAAAACTGTATATAAATCTAAAGCTAGGTGGTGGTGGTAGAGCCAGATTTGGTTGAAAAGTACCTTATCTAATTGATTTTCATGGGAAATATAGACCTGAAACCCCCGGTAGAACCGGGGCTGAGCCTGGGGTTGAACCTGTGGATATCTTTCAAGGGGTACATAGGTTCTACTTTTATCCACAGATTGCGCAGAGATTGTGCATAAGTCATACAGGGGTCCTGTGGATAGCGCACAAGCCGCAGCTCGAATCTCGCGAGATCTGAGATCGCCTGCCCTGCCCCGATCTTCAGATTTCAAGGAATCGAGCCACACTTCGAGCAGCCGCGCCACACGGTCATCGCGAATGGCTGGAGTTCCCTGGAATCTGCACAGGTACACCGTTGCCGGTGTCTCAGATTTCAAGGAATCTGGCGTGTTTCCAGAGCCCGGTTTGAGGCATCACCGCCTAACCGCCCCACGTGAAACCGCCCCGATGCAGTAAGCTGATCGATTCCCCCAACCCTTCTGCCGCATCTGCGGCCTAGATTCGATCGCATGTACATCCGTCGTCTGTCCCTGCACCAGGTTCGTCGCTTCGACAGCGTGGAACTGGCCCCGCAACCGGGCATCAACCTGATCACTGGCGACAATGGCGCGGGCAAGACCAGCGTGCTTGAGGCGCTGCATGTGATGGCCTACGGGCGCAGTTTCCGCGGGCGGGTGCGTGACGGCCTGGTGCGCCAGGGGCAGGACGCCCTGGATGTCTTCGTCGAATGGGATGAACAGCGTTTCGGGGCGGATTCGGCCACGCGCCGCAAGGCGGGGCTGCGCCACAGCGGCCAGGAGTGGAAGGGAAGGTTGGATGGCGAAGATGTGGCCCAGCTCGGAAACCTTTGCGCTGCCTTGGCCGTGGTCACCTTCGAGCCTGGCAGCCACGCGCTGGTCAGTGGAGGCGGAGAACCCCGTCGTCGCTTCCTGGATTGGGGTTTGTTCCACGTGGAACCAGACTTTCTGGCCCTGTGGCGGCGCTACTCGCGGGCCCTGAAGCAGCGTAATGCGCTGCTCAAGCAGGGCGGGCACCCGCATGCGCTGGATGCTTGGGATCGAGAGCTGGCCGAGGCCGGCGAGCCGCTCACCACGCGCCGTCAGCATTACCTGGACCGTCTGCAGGATAGAGCCGTCAGCCTCGCGCAGGATCTGGCCCCCAACCTGGGCGTCCAGTCGCTGACGCTGAGCCCGGGGTGGCGCAAACAGGAGCTTTCCCTGTCCGATGCCCTCCTGCTGTCCCGAGAGCGCGACCGGCTGGCGGGCTACACCTCAGTGGGACCGCATCGGGCCGACTGGAGCGTGGGCTTTGCCACCATTCCCGGCCGCGATGCCCTGTCGCGCGGCCAAGCCAAGCTCACCGCCCTCACCTGTCTGTTGGCCCAGGCCGAAGACTATGCCGAACAACGCGGCGAATGGCCGGTGATCGCGCTGGACGACCTCGCTTCGGAGCTGGATCGCACACATCAGGCCCGGGTACTGGACCGTCTGCGCGCCGGCCCGGCACAGATCTTCATCACCGCCACCGAAACCCCGGCCGCCCTGCAGGACCGCACCGATATCACCCGGTTCCACGTGGAACATGGCCATGTCCAGCTTGTGCCATAGTGCTGGCAGGGGCGGAAGCGCCCGGCTGGTATAATTGCTGTTGCAACCCCTTATCCATCGGCGCCCCGCTTCCTGCGGCGGCCCGACCTGCGGAGCCTATGGCAAGCGCAATGACTGAAGAACAGAACACTCCGGCACCTACCGGCAATTACGACGCCAACAGCATCACCGCCCTGGAAGGCCTGGAGGCGGTCCGCAAGCGGCCCGGAATGTACATCGGCGACGTCCATGACGGCACCGGTCTGCACCACATGGTGTTCGAAGTCGTCGACAACTCCATCGACGAAGCGCTGGCAGGCCACGCCGACCACGTCGCAGTGACCATCCATGCCGACGGTTCGGTGTCGGTGTCCGACAATGGCCGTGGCATTCCCACCGGCAAGCACGGGCAGATGAGCCAGAAGCTCGGCCGCGACGTGTCCGCTGCCGAAGTGGTCATGACCGTGCTGCACGCCGGTGGCAAGTTCGACGACAACAGCTACAAGGTTTCCGGCGGCCTGCACGGCGTCGGCGTCAGCGTGGTCAACGCACTGTCGCAGAAGCTCACCCTGGATATCTTCCAGAGCGGTTTCCACTTCCACCAGGAGTACGCCGATGGCGCGGCCGTAAGCCCGCTCACGCAGGTGGAAGCCAGCACCAAGCGCGGCACCAACCTGCGTTTCTGGCCGTCGGTGGTAGCGTTCCACGACAACGTCGAATTCCACTACGAGATACTGGCCCGCCGCCTGCGCGAGCTCTCGTTCCTGAACTCCGGGGTCAAGATCGTCCTGGTCGACGAGCGCGGCGATGGCCGCCGCGACGACTTCCATTACGAAGGCGGCATCCGCAGCTTCGTGGAGCATCTGGCGCAGCTGAAGACCCCGCTGCACCCGAACGTCATCTCGGTCACCGGCGAGTCCAACGGCATCATCGTGGATGTGGCGCTGCAGTGGACCGATTCCTACCAGGAAACGATGTACTGCTTCACCAACAACATCCCGCAGAAGGACGGTGGTACCCACCTTGCCGGCTTCCGCGGCGCGCTCACCCGCGTGCTCAACAACTACATCGAGCAGAACGGCATCGCCAAACAGGCCAAGATCAACCTGACCGGTGATGACATGCGCGAAGGCATGATCGCCGTGCTGTCGGTGAAGGTGCCTGACCCCAGCTTCTCCAGCCAGACCAAGGAAAAGCTGGTCAGCTCCGACGTGCGCCCGGCCGTGGAAAGCGCGTTCGGCCAGCGCCTGGAAGAGTTCCTGCAGGAAAACCCGAACGAAGCCAAGGCCATCGCCGGCAAGATTGTCGACGCTGCCCGTGCGCGCGAAGCCGCCCGCAAGGCGCGCGACCTGACCCGCCGCAAGGGCGCGCTGGATATCGCCGGCCTGCCCGGCAAGCTGGCCGACTGCCAGGAAAAAGACCCGGCGCTGTCCGAACTGTTCATCGTCGAGGGTGACTCCGCAGGTGGTTCGGCCAAGCAGGGCCGCAATCGCAAGAACCAGGCCGTGCTGCCGCTGCGCGGCAAGATCCTCAATGTGGAACGCGCCCGCTTCGACCGCATGCTCGCCTCCGACCAGGTCGGAACGCTGATCACTGCGCTGGGCACCGGCATCGGCCGCGATGAATACAACCCGGACAAGCTGCGCTACCACCGCATCATCATCATGACCGACGCCGACGTCGACGGCGCGCACATCCGCACCTTGCTGCTCACGTTCTTCTATCGGCAGATGCCGGAGTTGATCGAACGTGGCCACGTCTACATCGGCCTGCCGCCGCTGTACAAAATCAAGCAGGGCAAGCAGGAGCTCTATCTCAAGGACGACCCCGCGCTGGACGCCTATCTGGCCAGCAACGCGGTGGAAAACGCTTCGCTGATTCCGGCCGACAATGAGCCGGCCATCGAAGGCGTGGCCCTGGAAAAGCTGCTGCTCGCCTACGCCTCGGCGCAGGAAGCGATCGGCCGCAACACCCATCGCTACGACCGCCAGCTGCTCGAAGCCCTGGTTGATTTCACCCCGATGGACCTGGAGCACCTGCGCAAGGCCGGCGCCGACGAGGGCCTGGCCGCACTGGCCAAGCGCCTCAACCAGGGCAGCCTGGGTTCGCCGCGTTTCAGCCTGGAACTGCAGGAGCCCACCGAACAGCGCCCCGCTGCCGTGCTGGTCACCCGCCGCCACATGGGCGAAGAGATGATCCAGGTGCTGCCGCTGTCGGCGTTCGAAACCGGCGAACTGCGTGCCCTGCACCAGTCCTCGCTGCTGCTGCACGGCCTGGTGCGTGAGGGCGCCAAGATCGTCCGCGGTTCCAAGTCGGTCGAGATCAGCGGGTTCGCCGAGGCGCGCAACTGGCTGCTGGACGAAGCCAAGAAGGGCCGCCAGATCCAGCGCTTCAAGGGTCTGGGCGAAATGAATCCCGAGCAGTTGTGGGATACCACCGTGAACCCTGATACGCGCCGCCTGCTGCAGGTGCGTATTGAAGACGCCGTGGCCGCCGACCAGATCTTCAGCACCTTGATGGGCGACGTGGTGGAACCGCGCCGCGATTTCATCGAAGACAACGCGCTGCGGGTTGCCAACCTGGATATCTGACACAATCGGCTCAGGGCCGGCCGGTTGCCACCTGCAACCGGCTTGGCCACCGCCTCTTGCTGCCAGGAACCCGATGTCCGCTACCGCCCCGGCCTCCGCCACGCCTCCGCTGCCGCCTGCCTTGCCCCAGGCACCCCAACGGAAACCCGGCTCCCCCGTTGCGGGGTTCCTGATCGATATTGGTATCGCCACCCTCGCCCTGCTGGGGTTGAGCATGGCCAGCGGCCTGCTCTGGGGCGTATATCGCGCGGTCGTCGTAGTCCGCGACACCGGCGCCCAAGCCGCCGAAGCGCTCGTCCAACAGGTGGGCCAACCTGGCGCGCTCGCGCAGATCCTGATGGCTGTGTTCGCCACCGGTGGCGCTGCGGTATTCCTGTATTTCCTGCGCCGTCGCGCCGATGCGGCGGAACGCAGTGCCTCGTTCCAGGCCGCCTGCCGGCCTTCCACCTGGGGCTGGACCCTGTTGGTAGCCGTGGCCGTGATCATCGGCAGCAACGGCATCGCCTGGCTGGCGCGGCAGGCCGGCATCGAACCGGTGCCCACCAACCTGTCCCTGATGGAACAGGCGGTGGCCCGGTTCCCGTGGTTCCTTGCCGTGTTCGCCATCGTGCTGGCACCGGCCTACGAAGAACTGCTGTTCCGCCGCGTGCTGTTCGGGCGCCTGTGGCAGGCCGGCCGCCCGTGGTTGGGCATGCTGCTGAGCAGCCTGGCCTTTGCCCTGGTCCATGAAGTGCCCGGCACCAGCGCCAACGGCCCGTGGGAAATCGCCCAGCTGTGGCTGGTGTACGGCGGCATGGGCGCCGCGTTCGCCTGGTTGTACCAGCGCACCGGCACCCTGTGGGCGCCGATCGTGGCGCACGCGTTGAACAACGCCATCGCCTTGGCCGCCCTGGTCTTCCTGGGCTTGCACTGACCCCGCGGCTTGACGAAACCTTACATTCCAGCCCGCACACTGCAGACATGAACACGGGAGTCCCCGCCTTGAAACCCTTGCTGCTCGGACTTGTCATCACCCTGCTGGCCAGCGCCTGCGCCACCACCACCTCGCCCACCGGGCGCCGGCAGATGGTGGGCGGCGTATCGCAGGCCGAGCTGGACCAACTCGGTGCGCAGGCCTTCGCCGAGACCAAGAAGAAAGAGAAGATCAGCGGCGATGGCCGTCAGAACGGCTACGTGCAGTGCGTGGTGAACGCGCTGGTCGCGCAGCTGCCCCCACAGTACCGTGGCGTACGGTGGGAGACTGCCGTGTTCGTCGATCCCGAACCGAACGCCTTTGCACTGCCCGGCGGCAAGGTCGGGGTGAACACCGGCATCTTCACCGTGGCCAAGAACCAGGACCAGCTGGCTGCCGTGATCGGGCATGAGATCGGCCATGTCATCTCGCGGCACCATGAAGAGCGCCTCACCCGCCAGATGGGCGCCCAGACCGGCCTGGCCGTGCTCGGCGCACTGGCCGGCGCTGCGTACGGTGACGGGGCGGCCAGCACGGTCAACCAGCTCGGCGGTGCCGGCGCCCAGGCAGCGTTCCTGCTGCCCGGCTCGCGCACACAGGAAAGCGAAGCCGACGTGGTGGGCCAGCGGCTGATGGCCGAGGCGGGGTTCGACCCGGCCCAGGCGGTCAACCTGTGGCAGAACATGATGGCCGCCAGTGGCGGGCGCTCCCCGCAATGGTTGTCCACCCACCCCGATCCAGCCAACCGGATCCGGGAGCTGCAACGCGATGCACCCGCCCTTACCGGTGTTTTCCAGCAGGCCCAGGCCGCTGGACGGCGCCCGAAGTGCGGGTAATACGACTAAAGGATGCTGTATTGCAGCATCGGAAACGATTTCTCACGCCATCCATTTCTGATAGGTTTGGCGGCTCAGATTTTTCTGACAGTCCGTTTTGATGCCGCCACGGCGGTTCGATCGAGGTGAAAGATGATTTTCCGCAACCACAAGCAAGCTGTGCTTTCCGTCCTCATCGCGACCGCCATCGGTGGCGTCGTCGTTACCGATGCCGTGGCCCAGAGCCGCAGTTCCGAGCGCAACAGCGAACGTCGCGGTGGCAAGCAGTCCCAGGCCAAGGCCGAAGTGCTGTTCCCCAACGCCACCCGTGAAGAACCCAGCGTCAAGGCGTCTCCGAAGCTCGGCAAGCAGCTGCAGAAGCTGATTGACAGCTACAACGACCAGAAGTTCCCGGAAACCCGCGCTGCGGCCGACGAGATCCTGGCCAACAGCGCTGCCAACGCCTACGACAAGTCGCTGGCCGCCCAGCTGGGTGCGCAGGCTGCGTACAACCTCGACGACAGCGCCACTGCCAAGAAGTACCTGCAGCAGGTGCTGGAATTCAACGGCCTGGATAACAACGGCCACTTCCAGTCGATGTTGATGCTGGCCCAGTTGCAGATCCAGGACGACCAGACTGCCGAAGGCCTGGTCACCCTGGACAAGTACTTCGCCGAATCCAAGTCGACCAAGCCCGAAGAGCTGATCATCAAGGGCCAGGCCCTGTACCAGCTGGAGCGCTACAAGGAAGCGGTGCCGGTGATCCAGCAGGCCATCGCCGGCGCTGCCGAGCCGAAGGACAACTGGAACCAGCTGCTGATGGCGGCCCTGTCCGAATCCGGCCAGATCGGTGAAGCCGTGAAGACGGCCGAAGCGCTTGCGGCCAAGAACCCGGCCGACAAGAAGGCCCAGATGAACCTGGCCAGCGTCTACCTGCAGAACGACCAGATGGCCCAGGCTGCTGCGGTCATGGACAAGCTGTTCGCTGCAGGCCAGCTGACCGACGAACGCGAGTACAAGCAGGCCTATTCGATCTATGCCAACTCCGAAAACAAGGAGCAGCAGGTCATCGCCGTGATCAACGACGGCCTGCAGAAGGGCATCCTCAAGCCGGATTACCAGGTGTACCTGGCCCAGGCCCAGGCGTATTACTACTCCGACCCGCAGCAGACGGACAAGGCGATCGAAGCGTGGCAGAAGGCCGCCCCGCTTTCCAAGGACGGTGAAACCTACTTGAACCTGGCAAAGGTCTTGCATCAGGAAGGTCGCACTGCGGAAGCCAAGCAGGCTGCCCAGCAGGCGCTGGCCAAGGGTGTGAAGAACCAGGCGGATGCCAAGAAAATCATCAACCTGAAGTAAGTAGGAATAACGCCTGAACGCCTGCGTTATTGATGCGCAGGCGCTCAGGATTGGTATAAGCTTGGAGGTTCCTGCGGTGTCATGCACCGCTGATCATGGGCTACCTGTCCCCGGGTACCCGGCCCCACTAATGAGCTCTTGGCGCATGACGGAACAACTAGTCGTTCACAGGTACGAACAACGCGATGACACCGGCCTCAGCTGGCCGCGCATCGTGGGTATCGCCTTTGTAATCGCATTGCATCTCGCCGCCCTGATGCTGCTCCTCATTCCTGCCGTGGCCCCCAAGGCCGTGACGGAGAAGGAACGCAACATCATGGTGACCCTGGTCGACGCTCCGCCGCCGCCCCCACCGCCGCCGCCGCCGCCGCCGCCGACTGAAACGCCGCCGCCGCCGGTCAAGAACCTGTCGCCGCCCAAGCCCTCGCCGGTGCCGCCGCCGCCGCAGGCGCCGGTGATCGACGTGCCGGAACCGCGTCCGAACGACATCGTTACGCCGCCGAGTCCGCCGAGCCCGCCGCAGCCGCCGAGTTCCATCGAGGCCAGCGTCGATATCTCGTCCAAGGCCATGAATCCCCCGCGCTACCCGCCGGCTGCATTCCGCGCAGGTATCCAGGGTGAAGTCATCCTGATCATTGATGTCGATGCCAACGGCAACGTCACCAATGTGTCGGTCGAAAAGTCCAGCCGTAACCGCGATCTGGACCGTGCCGCGATGGAAGCCGCCCGTAAATGGCGCTTCAACGCTGCCGAATCGGGCGGGAAGAAAGCTGCAGGTCGCGTCCGCGTCCCGGTCAACTTTGCGCTGAATTGATGGGTCGGGTGGCCTGCCGGCCACCCACCTCTCACTTGCACCTAGCTACAACATTCATCACCACACACAACAAAGGTAAGCGTCATGCTGCAGGAACTCTTCATCGCCGCTGCTGCCGGGGGCAACCCGTCGAATGCCCTCTCGCAGATGGGCTTCGAGCATCTGATCCACGAAATGACCAGCAAGCCGGGCGACTTCGCCGTCTCCTGGGTCGTGCTTCTGACCCTGGTCATCATGTCGGCCATGTCCTGGTACTGGACCGTCATCAACATCTTCCGTGCTACCCGCCTGAAGAGCGCTGCTGACAAGGTCGTGAGCCTGTTCTGGGATACCCCGAACGCCCAGGACGCCATCCGCGCCATGGAAGAACAGCCGGCTTCGGAGCCGTTCTCCAAGATCGCTCTGGACGCAGCCCAGGCTGCCGCCCACCACCAGCGTGCCGAAGGTGGCGCCACCAGTGGCCTGGGTGAGAACCTGAGCCGTTCGGAGTTCGTCGACCGCGCCCTGCGTCAGGCCGTGACCCGCGAAAGCAACAACCTGCAGTCGGGCATGACCCTGCTGGCCACCGTCGGTGCAACCGCTCCGTTCGTCGGTCTGCTCGGCACCGTGTGGGGCATCTACGGCGCGCTGATCAAGATCGGTGCAACCGGTTCGGCCTCCATCGACGCCGTTGCCGGCCCGGTGGGTGAAGCCCTGATCATGACCGCCATCGGTCTGTTCGTGGCAATCCCGGCCGTGTTCGCCTTCAACTTCTTCAGCAAGATCAACAGCGCCACGATCAGCAAGTTCGATACGTTCGCTCACGACCTGCACGACTTCTTCGCCACCGGTTCGCGCGTCCGCTAATTGCGACGCGCTGTACCCAGCGAGAACGTAGTCAACACGATCTAGACGGAGCCCGTTATGGCTTTCAGTAGTGGTAACAGCGGCGGCCCCATGGCCGACATCAACGTTACGCCCCTCGTGGACGTGATGCTGGTGCTGCTGATCATCTTCATCATCACGGCGCCCCTGATGTCCCATAAGGTCAAGGTCGACCTGCCCGAGGCAAACCTGGTGCAGAACCCGGAAGATGCGGCCGATCGCAAGGGTCCCATCACCCTGGCGGTGAAGGAAGACGGCTCGATCTTCTGGAACGACGAAGAGATCGACAAGCAGACTCTCGAGTCGCGCCTGGCGACCGCCGCCCAGCAGACCCCCCAGCCCCCGCTCAATCTGCGTGGTGACCGCACCACCAAGATGCGTGTCATCAACGAGATGACCAAGATCGCGCAGGAGCAGGGCATGCTCGACGTTGGCTTTGTGGCCACCAAAGAGAAGGGGCAGTAAGCCATGGCATTCAGTTCTGGTGGTGGCAAGGGCCCCATGGCCGACATCAACGTTACGCCCCTCGTGGACGTGATGCTGGTGCTGTTGATCATCTTCATCGTTACCGCGCCGATCATGACCTACCCGATCGCCGTGGACCTGCCGCAGCGCGTGCTCAATCCACCGCCGCAGCTGGTCGAACCGCCGCCGCCGATCGAGCTGCGGATCGACGCCAGCAACCAGGTGTTCTGGAACAACAGCCCGGTTGCAACGGGCGAACTCCAGCAGCGTATGGAGCAGGAAGTGCAGCGTGACCCGACCAACCAGCCCGAGCTGCGCATCGACGCCAGCCCGGACTCCGAGTACGACGTGATGGCCAAGGTTCTGGCCGCCGCGAAGAACGCGCAGATGAAGAAGATCGGGTTCCAGCAGCAGCAGTAATACGCAACACCAAGTCATGACGCGACTGGAAAGCGCCCCTGGAAACAGGGGCGCTTTTTTTCCAGCTATGATCCGCGCATGCTTGCCACCTACCCCGCGCTTGCCGACTGGCTCCACTGGCTGGACGCCGTGCCACACCTGCGCCCGATGCTGATTGCCGCCTACGTGCTGTACCTGCTGTGGCTGATCGGCTGGATCATGCTGCAGAAGCGCGAACCGGTGGCCACCCTCAGCTGGATCCTGTCGCTGGCCGCCCTGCCCTACCTGGGTCTGTTCGTGTACTACCTGCTGGGCCCGCAGAAAGTGAAGCGGCAGCGCCTGCGCCGTGGCCGCGCACGCTCCGGCATGGAGCACTACAACAGCGTGTGCCCGCCCGATGCGGACTGCACCGAACTGGCCAAGATTGCCCAGGCCACCACCGGCCTGGCACCCAGCTCGGCCACCGAAGTGGAGTGGCTGGTGGATGGCGCGCAGACCTATGCCGCGTTGTTGAAGGCGGTTGCGCAGGCCCGCGACCACCTGCACGTGGAGTACTACATCTTCAACCCCGACCACGCCGGCACCGCGCTGCGCGATGCCCTGGTCGAGCGCGCCCGCGCCGGCGTGCGCGTGCGCCTGCTACTGGATGCCGTGGGTTCCTCGGGCATTGGCAGAGCCTTCCTCAAGCCGCTGCGGGATGCCGGCGCGGAAGTAGCGTGGTTCCATCCACGCCAGCTGCTCAAGCCGTTCAAGCGTCCCTGGATGAACATGCGCACCCACCGCAAGCTGGTGGTGATCGACGGCCGTGTCGCCTTTACCGGGGGCATCAACATCACCGACGAAGAAGACGAAAGCCGCCGCCCCGATGCCTACCGCGACCTGCACATGCGCCTGGCCGGGCACGTGGTGCGCAGCCTGCAGCTGGTCTTCATCGAAGACTGGATCTACGCCACCGGCGAACCGAAGGAACGCTTCAACATCGCCCAGTTGTGGCCCAACGACATGCCGGGCCGCCAGGAAGGCAGCATCAACGCACAGGTGTTGGTATCGGGCCCGGACTCGTCATGGGAAACCATCCACCGCCTGCAGGTGGCTGCCATCCATGAAGCGCGCGAGCGCGTGTGGCTGGTCACACCGTACTTCGTGCCCGGCGAAGCCGCACGCATGGCCCTGACATCCGCCGCACTGGGCGGCCTGGACGTGCGCCTGCTGGTACCGAAGATGAGCGATTCCTGGTTCGTCACCCAGGCCGCGCGTTCGTACTTCGACGAGCTGCTGCAGGCCGGGGTGAAGATCTACGAATACGGCCCACGCATGCTGCACACCAAAGCCTTCATCGCCGACCACGACGTGTGCATTGCCGGCAGCGCCAATTTCGACCACCGCAGCTTCCGGCTCAACTTCGAGCTGTCCATGATGATCAGCGACGAAGGCTGCGTGGCCGAACTGGAGAAGATCCTGGTGGCCGAATTCGCCAGCGCCAGCCCCGTGCGCGACGACCGCCGCCGCTCGCTGTGGCTGCACCGCGTACCCGAGGCCTTCGCCCGCCTGGCCTCGCCGCTGCTGTAGCCACCACCACGTGGAACCGCCCCCCACCCCGGCGCTACACTGCGCAGGTCAACGGGGAGAATGACAATGTATTGGCTGTTCCTGCTGCTGTCGCTGGGCTGTTTCGCCCTTGCCATGAAGACACCGTCCACCGGCATGATGATGCTGTGGCTGGCCGGCGCATTGCTGTTCCTGCTGGCCTGGATACGCGGCCGCTATGTGGCCAGCTTCGGCGGCAGCCAGCGCAGTACCGCTGGCCCACACGACATCTACAACGCGATCGACCCCGCCGAGCTGCGTCGGCTGCGCGAGCAGGCCCAGGCCCGCCGCGAAGGTGACCGCGACCCGAACGACCTGCCCCCGAGCCTATGACCCACCTCAGCGTCAACGTGAACAAGATAGCCGTCCTGCGCAATTCGCGCGGCGGCCAGGACCCTGACGTCCTGCAGGCCGCCACCGCCTGCCTGGATGCCGGCGCCCACGGCATCACCGTGCACCCCCGCCCCGATCGCCGGCATATCCACGCCGAAGACGTGCTCGCCCTCTCGGCGCTGACCACCGCACGCGGCGTGGAATTCAACATCGAAGGCAACCCGTTCGCCCCGCCCCGCCCGGGCTACCCCGGCCTGTTGCCGCTGTGCGCGCAGACCCGCCCCGCCCAGGCCACGTTGGTGCCCGACAGCGACGGTCAGCTCACCTCCGACCACGGCTTCGACTTCAGCCGCGACGCCGAGCGCCTGCGCCCGTTGATTGCAGAACTCAAAAGCCACGGCTGCCGCGTGAGCCTGTTCGTAGACGCTGGCAACCCCGACCTGGCCCAAGCGGCCGAGATCGGCGCCGACCGCATCGAGCTCTACACCGGCCCCTATGCCGAAGCGCACGCCGCAGGCGATGCCACCGCCATGCTCGCCCTGTTTGCCGACGCCGCCCGCCGCGCCCAGGCAGCCGGCCTGGGCGTAAACGCCGGCCACGACCTATCTCAGGACAACCTCCGCGATTTCCTGCAAACGGTCCCCAACGTCCTCGAAGTCTCCATCGGCCACGCCCTCATCAGCGAAGCCCTGTACGCCGGCCTGGACACCACGGTAAAAGGCTACCTGGCCCTGCTCTGACCACCCGGCCGCCGCTGGCGGTGCATCGGTAGCGCCGGCCGTTGGCCGGCCCAAGCACGCCCGATCGCGCGACATATCCACCGCACCAGTTCCTGCGCAACCGCGTAGATCCGGGCCCTGCCCGGACGATTTCCGCGCGATCCCGCCGCACCCGGAATCCCCTGTGGATAACCCTGGGGAACAAACCCGAACGATTCAGCCAGGACCCAACAGGGCCGCGCATTCTGCTTCCCACCGGGCCTGTGGTTAGTAATACTACTAACCCATGCGCGCCATCCTGCCACCTGCGATTTCCCACCCAAGGTCTCATCCCCTGAGACTCTCCACCGATAGCCTCTGAAAATGGGTATCGCAATCAAAGGTCGTGGTTCCACCACACACCTCGCAGGCCGTTTTGAAATTACGGTCAGTGAAGCCATGGACGACGGCTGGGAACCGGAAACCAGCGAAGAGTTCGCTGCCCCCCGCCTGCGCACCGAAGTGCGCGCCGAAACCGCGCGCAGCATCATCAGCCGCAACAAATCCCCCGACGTAGGCTTCAGCCAATCGGTAAACCCCTATCGCGGCTGCGAACATGGCTGCTCGTACTGTTTCGCACGGCCCTCGCACGCCTTCCTCAACCTCTCCCCCGGCCTGGACTTCGAAACCAAGCTGTTCGCCAAAACCAACGCCCCGCAGCTGCTGCGCAAGGAACTCTCGCGCCCCGCCTACACCCCGCAACCCATCGCACTGGGCATCAACACCGACGCCTACCAGCCGATCGAGCGCAAGCTCAAACTCACCCGCCAGCTGATCGAAGTGATGCTGGAAACCCAGCATCCGTTCTCGCTGATCACCAAGAACGCCCTCGTCGAGCGCGACATCGACCTGCTTGCACCGCTGGCCGAAAAGAACCTGGTCAGCGTGCACTTCTCGGTGACCTCGCTGGACCCGCACCTGTCGGCCCGCCTCGAACCGCGTGCCTCCGCCCCGCACGCACGCCTGCGCGCCATGCGCCGCCTGCACGCCGCCGGCATCCCCGTGGGCGTGATGGTGGCCCCGGTGATTCCCTGGATCAACGATGCCGAGCTGGAAGCCGTGCTTGAAGCCGCGCGCGATGCCGGCGCCAGCACCGCCGGCTACGTACTGCTGCGCCTGCCGTTGGAAGTAGCACCGTTGTTCCGCGACTGGCTGGACACGCACCACCCGGACCGCGCCGCGCACGTGATGAGCACCATCAACCAGCTGCGCGGCGGCAAGGACTACAACAGCGAGTTCGGCACCCGCATGCGCGGCGAAGGTGTTTACGCCGACCTGCTCTCCAGCCGCTTCAAGCTGGCCCGCAAGCGGCTGGGGTTCGATGCGCAGAACAGCCACTGGCCGAAGCTGGATTGCACCAGGTTCGTGCGCCCCTTGCCGCCATGCGGGGATTCGCCGCAGGGTCAGCTCTTCTGACACACGCGCTGCGCGAACAACTGATGCCAGTGCGAGCAGCCAGTCAGGCAGCATTGGGCACGGTTGGCGCTGGCCGTTTGGCCGATCGCCGGCGGGGCGATCCGGACAATTGTGCGGTCACAATCGCCAACCCGGCCGGTCCCGCCGCAGGAGGGCTTGATCCGCGTGGCGAGATTGCCACACTTGCAGCACCGACGACCTGAAAGGCCTGCCCCATGCGCATTGCTATCCTCGCCTACGCTGGCTGCATGGGGGCCGAGGTGCTGGGCCTGTCCGACCTGCTGCTGGTGGCCAATCGCCTGAGTGCGGCACGTTCGCCGGCTGCATCGCCGCCGTTTTCTGTCGCGATCATCGGGGCCCGGGAAGGTGAGGTGCGCCTGGCCGGCAATGTGCGCATGCTGGTCGGCGCGCCGGGTCGTTTCGATCTGCTTGTCGTGCCCGCCTTCGATTTCAACTCGTTCCAGGACATGGACACGGCATTGTCCGATCTGGAAGAAGAGAAAGCGCTGATCCGCAGTGCCGCCGATCAGCATAGCGTCGCCGCGATCTGCGGCGGCAGCCTGCTGCTGGCCGAAGCCGGCGTACTGGCTGGTCGGCGCGCGACCACCGCATGGGCCTTCGCCGATGAGATGTCCCGACGCTACCCGGACGTGGACGTGCTGCGTGATGCCATGCTGGTGCGCGATGGAACCGTCATAACCTGCGGCGCGTTCACCGCCTATGGCGAGCTGGCACTGCAGCTCATCCGCGACCGCGCCGGCTCGAACCTGGCGCGGGCAGTAGGCCGATTCAGTCTCATTGAGGGCAACCGCGGCAGCCAGGCCCCATACCTGGATGCGCGATTGAAGCCCAAACGCCACGAATCCATCGCACGCACCGCGGCCAGCTGGTTCGCAACGCGCCTTGCCGAACGCTACGAGCTGGCAACGCTGGCGGCCGCCTTCCATCTATCGAGCAGGACCCTGCTGCGCCGGTTCCGCGCCGAAACCGGACAATCACCGCTGGAGCTGTTGCAGGATCTGCGCGTGGAGCGGGCAAGGCATCTGCTCGAAACCACCACCTTGAGCGTGGCGCAGGTTGCCATGGAAGTTGGCTATCAGGACGTCTCCACCTTCTCGCGCCTGTTCGCACGGCGCACGCATCTCACACCGGCTGTTTTCCGCCGGAAATTCCAGACGCCCGACCATAAGGTGTTCTGACGCGCCGCTGCGCGCTGGCCCGAATGCACAGCGATTTGGCGATCACGCCGGTTATGTTCATCCGTGCGCACCACTAGCATTTCCTCTGTCACGTCGCTCCACGTGGTAACCAGGAAATCGCCTTGAACGAACACACCCGCACTGCGCAGCCAAATGCGCCCGCTGCGCCCGAAGCTGCTGCCCCTTGGCTCAAGCCCAATGTGCGATTGAGCCTGCTGCGTGCGGCAATGCGCGCTCTGGGTGGTATCAGCGTTCGCCACGCCGCACGATGGATGGACCATCTCTGGTTCTCGGCCCCCAGGACCAAACCGCGCGATACCGACCAGGCATGGCTGGACAGCGCAACGCCGCTCTCATTCAACGTGCACCAGCGCCATGTGGCCGGCTGGTCATGGGGCGATAGCGGGCCGGCCATCGTGCTGGTACATGGCTGGGGCGGAAATGCCGGCCACCTGTGCTCGCTCGTCGCTCCGCTGCGCAGGCTGGGATTCCGGGTGATCGCCTTCGATGCCCCGGCCCATGGCGTTTCCTCGCCCAGTCGCCTGGGTGGCAAGCGCGTGACCTTCTTCGAGATGGCTGAAGCACTGCGTGTCGTCACGGCCAGCGAGCCGGCGCTGTGCGGGGTGGTAGCCCATTCCGGAGGCTGCGCCGTGGTCGCACTGGCGATGCGTGAGGGGTGGCAACCGCCATCGCGCCTGGCCTTCGTCGCGCCTTTCGCCCTGCCATCGACGGCAATCGACAGTTTCGCCCGCGCCATCTCAGCTACTCCAGCCGTCGTGGGCGCGTTTCGAGAGGGAGTGCAGTCATGGCTCGGTCACCCATGGTCTTACCTGGACATCGCCAACACCCCGGAACGCTGCCAACGCCCGCTGCTGGTCATGCACGACGTGCAGGACAAGGAAGTGCCCGTGGAGCAAGCGCAATCGATCCTTCGGACATGGCCCAGCGCACGCCTTGAAACCACCCACGGTCTTGGCCATCGCCGGATCCTGCGCGACGCCGGTGTCATCCAGCAACTCGCCGCGTTCATGGCGCTGGCGCTTGAAGGTGCGAAATCTGCCGCTGACGCCACGCCCGCCGCGTCGCGGGACGAGCTCGACCTGGCCTATGAAGCCAGCGGATCGATCTGGACCAAGGTAGCGCACCGCGGTTGACCTGTACGGTCGCGGTGCGCTGGGATGAATGCGCGACTGTCGCGACCATGCACTAAGCGCGCCCGGCCGGCCAAGAGAGACAGTTGGATGAGCATCCGAGCTGCCGAAGACGATCCACATCGATCTCAGGGATTCAGAAGAGTCTGATACCACGATGCTGACGAACCAACTAGCATCCGCATTACGCACGCAAGTCAATCCGCGCCAGCTACCGTTCGGGGCGCGACCAGGCTGCCAAGCACCTGAAGGCCCACACGTTGAAGGAACCGACGATGACGAATGAAGAAGCACCGGTGGAGGCCTTCAGCAGCAAAATCGCTCGCATGCGGAAGGATCTGGCTGTTCGCGGCGTGAGCCAGACCTTGGCCGCGCCGCCTGCCTGGCGAATCGCTTGGCGACTGGGCTGGAACTGGACACCGCCGTTGTTCAGGAGCTTCCGGGTCAACGTTCTGACATTTGGAAGCGTATGGGTGGTTTTGTGGCAGATTGTGGTGGCATGCCTGCCAATTCTTTCAGCACCGCATGCCGGCGCGGCCGTCGGTGCGGTAGTAATCGGCGGAGCGTTCTTCGGATTGGTGATGGCCTGCGTGGTGCATGTTCAACGCAAACGACTGAGACTGCCACCTTGGAGCGAGTACTGAACTGTCAAAGGGCTGCGCTATGCGGTGAATTCCCTCATGGCTGATCCTTGGACCCTCAGTAGGAGAATCAAGCAATGAGCTCCGTTCCAAACGCCTACAGGAATGCAATTCTGGTGGCGTTCGCTGTCTTCGCAACTACCAATGCGATCGACTTCATCTACTACGGCCAGCACCTCTCCCACCTTGCAGCGGTGCTGGGATTATCGGTAGCTATGTTCGGCGTGATCAAAGGGAAAGCTGCGGTGGCCAACGTCGGCGCCCTACTTGCGATTTCAGGAATCGCGGCAAAGTACACGTGAGCCGGCCTCAATGGCTTTCCGTTCATAGCGCTGGCAGCGGAACTCCTGCACGCCCTGCTGGGTGATTCCGACCAACGCTTCGTCATGATCGTGCGGGTCGTAGGCATGCCCGCGAAAGTGCACGTGCACGCTTTCAATGCCGGCATCCGCATCACGGCGCAGCTGGATCCAGTCTTCGATGAGGGGCTCACAACGCATACTGCGCCAGGCCATGGCCAAAGGACCAGTTCTCGCGCTTTACTTCCACCAGGTTGATGAAGACATCCTCAAGGCGAATGCCCACCGCTTCGTGCAGGCCATGGGCGATGGCGCTGTAGAAGGCCTTCTTCTGCTCCAGCGTGCGGCCCTCGTTCCATGTGACCTGGATGCAGATGAAATCATCGGTGCGCGCAATGCCCAGGTAGCCCGGGTCATAGACGAGTCCATCCGGGTCGTGCTCCTGGATGATCTGGAACCGATCATCCTTGGGCACGCCGACACTGAGCATGGCGTCGTATACCACCTGGCCAACCTGCTGCCGGTAGGCGGTGGTCTTGCCCTTGCGGAGGTCAATGCGGGCGAGCGGCATGGCGGACTCCTCACAGATATGTGGATAGGCGTGCTCTGCAATGGAAGCATATGCACAGGTGCTGTGCCACTGCATGACACCGCGCAAGGCCCCGCAGTGTGTCCGACGAACGGCGCTTTTACCCAAGTGCCTGGCGGCTATCGCGCGCCTTAACGGTCTTCCACTTCCGCGTACCGCACCGTGGGCTTATTCAGCGCTGCGGCCTGGGGGCTGAACGGACCATCGTTCCAGAGTGGCCTGATGGTGATCTGGCCGCGTCCCCGTCCTGCGAGTGGTGGCCCAAGTCAGTTCAACACAATCGCCTTCAGTGCAGGATCGGTTGAGAACACAAACCGGCTCTGGAACTGATCGCCCGTATGCTCGATCGCCTCGATGAACACATATCTGAGTGCAGCCGGGTCCTCCCCAAGACGGGCGAGCCAAGCGTCGTGATCCGCGAGAGATCCCGCTCGTACAGATCCCATGCAGACACTGAGGCCGCATGAAAGATCCTCTACTGCACTCTCTGTTCCCACAGCGCGCTCAAGCATGCGTCGGTAGAGCTTGGCGAGGTCCTGCGCCTCCATGCTCCTCATCTCGTCGTTGCTCATCTCCTTCAGCACCCTCGCGAATTCATCTCGCGATTCAATTACCTGATCGGTCAGGCTGGCCGAGATTCCATGCTGCGCTACGAATGCAGACTCGGCGGGAAGGTAGATCGTGTTTGCCACCTCGGGCGGTCCCGGATTCGAAGCGGGCGATGGCCGCAGGGTAGCCCCACCAGTCGAATTGCCAACGGACAGGTTCGCCACGGGATCTCGACGGGCGGCGTCCTTGACTTGAAGTTTTTCGTGCTGAACTTCTCTTTCGGCTTTCCCCCCTACGGCCGAGCACGCGACACACTGCAGCATTGCTGCGAGAAGGGCATAGCCGAGAGGCCGCTTGAAGAGCATAAGCCCGCTTACAACATCTGCGCTCATTAGGATTCCGCATGTCGCTGTTGACAGTGCGGACAAGCATCCAATGGGGCGGAGGCGCCTTCCTTCATAAGTCTCCTAAATTCACGCGACTTTTCTACAGCGCGCGTGGGATATCACCCCACAGACCTCACCCACCCCCGTACAGCTTCTCCGCACTCTGGAACAGGATCCAGCTTGTCGCAATGAACTTGTCCCCACCCTGGGGACGGTTACCCCGGTGGGTATGGGTGAATGCCGTAGGCGCAATCAGCAGGCTCCCGGTGCGAGGAACCACCTTCCGGTCCTGGAACAGAAACTCGGTCTCCCCAGCCTCGAACTCATCGTTGAGGTACAGCGTCCACAACAGATGCCGGTGCAGGGTTTCCCCGGCCGGGTCACGGGGGTACAGCTCGCAGTGCCAATAGGGGTAACCGCCCTCGCCTGCCGCATACCACTGCAGGTTGATCGCCCCTGGACGCAGGCACGTACGGGCCAGTTCGGACAGGGCGTTGTCGTCCATGCCGGGGAAATCTTCGGCCTTCAGGCGGCGTGCGCTGCCATCGTTGTCTTCCACCTGCAACATGAGCGGGGAGATCAGCGCCTGTGGATAACGGCGTAGATAAGTCAAAACGCCGCTGAATACTGCCTGTTGCAGCTGGATTTCGACCTGGCGCCACTCGGGCCGCCCACTTATGCGCAGATCCTTGCTGTGCTTGAGTTCCGGGAACACGCCGCTGCCTACTTCGCCGGGTTGGAGCTGGGCGCTGGAGCGCATTTGCGCCTCAATTGCGGCACAGGTCTCAACCGGGATGGCGTTGTGGATTACTTCGATGAAGTCGAGCGGGGTTTCGGCCTGCATGGGATCATCCGTGGGCATTTAAGCCCGATGGTGACCGGTGTTGGTGCAGGTGTCACCCCGTTGCCACGTGCAACGGGGGGCCGTAACCGTCAGCCTTGGGCGTCGTGCTCGCGGTGGTAGCGGGTGGCTTCGGCCACTTCGTTGCGGGAGCCGAGGAACACCGGCACGCGCTGGTGCAGGTGGTCGGGCTGGATGTCCAGGATGCGCTCGCGGCCGGTGGTGGCGGCGCCGCCGGCCTGTTCCACCAGCAGGCCCATGGGGTTGGCTTCGTACATCAGGCGCAGCTTGCCGGCCTTGCTGGGGTCCTTCTTGTCCCACGGGTAGATGAAGATGCCGCCGCGGGTGAGGATGCGGTGCACGTCGGCCACCATGCTGGCAATCCAGCGCATGTTGAAATTCTTGCCGCGCCCGCCTTCCTTGCCGGCCAGCAGGTCCTGCACGTAGCCCTGCATGGGGGCTTCCCAGTGGCGCTGGTTGGACATGTTGATGGCAAATTCCTGGGTGTCGGCCGGGATCTGCATGTTGGCCTGGGTGAGGACGAATTCGCCCTTCTCCCGGTCCAGGGTGAACGAGTGGGTGCCGTGGCCGGTGGTGAGCACCATCTGCGTGCTGGGCCCGTAGATGCAGTAGCCGGCGGCTACCTGGCTGGTGCCCGGTTGCAGGAAGCTTTCATCGTTGGGCTGCTGCGTGCCCGGCGGGCAGCGCAGTACGGAGAAGATGGTGCCGACCGAGACGTTCACGTCGATGTTGGAGCTGCCATCGAGGGGATCGAACAGCAGCAGGAAATCGCCGCGCGGGTAGGTGTCCGGCACGGGCTGGCAGTGGTCCATTTCTTCGGAGGCGCAGGCGGCGAGGTGCCCGCCCCAGGCGTTGGCTTCGAGCAGGATCTCGTTGCTGATCACGTCGAGCTTCTTCTGCGCTTCGCCCTGTACGTTGCCGGTGCCGGCGTCGCCGAGCACACCGCCCAGTGCGCCCTTGCTCACCGCGATGGAGATGCTGGTGCAGGCGCGGGCGACAACGGCGATGAGCTGGCGCAGGTCGGCGTTGATGCGGCCGGCATGCTGCTCTTCAATCAGGTACCGGGTAAGCGACGTACGGGACATGGAATGGCTGCCAAAGACATTTCGGGGGCCGTATTGTGGCCCGTTCGGTTGGGCATTACGAGGTAAGCGGTTTCATGATGCGTGGGTGGTGCGTGTGGTCTGGCATCGGGAGGGCCGGCCAACGGCCGGCGCTACCGGGGTCGCGCACCACAATGAAGAACGGCCGCACTTGGCGGCCGTTCCTTGTTTCATCGCTGTTGTTGCTCAGCCCTTGGCGACGGTCGACACGGCCTTGGCCACGTATTCCAGGTTGCCCTGGTTCAGCGCGGCCACGCAGATGCGGCCGGTGCCGACGGCGTAGATGCCGTACTCGTCGCGCAGGCGGTCTACCTGCGGGCGGCTCAGGCCCGAGTACGAGAACATGCCGGCCTGGTCGTTGATGAAGGCGAACTCCGGTGCACCGGCAGCCACCAGCTTGTCCACCAGGCCGTGGCGCAGGGCGTGGATGCGCTCGCGCATTTCGGTCAGTTCCTGCTCCCACAGCTGGCGCAGCTCGGGGCTGGTCAGCACGCCGGCCACCAGGGCCGCGCCGTGGGTGGAGGGGCTGGAGTAGATGGTGCGGATGATGCGCTTGACCTGCGACTGCACGGCCTTGGCCGCGTTCGCATCCGGAGCCACCACTGACAGCGCGCCCACGCGCTCGCCATACAGCGAGAACGACTTGGAGTACGAGTTGGCGACCACGAAGCTGTCGATGCCGGCTTCGGCGATGATGCGCACGGCGGCGCCATCTTCATCGATGCCCTTGTCGAAGCCCTGGTAGGCCATGTCGATGAACGGGAACAGCTGGCGTTCCTTCAGCAGCTCGGCCACCTGCTTCCACTGGGCCACGGTGAGGTCGGCGCCGGTGGGGTTGTGGCAGCAGGCGTGCAGCAGCACCACGGTGCCTGGCTGCAGTTTGCTCAGATCGGCCAGCATGCCGGCGAAATCCACGCCATGCGTGGCCGCGTCGAAGTAGCTGTACTCCACCACTTCAAAGCCGGCCGCGCCGAACACCGCGCGGTGGTTTTCCCAGCTGGGGTTGCTGATGGCGATGGTGGCGTGCGGCAGCAGGCGGTGCAGCAGGTCCGCGCCAACGCGCAGGGCGCCGCTGCCACCGATGGTCTGCGAGGTGGCCACGCGGCCGGCGGCCAGCAGCGGCGAATCTTTGCCGAAGACCAGTTCGCGGGTGGCCTGGGTGTAGGCAGGCAGACCGTCGATCGGCAGGTAGCCGCGCGGTTTGGCCTCGGCGGCCAGCTGCTGTTCGATCTGCTTGACGGCGCGAAGCAGCGGAATGCGGCCGCTTTCGTCGTAATAGATGCCCACGCCCAGGTTGACCTTGGTGGGGCGGCTGTCGGCGTTGTATGCCTCGGTCAGGCCCAGGATCGGGTCGCCCGGGACCAGTTCCACATTTGCAAAGAAGGACACGGCGGTACTCATTCGGATGACGGATGGGGGAGGTTGGCGCGAAACTAATGCATCGTAACAAAGCCGCAGCGTGGGCGCGGCGCCTGCCGTCACGACCGGCACCGTACCCTGTGGTGCGGTGCCCCTTTCCCGGAGAAACCCCTCTGCACATGTTCCGCCTTACCCCGCTGGCCCGCTGCTGTGCGCTGCTTTCGGCCGCTGCCCTGCCGAACCTGGCACAGGCCCAGGCCGCCCCCGTTTCCCCTGCCCCGATCGAGCGGCTGCCCACGGTTCAGGTGCAGGCCGCGCGTGGCCAGCAGGTGGCCGATGTGGATCTGCCTGCTTCGCTCAGCACCGTCTGGCTGGATGACGATGCCAATGGAAACCTGGCCCAGATCGCTGACGCATTGAGCGGGGTGCCCGGCGTGGTCGCCCGCGACCGCCAGAACCTGGCGCAGGACACCCAGCTCTCCATCCGGGGCTTCGGCGCGCGTTCCACCTTCGGGGTGCGCGGGGTGCGGGTGCTGGTGGACGGGGTGCCGGCCACCATGCCCGATGGGCAGGGCCAGCTCTCCCACGCCAGCCTGCTCTCGGCCCAGCGCGTGGAGGTGCTGCGCGGGCCGTTCTCGGCGCTGTACGGCAACTCCTCCGGCGGCGTGGTGCAGGTGTGGAGCGCCGATGGCCAGGCCGGCGATCCCTGGCGGCTGCGCGTGGCCGGCGGCAGCGAGGGCACGCTCAGTGCCGGTGCGCAGCTGCGCGGCGAGCAGGGCCCGGTGCGCTACAACGTGGCGGCCAACCACTTCCGCACCGATGGCTGGCGCGAGCACAGCGCGGCGCGCCGTGAATCGGTGAATGCGCGGCTGGGCACCGATGTCGCAAATGGCCAGCTGGACCTGGTGCTGAACTACTTCGATTCGCCCGACGCGCAGGACCCGCTGGGCCTCACCCGCGCGCAGGTGCGGCAGGACCCGCGCCAGGCCACGGAGGTGGCCACCCAGTACAACACCCGCAAATCGGTGCGCCAGGCCCAGGCGGGGCTGGTGTTCACCCGCACCCAGGGCAGCCAGACCTGGCGGGCGATGGGCTATGCCGGGCAGCGCAGCGTGGAACAATTCCTGGCCATTCCGCAGGGACCGCAGGCCAACCCGCTGCATGCGGGCGGGGTGATCGACCTGGAGGGTGGCTACGGCGGGCTGGACCTGCGCTGGGCCTGGCAGGGCGACTGGGCCGGGCGGCCGTTGGAAGTGGTGATCGGCGCCAATGCCGACCAGCAGCAGCAGGATCGGCGCGGTTACGAGAATTTCGTCGGCGATACGCTGGGTGTGCGCGGCGCGCTGCGGCGCGACCAGAGCGACCGCGTGCGCAACGTGGACCAGTTCGCGCAGGCGTTCTGGCAGTGGGCGCCGCGCTGGTCGCTGCTGCTGGGGGTGCGCCACAGCGAGGTGCGGTTCCGCTCCAACGACCACTACATCACCGCGCGCAATCCGGATGACAGCGGGTCGCGCGATTATTCGGCCACCACCCCGGTGGCCGGGGTGGTGTTCCACGCCAGCGATGCCTGGCGGGTGTATGCCTCGGCCGGGCGCGGGTTTGAAACGCCCACCTTCAACGAGCTGGGCTACCGCGCGGATGGGGCGGCCGGGTTGGCGCTGAATCTGTCCGCCGCGCGCAGCCAGAACCTGGAGCTGGGCGGCAAGTGGCGCGGTGCCGGTGGCGCGGCCTTCGATGCGGCGGTGTTCCGCGCCAATACCGATGACGAGCTGGCTGTGGCCAGCAACACCAACGGGCGCAGCACCTACCGCAACATCGGCAGGACCCGCCGCCAGGGCGTGGAGGCGAGCCTGCAGGTGCCAATCACCGCGCAGCTGGAGGCCAGCCTGGCCTACACCTACGTGGAAGCGACGGTGCGCGAGCCCTATCTGGTCTGCGCCGGCACCGGCTGCACGACCCCGAACACGGTGGTGGCGGCGGGCTCACGCCTGCCGGGCGTGCCGGAGCAGCAGTGGTTCGGGCGGCTGCAGTACCAGCCCGGGGCATGGCAGTGGGCCGGGGAAGTGGTGGCCTCCAGCGATACGGTGGTGAACGACCTGGCCACCGACCAGGCGCCGGGGTATGCCCTGTTCAACCTGGAAGCGGCCCGCAAGTGGACCACCGCGCAGGGCACGTTGCGGGTGTTTGCGCGGGTGGACAACGTGTTGGACCAGCGTTACATCGGCTCGGTGATCGTCAATGACGGCAACCAGCGGTTCTTTGAACCCGGGCCGGACCGGCGGTATGGCGTGGGCGTGCAGTGGGCGTGGCAATAGCCCGCGCGCATTCATTTGGGAATCTTCGCGGGCACGAACGGCGATGTCGGGTCGCTCGCCGGGAACGTCTCCTCCAGCGCCTCATCCTGGTTGTCGCTCTCATGCGCCTTGCGCTCGCGGCGCTGGTCCTCGTCCTCAGGCTCCTCCCCGCCCGGGTGCGGTGCGGCGGCCGGGTCCTTGCGGTCGCGGGAGGCATGCACCGGGTCGATGCCGGTGCGCATGTGCTCGGGTGCTTCGGAGGGCGACATGCCGGCGCCCCGGTCTTCTTCGTTCTGCAGGTCGTGCTTGGCGCGCTGCTCGCCCGGCACCGGGGCGGTGGCTTCGCGCAGGGGATCGCGTTGCATGGTGGTGGTCTCCGTGGAGGGATGGCTGGAATGTACGCACCCCCAAGGGGAGGCCGACGTGAAGCGGAATGCCAACGTCTCAACGGATCTGTCACAGCTGGATAACGGTACCGGGGCTATTCCTGCCAACCCCACCCCGCCGGAGACGTGCCATGCCCCGCCTGGACCGCCGTACCGCACCCGTGCTGTTCAACGCCTATCTGCAGCCGGACCGGAACGCGCGGCGTGGCCGCCGTCCGCGCGCCGAAGAGCCCGAGGCTGTGGCCCAGGACTACCTGCAGTACATGCGCAACGACTACGAACGCCGCCGCAGTCAGGGTCGGCGCAGCTGGAAGGATCTGTACCCGGCCTACGCCTTTGCGCTGACCACCCACTACGCCGATTGGCCGCGTGGCAGCGACGACGACACCGACGGCGAGCTGGCCGAGCACTGGGAGCAGATGCGTGGCCAATCGCGGCTGGGCTGGCACCAGGCGCGGGCGATTGTCGAAGACGCCTGGATGGCGCTGGACCACATGCCCGCCGCAGCGGTGCACGGCCTACTACAGTAAGCGGCGCCTGCAACCGGTCTTTACGGTCCGGACACGGGCGTTTCACGTCCTGCGCGGTACAGCTGGCGTCCCGCTTTGCACTGGAGTGGCGCCGCCATGGCCCGACCGATCTGGACCGGAACCCTGTCATTCGGGTTGCTGAACGTGCCGGTGTCGCTGATGTCGGGCGAACGCAAGGTGGACCTGCATTTCCGCATGCTCGATGCCCGCGACCGCAAGCCGATCCGCTTCGAGCGGGTCAACGCCGATACCGGCGAAGAAGTGCCGTGGAAAGACATCGTCAAAGCCTACGAGTACGACAAGGGCAGCTATGTCGTGCTGGAAGAGAGCGATATCAAATCCGCTGCGCCGGAAAGCCACGAAACCGTTGAAGTGGAAACCTTTGTCGATGCTGGCCAGATCGACCCGCGCTACTACGAGAAGCCCTACCTGCTGGTGCCTGGCAAGAAAGCCGAGAAGGGCTACGTGCTGCTGCGCGAAACCCTGCGCCGCACAGGCAAGGTGGGCATCGCACGCGTGGTGGTGCGCACCCGCCAATACCTGTGCGCGGTGATGCCGCATGATGATGCACTGGTGTTGATGATCCTGCGCTACCCGCAGGAGCTGGTGGACCCGGAAGACTACAAGCTGCCCAGCGGTTCGCTGTCCGAATACCGGATCAGCAGCAAGGAAACGGCGATGGCCGAACAGCTGATCGAATCGATGTCGGGCGAGTGGAAGCCGGATGAGTATCACGACGAATTCCGCGAACGCCTGCAGACGCTGCTGACCAGGCGCATCAAGTCCAAGGGCGGCACCACCCGGGTGGAAGACGAACCGGCCGTGCCGCATGACGCCACCACCAACGTGGTGGACTTCATGTCGCTGCTGCAGAAGAGCCTGGATGCCAAGAAGCGCACGCCGGCCAGGAAGAGCGCGGTGTCGAAGGTGGTGAAGAAGGCTGCGCCCGCGAAGAAGGCGGCCAAGACCACCAAGGCGGCGACCAAGGCGACCAAAGCCACCAAGGCGACGAAGAAGGCCGCCAAGCGCGCGCCCACGCGCAAGGCAGGGTAAGCGGCCATGTCGTTGCAGGAATACCGGCGCAAGCGCCGCTTCGGTGAAACCCCCGAGCCCGACGACGAGCGCCATGGTGCCGCCGCGCGCCGCCCGATCTTCGTGGTGCAGCTGCACCACGCCCGTTCGCGCCACTACGATTTCCGCCTGGAGGCCGACGGCGTGCTGAAGAGCTGGGCGGTGCCGAAAGGGCCGTCGTTGCGGGTAGGCGAGAAGCGGTTGGCGGTGGAGGTGGAAGATCACCCGCTGTCATACGCCACCTTTGAAGGCGATATTCCCGAAGGCCACTACGGTGCCGGGCATGTAGACGTATACGACCACGGCACCTGGTCCTGCGAAGGCGAGCCGCTGGAGGCGATTGCCGCCGGCAAGCTCGACTTCGTGCTGCATGGGAGCAGGCTCAAGGGCGGTTGGAAGCTGGTGCGCACCAACATGAAGGGCAAGCAGCACCAGTGGCTGCTGATCAAGCGCGATGACGAAGAGGCGCGGGATACGGACGCTGATGCACTGCTGGAGGACGTAGTTCCTTCGAAGCGCGAGGCGACCAAACCCGCAGCACGCCGCAACGCCGACGCGCGCTGGAGCAAGCGCGCGCTGGCACTGGAGCACGCACGCAATAACCCCTACCCGCACGCCTTCAAGCCACAGCTCACCGACCACCGCGACAGCGCGCCGAACGGCGATGCCTGGCTGCACGAGATCAAGTGGGACGGTTACCGCCTGCTGGCCGACGTAAGCGACGGCGTCGTGGCACTGCGCTCCCGGAACGGTCTGAACTGGACCGGGGATTTCCCCGAAGTGGTGCAGGCGATCGAAGCGCTGCCGGTGACTGACCTGCGCCTTGACGGTGAACTGGTGGTGCTGGATGCGCAGGGCCACAGCGATTTCACCGCCCTGCAGAAGGTCATCGATGGCACCGCCAGGCAGCCGCTGCGCTACGTGGTGTTCGACATGCCCGGCGTGGCCGGTGTGGATATCAGCCGCTCGCCGTTGCTGGCCCGCAAGGCGCTGTTGAAGGAACTGCTGGGCGATACGCCCGGCACGCTGGCCTACAGCGACCACGTGCTCGACCACGGCCCGGCGGTCTTCGACACCAGCGGGCAGGCCGGCTTTGAAGGCATCATCAGCAAGCGGGTGGACGCGCCGTACATCAACACGCGCTCGCCCAGCTGGGTGAAGGTGAAGCACGAGAACACCGATGAGTTCCTGGTGGTGGGCTACACCGACCCGAAGGGATCGCGCAGCGGCTTCGGTTCGCTGCTGATGGCCACCCCCGATAACGGCGGCCTGCGCTACGTGGGCCGCGTGGGCACCGGCTTCGACGACGCCAGGCTGGCCGCGATGCACCGCCAGCTCACGGCGCTGGACACCGACAAGGCCGCCGTTGAACTGCCTTCGCATGTCCCGTTCAAGGCCAGCAGCGTGCACTGGGTGAAAGCCACGCTGGTGGCCGAAGTGGCGTTCCGCGGCTGGGCCAAGGAAGGACTGCTGCGCCAGGCCAGCTTCAAGCGACTGCGCGAAGACAAAACTGCCAAGGACCTGGGCGCTGCCGGCGCGCAACCCTCTGCCAAGGCGCGCAGCAGGGCAAAGGCGGCCGACACCGCGCCGGCAAAAGCCGCCAAGTCACGCACCAGCACCACGCCCGCCGGGACCGCTGACGGCGTGAACATCTCCCACCCCGAGCGCGTCGTCTTCGCCAAGGCCAAGCTCACCAAGGGCGACGTGGCAGACTACTACCGGCAGATGGCGCGCTGGATCCTGCCCGAAGTCGCCCGGCGCCCGCTGTCACTGCTGCGCTGCCCCGATGGCGTGGACAAGCCGTGCTTCTTCCAGAAGCACCACGGCACCGGGCTGGGTGATGCGGTGGAGGCCATTCCGCTGCAGCAGAAGAGCGGGCGCGAGGATTACCTCTACATCGAAGATGCGCAGGGCCTGCTGCAGCTGGTGCAGATGAACACCCTGGAGCTGCACCCGTGGGGCGCCACCGTGGACGACCCCGAACACCCCGACCGGCTGGTGTTCGACCTGGACCCGGGCGAAGGCGTGAGCTGGGCGGCGATCAAGGCCGCAGCGCGGGATGTGCGCGACCGCCTGCAGCAGATTGGGCTGGAAAGCTTCGTGCGTCTGTCCGGCGGCAAGGGCCTGCACGTGGTGGTGCCATTGAAGCCGAAGGCGGATTGGGCGCAGGCGAAGGATTTCTGCGAATCGTTCGCGCAGGCGATGGCAGAGCACGCGCCGGACCGCTACGTGGCCACGATGAGCAAGGCCAGGCGCAACGGAGTGATCTTCATTGATTGGCTGCGCAATGCGCGTGGCGCCACAAGCGTGTGTTCGTGGTCGCTGCGCGCCCGCCCGTCGGCCGGTGTCGCGGTGCCGTTGCGATGGGAAGAGCTGGGGCGTGTCACCGCGGCTGATGCGTTCCCGTTGCCGAAGGCATTGCAGCGTGCGCAGAAGCTGAAGAAAGACCCTTGGGAGGGCATCGATCAGGTCAAGCAGGTGTTGCCGACCTTGTGACCGGGCGACCGATTGCCGCGCGCAGCCACGCAGGGCGTGGCTCTACAAGATGGATCGGGCACCGGCGTAGAGCCACGCCCTGCGTGGCTGCACGCGGATTCACCGGGGCCGATACCGTGCCCCCCACCAGATTCCAATCGCCTGCACCGGCAGCGACACCAACAACGTCACCACAAACCAGAACGGGTAATCGCTACCCAGATCCCACGCGGCAAATACTGAAGCGGCGGCAATCAACACCCACACCACCCCGCCATGCACGTATGGCCACATCGGCGCATAACGTGCAGCGAACGCCGTAGCGGCAACCCCGCCCAGGATCGTCCAGCCCAGATCCCAAGCCAACCGCACCTCGCCTTCACCCAGCCCCAACCACGGCGCGATCCACCCGCCGGCACCGCTCACCATGCCCAGCACGAACAGCGCCACCACGACGCAGAGCACGGAGAGTACGACGGTCTTGGCGGTGGACAACGCGGACATGGGTGCTCACCGGAAACAGGAGGGTACCCATTATGGCCCCGGACTCCCGGTATGCGCTGACACACCCGGGGTAGGTCACGACCGTTGGTCGTGACCGGACCTCAACCGACCAGCGCAGCGGAAGCGCGCGCCAATTCTTCGATCCCCGCCCAATCCCGCGCCTGCAGCAACGCCCGCGTCGTCAGCCACGAACCACCCACGCACAACACATTGGGCAGGTGCAGGAAATCACGCGCGGTCTGCGCGCTGATCCCACCGGTGGGGCAGAACCGCACATCCCCAAACGGCCCGTTCCACGCCGACAGCATCGCGGTGCCACCAGCCTGCACGGCCGGGAAGAACTTGAACGTATCCAGCCCGTGCTCCAGCCCCAGCATCAGCTCGGACGAGGTGGCCACACCCGGCAGGAACGGCAGATCGGTATCGCGCGCAGCGGCATACAGCCGCCCGGTCGCGCCGGGCGCCACCGCAAAGCGGCCGCCCACGGCCTTCACCCGCGCCATCTGCGCGGCGGTCAGCACGGTACCGGCGCCCACCACCGCATCCGGCACGGCTTCGACCATCGCCTGGATGGCGTCCATCGCAATGGACGTACGCAGGGTCACCTCGATCACCGGCAGCCCGCCGTTGAACAGTGCCTGGGCGACATGCACCGCTTCGTCCACGCTTTCAGGGGTGTACACCGGAATCACCGGGGCCAGTTTCAGGACTGCGCGTACGCGCGGATCAGCGCCGGACATCGAATCGCTCCTCGCCCGTCAGGGCCAGCACGTCAGCTTCACTGACGGGGTTGAAATCACCGGGGATGGAGTGCTTCAGGCTGGCCGCAGCCAGGCCGAAACGCACGATCGCCTCCGGTTCGAAGCCTCGCATCATGCCATGCAGGATGCCGGCGGCGAACGCATCACCACCGCCGATGCGGTCGACGATGCCGATCATCTCGCGCGTGGGCGCCACGGCGCGGGTACCGTCGCGGCCCAGCAGCATCGCGCCCAGCGCGTGATGGTCCACGCTGAGGGGAGTGCGCTGCGTGCACGCCATCCACTGCAGGCGCGGGAAGGCGGCGAACGCCTGCACGGCGGCCGCATCCACGCGCTCTGCCAAGGCGGCCTGCTCGAACTGCCCGCCCAGCACCACGCCGATATCGCGGTAGTCGGCGAAGGCGACCGTGGCGCAGGCGAACAGCTCGCGCAGGATGCGCGGCGCATCGCCTTCCCAGCGCGCCCACAACGAGGGGCGGAAGTTGCCATCGAACGACACCTTTACCCCGCGCTCGCACGCCGCGCGCGCTGCCACCACGGTGGCGTCGGCCATGGCCGGGTTCAGCGCGGGACTCACCCCGGACAGGTGCAGCCAGTCCGCGCCGGCCAGCAGCGCGTCCCAGTCGTAGTCGGCCGCGGTGCCCAGCGCGAACGCCGAATCCACGCGGTCGTAAACCACTTCGCTGGCGCGCTGCACCGCCCCGGTGGTGAGGAAGTACAGTCCCATGCGCCCGGGGCGGGTCTGCACATGGGAGGCATCCACGCCATGCTTTCGCAGCTCGCCGGCCACGAACTGGCCCAGCGGGTTGGCCGGCAGCGTGCTGACCATGTGCACCGTGTGCCCGAAGTGGGCCAGCGAAACCCCCACGTTGGCCTCTGCGCCACCGGCGTGCACGGCCAGCTGCGGCGTCTGCAGCAGCAGCTCCCGGCCCGGTGCGCTCATGCGCAGCAACAACTCCCCGAAACAGACAACACGACTCATGGCGATGGATCCTTTCGTGGTGGGCATGACCTGCGGGTCAAGGCCCGGACAGTAATGGCTAGCGGTGTCATTCTAGCGGTGCGGGGCCGTCCGTCCACCCGCCCGGTTTGTCGGAACCTATGTCCCGCAAGCGTCTACGGGACATTGAAAGTCTGTTGCGGTGCAAGATGCCCGATCCCCAACGGACTGTTAACGTCCGCCCTGACCAGCGGTGTCATTGCACTGACATGTCGCCGGATAGCTGTTTCATGTAGCACCTTGGGAGAGGGAAAACATGCAATATCGAAACATCCATAAAAAGACACCGGTTACCTTGCTCGCCCTGTCCATCGGCCTGGCGCTGAGCGGTACCACCCTGGCGCAGGATCCGGCCCCGGCCGCGGCCACTGACCTGGATACCGTCACCGTTACCGGCTACCGCGCCAGCGTCGAGAAGGCGCTGGACATCAAGCGCAGCGAATCGGGGGTGGTCGACGCCATCGTTGCCGAGGATATCGGCAAGTTCCCCGACCTGAACCTGGCCGAGTCGCTGCAGCGCGTGCCCGGCGTGGTCATCACCCGTGAAGCCGGCGAAGGCCGCAACATCTCGGTGCGCGGCCTGGGCCCGGATTTCACCCGCGTGCGCATCAACGGCATGGAAGCGTTGACCACGGTGGGCGCCGGCGACCAGAGCGGCGGTACCAACCGCGGCCGCGGCTTCGACTTCAACGTGTTCGCTTCGGACCTGTTCTCGCAGCTGATCGTGCGCAAGACCGCCTCGGCCGACGTGGAAGAAGGTTCGCTGGGCGCCACGGTCGACCTGCGCACCGCGCGCCCGTTCGACTACGACGGCTTCACTTTCGCGGCCAGCGGCCAGGCCAGCTACAACGCCATGGCCCAGAAGGCCGACCCGCGCGTGGCGGCGTTGATCTCCAACACCTGGGCCGATGGCACCTTCGGTGCGTTGGTGTCGGTGGCCTACTCCGAGCGCCAGGCGCTGGAAGAAGGTTCCAACACCGGCCGCTGGGCAAACGGCCCGAGCAACGGCAACTTCAGCGCGGCCTCGCCGTTCGCTGAAGCACGCTCGGCCGATGTGTACCACCCGCGCTTCCCGCGCTACGTGCAGATGGAACACGAGCAGAAGCGCCTGGGCGTGACCGGCACCCTGCAGTGGAAGCCCACCGACGCCACTGAAATCTCGCTGGATGCGCTGTACTCCAAGATCGACGCCGAGCGCGACGAGCACTACATCGAGGCCATTTCCTTCAGCCGCGGCACCAGCAGCACCCCGCGCCTGGTCGGCAAGCCGAACACCATCGTCAACAATGGGGTGATCGAGAACAACGCGCTGGTCTATGGTGAATTCGACAACGTCGACATCCGCAGCGAAAACCGCCACGACGAGTGGAGCACGGAGTTCAAGCAGATCGCCTTGAACGGCCAGCACCGTTTCGGCGATGACTTCACCTTGTCCGGCAAGGTCGGCATCTCGCGCTCCAAGCACGAGAACCCGATCCAGACCACGATCATCATGGACAAGTACGATGTCGACGGTTACAGCTACGACTACCGCGGCAACAGCCGCTTCCCGACGCTGAACTACGGCATCGACCCGACCGATCCGAACGGCTGGGAACTGGCTGAAATCCGCCTGCGCCCGCAGTATGTGGACAATGATTTCGACACCGGCCAGGTCGACTTCAACTGGAACATCAGCCCCGGCTTCCGCCTGAAGGGCGGCATCCTGGCCAAGAACTACACCTTCAGCACCGTGGAACTGCGCCGCGCCAGCGAGCTGGCCGTGCCGAACTTTGCCGACGGCACCAAGATCGTGCCGGTGGACATGACCGATCAGGCCGGCCTGAAGGGCATCACCGGCAGCCCGGACCAGTGGGTGGTGCCGGACCTGAACGCGTTCGCCAACCAGTTCGACATCTACAGCAACTCCGGTATCTACGCCGTCGCCCCGCGTGCCAACAACGTGCGCAGCGTGGACGAAGAAGATCGCGGTGGTTACCTGATGGGCGAGTTCTCCACCGATCTGGGCAACATTCCGTTCTCGGGTAACTTCGGCGTGCGCTACGTAAAGACCAAGCAGAGCTCCACCGGTCTTTCCACGCTGGCCACCGGCACCGTCTCCACCACCGTGGACCGCACCTACGACGACACCCTGCCCTCGTTCAACGTGGTTGCCGAGATCGCGCCGGACTTCCTGATCCGCCTGGGTGCGGCCAAGGTGATGAGCCGCCCGGGCCTGGGCAACCTGACCCCGGGCGCCACGGTGGCCGTGGCCGGTGGTGCACGCACCATCGCCAGCGGCAACCCGGACCTGGATCCGATCCGCGCCACCAACGTGGACCTGGGCTTCGAGTGGTACTTCGCTGAAGGCGCCATGGCCGGTATCGGCCTGTTCTACAAGGACATCGAAAGCTTCGTGCAGACTACCCGCGAAGTGGCGCCGTACAGCGCCAGCGGCCTGCCGGCCGAGCTGCTGATCGGCACCGGTGCCTCGCCGGCCGATGACTTCACTTATACCAAGCCGGTCAATACCCCCGGTGGCGAGCTGCACGGCGTGGAAGTGAACTACACCCAGCCCTTCACCTTCCTGCCGGGCAACTGGTCCAACCTGGGCGTGCAGTTGAACTACACCTGGGTGGAATCGCAGATCCAGTACATCAACTCCAGCGGCCAGCCGGTGATGAAGGCCGACCTGACCGGTTTGTCCAAGTCGAGCTGGAACGCCACGCTGTTCTACGAAGGCAAGGTGTTCTCCGGCCGCGTGTCGGCCACCAACCGCGATGATTACCTGACCCAGGTGCCGGGCACCGAAGCAGGTTTCAACGTGGACGGCACCCATGGCATGACCGGCACCACGTTCATCGATGCCTCCATTCGCTACGCGATCAGCGACAAGCTGGAGCTGAGCCTGGAAGGCATGAACCTCACCAACGAGGCCAGCGATGAGTGGGTGTATTCGCCTGATACCGGCCGCCTGCCGCTGCAGTACACCGAAACCGGCCGGCAGTTCATGCTGGGCGCGCGCTACAAGTTCTGATCCATCGCAACCGGCAGCGGCGTGGGCAACCACGCCGCTGTTGCGGCGCAAGATGCCGCACCGCTTCCCCTTTGCTAGTTTCTGACGGCCCTGCGCTGGCACCGCGGCCGTGGCGTTGCGCCATGTTCCGCTGACGAGGATGGCGTGTCGTGCCGCACGTTCTCGCTGTGGAAAGGAAAGGTCACATGCTGCTTCGCGTTGATGTTCGGGCTCCAGCGTCACTGGACGGTGTTGGGTTTGTGAGGGCCGGCCAACGGCCGGCGCTATCGAGGGCGATCGCACTTGCCCTGCTCCTTGCCGCTGGCGGTACCGCCTCGGCGCAGACGGCGCCGGAACTGCTGTTCCATGTGTCGGCCGACAAGGGCTTTACCGCCGACACCGCCCACGGCGATGCCATTCCGAATTTCCAGGACAAGGTCAAACGCGTGCCCGATGGCGCGCATGGCGCGGCGATCCAGTGGGAAGACGATGGCGTACTTTCCTGGAATGCCCCCGGCAACATCCAGGCCCAACGCGGCACCCTGGGGTTCTACTGGCGACCGCGCTATGCGGTGGGTGAAGCGCCATTCGTGATCTTCCGGGTCGGCTATGCCGACCACAGCAGCTGGGACATGGCCTGGCTGCGCATCGACTGGAACGGCCACGGCTTCGATGCCTTCGTGACCGATGCCAACCTGGCGCGCACCCGCGTGTCGTTCAAGCTTGACCAGAATCCCTCGCCCCAGCAGTGGCAGCACATCGCCTTTGGCTGGGATGAGAACCATGGCGTGCGCCTGTACGTGGACGGCAAAGAGGTCGCCCGCCAGGAGGCCACCGCCGACTACGACGCTGCGCTGGACCAACTCGGCCTCGCCGGCCGGGTGATGGCGCCCTACCAGGTGCAGAGCCGCTACAACTTCCTGCGCGGCAGCGATGTCGACGAGATCCGCGTGTACGACCGCCTGCTGGATCCGGCAGGCATGGCCGCGCTGGCCGCCAACAAGGCGCCGACCACCGCCGTGGCCGATACCCCCGCGATGCGCGCCTGGAACCACCGCTTTGGCTGGGACAGTGCCGCCCCGCCCGCGCTGGCGACCCCGACCACCACCATCCGCAAGATCGAATTTGCCGACACCAAAGACCACAAGCAGTGGATGTGGAAGGCCACCGACGGTATCGCCGAGACCACCTGGCCCGGCGTGTACAACCGCTCGCGCCTGCCCGGCCGCAACGACTACTTCCAGCTGCCGGACTGGAACACCTACGTGGAAGGCGGCCAGCAGCTCGACCTGACCCTGCCTGCGGGCGAGACCGTCAACCGCATCGAAGTGCGCGGCGCCGCGTTCGGTTCGCTCAGCCACAGCAGCGGTGATGCCGCCGCCACCCCGCTGCTGCAGCGTCCGCGGGGCGTGGTGCGCAGCGTGGACGACGTACCCGCGCAGACCGGTGGCGTGCTGCACTTCCGCAACACCGCGCAGGAAACCCCCATCCAGGAAATCTGGGCCTACCAGGTCAGCGATGCCGCCGAGCCGGAAGGCACGGTCAAGCAGCGCTACCTGATCGACAGCCAGGCCCTGCCCGATTATCTCAACATCACCCCGTTGCGCGACTACATCGACGGCCGCTACCCGGCCGCCGAGCGCAGCACGGTGATGGCGCTGCCCAAGGGCGCCGGTTCGCGTCGGCGCGGTGCCGACACGCTGCCCGCCAACCCGCTGCCGATCGTGCACGTGCTGGTGCCCTCCGGCGTGGGCGATGCCCCGGCGGCGCAGCCGCTGATCCGCAGCTGGGCGCACAGCTGGGAAAACATGTACGACGGGTTGGATGGCGTGGCCATCGACCTGCCGGCGCTGGACCTGCCGGCCGCGCGCGACGGGTTGATTCCGCTCAACATCCGCATCAAGGACCCGATCTGGCCGGCGCGCGACATGATCGATGTGTCGGTGTCGGTCAAGCCCAACGAGAAGCGCACGCTGTGGCTGGACCTGCGCGACCGTATCCTCACCGCCGACAGCCTGTGGATCAGCATCGCCTCGGGCGCGCCGGGCTTCAACGCCGGCTCGCTGGATGGTGCCGAGATCCGCATGGTCTACAAGGACCGTGCGGAGGCGAAGAAGGAACACGTGGCCGACCGCTTCAACCAGGCCCGCGACAACTGGGGTTTCCTGGTCGAAGAGCACACCACCTCCAAACGCCAGCGACTGTATGCGCGCGTGTACGCCGACCTGACCGACCTGCTGCGGGTCGACCCGGACCACGAACTGGGCCGGCTGTACTGGAACTACATCAGCTACAACAGCCAGGGCAAACCGCCGTTCACCCAGCCCGAAGCGCCCAAGGGCGTGCCGCTGTGGGCGTTCCGCCAGACCGAAGACCTGAAGTACGTGCGCCGCTTCGTGGACTGGTGGATCGACAACCGGCAGATCGCCTATGGCGATTTCGGCGGCGGCATTTCCGACGATACCGACCTCACCCAGCAGTGGCCGGGCCTGGCGCTGATGGGCGTGGAGCCGGACCGGCTCAACCGCTCGCTCACCGCGCTGTCTGATGCGGTGTATCGCAACGGCATGTTCTCCAACGGGTTGAGCACCATCGAAACCGATGAGCTGCACGCCTACGAGGAAGGCATCAACGCCAACAGCGCGATGCTGTACCTCAACTGGGGCGACCCGCTCACGGTTGAGCGCCTGATGGAAACGGTCAAGGCATTCGACGAACGCATCATCCTGCCCAACCCGCAGGGCCACCTGCTGTTCTCCAGCAACTGGTATGGCGGCAACAGGGTGTACCGCGAGCCGAACTGGCAGTGGCAGAAGCCGTATTCGTTCCCGGCGCTGCACCCGGCGTTCCTGATGGGGCAGTACAACGCCGATCCCACCGGCCGCAAGCTGGTCACCGGCCTGGCCGACAGCTACCTGGCCCACGCCTACACCGACGACAAGGGCCGCTGGGCGCTGCCCAACGAGATCAACTGGGCCACCGGCAAGGTGCGCGGGGGCGAGCTCAACAACGGCTCGGGCGGTGGCGATGTGGTGCACACCTTCTGGGCGGCGTGGCGCTGGAGCGGCGACGACAAGTACCTGAAGGCGCTGGACTACCGCGTGCAGCGTGGTGGGCCGGGAGCACTGGCCAACCTGGGCGAAAACTTCGTCGAGGTGCTGGGCAAGGGCGCGGAGTGGAACCCCGGCCTGGTCGCCGACGCCGACGCCGGTAACACCGGTTTCTCCAGCCTGATGGCGTGGCAGGCCACCGGCGACAAGAAGTACCTGGAAGCACTGCACGCCGACGGCATCCAGGCCAAGGCGCAGCGCGAGTACATGAACACCGAAGGCCACTGGTGGTCGGACCGGGTGGAAGCGCCGAGCGAGTTCCTGCAGCGGGCGCGCCTGGGCGGCATTGCGCTCAAGCGCAACCAGAGCTGGCCGGGGCATACGGTGAGCTGGCGCTTCGCCCAGCCCGATGCGGCCGAGCAGGTGGCGTTGCTGGTGCATGCGCCGTCGACCGAGCGCTTCAAGGTGATTGCCTATAACACTGGCAAGGGCGCGGTGGATGCGCAGATGAGCACGTGGAATGTGACCGCCGGTACGTGGCGGATGACCAGTGGGGTGGACCGGGATGGGGATGACCGGATCGACGGCAAGGCAGACGTGCGCGAGGTGACCCTGGAGCGCAGCGCGTCGGTGCCGCTGCGCTTCGCGCCGGGGCAGGTGCAGGTGGTGGAGTTCGAGCTGATCCAGGCGGGTACGCCGGTGGAGCTGCGGCCGGACCTGGGGGTTGGGCGGGGCGATGTGCGGGTGGATGGCCGGCAGGTGCAGGTGACCGTGCACAGCCTGGGGCATGTGGGCACGCCGTTGGGGACGGCGGTGCTGGAGGATGCGGCCGGGCGGGAGCTGGCGCGGATCGGGATTCCGGCGATGGATGCGCCTACCGATCTGGTGCCGAAGACCACCACGGTTGGGTTGCCGTTGCCTGCAGGAGACCGTAGCGGCCTGCGCGTTCGGGTGATGCTGGCTGACGGCGCCGCAGAAGTGACCCAGCGCAACAACAGCATCGCAATCCCCCTGCCATAACGCCGGGCTCTGCCCGGCTGGCTTACACCAGAGCGCGGCGTCGGCACAGGTCATGCCCAACCGCGCCGCCAATCGCCATCGGCAGTCGACTGGCGTGCGACCCTACCGGCAACCGGCGGGCCGCCGGTAGCGGTCGCATCCCGATCGACTGCCGGTAACGCCTCAACGTGCGATGGCGACATGACCCAAAACAAACGCCGCCCTACAACGTCACCGATCCCTCAATACACGTCACGCACGCACCCCCGATCCACAACGCATCCCCGTTCTGCTCCACCAACACCCGCCCGGCACGGCCCAACACCGTGCCCTGGCTGATCACATAACGAGCCGGCGCACCACCTTCGCGAATCAGCCATTGCGCAATACCCGCGTTGAGGCTTCCGGTCACCGGATCCTCCGGCGCCGCGTCCCCGGCAATGAACACACGCGTCTCGAACTGCGCATCCACCGCATCGCCCTCACCACACGCAGCGAACACGCCAATCATCAACCCCTCCAGCGCCGCGTAGTCCGGCCGCACCGCCAACACCGCCGCGCGGCTGCGCAACCGCACCGCCAACCACGGCGGCCCGTTGTCCACCCACTGCGCATCCAGAACCTCACCCGGCGCCACCCCAAGACCCGCAACAACCCGCTCGCGCAACGCCGGTTGCAACGGCCCCTCGCGGCGCAACGGCGGCGCCTTGAACGCGAACCCAGCGCCAGTACGCCGGATCCGCACCAAGCCGATGCCGCACTCCTGCACGATCTCCGTACCCTGCGGCACGCCGCCGTTGGCCAGCCATGCATGACAACTGCCCAGCGTGGGGTGCCCGGCAAAGGGCAGTTCACCCACGGTGGTGAAGATCCGCACCCGGTAATCGGCACGTGGGTCGGTCGGCGCCGAGACAAAGGTGGTCTCGCTCAGGTTGGTCCAGCGCGCAAAGGCGGCCATGCGCGCATCGCTCAGCGGTTCGGCTTCCAGCACCACGGCCAGGGGATTGCCCAGCAGCGGGTCGCTGCTGAATACGTTGACCTGGAGGAAGGGGTGGGTGGACACGGATCATTCTCCAGGAACGTTGACGGTGGGCGCGCAGATCGCGTCAGGCAAATGTACCGACTACTGTCAAGCGGCGACATCTGCGCAGGCTACTAGCGACAAGCAGACCTCGATTTCCCCGTCGGAATATATGCAGAATGAAGAACCCCTAATTCGTGGGCAACCGACGAAACGGGCCGGGAAAACCCCAATGCAATGGAGGTGCCACTGAGACGCCGTCCGCGCCATCGACCAAATGCATACTCACGACTCACTGAAAGACGTCTTCTGCCATTGCCCCCTCTGAATCCAATGGATACCGTCCGCGCCACTGCGTGGTAAGAGCGACGGAGAGTATGGTGGACTGGTGGCGCAATGGGCTTCAGCTGGAATTTCGCGTGTGGCCGGCGGGCTTCGCCATTGCCGCCTTGTATGCCCTCGGGTGCTGGGCAGCGCGGCAGGTGTCACTCGACCAGTTCTATCTGCCTGCAGGACTGCGCATAGCCGCACTATTGCTGATTCCGCCCCGTCAATGGATCTATCTTGCTCTTGGCGAGTACGCGTACTTCGCGAGCATGCGAGTGCCCATGATCGACAAATATGGATTGGCCTGGGTAGTACTAGGTTCCGTGCTCATCATGCCAACGGTGGCTGGCATAGTGCATCTGCACCGGAAACTTCTGAGGAAGACCGGAGACGCGTGGGTCATGTCAATAGCCCTGACGTCTGCGATCGCTGTGACGATGCTCAACTTGAGTACTTCCCATCTCTTGTGGCCGGATCCGCCCCACAATGCATTCATCACTGATGCCGCGCGGTCCATGCTCGGCCAGTTCGTTGGTACCTTGGCGGTGGTTCCATTAGCACTGCTATGGTTGAGACGAAAGGCGAAGTGGCTACCAGATCGCAGACCAGCCGCGGCGAGCCTGGCCGCGCTGATCTTGATGGTGACAATGGCATTGGTGGCGATGCCTAGCGTATCGGATGATCCCTCCATCAGGGTGGCCATTCATCAGCTGATGGTTCTTCCTGCCATCGCTCTTACTTGCATGCTTGGTTGGCGCGGTGCCGCGATCAGCAGCGCGGTCCTACATCTGTCCATTGGACTGACGACAGATGGTCCTTTGCCGTGGTCGTTCGACGCCTCATCGTTCGGTGCTCAACAGAGCCTGGCGGTGTCTGGAACCGCGTTGCTGGTACTTGGGTACACCATTAGCCACTACAGGCGAAGGACTTGGCTTGCAGAGCGAAATGTGCGCGATACGGCGAGGTGTATCAAGGCTACGCACCTTGTGGGCGAAAGTCATCTGCGTGACAGAGTGCATGCACTTCGCGAGGTTGGAGAGGGAATCGATCGCTCGATGAGCGAAATATGCCGCTGGATTGAGTCGCGCGGCCATGCCCCGTTTGCCAATGCGCTTCTTCGCATGTTCGTTGAACATTCTAGGAACCTGCGGGATAAGACCAGCATGGTCTATCCGGTTGCGCTGGATCATGTTGGCCTCTATCTGGCGCTTCAGATCGGCGGAATTGCAGGAGCCTGGAAGGAGACACAGCGTGTTGCGGCACCCACATTTGGCGGCGATCCATGCTTGTTGAGCATCGGTTTGCAACTTGCGGCGTATCGAGCGATGGAGGAGTCCGTGAGTTTGCTGCTTGCTGGGGAGCCGGGACAGCTTCGGGTCTGTGCTCGGGCGTGGCGTCTTGGATCGCGGCGGGGAATCATGTTGAGGATTGCAATGCTTGATAGGCAACAGAAGATCTCGGACGCGACGGCCAACTTGGCGACGATCAGGCTCGCTGGTCGGGTGGTTGCCTATGGCGGCACCGTTCAATGTCGAGGCAACAGGATTCTGATATCGCTTGTCGAAGGAGGCTCCGCCGGGACGGGGTCTTCTGGAGCTACCCAATGAGATCAGCGTGGGATTGCCCTTGATGAAGCGAGCTGCCATGCATGGCATGGCACTACAGGTGGAGAATCCTTGGGTCGTTAGCGGGCGGCTGTGGAAGGTTGTATCCACCACACGACGTCCTCGTCCCTGCTGAATCGGATAAGAGAGAAGACGGGGCTTGTGTAAACCACAGTGGGATTGGCGCCATCCGGCAGCTTCAGACGCCAGTTTGGCAACGACACGCGTGCGGAGGGATATCCGGCCTGAAGCGCCCAGAAGACACCTGCGGCATAGGCGATGGCCACGTTGACGCACCCCGTGTCGTCCCGGACTTCAATATGGTCGATGCCGTCTTCCTGGAATTCCCTGATCCACCATCCATCGGGGGCGCCCTCAGGCGCGTTTGGCGGGTGCAAACAGGTGTCGGCCTTCGCAGTCCGGTCGATGTCGGCGGCGACGGTGGTGTTCATTGGTAGAATCCCAGAGAAAGAAGCTGCATTGCATCGCGTCAGCGATGACATGAAGATGCTATCTGGGGGATTTGGGAGAACGCGTTGAGGATTCTCCTAGAATTGATCTGGGTTTCACCCTCGCCGCCTCTTTCGTCACGCGGCGTCGGTTGCCATTTCCTTCATGCGGCGCTCGTACCAGCCGTCTTGGCTGGGTTCGAAGATGGCGCTGCGGGTCATCTCACCCTGGTAAACGTGCACGGAGATGGCCAGCCGTTCGTCGCTGGTGTTGCGGATGGTGTGGTATTCGTGCGGTGGGATCAGGCTGCCGGCGCTGCCGCAATCGCCAATGACGGACGGTTCGGCCTCGAAGCGGAAGCGTTCGCCCCGTCGTTCCAGCAACCGGTACTGGGTGACTTCCAGCTGCCCCAGCCATACGCCTTCCACGCACCACAGGCCGCTGTGGTCGTGCAGTGGTGTGCCCTGCCCCGGCGCCCAGCTCATCGCCACGATGCTGTAGCCGTGGGTGGGACTGCGGTACAGCTCGCGGCGCGCGTAGTGGTCGCTGATCGGGCGGTGCACGCAGGCCGGCAGCTGGATGCGGCTGTCGGCGATGGCTTTGCAGAGGGCGCTGCGCAACGTTCTGGCGATCTGCTGCGGATCATCATGCTGCACGGCGTGATCGATGGCGGTGATCAATCGATCGCGGCCATGGAACGGTGGGAATAGATCGCAATGGTCTTGCATGCCCCCAGTCTAGGCGATGAAGGTTAACGTCGTGTTTGATCTGAATCACGACAAATGGCCGCAGAATGGCCTAAAAATTAATCGAATTACGTACTTCGGTTGGCGATGCCTATGAATGCGCGACCCCGCTACTGGGTGCCGCGCTGCACGAACGGGGCCTGCTGGTACAGCCGCCGCTCGCCGCCGCGCGGGTCGTCAGCCAGCTGTGGCGGGACGTTGAACAGCAGGGTCTGGCGACGTTCCAAGCCGTAGGGCTCCCACTGCGGCAGGCCGGAGTGCTGCGGATTGCCGGTGCGGGCGAAGGCAAGCAGCGCTTCACTCATCAGCTCGGCCATGCGCTGCGCATCAGCTGCTTTGCCCGTGCGTGAGCCTTCGGCCCGCGTGTTGTCGAACACCAGTGGGATATCCAGCGTGTGGAAGGCTCCCAGCTTGCCGTCGTCCAGCGGCGAGCCCCAATCGAGCTGGTAAGCCCAGGTCGGCGCGCCCTGCCTGGCCCGCGCTTCCAGTTCCTCCACCGCGCCGCGCCAGGAGCGGCCGGCGGTGGTGGCAGCGAAGAACACGTCGGACGGGGTGTAGTGCGGATACAGGCGCCGATATTCGGCGATCACCGCCGATGGCAGCAGATCGACGAACTGTTCCTTCTCCAGCCTGGCCGGCAGCGTTTCCCAGGTCAGCGTGAAGTTGGCCGGGTCGTGGCCGAGGAAGGCGCGCGTTTCGTCATGGGTATTGCCGATCACCATCGGGATCTGCGCCGACTGCACCGGCGCCTGCGGCCAGAATGGGTGCACCGGCAGCGCGCCGCCATCCACCACGGGGCCGACATACAGGCTGGTGCTCTCCACGCGCGACGGATCGCGCGCGCGGGTGGCGGCCAGCAGCGCCGGCACCGGCAGTGCCAGCAAGGCATCCACATCCTGCGCGCCCACCGCCTGCATGGCGATCTGCGCGCGCTGGGTGGCTGCGCGCGGGCCGGCGGCGGTGACCTGCTGGCCGCTCATGGTCCAGGCGCGCTGGAACAGGCCGCGCGCGGCGGGCATGGCCATCAGGGTGGCGATCTTGGCGCCGCCGCCGGATTGGCCGAACACGGTGATGTTGTCGGCATCGCCGCCGAATTCATGTGCATGTTCGCGCACCCACTGCAGCGCCTGGATCAGGTCGAGCTGGCCGACATTGCCCGAATCGGCGAAGCGCGCATCACCCAGCTGCGCCAGGTACAGGTAGCCGAACACGTTGAGCCGGTGGTTGACGGTGACCACCACCACATCGCCGCGCCGGCACAGCGCGCTGCCGTCGTACTGTGGGTTGCTGCCGGAGCCGTTGTTGTAGGCGCCGCCGTGGATGTAGAACAGGATGGGCCGGCGCACGCCATCGCGCAGTGCCGGTGTCCACACATTGAGGAACAGGCAGTCTTCGCTGCCGGGGCCGTCATTGCCCCCCTGTGGCGCGGAGGCGCCATAGGCCAGGGCATCGCGCACGCCGCGCCACGGCACTTCAGGCAGCGCCGGCTGGAAGCGGCGGGTGGCGGTGTCCGCGCCGTAGGCCACGCCACGGAAACTGTGCACGCCCTGATCGAAGCGGCCACGCAGGCGTCCGCCGCGCACCTTCGCCAGCGAATCGGTCGGCGCGGTGCTGGGGGACGCATTTGCCAATGACGGCAGCAGTGGCAGCGAACCCGCCGCCAGCAACATGGCGTAATGCGCGCTGTCGCGCAGGAAGCGGCGGCGCTGCAGGTCGGCGTCACGGGTGGTCATGGTGCCCCCGCTGCGGGCTGCGCCTGCATCCAGTGCAGCGCCAGCGTGGGCCATTGCGCGGCGAGGGAATCTGCCGGCAGGCGCACGCTGAAGCCATGCCCCCCGTGCGCGAACAGGTGCATTTCACTGGGCACGCCCGCGGCCAGCAGCGCCTGGTAGTACAGCAGGCTGTTGTGCACGGACACGACGGTGTCGTCCTGCGCGTGGACCAGGAAGGTGGGTGGGGTCTGCGCGCCGACCTGCGCCTGCATCGAATACTGCTGTTCCAGCGCGGGCGTGGGGTGGTCGCCGAGCAGCCTGGTGCGCGAGCCGCCATGCGCGTGCTTGCCCATGTCGATCACCGGGTACAGCAGCAGGGCGAAATCGGGACGCGCGCTGAGCGCATCGATCGCATCGCCAGTGCCGGGCAGTGCGGTCGCATAGCCGTTGCTCAGCCGCGCGGCGACGTGACCACCGGCCGAGAAGCCCATCACGCCGATCCGCGATGGATCCAGCTGCCACTTCCCCGCACCCGCGCGGATCACCCGCAACGCGCGCTGCGCATCGGCGAGTGCAGCCTGGCGATCCTCGCGCCCGGCCGGCAGCCGGTAGCGCAGCACGAACAGGGTCACCCCGCCCTGCTCCACGAAGGCAGGCACCAGCGCGGTGCCTTCGTTGTCGAGCACGATGCGCTGGTAGCCACCGCCGGGAATGACCAGCAGTGCGGTGCCGTTGGGTTTGGCCGGGTGGTAGGCGACGAGGTACGGCGCGCTGACGTTGTCGATGTAGCGGTCGGGCAGCGCAGGATCGGCGCTGCGCTCGATCACCTTGGGAACCGTGGGGCGCTTGGGCTCACCGGGCACCCTGCCGGCGGGCCAGAGCTCAATCCGGGTCGGGGTGCCCAAGGCGGGCTCGGTCTGCGGCACCGGCCGATCAACGGCGTGGGCTGGGGCAACGGTGGCCAGCAGGCAGCCGGCCAGCAGGGAGATCAACACAGCACAACGCATCCGCAGCACTCCTCGTGGGGGTGGGTAAACGGTAACGCGTCGGCCCGTGCGGGTTCTGACGCGGTGCACATTGCCAATGACACCGGTTTACCATATACAGCTCATCCAAGCGCTGTCGATGGGCAGTGCAACAAATCACCGGGAGACCCGCTTGAGCAACAATCAAGGCAAACAGGACCTGCCAGAACAGGGGTTGGGCGCTATCGCCCAGGCGTTCGTCACGGCCCGCCAGCAGGGCCGGTCGCTGCCGGATTTCCCCGGAACCATCCCGAATGACCTGGTCACCGCCTACCAGGTGCAGGACCAGGCGATCGCGCTCTGGGACGACCAGGTGGTGGGTTGGAAGGTGGGCTACATTGCCGCCGAGCGCCGCGACGCCTCCGGCGATGACCGCCTGCTGGGCCCGATCTTCTCTCGGCGGCTCTGGAATGCTACCGGTGGAACAGTGGACATTCCGGTGTTCGTCGGCGGCTTTGGCGCGGTCGAAGCCGAGTACGTGATCCAGCTCCAGCAGGACGCCCCGGCCGACAAGCTGCACTGGACCGCCGAAGAGGCCGAAGCCCTGCCCGCCAGGCTGTTCATCGGCGTGGAAGTGGCCAGCAGCCCGCTGGCCACGATCAACAAGCTGGGCCCACGCGTGGTGGTGTCGGACTTCGGCAACAACAACGGCCTGGTGCTGGGCCCGGAGATTCCGGACTGGACGCGCCTGGACGATGCCGAACTGCGCGCCGAAACCCGCATCGAGGGCGAAGTGGTAGGCACCGGCGGCGCCACCCTGCTGCCGGGCGGCCTGCGCACGGCCTACGCCTTCGCGCTGGCCCGTTCGGCCCAGCGTGGGCGCCCGCTCAAGGCTGGCGATCTGATCGCCAGTGGCAATGCCACCGGTATCCACGACATTGCCGTAGGCCAACAGGCACTGATCCGTTTCGCCGGATACGGCGACATTACCTGCAGGGCCATCGCCGCCGGGTAACCGTGCGGCCATGGCGAGTACGCTTGGGAGGGCGCAGATGATTACTCGCAGAAGTTTCCTTGCCACCAGTCTGGGCGCGCTCAGCGTGCCCGTGCTGTCGGCCGGCTCCATGGTGGGCTGTGCGCGTTCCAGCAGCACCGCGCCCGACGGCGCGCGGCTGCTGACCGCCACCGACGTGCATGTGGCCGATTACCCCACCGTGACCGCGGTGAAGTGGATCGGCCAGCAGCTGGAAGCAAAAACCGGCGGCCGCCTGCGGCTGCGCCAGTACCACTCCGGCCAGCTGGGCCGTGAGTCCGAAGCGATCGACATGGCCCGCTTCGGCGCCATCGACATTACCCGCGTGTATTCGGGCGCACTGAACAACGCGTTCCCGCTTACCCAGGCGCTGTGCCTGCCCTACGTGTTCGATTCGGTGGCGCACATGCGCCGCGCGCTCGATGGTGGCGTGGCCGATACGGTGCTGCGCGGTTTTCAAAGCCGCGACCTGGTGGGCCTGGCGATCTACGATTCCGGCCCGCGCTGTTTCTACAACACCAAGCACCCGATCGTGGAACCCAAGGACCTGCACGGCCTGAAGCTGCGCGTGGCTTCGTCGGACATCTTCATCCAGCTGATGCGCCTGCTCGGGGCAAACCCGACGCCGATGTCGTTGGGCGACACGTTCTCGGGCATGGAAACGCACATGATCGATGGCGCGGAAAACAACATGCGCAGTTTCCACTCCAGCCGCCACTTCGAGGCCGCACGCTACTGGTCGCAGAGCGACCATTCGTATGCGCCGGATGTGCTGCTGATGTCGCGCCGCAGCTTCGATACGTTCAGCCCGGAAGACCGCCAGCTGTTGCTGCAGACGGCGCGCGAATCGGTAGGCGTGATGCGCCAGCAGTGGGACGCATCTGAAAGCACCGCCCGCCAGGCAGTGGCCGACTTCGGCATCCAGTTCAACGAGGTCGACATGCCGGCCTTCCGCAAGGCCGCCGACCCGTTGCTGCAGCAGTACCTGCAGCAGCCGGACCTGGCCGCGCTCACCCGTCGCATCCGCGACTTCGCCTGAGGCCCGCCGCGATGTCCGACACGACTTCCGAAACCCTCGTAGACCTGCGCACGTTGCCGCAACGCGCGCTCGACCGCATTGCTGATATCACCATCTACATCGCCGTTCTGGCCCTGCTCGGGCTGGTGGTGGTGCAGGGCTGGCAGGTGTTCGCCCGCTATGTGATCAACGATTCACCCAGCTGGACCGAGCCGGTAACCCTGCTGTTGCTGGCCACGGCGATGAGCCTGGGCGCGGCCACTGGCGTGCATACCCGCCGCCACTTCGGCTTCTTCCTGCTGGCCGCGCACATGGGCCCCACCCTGCGTCGCGCGGTGGATGTGTTCGCCTCGTTCATCGTGGCGCTGCTGGGCGTGGTCATTGCCTGGTGGGCTGCGGTGCTGCTGTTGGACGGGCTGGACATCAAGACCGCCGGCGCCAACCTGCCGCAGAGCATCAACTACCTGCCGCTGTCCCTTGGCGGTGCGTTGATGGCGATCTTTGCACTGAACCAGATGGTGCAGGCCGTGCAACCGGCGGTAGCCGACGCAGAAGGAGACCGCTGAGTCATGGGTATTACGATTCTTTTCACCGTGTTCGCGGTGCTGCTGTTGTTGGGTGTGCCGGTGGCGTACGCGCTGGCCGCTGCGGCGCTGGCCGTGTTGTGGTACCTGGACCTGCCGACGCTGGTGCTGGTGCAGCAGATATCGGCCGGTACCGGTTCGGCGTCGCTGATCGCCATTCCATTGTTCATCTTCGCCGGTGAAATCATGATGCGCGGCGGCATCTCCGAACGCCTCATCGCGCTGGCCTCATCGCTGGTGGGGCGCTTGCGCGGCGGCCTGGGCCAGGTGTCGATCCTGTCCTCGCTGTTCTTCGGCGGTGTGTCCGGTTCGGCGATTGCCGACGTATCGGCGGTCGGCGGTACGATGATTCCGCAGATGGTCAAGCGGGGCTACGACCGCGATTTCGCGGTGAACGTGAGCATTACCGCCGCATTGGTGGCGCTGCTGGTACCGCCCTCGCACAACCTGATCCTGTTCTCGGCTGCAGCCGGCGGTGGCCTGTCCATTGCCGACCTGTTCGCGGCGGGCATCGTGCCGGCGCTGCTGATGACGGTGACGCTGATGGTCACCGGCTATGTGGTGGCGCGGCGCCGTGGTTACGGGGTGGAAGTGTTCCCGGGGTGGCGCGCGGTGCTGCTGCGCACGGTCTCGGCCCTGCCCGGCCTGGGCCTGGTGGCGCTGATCTTCATCGGTATCCGCGCCGGTATCTTCACCGCGGTGGAGAGCGCGGCCATCGCCGTGGTCTACGCGTTGCTGGTGACCACGGTGTTGTACCGCCAGCTCAACTGGCGCGAGTTCCTGGGCACGGTGACCCATGCCGCGCGCAGCACCGGCGTGATCCTGTTCGTGATCGCCACCGCCGCGGTGTTCGGCTGGCTGCTGGCGTTCCTGCAGGTGCCGGCCGCCGCCGTGGACTTCCTGCAGTCGTTCGCGCACAGCCAGTTCATGGTGCTGCTGATGATCGTGGTGATGTTGCTGCTGCTGGGCACCTTCATGGACCTGGCGCCGATGATCCTGATCTGCACGCCGATCTTCCTGCCGGTGGCCAAGGCCTACGGGATCGACCCGATCCACTTCGGCCTGGTGCTGGTGCTGACCGGTGGCCTGGGCCTGGTGACCCCGCCGGTGGGATCGGTGCTGTTCATCGGCACGGCGATCGGCAAGATCAGCGTGGGCGAAAGCATGCGCTCGATCTGGCCGTTCTGGTTCGCCGCACTGGGCGTGCTGCTGATCGTGACGTTCTTCCCGCAGCTGTCGCTGTGGTTGCCGGCGCTGCTGCGCGCCTGACCGCGCGGCGGCCCCGTGCCGCCGTCGCGGATGTGGACAAAGGAGACACCCCATGCGTATGAAGACCCTGCTGGCCGGGCTGGCCACCGCCGGCCTGATGTTGGCCGGTGCCCTGCATGCCGCCGATGCACCTGCCACCACGTGGAAGCGCGGCATCGAAAACCAGCGCCAGGCCGACCTGGGCAACGGTACCTTCCTCAACCCGGTGTTTGCCGGCGACCGCCCGGATCCTTCCGTGCTGAAGGATGGCGACGACTACTACCTCACCCTGTCTTCGTTCGACGCCTACCCTGGCCTGCCGATCTGGCATTCGCGCGACCTGGTGAACTGGCAGCCGCTGGGCCATGCGATCACGAAGAACGTGGGCGCGATCTGGGCACCGGACATCGTCAAGCACGAAGGCCGTTACTACATCTACTTCCCGGCGCGCACCGGCGAGAGCCGCAGCAACTTCGTGGTGTGGTCCGACAGCATCCGCGGGCCGTGGAGCGAGCCGATCGACATCGGCCTGGGCGGCTACATCGACCCGGGACACGCGGTGGGCGAAGACGGCAAGCGCTACCTGTTCCTCAGCGGTGGCGCCTACGTGCAGCTGGCCGACGACGGCCTGAGCGTGGTGGGCACCCCCAAGCATGTGTACGACGGCTGGAAGTATCCGGAAAGCTGGGACGTGGAGGCCTATGCGCAGGAAGGGCCGAAGATCAATTTCCACAATGGCTGGTACTACATGACCACCGCCGTGGGCGGCACCGCCGGCCCGCCGACCGGGCACATGGTGATCACCGCGCGCTCGCGCTCGATCCACGGGCCATGGGTGAACGCGCCGAACAACCCGATCACCCGCACGAAATCCGCCAGTGAGCCGTGGTGGTCGCGCGGCCACGCCACCGTGGTGGAAGGCACCGACGGGCGCTGGTGGATGATGTACCACGGCTACGAGAACGGCTATTGGACGCTGGGCCGCCAGGCGCTGCTGGAGCCGATCGAGTGGACCGACGATGGCTGGTTCGTGGCCAAGGGCGGCGATCTCGGCCAGCCCCTGGCCAAGCCGTCGGGCGAATCGGTGGGCCCGCACGGCATGGCGCTGTCGGATGATTTCACCGGCAAGACCCTGGGCGCGCAGTGGTCGTTCTTCAATCCGGCCCAGGACGAGTACAAGCGGCTGGGCTTCGGCGCCAACGGGATGACCCTGCAGGGCAAGGGCGACACCCCGAAGGACAGTTCGCCGCTGACCGCCATCGCCGGCGACCAGGCCTACCAGTTCGAGGTGGAAATGGACATCGCGCCGGGCGCGGTGGGCGGCGCCCTGCTCTTCTACAGCGACAAACTGTACGTGGGAGTAGGCAGCAATGGCGAGAAGTTCATCATGCACCGCTATGGCGAGGAACGCCCCACCCGGCTGGCGCCCAGTGCCAAAGGCGGCAAGCTGTGGCTGCGGGTGACCAACAACCGGCACATCGTGACCCTCCATTCCAGCACGGACGGCAAAACCTGGCAGAAGTACCCGGTTCAGATGGAAGTCTCCGGCTACCATCACAATGTGGCCGGGAAGTTCCTCGCCCTGAAGCCGGCCCTGTACGCTGCCGGCGACGGCAAGGTGACCTTCCGCCAGTTCCGCTACCGCGCCCTCGACTGAGTGCGCCGGTAGACTCCTTCGACCTCTCATGGTTTGAACACATGTCACTGCGCAGCAAGACCGACCCGGCACCGCACGGGTTGACCAAGGGCAAGGCCGCCACGATCAATGACATCGCGCGGCTGTCGGGTGTATCCAAGAAAACGGTTTCGCGGATCATCAACAACTCGCCACTGGTGCGCAAGGACACCCGTGAGAAGGTGGAAACGCTGATGCGCGAGGTGGGCTACACGCCCGACCCGCTGGCGCGCGGGCTGGCCTTCCGCCGTTCGTTCCTGATCGGCATGGTCTACGACAACCCCACCGCGCAGTACATCGTGGACATGCAGTACGGCGCGCTGGACGCGCTGCGCGGTTCCAGCTTCGAACTGGTGGTGCACCCGTGCGATTCGCGCAGCCCCGGCTACATCGAAGGCGTGCGCCGCTTCGTGCAGCAGCAGAAGCTGCACGGGGTGATCCTGGTGCCGCGAGCCTCGGAAGACCAGGCGCTGGTGGACATGCTGGATGAGATCGGCTGCCGCTTCACCCGCATCGCCGCGCTGCCGCTGGATGACACCTCGCAGATGGTGGTGACCCACGACCGTGACGGCGCCGCCGAAGCGGCCGATTACCTGCTGTCGCTGGGCCACCGCGATATCGCGCTGGTCACCGGCCCCAGCGCCTACCGCTCGGCGCACGAGCGCACCGCCGGTTTCATCGATGCCCTCGCCCAGCGCGGGATCGAGCTGCCGCCCGGGCGCATCGTGGAGGCCGGCTACACCTTTGAATCCGGCGTGGCCGCCGCCGAGAAGCTGCTGCTGGGCAAGCAGCGCCCGACCGCGATCTTCACCGGTAACGATGAAATGGCCGCCGGCATCTACAAGGTGGCCCTGCGCGCGGGCATCAACATTCCGCGCCAGCTGTCGATCATCGGCTACGACGACAGCCCGCTGGCCTCGCGCCTGTGGCCGTCGCTGACCTCGGTGCGCCGCCACACCCGCGACACCGGCCGCACCGCCGCAGCCATGCTGGTCCAGCCCGATGGCCAGGCCGCGCTGCAGATTGCCAGCGTGCGCCCGCACCTGATCGTGCGCGATTCGTGCCAACCGCCGGAGGATTAACCCCACCGGGGTTCATCCGGTAGGTCACGACCGTTGGTCGTGACCCCTCAGCCCCTGTAACCCTCACGTACCTTTCGGCCGGGGCTCGCCCGCGCGCCGCTGCATCGCAAAATGACACCGGTTTCCTTCTTGGCTAGAATGGAGGAAATCGCGCCAGGGCCGCCCGTCGGCCCACCCCTGCTCTGGAGACGCCATGTACTGCAAGACCCACTACGCCACCCATCCCGACGCCATCAAGGGCGCCAGCAACGACGACCTGCGCGAGCTGTACCTGCTCGACGGCCTGTTCAATGCCGACGCGGTGACCCTGAAGTACACCCACTACGAGCGCTTCGTGCTCGGCGGTGCGGCCCCGGTGAAGGGCCCGGTGGCGCTGCCGAAGCAGACCGAGCCGGCCTCGGCCGCCGGCCATGCGTTCCTGGAGCGCCGCGAGCTGGGCGTGATCAATGTCGGCGCCGGCAGCGGCACCGTCACCGTCGATGGCACCGTGTACAAGCTCGGCCCGAAGGACGGCCTGTACGTGGCCATGGGCAGCGAAGACGTGGTCTTCGCCTCCGATGACGCCGCCACCCCGGCGCAGTTCTACCTGGCCTCGACCCCGGCGCACGCGCGCTTCGAGACCAGGCAGCTGTCGATCAAGGACGCCGTTGCACTGGAGCGCGGCGCGCTGGAAACCAGCAACGAGCGCACCATCTACCAGTACATCGTGCCGGCCACCTGCCAGTCCTCGCAGCTGCTGCTGGGCCTGACCGTGCTGAAGCCGGGCAGTGTGTGGAACACCATGCCGCCGCACCTGCACGACCGCCGCAGCGAGGTCTATTTCTACTTCGACCTGGGCCAGAACGACCGCGTGTACCACTTCATGGGCGAGCCGGACGCGCAGCGCCACATCGTGATCCAGAACAATGAAGCGGTGGTGTCGCCGCCGTGGTCGATCCACATGGGTGCCGGCACCAGCAACTACGCCTTCATCTGGGCGATGGGTGGCGAAAACCTGGATTACACCGACATGCACGTGCTGGACATCTGCCAGCTCAAGTAACCCACACCGCATTGGATAAGGACCGTAACCGCAATGGCTAATCCGTTCAGTCTGGAAGGCAAGGTCGCCCTCGTTACCGGTGGCAACACCGGTCTGGGGCAGGGCATCGCCGTGGCGCTGGCACAGGCCGGCGCCGACGTGGCCGTGGCCGGCATCGCGCCGCCCACCGAGACCATCGCGAAAATCACGTCGCTGGGCCGCCGCTGCCTGGCGGTGGAAGCAAACCTGATCAGCATCGAGCCGGTGGAGCGGGTGATCCGCGAAACCGTGGAAGGCCTGGGTGGCCTGGATATCCTGGTCAACAACGCGGGCCTGATCCGCCGCGCCGATGCAGTGGACTTCAGCGAGCAGGACTGGGACGACGTGATGAACGTCAACATCAAGTCCGCGTTCTTCATCTCGCAGGCAGCCGGTCGTCATTTCATCGCGCAGGGCCGCGGCAAGATCATCAACATCGCCTCGATGCTGTCCTTCCAGGGGGGCATCCGGGTGCCGTCGTACACCGCCAGCAAGAGCGGCATCGCCGGCATCACCCGTCTGCTGGCCAATGAGTGGGCCAACAAGGGCATCAACGTCAACGCGATCGCCCCGGGCTACATGGCCACCGACAACACCGCCGCGCTGCGCGCCGACGAGGACCGCAACAAGTCCATCCTCGACCGCATCCCGGCCGGCCGCTGGGGCACCCCGGAAGACCTGGCCGGCACGGCCGTGTTCCTGGCCTCCAGCGCCTCGGACTACGTCAACGGTTCGGTGATTCCCGTTGATGGCGGTTGGTTGGCGAGGTAAGGCACCGATATCGACCAACGGTCGATATCCATCGCGTAGCGCCGGGCTCTGCCCGGCCCACGCACTCCTGACACCGCGCGATCGCCGGGCAGAGCCCGGCGCTACGGGGGACGAACATGCTGCGCTTTTCGTTGCTGCTGTCGTTGCTGTTGCTCTCCACCGTGACCCACGCTGCCCCGCACCGCGTCTTCATTGCCGGCGATTCCACCGCCGCCGACTACGGCCCGGAGCGCGCGCCACAGGCCGGTTGGGGCCAGGCCCTGCAGAGTTACCTGGATCCGGCCGTGTGGGACGTCCGCAACCACGCCAAAGGCGGCCGCAGCGCGCGCAGCTTCATCGAGGAAAAACGCCTCGATGCGATTGCGGCCGAGATCCAGACTGGCGATGTGCTGCTGATCCAGTTCGGCCACAACGACGCCAAATTCGAAGACCCCACCCGCTACAACGAACCAGCCACGGCCTACCCGCACTACCTGCAGCGCTACATCCAGCTGGCCCGCGACAAGGGCGCTACCCCCGTGCTGATCACCCCGGTAGCGCGGCTGCTGTACGACTTCGGCGCGCTGCTGGACACCCACGCGCTGTACACCCAGGCCATGAAGCAGCTGGCCGAGCGCGAACAGGTGGCGCTGATCGACCTCAACGCCAGTTCCACCCGCTGGATCCGCGCGCTGGGCGAGCAGGGCGCCAAACCGTATTTCATGTTCGTGCCCGAACAGAACAAGGCCGACGGCACGCACTTCAGCGTAGCCGGTGCCACCGCTGTGGCCTGCCTGGTGGTGCGCGACTGGGTGGCGTTGAAGCCGGAGCTGAAAACCGCGTTGAAGCGCGATATCGACTGCGACGTGAGCGAACCTGCAGGGCAGGGCAGTGATGCGGCCAAGCCCTCGCGCGTGGTCCACGAGCGCGATATCGCCATCACCCAGCCCGGCCCGCATGGCGGCGCAGGACCGACCACCGCGTACCCGTTCTTTGCCGACGACAAGGACCTGCCGTTCGTGCTGCGCAAGCGCGTGCTGCACAAGGGCGCCGGCATCGGCCTGCACCCGCAGCACAAGGACGAGATCTATTACATCGTCAGCGGGCAGGGCAGCTATGTGCTGGATGGGAAGCAGTACGACGTGGCGGCGGGCGATGCCCTGCTGACCCGGGTGGGCAGCCTGCATGCGCTGCAGCAGCGGGGGGAGCAGGATCTGGTGGTGCTGTTGGCCTATCCGCGGTAAGGCCCCGGCCGGGCAGAGCCCGGCGCTACGCGAAGACACCCCGGCGGGTCGGGCAGAGCCCGGCGCTACGTGCAGGCGCCGGTAGAGCCGGGCTCTGCCCGGCTGCTCGGCCAACCTTCAAAAGCGCGGATGGCATTTGAAAGTTAGATCGCCAAACTTCAAGGACGTCAGTGAATTACATCACCAGGAGACGCCATTCGAATCACACGTCGCCGCCATCTGCCCAGCCTTCGCCGGTGCCCTTCTGAAACACGCGGTCGTCGTCCTGGACGTCACCGGCCGGCAGGTGCTCCTGCTCCTCCAGCGCCGCATAGATAGGCGTGAAGTCCGGCGACGTGGCTTCCATCAACTGCTCGTAGCTGTCGATGACGAAGTAGGTCTTCTGGAACGTGTCGATGCGGTAACGGGTGCGCATGATGCGTTCCAGATCGAAGCCGATCCGGTTGGGTGCGGCCGATTCCAGCGAGTACAGCGATTCGCCCTTGGACGAGACGATGCCCGCACCGTAGATGCGCAGCCCTTCGGGTGTGTTGATCAGGCCGAATTCCACCGTGTACCAGTACAGGCGGGTGAGGTGCTGCAGCGCTTCAGGGCCGATCGCGTGCGCCTTGACCCCGCCGCGGCCGTAGGCGGCCATGTAATCGGCGAACACCGGGTTCATCAGCAGCGGTACGTGCCCGAACAGGTCATGGAACATGTCTGGTTCGGCGATGTAGTCGATCTGGTCCGGGCGGCGGATCCACCAGGTGACCGGGAAGCGCCGGTTGGCCAGATGGTCGAAGAAATCCAGTTCCGGCAGCAGGCCCTCCACGCCGACCAGGGTCCAGCCGGTGGCCGCGCCCAGCACTTCGTTGAGCTGGTCGAAGCGCGGAATCATGTGCGCGTTCATGCCCATCTCGTCCTGCGCCTGCAGAAACTCCCGGCTGGCACGGCCCTCGAGCAGCTCGCGCTGGCGCTGGTACAGCGTGCTCCAGGTGGCGTGGTCGTCGGCGGTATAGCTGTCCCAAGGCTGTTCCACCACGGCGGTGGTATACACCGGCACGTAACCCTTGTCGGTCTGCTGGTGTTCGACGCGGCGGGGGGCGGTGGCGGTTTCCATCGAGGTGGGCTTCTGGGAGGTCATCGATAGAGGGTAGGGCAGGGCGCGCGCAAGAGGATTGCAAAGTTGCACGGATCTGCCGGTCTGGCGCAATATCGTTGCGTCCAATCAATGTTGCGGAGCAGCAATGTCCGGATATGCCCCCTTCGACCGCACGGATCTGCGTCTCCTGGCGGAGATCCAGCAACATGGCCGTGCCACCAACGCCGAACTGGCCGCGCGGGTAAACCTGTCCCCGTCGGCGTGCCTGCGCCGGGTGCAGCGGCTGGAAAGCGAGGGGGTGATTGCCGGCTATGGCGCGCGCCTGGAACCACGCCGCATCGGCCTGGGCCTGCAGGCATTCGTGCGCGTGCAGCTGGAGAAGCACGACCAGCACGCCATCGGCGTGTTCGCCGACAGCGTGGTGGATTGGGATGAGGTGGTGGCCTGCCATGCGCTGACCGGCGACATGGACTACCTGCTGCACATCTACGTGCGCGACCTGGAGCATTTCTCCCGCTTCCTGCTGGACAAGCTGCTCAATGCCGCTGGGGTGGCCGATGTGAATTCCAGCTTCGTACTGCGCACGGTGAAGGATTTCAGGGCATTGCCGTTGTCGCAGCTGGAATGACGCGAAACGTTATTCCAGCGGGTAGGGCCGACCGTTGGTCGGTCGCTCTTTGTCGAACGTCCCCGATGCCATGGCGGAGAGTAGTGCCGGGCTCTGCCCGGCAACGCAGCAACGCCTGACCCCCGGCACGAAGAGCAGCCGGGCAGAGCCCGGCGCTACAGCGTCTGGTCGCGAGGGGTTACCCCTCGCATCTCTCTTTTCGCCCCATCAGCTTGCCCACGCGCGAGGGCTCGTCGCACTTCGGCGTCGGGGGTGGCGGGGTCAGCGCGGCGGCGCGGGCCTTTTGCAGCTGCTGAATCTTGGCGCGGATCTGCGGCATCGCGGCCATGGCGGCCTTTTCGCCTTCCAGGATCGCGTACCCGCGCTGGCTGAAATCGGCTGCGCCGATGTCCAGCACCTTGGGGCGGATGATGATGTCGGCGCGCGCCAGTTCCTGCTCGCCCAGACGCTGGCCCATGATCGCGATGGACTGGTTGACGATGCCCAGCATGCCGGTCGGCGACTTGCCGCTGGCCTTGCTGGAAATGTCCACGGCGATGACGAAGTCCGCACCCAGCTGGCGCGCAGCGTCCACCGGCACCGGGCTGACCACGCCGCCATCCACGAACAGGTTCTTGCCGATCTTCACCGGCTCGAACACACCGGGAATGCTGCTGGAGGCGCGGACGGCCTGGCCCACATTGCCGCGCACGAACACCGAACGGTCGCCGGTGTCCAGATTGGTGGCCACCGCGGCGAACGGCTTGCTCAGCTTCTCGGCGGGGCGGTTGTCGACCTGCGCATTGACGTAGTCCTGCAGCTTCTGGCCCTGCACCAGGCCACCGGAGAACAGGCGCACGTCGCGGATGCTGGTTTCGTCCAGCGCCACCGCCTTGGTCTGCATTTCGAACGCGTCCATGCCGCTGGCATACAGCGCGCCGACCACACTGCCGGCGCTGGTGCCGGAGACGACCACCGGCTCGAAGCCATTGGCTTCCAGCATCTTGATCACGCCGATGTGGGCAAAGCCCTTGGCTGCACCGCCGCCCAAGGCGATGCCGATCTTCACCGGCTTGGCCTGCGCGGCCGGCACCGCCATGGGCGTGACCGGGGTGGGGCGGGCGTTTTCACCGCCGCAGCCGGCCAGCAGACCGAGCAGGGCAACGGACAGCAAGAGGCGGGTACGGCGGAAGGCGGTCATGGCGTCGGCGGAAAGTGAATGGGCGATAGCATACCGGTAGCGCCGGCCGTTGGCCGGCCCTCAAGATGGTTGGGGATCCCGAACATTCAGCAGTGGGCCTGTTGGCCGCTTCGGACGGGCAGGGCAGGTGAGCTCGGTTGTATCCGTCACCGTGAGGGTGCCGAACGTCCAAGTGCCGCCTGGGCCGGCCAACGGCCGGCGCTACCGGGATGACCCTTCACGCGGGGACCTGAAGAATCCGGTAATGAATGCCGGGAATTTGCTCGCATGTTGTTGTACTGCAACAATTGTCTGGTAGCGCCGGTCCACCACCCTTCCCAACACAGCCTAATCGCCATGTTCCCGAACCGCACTGCCCACGGCCGTCTTCCGTCCGTGCACCCCCTCGTTGTCGCTCTTGCCGCCCTGCTGCCATTGACGGCCGCAGCCCAGGATGCCCCCGCCACCAAGGATCCGGTTGCACTGGACACCCTGCAGGTCACGGCCCAGCGCCGTGTGGAAAACGCCAAGGACGTGCCAGTGTCGATCTCGGCCATCCAGGGCGAAAAGCTCGATGTGCTCGGTTCGGCCGGCGACGACATCCGCTTCCTGTCGGCCCGCGTGCCGAGCCTGAACATCGAATCGTCCTACGGCCGTGCCTTCCCGCGCTTCTATATCCGCGGCCTGGGCAACACCGATTTCGATCTCAATGCCTCGCAGCCGGTGTCGCTGGTGTATGACGATGTGGTGCAGGAAAGCCCGCTGCTGAAGGGCTTCCCGCTGTTCGACCTGGCCGGCGTGGAAGTGCTGCGCGGCCCGCAGGGCACGCTGTTCGGGCGCAACACCCCGGCCGGCGTGGTGAAATTCGATTCGGCCCGCCCGTCGCAGGACGCCGACGGTTACGTCAGAGTTTCCTACGGCACCTATGACACCTGGAACACCCAGGCCGCCTACGGCGGCCCGCTGACCGACCGTTGGTCCGCGCGCGTGTCGGCGCTGTACCAGCGCCGCGACAACTACGTGGACAACACCCGCCCCAATGCACCGGCGGAAGGTTTTGAAGGCTACGACGAAGCCGCTGGCCGCGTGCAGTTCCTGTACGAAGGCGATGAGTTCGAAGCGCTGTTCAACCTGCACAAGCGCAAGCTCAACGGCACCGCGCGCCTGTTCCGCGCCAACATCATCCAGCCGGGCAGCAATGCGCTGGTGGAGAACTTCGACCGCGACAAGGTCTCCAATGACGGCGTGAACTTCTCCGAGCTGGAAACCTGGGGCGGCAGCGCGCGCCTGCAGTGGAACCTGGGCAGCGTGACGCTGCACTCGATCACCGGCTATGAAACCGCCGAATCGCTCAACCATGGCGATATCGACGGTGGTTACGGTGCCAGCTTCCTGGGCGACGGCAACTACGGCCCGGGCTTCATTCCGTTCCCGTCCGAATCGGCCGACGGCCTGCCGCACCACCGCCAATGGACCCAGGAATTCCGCGTGGAATCCAACGAATGGGGCCGCTTCGACTGGCAGGCGGGCGTGTTCTATTTCGATGAAGACGTCACCATCGACAGCTTCAACTACGACTCGCTGACCCCGGGCAACCCGCAGACCGGCCACGCGGTGCAGAGCCAGCGCAACAAGGCGTGGGCGGCGTTCGCGTCGGGCGATTTCGACGTCACCGACAAGTTCAAGCTGCGCGGCGGCGTGCGCTACACGCAGGACAAGAAGGACTTCACCGCCAGCGTGCTGCAGGCCGTGCCGGGTGGTACGCCGGTCAGCGGCCCGTACCTGGCCAACACCGACGTCAACGATGTGAGCTGGGACCTGAGCGGGGTGTACCAGGTCACCGACAACTTCAACGCGTATGCACGCGTGGCCAAGGGCTTCCGCGCTCCGTCGATCCAGGGCCGCCTGGCCTTCGGTGGCGTGTCGCAGGCCGATTCGGAGAAGGTGATTTCGTATGAGATCGGCGTCAAGGCCGACCTGTTCGACCGCCGCGCGCGCCTGGGCTTCAACATCTTCCGCTACAACGTGGATGGCCAGCAGTTGATCGCGGTGGGCGGCAGCAACAACACCGCCACCCTGCTCAACGCCGACAAGACCATCGGCCAGGGCGCGGAGCTGGACTTCGAAGCCTACCTGACCGACCACGTGCTGCTGACCCTGGGCAGCAGCTACAACGACACCGAGATCAAGGACCGCGACCTGGCGGTGGCGATCTGCGGTGGCGGCTGCACCATTACCGACCCGACCACGGTGATCAATGGTGGCACCTACGCGCTGGTCAACGGCAACCCGTTGCCGCAGGCGCCGAAGTGGATCCACAACATGACGCTGCGCGCCGGCTTCCCGATCACCGATGCCAGCGAGTTCTACGTGTACACCGACTGGGCCTACCGCAGCGCGGTGAATTTCTTCCTGTACGAGTCGCCGGAATTCCGCAGCCGCTCGTCGCTGGAAGGCGGCCTGCGCCTGGGCTACAACTGGGATTACGGCCAGTACGACGTGGCCGTGTTCGGTCGCAACCTGACCAACCAGACCCGTGTGGTGGGCGCGATCGACTTCAACAACCTCACCGGCTTCCTCAACGAGCCGCGCACGTTTGGCGTGGAGTTCACGGCGAAGTTCTGATCACGGAGTGAAGGGATGTCATGGAAACGGCGCGGAGAGATCCGCGCCGTTTTTGTGTGTGGAGAATCTGTTTCGCACGCGTCGGACCCTAACGACGCTGTGCACCCATCGGTAGAGTCGGTTCCCAAACGACGCCGTGCATGGATGCACAAGTGGTGCGGCCGCAGGACGCGGAGGAGCATCCACTGCCGATAACGTTTCAACGCTCGGTAACGCATGACCTTGAAACGAAAAACGGCACTCCGTTCCGATGTCATGAACCCCTGACGGACGGCTTCGGACAGAGGTCAGCGTCGGTGATGACACCAACGCCGCGTTGTTGTCGCTCCGGACGCTCGAGCCGCGCTTCGCACGGTCGCCGGGCAGAGCCCGGCGCTACGAATTGCTGGCGAACGTTATGAGGCCCGGATACCGCAGCATCGGGCGATCAAACGTCACAGCGCGCTGGCGGGTCGGATTTTCAGCACCGTTTCCTCGGCCGCGCAATCGTGGTTTACGGTCGCTCCCGCCTTTCGCGCCACTGCGATTTCCTTGCGCGCCGCCAGCAGGTCGCGGTTGAAGTCGGCATTGTCGTGCAACCTCGCCACCGCAGCGGCGCCCATGAACCGCCCTTCCAGGATGTCGCTCTGCCAGTGGACGTTGCATACCAGGCGGCTTTCGCCGTAGTTGCGGCCGCGGGCCTGGATGGCGTCGGCGCGCTCGGGGACGATTTCCGACAGGATCAGCGCCCACGCCCAGCCGATCGAGGTGTGGCCGGACGGGTAGGAACCGTTCTTGCGCAGGCCTTCCTCGTCCTCCGGCGTGCAGGTGGGTTCGCCATTGACCATGAACGGCCGCGCGCGCTGGTACTGATGCTTGGCGCTGCGGGTGGCGGCGCTGGCGTCGATGCGGCTGCGCTCGAGCAGGCGGTACAGGGCGGGGGTCTTCTGCGCGTCTACGTCCAACCCGATCGCGCAGGCGAACTGGTTCGCGCCTTCGGGGAAGCCCAGTTCGGCATCGCGGTGTGCCTGCGCCCAGCGCGGGCTGTCGCGCAGGGCGCGCGCCTCGCGGCTGACCTGCTCATCCAGCGCGAATCCGGCCGAGCCGGCCGCCGGCGGGGCCGGCACCAGCGCCAGGCTGTCCGGCACGGCGTCGGCTCCCAGGTACCCCACCGCCTTGGTGACTACCGACGCTTCCACCGGGGTGGTCGGCGCAGCCACCGTGGTACAGCCGGCCAAGGCCACCAGCAGGGCGGGGGTCAGCAGGGGGCGCAGGAAGGGGGCGACAGCGTGCATCGGCAGGTCTCAAAAGCGTGAAGCCCGCATGATCGCAGCTTCGCACGGCCCTGCCTGCGGCCACTGGTCATGCCGCCAGACCCGGCATGGCGCCGTGCAGCGCAGCATTGGGAGTCGTTTCAAATGATAGGAACCCTCTACTGGTTCACGGAAACCGATTCGCAGCCAGCATAGCTTCTGCCTCGGCGCCGCCATGGGTTGCACGCGGCGCCGGCAATCAGGGGGATCACCGGTAGAGCGGGGCTCTGCCCCGCTGATCAAAGGGAGTCACACGATGCAAAGCACTGCAGTGGGGAAGGGCGCTGGCCTGGCCCTGGCAATGATGCTGGCCTGCGCCAGCGCGAATGCGGCCGACGTGGTGGGCGTGGCGTTCGTGCACGGCACGGGCAATCAGACCGATGCGCGCGCCGATTACTGGCAGCCGGGCATCATCGACACGGTACGCCAGGGCCTGCCCAACAGCGCCAACTACACCGTGGTCAACTGCGATTTCGAGCAGTACATGTGGAAGCCAGAAGCGGCCGGCTGCCTGGCCGGGCAGCTCACCACCTTCATCAACAACAAGGGCATCACCAAGCTGGTGGTGATCACCCATTCCAACGGCGGCAACGTGGTGCGCTGGATCCTGTCCAACCCCACCTACGACAGCCGCTATCCGAAGCTCATCCAGACCATCAGCAAGGTCACCGCGCTGGCGCCTTCGTCGGCCGGTACGCCACTGGCCGACGCGGTGCTCAACGGCAATGCCTTCGAAGCCTCGGTGGGCTGGCTGCTGGGCTACCAGAACGATGCGGTGCGCATGCAGCAGGTGGGCTGGATGGCCACCTACAACGCGCAGAACCTGTACGGCACAGCGGGGCGCCCGGCGCTGCCCCGACCGTTCCGCGCCGTGGTCGGGTCGGACGTGGAATCGGCCGTGTGGGACGGCAGCAGTTACTGCGGCGGCTACGCGCAGAACGTGGGGCTGGAGCTGACCCAGAACTGGCTCGACAGCTGTTCCGATGGCTTCCTGGACTGCAGCAGCCAGAAGGCGGCCGGCACGGTGCTGTTCACCGACAAGGCGCGCACCACTGGCGCCGAGCCGCTCAGCCACAACCAGAGCCGGCGCGAATGCTTCGGCCTGGGCGCGATCCTGCGCAATGACCTGACCCTCTGAGGAGCACGCCATGACTTCACGATTGACGCTTGCCATGGCCGTGGCCTCGGCGCTGTTCGCGCTGCCGCTGCAGGCCGCCCAACCGCTGCAGGCCGCGCGCGGCACCGACCAGGTGGCACCGCGCGTGGAACGTGCACCCATGCCCGATGCGAGGGTGGAACGCGCTCCCGTGCGCTTTGCCTGGGCGCTGGACCCGCAGCAGGCGCTGGGCACGCCGGCCCCCTTCGTTGCGCTGAGCCGCAGCTACTGGGACACCGTGGATGCAGCGAGCCTGCAGCGCGGCGTGGAGCTGCCGCTGACCGCACCCGATGCGGTGATCCAGGTCAGCCCGGTACAGGGCGCCCGCGCGCTGGACGTGGAGCAGCTGCAGGTGCGCGACCCCACCGGTGCGGTCGCGCTGGACAAGGTGGTGGATGCCCAGCAGCTGCGTGCGGCGGGCATGGGCGTGGGCGCGGGCACCGCGATGGCACGTACCGGCGCCAGCACGGCGGTGGGTACCTACCGCCTGCAGGCGCCGCAGGCCCAGGGCCGCTACGTGGTGCAGGTGCTGGAGCCCAACAGCCCGATCGCATTGCAGCTGCAGGCCGACCGCCGGCAGGTGCTGGCCGGTGGCAGCGTGGTGCTGAGTGCGCGCCTGCAGCACGACGGCGGCAGCGCGGCGCTGGCGGCGGGGCGCTCGGTGGCACGCACGCTGCCTGCGGGCGGTGAAGCGCTGCTGGTGGCACCCGATGGCCGCAGCTGGCCGGTGCCGCTGGTGGCCGGCAAGGACGGCCTGCGTGCGCAGGTGAGCATCCCCGAGGATGTAGGCCAGGCGCAGGGGCTGTGGGAACTGCAGGCCTTCGTGACTGCGCAGGGCGTGCAGCGCGACGCCAAGGTGGCGTTCGCGGTGGCCCGGCCGACCGCGCGTTTCAGCGGCCAGGTCGAGGTGGATGCAGCACAGCGCCAGGTGCGGCTGCCGCTGCAGATCGGTGCGCCAGGCCGTTACGAGGCGCGCGGCACGCTGCATGCCACCGGGCCCGACGGCAGGCTGCACCCGGTGGCGCAGGCGCACAGTGCGGCGTGGTTCGATGCGGCAGGTGCGGGCGAGCTGCTGCTGGCATTCGACACGGTGGCATTGCCCAGCGGCTATGCCGCCCCGTTTGAACTGCGCGACCTGCAGCTGCAGGACCAGGGCCGGATGGCGCCGATTGAAAGCCGCGCGGTAGCAGTGCGGTTCTGAAAGAAGCCGGGGGACGGGCAACGCCCGTCCCCTCCGGCTCTACCCCCGTCGCGGGCGTCAGCCTGCGAAGGCGGTCAGGCGGCCCTCGTGCTCCACCACCTGGATCGGCCCGCCGAATACGTCCGATAGTGGTCCATCGCGCAACAGCTCCGCGCGCGTGCCATCGGCCGCGATCCGCCCACCGCGCAGCAGCACCACGCGTTCAATCTCCGGAATCACTTCTTCGATGTGGTGGGTGACCAGCACCAAGGTGATGCCCTGCGCGGCCAAGGTACGCATGGTGGCGATCAGGTGCTGGCGCGCCACCAGGTCCAGCCCGGTAGACGGCTCGTCCAGCAGCAGCGCCTGCGGCCGGTTGACCAGCGCCCGGGCGATCAGCACGCGCCGGGTTTCACCGGCCGACAGTTCGGCATAACCACGGTGCAGCAGCGGCAGGGCCCCGGTCAGGCCCAGCGTTTCCCGCACCCGCGCCCGCATGTCTCCGGTGACCTCGCGGAAGGCCGGCACCACGAAGCTGGCGAAGAACCCGGAAAGCACCGCTTCTTCCACGGTCAGCCCGGGCATGTCGGCCAGGTTGCTGCTCAGGTCGCCGGTGACGATGCCCAGCTGCGAGCGCAGCCGGTCCACCTGCCAGCGGTTCTGCCCGAGCACGCGTACGGCCACGCTGCCGTCGGCATGCGCCAGCGGGTACAGCTCGCGGGTGATGAGCTTGATGAAGGAGGATTTGCCGCAGCCGTTGGGGCCCAGCAGCGCGGTGTGCTGGCCCTGGGCGATGCGCAGGCTCAGGTCGTGGAGCACGCGCACCTGGCCACGGATGACGCAGGCGCGGTCGAGTTCGATCAGGGGGGCGGCGGCAATGGCCGGCAAAGGGGTGGCAACGGTCATGAATGCGGGGGCAATGCTCACGAAGGGGGAAAACAACTGAATGACTGCGCAAAAATCGCATCAGATGGATGAAGTTTGCAACGTCTGGCCCCATCATGGACACACCCGTACCTGTTTCCCTGTTGGCCGCTGCGGCCCGGAGTCCTGCGATGCTCGATACCCTCCTCAACTTCCTGACCGGCGGTGTAGTCGGCCTCGGCTGGTGGGGCATGGGCCTGGTGCTGCTGGTGGTCACCCAGCTGACCATCTTTGCCGTCACCCTGTACCTGCATCGCAGCCAGGCGCACCGCGGCGTGGATTTCCACCCGGTCATCGCGCACTTCTTCCGCTTCTGGACCTGGCTCACCACCTCCATGATCACCAAGGAGTGGGTGGCCATCCACCGCAAGCACCACGCCAAGGTGGAAACCGACGAAGACCCGCACAGCCCGGTCACCAAGGGCATTGGCATGGTGTTCTGGCGCGGCGTGGAGCTGTACCGCGAAGCCCGCGGCATGCGCGCGGACATCGAGCAGTACGGCCGTGGGGCTCCGGATGACTGGATCGAGCGCCACCTGTACACCCCGCACGCCACTCTGGGCCCGGTGGCCCTGTTCGCGGTGAACCTGCTGCTGTTCGGCCTGCCCGGCGTGGCGCTGTGGGCGATCCAGATGGCGTGGATCCCGTTCTGGGCCGCCGGCGTGGTCAACGGCCTGGGCCACTGGTGGGGTTACCGCAACTTCGAATCGGCCGATACCTCCACCAACCTCACTCCGTGGGCGTTCTGGATCGGCGGCGAAGAGCTGCACAACAACCACCACGCCTTCCCCAGCTCGGCCCGGTTCTCGATGCGCCGCTGGGAATTCGACATCGGCTGGGCGGTGATCCGTGGCCTGCAGGCCGTGGGCCTGGCCAAGGTGTTGCGCGTGGCGCCGAACATGGACGTGCGCCCGAACATCGCCGTGCCCGATGCCGAAACCCTCAAGGCGCTGCTCTCGCACCGTTTCCAGGCCATGACCGATTACCAGCGCAACGTGTTCGTGCCCGCCCTGCGCGAGGAAGCGGCCTTTGCCGGTGCCAAGCTGCGCAAGCTGCTGCCGCGCCGCATGCGCCGTGGCCTGGTCAACGACGGCCGCTGGCTCAAGCCGGACTGCCGCGCCGAACTCAGCACCTGGGTCGAACAGCGCCCGCGCATCCGCGTGCTGGTGGAACACCGCGCGCGCCTGGCGGCCCTGCTGGAAGCCCGTGGCAACGATGCCGCCGAACGCCTGAAGCTGCTGCAGGCCTGGTGCCATGAGGCCGAGGCCAGCGGTATCGCCGCCCTGCAGAACTACGCAGCGCGCCTGAAAGGTTACGCGCTGACCGCGCACTGACCCGTGCAGCGCGCTCAACGCACCTTCGGAAAGCGCCGCCTTGTGCGGCGTTTTTCCTGCGCGGCCGTGCTGCTGCTCGCTACGGCCGCGCACGCCCAGGTCACCGATACCGGGACCTACCTGCAGCGCATGGATGCCGACGGCGACGGCAAGGTCAGCGTCGAGGAATATGTGCAGTGGATGATGTACGCCTTCGACCGCATGGACCGCAACGGCGACGGTGTGCTCAGCGCCGATGAACTGCCCGGCGGCAAGGGCAAGCCGATCACCCGCGAACAGCAGCGGCAGACGATCATCGAACGCTTCCACAAGCAGGACGCCAACGGCGACGGCGTCCTGAGCGCGAAGGAACTGTCCGCCCCACCTAGGTAGAGCGGTGGCAATGTGGCCAATTGCGACATTTGTTCCCTGTTGAAGCGCTGGTGGGCAGCCGCGGCTATCGTTGAATCGCAGGGACGGAGCTTCGAAGCGCCGATGCCATTCGCTTGGAGGCGGAAGAAGACTGTTAAGCCGAGTGGCTACGTCCGGCACCGAATCTACAACCACGCAGGGAAGCTGGTTCCCGGGAGTGTCAGCATCTCCGCCCCGTGGAACTCACGAACCGATTGGAGGATGTTATTCAGTGAGCTTGTTCGCATCTTCCCTCCCCAGATTGGAACGCTTCATCTGTTCACTTCTCGCGAACTTGGGCGCCGGGGCGCGTGGTCATCATTTGAAATTGGGTCGTTCGGAGCTTCGCTGGCTCCTGAGCTGCACAACCTCGCGTGGGCAACCTACTTTGGCGACGAGTTCTCCGAAGAGGGTGATCGAGACGCGATGAAGAGGGCGGGCTTCATTGTTGATGAGTACGCGAATGGATACCTCGTGCAGGTCACCGCTAATCTGGAGGATGTGGATAGAAGCTTTGACCTGTTTTCAGCGAAGAGAGCGGAGCTGAAGACCCTGTATCGACACGGACTTTTCAGCATCAAAGATGAGCTTGAAGCGCCAGGTGCTGCGTAGGATGGAGGCGCGACGTTGAGGATGAGGAAGTCGTTACCGATGTCGTGCCGCCGTGGGTCGGCCGGGTACGCGTCAGCGCCGAGCCGCAGCCGGGTCCGGACGGTCAGCCCGTCAGCGACCGCGAGCTTCGTCTGGTCCAGCGCTCTGCCACGGGCGGCGCGCTCGCACGCAAGGCGGTCCTGTCGCTCCTGTCCGGTACCGTGGGCGGCAGCACCTTCAACAAGCACCAGTTGCACGGCACCCGCGTCGAAAGCGTCCCCAACCCGGCCTTCAATTACCTCAAAAACAGGATGCGCGAGAGTCTGGGGGTCTACTTCGCAGCGCACCCGGGCGCGGTGCCGGACGAGGAGGTCTGGGTGATGTCCACCGTGGGCGAGTTCACGCTGGTCTACAAGGAACTGGGCAACGCGGAGACCGAGTACGAGCTGCGCCAGACCATGCATGTGGGCTTCCCGTACCGCCGCAAGCTGCTGCGCCTGACCGGCGGTGAAGGTGTGCACTGCAGTGTCGCCGAACCGGTTTCCGCGCCGCTGGAGGCCTGGCAGGCCGACGACTACGCGATGGCCAGGCAGGTTGCCCAGCGCTACACCGATGCGTGTGCGGCCAAGTTCGTTGCCGCGCTGCCGACGCTGTTCCCGGACCGCTCGCCGGTGTCGCAGGAACCGGCGGTTGCTCCTGCTGCGGCCGCCGAGGGCGCCTGAGTCGGGATGAAGCAGCGGGGCAGAGCCCCGCTCTACAATGTGGGTATGCCTGAACTCCCCGAAGTCGAAACCACCCGCCGCGGCCTGGCCCCGCACCTGCAAGGCCGCCGCGTGCACGGGGTGATCCTGCGCAGGCCCGACCTGCGTTGGCCGATTCCCGACGAAATCAGCACCCTGCTGCCTGGCCAGGCGATTGAAGGGGTGCGCCGCCGCGCCAAGTACCTGCTGCTGGATACCGCCATCGGCAGCGCCCTGCTGCACCTGGGCATGTCCGGCAGCCTGCGGGTGCTGCCCGGCGATACCCCGGTGCGCGCGCACGATCATGTGGACATCAGCCTCGATAACGGCCGCCTGCTGCGCTTCAACGACCCGCGCCGCTTCGGCAGCCTGCTCTGGCAGCCGGCCGGGACTACCCATGAACTGCTGGCCGGGCTGGGCCCGGAGCCGCTGGACGACGCCTTCGACGGCGACTACCTGTTCCAGCGCAGCCGGGGCCGCAGCGCCTCGGTGAAGACCTTCCTGATGGACCAGGCCATCGTGGTAGGGGTGGGCAACATCTACGCCGCCGAAAGCCTGTTCATGGCCGGCATCAATCCCCTGCGCGAGGCCGGCAGGATCTCCCGCGAGCGCTACCAGCGCCTGGCCACAGCGGTGAAGCAGATCCTGGGCCACGCCATTACCCGCGGTGGCACCACCCTGCGTGATTTCATCAACCCCGACGGTGCCCCGGGCTATTTCGAGCAGGAACTGCTGGTCTACGGGCGTGAAGGCCAGCCCTGCCGGCAGTGCGGCCGGGCGCTGCGCCACGCCACCATTGGCCAGCGCGCCAGCGTCTGGTGCGGCCACTGCCAGCGCTGAACCGTCGCACGCACAGGCACGTACGGGCGTTATAGTCGGCCCAACGTCACCGGCGGGGGTGTGCGATGGACGAAAGCCCGGATATCACCGTATGGCTTGATTCGGCCCGGGCGGGCGACCGCGCCTCGCTGGACCGGGTGCTGACCCTGCTCTACCAGGAACTGCACAGCATGGCCCGGCGCCAGCTGGCGGGGCAGCAGGGCCGTACCCTGGATGCCACCTCGCTGGTCCACGAGTCTTACCTCAAGCTGTTGGGCGCGCGCGGCGTGGCACGCTTTGAAGACCGCGCGCATTTCTTTGCCTACGCCGCTTCGGCCATGCGCAGTGTGGTGGTCGATTACGCGCGCAACCGGCTGGCGCGCAAGCGTGGCGGCGATCTCAAGCGCGTGGCTGAAATTCCCGAGAACAGCAGCAGCGGCGTGCGCCTGGATGAAGACCTGCTGGCGCTGGATGTGGCGTTGGCCCGCCTGCAGGCAGTGGACCACCACCTGGCCAAGGTGGTGGAACTGCGTTATTTCGCGGGGTTGTCCGAACAGGAGATCGCCGACCTGTGCCATCGCTCGGAGCGCAGTATCCGGCGCGACTGGCAGAAAGCGCGGATGTTCCTGCTGGCGTCGGTCCGCGAGGACTGAGCACGGCGGCAGTCAGGGCCCCGTGCGCTGGCGCGGGTGGATGTGCACGGTGGTAATGCAGCGCCCGGGGAAGGGACGATGGATGCAGTGCGCTGGCGGCAGCTGTCGACGCTGCTGGATCAGTTGCTGGAAATGCCCCACGACCAGCGCGTCGCGCGCCTGGCGCAGCTGCGCGCGGCCGATGCGACGCTGGCCGATGAAATCGAGCGGTTGCTGGAACACGAACGGGAAAGCCACGAGTTCCTGGCCCAGCCGCTGTGGACCGCCGCGCCGGAAGACAGCCGCGCCGGCACCCATATCGGCCCGTACCGGCTGCTGCGCCAGCTGGGCGAGGGCGGTATGGGCGAGGTGTGGCTTGCCGAACGCGCCGACGGGCTGTACCAGCGCCAGGTAGCGCTGAAGCTGCTGCGCAGCGGCTACGCCGATCCCGGGCTGCGCCAACGCTTCAGCCGCGAACGCGAGATCCTGGCGCGGCTGCAGCATCCGCACCTGGCGCAGTTGCTGGACGCCGGCGTGGACCTGCAGGGCCAGCCCTACCTGGCGCTGGCCTACGTGGAAGGCGAGCCGATCACCGATTACTGCCAGCGCCTGCAGCTGCCGCTGGAACGACGCCTGCACTTGATGCTGCAGGTATGCGCAGTGGTAAGCCACGCGCATGCGAACCTGATCGTGCACCGCGACCTGAAGCCCTCCAACATCCTGGTCACCGCCGAAGGCGAGGTGAAGCTGCTGGATTTCGGCATCGCCAAACTGCTCGACGATGAGCAGGCGCGCACCAACGCCGCGCACCCGCCGACCGAGGCACGCGCCTTCACCCTGCACTACGCCGCGCCCGAACAGGTGCGTGGCGAACCGGTGACCACGCTGACCGATGTGTATTCGCTGGGCGTGGTGCTGTTCGAGGTAATTACCGGGCGCAAGCCCTACCGCCTGCGCCGGCACAGCGATGCCGAGTGGGAGCGTTCGATCCTGGAAGTGGATTCACCGCGTGCGTCCAGCGTGTTGCTGCGCGGGGACATCACCGATGCGGCGGCCACGCCGGCCGCGCGGCGCCTGGCCCGGCGCCTGCGCGGTGACCTGGACACGATCCTGCTCAAGGCACTGCAGAAGGAACCGGCGCAGCGCTACGCCTCGGTGGAGGCGCTGGCGCAGGACCTGCAGCGCTTCCTGGAAGGGCGCCCCATCCACGCGCGCCCGCAGCGTTCGCTGTACCGCCTGCGCAAGTACCTGGGCCGGCATCGCTGGGGGGTGGCACTGGCCGCCGTAGCGGTGCTGGCATTGGCGGTGCTGGCCGCGCTGGCGGTGTGGCAGATGCAGCAGGCGCGGCGTGAGATCGCCCGCGCGCAGGCCATGCAGGATTTCACCATCGGCCTGTTCGACCGCGCCGCCAGCGTGCGCCACGGCAGCTTCGATGTGCGCCAGCTGCTGGCCACCGGGCAGCAGCGTGGCGAGGCCGAACTGGCCGACCAGCCGCTGCCGCTGGCGGACCTGGAAGGGGTGATAGGACGCTTGCGGATCGGCATGGGCGATTACGCGCTGGCGCTGGAAACCCTGGACCGGCAGCGCGCGCTGCTGGAACAGGTCAAGGAAGTGCCACCCGGGCTGCAGCTGGAAGCGGTGACCCAGCGGGGCCGGGCGCTGCGCATGCTGGGCCGCTCGCGCGAGTGCGTGGCGCACATGAGGCCGATGCAGGCGCTGGCGGACGAACAGCGTCAGGCGCTGCCGTCGATCGTGGCCGAGTTCCATGCCCAGCTGGGCCGCTGCCAGCAGCTGCTGGGCTACCGCGATGCGGCGCGCGAAGGGTTTGAAAGTGCGCTCGCCCTGCGCCGCGACATCACCCACGATGCAACCGGCATGGCCGAAAGCCTCTCTGATCTGGCCGCGCTGGAAAACGACGATGGCAATGCCCAGGCCGCATTGGCCGGCTACCGCCAGGCATTGCAGCTGCTGCAGGCACGCACCACCGCCCGCCACCCACAACGGGTCACGCTGCGCCGCCATCTGGGTGAAATGATGGCCGCGCAGGGCGATCTGGACGGCGCCGACCGAAACCTGCGCGCGGCCTGGGCCGACGCGGTCAACCTGTACGGTACCGACCATCCGGAGACGCTGGCCATCCGCCGCCTGCGCGCGACCCTGGCCCTGCAGCGTGGCGATCTTGCCGAAGCCGAGGCCGCCCTGCAGCAGGTGCATCGGCTCACCCGGCAGGCCTTGGGCGAACAGCACCGCGATACTGGCCAGACCTGGCATGCGCTGGGGCGCTCGGCGCTGGAACGCGGCGACGCCGCTGCAGCGGTGGATGCGTTTGGGCGGGCAGTGGCGATCTGGCGCCAGCCGGACTGCATCGGCCTGCTGCCGCAGGGCCTGTACGACTACGGCAACGCGCTGGCCGACGTCGGCCGCTGGCAGGATGCGCTGGCCGCTTTCCATGAGGGCCGCCAGTGGCAGGCTGCGCAGCGCGGCGATGACGATCCGGAGGTGCAGCGCGGCGACCGCCGCATGGCCGAGATCATCGGCGAGCATGTCGATCCCTGGCAGGCCGGCGAGCGCCTGGCCAAGCTGATGCGCCAATCCGCGCGTGGTGGCCCGGACGCGCGCCTGCAACTGCAGGCAGTGCAACTGGCGTGGGGACGCAACCTGATCCGCATGGACCAGCCGATGGAGGCGCAGCGCGCGTTGCTGCCGCTCACCCAGGGCGGGGCGATGGATCCGCGCAGCGTCAACCTGCGCTGGCTGGCACGGGCCGCGCTGGGCCAGCTGGACTGCGCGCAGGCGCCGGCACGTGGGCGCCAGGCGCTGGCGCGCCTGCAGGCCGAGGTGCGTGCGCAGCGCCCCCAGGGTGGCCGCGTTCCGCGCCAGGTCGAGCAGGCCTTGAAAGCGTGCAGCGGCGGGTTATTGCAGGTGCGGCTGGGCGAGCCTGAACGCAAACCCGTCGCCACGGCGGCGAATTAACGTTCGCGTGCCTATGATGGCCGACCCTTTCCTGCCCATCGCTGCCTGCATGCAACGACGCGACTTCATCCGCAACGCTTCCCTGGCCCTGGCCGCCATCGGTTTTCCGGCACTGCCGGCCTGTGCCGCGCAGGGCAGCCAGGTCGGCCTGCGCCGGCTGGGCCAGCCGCAGCCGTTCGACTTCGCCATACTCAAGGGCCAGGCGCGCGCGCTGTCCGAAGCGCCATACAAGAGCCATCGGCGCACCCTGCCAGGGCCGCTGGAAGCGCTGGACTGGGACCAGTACCAGTCGATCAGTTACCGCCAGGACCACGCGCTGTGGGCCGACCAGCCCGGCCGCTTCCAGGCCAAATTCTTCCACCTGGGCCTGTATTTCCATTCGCCGGTGCGCATGTTCGATATCGTCGATGGCAAGGCGCAGGAACTGGCCTACGACCCGGCGGCATTCAACTACGGCAAGAGCGGCCTGAAAGACGGGCACCTGCCGGCCGACCTCGGCTTTGCCGGCTTCCGCCTCAACACCCGCAAGGACACCGACCGCGACTTCGCCGCGTTCCTGGGCGCCAGCTACTTCCGTGCGGTGGGCAAGGAAGGCCAGTACGGGCAGTCCGCGCGCGGTCTGGCGATCGATACCGGCATGGACCGCCCGGAAGAATTCCCCGACTTCATCGCCTACTTCCTGGAACAGCCGGCAGCCGATTCCAACACGCTGGTGGTGTACGCGCTGCTGGACTCGCCCAGCGTGGCCGGCGCCTATCGCTTCGCCATCACCAACGGCGATGTGCTGCTGATGGACGTGGACGTGGCGCTGTACCCGCGCAGGACCATCGAACGGCTCGGCATCGCGCCGTGCACCAGCATGTACCAGGTGGGCGAGAACGACCGCCGCATGGCCTGGGACTGGCGCCCGGAAATCCATGACACCGACGGTCTGTCGATGTGGACCGGCGCGGGCGAATGGATCTGGCGCCCGCTGTCCAACCCGCGCCAGCTGCGTTTCAACATGTTCGTGGACAACAACCCGAAGGGCTTTGGCCTGCTCCAGCGCGACCGCAACTTCGACCACTACCAGGACGATGGCGTGTTCTATGAGAAGCGCCCGTGCCTGTGGGTGGAACCGAAGGGGCAGTGGGGCAAGGGCTCGGTGCAGCTGGTGGAAATTCCCACCGTGGATGAGACCTTCGACAACATCGTGGCGTTCTGGAACCCGGAGGCCAAGCCGCAGCCGGGCCAGGAGCTGCTGATCGGCTACCGCCTGTACTGGGGCGCCGAACCGCCTGCGCGCCCACCGCTGGCACAGGCCGTGGCCACCCGCACCGGGCTGGGCGGGGTGATCGGCAAGAAGCGCGAGTATTTCTCATGGCGCTTCGCGGTGGATTTCCAGGGCGGCGAACTGGCCGCGCTGATCGACAAGGGCGAAGTGGAAGCGGTGGTGCAGGCCAGCCGCGGCCGCACCGAGATCGTCTCGGCGCGCCCCCTGCGCGAGATCAAGGGCTACCGCGCCATGTTCGACCTGGTTCCGCCGGACAACAGCACCGACCAGATCGACATCCGTCTTTACCTGCGCAGCGGTGGGAAGACCCTCACCGAAACGTGGTTGTATCAATACACCCCACCGCCGGCAGGGGCACCGGAACGCACGTTGTATTAACGGCGGTTGCCCGGATTAACCAACCTACGGCCGGGGCTGTTTAAATCGGTAATTGCGCTTGGGCTGGGTCGATTTTGCCTTCGCCCCGGGTGATCTTCTTGAACTCGGCGCGGCTGACGGATACGTAGCGTTCGTTGCCGCCGATTTCCACCTGCGGGCCGTCCTGCACCGCGTGGCCGTGTTCGTCCACGCGTACGGTCATGGTGGCCTTCTTGCCGCTGTGGCAGATGGTCTTGATCTCCTGCATCTCGTCGGCCCAGGCCAGCAGGTACTGGCTGCCTTCGAACAGTTCGCCGCGGAAATCGGTGCGCAGTCCGTAGCACAACACCGGAATGCGCAGCTGGTCGACCACCTCGCTGAGCTGCCAGACCTGGCTGCGGCTGAGGAACTGGGCTTCGTCCACCAGTACGCAGCCCAACGGCCCGTGGCTGGCGATATCGGTGCGGATCAGCTGTTCCAGATCGGTGTCGCGGTCGAAGGCGATGCCGTCGGCCTTCAACCCGATCCGCGAGGCCACCACGCCGCGCCCGGCGCGGTCGTCCAGCCGCGGGGTCAGGATGGCCACGCGCATGCCGCGCTCGCGGTAGTTGTGCGCCGACTGCAGCAGCGTGGTGGTCTTGCCGGCATTCATCGCCGAATAATAAAAATAGAGCTTGGCCATCGAGGGATTTTAGTCGATGGGGGAGCGAACGGTCGTTGCCGGGCCCACATCGACCGTGCCATTGCCGCCCCCGACGCGTGCCAGCTCCGCGGCCTTCCACTGCCAATACCGGTCCGGCTGCCAGTAGTCGTCCTGGTAGAACGCATCGGCATCCACGGTACGGGCGCCGCGATGCTCACGGACGAACATTTCCATGCGGGGCACCGACCCGGTCCGGCTGCCGGTCACCCGGCGCAGCCCGGCACGCAGCTCGCGCTCCAGCCGTGGCTGGGCGGTGGGATCGCCGAACTCGGCATACAGCGCCCGGCCTTCCGTGAGCGCCCGCTCGCGTTCGGTTGGGTCCAGCGCGGCCCAATAGCGCTCACGCTGGACCAGCAGCAACGGGGTGCCGCGCTCGGCGGCCAGGTCCATCCACGCATAACCGAGGGCCCGGTCGGTCGGGCCGCCCTGGCCTGACCACCACAGTTCGGCCAAGGCCGCCTGCGAGAGCTTGTCGGCGTACCGCGCCGCCGCCCGGAAGTGGTCACGCGCCTCGCTCATGCGCCCGTCGGCCTGGGCCTGATGGCCCAGCTGGCGGTAGCGCATGTCCGGGTGGTTGGCCATGAACGCAGGACTGCTCAGCACTTCCCGCGCGCGCAGGTCCGCCACCTGGGGCTGTGCCAGTACCGGAGACACGGCCAGCGCCGTGAGCACGCCCAACATCCAACGACCATTCAGACGTCCGTTCATGCAGCACCTCCCTAGGCTCAGATCCCCTCAATACCGGGTGCCGATGCCGGCGTCAACCGGGCTGGCCCCCCGGCAGGCCCGCTACAATGGCGCACCCACGGAGAAGGCATGCACGGTCTCAATCCCCCCCAACGCGCGGCAGTGCTGCACTGCGAAGGTCCCCTGCTGGTACTGGCCGGCGCGGGCAGCGGCAAGACACGCGTGATCGTGGAAAAGATCGCCCAGCTGATCAGCACCCGGCGTTACCCGGCCAAGCGCATCGCGGCGATCACCTTCACCAACAAATCCGCCAAGGAAATGCGCGAGCGCGTGGCCAGGCGCCTGCAGGGCGGCGACGCCGAAGACGTCACCATCTGCACCTTCCACGCGCTGGGCCTGAAGTTCCTGCAGATCGAGCATGCCGCTGTCGGGCTCAAGCGCGGCTTTTCGATCTTCGACGCCGACGATTCCACCTCGCAGGTGAAAGACCTGATGTACGGCGCCAAGCCGGACGACATCGAGGATGTGAAGAACCTGATTTCGCGCGCCAAGAATGCCGGCCTGTCGCCCGAGCAGGCGATGGCCCAGGCGCGCAGCAACCGCGAGAAGGAAGCGGCCAGCGTCTACGAGCGTTACCAGCTGCGCCTGACCGCATTCAACGCGGTGGATTTCGACGACCTGATCCGCCTGCCGGTGCAGGTGCTGGAAGAAAACCCGGAGATCGCGCTGGCCTGGCGCGAGCGCATCGGCTACCTGCTGGTGGACGAATGCCAGGACACCAATGATGCGCAGTACCGGCTGCTCAAGCAGCTGGCCGGCAGCGCCGGCAACTTCACCTGCGTGGGCGACGATGACCAGTCGATCTACGCCTGGCGCGGTGCCAACCCGGAAAACCTGCAGCAGATGGCGCGCGATTACCCGGCGCTGGAAATCATCAAGCTGGAGCAGAACTACCGTTGTTCCAACCGCGTGCTGCGCGCGGCCAATGCGCTGATCGCCAACAACCCGCACGAACACCTGAAAAAGTTGTGGAGCGACCAGGCCGACGGCGAGCGCATCCGCGTGTGGGAGTGCCGCAACAGCGAACATGAGGCAGAGAAGGTCGCGGCCGAGATCTCTTACCTGGCCACGTCCAAGCAGATTCCGTGGAGCGATTTCTGCATCCTGTTCCGCGGCAACTTCCAGTCGCGCCCGCTGGAAAAGGCGCTGCAGCTGGTGCGCGCGCCGTACCACATCACCGGCGGCACCGCGTTCCTGGAACGGCAGGAGGTCAAGGACACCCTCGCGTGGCTGCGCCTGCTGGTCAACCCCGATGACGATACGGCCTTCATGCGCGCGGTGCAGTCGCCCAAGCGCGAAGTGGGGGCTGGCACGCTGGCCAAGCTGGCCGAGCTGGCGTCGGACAAGGAGCTGCCGATGGCGCATGCCGCCGAGGCGATCGGCGCGCTGTCGCAGCTGCCGCCGCGCGCGGCCAACAGCCTGAGCCGCTTCACCGACATCCTGCGCGACCTGCGTGCGGAAATGCCCAGGCTCAGCTCGGGCGACCTGGTGCGCAGACTGGTCAAGGATTCGGGCCTGGTGTCCGAACTGCGCGGTGCGTGCAAGGAAGAATCGGTGTACCAGCGTCGGCTGGGCAACCTGGAAGAGCTGGCGCAGTGGTTCGAAGGCGGCCCGCGCGGCGCGTCCACCGCCGACCTGGCCGCGCAGCTGGCGTTGCTGTCGCGCAACGACAAGGACGACGGCGGCAACCAGGTGCGCATGATGACCCTGCATGCGTCCAAGGGCCTGGAATTCCCGTATGTGTTCATCGTCGGCTGCGAGGATGGCGTGCTGCCGCACCAGGTGAGCCTGGACGAAGGCAACCTGCAGGAGGAACGCCGGTTGCTGTACGTGGGCATCACCCGCGCCAAGGTGCAGTTGTGGATGAGCCACAGCAAGCTGACCCGGAAGTTCGGTGAGCACGTGCGGCTCAAGCCCAGCCGCTTCTTCGACGAAATCCCGGCCGAGGAAATGCAGCGCGATGGCGCCGACCCGGTGGCCGATGCGGCGCGCAAGAAGGAACGCGCCAGTGCGGGCCTGGCGGCGATCGAGGCATTGTTCGACTGAATCGCATGCCATCCCGTAGAGCCACGCCCTGCGTGGCTTCGCGGTCCTGAACGAAGAAGCCAGCCACGCAGGGCGTGGCTCTACAATCGATACCTTCCCATCGCCGAGGGTTTTCATGTCCGTCGTGATCCAGACCGAACGCCTGCAGCTGCGCCTGATCGATCCCGACCATGATGCGGCCGACATGCTGGCCCTGCTCAACGAGCCGGGCTTCATCCGCCATATCGCCGACCGTGGCGTGCGCACGCTGGCACAGGCGCGCGATTACACCGCCGAGCGCGTTCTCGGCAGTTACACGCTCAACGGGTTTGGCATGTACGCCATCATCCGCCGCAGCGACGGGGCGTGGCTGGGCAACGCCGGGCTGGTGCGCCGCGATGGCCTGCCTGCGCCCGATGTGGGCTATGCGCTCATGGCGCAGTACGAAGGCCACGGCTACGCGTTCGAAGCCGCGCGCGGGGTGATGCATTACGCACGCGACGTGCTCGGGTATCCGGACCTGTACGGCATCGTCGCCCCGGAGAATCTGCGTTCGGCCGCGCTGCTGCGCAAGCTGGGCATGGAAGACCGTGGCGACGTGCGCCTGCCGGCGCCGCGCGATGAAGATGTGCTGCTGTTGTTCGCCACGCCGGGCGCGCCCGCCGTAACAGGGGCATGACCGCCTGAGCGCGTAGAGCCACGCCCTGCGTGGCTGCCGTCACCCGCCCAGCTGAGCGCGCAATTCCGCCAATTGTTCCTGCAGGGCGGCCACCGTGGTTTCCAGCTCCTGCACGCGCGCTTCCAACCCGGCGTTGCTGCCGCCGGCCGACGGCGCGGATTTGTACTGCTCGGCCAATGCCTGCACGTCCACCGGGCCGGCCAGCAGGTGCATGTAACGGTCTTCGCGCTGGCCGCCGGCGCGTGGCAGCTGCACGGCCAGGTCGCGCTGGATCATGCGCTCGACATGGTGGCGCAGTTCGTCGGCGTCCTGGAACTGGAACAGGCGCTCGCTGCGGGTCAGCAGTTCGTTCACCGTCTGTGGGCCACGCAGCAGCAGCAGGCCCAGGATGGCCAGCTGCTGGCGGGTCAGGTCCAGCGCGCTGCCGGCGCGGTGCTCGTAGCGCTCGGCGCGCGAGGAGAACTGCTGGCGGGCCAGGCCCAGGGTTTCCAGCTGGCGCAGCGCGTGGTGAACATCGCCGGCCGACAGCTGCATGACCGGTTCGCGGGCGGTCTTCTGGTTGGCCGCCACCTGGGCGGCATTGACCGTGAGCGGGTAGGCGTCCGGGGTGGTCGCTTCCTTCTCGATCAGGCAGCCCAGGGCGCGGGCCTGGGCCGCGCTGAGCACGGGCAGGGCAGGGGTCTGGGTGTCATCGGTCATGTCGCGCTCCGGGGTGTTTCTGAGGCGTGCAGCATAGCCGAGCCCAGCAGCCGGCATGAACCGCGGCGGCCAAGCCGGTAAACTGGCGCCACTCAGTTCTGGTGATTCCCATGCGTCGTACCGCCGTTTCCCTGTCTGTGCTTGCCTGTGCCGTGATGGCGCTGGGTGCATGCAAGCGCACCGAAACCCCCGCCGAAGCCGCTGCCCCGGCCCCTGCTGCGGCCGCCGCGGCACCGGCTGCCACGGGCGATGCTGCCGTGGCCGCCAACGACAATCTCAACGCCGTGCTGTGGATGCAGCGTTCGCAGGAATACCGCGCGATCACCGAACAGACCTACCGCGCCGCCGCCGACCACCTGGACAAGGCGCTGAAGGAAGCCAACTGGGACGCACTGGTGCCCGAAGAGCGCGGCAACGCCGCCAAGGGCCTGAAGCCGGCCGTGGTGCTGGACGTGGACGAAACCGTGCTGGACAACTCGCCCTACCAGGCCCGCCTGGTCCGCGACGGCGGCGAGTACGACGAACTGAGCTGGGACCAGTGGGTGGCCGAAAAGAAGGCCAAGGCCATTCCGGGCGTGGTCGATTTCGCCAAGGCTGCCAACGCCAAGGGCGTGACCCTGCTGTACATCTCCAACCGCGCCGTGCACCTGAAGGAAGCCACCCTGGCCAACCTGCGTGCCGAAGGCCTGCCGGTGGCCGATGACAGCGTGTTCCTGGGCCTGGGCACGGTGGTGAAGGACTGCGAGCAGGCCGGCAGCGAGAAGAACTGCCGCCGCCGCCTGGCCGGGCAGAACTACCGCGTGCTGATGCAGTTCGGCGACCAGCTGGGCGACTTCGTCGAAGTCACCGCCAATACCAACGACGGCCGCGACGCGCTGCTGCAGCAGTACCACGACTGGTTCGGCGAGCGCTGGTGGATGCTGCCCAACCCGACCTACGGCGGCTTCGAACCGGCCCAGTTCAACAACGATTACAGCCAGTCGCGCCAGGCCCGCCATGACGCCAAGCGCGCTGCCCTGGACTACGCGCCGTGAGCCGCGCCCCGCTGCCGCTGCGCGATGACGAACGCCTGATCTTCGCGCTCGACGTACCGGGCCGCGAGGAGGCGCTGGCGTGGGTGGACCGGCTGGGTGATGCGGTGTCGTTCTACAAGATCGGCATGGAGCTGCTGGCGTCGGGCGAGTACTTCGAGGTGCTCGATGCGCTGGCGGCGCGCGACAAGCGCGTGTTCGTGGACCTGAAGTTCTTCGACATCCCGGCCACCGCTGCGGCGGTGATCCGCCGCCTGTCGCAGTGGCCGGTGAGCTACGCCACCATCCACGGCTGGCACCCGGCCATGATGGACGCCTGCGCGGCGGCCAACAGCAGCGACATGCGCCTGCTGGCGGTGACCGTGCTGACCTCGATGGGGCGCGATGACCTGCGTGGCATGGGTATCGACCGCGAGCCGGTGGATGTGGTGGTCGAACGCGCGCTGGCCGCCCAGGCCGCCGGCATCGACGGGGTGATCGCCTCGGGCCAGGAAGCCGGCCCGATCCGCACCGCGACCGGCGCCGGGTTCTCGATCGTGTGCCCGGGCATCCGCCCCGGCGGCCCGGTCGGCGATGACCAGAAGCGCACCGTGGGCGTGGCCCAGGCGTTCGCCGACGGCGCCGACGCCATCGTGGTCGGGCGCCCGATCCGGCTGGCGGCCGACCCGCGCGCCGCCGCGCTGGCGATCCAGGACGAGATCCGCAACGCCCGACGCTGACTGCTGTAAGGGTTGTACGCACCGGGATGGAACTGCATCCCGGTGCCAGGTTGCGCCCGTTCCCAGAAACGGATCCATCAATCGTTGGTCCCGCTGAAACGCGACCGGGCACGCAGTTGTCCCGCCTTCTTTGCCATTGAATCGACCTCGCACGCGCTCCGGCGCCGTGCCTGTCGTTTTCACTTTTCCGCAAAGGAGTTGCTGCATGCGTATCTGTTCCCGGCCGGCCTGGATGTTCGGCCTGATCCTCTCCGCTGTTTCCGTTCCCGCGCTGGCCCAGCCTGCGCCCGACAACGTGCCCCGCATCATTGGCGGCGTCGACGCCGAACCCGGCCAGTACCCGTTCATGGCCAGCCTGCAGCGGCTGGGCCGGGGCGATTCGGACCACGCCCGGCATGGCTGCGGCGGCACCCTGATCTCACCTTCCTGGGTACTCACTGCAGCCCATTGCGTTGACGGCCTGCTGCCGGCGCACCTGGCGGTGCTGGTCGGGCAGACCACGCTGCAGACCACGCCGCGCCGCCGCGTTTCCAACGTCAAGGCGATCCACGTGCACCCGGCGTTCGATGAACGCGAACTGGTCAACGACGTGGCGCTGATCCAGCTCAAGCGGCCCGTGGCCAAGGCCGAACCGGCCGAGGTGCTGCTGGGCAGGGACAGCGCCTACCTGCGGCCCGGGCGTGCCTTCACGGTGATCGGTTGGGGCGTGACCGAGTTTCCCGGCGAGGCACTGCCCACCACGTTGCAGACGGTGCAGACCCCGTTCGTGTCGTTCAGCGCCTGCCAGGAGGCCTACCCGTCGTTGCAGGCGGGCACGGTGATCTGCGCCGGGGCCGAGGGCATCGACAGCTGCAATGGCGACTCCGGCGGGCCGCTGCTGGTGCGTCGCAAGGGGGCCTGGACGGTACTGGGCACGGTCAGCTGGGGTGAAGGCTGCGCGCTGCCGGGGCGACCCGGCGTGTATGCGCGGTTGTCGCAGGGCTACGTGCGCGATTTCATCCAGGCTACGTGGATGCGTGATTGATATTCAATAAAAACAGCGAGTTACGCCCATTCTGTCGGCCCGGCGGACAGGATGGGTTGCCGCTGCAGGGGCGCAGGCCGCAAGATGCGGACCGGTCCGGGGAAGTCCGAATTCATGTCCATGCCGTTGATGACAGGGCGCTACCGACCCTGGGTGATGTCGCTGTCGCTGTGCGGGTTGCTGCTGGCAGGGGCGTGCAAGCGCGACACGATCGACCCGGAGGCACCGGCCGCCGAGCCGGTAGCCGCGTTGCAGCAGATCGCCCGCCACCTGGCTGACAACGACCTGGTCGGCTACGCCCGCGCATCGGTGCCGCCGGCCCAGTACACCCGCCTGCAGGCGGCGTGGACCGAGGGCCACAGCCGCTGGCCGTTGACCGACCTGCCACTGGATGGCCAGTTGCTGCCGATGCTGGCCGCCCTGTCCGCGCCGGACGCCCCCACGCGCCTGCAGCGTTCGTTCGATACCCAGATTGCCGGCCAGGCCACGGGGGTGCGCCAGGCGGCCCATTCCATGGGGTTGTTCGGCGTGCAGTACCTGCGTAACCAGACCGACTACACCGACACCGAGCGGGCCCATTACACCCAGGTGGTGGACGTACTGAGCCGCTGGGCCGCCGCCGCGCCGCTGACCGACAAGCAGCGCGCCAAAACCACCATCACCCTGCTGACCGCCACCGCGCGCACCACCGGGCTGTCCACCGATGCCCAGCTGCAGGCGGCCGGAATGGAAGACTGCCTGCGCCGGCTGGGGCCGTTCGAGAAGGCGCTCAAGACCGCGCTGGCCAGTTACGGGCTGTCGCTGGACGCGGCCATGACCGGATTGCACGGTGAGCTGGTGTCGCAGGAGGGCGACACCGCCGTGGTACGGATCCAGTACCCGCTGGCCGGCGAACAGGTCGAAGCCCAGGTGCGTATGGCCCGCCGCGACGGCCATTGGTACCTGGCGCGCACGCTGGAAGAGACCGATGCGCTGCTCAAGGCGGCCGACGAAGCCGCCGCTGCGGCGGCCGCACAAGCTGAACATGACGCACGACTGGCCGCCGAAGCAGAGGCCGCCGCGCAGGTCAAGGACGGTGCTTCTGCACCGGCTAAGCCATAATGAAGCCGATGCCGAACCAGAATCCCCTGCCTTTCCCCGGCGAAGAGCCGCCCAAGACGCCGGACGCCCCGTCCGCGTCGCCCGACACTGCGCCCGCCGCAGGCACCGCCACCGAGGGCGCACCCGCGTCGGTGGATGCCACCGACCCGGCGGCGATCGTGCCCAGCCCACTCGGCGCGGCGGCCCGCACCTCGTCCGGCCGTCGCCCGTGGTGGGCCCGCTTGCTGGGCCGGCTGATCGAGCCGTGGCTGTCGCTGAAGATCGAACCCGAACATCCCGGCCAGTACGACGACGGCCGCCCGGTGGTGTACGTGCTGGAAGACTACGGTCTGTCCAATGCGCTGATCCTGGACAAGGCCTGCCGTGAAGCGGGCCTGCCCTCGCCGCTGGTGCCCATTGCCGGCGACCCGACCGGGCGCAGGCGCGCCTACCTGGCGCTGTCGCGGCGGAGCAGCAGCAATTCGCTGATTCCCGAACAGCGCGGCGCCAAGACCCATTCCGATTCGCTGGCCAAGTTGCTGCAGGCCCACCGCGCTCGCGGCGAGCTGGACGTGAACCTGGTGCCGGTGTCGATCTTCGTCGGCCGCGCGCCGGACAAGCAGAGCGGCTGGTTCGCCGTGCTGTTCTCGGAAAACTGGGCGCTGGTGGGCCGCTTCCGCCGCCTGCTGGCGGTGCTGCTCAACGGCCGCAGCACCATCGTGCGGTTCGCCCCGCCGATCTCGCTGCGCACCACGGTGGATGAGGGGCTGGACCCCGAGCGCACCGTGCGCAAGCTGCAGCGCGTGCTGCGCACCCACTTCCGCCGCATCCGCGAATCGGTGATCGGGCCGGATCTGTCCACCCGCCGCCTGCTGGTGGACAAGGTGCTGGAGGCGGACACCGTCCGCGATGCGATCGCCTCGCAGGCCAAGCGCGACAACACCAAGCCGGCCGACGCCTGGAAGAAGGCGCATGCCTACGCCTGGGAAATCGCCGCGGACTACTCCAGTCCGGTGGTGCGCTCGGCCAGCTTCATGCTCAGCCACGTGTGGAACCGCATCTACGCCGGCGTGCTGGTGCACCACCTGGACAAGTTCAAGGCGGCCGCGCCGGGTCATGAAGTGGTCTACGTGCCCAGCCACCGCAGCCACATGGATTACCTGCTGCTGTCCTACCTGCTGTACGACCGGGGCATCGTGCCGCCGCACATCGTGGCCGGCATCAACCTGAACCTGCCGGTGGTCGGCACCCTGCTGCGCAAGGGGGGGGCGTTCTTCATCCGCCGCTCGATCCGCGGCAACGCGCTGTATTCGGCGGTGCTGAGCGAATACGTGGCGCAGCTGGTGGCTGGTGGCTATTCGATCGAGTACTTCGTCGAAGGCGGCCGTTCGCGTACCGGGCGCCTGCTGCAGCCCAAGGGCGGCATGATCTCGATGACGCTGCGCGCCTTCCTGCGCCAGCCGCGCAAGCCGGTGCTGTTCCAGCCGGTGTACATCGGCTATGAAAAGCTGATGGAAGGCGGCAGCTACCTGGACGAGCTGTCCGGCCGGCCGAAGGAGAAGGAATCGATCTGGCAGCTGCTGTGGTCGATTCCGAAGGTGCTCAAGCAGAACTACGGCCAGGTGGTGGTGAACTTCGGCGAGCCGATCGCGCTCAACGACGTGCTGGCCCACCAGGCGCCGGAGTGGGATGGCACGCCGGTGGGCGAGGACGAGAAGCCGTCGTGGCTGTCGGGCACGGTGGACCATCTGGCCGAACGCATCCAGGTGCACATCAACGGCGCGGCCGACGTGAACCCGATCAACCTGCTGGCGCTGGCGCTGCTGTCCACGCCCAAGCATGCGATGGGCGAAGCCGACCTGATCGCGCAGATCGAGCTGTGCAAGACCCTGCTGGTGGAGATGCCGTATTCGGACCGGGTCACCGTGACCCCGCATTCGCCGGAGCGGATCATCGCGCACGCTGAGGAAATCAACGTCCTGACCCGGGTCAAGCACCCGCTGGGCGATGTGCTCAGCGTCAGCGGCGATACCGCGGTGCTGCTCAGCTACTTCCGCAACAACGTCATCCACCTGTTCACGGCGTCGTCGTGGGTGGCGTGCTGCTTCCAGAACAACCGCCGCATGAGCCGCACCGGGCTGGTGCAGCTGGGCCGCACCGTGTACCCGTTCCTGCAGGCCGAGCTGTTCCTGCCGTGGACCGAAGACGAGTTCGCCCAGCGCATCGAACAGACCATCGCGGTGTTCGTGCGCGAAGGCCTGCTGCAGAACGTCAACGACGACGACGGCGGCATCCTGGCGCGCAACACCGGGCAGACCGACGAGGTGTTCCGCCTGCGTGCCATCGGCCATTCGCTGCAGCAGGCGTTCGAGCGCTACTACATCGCCATCTCGGTGTTGGTGAAGAACGGCCCGGGCACGCTGGGCGCGGCCGAGCTGGAAAGCCTGTGCCAGCAGGCCGCCCAGCGGTTGAGCCTGCTGTACGCCCCGGCCGCGCCGGAGTTCTTCGACCGCACCTTGTTCCGCGGCTTCATCCAGAAGATGCGCGAGCTGCGCCTGGTGTGGCCGGACGAAAACAGCAAGCTGCTGTTCGACGAACGCCTGGATGGCTGGGCCAAGGATGCCAAGTTCATCCTGGGCCGCGAGCTGCGCCACACCATCGAACGGGTCAGCCCGGAAGCGGCAAAACCAGAGGAACCGGTAACGCAGGATTGACGACCACGTCGTCAACCCTGCGTATCCCGACGTATCCGGATTTCACCGCGTTCGCCAGCAATTCGTAGCGCCGGCCGTTGGCCGGCGACCGCGCAACGCGCGGCTCAAGCATCCGGGTCAGGGACACCGCGTCGTCCATGAACCTGCCGACGCTGACCTCTGTCCGAAGCCGTTTGTCAGGCCCCGGTAACGCCTGATGGAGAGCAGCCGACCAACGGTCGGCGCTACCTACGCCGGTTCGTCCGGGATCAACATGTCTTCCAGCTTGGCGATGCAGTCCTTGAGCTGCAGCTTGCGCCGCTTCAGGCGCTTGGCCTCCAGCTCGTCTTCGCCGTTGGCGGCCATCTTCGCAATCGTTTCGTCCAGCTCGCGGTGCTCCTGCCGGAGCGTGGCAAGGCGTTCGCTGATCTGCTCGGGTGTATAGGTATCCACAGGGATGGAGCATACACATCCGCGATGACACCCGGGAGTGAACGCAGTCACTTCCGCGCGTCGGTGAGGGCCGGTGCGAGCCGGTAGAATGCACAGGATGCCCGCCGTGCTGCCCTTGCCCGATCCCATCCCCCGCGCCCCGCGCGCGGACGCGGCCGCGCAGGACAAACTGGCCCGCAAGCTGCGCCGCCAGGTCGGCCAGGCCATCGCCGACTTCGGCATGATCGAAGCGGGCGACCGCATCATGGTCTGCCTCTCCGGTGGCAAGGACAGCTATACCCTGCTGGACGTGCTGCTGCAGCTGCAGAAGAAGGCTCCGGTGGCGTTCGAACTGGTGGCGGTGAACCTGGACCAGAAGCAGCCGGGCTTTCCCGAACATGTGCTGCCCGACTACCTGGCGTCGATCGGCGTGGCCTACCAGATCATCGAACAGGACACCTATTCGGTGGTCAGCCGGGTGATTCCCGAAGGCCGCACGATGTGCTCGCTGTGTTCGCGGCTGCGTCGCGGTGCGCTGTACCGGCACGCGGCGGAGAACGGGTTCACCAGGATCGCCCTCGGCCACCACCGCGACGACAGCGTGGCCACCTTTTTCCTCAACCTGTTCCACCACGCCAAGCTGTCGGCGATGCCGCCCAAACTGCGCAGCGATGATGGCCGGCACGTGGTGATTCGCCCGCTGGCCTATGTCAGCGAACGCGATATCGAACGGTACGCGCAGGCGCGTGGCTTCCCGATCATTCCGTGCACGCTGTGCGGCAGCCAGGACAACCTGCAACGCCGCCAGGTGGCGCAGATGCTGCAGCAGTGGGAAGACCAGCACCCGGGGCGGATCGACCAGATCGCGCGTGCGCTGGGCAACATCCATCCGTCGCAGCTGGCCGACCCGGCCCTGTTCGATTTCATGGCGCTGGGCCGCACTGCGGTCGCGCCCAGCCCGCCGTCGGCCTGGACCGACGGCACCCCCTGACCTTCCCTTTCACGCCCTTACTCCGGATCTCCATGTTCTTTCGCAACCTGACGCTGTTCCGCTTCCCGACCGCCACTGATTTTTCCGAAGTCGACACCCTGCTGCCGCAGATGCTGCTCAAGCCGGTGGGCCCGCTCGAAATGAATTCGCGTGGCTTCATCTCCCCGTTCGGCCGTGAGGAAAAGGCCGTGTTCTCGCACCGCGTCGGCGACGCGCTGTGGCTGACCGTGGGCGGTGAGGACAAGATCCTGCCGGGCGCGGTGGTCAACGACCTGCTGGCCCGGAAGCTGGAGGAAATCGAGGAGAAGGAAGGGCGCAAGCCGGGCGGCCGCGAGCGCAAGCGCCTGAAGGACGACCTGCTGCACGAACTGATGCCGCGTGCCTTCGTGAAGAGCTCGCGCACCGACGCACTGATCGATCTCACCCACGGCTACGTGGCGGTGGACTGCTCGAGCAGCAAGAAGGGCGAGAACATGATGTCCGACATCCGCGGCCTGCTCGGCAGCTTCCCCGCGATGCCGCTGAACGCCGAAGTCGCCCCGCGCTCGATCCTGACCGGCTGGATCGCCGGTGAGCCGCTTCCCACCGGGCTGAGCCTGGGTGAGGAATGCGAGATGAAGGACCCGGCCGAGGGCGGCGCGGTGGTCAAATGCCAGCACCAGGAACTGCGCTGCGACGAGATCGACAAGCACCTGGACGCCGGCAAGCAGGTGACCAAGCTGGCCCTGGTGTTCGAGGACAACCTGTCCTTCGTGCTGGGCGACGACCTGATCGTGCGCAAGCTGAAGTTCCTGGATGGTGCCCTGGACCAGCTTGAGCACGCCGACGAAGACGGCCGCCGCGCCGAGCTGGACGCCCGTTTCGCCCTGCAGAGCGGCGAAGTGCGGCGCCTGTTCCTGCTGCTGGAAGAGGCCTTCAAGCTCAGCAAGGCCGATTGATACACAACCCGTAGAGCGGGGCTCTGCCCCGGCAGAGCCCCGCTCTACCCCCGTTGCGGTCCGCAGTCATACGCCCCGCGCCACGAGCGCTATGCTGTCCCCATGCCCGGATTCCTCCGCCGCCTGATCTCCCCGGCCGTTGCCCCCACCCTGCAGCGCGACACCGTGCGCCTGCGGCTGGAGGATGCCGAGATCGACGTGCTGCGCGTGCGCGATCCACGCGCGCGCCGGATCAAACTGAGCGTGGATGAGCGTGGCGTGCGGCTGACCTTGCCGCCGCGCGCGAGCCTGGTGATGGGCGAACGTTTCCTGGAGCAGCACCGTGATTGGCTGTCCACGCAGCTGCGCAGTTACCAGGCGCAGAACCTGCCGCCGCCGCTGGTGATCGGCGAACCGGGGCTGCTGCCACTGCGCGGCGAGCTGTTGCCGCTGCGCTGGGACACGGGGCGCTACGCGCGCCTGGAACTGGACCCGGACGGTGCATGCATGCACCTGCCCGCGCGCGGCACCGATGCCACGGTGCGGCGCACGCTGCGCGAATTCTACGAAGCGCAGACCCGCGCCGATGTCGGCCAGTGGCTGCCGCGTTATTTGCCCAGCCTGCCACGTGCACCGGCACGGCTGCGCCTGAAGGTAATGTCATCGCAATGGGGATCGCTGGCACCGGATGGCAGCATGGCGCTGGACCTGGCTCTGGTGCTGGGGCGGCCGTCGGCGTTCGAATACGTGCTGGTGCATGAGCTCTGCCATCTGATCCAGGCCAACCATTCCGCTGCGTTCTGGGAGGAAGTGGAGCAACGCTTCCCGGCGTGGCGGGAGGAGCGGGATTATTTCCAGCTGGAAGGGCGGCGGCTTAAAGCGATGCTGCGGCAGTTGTTGTAATTCCGCACCGCCCAGGTTGGCTGGGTTGCCACGCTACCAAGCGTATCCCGGCTTTGCGGACGCACCCGGGCGCGTGGCGACGCGCTCGCTGTTCCGGCGCACGCCGTTCATGGGGCGCGGCGTGGCACTACGCGCATCCGGTCGTAGAGCCACGCCCTGCGTGGCTGCTTTCGACCTTGTTGCATGGGACGTCAATCGGGCAGGTGCGAATCTGGCGGCTTCTGCCGCCACCCGGAACACCCATGTCGACCATGGCCTCGGTTGCCTTCGATGTGCTCACCAATGTGCTTGCCGCGGCCGTGCTGGGCACGGCGGCAATGTTGCGCACGCGGGTGCCGGATGTGTCCGGGGTGTGGACGCTGACCCGTTATGCGCCGGGCTCAAACAGCCGCGCCGAGGCGGTGTACCTGGTGATGCTGTCGCAGAGCGGGGTGCGCGTGGAAGGCGTGGCCGAGTGCGTGCAGTGCCGCGATGGCGCGGGCCGGCTGCGGCTGCTGGCGGGCCACGAACGGCCGCGGGTGGAGGTCAGCGGTGGGCTGTATGGCAGTGTGTTCCATCGCAAGCGCTTCCGCCTGCTGTTCCGCGAAACCGGGCGGCGCCAGGGCAGCATCGCCACGCATGGGATGGATCGCCGTGAAAGCGAGGACCATTGGCGTGGCAGCTACATCGCCAGTGCCGATGGCAGCAGTGGCGACAGCGATTGGCGGCGTGGGCAGGGCGTGCACGGCTTCGCCGCACCCGCGCAAGCGTACCCATTACCGTGAATCAGACGATGCATTGGCCAGGTACCGTAGCGATCAGCGCGATGCCTGCGCGCGCAGCGTGGCCGCCTGTGCCCAGCGCGCGGCCACGCGCGGCGCGGTGATGCACACGGCCTGATCGGTGACGGTGGTGACGGCGCGTTCCAGCAGTTGGATGTCGGCTTCGTGCTGGCGCGCTACATGCGGATCCTCGAAGAAGATCGCACGCTGGCAGCGGCCTTCCAGCACCTGGTCGGCAATCTGCGCATCGCCGCCCATCGGGCCGCTCTGGTAACGGGTGACCCATTCCTGGTCCTTGGCCCAGCCGCGGCTCCAGGCCAGTTCATTCAGGCGCTGGCCGGTGGTGCCGGTACCGACCCGGCTGCGGAAGCGCGACAGCAGGTCGAAGTGTTCGTCGGCGAAGGCGAGCATGGCCGGCTTCATCGCATCGTGCGCGATCAGCGCCAGGGTGTGCCGTTCGAAGGCGTGCAGGTCATCGGCACCGGGATCGGCGGCCAGGCCGGCGTGCACGCGTTCCACTTCGATCCAGTCGCGCGCGGTGGCCACCGTGGAGATGAAGGGCTTGCCGTGAATCACGCACTGGCGCTTGAGCGCGGTGGCTTCGGGGAACACCGAGGACGGGTCGACCGGGTCCATCAGGTAGATCGCCCCGTCCAGCGTGCGTTCGGGCGTGCCCATGCCGACCACCTCGGCCACCAGCTTCATCAGGCCGCCTTCGCGGCCGTTCGGGTAGCGGCGCAGGGTGGGGAAGTGGGGAAGGAACCCGAGCCGCTGGATGGCGTCGTAGGTGCGGCCGACCGCATGCAGTTCCACGCCCAGTTCGCGCAGGCCACCGTCACTGGCGCTGAGCCAGCGGAACAGCGCGGCGTGCTTGTCGTGGTGGTGCAGCCGATTGGCGGCCAAGCCGATGCGCATGGAGATCATCCGAAAGACGGGGCAATAGCGACATTCTATGTCGTGTATGGCTGCGCGATATCCCCAAACGACGCCCACCGCCACAGGCCGCCTGAGGTCCTTCACACCAATTCGTAAAAGTTGCATAGCCGAAGATGGGGTCATAACCGACATTGACGGCTGTCACCCGGTCAATCAGGACAGCCCCCCATGCCCCTCTCTGCTTCCCGCAATGATCCGTCGGTGCAGGCCTTGGCCCACGACCGCAGTGCCCGCATCCGCGCGCTGGGCCGCCTGCTGCGCCATGCCGCCAGCGGTGATGCCGACCTGCTGCTGGTCGGCCTGGCACGCATGCTGGATGCACATATCGGCTGCGACCACGCCGACGACGCGGGCAATGCCCGCATCCGCGACCAGCTGGATGAGATCCAGCTGCTGATTGCGCTTGAGATCGAACGCGCTGGGGTACGGGCCGCAGCTTGAATCCGGCACTGCGTGGGCCGGCCAACGGCCGGCGCTACCCTGCCCCCGTGACCGCTGTCAGGCGGTGATCAGCTCCACGATCGCCGCTGCGGCATCGCGCCCTTCGGCCACGGCGGTCACCACCAGGTCCGCGCCACGCACGGCGTCGCCACCGGCGAACAGGCGCGGATGCGCGGTCTGGAACGGCAGCCGGCCCTTGCCACCGGCCAGGATACGGCCGTTGCTGCCAGCCTCCACGCCCTGCGCGGTCAGCCATTCCGGCGCCGTCGGCGAGAAGCCGAAGGCGATGATCACCACGTCCGCTTCCAGCAGCGATTCGCTGCCCTCAATCGGCACCGCGCTGCGCCGGCCCTGCGCATCCGGTTCGCCCAGGTGGGTTTCCACCACGGTCACGCCGATCGCTTCGTCATCGGCACCGGCCTCGATCGACAGCGGCTGGCGGTTGAACAGGAAGCGCACCCCTTCTTCGCGGGCGTTGGCCACTTCGCGTGCCGAGCCCGGCATGCTGGCTTCATCGCGGCGGTAGGCGCAGGTCACCCGCGCCGCCCCCAGCCGCACCGCGCTGCGCACGCAATCCATGCCGGTATCGCCGCCGCCCAGCACCACCACGCGCTTGCCTTCCAGGTCCGGCAGGGCAAGGGTGTCTTCCCAGCCGGCAATGGGCCGGCCGTGTGCATCGCTGCCGCTGACGATACGGCTGTTCTGCACCAGGAACGGCAGCGCCGGCAGCACGTTCTTCAGGTCCTGGCCGGGCAGCCCGCCATCGGTGTAGCGGTAGGCGCCGGTACCGACGAACACCGCGTCGTAGTCGGCCAGCAGCGTATCCAGGGTCACGTCGCGGCCGATCTCCACGCCCAGCCGGAACTGCACGCCCATGCCTTCCAGCACGTTGCGGCGGCGGCTGATCACCGACTTGTCCAGCTTGAAGCTGGGAATACCGAACTGCAGCAGCCCGCCAATCTGTTCGTAGCGGTCGTACACCACCGCCTGCACGCCGGCATGCGCCAGCCGGTCGGCGCAGGCCAGCCCGGCCGGGCCGGCACCGATCACCGCCACCCGCTTGCCGGTGGCTTCCACTGCGGCCAGGTCCGGCCGCCAGCCGGTGGCCAGGGCGGTATCGACAATGTACTTTTCCACCGCACCGATGGTGACCGCGCCGAACTCTTCCAGCGTGCAGCTGCCTTCGCACAGGCGATCCTGCGGGCACACCCGGCCGCACACTTCCGGCAACGGGTTGGTGGAATGGCACAGCGTGGCCGCTTCGTGGATGCGGTTTTCCTGCACCAGCTGCAGCCACTGCGGAATGGCGTTGTGCACCGGGCATTTCCAGCTGCAGTAAGGGTTGCCGCAGTCCAGGCAGCGACCGGCCTGGTACTGGGCATCTTCCTTGCCGAATTTGCCGTACAGCTCACCCCAGTCGCCGGAGGTGCGCAGCTCCACCGGAATGCGCTGGGGCATGGTCCGGGGCAGGTCGAGGAACTGGAAGGCGTGCTTGCGGCTCATGGCGGGCTCGGAAGGTTTGTCGGTGTTGCCGGGCAGAGCCCGGCACTACCAGGGTGCATGGGTGCGTAGTGCCGGGCTCTGCCCGGCATCAGGCGGCGCGGCGCAGTGATTCGGTCAGCGATTCAATGCTGGCGGCCTTGGGTTTGACCAGCCAGAACTTGCCCACGTAATCGCGGAACTCGTCGAGGATCTGCTGGGCCCAGATGCTGCCGGTGAGCTCGCGGTGGCGGCTGATCAGGGTGTGCAGGTGCTGGCGGTGGTTTTCGAACCCTTCGGCCGAAATGCGGTGGATGTCGATCAGTTCGTGGTTGTAGCGGTCCACGAAATCGCGGTCGATATCCAGCACATACGCCAGCCCGCCGGTGAAGCCGGCACCGAAGTTCAGCCCCACCTTGCCCAGCACCAGCACGATGCCGTCGGTCATGTATTCGCAGCAGTGGTCGCCGGCACCTTCAATGACCGCCAGCGCGCCGGAGTTGCGCACGCCGAAGCGCTCGCCGGCGCGCCCGGCGGCAAACAGCTCGCCGCCGGTGGCGCCGTACAGGCAGGTGTTGCCGATGATGGCGGTGTTGCGCGCTTCGAAACGCGCGCCACGCGGCGGGCGCACCACCAGGCGGCCGCCGGCCATGCCCTTGCCCACGTAGTCGTTGGCTTCGCCCTCGACTTCCAGCTGCAGGCCGCCGACGTTGAACGCGCCGAAACTCTGCCCGGCGGTGCCGCGGAAACGCAGGGTCAGCGGTGCATCGCTCATGCCCTGGTTGCCATGCGCGCGCGCGATGGCGCCGGACAGGCGGGTGCCGATGGAGCGGTCGGTGTTGTGGATCAGGAAGCGGTGCTCACCGCCCAGCTTGCCGGCGATGGCCGGGGCCAGCAGGCCATCCATCTGCGTGGCCAGGCTGTCGGGCGATTCGTACAGGCGCGGCGCGGCGCAGTGGCTGCCGCTGTACTGGGCCGGGTTGAGCAGGCGCGACAGGTCGACCTTGACGCCCGGGCGCGGTGCGATCTCCAGCTGCTGCAGCAGGTCGGTGCGGCCCACGATCTCGTCCAGCGAGCGTACGCCCAGGTACGACAGCCAGCCGCGCACTTCCTCGGCCAGCAGCCGGAAGAAGTTCTCCACGCGCTCGGGCAGGCCGGTGAAGTACTGCGCGCGCAGGCGTTCGTCCTGGGTGGCCACGCCGGTGGCGCAGTTGTTGAGGTGGCAGATGCGCAGGTACTTGCAGCCCAGCACGATCATCGGCGCGGTGCCGAAGCCGAAGCTGTCCGCGCCCAGCAGCGCGGCCTTGATCACGTCCAGGCCGGTCTTCAGGCCGCCGTCGGTCTGCAGCAGGGTGCGCCCGCGCAGGTCGTTGGCCACCAGGGCCTGGTGCGATTCGGCCACGCCCAGTTCCCACGGCACGCCGGCGTAGCGGATCGAGCTTACCGGGCTGGCACCGGTGCCGCCGTCGTGGCCGGACACGGTGATCAGGTCCGCACCGGCCTTGACCACGCCGGCGGCAATGGTGCCCACGCCAGCATGCGAGACCAGCTTCACCGAGACCAGCGCATCCGGGTTGACCTGCTTGAGGTCGTAGATGAGCTGGGCCAGGTCTTCGATCGAATAGATGTCGTGGTGCGGCGGCGGCGAGATCAGGCCGATGCCCGGCTTGGCATAGCGCAGCCGCGCGATCAGTTCATTGACCTTGTGCCCGGGCAGCTGCCCGCCTTCGCCCGGCTTGGCGCCCTGGGCCACCTTGATCTGCAGCACTTCGGCATTGACCAGGTATTCGGCGGTGACGCCGAACCGGCCCGAGGCCACCTGCTTGATCTTGCTGCGCTTGTGGGTGCCGTAGCGCACCGGGTCTTCGCCGCCTTCGCCGGAATTGCTGCGCCCGCCCAGCTTGTTCATGGCGATCGCCAGCGCTTCGTGCGCTTCGGGCGACAACGCACCCAGGCTGATCGCGGCGGTGTCGAAGCGGCGGAACAGGTCTTCGGCCGGGGCCACTTCGTCCAGCGGGGTCGGGGTCGGGGCCGCCTTGAGCTGCAGCAGATCGCGCAGGGTCGATACCGGCCGGCCATGCACCGCCTCGCAGTAGCGCTGCCAGTCGGCGGCATCCCCGCTGCGCGCGGCGCGCTGCAGGGTCATGACCACGTCGGGGTTGTACATGTGGTATTCGCCGCCGTGCACGTACTTGAGCACGCCGCCCACGTCCGGGCGCAGCAGATCGTTCATGGCGCGCACGGTGAGTTCGCGGGCCTCGTCGTCCAGCCGCGCGAAGCCCACGCCGGCCACGCGCGAGGGCGTTTCCGGGAAGCACAGATCCACCACTTCATCGTCCAGCCCGACGATCTCGAACAGCTGCGCGCCGCGGTAACTGGCCACGGTACAGATGCCCATCTTGGAGATGATCTTGGACAGGCCCTTGTAGATGCCCTTGCGGTAACTGCGGCCGATCTGCGACTGCTCGCCGCCCTTCTTCAGCTGCAGGATGCCGCGCCGGCCCAGGTCGAACAGGGTCTGGTAGGCCAGGTACGGGTACACCGCGGTGGCACCGAAGCCGAGCAGGCAGGCCATGTGGTGCGGGTCGCGCGCGGTGCCGGTTTCCAGGATCAGGTTGACGTCGCAGCGCAGCCCGGCGTGGGACAGGTGGTGGTGCACCGCACTGGTGGCCAGCAACGCATGCACCATCGGCCGGTCGGCCACCGGGTAACGGTCGCTGAGCAGCAGCATGACGATGCCGTCGCGTGCGGCGGCCTCGGCTTCGGTGCAGATGCGCTCGATGCCGGCCTTCAGCCCTTCGTCCAGGCTGTAGGAGAGGTCGATCAGGCGGTTGCGGTCCACGTACTGCGGCATCTTGATCAGCTGGCGCAGCTTGCGCTGGCTGAGCACCGGCGAATTGAGGATGACGTGGTTCACCGTCTCCGCGCCGGCATGGAAGATGTTGGTCTCCTTGCCGAGCTGGGTGGTGAGCGACATCACGCAGTCTTCCCGCAGCGGATCGATCGGCGGGTTGGTGACCTGCGCGAACGCCTGGCGGAAGTAATCGTAGAGTGGCCGGCTCTGCTGGCTGAGCACCGCCATCGGGGTGTCATCGCCCATTGAGCCGGTGGCTTCCTGCTCGGTCTCGGCCAGCGGGCGCAGGATCTGCTCCACCTCCTCGGTGCTGAGCTGGAACAGCTTGTGGTAGCTGCGCAGGGTGCGTTCGTCGAACGGCTCTTCGACCAGCGAAGGATCGATCAGCTCGGTCTGCAGGTAGGTCACGCCCTGCTGCAGCCACTGCTTGTACGGCGCGCGCCCGCGGTTGATGCGGTCGATGGCATCCGAATCGAGCAGGTCGCCGCGCTTGAGGTCGATGGCCATCATTTCGCCCGGGCCCAGCTTGCCCTTGCGCACCACGCGTTCGGCCGGTACTTCCCACACGCCCGCTTCGGAGGCGACCAGGAAGTGGCGGTCGGAGGTGAGCATCCAGCGCGCCGGGCGCAGCCCGTTGCGGTCCAGGGTGCAGGCGGCGTAGCGGCCGTCGCAGGCGACGATGCCGGCCGGGCCATCCCAGGGTTCGCTGTTGAGGCCGTAGAACTCGTAGAACGCGGCCAGGTCGGCGTCCTTGAACTCCAGCGACTGGGTCGCCGGCGGCACCAGGATGCGCAGCGCCTGGATCAGCTCCATGCCGGCGCTGACCATCAGCTCCAGCATGTTGTCCAGGCTCTGCGAATCCGAGCCATGCATGGAGATCACCGGATCGAACTCGCCGATGTCGAAACGCGGGGTCTTCCACACCTTGCTGCGCGCCTGCGCCCAGCGCCGGTTGCCTTCGATGGTGTTGATCTCGCCGTTGTGGGCGAGCATCCGGAACGGGTGCGCCAGCGGCCAGCGCGGCAGCGTGTTGGTGGAAAAGCGCTGGTGGAACACGATGGCGCTGGAGGCCAGGTCGTTGCGCTGCAGGTCCGGGTAGAACCGGCTCAGCTTGTCCGGCAGCACCATGCCCTTGTAGCTGATCGCATTGGGGCTGAGCGTGGTGACGTAGTAATCGGCATGTTCGCGCAGCTGCTGTTCGCTGCGGCGGCGGGCCAGGAACAGCGCCAGGGTGAAGGCGGCTTCATCCTGGCCGCTGCCGGCATCGACGAACAGCTGTTCGATGTGGGGCAGAGTGTCGCGGGCCAGCTGGCCGCACACGCTGGGATCGGTCGGCACCACGCGCCAGCCGAGCGGCTGGCAGCCGGCGTCGCGCAGTTGCCGTTCGAGGGTGTCGCGGCAGGCCTGCGCGGCTGCTTCGTCGTGCGGCAGGAACACCACGCCGGCGGCGTGGCGCGCGCCGAGGGTGATGCCGGCTTCGGCAGCAAGCGCCTGCAGGAAAGCCTCCGGGCGGCGCAGCAACAGGCCGCAGCCGTCACCGGTGACACCGTCGGCGGCAACGCCGCCGCGGTGGGTCATGCGCGAAAGCGCGGCGATGGCGGTATCGACCAGCAGCCGTGACGGCTGGTCATCAAGTTGCGCCACCATGCCAAAACCACAGGCATCGCGTTCGTCTTGCGGGTCGTAAAGCCCTTGGCGGTTGCGGGGGGCCATCTCTGCCTCAAAGTCGGGTGAGCGGCGACACTCGTCCCCGCTCAATCCGTTGAGCGCATCTGGAGGCACCGGATGCTTCGACTAGATCACAGTTGTTGCAACGCCGCAATACACGGTTGCAGGCGCAACCAAACCCCTCGAAAACCCGCTCCGCGCGTGCCCAATTCAGCCGCAGCGCAGGCCGGTGACCACGCCCTTTTCGTCGACTTCGATGTTCAGGCGCTCGCCGACAAATTCCATGGTGGTCATGTCGTCAGGTTTGAGCACGCGCAGTTGGCGCGCGCTGGCATCCTGCTGCGCCTGCGCGCCGATGCCGTCGCTGTAGGCCTGGCCGACCAGGCTCTGTACCTGGGTGGCATCGCAGTTGCCGACCGGCGGCGCCTCGGTGGCCTTGCCGATGGTATCGGCCGGAGCGGCGGCTTCTTCGGCAGCCTTCTGCGCGTGGGTACCCGCTGCTTCCTGTTCGTCCATCGGCGGGGCGTTGCAGGCGCCCAGCAACAGTAGAGTGGGGACCAGGGCGGCGGCCATGATCGTGGGGCCAAACGGGCGCCGCATGCGGCGGAAAGACAGGGACGACATCGGGACTCCGGAGTTCCAGGCGGTGAACCATGGAGCATATCGCCAAGGGCGGACGTGAGGTGTTTGTGTTCCGTTATTGACGCGGTGCCGTCACCGCGCCCACCACACTGCAGGCCCCTTCCTTGCCCGCCACCATGCCTGCACGCCTTGCCACCCCCGAAGCCACTGCTGCCCGCGATGCCGGCCTGCGTTACGTCAGCGATGAACAGCCGGGCCTGGCGCGGCGCCGCGCCGGCAAGGGCTTCAGCTACCGCGACGCCGACGGCCACGCGGTCCGCGACGCCGCCACCCTGGCGCGGATCCGTTCGCTGGCCATCCCCCCGGCTTACACCGATGTGTGGATCTGTGCCCTGGCCAACGGCCATCTGCAGGCCACCGGACGCGATGCGCGCAAGCGCAAGCAGTACCGCTACCACCCCGACTGGGCGCGGGTGCGTGGCGATGGCAAGTTCGACCGGGTGATTGCCTTCGGCGAGGCGCTGCCGGCGCTGCGTCGCCGCCTGCGCCGCGACCTCAAGCTGCCCGGGTTTCCGCAGGGCAAGGTGCTGGCGATAGTGATCGCGCTGCTGGCCGAAACGCTGGTGCGGGTGGGCAACCCGGAGTACGCCCGCGACAACCGCTCCTACGGACTCACCACGCTGCGCAACCGCCACCTGGAACTGGTCAAGGGGGCGCGCGCGCGCATGCGCTTCCGCGGCAAGTCAGGCCAGCAGCAGGAAGTGGATATCGACGACAAGCGCCTGGTCGGCCTGATCAAGGGTTGCCAGCAGCTGCCGGGTCAGGCCCTGTTCCAGTATCGCGATGACGACGGCACCCTGCAGCTGGTGGATTCGGGTCAGGTCAACGCCTACCTGCGCGATGCGATGGGGACCGATTTCAGCGCCAAGGATTTCCGCACCTGGGGTGGCACCGTGGCCGCGCTGCGCCAGTTCGCTGCCACCGCCTTGCCCGAGGCACCCAGCGAGCGTGCGCTGGCCGCGCTGCAGAAGGAGGTGGTGTGCGAGGTGGCCACGCTGCTGGGCAACACGCCGGCGGTGTGCCGCAAGGCCTATATCGATCCCAGCGTGTTCGACGGCTGGCGCGACGGCACTCTGGCCAAGCTGGCCGGGCTGCGTGGCGAGCGCCAGTGGGAGCAGGCCACGCTGAAGTTCCTGCGCGTGGCGAGAAAGAAAACCCGCAACGCCCGCTGACCCCGATCCGGTAGCGCCGACCGTTGGTCGGCCCAGGCGGTCCAACCGTGTCCGTCAGCCGCAATCAACCACAGAAAATCGCGGTGATGTTGTTGGTGCGCCCGGTCTCGATGGTCAGTCGTTCGCCACCGCTTTCCGCACCCGGGCTGGGATTGGCCGCGCCGCTGGCGGTGGCACCGCTCTCTGCACGCTGGCCGCGCAGTACGACCACCTGCAGGCTGTCGCTGTCCACGCGGGCGCGCTCCACGGTGGCGGCCGATGCGGCCAGGCCAACCGCGCCGCGCACCTTGTCCACGTGGCACTGGCCGGAAATGACGCCGTCGATGGGTTCCACCTGGGCCACCGGCGTGCTGCTGCAGGCGGTGAGGGCGGTCAATGCGGCGAATGCGAACAAGGGACGGAACATGGGAGCACTCCAGCGGGATTCTTGTACCCACGATGCCGCCGCAGGCGTATGCGGCGGATGAAGCCCTGCACGGCGTGCCCACATGGCATTCACCGTATATGACCGACAGCGCCGACACACTGCCCTTGCCTCGCCCTCCACCCGCGCCGAGGCAACCGCAACGAAGGAGTTGAGCATGGCCACGGCCAAGAAGACCCGCAAACGCAGCACCCTCGCCGCCGCCGAACCGAAGGCCACCCGCGCGCGTACCCCGGTGGTCAAGACCGCCACCCGCAAGGCCGCCGCCGCCGATCCGCGCGCTGCGCGCGTGGCCGCGCGCCAGCGCCGGCTGCAGGACCAGGAAAAGGCCAAGGACGCGCGTGCTGCAGCAAAGAAGGCCGCCACGAAGAAGGCCGCGAAGAAGGCGACCCAGGCCGGCAGCCGCAAGCAGCCGGACACCATGCCGGCCCAGCACATTGCCAAGCCGGGCAACGAACACGAACTGGATCTGGCCCCGCGCTTCCTCGCGCCAGACTATGTCGGCAGCGGCAAGCTGCAGGGCAAGCGCGCGATCATCACCGGCGGCGATTCCGGTATCGGCCGTGCGGTGGCGGTGTTGTTCGCCCGCGAAGGCGCAGACGTGGCCGTGCTGCACCTGGACGAGCAGGAAGATGCGGACATCACCCGCCAGCATGTGGAAGCCGAAGGCACCCGCTGCGTGGTGATCGCCGGTGACGTGCGCGATCCGAAATTCTGCAACAGGGCGGTCAAGCAGGTGGCCAAGGCGTTCGGCGGCATCGACATCCTGGTCAACAACGCCGCCTTCCAGCTGCACTGCGAACGGTTGGAGGATCTGGAAGACGCGCACCTGCAGGAAACCCTGCAGACCAACATCGGCGGTTACATCCAGATGGCGCGCGCGGTGCTGCCGCATCTGGAAGAAGGCGACTGCATCATCAACACCGGTTCGGAGACTGGGCTGTTCGGCAGCAAGGCGCTGATCGACTATTCCGCCACCAAGGGTGCCATCCACGCCTTCACCAAGGCACTGGCCAGCCAGCTGCTGCCACGCGGCATCCGCGTCAACGCGGTCGCGCCGGGTCCGGTCTGGACCCCGCTCAATCCGGCCGACAAGCAGGCGCCGGACGTGGCCGAGTTCGGCACGAACAGCGACATGGGCCGCGCCGCACAGCCGGAAGAGCTGTCGCCCGCGTATGTCTTCCTGGCGTCGCCGGTGACCGCCAGCTATATCAGCGGCGTGGTGCTGCCGGTGATGGGCGGACCGCACGGGTAAGTAGCCGACGCCATACGGCCAGCCGGCCAACGGCCGGCCCAGGCGGTCCCCTACCGTTCGTCGGCCCGTACTCCTCCGGCACTTGACGACACTTGTAGTCACTGGCACCGTGACGACACGTGTAGTCATCGGAGAGTGTCATGCGCGGCAAGACCATCGGGGACCAGGAACTGGCCCTGCTGCAGTATGTAGCGGAACAGAACAACGCCAGCGTGGGCGAGGTGGCGGCCGGCTTCGGCGAGGAGCGCGGGCTGGCCCGTTCCACCGTGCTGACCATGATGGAACGCCTGCGCGGCAAGGCTTACCTGCAGCGTGAGCAGGTCGAGGGCGTATTCCGCTATTCGGCTACCGGCGAACAGGACAGCGTGGTCCAGGGCGCGGTGGCCAGTTTCGTGGAGAAGACCTTGCAGGGCTCTGTGTCCCCGTTCGTGGCGTTCATGTCGCACAAGGCGGACGTGAGCGACAGCGAGCTGGCCGAACTCGAAGCGCTGGTCGCCCAGCTGCAATCCCGCAAGCGGGAGGGCTGAGCATGGATACCCAGATGATGGAGCTGTTGAACCGCCTCGGCTGGACCAGCGTGCAAAGCGCGGTGCTGGTGGCACTGGTATGGGGCGTGTGCCGGTTGCTGCCGCGCCTGCCCGCCGCCACGCGCTGCCGGCTGTGGTGGCTGGTGGCAGTGCAGGCGGTGCTCGGGCTGGTGTGGAGCAGCCCGCTGGAACTGGCGGTGCTGCCGGCGCCGGGCATCGATACCGCAGTGCTGGCCGCGCAACCGATGGTGCCGGTGCAGATGGAACTGACCGGGGCGATGGTCGAGGTGGCGCCGCCAGCCGTTACGGCATCGCTGCTGCCCGACCTGTCCTGGCAGACGGTGGTGTTCGCGTTGTGGGCCGCCGGTGTGCTGGTCATGCTGTTGCACAGCCTGCGCGCTTACCGCCAGAGCCGTGCGCTGGTGCGTAGTGCTGCACGCTGCACCGACGCCGGCCTGCAGCAGGCATTGCAGCTTGCCGCCGAAGCACATGGGCTGGCGCGCGCGCCGCAGCTGAAGATTTCGGCGCAGATCACTTCGCCGCAACTGATCGGCCCATGGAACCCGGTGCTGCTGTTGCCGGCGCGCGAGCTGCCGGCAATGGCCGCCGATGACCTGGACATGGCGCTGACCCACGAACTGGTGCACCTGCAACGCCGTGACCTGTGGTGGGGCCTGCTGCCTTCGCTTGCCCAGCACCTGCTGTTCTTCCATCCGCTGGTGCACCTGGCCGCGCGTGAGTACGCGCTGGCCCGCGAAGAAGCCTGCGACAGCGCGGTGGTTGCCGGCCACGGGCATTGCCGCCACGACTACGGCCGGCTGCTGGTGCAGCTGGGCGTGGCCCCGCGCCCGGCCGTGGGCGTGGCCAGTGCCTCGCCGAACTTCCGCAGCCTCAAGCGCCGTCTGCTGACCCTGCAGCAGACCGGCAGCTTCCCGCGCGTGGCATCGATGGCGATCACCGCGCTGTTCGTGGTGGTCGGCGTGGCGCCGATGCGGCTGGTAGCCGCAGTACCGCCGCCGCCACCGGCTCCCCCCGTGCTGGCCGCACCGGCGATCCCTGCCGTCCCCGCAGCACCGGCCGCGCCGCCTGCCGTCGCCGCCCCGGCAGCGCCTCGACCGGTGCCGGCACCGCGTCCGCCGGCGGCGCCCCGCCCCGTGGCCGCCCCAGCCGCGCTGGCAGCACCCGCGCCGCTGCCGCACCCGGACCGTGTCAGCACCACCACCATCACCCACGGCCGCCTGGACATGTCGCACCAGCCGCGCCAGGCATTCGTGCTGATGGGCGGCGGCGACAACTTCGTTGATGCTTCGGTGGCCGACCTCAAGCAGGCGCAGCGCGACGCGCAGGGCAACGATCCGGTGCTGTGGGTACGGCGCGGCAACGAGCGCTATCTGGTGCGTGATCCGGCGCTGCTGCAGTCGCTTTCCAAGGCCCAGCAGCAGGTGGCCACGCTTGGCCGGCAGCAGGGGGCGTTGGGCGAACGCATGGGCGAACTTGGCGAGCGCCAGGGGGAACTGGGCGAGCGCATTGCCGCGCTGTCCATGCGGGCCAGCCATGATGCGATGGAATCGCAGGATGCAGCGGAAATGGCCAACAACGCTGCGCGCAGGGTGCAGGGCGATGCAGCGCTGGCCGAGCGCGCCGCGCAACGCGCGAAAGCGGATGCGGCGGCGGCGGTAGACCACCGCCGTATCGCCGATCTCTCACGCCAGCAGGCCGAACTCGCCCGCCAACAGTCAGGCCTTGCGCAGCAACAGAGCGTGGCCTCGGCGCAGATCGCGCGCGAGGTGCGCAACGCGATCGACAAGGCGCTGGCCGATGGCAGCGCGCAGCGGTTGCGGTAAAACGCAGGACACCGCCGGGTAGAGCCACGCCCTGCGTGGCTGACGGGATGCCGAACGAAGCGCAGCCACGCAGGGCGTGGCTCTACAGATCGATGCGGGTTATCAGTTGCAGCCGATGCGCTCGATCTCGTTTTTCCCATTGACGTTGATGGTCAACCGGTCCTCGCGGAAATCCATGGTGACGGCCATGCCCGGCTTCACCACGCGGGCATTCTTGGCACCGCTGGCGGCGACTGCCTCCTTGACCAGCGCTTCGTCCGCTACCTTTCCATTGAACTGCTCGAGAACGTCCGGATTGCACTCCATGGTGCCTCCATCAGCAACATGTGGAACCGGGTCCACCACGGTGGGTTCGGTGCTGCTCTTGGGCGGGGTGCTGCACGCGGTCAGCGGCAGGGCACAACCAAGCAGCAACAACAGGGGCATACGCATGGCCAGTCTCCGTGAGCGGGTAAGTGTGGACAGCTTGCACTGCCCCGGCTGCACGGGGTGTCAACGCCCGCTCAGGCCGAACCCGGCCCGCCTGCCAGGCCCAGCGTCTCGCGTTCGCGCCGTTCTTCAGCCACCAGCCGCAGCATCAGCAGCGACAGGGTCACCACGTCCTGGTGGTTGTGGTCGGCCACCCGGCGCAGGTTCACCGCGCTGCCGCCGCGCAGGTAGTTCAACCACGCCGCTGGCGCTTCGGAACCGGGCAGGTCGTCTTCGCGCACGATCTCCAGCAACTGGCGTTCGATGGTGGCCAACCGGCAGTTTTCCCAGGTGCCGCGGTAACGGCGGCGGGTGGGGAACAACAGGTCCACATGGTCCAGCGGGGTGATCGGGCAGCGCTGGCGGGCCAGCCGGTAGCGGGTCTTGAGCAGCGGGGCGTCGTAGCAGCGGCCGTTGTAGCTGGAAAACACGGTGGAAGGCTGCAGCCAACGGGCGAACTCGGCCAGCATCGCGCTTTCGGCGGCCATGGTGGTCATCAGCAGCTGGCGGATGCGCAGGCCTTCGCCGCGCGCGGCATCGCGATGCCAGTCGGCTGCGCCGATCATGAAGGCACGGGTGCCGGTGCCGCCGGCCAGCCCGGTGGTTTCGGTATCGAAGAACATCAGGTCCTGCGGCCGCACCTGTTCGCCCTGGCGTCTGGCGAAGGCCAGCGACAGCGGCTGGGTCGGGACGGGCTGGGCCAGGAACGATTCGATCAGGAACAGCCCGGGTGCGATTTCCTCGCCGGGCACATGGCGATCCTGCGCATTCGCGCGCGGCCGTGCCGCCGCCGTGCCGCGATCGCGCAGGCCGAGCAGCCGGTGCAGGCCACCCACATCGGGCTTGCGCAACGGCGCCGGTGCCGCCGCAGGGGCGCTAGCGCCGGTCGGCTTGTGGCGGATTTCCTGTTCCACCCAGGCGAACACCGAGTCGGGTGCGGGCCGGTGCGCCTGCGCATCGTTGGCCGCCACGGGTGCGGGGGGGGCAGGCGCGGCAGCCGTCTCCGCAGACGCCGGGCGCGGTGTGGCATCACCGGCCTGGCGCCGCAGCAGGCGCAGCTTGTCCAGGCTCAGGCTCAAAACGGCACCACCTCGGCATCGTGCCGCGCGCGTGCGGTGGCAACGGGCAGCGCGTGCTCGTCGAACAGTGCCAGTACCTTCAGCGCCAGCGCCTTGGGCGTGGTGGCATCGTCTTCCTGGCCAGCCAGCACCGGGCCCACGCAGGCCGGGCAACCGGCCTTGCAGTCGCAGCGCTGCACCAGTTCCTGCGCGCGCTGCAGCAGCTCGGCCTGGCGCAGCCACAGCGGCTCGCTCAGGCCCACGCCGCCGGGGAAGTTGTCGTACAGGTACACGGTGGGCACGAACTGCTGCTGCAATTCGATCGCGCTGGCGTCGAACTCGGCGCCGCGCAGCTGGCCACGCCCGCTCTGGTCAGCTACCGCGAACCACGCACCGTCGCCATTGCCCACTGCCTTCTGCAGATCGCGCGCGTCGGCCATCACCGCCACGGTGGCCACGATGTGCAGGGCGTAGGCGGCGCCGAGGAAGCCATCCAGCGCCTCTTGTTTGCTGTCGAACGCGGTCAGCAGCAGGCCCTGTGGCAGCTGCCACCACACCGCGGTGGTGTGCAGTTCCTGGTCGGGCAGGTTGACCGGCCCATAGCCGATGTTTTCGTGGGTGTAATAGCGGATCTTCTTGTAGCCGGCCACGCGCCGCACCACGTGTACTTCGCCATGGTGCGCATCGCCCTGGCCGGCCATGCAGCCGTCGAAGCGGTCCAGCACCTTGAGCTTGGTGAAGTCGATGCTGTCGGTGTAGTAGTCCACATGGGTGCGCGTGACGTACGCCTTGCGGCCTTCCCAGTCCAGTCGCTCCACCTGGTAGGGCGTGGACTGCACCATGTGGATGGCACCTTCGTACAGCGTCAATGCGGCGGCAGAGTAATCCACCTCGGCGATGATCTGCTGCCTGCCGTCGCTGCGGTCGACCACCACGAAGTTGCCATCGGCCACCGAACGCAGGCTCACTGCATTGGCCGGGTAGCTGTCGGCGATCCACTCCCAGCGGTCGCCTTCGCGGTGCACCACCTCGGTTTCGGCCAGCGCTTCCAGGAACACCAGCGGGTCGATCGGCCCGAACGGGTCGCCGGCCAGGAATGGCAGTTCGAAGGCCGCGCAGCGGATGTGGTCGAACAGGATCAGCGGCTGGTCCGGGGCGATGCGCGCGTGTTCGGGCGAGGCCTCGGCGAAGAAGTCCGGGTGCCGCACCACGTACTGGTCCAGCGGCTGCGAACTGGCCACCAGCACGCCCAGCGCCGGTTGCTGGCGCCGGCCGGCGCGGCCGAAGCGCTGCCAGGTGGCCGCCACGCTGCCGGGGTAGCCGTTGAGCACCACCACGTCCAGGCTGCCGATATCCACGCCCAGCTCCAGCGCCGACGTGCTGACGATGCCGTCGATGTTGCCCGCGCGCATGGCGCGTTCGGTCTCGCGGCGTTCGGTGGGCAGGTAGCCGCCGCGATACGCACGGATGCGTGCGGGCTTGCGCGGGTCGTGGTCGAAGATGTCCTTGAGGTACTTGGTCAGCACTTCGACCATCAGCCGGCTTTGCGCGAAGATCAGTGTTTTCAGGCCGGATTTGATCGCGATGCGGGCGATGCGGTTGCTCTGCGAGCGTGCCGAGGCGCGCAGGCCCAGGTCGGCATTGACCACCGGTGGGTTCCACAGCAGCACGTGCTTGGGCCCGGTCGGCGCGCCCGATTCGGTGATGGCGGTGACCGGCGCTTCGATCAGCGCTTCGGCATGCGCCTGCGGGTTGCCGATGGTGGCCGAGCACAGGATGAACTGTGGCGACACGCCGTAGAAGGCGCAGATCCGCTTGAGCCGGCGCAGCACGTTGGTGACATGGCTGCCGAACACGCCGCGGTAGGTGTGCACCTCATCGATCACCACATAGCGCAGGTTCTCGAAGAACTGTGCCCACTTGGTGTGATGCGGCAGGATGGCCTGGTGCAGCATGTCCGGGTTGGACACCACGATGTCGCCGTGCAGGCGGATCGCCTGGCGTGCATCGCCGGGCGTGTCGCCGTCGAAGGTGAATGCCTTGACCCCCAGGTCGCCGGCGCGGTTGAGCTCCAGCAGCTCGGCCACCTGGTCCTGGGCCAGCGCCTTGGTCGGGAACAGGTACAGCGCCTTGGCCTTGCCCTGCATGGCGGCACTGACCACCGGCAGGGTGTAGCACAGCGACTTGCCGCTGGCGGTGGGGGTGACGATGGCCACGTGCTCGCCCCGCTGGGTGGCGTCCCACGCTTCGGCCTGGTGGCTGTACAGCTGTTCGATGCCGCGTGCCTTCAGCGCGGCGGTCAGCGCGGCCGGCACATCGGCCGGGATCGGCGCATAGCGGCCTTCGCGCCCGGGGATCGTGAAACTGCCGGTGATGCGGTCGGCATAGCGCTGCTGCAGCCGCGCGGTAAGCAGTGCACCGTTGCGCGAGGGCAGCCCGTCGGTGGTCGCAAGGCGGCGCTCGGCGTCCTCGGTGCGTTTGGCAAGTTCGTAGGCCATGGGAAACAACGGTCTGCAAAGGACGCCATGGAAGCACAAACGCGTCTCAGCGGTTGAGACATCGCCGGCTGCACGCGTGAATGATTCAGTGCGTACCTTTCTGCGAGCCGTAGCTGGGCTGCCCGGCGCTGGTGGGGCACTGAGCAGCTGCTCCCTCGCTACGCCGCCGGTGCAGCAGGACGCCGCCTTTCGAGCCACCACAGCAGGCCAGCAACGGCGATGAAGGCCAGCAGCCAGGGCCAGCGGTGGCCGGGGACCTTGCCGGGTGATCCGGCTGCGACGGCGTTGGCTTCGGCCAGGCGGTGGGCGGTGGCCGTGCGCAGCTGCTGGCGGTACAGCGGTTGCGCGGTGGCCGGGTCGAACACGTAGAACGCCTGTACGGTGCCACCGTACTGCAGCTGGTGCCAGCCGGGCTGCTGTGGCCAGTAACCGGCGCAGTGCTGGCTGCCGGTGGCCGGGTCGACCTGCACGGCGACCATGTAGCCCTCCGGGCTGCGGACCTGGGCGCCGCTGGGAACTTCACACAGGGTCAGGCGCTCGCCCGCCCACGGGGTGGTGGTAGCCAGGCGCACCGTGGGCGCGCCGGGCAGCGCGCGCGCGACCGTGGCCAGCACGCCGGACCACAGTTCGGCGTAACGATCATCGCGACCGGCCAGTATCAGCCGGTAGCTGTCGGTCACCGGCAGCACGGCGACGCGGCCGCGCCCCACGCTGCGCCAGCCGCCCACGGCATTGCCCTGGGCGTCCTGCAGCAGGGCTTCGGCGCCTGCCGCGTTTACGTCGAAGCGCTCCAGTGCGGGTGGGGCGGCACTGTGCGATGCGGTATCCGCCTCCTCGATGTAGGAGGTGGAATTGGCCGCCGGGCGGACCGGACCGCGACGCGCCTGCAGCAGCGCGGCGTCCGGATCGGCGGGCAGCGCCAACGGTGTGGCGCGGGTGCCGCCGGTGACCGGCAGGCCCCATTCCCGCAGCGCCTGGCGCATGCCGTCGCCCAGCGCACCGCTGCTGCGCGCGACCACACCCAGCCCATCGCGCAGCGCTTGCCGCACCAGCGTGCGCTGGGCAGCGCCGAGTGCGGCCAGGCTGCGTTCGTCAAGCACCAGCACGTCGGTGGCGGCCAGCCGCGCGGCGTTCAGCGCGACCGGGGCATCGCCCAGCATCACCCCGCCACCCGCACTGGCCTGCGCCTGTACTGCCAGTCCGGTGTCGGTCGCCCAACGGCGCAGGTACTTCAGTTCCGGACCCGGCGCACCGGCGAGGATCAGCACGCGCGGTGCAGGTGCATCCACGGTCTGCTGGGGCACCGGCACGCTGTCCACCACATGCTGCTGCGCGTCGAGCAGGCGCAGGGTGAATTCGCTGCGCCCGGCGGCACGGGCAGTGCTGTGCAGGCGCACGCCGCCCTGCGCGTCGAGTGCCGCGCGGTCGACCACCACGCCGGCCGGGTCGAGCAGTTCGGCGCGCGCCGCATCGACACCGCCGGCGCGGGCGGCAACCTCGAACAATGCACCAGGTGCGGTGACGGCCGGGGGTTGCAGCTCCAGCCAGCCGCGTGGCGCGGCGGGAGACTGCAGCGTCACCCGCGCTGGCAACGCGGTTTCGCGATCACGCGCAGACAGTCCGTCGCCGACCAGCAGCAGCGCGGTGCTGCCCGGATGCTGGCGCAGCGCGGTGGCCAGGTCGGGGGCGCGTACGGCCTCTGCACTGGCCGGTGCTTCGGGCAGGGAGATCACGGTTGCGCCGGCGGGCGCAGCGCCTGCCAATGCGGGGTTGCCGGTCAGTACGGTCAGCTGGCCGGCTTCCACACTGTGCTGTGGCGGCACCAGAGTGAAGTAGAGCAGGAGGGCGGACAGTGCCTGCAAGACGAGCAATGCCGTGCGTCTGGGCAAAGGCAACCACGCAGGGCGTGGCTCTACGCGCAGGATCCGCACGCTGCCCACTACCGTAATCAAGACCAGTGCGATGGCGATCCACGCGGCCATGCTCATCGCGTGTCCTCCATTGCATCCAGGTAGCGCTGTGCCATCGGGTCAGGCGCGCTGCGCCGTTCAACCTGCGGCAACGGCCGCAGCAACGCACGCCACAACTGCGCGCGCAGGGTAGTGCGGCAGCTTGCGCAATCCGGGGCCAGGCGCAGCTCCTCCACCGCCGCCGCCAGGCTGAGCGGATCGGACAGCTGCGATTGATGGCGGCCCAACCATTGGCTCAGCGCGTCCAGGTCCGGCGTGGTGCCGCTGTCTGCCAGCTGCTGCCAGACCGCCACGATGGCCGGATCCGGTGCCTTCTCCGGGGTGAGGGTCGAGGTGCGGTTGCCAAGATCGGTGCGATCGCCGGTCATGCGCCGGCTTTCGTCGATGGGCGGCAGCTCGGGTCCGACGCGGGCCAGGTAGATGCGCTCGGCCTGCTGCACCTGCTTGATGAAGGCCAACGCCTTGTAGGCGAAGGGCAGGGCGCGTTCGGGGCGGCCCTGGCGCAGCTCCCCTTCCGACGACCACATCTGGTCCAGTGCGGCTTTCAGGATCGCGCGGGTCTGTGGATCCAGCAGGGTGGCCGCTTCGGCGTGGTCGTGGGTGTGGCCGTACTCGGAGAGCACGTCGGTGGCGGCACCGAACACCGGGACGCTGTCGGCCTTGGCCGCACCGTGGTCGTGATCGTCGTGGCCACTCTGCGCGCTGGTGGCTTCGTGCTCGCGATCATCATCGTGATCGGCAGCGGGCGTGTCGCTGGTGGGCAGGCTGTCGCTGGTCGGCGGCGGCTTGGCGCCACCTTCGCTTTCCTCACCCAGGAACTGCCCATAACGCAGGCGCAGGATGCGTTGATCCACGCCGATCGCATCGGAACGCTTCACGAACTCGTCCGCCGGCAGCTGGCGGCGCAGTTTGATCAGCGCTTCGGCGTCGATGATGATCTGGCGCTGGCTGCGGAAGTACGCCGGCAGGGTTTTCTTGACCATGCCTTCCATATCCGTTCCCAGTATCTGTTCTTCGCTGGGCAGGCGCAGGATCAGACTGGTGCTCTGCGCGGTCTGCGCCGTCGGCGTGCGGTTGTCGCGCACCTGCAGCTGCGCGATCACATCGTTGCCCGGGCCAGCGCCGAGTGCGGCCAGGTCCAGCGTGCGCGCGAAGCGGCGTTGCGTGGCCGGGCCCGTACCGGTCAGCGCGATGCGCTGCTCGCGGAAGGTGATGTTTTCGCCGCTGCCCTGGGCCAGGGTCAGGTGCAGCTCTGCCTGGGCGGCCACGCCGAAGTCATCGCTGGCCTCGAACTGCAGGGTCCATTGCCGCTGGCCGGGCGTGGCCAGTACGAGAGTGCGGTCCGGTGCGATCACGCGCACGGTGGGCGGCCGGTCGGGAACCACATCCAGTCGATACAGCCTGGGCGCCGTCAGTGCCGGCTCGGTGACGATCCGGTACAGCGTGGGCTTGGCGGCCTTCCACTGCGCCACCCACTGTTCGCCATCGCGGCGCAGGGCGATGCGGGTGCCATCGTGCAATTGAAGTGCAGCCGTCGAGGGCTGCGCGCTGAAGCGCAGCGACCAGTCCAGTGCACTGCCCTGGACCACCTTGGCGTCCAGCGCGGTCTGGGTGCGCAGGGGTTGCCCGGTGTACGCCGGTGCCCGGATCTGCAACCTCGATGACTGCAGGCTGGGCGGCTGCGCCGCGCTGGCGGTGGGCGTGGTGCGCCCGGGAAGGTCTGGCAACGACGTACCCGGCGCGGGCCAGCCCACGGCCAGCACGGCCACCAGCGCCCCGCTGAACCACGACAACGCCAGCCAGCGCGTTGGCCACGCGGCGCGCAGCTCCGGCGGCGAGGCCTGCAGCGCGGCGGTGATGCGCGCCTGCTGGCGCTGCTGCAGGGGATTGAGCGTGGCGATATCGGCGAACAGCAGGTCGGCGCTGTCCTGCGCGATGGCATGCGTGTCCAGCTGGCGCACCAGCCAGTGCCGGTCCAGCCGCCGCGCACGCCAGGTGGCGGCGCCTGCGACCACCAGCAAGGTAGCGAACAGTACGACGGAGGCGATGTTGATGCCCGCCAGACGCGCGGCGATGGCAGTGATGGCCAGCGCCAGCGGTAACGACAGCGCAACCGTGAGCCACCACTGCCGGCGACGCGCGCGCTGCCAGGCCTCGTGAACGCGGTTCATGCGCGCTCCCCGCGTCGCGGTGCGGTGGCCATCCAGCGTTCCAGCGCGAACAGCAGCACGATCAGCACCAGCAGCCAGCTGGCCAGCTCGCGCGGCTGCGCCAGTGGTGCGATGGCGCCGGCCAACGGTGCATGCAATGCGGCGGGTGCCAGCTGCGGTGGCGGCAAGGGGTGCACCTGCTCCAGCAGGCGGCGCGGGAATGACGGTTCGCGCAGGATCGGCAGCGCATCGGGTGCGAGCGCCGCAGTGAAGCGCAGCACCTGGCCGTGCCCGAGCGCGTGGCGCACGACGGCGGCCTTGCCGCTGGCATCGGCCAGCACGGTCGTGCCACTGCCATGGGCCGCTTTGGCCGAGACGATCAGCACACTGCCGCCGGCCTGCACCCAGGCCTGCCAGGTGGCCGGCAGGGGCGCATCCGCCAGCCATACGCCGATCTGTCCGTCGTTGGGCACGACACCAGCGTCGAGCGGTGCAGACAGCGGCTGCCCGCCCCATGCGCGCTGTACCGCATCGAGCACGCGCAGTGCCGACGGTTCCGGGTCAGTGCCGGCCACGCGCAGCTGCGGCGCAATGTTCGGCACCGGCGCGGCAACCGGCGTGGCAACCGGCCGCCATTGCACCGTACGCGACAGTCGTGGCCGCTCGCCATCCAGTCCGGGCATCGGATCGGGAACGTACACGGTCAATGCCGTCCCCTTGGGCAGGGTCTGGTCCAGTTCACGCAGCAGGCTTGCAAGTGGCTGTGGCGCGCTGGGCGCGGTGTCCTGCAGGGGCGGGAACCCCGGCGCCAACCAGCGGCCTTCGCTGCCCGACGGCAGCGAAGGTGGGCTCATCCCCGGTGCGACCACCACCCACGGCGGCATCCGTATTGGCGCGCCATGCAGCAGCGGCCGGGCCAGCAGTACGGCCAGCGCGGCAAGCAGCAGCATTCGTACCAGCAGCAACGGCCATTCGTCGAACCGGATCCGCTGGCGTGGCCGTGCCTTGGCGCGCAGCCAGCGCAGTGCGGCAAACTCCAGTGGCGCGTACTGGTGGCGACGCGCCAGATGGATCAGCAACGGAACCAGCAGCGATGCCAGCGCCAGCAGCCCCAGCGGGAACAGCAGCGACAGGTTCACCGCGTACTCCCGGCCAGCGTACGCAGCGGTGCGTCCAGCGGCTGGTCGGTATGGGTCACCACGTGGGCAACGCCGCCGCGCTGCAGCCGTGCCTGCAGTACGTGCTGCGCATCGGCAAATCGAGTCAGGTAGTCGTCGCGGATCGCGCGGCCATCGCCCAGCAGCTCCTCACCGGTTTCCGGGTCGCGGAAGCGGTGCCCCTCCTGGAACGGAAAATCGCGCTCGTCGGCAGTCAGGACCTGCAGTTGCACCACGTCGCGGCGGGCGGCGGCCAGCCGCTCCAGCAGCACCGTACCGGCCTCGTCGAAGCCATCGCCGAGCGCCACCAGCATGTCGTTGGCCTGCACCCGCTCCCACACCGGGCGCAGCACTTCGGCAGCCGGCCACCCACCGCTGGCGCGCAACCGGTGCAGCAGCAGGTGCACGCGGTCGCGCTGGCGCGCGCCGCTGCCGGCAGGAACCAGTTGCACCCCTTCGCCATTGATGGCAACCAGGCCGAAGCGGTCGCCCTGCTGCAGCGCCAGCTCCACGATGCACGCAGCGGTGGCGCAGATATGGTCCAGCCGCGAGACAGCCGGCCGTGCATGGTCGTTCTGGCGTGCGGACGCAGTAGCATCCACCAGGATCCAGATCGTGACCGGGCTTTCGCGCTCGGATTCGCGTACGAAGAAACGGTCCGAACGCGCGTACAGCTTCCAGTCGATCTGGCGCAGCTCGTCGCCCGGCTCGTACGCACGGTACTGCGCGAACTCCAGCCCGGCGCCGCGGCTGCGGCTGGCATGCTGGCCGATGCCCTGTGCGCCGGCTGCACGCCGCGGCAACAGCCGCAGCGCCTTCAGACGGCTGCGGACATCGGCGGGAATGGCGATCGGGGCGTGCGGGCTCACGGCAGGCTCAGGCGGGGAAGGGCACGGCCTGCAGCAACGCGGCGATCACATCGTCGGCGCTCTTCTGCTCGGCTTCGGCGGCGAACGAGAGCAGCAGGCGGTGGCGCATCACCGGCGCGATCAGCGCCTGCACGTCGTCGCGGGTCGCCGCAAAGCGGCCCTGCAGCAACGCGCGCGCCTTGGCGGCCAGTACAAGCGACTGCCCGGCGCGCGGACCGGCGCCCCACTTGATCCAATGGTTGACCGCATCGGGCGCGCCCGCGCCCGGCCGGCTGGCGCGGACCAGGCGGGTGATCCAGCTCAGCACGTCATCGCTGACATGCACTTGCCGCACGGCAGCCTGCAGGGCCAGCACATCGTCGGCGTGCATCACCTTCGGTACGGCACCACTGCTGCTGCCGGTGGTCTGCACCAGGATGTCGCGTTCTTCCTGCTCGGTGGGGTAATCCACCCGCACGTGCAACAGGAAACGGTCCAGCTGGGCTTCCGGCAGCGGGTAGGTGCCGGCCTGTTCGATCGGGTTCTGCGTGGCCAGCACGAAGAACGGCGCCGGCAGCGCGTAGGTGGTGCCCGCGTAGCTGACGGTGCGTTCCTGCATGGCTTCCAGCAGCGCCGCCTGGGTCTTGGGCGGGGTGCGGTTGAGCTCGTCGGCCAGCAGCAGGTGGGTGAAGATGGGGCCCTGCTGGAAGCGGAAATGGCGGTGGCCGGTGCCGTGGTCTTCCTCCAGCAGCTCGGTGCCCAGGATGTCGCTGGGCATCAGGTCGGGGGTGAACTGCACGCGCCGGAACTGCAGCTCCAGCGCCTGCCCCAGCGAGCGCACCAGCAGGGTCTTGCCCAGCCCCGGCGCGCCTTCCAGCAGCACATGGCCACCGGCGAGCAGCCCGATCAGCAACTGCTCCACCACATCATGCTGGCCCACCACGGCCTTGCCCAGCGCATCGCGCAGGGGCTGCAACTTGGAAAGAAGGGCGTCAATGGGGCTATCGGTTTGCATGGCACGCTCGCAGCAATGAATGTAGAGCCACGCCCTGCGTGGCTGAAGAAATAAGCGGAACCTAATTATTCAACGCATACATCACGATGTTCACCGCAAACCGCGTGTTGTCCTCGGCCAGGAACCGCTTGTTGCGCCAGTCGTAATCCCACTCGCAGCCGTAATCCTTGTTGCTGTAAAGCACGCCCAGCCGACCATCGACCTCGATCCCCTTCAGGTAATCGTGGACAAGATCATCGCCCCAGCCATTGAGCTCGAAGCCCGTGGCCGGCGGCCCCTCCGGAAACCGGAAGAAGCTGCGATACAGCGCATGGTTGTTGGGCAGCTTCTTCAGCGCGGCAGGCCCGAACAGCTTGCCCATCTGCGCCTCGAACGACTTGGCGAACAGCCCGTCGATATCGTGATTGCAGTCATCCACGAACACGAAGCCGCCGTTGCGTACATAGCGCACGAAGTTCTGCCGCTCGGCGGCATTGAACTCCACCAGCGTGTGCCCGGCCAGGTAGCAGAACGGGGCTTCCAGCATGCGCGGGTCCGACAACGCGACCACATGTTCGGTCGGGTCCACCCGCAACGAGGTGTAATCGATCAGCGAGGTGATCACGTTGGACGGCATGCGCGCATCCACGTCCCAGTCGCCGGAGTCGTATTTGAGGCGGGTGAACCAGAAATCGTAACGCCCGGCCTGGGCGCGGGCGAGCGAGGGCAGGGCCGCGAAGGCGGCCCCGCCGAGCATCAGCCGCAGGAACTGCGCGCGGTTCATCGCCGCACGCGCTTCCCGGGGCGTCTGCCGATACCGCGTTCCATCAGACCGCGTCGGACAGCGAGGTGAAGGTGAAATCGCGCAGCTTCATCGGCGGGATCATCATCACGAAGCTGGACTCATCACCGGCCACGCGCACCGGCTTGCCCAGCTCTTCGATGTTGTTGAGCATGATCACCGGCGATTCGTTGAAGCGGAAGTTCTTCACCGGGTACTTGATCTGGCCGTTCTCGATGTAGAAGGTGCCGTCGCGGGTCAGGCCGGTGAGCAGCACGGTCTGCGGGTCGACCATGCGGATGTACCAGGTACGGGTGACCAGGATGCCCTTCTGGGTGCCGCGGACCAGGTCAGCGGTGCTCTTGTCGCCGCCGCTCATCAGCAGGTTGCCCGGGCTGGCATTGGCGGTCTTGCCCTGCTTCTGCGCCCAGAAGCGCGAGTAATCCAGGTTGGCGACCTTGCCGTTCTCGATGATGGCCAGCTTGTTGCGCGGCAGGCCCTGCTGGTCCCACGGCAACACCGGCGCCTCGGCGTGCCCAGGGTCGGCATACATGTTCACGCGCGGGTCGTAGACCTGCTCGCCCAGCTTGTTGCCGCCGCCCTTTTTGGAAAGGAAGCTGCGGCCTTCGTCGGCGGCGCGCGCATCGAAGAAGTTCATCATGAAGCTGATCAGGCCTGCCGCTGCAGCCGGTTCCAGGATCACCGTGTACTTGCCCGGCTCCAGCGCCTTGGCTTCGGATGATTCGGTGGCCTTGCGCATGGCGATGCGCACGTCCTGGTCGGTCTTGAAGTCGGCTGCATCCTTCAGGTTGCGGCCCACCCAGCCCGAACCGCGTCCGTCTTCGGTACGCACGGTGCAGGTGTAGTCGAAGTTGGTGGTGCGCTGGTAGCCGAAGTTGCCGTTGCTGTTGGCGGTGGCCTGGAAGCCCTGGCCATCTTCCAGGAAGCCGGCAGCGATCAGGCCGTTGCCACGGCAGGGCGCGATCGAATCGGCGGCGACCTTGGCGCGGAACGCCGGGTCGATGGCGGCGGTGGATTCGCTGAAGGTCGGGCTGGCGGTGTAGGTCTGCTTGCCGATGGCCGGCAGGAACTCCGGGTTTTCCGGGGCCAGGCGGGCCAGGTCTTCGGCGCGGCGGACCACGCGTTCCAGCGCGGCGTCGTCGAATTCGTTGATCGAGGCGGTGCCGACGCGCTTGCCGAAGGCGACCGTGACGGCCAGTTCGGTGTTGTCGACGATGCCGCTGGTGGAGACGTTGTTGAGGGCGAAACGGATGTTGCCATCGATCGAGCCGGCCAGCACCGCGGTGGTTTCATCGGCCTTGGACAGCGCGATGACCTTGTCGAGGATGGCCTTGGCCTGGGCTTCGGTGAAGATACTCATGGAATTAGGGCTCCTGACCGGTCAGCCGAGGCTGCGCGCGGTGTTGATGACGTTGATGCCGTTGAAGCGCGCGGTGGACGAACCGTGCGAGACCGCCGAAACCTGGCCCGGCTGGCCCTTGCCGTCGAAGAACGAACCGCCCAGGCGGTAATCGCGCTCGTCGGCCACGGCGCTGCAGGCGTTCCAGAATTCCGGCGTGCGGATCTGGTAGGCCACATCTTCGAGCATGCGGGTGATCTGGCCGTTCTTGATTTCATAGAACAGCTGGCCACCGAACTGCGCGTTGTAGCGCTGCTGGTCGATGGAGAACGAGCCGTCGCCGATGATGTAGATGCCGTTCTCGACGTCCTTGATCATGTCGGCCACGCTCAGCGGGGTCTTGCCCGGCGCCATCGACACGTTGGCCATGCGCTGGAACTGCACGCTGGACCAGGAATCGGCATAGCAGCAGCCGTCCGATTCGGTCTTGCCCAGGATGTGGGCCTGGTCGCGGATGGTCTGGTAATCGACCAGCTTGCCGTCGCTGATCAGGTCCCAGCGCTTGGTCTTGACGCCTTCATCGTCGTAGGCCACCGCGCCGAGGCTGCCCGGCTGGGTCTTGTCGGCGAAGATGTTGACCAGGTCGCTGCCGTACTGGAAGTGCTGCTCGCGCTTGTCCAGGGTGGCGAAGCTGGTGCCTGCGTAGTTGGCCTCGTAGCCCAGCACGCGGTCCAGTTCCAGCGGGTGGCCGACCGATTCGTGGATGGTCAGCCAGGTGTGCGAGGGGTCCAGCACCAGGTCGTACTTGCCCGGCTTGACCGACGGCGCCTTCAGCTTTTCCTGTGCCTGCTTGGCCGCCGCGATGGCGTCTTCCTTCATGTCGTAGGAGGAGCCGTAGTTGACCACGCCGTTGGGCGTGAGCACCTTGCCCGCCGCGGCACCATCGAGGTATTCGTAGCCCATGCCCATCGGCGCGGACAGGCCCTCGCGGGTGCGGAACTTGCCGCTGGCCTTGTCGATGGCGGTGATCGTCATCGGGGCCCAGATGCGGTGCACGTCCTGGTCGATGTAAGAGCCATCGGTGGAGGCGAAGTACTTCTGTTCGTTGACCAGGAACAGCATCGAGTTGACGAAGCTGGCGCCGGCGCCCATCGCGGCGGCATTGACGTCCAGCAGCAGCTCGACCTTTTCCTTGATCGGCACTTCCATCGCGTTCTTGCGGATCGGCGTCTTCCAGCTCACCTCGCCCACGCCGGGCGTGGCGGCCAGCTGCACCCTGGCGGTCTGTACGCCGGCGTTGGCCTTGGCGATGGCCACCGCCTGCTGCGCGGCGCGCGCCACGTCAGTCGGATTGAGCTGGTTGGTGGCGGCAAAGCCCCAGGCGCCATTGACGATCACGCGGATGCCCACACCGGTGGATTCGGTGTTCACCACGTTCTGCACCTTGTCTTCGCGGGTGATCACGAACTGGCGCAGGTAACGGCCGATACGCACATCGGAGTAGGTGGCGCCGGCCTGGCGGGCAGCGGCCAGTGCGGCGTCGGCCAGGCGCTTCTTCAGCGCCGGGTCCAGGGTGCTGTGCAGCTGTTCGGCGGCGATCACCTTGCCGAAGAACGACGGCACGATCAGGCCGCCAGCAGTAAGCCCGGTCAGGGCAAGGAAGTCACGTCTTTGCAAGGCAGCTCTCCACGTCGGTGTGGGGGTGGCGGAAACAAGGCGGGGGTATGGCAACAGCGGTGCATCGATTCTTGCGGGCGCAGCGGTCCAGCGGTAGTGACGTTAGGCATGGTGGCAGGGCGGCTCAGCCCAGGCTGCGCGCGGTGTTGATGATGTTGATGCCGTCGAAGCGCGTGGTCGCCGAACCGTGTGAGACCGCCGACACCTGCCCGGGCTGGCCCTTGCCATCGAAGAACGAACCGCCAAAGCGGAAATCGCGCTCGTCGCAGATCGCGCTGCACGCGTTCCAGAACTCCGGCGTGCGGATCTGGTACGCCGCGTCCTCGACCATGCCGGCGATCTGCCCGTTCTTGATCTGGAAGTACAGTTGCCCGCCGAACTGCGCGTTGAAGCGTTGCTGGTCGATGGAATACGAGCCACGGCCGTGGATGTAGATGCCGTTCTCCACGTCCTTGATCATGTCGGCCACGCTCAGCGGGGCCTTGCCCGGTGCCAGCGACACGTTGGCCATGCGCTGGAACTGCACGCTGGACCAGGAATCGGCGTAGCTGCAGCCGTGCGATTCGGTTTCGCCCAGCAGGTGCACTTCATCGCGGGTGGCCTGGTAGTTGACCAGGATGCCGTCCTTGACCAGGTCCCAGCGCTTGGTCTTGACCCCTTCATCGTCGTAGCCCACCGCGCCCAAGCTGCCTGGCGCGGTCTTGTCGGCGAAGAAGTTGACCCGCTCGCTGCCCCAGCGGTAACCGGCATCGCGCTTGTCCAGCGTGGCGAAGCTGGTACCGGCGTAGTTGGCCTCGTAGCCGAGCACGCGGTCCAGCTCCAGCGGGTGGCCGACGTTTTCGTGGATGGTCAGGAACAGGTTGGATGGATCCAGCACCAGGTCGTACTTGCCCGGCTTGACCGAAGGCGCCTTGAGCTTTTCGCGGGCGTGGCGCGCGGCGGCGATGGCATCTTCGACCGGATCGTAGGAGTCACGATAGGCGGTGATGCCACCCGGCAGCTGGATCTTGCCGCTGGCCTGGCCATCCAGGAATTCATAGCCCATGCCCATCGGCGAGGACAGCCCGGCGCGGGTGCGGAACTTGCCGGTGCCCTTGTCGATGGCGGTGGCGGTGAACGGCAGCCAGATCCGGTGCACGTCCTGGTCGATGAACGAGCCATCGCTGGAGGCGAAGTACTTCTGCTCATTGACCAGGAACAGGGTGGAGTTGATGAAGTCCGCACCGGCATTGATCGCGGCCGCATTCAGGCTGAGCAGCAGGTCGACCTTGTCCTGGATCGGCACCGCCATCGCGTTCCTGCGGATCGGCGTCTTCCAGCTCACATCGCCGACCCCGGTTACCGGGGCAAGCTGCACCGGCCGGGTCTGGATGCTGGCGTTGGCGCGGGCGATGGCTGCGGCCTGTTCCACGGCAGCGAGGATCGCGGCCGGGGTCTGCTGGTGGGTAGCGGCAAAACCCCAGGCACCGTTGACGATGACCCGGATGCCGATACCCGACGATTCGCGGTTGGTGATGTTCTGCACCCGCGCCTCGCGGGTGATCACCGACTGGTTGAGGTAGCGGCCGATGCGCACGTCGCAGTAGCTGGCCCCGGCCCGTTTGGCCGCAGCCAGCGCGGCTTCGGCGAGCGCCTTGTTGCGGACCACGTTGCCGGGCTCGAGCAGCTGCTCGGCGGCAATCAGGCGGGAGTGCGGCAGCATCAGGCCGGTCAGGCCCATACCGGACAGGGTCAGAAACTCACGGCGTTGCACAGCTGGCGATTCCCAGGAACGATCAGCCTTCGACTGTCGTTTGTGACCCGGTGCTGGCACAAGTGACTGCGGTCATGGTTGGATGTGCGCTGATCCGACATTTCCAATCGTCATGAGCCAACAACGCTGGTCCGAGGCCTGCGAGCGCAACCGCGACCCGATCCTGGCCGTGCTGCGCCGCCATCTGCAGGATCGCCGCCGCGTGCTGGAGATCGGCAGCGGCACCGGCCAGCACGCGGAGTACTTCGCCGCGCAGTTGCCGCACCTGGTGTGGCAGGCGAGCGACCACCCCGACTATCTGCCGGGCATCGCCGAGCGGCTGGCCGAGGCCGGCCTGCCCAACGCGCCGTCGCCGTGGCCGCTGCAGGCGGTGCTTGAGCCGCTGCCGGGCCTGGCCCCGCTGCCGGACGCGCCGCTGGGATTCGATACCGTGTTCAGCGCCAACACCCTGCACATCATGAGCTGGCCGCACGTGCAGGCCTTGTTCGCCGGACTTCGCGCGGTGATGGCCGACGGTGCGCTGCTGTGCGTGTATGGGCCATTTAATTACAACGGCAACTACAGCAGCGACAGCAACCGGCAGTTCGATGCGTGGTTGAAGGCGCGGGATCCGGAGTCAGGCATCCGGGATGCCGAGGCGGTGGATGCGCTCGCCGCAGCGCAGGGCCTGTGGCGGGTTGAAGACGTGGCGATGCCGGCCAACAACCGGCTGCGTGTCTGGCGACGGTGACATGCAGGGTGCGACATCAGGTTTCGCTTGCAACTGCGGGTAGGGTAGTGCGCTGGAGATGTCGTAAAGCGGCGCCAGGCGGACCTGCTCGCTGTCCAGAAGCAGCGAGTAGTTCGTGGCGTGTGCATCACGTGGAAGCGCGACGCCCAGCCTTGAAGCGTGTTGTCGTTGTCAGGCAGCAGTCCCCACGCGACAGCCGGAAGGCACCGGCCGCGCCGCGCCATTCCGGGGCGTACGTGAAGTGCGGGTTGCCGTATGCATCCTGACGCAACGTGCCCATGGGTACACCCTGCATCAGCACGTGCAGGCTCATTTCGGTTTCCGATGCTTGCCGGTGTCCGACTGGGGTGTTTCATGCATGCTTGCTGGTTCCGCCGTGCGCGGGTGGCCGGTGGCAACGCGTGCGCGTTCCAGGATCTGGGCATACGACAGCGGCAAGCGATGCGGGTCTGTGTATACGAACGCTTACATACCAATGAAAGTGGGGAGTTTCATTAATATGCTCAATCGAAATGCACTCGATCGCTTACATCGACACATGAGTCACCGAACGGCGACATTCTCTGGATGTTGGCGTTCGGTGACGTTGCGGTCAAAACAGTGGCTGTAGGCAACCCATGGGTTGCCGTCCGCAGCGGGCTACGCCACCCGCACGATATGCAGCGCCTTCGGGTTGCGCCACTGGGCCAGCAGCACCGCTTCACGCGCCTTGGCCTTGTGCAGGTGCGCTTCCTTTACATGCCCATAGCCGCGGATATGTTCAGGAATGCTGGCGATTTCCACCGCCAGTGCCACCCGGTCATCGCTCAGCCCTTCCAGCAGCAGCGCCACGGTCTGTTCGTAATCGGCGATCAGCTGGCGCTCGCCACGGCGCTCTTCGGTGCGGCCGAAGATGTCGAAGGTGCCGCCACGCAGGAACTTGAGCTTGGCCAGCAGGCCGAATGCCTTGAGCATCCACGGCCCGTATTCCTGCTTGATCAGGCGTCCCTGCTCGTCCTTCTTCGCAAACAGCGGCGGGGCAAGATGGAAGCGCACTTCGAAGTCGCCCTCGAACTGCTGTTGCAGCCGCCGCTGGAACTCGCCGCTGGTGTACAGGCGCGCCACTTCGTACTCGTCTTTGTAGGCCATGAGCTTGAAGTAGTAACGGGCCACGGTCTCGGTCAGCGCGGTACTGCCGGCCTTGTCCCACTCCACCGCGCGCACGCGCTCGACCAGCTTGCGGTAGCGCGCTGCGTAGGCTGCATCCTGGTACTCGGTGAGGAAGCGCACACGGCGTTCCACCAGCTCGTCGAGCGAACGCGACAGGCGCTCGTCATCCAGCGGCAGGAACGCCACTTCGCCACCACCGCCATGCCCGGGCAGGCCGCGCAGTTCGCGCTCGTCGCCGGTTTCGCGCGGCGCGGCGGTGGCGCCCCATTCGTTGCCTTCCCATTCGCCCGGCGGCAGGTCGTGCAGCGGGCCCGGGGTGCGCTCGGCATCGGTATGGCCGTTGCGGACCAGGCCGGCGGCCTGTTGCACCGCCTGCGGATCCACGGCGGCCAGCCGGCCCCAGGCGAACGCCTGCTGGTTCATCGCCACCGCCGCGCCATTGAGCTCGACCGCGCGCATCAGCGCCTCGAACGAGATCGGCACCAGGCCCTGTTGCCAGGCGTAGCCGAGGATGAACAGATTGGAGGCGATCGCATCGCCCAGCAGCGCGGTGGCCAGCTGGGTGGCATCGAGCAGCAGCGGCTCGCGACCGCCCAGCGCCACGCGGATGCCGGCAATGATGTCGGCGGCGGGGAACTGCATGTCCGGGCGGGTGGTGAAGGTGCCCGGCATCGCTTCATAGGTGTTGAGTACCACCTGCGAGCGCTCGGCACGTACCTTCGACAGCGCCCAGTAATCGTTGACCACCACCATGTCGCAGCCCACTACCAGGTCGGCTTCGCCGGCGGCGATGCGCACCGCGTGGATGTCTTCGGGCGTGCGCGCGATGCGGATATGGGTGGTGACCGCACCGCCCTTCTGGGCCAGGCCGGTCTGGTCGAGCACGCTGGCGCCCTTGCCTTCCAGGTGGCCGGCCATGCCCAGCAGCGCGCCGATGGTGACCACGCCGGTGCCACCGACGCCGGTGATCAGGATGTTCCAGGGCTGCTCGAGCGTGGTGCGGAAGGTCGGCGCGGGCAGGTTGTCGAGCAGGGCGCTGCGTTCGCTGCGCGAACCCTTGCGCAGCTTGCCGCCGTGCACGGTGACGAAGCTGGGGCAGAAGCCGGTGGTGCAGGAATAGTCCTTGTTGCAGTTGGACTGGTCGATATCGCGCTTGCGCCCGAATTCGGTTTCCTTGGGCAGCACCGACACGCAGAAACTCTTCTGGCCGCAGTCGCCACAGCCTTCGCAGACCAGCGAGTTGACCACCACGCGCTTGGGCGGGTCGATCAGCTTGCCGCGCTTGCGGCGGCGGCGCTTTTCGGTGGCGCAGGTCTGTTCGTAGATCAGGATACTGGTGCCCTTCACTTCGCGCAGCTGTTTCTGCACGGCATCAAGCTCGGCGCGGTCGTGGAATTCCACGCCCTCGGGGAACAGTTCGCGCTTGTTCCACTTGCCGATCTCATCGCTCACCAGCACGATCGTCTGCACGCCTTCGGCGCGCATCTGGTGGGCGATCTGCGGCACGCTCAGGGTGCCGTCCACCGGCTGGCCACCGGTCATGGCTACCGCATCGTTGTAGAGGATCTTGTAGGTGATGTTCACCCCGGCGGCGATCGCCTGGCGGATCGCCAGCGAGCCGCTGTGGAAATAGGTGCCATCGCCCAGGTTCTGGAACACGTGTTCGGTGTCGGTGAAGGCGGCCTGCCCGGCCCAGGTCACGCCTTCGCCGCCCATGTGGGTGAAGGTGTCGGTGCTGCGCTCCATCCAGGTGACCATGTAATGGCAGCCGATGCCACCCAGCGCGCGCGAGCCTTCCGGCACGCGGGTGGAGGTGTTGTGCGGGCAGCCCGAGCAGTAGTGCGGCACGCGCGGGAAGCTGGCGCGCGGCAGGGCCAGTTCGGCTTCCTTGGCGTCCATCCAACGCAGTCGCTGTTCGATGGATTCATTTGTAAAGAAGCGCTGGATGCGGCGGCCGATCACGCCGGCGATCGTTGCCGGGGTCAGTTCATTGGTGGACGGCAGGATCCACTGGCCCTGCTCGTCGTACTTGCCCACGATCGACGGACGCGGGCCGGCGCTGGAAGGCCAGTTGTAGAACTGTTCCTTCATCTGGCGCTCGATGAAGGCACGCTTCTCCTCCACCACCACGATGTCTTCCAGGCCCTGCGCGAAGCGCGCAATGCCTTCCGGCTCCAGCGGCCAGGTCATGCCGACCTTGTACACGCGGATGCCGATGTCGGCGCAGGCGCGCTCGTCCAGGCCCAGGTATTCCAGCGCCTGCAGCACGTCCAGGTAGCTCTTGCCGGTGGTGACGATGCCCAGCCGCGCGCGTGGCGAATCCATCACCACCCGGTCGATGCCGTTGGCCCGCGCGAACGCCTGGGCGGCCTTGACTGCATAGCGGTGCAGGCGCATTTCCTGGTCCAGCGGCGGGTCCGGCCAGCGGATGTTGAGCCCACCGGCAGGCATCTCGAAGTCCTCGGGCAGCACGATCCGGCGCGCGAACGGGTCCACCTGCACCGATGCGGACGATTCCACCGTTTCGGCGATGGTCTTGAAGCCGATCCAGCGCCCGGTGTAACGGCTCATGGCCCAGCCGAGCAGGCCCATGTCCAGGATGTCCTGCACGCCGGCCGGGTTGAGCACCGGCATCATCGCGCTGACGAATTCATCTTCGCTGCCATGCGGCAGGGTCGAGCTGCGGCAGGCGTGGTCGTCGGCGGCCAGCGCCAGCACGCCGCCGTGCACCGAGGTGCCAGCGGCGTTGGCATGCTTGAACACATCGCCGCAGCGGTCCACGCCCGGGCCCTTGCCGTACCACATGCCGTACACGCCCTGGACCTTCGCCCCGGGGAACAGGTTGGTCTGCTGGGTACCCCAGACCATGGTCGCGCCCAGGTCCTCGTTGAGGCCGGGGGTGAACTTCACCCGGGCCGCCTCCAGATGCTGGCGGGCGCGCCACAGTTCCAGGTCGAAGCCGCCCAGCGGGCTGCCCCGGTAGCCGCTGATGAAGCCGGCGGTGTCCAGCCCGGCGGCCTGGTCGCACAGGCGCTGCATCAGCGGCAGGCGCACCAGTGCCTGCACCCCGCTCAGGTAGATGCGGCCGTCGGTACGGGTGTACTTGTGGTCCAGCGTGTAGCTGTCGTCCAGCGGCCCGGCAGGCAGGTTGGCAGACGAAGGCGAGGTGAGTTCGGCGGTACTGGTCATGGCTGGCCCGTGCTGACGGCTGGCACGGCCACCGCGAACGGCGGCCGGAAAGGGCGGAATTGTAACAGTCGGGCTGTTTTGGCCCTTCGGGACTCGCACCCGAGCCGTGCTGCGGTTAGGATCGGGGAGGGAGGTTGTTGTGACAACCTGGGGGAGTTTGCATGGCAGTGGGAAGAAACGTGCTGGCCAGCATGGTGCTGGCGGCGGGAATGGTGGTGTTCGGGGCGGCAGCGCAATCGTTGCCGGCTTTGCAGGAGTTCTACTTCGATGACGACGTGGCGGCGGTCACGCCGGTGGTCGTACCGGCCGACAGCAGCGATGTGGTCGAGCAGCTGATGAAACAACGCGAACGTGGGCGCAAGGCGCTGGAAGCCACGGTGCAGTTGGCCAGCGTGGCCTATGCACAGGGCCGCCCGGAGCTCGGCCGCGAGCTGTATGCCGATGCGGAAAAGAATGCACCCGGCACCTCCGTGCCCGGGCGCATGGTGCGCTGGAACCATGGCTGGGACCTGTTCCGCCAGGGCGATGCCGAGGCTGCCCTGGTGCAGTGGCACAGTGCCCAGCTTGGCCTGCGGGGCAACGCATCGTGGGTGCCACCGACCTATGCCCTGGCGTTGTGGACGCTCGGGCGCAAGGACGAGGCGGTGCGGTGGTATGCCGCCGCCGTGCGCACCGAACCGCAGCGCTGGAGTACCAGCGGGGGTTACCCGCAGGCGCTTCCAAACTGGCGCGACAGCGAACGTGCCACCCTGGCAGAAGTGCAGAAGGCCTGGGCGGCGCAGCCGCCGGCCTGGCCGTAACGTAGCGCCGGGCTCTGCCCGGCACGCGGTGGTGCAGCCGGGCAGAGCCCGGCTCTACTCGTCCGCGCTGACCGTCCGGCCCTTGGCCCATTCCCGCAGACCATTCACCTGTTCGGCCATCAGCACCGACAGCGGGCGGCTGCCGCGGATTTCGGTCATCAACAGCTCGGTGTCCAGTGCACGCGCTTCGGCATGCGCCGCGTACAGCCCGGCCACCACGGCCTGTTCGATCTCCGCGCCCGAGAAGCCATCGCTGGCCGCGGCCAGTGCCGGCAGGGCGAAGTCGTCGGCATTGAGCTGGCGGCGGCCCAGGTGCAGGCGCAGCAGTTCCACCCGGGTGTTGGCGTCGGGCAGGTCGACGAAGAAGATCTCGTCGAACCGGCCCTTGCGCAGCAGCTCGGCCGGCAGCTCATGCACCTGGTTGGCGGTGGCCACGATGAACACCGTGCTCTTGCGCTCGGCCAGCCAGGTCAGCAGGTGGCCCAGCACGCGACGCGACACGCCACCGTCTTCGCCACCACTGGCCAGGCCCTTTTCGATCTCGTCGATCCACAGCACGCACGGCGCCAGCTGTTCGGCCGAGGCCAGCGCCTCGCGCAGATTCTTCTCGGTTTCGCCATGGAACTTGTCGTACAGGCTGCCGAAATCCAGGCGCAGCAGCGGTACCCCGAACCCGGCAGCGGTGGCCTTGGCCAGCATTGATTTGCCGCAGCCCTGCACGCCCAGCAGCAGCATGCCCTTGGGTGGATCCAGACCGGCCGGGCCCTGGCCGCCCAGGAATACCGGACGACGCTGGTTGACCCAGCGCTTGAGCCGGTTGGCTCCGGCCACGTCGGCGAAGCGGGTGGTGTCGTATTCGTAATGCAGGTGCCCGGCGCGATTGAGCAGCTCGAACTTCAGCTTGGCCAGCTGCGGCAGGTCGTCCTGGCTGATCGCACCGTCTGCGAAGATCAGCTGGCGGGCGATCCGCCGCGCATCGACCAGGCTCAGGCCGCGCAGATTGTGCAGGATCTTCCTGACCGCATCGTTGTCCACTTCGACCCGGCGGCCGCCGTTCTCGCGCGCATAGGCCGCCACTTCCTCGCGCAGCATCTTGAGCAGCGCGTTGGGGTCGGGCAGGCGTGGGTTGAAGCGGGTTGCCAGTGCTTCCAGCTCGGCCGGCAGCTCCACCTTGGCGCCGACCAGCACCAGTACGTGGGCCTCGCAATGGCGGCGCTGGATCAGGTCGCGCAGCGCGCGCTGGTGGCTGGCATAACCCAGGTAGGGATGGAAATCGAGCAGCAGGTAGACGCCGCGCTGGTCGGCCTGGCGGATCATCTGCAGGGCCGAGCTGGCATCGGGTGGACCGACCGCATCGTCCTCGCGGTCCATGTCGATCCGGCGCAGGCCTTCGGTGATCGACCAGCGGTGCAGGGCCCGCCACACATGCATCAGGGTCTGCCGGAACAGCTCGACCACACGACCTTCGTCCTGGGTCTCGATCACGATCAGCGGGGTGTTGGCGCGGATCAACGCGCTGAGGTCCTGTAACTCGCTCATACCGGCTTGCATTCCTTTGGATCGCGCACGATAGCAAAGGGTCGGCGGATGCAGGAGGTTCAGCCGCGCGACTATCTCCATCACGGAGGGCGGTGTACGCTCAGGACACGTCCCCCGGAAGCGAGGCTGGCATGAAGACGATCCTGGTAGCCGGTTCCAAGGGTGGGGTGGGTAAATCCACCATCGCCACCCACCTGGCGGCGCAGGCCGCCCTGGCCGGCAAACGGACCGTACTGGCCGACGCCGACCCCCAAGGATCCAGCACCCGCTGGGCCGAACGCCGTGCCGGGCTGGAAAGCGCGGTGCTGCCCATCGATGCCAGCGGCAAGCACCCGCTGAAGAAGGTGCCCGACGATACCGAGGTGCTGATCATCGACGCCCCCGCCGGGGCGCGGGCTGCGGACCTGGAAGCCTTCCTGGACGCGGCCGATGCGGTGGTGGTGCCGGTGCTGCCGTCGGCGCTGGACATCGAGGCCATCGTCGGCTTTCTCAACAGCCTGTCCAAGGTGCCGCGCGTGCATAACCGCAAGCTGCCGGTCGGCCTGGTGCTCAACCGCACCAAACCGTGGACCCAGACCTCCCGCCAGGCCGAGCAGATGCTGGAGGAGTGGCCGTACCCGATCATCGCCAAGCTGCGTGACACCCAGGGCTACGTGGTCATGACCGGCCTGGGCCGAAGCCTGTTCGATTACCGCTCCGCGCAGGTGCGCGAGCACCAGAGTGACTGGGAGCCACTGTTGAAGTGGTTGAAGATTGCCTGAGCCAGAAGAGAGCCTTATGCGAGAACTGATCCTGCTGCGCCACGCCCATGCCGAACCTGCAAGCACCGGCCAGGAAGACCTGGACCGACCCCTGTCGCCGGTCGGGCTGGCCGAAGCCGAAGCCGCAGGCAAGTGGCTGAAGGAAAACAACCTCACGCCGGACAGCGTGTTGTGCTCACCGGCGCGCCGAACCCGCGAGACCCTGGAAGCGGTAGTGGGGGTTATCGGGTACGCCGAACAGAAGCTGGAGGATGCCGTCTACGACGCAACCCCGGGGACCCTTGCCCGCCTCATTGATGACAGGCGGGACGTCGAACGCCTGCTTGTTGTGGGCCACAACCCCGGTCTGGAACAGCTGGTGGCACTGATGAGCGACGGAAGCAGCAGCGATTATCGCGGCATGCCGCCGGGCGGCATTGCAGTTCTCCAGTTCGACAAGACCAGCGCCATCGAGCCCGGCGCCGCGAGCCTGACCGCATTCTGGTGGCCGTAAACCGTGACAGCAGTACGTACCCTGCTGTGCTGTCTGCTTGGGCTGGCGGCGGCGGGGGCGTGTGCCGAACCCCCGGTGCCGGCCCTGCCCCCGGCCCACATCGCGCCCAAGCAGGTGCTGGAGCTGGATACGGCGCGCTCGCGCCTCGGCTTCGAGATCCGCACCCGGCTGGGCCAGCGCATCGAGGGGGTGTTCCCGCGCTTTGAAGGCCGCATCGAGGTGCTGTCCGACGGCCGCCACCAGGTCCACCTGCGCATGTTCACCGGCTACGTGGAGATTCCCGGCAAGGAGCGTTACACCGGCTGGATGCGGGGCGAGGAGTTCTTCGACGCCAGGCGCTACCCGGTGGTGGAGTTTGACTCGGTGCCCTATGCGCCGGATCTGGCCGTACATGGCGGCGGCATCCACGGCCTGCTGATCCTGCGTGGCGTGTCCCATCCGGAGACCCTGCAGGTTGAACCGGCGTCCTGCCCCCGGGCCGGGTATGATTGCGACGTGGTCAGCCGCGGTACCGTGCAGCGTGGCCGGTATGGAATGGACAGCTGGCAGCTAGCCTTGAGTGATCGAGTGACCTTCGTATTGCGCGCGCGTCTGACCGAGGCGCCGAAACCGTGAATCCACTGTTGCGGGTGTTGGTGCTGGCAATTCTGTTGCTTGGCAGCGGCTGTGCGTCGCTGTCCAACGCGCAGCGCGACCGCGCGGCCGGTATTGCGGCGCAGGCGCGCTCCCATACGGTGGAGTGCGACAGGCCGGACCGCTGCGCGCTCGATTCGCCGCTGCGCGCGCTGGGTGGGCAGGCCTTCAGCGAATCCACCGAGATCGCGCCGCGCCATTACGCCACCATCCTGGACGAGGGCGAGACCGCGCTGGTGGCACGTATCAACCTGATCCGCAGCGCCACCCGAAGCATCGATCTGCAGACCTACATCTTCGACAAGGATGACAGCGCCCGGCTGGTGCTGGACGAACTGCTGGCCGCCGCACGGCGCGGGGTCAAGGTGCGCGTGCTGATCGACCAGCTCTCGGCGATCTCCGACCTGGAAATCCTAGCCGCGCTGGCCAGCAGCCACCAGAACTTTGAGCTGCGCGTGTACAACCCCACCTTCGGCAAGGCACGGCTGAACTACGCCGATTACGTTGGCAGCGTGCTGTGCTGCTTCCGCCGCTTCAACCAGCGCATGCACAACAAACTGCTGGTGATCGACGATGCGCTGGGCGTGGTGGGCGGGCGCAACTACCAGGACGACTATTACGACTGGGACAGCGAATACAACTTCCGCGATCGCGATGTGCTGCTGGCCGGCCCCGAAGCGCGTGGCATGGCGGCCAATTTCGATGCGTTCTGGCGCGCCCAGCGCAGCGTGCCGGCCGAGCGCCTGAACGACGTCGGCCGCACCCTGCTCAAGCAGGGCGCCCCGGCCATGCCGCCAGCCGACTACCGCCGCCCGGCGCGGGTGGCGCAGGTCATCGACGAAGCGGTCGACCCGGCCTACATCCAGCGCATGTTCGTGGATACCGCGCTGCCGGTGGCGTCGGTGCGTTACGTGGCCGACCTGCCGCGCAAGCACCGCCGCGAACGTGCCAGCCAACCGGCCAACGGCCAGCACGTGACCGAGCCGCAGCTGGATCGGCTGATCGCCGGCGCGCAGAGCGAGGTGCTGCTGCAGACCCCGTACCTGGTGCTGTCCAAGCCGGCGCGCAAGCTGTTCGAAGCGCTGCGCAAGCGCGAGCAGTCGCCGCGCGTGGTGGTGTCCACCAACAGCCTGGCCGCCACCGACAACCCGATCGTCTACGCGCTGTCCTACAAGTACAAGCGCCGCAACCTGCGCGAGCTGGGCTTCAACATCTACGAGTTCAAGCCGTTCCCGCTGGACGCCCCGGTAGACTACCGCAACCTGGTGCCGGCGCCGCTGGGCGTGGCGCCCAGCACCGACAGTGGGCGCAGCAGCCTGCTGGGCGGCAGCGCGGCAGGCAGCAACGCGCGCAGCAGCGGCAGCAACCGGCGCAGCGCGCAGGTCGCAGTCGACACCGGGCTTGCCGCCAATGCCGGTACCGATCCGGACATCGATCCGGAAGCCGACCTCGCCACCGGCGGCGGTACGGCCAGCGAACGTCGCCAGCCCACCCCTGGCCCGGCCGCGCGCCGCCGCACCGATGGCAGCGTGGTGGAACGCCGCGTGCTGCGTGCCGAAACCCGGCCTTCGTTCCTGGGCACCCAGGCGGTGACCAAGCCGCTGCCGGTGACCCGCAGCGGTGCACGCATGGGCCTGCACGCCAAATCGCTGGTGGTGGATCGCCGCATCGGTGTGATCGGCACCCACAACTTCGACCCGCGCAGCGAGAACTACAACACCGAAGGCGCGGTGATCATCGACGACCCGGCGTTTGCCGAAGCGCTGGCGCAGAGCATCCTGCGCGACATCCACCCCATGAACTCCTGGGTGGTGGCGCCGCGGACCAAGCCGCCGGTGCTGTCGGGCCTGAACTACAGCGTGGGCAAGGCTTCCGAAGCGCTGCCCGTGCTCGATCTCTGGCCATGGCGCTACGCCACCGATTACGAATTCCAGCCGGGCCCGGGCTGCCCCGAGCCGCTGCGCCGCCAGGACCCCGACTTCCACAGCTGCTATACGGCGGTGGGCGATTTCCCCGAGGTCAATGTCGGCCCCAAGTGGCTGCTGGTGCGCATGCTCACCGCGTTCGGCGCCGGCCTGGTGCCCATCCTGTAATTCCCTTTCGTTCCACGGAGGCGCTGCATGTCCCAGGTATTCCGCGAGCCGGTCTCGGTTGAGGCGCTCAATGCGCTCGGTCGCAATACGTTGATCGAACACCTCGGCATTGTCTTTACCGCCGCCGGTGGCGACTGGATCCAGGCGACCATGCCGGTCGACGCCCGCACCCGCCAGCCCTACGGCATCCTGCATGGCGGGGCCTCGGTGGTTCTGGCCGAAACCCTGGGCAGCAGCGCCGGCAACCTGTGCGTGGATACCCGCGAACAGGTCTGCGTGGGCCTGGAGATCAACGCCAACCACATCCGCGCCCAGCGCGCTGGCACGGTCACCGGCACCGCGCGGGCGGTGCATGTAGGCCGCAGCACCCACGTGTGGGACATCCGCATCGAAGACGAAGCGGGCAAGCTGGTCTGCACCTCGCGGCTGACCCTGGCCGTGGTTCCGGCGGTCCGCCCGGGTTGAGCGCGGGCTTGACCGCCTGTGGTGGATGGCCGGCCGCTGACATGCATTTGTCCCGGATCAGCTGGCAGACCCCGCAGCGCTCGGGTATCGTTCGCGGATGACTTCCCCCCCTTCGGCCTCGCGTGGCGGCGTGGCGCGTGTGTGCCGTTACCTGTACCGCGTTCCCCTGCTGCTGGTCCACCTGCTGCTTTTCCTTCCGCTGCTCCTGATCGGCATGCTGCCGCCGTGGGGAAACCTGCGCGTGGGTGGTCGTACGCTTGAGCACCTGCTGGTGAATGCCTGGTCGGGTGGCCTGATGTGGATCTTCGGCTTCCGCCTGCACCGCATCGGCACCCCGCTGCCGGGCGCGGTGCTGTTCGTGGCCAACCATGTCAGCTGGGTGGACATCTCCATGCTGCACAGCCAGCGCATGATGGGGTTTGTGGCCAAGCGCGAAATCGCTGGCTGGCCGGTGGTGGGCTGGCTGGCCGCACGCGGGCAGACCATCTTCCACCAGCGCGGCAGCACCGAATCGCTCGGTGGGGTGATGCAGGTCATGGTCGAGCGCCTGCGGGAAGGCAAAGCGGTGGGCGTGTTTCCGGAAGGGCGCACCCGCGGTGGCCATGAAGTGGGCCCGTTCCACGCACGCATCTTCCAGGCCGCGGTGGAAACCCAGGTGCCGGTGCAGCCGGTCGCGCTGCGGTATGGCGTGCGCGGCAATGCGCAGACCGTGGTGGCGTTCGGCGCCCGCGAGAGCTTCTTCGCCAATTTCCTGCGCCTGCTGGGAGAACCGGCCCGGCGGGCCGAGGTACATTTCCTCGCGCCCATTGGCACCCATGACCTGGAAGGCCGTCGCCGCATCGCGGAAACCTCGCGTGCGCGCATCGTGGCGGCCATGTCCGCCGAGTAGCGCGATGGCGCCCCTTCACGCGCCCGCGCAGGTGCCCGGAGCAGGCTCGCGCCCATGTTGACCGCTGCCGACTATTGTCCGCCGCGTTGGCTGCGCAACCCACACCTGCAGTCGATGCTCAGCTCCAGCCGCATGCGCATGCAGCGTGGCCTGGCGCTGCTGGCCGCTACCGGTGCGGTGACTGAAGAGCTGATCCTGGACGGCGGCGACGGCGTGCGCCTGCAGGGCTGGCACAGCCGTATCGAGGGCCGTGAACCGGTCGGCATGGCGCTGTTGCTGCATGGTTGGGAAGGCAGTTCCGAATCCAGCTACATGCGCATGACCGCCGCGCGCATGCTCGAGGCCGGTTACGAAGTGGTGCGGCTGAACTTCCGCGACCACGGCAACACCCACCACCTCAATCCCGGCATTTTCCACTCCAACCGCATCGACGAAGTAGTGCAGGCCGCCGGCGACATCGCCCGGCGCTGGCCGCAACTGCCGCTGGTGGCCGCCGGCTATTCGCTGGGCGGCAACTTCGTGCTGCGCCTGGCGCTGCGCGCGCCGTCGGCCGGCGTGCCGCTGCGCCGGGTGGCCTCGGTCTGCCCGGTGCTGGACCCGGCCATCACCATGGAGAGCATCGAAAACGGGCCGGCGATGTACGACTGGTACTTCCGCCGCAAGTGGGCCGGCTCGCTGCGCCGCAAGCGCGACCTGTTCCCGGAGCTGAGCGACTGGGACGACCAGGTGCTGAAGCTGGACATCCGCGCGCTGACCGCCTGGCTGGTGGAGCACCACACCGAATTCGGCACCCTGCAGGCCTACTTCGACGGGTACTCGATTGCCGGCGACCGCCTGGCCGGGCTGGAAGTGCCGGCCGACATCCTGATGGCCCAGGACGACCCGGTCATTCCCTATGCCACGTTCAATGGCTGGCGCCTGCCGGCCCACGCCCAGCTGGAAATCGCCCCGTGGGGCGGGCACTGCGGATTCCTGGAGAACTGGCGGGGCGATGGCTTCTCCGAGCGCTGGGTGGCCCAGCGGCTGAGCCTGGAAGCGCTGCGCTGACGGCAGCGCAGCGCACTGCTGCCGGTGTTCTACAATCGGGGTTTGACCCCAAGCCGGACCGTCATGCAAGACAAGATCATCCAAGCCCTGCGCCGCAATGCAGTGGAAGAAGCCGCGCAGCTGGCGCGCGAATGGATCCAGGCCGAGCCGGAGCAGCCGCAGGCGCACCGCTGGCTGGCCCTGGCCCTGCAGCAGCAGGGCCAACACGACGATGCCCTGGAAAGCCTGCAGCGTGGCCTGGCGCTGGCCCCGGACAACGCCGACCTGCACCTGCAGCACGCCGGCCTGTTGCTGGCGCTGCGCCAGTTCGAGGCAGCCAACACGGCGCTGGACCGCACCGCCGAGCTCAACCCGAATGAATTGTCGGCCTACCTGATGCAGGCCCACCTGGCGTTGTCGCGCAACGACGTGGACGAGGCCGAGCGGATCACCCGCACCGCCGTCCGGGTCGAGGAAGACAACCCCGAAGTGGTTGCGCTGCAGGGCATGATCGCGCTGCGCCGAAACGATGCCGACCGCGCGCTGGCGATGCTGTCGGCCGCCAGCCAGGCGCTGCCCAACGACCCGCGCATCCTGTACACGCTGGGCTTTGCCTACCTGGGCAAGGACATGCTGGCTTTTGCCGAGCAGGCCTTCCGCCGCGTGCTCGAGCTCAATCCCGGCATCACCTCGCTGCAGGGCCTGCTGATCCAGCTCGCGCTGCGCCAGGGCAACACCGAAAGCGCAGCGGCCACGTTGAACCAGGTGCTGTCCCAGCCGGAAACCGATACCCCGGCCATGCGCCGTCTGGCCGGCGAACTGGCCCTGCAGTCCGGTGAGCCGCTGCAGGCACTGGAGCACCTGCTGCCGGTGCTGGAACAGTGGCCGGCCGATCGCCAGACCCTGCAGCTGCTGCTGATGGCCTGGCAGCGCCTGGGCCGCGAAGCGCAGGCCCGCCAGACCCTGGACGACGCCCTGGCCACCCACCCGCAGGAACACAACCTGTGGCTGGCCCGGTTGTCGATCGACCCGGTCGGCGGCGCCGATGCCGCGGCCGTAGCCGATCGCTGGATCGAAGCGATGCCCGACCACATGGCCGCGCTGGAGACGCGCATGCGCGTGCACGACATGGCCGACGAGCCCGACGCGGCCGAGGCCATCGCCCGCCGCATCATCGCCCTTGAGCCGGGCCGGGCCAGCGGCGAAACACGGCTGGTCGATGCGCTGCTGGCACGCGACCCCGCTGCCGCCGTAGCGCATGTCGAACAGCTTGTCCTGCAGGCCCCACCCGAAGCACAGCCAGGGCTGCGCGCGTGGTTGGGCTCGGTGCAGGACCGTGCCGCACAACCCGAAGCCGCGCTCGCCACCTGGACCAGCCTGCATGCCAGCGAGGCGCCCAATCGCCTGCCGCTGCCGCCGCAGGCCAAGGCGCCGCTGAGCTGGCCGGACCTGGGCGAGGTCGCCGCAGGCACCAGCGCCCGCCCCATGTTCGTGTGGGGCGCACCCGGCTCGGGCGTCGAGCGCGTGATCGCGGCCATTGCCGCCGCCAGCCAGGTGCTGCGCGGCGACCGCTTCGGCGCCAACCCGCCCGATGACGCCTTCCAGAGCTACTACGCGCTGCAGGACCTTTCCACCGGCAAGCTGACCCCGGAGGCACTGATCGCACAATGGCGCGGGCAGCTGCCGGCGCGTGGCCTGGCCGACGCCAACGTGATCGACTGGCTGTTGTGGTGGGACAACGCGCTGCTGTGGGCGCTGCGCCCGCAGCTGCCTGAAGGCCGCCTGCTGCTGGCCCTGCGCGACCCGCGCGACATGCTGCTGGAATGGCTGGCACATGGTGCGCCGGCCCCGTTTGCGGTGACCTCGGTCAATGAAGCGGCCGAATGGCTGGCGCGCGCGCTGACCCAGATCGCCACGTTGCACGAGCAGGACCTGTACCCGCACGCGCTGGTGCGCCTGGACGAGATCGGTAACGACCCGGTGGCGATGGCCGAGCACCTTGGCCGCCTGTTCGGGGTGAGTTTCCCGCCCGCGCAGACCCTGGGTCCGGCACGGTTCCCGGCCGGCTACTGGCGCCAATACAACAGCATCATGGCCGCCGCGTTCGCCCAGCTCACCCCGGTCGCGGTGCGGCTTGGCTATCCGGAAGCGTAAGGAGAACGTTGCAATGAAACTGACCAGCACCGGCCTGAACAACGGCGCGCCGATCGACCGCCGCTTCGCCGCCGGCGACGCCAACGGTTTTGCCGCCAACCGCAATCCGCCGCTGGCGTGGAGCGACGTGCCCGACGGCACCCGCTCGTTCGCCCTGCTGTGCATCGACCCGGATGTGCCGACCGTGCCGGAAACGGTCGGTCGCAGTGACTGCGTCGTGCCCTCCGAGCAGCCGCGCGCGGACTTCACCCACTGGGCGATGGCCGACATTCCGGCGGACCTGCGCGACATCGCCGAAGGCAGTTGCAGCGATGGCTTCACCGCCAAGGGCAAGCCGCAGCCGGCCGGTCCGGCCGGCGCACGCCAGGGCCTGAACGATTTCACCGGCTGGTTTGCCGGCAATCCGGACATGGCCGGGCAGTACCTCGGTTACGACGGCCCGTACCCGCCGTTCAACGACGAGCGCGTACACCGCTATTTCTTCCGGCTGTTTGCCCTGGACGTGGCCACGCTCGAGCTGCCCACCCCGTTCACCGCCGCTGACGTGCACAAGGCCATGCACGGCCACGTATTGGCCGAGGCGGCGTTGCATGGCACCTACACATTGAATTCCTCGCTGGCCTGATCAGGCATCCGGAGGGCCGGCCAACGGCCGGCGCTACCGGGTAATCGCCGGAATGCAGGGTAATCGCCGGAATGCAGGGCAATCGCCGGAATGCAGGGCAATCGCCGGAATGCAGGGCAATCGCCGGAATGCAGGGCAATCGCCGGAATGCAGGGCAATCGCCGGAATGCAGGGCAATCGCCGGAATGCAGGGCAATCGCCGGAATGCAGGCAAACGATGATCGCGCGGCGCGCGATCATCGGTAGCGCCGGCCGTTGGCCGGCCCACGCAATGCCGGTCACTTCTCGACCGCAGACTCCACGACCATATCCAGCACATACGCCTTCGACGAAGCATCCGCAGGCGGATTGGCCACATTGAAACGCTTCACCCGCAACACATTGCGCGTGCCGGCTTCGTGGGTATATCCCTCGATCACGTCGTAGAAGTTCTCGAACGCTCCCGGCGTGCCCTGCTTGAGCCCCTTTTCGTCGAAGTGGATCTCGCGCGTCTGCAGGCACTGCATGTCGCGGATCATTGGATGCGGGCACGGCCTGGTCTGTGCGGCCACCTCGATGAACACCGTCTCGCCCGGGCCGCCGAAGCGGGTTTCGGCGGTCGGCTGCGGGCTGAACGCCAGCACGTCACCGCTGGCGGTGCGCAGGGTCAGCTGGCCTGCGTTGCCCAGCCCGGTCTTCAGCGCGCCTTCCAGCCGCGAGCCCACTGCCTGGTCCAGCGCCATCAGCGCCTTGTCGGTGCAGGCCATCATGGTCGAGGCCATCGGCGAAACGGTCAGCGTGCCGTCGGCCAGCGTGTAGCTGCCGCCCATCCGGTTGCAGGTATTGCTGACCGCCAGGCGGCCGTCGATGAAGTCCAGCGTGACCGGCCTGTCGGCGCGCGCGAACAGCGCATCGATGCGCTTGCCGGCGCTGTCGGTGGCGCTGTCGAGCACCCAGTGGTTGCCCTGCAGGCGCTGCACGTCCAGCTGCGCGGCGGCCTCCAGGTCGGCCGCGGCGGTCGGGGCCGGGGCCAGCTCATCGCGGCCGGGGCCGGCGGGGGCCTGGCTGGAGGGATTGCTGCACGCGGCCAGCACGGCCAGCGGCAGGATCAGCATCAGGTTGCGGGTACGTTTCATGGACATCTCCTTGGGAACCCCGGGAAGAACGTTGGAGCACCCCGGGTGGGGTTGCGGCGGCGCGGCGCCGTTCAGTTGCCGGCAGGCAACCACAGCAGCAGGCCCGCGCCGAGTGCGATCCGGTAGAACGCAAAGGCGGTGAAGCGGTGTGCCTTGATGTAGCCCAGCAGCCACTTCACTACGACGAAGCCGGTGATGACGGCGGCAACGAAGGCCACGCCCACGTCGGTCCAGTTCTCGCTGGCCAGCCTGCCTTCCTTTGCCAGTTCCAGGAACGCGTAGCCACTGGCGGCGAACATGGTGGGAATGCCGACCAGGAACACGAATTCAGTCGCGGCCGCGCGCCGGCTCAGGCCGAACAGCATGGCGATGAAGATCGCCGCCGCCGACCGCGACGTGCCCGGGAACACGCCCGCCACCACCTGCGCCAGGCCGACCAGCACCGCCACCTTCCAGGTCACCTCGTCGCGGTCGGGCAGGCGCGCGGTGCGCGCTTCCACCAGGATCATCCAGATGCCGCCGATGATCAGCGCCCACGCCACCGGGGTCACCGTCTCCGGCAGCTCCCAGCCGGCCAGCCGCACCGGCAGGCCCACTACCGCCGTGACCAGGAATGCCGTGCCCAGCTTCAACACGTAATCGCGGTTGGCGCGGTCGTGCAGGCCGGTGGCCAGCGTCCACAGCCGCTGGCGGAACACCAGGGTGATGGCCAGGATCGCGCCGGCCTGGATCACGATGTTGAAGAAGTCCGAGCGTGCGCCCAGCCAGTGCTGTGCGATCAGCAGGTGGCCGGTGCTGGAAATCGGCAGGAATTCGGTAAGGCCTTCAAGGATGCCCAACAGCAGGGCGGAGAACAGATCGGACATCGGCGGGCAGTTGCTCGAAAAAAAAGGGTAGAGCCGGGCCCTGCCCGGCTGCCAGGTGAAATCATAAAACATCACACGCCGCACCAAATGTGTGCACGGTGCGTCCATTGCACCGCAATGGTGCACTCCGTTCAGCGTCCATCCGGGTGCACGCCATGCAAAATCAACCACTTGTGCGCCGCAAAAAGTTGGCACGGGGATTGCTGTACCCACACAGGCAATCACCCATCTGAGGTTTCACCGATGTCCGTGGAAAACGTTGAGAAGCTGATCAAGGACAACCAGATCGAGTTCATCGACCTGCGTTTTGTCGACATGCGCGGTGTGGAGCAGCACGTCACCTTCCCGGTCAGCATCGTCGAACCGTCGCTGTTCGAAGAAGGCAAGATGTTCGACGGCAGCTCCATCGCCGGCTGGAAGGGCATCAATGAATCGGACATGGTCCTGCTGCCGGACCCGGCCAGCGCCTATGTCGACCCGTTCTACGCCGACCCGACCCTGGTGATCAGCTGCGACATCCTCGACCCGGCCACCATGCAGCCGTACGGCCGTTGCCCGCGCGGCATCGCCAAGCGCGCCGAGGCCTACCTGAAGTCCTCCGGCATCGCCGAACAGGCCTTCTTCGGTCCGGAGCCGGAGTTCTTCATCTTCGACTCGGTCCAGTTCGCCAACGACATGGGCCATACGTTCTTCAAGATCTCGTCCGAAGAAGCGGCCTGGAGCACCGGCGACAAGTACGACGGCGCCAACAGCGGCTACCGTCCGGGCGTCAAGGGCGGCTATTTCCCCGTCCCGCCGACCGATTCGCTGCACGACCTGCGCGCTGAAATGTGCAAGACCCTGGAACAGGTCGGCATCGAAGTCGAAGTGCAGCACCATGAAGTGGCTACCGCCGGCCAGTGCGAAATCGGCACCAAGTTCAGCACCCTGGTGCAGAAGGCCGACGAACTGCTGCGCATGAAGCACGTCATCAAGAACGTGGCCCACCGCAACGGCAAGACCGCTACCTTCATGCCCAAGCCCATCGTTGGCGACAACGGCAGCGGCATGCACGTGCACCAGTCGCTGTCCAAGGGCGGCACCAACCTGTTCTCCGGCGACAGCTACGGCGGCCTGAGCCAGCTGGCGCTGTGGTACATCGGCGGCATCTTCAAGCACGCCAAGGCCATCAACGCCTTCGCCAACTCGGGCACCAACAGCTACAAGCGCCTGGTGCCGGGCTTCGAAGCCCCGGTCATGCTGGCTTACTCGGCCCGCAACCGTTCGGCCTCGTGCCGCATTCCGTGGGTGTCCAACCCGAAGGCGCGCCGCATTGAAATGCGCTTCCCCGATCCGATCCAGTCCGGCTACCTGACCTTCACCGTGCTGATGATGGCTGGCCTGGACGGCATCAAGAACCAGATCGACCCGGGCGCACCCAGCGACAAGGACCTGTACGACCTGCCGCCGGAAGAAGAGAAGCTGATTCCGCAGGTGTGCTCCAGCCTGGACCAGGCCCTGGAAGCGCTGGACAAGGACCGCGAGTTCCTCAAGGCCGGCGGCGTGATGACCGACGACTTCATCGATGGCTACATCGCGCTGAAGATGCAGGAAGTGACCCGCTTCCGCGCCGCCACGCACCCGCTCGAATACCAGATGTACTACGCCAACTGAGCAACAGGTGGCGATGCCGAAGGACTTCCCTCCCACCTTCTGCATCGCCACCGCTTCACCCATGCGTTTCGGCTGGGGAGCCACGACGCACCCGCTTCACGCAACACCAGGGGCAAGAGAGACCGGACGCGCAGCATGGGCCTTCCTCCCTCCCGCGTCACCGGCGTGGTCCATGCAACGTTCGGCGCAACGACCGGTGGCCATGTGCAAGTGGCCGCTGGTTGACCTGACATCGGCCTGCGTCATCGGGCCGGTTCCATCCACCATCGGGACATGCGCATGAAACTGATCTCCGCCATCATCCGGCCGTTCAAGCTCGACGAGGTCCGCGAGGCCCTCTCCGATGCGGGCGTGTCGGGCATCACCGTGACTGAAGTCAAAGGCTTCGGTCGCCAGAAGGGCCATACCGAGTTGTATCGCGGCGCGGAATACGTCGTGGATTTCCTGCCCAAGATCAAGATCGAAACCGTGGTCACCGACGAACGCCTGGACGCGGTGGTTGAAGCGATCCAGAACGCGGCCGGCACCGGCAAGATCGGCGACGGCAAGATCTTCGTCACCGCCGTTGAACAGGTCATCCGCATCCGCACCGGCGAATTCGGCGCAGACGCGCTCTAACCCCACTCGGAGCCCACAATGAAGACTTCCTTGTTCACCGGGTGGCAAGCCCGGTTCCACGCCGTGTGCCTGTTGATGCTGTTCAGTGCGTTGGCCGTGGGTGCCTTCTCCGGCACCGCGCATGCCCAGGCCCAGGTTTCCCCGGCACCGACCGAAACCGTGGCGGTTGAACCGCTGCCCACGGCCGACACCGTCGCGCCTGCCGCACCGGTTGCCGAAGCGGAAGCGGCACCGGCCTATGACCGTGGCGACGTGGCGTGGATGCTGACCTCCACCCTGCTGGTGTTGTTGATGGTGGTACCGGGACTTGCACTGTTCTACGGCGGCCTGGTCCGCTCCAAGAACGTGCTTTCGGTGCTCAGCCAGATCCTGGTGGTGTTCTCGCTGGTGCTGATGCTGTGGGTGGCCTACGGCTACAGCGCGGTGTTCAGCGAGGGCAACCAGTTCTTCGGCTCGTTCACCCAGTTTGCCTTCCTCAAAGGCTTCACCCCGGATTCGGTCGGCAACACTCCGATCAAGGGCCTGCCGGATTATCTGTTCGTCGCCTTCCAGTCCACCTTCGCCGGCATCACCACCGCGCTGATCGTCGGTGCGTTCGCCGAACGCATCAAATTCAAGGCGGTGCTGCTGTTCTCGGCGCTGTGGTTCACCCTGAGCTACATCCCGATGGCCCACATCGTGTGGGGTGGCGGTTACCTCGGCGCCATGGGCGCGATCGACTTCGCCGGTGGCACCGTGGTGCACATCAACGCGGGCGTGGCCGGCCTGGTGGCCGCGTACTTCGTCGGCAAGCGCATCGGCTATGGCCAGACCGCACTCAAGCCGCACAACGTGCCGTTCACCTACATCGGCGCGATGCTGCTGTGGGTGGGCTGGTTCGGCTTCAACGCCGGCTCGGCCGCTGCTGCCGACACCGTGGCCTCGCTGGCTTTCATCAACACCATCCTGGCCACCGCCGCTGCGGTGCTGGGCTGGACGCTGGTGGAAGCGGTCAGCAAGGGCAAGCCGTCCGCCCTGGGCGCGGCCTCCGGCGCGGTTGCCGGCCTGGTCGGCATCACCCCGGCCTGCGGCACCGTCGGCCCGCTGGGTGCGATCGTGATCGGCCTGGTCACCGGCGTGGTCTGCGTGTGGGGCGTCACCGGTCTCAAACGCCTGCTCAAGGTCGATGACACCGCCGATGTGTTCGGCGTGCACGGCGTGGGCGGCATCGTCGGCGCATTGCTCACCGGCGTGTTCAGCGCGCAGTCGCTGGGCGGCACCAAGGCCGACCTCGATATCGGCCACCAGGTGTGGGTGCAGCTGGTCAGCGTCGGCTTCACCATCGTCTGGTGCGGCGTGGTTACCGTGGCGATCCTGCTGGTGGTGCGCCTGGTGTTCGGCCTGCGCGTTACAGAGGAAGCCGAGCGCACCGGCCTGGATGTCACCTCGCACGGCGAGTCCGCGTACGAGGTCTGAAAAAAAGCGCCGACCATGGGTCGGCGCACAATAACCGCAAGTAGGTTGTACGTTGCGGTTTGCCGGCGGCCCCAAGGCCGCCGGCCTTTTACCTACCGCTGTTGCATGACGCTGAAGCAGATCCGACGGAGCAGATCAGAACGCCCAGCGCAGGCCTGCGTTGGCGCGCCAGCCCTCGCGGCTGGCACCGCCGATGTCCCGCTGCCACACGGCATCGCCGAAGAACGACACGCCATTGACGAAGCTCAGCGACAGCCCGTAGCCGGCCTCGGCGGTGTGGCCATACTCGCCGGTTTCGAAGCGCTCGCCGGACAGCAGCGCACGCTGCTGCGGGCCTTCGCTGCCCTGGTAGGCCAGCTTGACGTATTGGGTCAGTGCCGAGCCGTCCGGACCCACTGCCGGGCTGAACAGCGCCCGCGCACCCACGCGCCAGACGAACTGCTCCGGCGTACCCAGGTCCACCACCACACCGTCCACATCGGTGGTGCGGTCGGTGTCCAGCTTCTGCCAGCTGACCTGCGCCTGCGGCTCGATGGTCACGCCCGGGGAAACCTTCCAGCCGAAGCCCGCTTCCAGCGAAGCGAACACGTCATTGGAGCGTAGACGTGCAACCCTGCCGGCCCGGAACGGGGTGGTCACGTCACTTTCGTACTTGCCGGCACCGGCGACGCCGTCCAGGTAGAAGCCGCTGGCGTGCTGCCAGGTGGTGGTGATCGCCGCATTTTCGGCGCGGGTCTTCTCGCGGCTGATCTCGACCGGTACCTGCCGGCCGTTGACCTCCACCGTCGGCTTCACGCCATAGACCGAACCCGGTTCGGTGTGCGCGGTGCTCTGGCTGTACACCACGCCCAGGCGCAGGTTGCTGCCTGCATCCGAGCCCAGATCCGTCAGCCAGTCGCTGCCGATCTGCAGCCCCTGCACATCCTGCTGGTAGTCGTAGCCGTACTGGGCTGCCGTCAGGTTGCTGGCGTAGCGCGTCTCGCTGCCAAAGGCACGGACGTGGACTTCGGCATTGCTGTCGCGGCGCGCATGCGCACCACCGGTTTCACCCACGCGCTGATGCAGCGACGCGATCACCTGCTGGCCCTGCGACAGCAGCGCGTTGTTGTGGCTCAGGTACGACGGCGCCTGGGGCACCAGGCCGGCACGTACGTCCGGCGCCGGAGCAACCGGCGCGATCGGCGCGACAGGATTGACCGGAGCGACCGGGTTCACCGGTGCAGCACCGCCCGTTGCGACCTGTGCGTTCTGCAGGCGATAGTCCCAATGGCCGTCTGCATCGGCATCCACCAGGCGCTGGCCTGCGTCGGAAGCGCCCGGTGCGTACGCGTACAGCCGGTACTGGTACGGACCCACGGCCACGTAACCGCCCTGCAGGGCAAACACGTCGGCCGCGGAGCTGCCCGATACCTGCGCCAGCGAAATGCCTTCGTTGGCGTCGTTGAACGTGCTGCCGTTGAGATCGGTCGACGCGCCCGGGCCGCCGTTGTTGTTGACCACCAGCATCGTCATGCCGCTGGCATTGCCGTTGATCAGCAGGCGGTTGCTGCCCTGGTTGGCGACAGTGGCGCCGCCGGCATCCAGGAAGGTATTCATCGTGATGGTGCTTCCCGTACTGGCGAAATCACCGTTGGTCACATTCAACACGCCATACGAATCGCTCGACGGAACGCGGAAGTTCAGCTGGCTGTTGGTCAGGTTGACACCACCGTCATAGCTGAAACCGCCGGAGGTAACATTCACGCCACTCTGGTTGTTCACGGCATGCGCGGTGCTGGCCAGTCCAACGGACAGTGCCAGCTGGATGCCCACCATGAGCGTTTTCTTCATCATCATTGATACACGTCCTTCCTGATTGTTGCTGGGTATTCAAAGCGCCCACGCCATTGCCGCAGGCAAAGCGGGATGCATTCGGGGAAAGCAACCCACCATCTGCAGCGCGATGGTCGGCCGGTTGCGACGGAGTCCTTGCGCTGAACGTTGCGGAAATCATGCGCGGTGCTCCGCGTGGGCAGCTTACGGATCTGTCGAGGCATTACATATAAGAGGTTTCCCCATTTTTGCGTCAGCGTGATTCGCAGGTTGTCGTGAGCTGCATGCATATGAGAAATGTCCTACATATTTGCCGAGTGCAGCGGAGTACACTTCCGCGCCGCCGCACTCTCGCGGCCACTGCCGGTTACCCATGTCGGGAAAGAACCTGCGCAGATAAAGAACAGTTGAAGGACGACCCAGATGAGGCTTGGACGCCAGAAATGGCTGCTGCTGGCGGCCGCCGTGAGCGCGCCCGCAGGGGCGCAGCAGTTGGCCGACGCTGCAGCCCAGGAGCTGCTGCGCCAGCAGGACCGCGAACGCGCGCTGCGCGAACAGCAGGAAACCCGCCCTGACGTGCGCCTGGAGCGGGTGGCCGACGATGGCATCGAGCGCCTGCCCCAGGAGACACCCTGCTTTCGAATCGACCAGATCGTGCTGGAAGGCGAGGGCGCGGCCGACTTCCAGTGGGCCCTGCGCGCGGCCAATCCGAAACAGGACCCGGCGATCGGCCGCTGCCTTGGAACCGACGGCATCAACCTGGTGATGAAGCGCGTGCAGAACGCCATCATCGCCCGCGGCTATGTGACCACCCGCGTGCTTTCAGCGCCGCAGGACCTGACCGGCGGCACGCTCCGGCTGTCGGTGCTGCCGGGCACGTTCCGTACTGCAGCCTTTGTCGATCCGGCCACGGCCCGTGCCACCCTGGGCAATGTCTTGCCCGCGCAGCGTGGGCGGGTACTGAACCTGCGCGACATCGAACAGGGGCTGGAGAACTTCCAGCGCGTGCCCACGGTGACCGCCGACATCCGCATCGCGCCGGCCGAAGGCGACGGCGCCGAACCCGGCCAGAGCGACCTGATGATCGCCTGGGAGCAACGCCTGCCAGTGCGTGCCAGCCTGAGCCTGGACGATTCGGGCAGCCGCTCCACCGGCAAGCTGCAGGCCAACGGCACGGTGTCGCTGGACAACCCGCTCGGGCTGAACGAGCTGTTCTACCTCAGCGTGGGCCGCGGCGTGTTCAACGGCGCCGGCAAGTCCACCGGCAGCTGGACCGCGCACTACGACGTGCCGTACGACTATTGGCTGTTCGGCGCCACCGCCAGCGCCTTCGACTACAGCCAGAACGTCGCCGGCGCGTTCGAGACCTACGAATACAGCGGCGAAAGCCGCAATGCCGAACTGCGCATCGACCGGCTGTTGCTGCGCAATGCCCGCTTCAAGCTGGGCGCCCATGGGCGTGGCTGGTGGAAGGCATCGCGCAACGCCATCGACGATACCGAGATCGACGTCCAGCGCCGCCGTACCTCGGGCTGGGAAGTGGGCATCAACCAGAAGCTGTTCATGGGTGCTGCCACGCTGGACGCCAGCCTTGCCTACCGGCGCGGCACCGGCGCCTTCGACGCGCTGCGTTCGCCCGAAGAGCTGGCCCATCAGTTCGACCCGGAGATTGCACTGGAGGGCACCTCGCGCATGCGCGTGGTCACCGCCGATGCCCAGTTGAACGTGCCGCTCCAGCTGGGCAAGCAGCGCCTGCGCTACACCGCCGCATGGCGTGCGCAATGGAACCGTTCGCCGCTGTCGCCGCAGGATCGCTTCGCGATCGGCGGCCGCTACAGCGTGCGCGGGTTCGATGGCGAAAGTTCGCTCAGCGCTGAGCGTGGCTGGACCCTGCGCAATGACCTGTCACTCGCGCTTGGCGGTGGACAGGAAGCCTATGTGGGCCTGGACGTCGGTCGCGTGGCCGGCCCTTCCACCCAATGGCTGGCCGGCGACAACCTCACCGGCATGGCGCTGGGCCTGCGCGGTGGCTGGCAGCACTTCTCCTGGGAGGGTTTCGTGGGCTCGCCCCTGCACAAGCCCCGTTACTTCCCCACTGCATACACCACGCTGGGCTTCAGCCTGGCATGGCGCTACTGAAACGACACAAGGATCAGTGCAATGAACAACGTATATCGCCTGGTATTCAACCGCGCCCTGATGGTGTGGCAGGTCGCCTCCGAACTCACCAACGGCGCCGGTCGGGCCGCCGGCGGGCGCGACAATGTCACGCGGAGTGCCGGTCTTTCCACGTTGGCCTTTGCCTTGATGTGTTCATTCGGCTGGGTCAGTGCGATATCCAGCGTGCAGGCCCAGCAGGGGCGCATCGTGGGCGACCCGAACGCGCCGGGCAATGAACGTCCCACCGTCCTTACCGCGCCCAACGGCGCGCCGCTGGTCAACATCACCACGCCCTCGGCGGCGGGGGTCTCACGCAACCGCTATTCGCAGTTCGACGTGGGCCCGGAAGGCGCGATCCTCAACAACGCACGCAGCCAGGCGCAGACCCAGCTGGGCGGTTGGGTGCAGGGCAATCCCTACCTCGCCACCGGCACCGCGCGGGTCATCCTCAACGAGGTCAATGGTCCGGCCAGCCAGCTCAATGGGTATGTCGAAGTAGCCGGCCGCCGCGCCGAAGTGATCATCGCCAACCCGGCCGGCATCCAGGTCAACGGCGGCGGATTCCTCAACGCCAGCCGGGTCACCTTGACCACCGGCACGCCGATGTTCTCCGGCGGTGCGCTGGAAGGCTATCGGGTCAGCGGCGGAGCGATCGACGTCACCGGGGCCGGCCTGGATACCAGCCAGGTCGACTACACCGACCTGATCACCCGCTCGCTGCGCGTCAATGCGGGCATCTGGGCCAACCAGTTGCAGGCCAGCCTGGGCAGCAACCAGGTCACGGCAGATGGTGGCGCGCGTTCGCCGCTCCCGGCCACCGGGGAAGCCCCGGCCTTCGCACTGGACGTGGGCGCACTGGGCGGCATGTTCGCCAACAAGATTTTCCTGGTCGGCAATGAGCATGGCGTGGGCGTGCGCAACGCCGGCACGCTCGGCGCGCAGGCCGGTGAGCTGGTCGTCACCGTCGATGGTCGCCTGGAAAACACCGGTGCGCTGCAGTCCAGGCAGGATGTGCGCATTGATGCCAGCGGTGGTGTCGTCAACGCCGGCACCATCGCCGCCACCCGCGAGCTGACGCTCAACACGCCCGGCGCGGTGGACAACAGCAGCGGTACGCTCAACGCGCAGCGCCTGCAGGTGGACGCGGCCACGCTGCGCAACCACGGTGGCAGCATCGAACAGACCGGTGTCCAGGCGCTGTCGATCACCGCAGACACACTGAGCAATCGCAATGAGGGCCGCATCGGCGCGCTCGACGCGGCGACATCGGGCGGCGGCGGTGCCGGTGGTGGCGATACCGGCACTTCGCCGTCTCCCGGTACCGGACCCTCGACCCCGGAACCGGGCGGAAATCCGAGCGAAGGCGCAGCCCCTGCCGATCCGCAGCCCCCAGCCGATCCGCTGGCCGCCGGTGCCCTGAACATCGCCGGCGCCATCGACAACGACGGCGGTACCGTGGTCAATGGCGGTACCGTGTCGCTGCAGCTCGGCAACGGGCTGGACAACCAGGGCGGCCGCATCGGCGTGCAGGCCCTGGACCTGGCTGGTGACCTGCGCAACGACGCCGGCACCCTGCAGGTGCACGGCAACGCAACCCTGCAGCTGGGCGCGCTCTCCAACCAGAAGGGCAGCTTCAGCGTGGCCGGCGTGCTGCAGCTGGACGCGCAATCGCTGGACAACCGCAGTGGCCAGTTCCTGCACGGCGGCACCGGCACCGCGTCGTGGACGATCCGTGACGTCCTGCAGAACGATAAAGGCGTGTTCAGCACCAACGCCGATCGCCTGATCCTCAACGCCGGCAGCGTCAGCAATGCCGAAGGGCGCATCGAACACGCCGGCAGCGGCGGCATGCTGCTCTCGAACGGCGCCTGGACCGGCGCCGCAGGCAGCCTGAATACCGCCGGCGCGCTTGAGTGGTCGGGCAGCACGCTCGACCTGCGGGGCGCCGCGCTTACCGCATCGCGCTTCCAGATCCTGGCCGATTCCATCGACAGTCGTGGCGGCAGCCTGCTGTCGCTGGGTACGGCGGGCAGTGTCATCCGTGCCACGCAGCTGGACAACAGCAGCGGCGGCACCATCGCCGCCAATGGCGACCTCACTCTGACCGCCGAGGCACTGGGCAACGCGCAGGGTCTGATCCAGCAAGCTGGCGACGGCACCCTGCGGGTGCATGCCGCCACCCTCAGCGGTGCGAAGGGGCAGCTGCTCAGCGCGGGTGCGCTGGCCTTGTCCGGTGGCCAACTCAATGTCAGCAGCGGTGTCGTCTCGGCGCAGCAGATCAGTATTGATGCGGACGCGTTGAATAACGCCGGCGGCCGCATCGTCGGCAGCGGCGACATGGCGCTGAATGCCCGCAACCTGGACAACCGGGCCGGCGCCATCGAACACGCTGGCGACGGCCTGCTGCAGATCCACGCGGACGCCCTGCAAGGAGCCGGCGGTCGCATCCTCAGCCTGGCCGAACTGCAGCTGCAGGGCGGCAACCTGGCGCTGGGTGCTGGCAGCACCACCCAGGCCGAGCGCATTCGCGTGACCGCCGATGCACTGTCCACCGCCGGTGGCACGCTCAACGCCACGGGTACGGACGTGCTCGACCTGCGCGTGAGCGGCGCGCTGGACAACCACGGCGGCAGCATCGCCACCAATGGCGCGATAGCGCTGCAGGCTGGCAGCGTCGACAACCGCAAGGGCAGCCTGAGCGCGGCCGGCAGTGAGAACAGCACGCTGGATGTTGTCGGTACGCTGGACAGCGCCGAAGGCACGATCGCCAGCAATGGAGATACGCTCGATATCCATGCCGCGCGGCTGGACAACAGCGCCGGCACCCTCAGTCACGCCGGCAGCGGCGGTCTGAAGATCGACGTCGACCGCCTCGACGGCAGCAAGGGCACCCTGGTCAGCAAGGGCGCGCTGACCCTCCGGGCCAACACCTTCGACCACCGCGAGGGCACCCTGGGCGCCGACCGGGTTGACCTCAAGACCAGCCACCTGGACAACAGCGACGGCACCATCGTGGCCAGCGGCACCGCCGCCAGCCGGATACAGGCCGACCAGCTCGACAACGCCGGCGGCACCGTGGCCAGCAACGGCGACCTGCTGCTGCAGGCCACCACGCTGGACAACACCGCCGGCACCGTGCAGCACGCCGGCGCCGGGCAACTGCAGATAAACGCGCAGACCCTGCTCGGCCAGCGCGGCACCGTACTCAGCAACGGCGCGCTCGCGCTGACCGGCCAGAGCATCGACCTGCGCGGCGCGAGCACCTCCGCGCGGGGCGTTGTCATCGATACCGGCAGCCTGACCACGGCGAGCGGCACGCTGTCGTCCTTTGGCGACCAGGCGCTGCAGCTGACCGTGCGCGACTCGCTGGACAACAGCGCCGGCAACATCGCCAGCAACGGCGAACTGGCACTGCGTGCGAACAGCTTCATCAACAATGGTGGACAGCTGCAAGCGGCTGGTACCGGTCATTCGACGCTGGCCATCGGCGGCGCGCTCGACAACCAGCAGGGCAAGATCCTGCTCGGCGGCACCGGCAACGTGGACGCGGCCAGCCTCGACAATCGCGGTGGCACCCTGCATGCAGCCGGGCTGATCGTAGGCATCGACGGTCGGCTGGACAACCGCGACGGCGGACTGGTCTCCAGTGCTGCAGCACTCGAGCTTGACACCGACACCCTGGACAACGCAGGCGGTACCCTCTACGCGGGCACGGTACTGCGGTTGACCACCGCCACCGCGCTCAACAACGACGGCGGCGCAATCCAAGCGAGCGATGCGCTCACCCTGCGCAGCGCCGGCTTGTCCAACGCACAGGGCAAGCTGATCGGCGGCAGCGTCGATATCGATACGCGCGGCCTCGCGCTGGGCAACCAGGGCGGCACTATCGGCAGCCAGACCGGCGCGCTGGATATCCGCAGCGGCGCGCTGGACAACAGCGGCGGCCGCCTGCAGTCGCAGACCGGCCTGCGCATCAACAGCAATGGGCAGGCCATCCTCAACACCGCCTCCGACAGCACCGGTGGCATCCTCGCCGGCGATACGCTGCGCATCGACGGCGGCGCGCTCGACAACCGTGGCGGCACGGTGCTGGCCCAAGGCGAAGCACAGCTGGCACTGGGTACGGTCGACAACCGCGGTGGCTCCCTGAGCAGTGCGGCCCGCCTGACCCTGGATGCGGCAAGTCTTGCCAACGTGGACGGCCGTGTACAGGCCGGCACGAACATGGACGTGACTCTTGCAGGGCTGCTGGACAACCAGCGCGGCGCCATCGCGGCCGGCCAGGCGCTCACGCTCAAGGCGGCCAGCGTCGACAACCGCGACACCCGCACCGAGGAAGGCACGCTGGGATTGCAGGCGGGGCAACTGGAGCTGGAAGCGCAGAGCCTGGACAACCGTCAAGGCCAGGTAGTCACCGACGGCGACACACGCCTGCAGCTGGCGGGAAGCCTCGACAACAGCGGTGGTGCCGTGTCTTCGGGCGGCTCGCTCGATACCAGCGCCGCCAGCGTCAACAACGAGGCGGGACTGCTGCGTGCCACTGGCAATCAGACCCTGGTCGCACGGAACCTCAGCGGCAATGGCCAGATCCACGCCCAGCGGGACCTCAGCATGACCCTGCAGCAGGGGCTGAGCAACGACGGGGAGTTGATCGCCAACGGCACCCTTGCGCTGGATATCAACGGCGACCTGGCCAACCAGGGCATCGTGCGCGCCGGCAACCTGGACCTCAATGCCGCCAACATCACCAACGCAGCAAGCGGCGAGATCACCAGCCAGGGCGTGACCCACCTTGCCGCAAGCGGTCAAATCACCAATCGTGGCCTGATCGACGGCAGCGTTACCCACCTGGAAGCCGACACGCTGTTGAACGTCGGCACCGGTCGCATCTACGGCGACCACGTCGCCCTTGCCGCCAACATGTTCAACAACCGTGCCGAGACCATTGACGGCACCAGCCGTGCGGCGACCGTGGCCGCGCGCGAGCGGCTGGACATTGGTGTGCGCATGCTGGCCAACGTCGAAGAAGGCCTGATCTACAGCGATGGCGATGCCGCCATCGGCGGCGCATTGGGCACCAACCGGCTGGCCATCGGCACTGCCGACACCATCAGTAACATTGGTTCGATCATCGACGTGGCGGGCGATCTGTCGATCGACAGTCTGGAAGTCAACAACATCCGCGAGAACGTGGTGGTCGAGCAGGTCACTACGGTCGAAGCGCCGGTGCGTCTGGATCGCCCGTCATGGTGGAGCAATGGTAAGAACAACGGCTCCGATATCCGAACGACCGGCCATTACAGCGCTCACGAGGTGTACTACCTCAATCCAGCCGACATCATCGAGGACGAGCCGTACATCACCCCCGATGGCTTTGCCATTCACCGTGCAGTGGTGCGGCTGACGGCGCAGACCACGGCATACCTCTTTGGACGCGGTGGGTTGTATGCCGCATATGGCGAACGTTCGCGGCTGAATGTGCAGGATGGCACTGTCACTCTGTACTACGTCGGCCGGCAGGACAACCAGGTCAACCCCGACAAGGCAACCAGCGGTGCGGATGACCCGTTCGCCGAGCTGTCCCAGATGGAGGCGGGCGCACCTGCGTTCCGCTATGTCGATGACACGCTAACCTACTCCGATACCTACGGTACCTGTACCACGGACTGCGTGCAGCTGTGGACCTACAAGGACTACAACAACCCCGACGCAACCCTGACCAACCCGCGTGGTAACGGTGGCGATACGGTGGGCAGCAACGAGCAGTACCGCATAGCCACCCGGACCGTGACTGAAGACGTGCTCGCGCCAGGCATCGGGGCCGATGCTGTGATCCGCTCCGGCGGTGCGATGCGCATCCGTACCGACGCCCTGGTCAACAGCTACGGCGGCATCGCCGCCGGCGGCAATCTGGATATTGCCGGTAACACGACTGCGATCAGCACCACCAATCGTTCAATTACCCTGTACCGCACCCACGAATTCGACAACGTGGGGCACACGTTCTCAGGCGACACCGTGGCATGGAGCAACCCCGCGATCTCGGAGATCATCGGCACGGTCAGCGGCAGCATCATCACCAACGGCACGCTCACCATCGATGGCGCGGACCTGAGCAACCTCAACGAGGGCCGTGATGCACCGAACGTGCAGAACGGAGCGGCCGTCGCCAACCTGAACCTGCACGGCCCCGATGCGCTGCAGGGTTCGCCGGGCAGTGACGCGCAGGGTCCCCAGCAGCAGGCCGGCACCGAAGCCGGGCAGGCGCAGGGCCAGGGTGTACAGACCGCTACCGGCGCGCAGCGCGGCAATGGTGGTGGAGCTGGCCCGCATGTGGTCCAAGCCGCCGGCGATTCGCCGGACCGGATCGCAATGGTCTCACCGGATATCCGCATCCCCACCGCGAGCCTGTTCAACGTTCGCCCGAATTCAGGCAACTACCTGATCGAAACCGATCCGCGCTTCGCCGACCATCGCACCTGGCTGAGCTCAGACTACCTGCTGACGCAGATGGGCTTCTCGCCTGACGGCATCATGAAGCGGCTGGGTGACGGCTATTACGAACAGAAGCTGATCCGCGAGCAGATCGGTGAGCTGACGGGCCGCCGCTTCCTGGAGGGCTACGCCAGCGACGAGGAACAGTACCAGGCCCTGCTGGGCGCCGGCGCAACCTTTGGCAAGGCGTGGGGCCTGCGCCCCGGCGTGGCACTGACCGAAGCGCAGATGGCGCAGCTGACCAGCGACATTGTGTGGCTGGTCGAACAGACCATCACCCTGGCTGACGGCAGCACCACCACCGCGCTGGTACCGCAGGTATACGTGCGCCTTCGCCCGGGTGACCTGGACGGGCAGGGTGCGCTGCTGGCCGGTGCCGATGTCGACATCAAGCTCAGCAATGGGCTGGTCAATTCGGGCAACATCGCCGGTCGCGCTCTCGTCAGCATCACGGCGGGCAATATCGAGCACTTGGGCGGCGATATCTCCGGCCAGTACGTGGGGCTGTCTTCCAACAAGGACATCCTCATTTCGGGGGCAACCGTGACCGCGACGGATGCGTTGTCCGTACAGGCCGCCGGCAATGTCACCGTGGCGTCGACCGTGGAGACGCTGCGCGGTGCGGGCACGTACGCATACGAAACCACCCAGCTGGAGCGGGTGGCCGGGCTGTACGTGACCAACCCGAGCGGGCAGGGCGTGCTTTCGGTCGCCGCCGGTGGCGATATCCGCCTGCAGGCGGCCCAGATCCGCAACGCGGGCGAAGACGGCATTACCCAGCTGACCGCTGGCGGAACGCTGGATCTGGGCGCGCAGACGCTGGGCAGCAGCACCGACGCCACCTTCGATGACCGCAACCATCAGCGCACCAGCCAAACCACCCATGCGGTGACCAGCGTGCAGGGCGCAGGCGATGTGGTCCTGGCCGCGGGCAAGGACATCAACCTGGCCGGCACCCAGGTCAAGGCCAGCGACGCGCTGGTGCTTCAAGCCGGCGGAGACATCAACAGCCAGGCGCAGGTTGACAGCAGCAGCCAGGACCTCAGCAGGGCAGGAAAGCGTTGGTCCGAGCAGGCCAGCCAAAGCGACGACACCGTACGCGGCAGCCAGCTGTCCGCCGGTAGCGACCTGCTGATGGTTGCCGGGCGCGACATCAATCTGGCCGCCACCGGCGTGCGCAGCGACGACGGCACCGTGCTGGTCTCGGCCGGCCGCGACGTCAATCTGCTGTCGGTGCAGGAAAACCACGAAGCCAGCCTGGACAGCTACCAGAAGAAGAAGGGCACCCTCTCCAGCACCACCACTACCCGCCAGGAATCCAGCCGCGATTCCTATGCCGTGGGCACGGTGCTGGAAGGCGCAGCCATCGACATCTCGGCCGGTCGCGACCTGACTGCCGTCGGTGCGGTGGTCGATGCCACCGGCAATGTCAGCCTGGGCGCGGGCAACAACGTGCTGATCACCTCGGCAGAAGACCAGCACAGCGCCAGCGCCAGCTACTCCAGCAAGAAGTCCGGCTTCAGTGGCGGGCTCTCCAATGGCGTGGCATCGGTGGGCTACAACAAGTCCAGCGCCAACAGCCAGGAATCGGTTCAGTCCACCACCCAGGTCGGCTCGGCCATCGCCTCGCGCGAAGGCAACGTGCTGATCTCGGCGGGCAACCAGCTCACCCTCGCCGCCTCGGACGTGGTCGCGGGCGAAAACCTCACCCTGGTCGGCAAGGACATCCAGTTGCTGGCCCGTCAGGACACCGTGGACACGCAGGGCAGCCAGTCCAGCACCTCCAGTGGCTTCTCGATGGGCGTCACCTACGACCCCACAAAGGCCTACCGCAGCGCCCGCGACTCCACCACCGACGGCATGGCCGACAGTGGCTCGATCATGGGCGACATCACCCGCAATGCCGAGGGCACCGCCTCCGGCGTGCGCGCGGCCACCACCTCCACCGTGGTGACCGGCGGCAGCCAGCGCTCCAATGGCACCCAGAGCCACTCCACCAGTGATGCGCGCGTCACCCAGCTGGCGGCGGGCGGCGACATGACCCTGATCGCCAACGGCGGCTCGATCACCAGCCAGGGCGCCCAGCTCTCGGCCGAGGGCGATGCACTGCTGCTGGCCACCAAGGACATCGTGTTCGACGTGGCCCACAACACCGAGTCCAGCACCAGCCAGAGCAGCGGCAAGGGCTGGGGCTTTGCCAACAACACCAGCGGGTTGCCGTTCGGCACCAACAACTCGCGCAGCGAAGGTGCTGGCCAGAGCGACACCATCACCGGCACCCAGCTGTCGGTGGGCGGTGGCGTGCGCATGGCTACCACCGAGGGCGATATCACCCTGACTGCAGCGAACGTGGTGGCCGAAAAGGACGTCAACATCCGCGCCGCCGGCAACCTGACCGTGCGCAGCGGCCAGGATACGGTGAGCAACGCCAACACCGCCGACAGCAAGGCCATCGGCACGGTGCAGATTTCGGACACCGAGAAGTTCGCCGGCTGGCACCGCGAGCAGCACGAAGACGACAGCGGCATGGTCTCGCAGGTGGCCAGCACCATCGGCAGCCTGGGCGGCAACGTCAACCTGGGCGCGGGCGGCAAGTACACCCAGATCGCCAGCAACGTGGTGGCCGCGCAGGACGTGAACATCACCGCCGCCGAGATCGAGCTGCTCACCGCCAACGAGACCGGCTACAACTCGCAGAGCGACAAGGACCTCAAGATCGGCGTGTTCGCACGGGTCAAGTCGCCCTTCATTGATCTGATCAACAACGTGGATGCGGCGCGTGAGTCGGACGGGCGTTTGGCCGCGATGCAGGGCATGGCGGCCGGGGCCAACGCCTACCAGGCGGGCAGTGCGATTGCGGCGGCGGCCGGCGGTGCCGGCAGCGGTACGCTGTTCAGTGCCGAAGCCGGCATCGGCTTCAAGAGCTCCAGCAGCAGCGCCGAGGGCAGCAGCACCGTCTCGCGTGGCTCCACCATCCAGGGCGGCGGCAACGTCAACCTGACCAGCACCAGTGGTGATATCCACATCGTCCAGGGCAACCTCAGTGCCGGCAACACCCTGGCGCTGGATTCGGCACGGGATATCCTGCTCGAAGCCGGCCAGGCGCATCTGCAGGACAAGAGCAAGAGCAACAACGCCGGTGCCGAAGTGGGCGTGGGCGTGTCGGTGGGCGCGCAGACCGGCGTGTACGTCTACGCCGAAGCCAGCGTGGGCAGTGGCAAGTCCAAGTCGGACAGCAGCACCTGGCAGAACACCGAACTGACCGGCAAGAACATCTCGCTCAAGGCAGAAGGCGATACCACCTTGCGTGGTGCCACCGCGACTGCTGACCGGATTGACGTCAAGACCGGCGGCACGCTCACCATCGAGTCGCTGCAGGACGTGGCCGAAAGCATGTCCAAGGACAGCCAGGTCGGTGGGCGGGTACAGGTGTCGGTCGGTACCGCCTGGGATGCCAGTGGCTATGCCAGTGCGAGCAAGGCCAACGGCAGCTACAAGGGCGTGGGCCAGCAGTCCGGGCTGTTTGCCGGTGACGGTGGGTACCACGTTGATGCCGGGCACGTGAACCTGGTGGGTGGAGCGATTGCCAGCACCAATGCGACCAACAGTGAGCTGACTGCAGAGACGTTTGCGTTCACCGACCTCAAGAACGAGATGGATTACAAGGCCACGTCAGCTGGCATCAGTGGCGGCGCGGGCGGTGCCATGGTGGACGGAAAGCCCAGCATGCAGGGTGCCACCGGTGGTGTGGGGGCAGGTGTACCGGTCATGGAGTCCGGTGGCGACACCTCCACCACCTACGCAACATTGACCGAAGGCAATATCACCATTGGCGGAAAAAAGGTAACCGCCGCCGAGCTGGGTGTGAACAGCGATGCCAGCAAGGCGCACCAAGCCATCGATGTACTGCCTGACCTGCAAAAACTGATGCAGGACACCCAGGCCATGGGAGCGGCCGCTGGAACGGTGATCGCGACCGGCCAACAGATTGCGTCCGATATTGCAGCAGCAAAGAGCAATGCTGCGGCCAATGCCTATCTCGAATCGCTGGGCAGTGATGATGCAAGAGCGGAGTTCCTGGCGAAGAGCCCGGAGGCACAGCGGGAAGTACTCAAGCGCCGGGACGACTACAACGAGGCACAGAAGTGGGCGACCGGCGGCTCGTACAGCCGTGCGCTGGAGGCAGTCACCACCGCGCTGGTGGGTGCGGTCGCCGGTCAAGGCAATGCGCAGGTCGCAAGCAATGCATTGGCACCTTATGCGGCCAACTTCATCGGCAGCCAGTTCGATCCGAACCATGGCAGCGACCCTAACGCCACCATGCAGTTGATCTCGCACGCCTTGCTTGGCGCGCTGTTGGCTGAGGCCAATGGTGGGAGCGCCGGGAGTGGCGCCGCTGCAGCGGCGGGCGGTGAGCTGGCGGCAAAGTTCATCACCGACTACCTCTACGGAGGCGACTCCTCCCAGTTGGGCGAGCAGGAGAAGCAGAACATCCTGGCGCTTTCACAGGCAGTGGGAGCGCTTGCGGGTGCATCGGGCGGAGATGGTCTGTCAGGCGCAGGATTGGGGGCAATTCTCGCGAAAAACGCGGTCGAGAATAACTTCCTTACTCCCGGGCAGGCGAACGCGTTCGCGGAGAAGCTGAAAGAGTGCGCAGGAGACAGCGCATGCCAGCAATCCGTCCAGGAAGAAGCAAGGCAGCTCTCTCAAAAGCAGGACATGGATCTTCGGTCAACCTGTGCAATTTCTCCGTCCAGCAAGGCGTGCAACTCATACGTAGCGGCAGCAACGGAGTATCGGTACAGCTTGCTGGGCGAATCCCTTGGCATTGAGGGGGACCAGCGTCGAAGCGGCGAAGAGCTTGGCAATTTCGCGCATTCCGCCGATGGCAGCCTATACCGTGGACTCATCTTTGAGAACGGCGGGCTGGAGCCTGTTTACATCCTGCCGCAGGAGTACACCCTTGCCGGACTAGCGCAATGGACTGGATCGGTTCAGGAGTCTGTTAACGATAACGGCTGGTGGTCGACTGAGACAGGCCAGATCCTAGCATTCGGGCTACTGAAGGTGGCCGCCAGGAAGCTATCTGGGGTGCTCAATATCAGCGGGGAGAATGGGGGGTTTGGTAAGGGATCAGAAAGCAAGCCTTCTTCGAAACGCCCAATCACTCCAGGAACAGGCGTTTATGCGACAAACAAGGAGGCCGCGCAAGCCGCTGAAGCCTTGGGTTATCGTCGAATAAATGAGACAGTACATGGCAATCAGCTGGTCTTTAAGCGGGGCAATCAGTACATAACTAGGGACCTCGACGGCCATAACGGTGGCGCGTGGAAGATGGCAAAATCCGTCAAAGGGCTCGAAAGCAAAGCTACACGCCAGGGTACGTTTGACAAGAACATGCAGCGAATTGGAGACTAAGCAATGGCAATTCCGGAATGGGTAACTCGCGGTAAAACGATTGAAAGTCTTATTCGCGAATTGATGACGTTTGAGGATAAGCACCTCCCAGTTGAGATTTCTTTTGATGATGGTATTACTTCGAGGCCTATAAGCCTCGTTGGTAAGCTGAACGGAAAATGCGTATTATTTAATTTGGAGGATGTTGAGGGGGGGCAAGATTAAATTTCTTGGGCAAGTTGGTTCGCGCGCCGATCGTGAGTGGATCTCGTGTTATGACATTTCCAACACGTGTGCACAGATGATTGGAAGTGATTCGCGGCCCAACTACAGGTTAGGTCGGTCACGGCGGCCGATGGGGAAGAAGTGAAGCCTATCCGTCCAGAAATTGAGGGGGCGCTTGAGGAATGAAGTAGAGTCGTCGACGTACTCTGATTGCCTTCGAGCTGAAAATATCAGTAAACATCTCCATGAGGGGTGAGTCTGGTCAGCATTGATCGTGCGCGTGTCTTGTTCAACGCTGGATTGTTGGCAGCGATCTACAGGTCAAATTGGTCGCGTGCAACCAATAAGGAGGAAATGATGTGCGTTCCGTTGGAAGCTGAGGGCGAGCTTGAAGAGTATCGGAGGGCTGTAAATGTCCTGCGGCGTAAGTTCTCAGCTTACGAGGCTAGGATAGTTGAAATTCTTGGTGCGCTGAGCTCGATAAACCATGAGGACTCCGCGCCATACTTCGATGAACTTCACCTGATACAGAGAAATATTGCAATTGCCAAGTACAAGTTTGAGTTTCCAATTGGAAGCCGCCTTGATGATTTCGTCTGCCACATGGATCGAGATGATGAGTACTCACGGCGTTATTGGCATGCGAAATTCGTTGATGGAGTGAAATGGCCCGTCGAATAGGGCTAGGTGCGACTTGGAAAGCCCCAAGAAGAATGGTCGCGCATCTGTGAACGTCGTGGTTGACTTGGACATCCACATCGTCCAAGGCAACCTCAGCGCCGGCAACACCATGGCGCTGGATTCGGCACGCGACATCCTGCTCGAAGCCGGCCAGGCGCATCTGCAGGACAAGAGCAAGAGCAACAATGCCGGTGCCGAGGTGGGCGTGGGTGTATCGGTAGGCGTGCAGACCGGCGTCTACGTGTATGCCGAAGCCAGCGTGGGCAGTGGCAAGTCCAAGTCGGACAGCAGCACCTGGCAGAACACCACCCTGACCGGCCAGAACATCTCGCTCAAGGCCGAGGGTGACACCACCCTGCGCGGCGCCACCGCGACCGCCGACCGGATCGACGTCAAGACCGGCGGCACGCTCACCATCGAGTCGCTGCAGGACGTGGCCGAAAGCATGTCCAAGGACAGCCAGTTCGGCGGGCGGGTGCAGGTGTCGGTTGGTACCGCGTGGGACGCCAGCGGCTATGCCAGTGCGAGCAAGGCCAACGGCAGCTACAAGGGCGTGGGCCAGCAGTCCGTGCTGTTTGCGGGTGACGGCGGGTATCACGTTGATGCCGGTCACGTGAGCTTCGCGGGCGGTGCCATCGCCAGCACCAATGCGGCCAACAGTGAGCTGACCGCAGAGACCTTCGCGTTCACCGATCTCAAGAACGAGATGGATTACAAAGCCACGTCAGCTGGCATCAGTGGCGGCACGGGTGGTGCCATGGTGGACGGCAAACCCAGCATGCAGGGTGCCACGGGCGGCGTGGGGGCAGGTGTACCGGTCATGGAATCTGGTGGTGACAGCTCCACCAGCTACGCGACCCCGACCGAGGGCAATATCACCATTGGCGGCAAAAAGATGACCGCTGCCGAGCTGGGCGTGAGCACCGACGCCAGCAAGGCGCACCAGGCCATAGATGCGCTGCCGGACCTGCAGAAGCTGATGCGGGACACCCAGGTGATGGGTGCCGCCGCAGGTACGGTGGTTGCCACCGGACAGCAGATCGCAGCGGACATTGCGGCGGCGAAGAGAAATGCAGCGGCCAATGCCTATCTCAAAAAGAGGAGTGCTCCGCGCTGCGTACCGTGAGTGTTCGGTTTGAGATTTATCCCAAAGACATCCCAAAAGTAGCCGGCTACGCTCGGAGTTCCATTGTCCATAGTCAGCCGGCAGGCGCCGGCATGAGCGGTGTCATGCACAAACTTTGTATTGCCATCTACATGCTGTTGGGTGCCGTCTTTGGTCTATGGCTGACGTTTGTGTGTTTCTGGCTTCAGCTTTGGACCTTGGTCGGCGAGCGCTTCTCTGTGTTTGCTGGGATCGTGGGCGGGTTGGCTATGTCGTCCCTTGCCGGGTACTTCGTCAATTTCATTTGGCGGCGTGCTTCTCAATGGCAGCGAGCGTATTTGGTGACCCTGGGGAGCTTGACGATTGCCACCCTACTTGGAGTTGGTCTTATCGCTTGGATATACGTTGCAAGCCAGCGTGGTTGATTCGCCCTTGGAGACCGGTGGGCAGCAAACGTTCCGGCGGTAGTCCGGCCCACCGACCCACTTCCAGCCCGCAGATCACAGGCGGCCGCATGTGCCCCGCGCATCCTGTTGCCGAATCAAGCACAATCGGTCAATGCGCCGATTCCGCCACCCGCTCGTGCTGCTCGCCACCCTCCTGCTCGCCGCCTGCGCCAGCACCGATGTGCGCAGCCCGCTGGCGACCTGGGTGCCTTCGCCGAACCACAACGTGCGCAACCCGGTCATCATCGTGTTGCACCACACCGACCAGGACAGCGTGCAGCAGAGCCTGCAGACCCTGCGCACCGCCAATAGTGGCGGCCGGGTCAGCTCGCACTACCTGGTGGGCGCGGATGGCCGCATCTACCAGTTGGTGGCCGACAACCGCCGGGCCTGGCACGCCGGTGGCGGCCGCTGGGGCAGCATCACCGACCTCAATTCGGCTTCGATCGGCATCGAGATCGACAACAACGGCAGCAGCCCGTTCGCTCCAGCGCAGATCGCCGCGCTGATCCGCCTGCTCACCGACCTGTGCACACGCCTGGATATTCCGCGCACCCAGATCATCGCCCACGCCGATCTGGCACCGGCCCGCAAGCAGGACCCCAGCCGCTACTTCCCGTGGCAGCAGCTGGCCGAAGCCGGCTTCGGCCTGTGGCCGCGTGCCAACGACGGCCCCGCGCCCGAAGGCTTCGACCCCTGGCTGGGTCTGCAGGCATTCGGCTACGTGCTGGACGACCGCGCCGCCACCGTGGGCGCCTTCCACCGCCGTTTCCGCGGCCGCGACGACCTGCCGCCTACCCTCGACGCGGAAGATGCCCGCATCCTGTATTCGCTGCTGCAACAGACCCGGTGACATGACCAGAAACTCCGCCTTTGCCCTCATGGGCTTGACCTTCCTCACCGCCTGCAGCGTCAGCCCCCCGAAGCCGGACGCCCCGCCGACCAGCACCACCACCTACGCGAAGTCCGACTGGGCAACGCTTCCCGCTGTCAGCGACAGCGACCTGCAGGCCGGCTTCGCCGCCTGGCGCAGCGCCTGCCCGCGCCTGAAGAACGACGCCATCTGGGCGCCCACCTGCACAGCCGCCGCGAATGTGGCGACCACTCCCACGGCAATCCGCCAGTTCCTGCAGGACAACCTGCAGGTGTACGCACTACGTGCGGGCGGCCACCGCGCCGACGGCCTTATCACCGGCTATTACGAGCCGGTCTACACCGGCAGCCTGACCCGCACCGCCAAGGCCACCGTGCCGGTCTACGGCGTGCCCACCGACATGGTCAGCGTGCAGCTCGATGACCTCTACCCCGAACTAAAGGGCAAGCGCCTGCGCGGCCGCGTGGAAGGACGCGTGCTGCGGCCCTACGACGATGCGGCGACGATCAGCACCAAGGGTGCCAAGGCGCCGGTCCTTGCCTGGTTGACCCACCCGATGGACCTGCAGTTCCTGCAGATCCAAGGGTCGGGCCGCATCCGCCTGGACAATGGCCGCCAGCTGCGCATCGCCTACGCCGACCAGAACGGCCATCCGTACCGCCCGATCGGCCGCTGGCTGGTGGAGCAGGGTGAGCTGAAGAAGGAAGACGTCACCATGGACGCCATCCGCACCTGGGCCATCGCGCATCCGGCGCGCATTCCCGAACTGCTGGCCAGCAACCCCAGCTACGTGTTCTTCACCAAGGGCCCGGATGGCGACGAAGGCCCACGCGGCTCGTTGAACGTGCCGCTCACCGCCGGCTACAGCGTTGCCGTGGACCGCACCGTAGTGCCGCTGGGCAGCCTGCTGTGGCTGTCCACTACCCGCCCGGATGGCACCCCGGTGGTGCGGCCGGTGGCCGCGCAGGATACGGGCGGCGCCATTGCCGGCGAAGTACGGGCTGACCTGTATTGGGGCACCGGCGACGCCGCCGGCAAGCTGGCCGGCGACATGAAGCAGAAGGGCAACCTGTGGCTGCTGTGGCCCAAGGGCGCGGCCCTGCCCAGCAACATTCCCGGCGGCTGAGGACATACCCATGGCGATCTGGTACGCAGTGGTCGGCGTGATGGTGCTGGAGATCGTGCTGGAGCTGACCTGGAATCCGTTTTACTTCGGAACGGGCATCCGCCTGTTCAACGAGCGCATTCCCGCCAACGCAGCCATGCGCGGAAGGCTGGTGCTGAACTGCCTGGAGCGCGATGTAGCCACCCAGAAGTGGCTGCCCCTGGTGTTCCGCGCGCTTCCCGACGGCCGCATGGCATTCCGCGAGAGCTTCGGCATCAGCGTCAGCGGGCGCTACTACCCGGTGATGCGCGGGCTGGTAGTGGTGGATGCCAAGCGCAACCAGGTACGCGTGGAAGGCCTCTGCAACTGGATGACGCTGGCCATTGGCGCGCTGTGCGTGGCGATGCCCATGGTTGTTACGTCCGCCTGGCCGATGCTGATGATGCTGGGGTTGTTTGCCGGCTGCTACCTCATCCAGCGACGGCGCTACCACGGCGTGGCCGAAGCGCTGCGCGAACAGATGCGCACCGAGCTGCCGGAAGCCATCATGCAGTTGAGGCGCCGCGCGCAGTGACGCAGCGCTGAGGTTGCTACGCGGGGCGTGGCACCAGTGCCGTGCCTGATAACGCCACACGCAAGTGCCCCGTAGTGCCACGCCCTGCGTGGCAGGCTTCACCCAGTAAAACTACTGCACCCCACGCAGTGATTCTGCGCAGGTAGCCAACGCATGCCCGGGCTAGCATTCCAGCTCCAGGAGCCGCCGGGTCGTACCCATGCACGAAGGACTACTCAAGAGCTGGAACGACGGCGCCACGCGTCAGGCCATCATCGGCTTCGTCGCGCGGGTCACGCTGGAAGATGGCCCCGACTACGTCCCACCCGCCGCGCGGATCGCCGTGTTCGACAACGACGGTTGTTTATGGTGCGAAAAGCCCATGCCGATCCAGGCCGATTTTCTGATACGCCGCATCGCCGAACAGGCCGAAGCAGACCCAATGCTGCGCGACAAGCAGCCATGGAAGGCGGTGCATGCAAAAGACCAGGCCTGGCTGGGCGATGTCATCACCAAGCATTACGAAGGCGATGACACCACGCTCAAGGAAATGGCGGCCGGCCTGCTTTCGGCCTATGCCGAAGACGACGTGGAAGTATTTGCCAGCAAGGCCGAACAATTCCTGCGCAGCGCGCAGAACCCGGTACTGAAGCGTCCCTACCTGAAGACCGCCTACGCGCCCATGCGCGAGCTGCTGCACTACCTGGAAGCCAACCGGTTCACCAACTACATCGTGTCCGGTGGCGGGCGCGACTTCATGCGGCCCATCACCGCCGAGCTGTACGGCGTTCCGCCCGAGCGCGTGGTCGGTACCACCGTCGCGCTGCAGTACCGGGAAGAAGGCGGTGTTGGCAAACTGGTCCACACCTCGAAACTTGAAGTCTTCGACGACGGCCCCAACAAGGTGGCGCGGATCTGGAGCCGGATCGGTGCGCGCCCGATCTTCGCTGCCGGCAATTCCAATGGCGATATACAGATGCTGCAGTTCGCTACCCAGGGCGAGGGCGCCTCGCTGGCGCTGCTGGTCACCCATGACGATGACAAGCGCGACATCGCCTACACCTCCGGTGCGCAGAAGTCGGTGGCGCTGGCCGCCGAGCGCGGCTGGCCGCTGGTGAGCGTGCGCGAGGACTGGGCGCGGGTGTTCGTCGACTAGCGCGCCTACTCCGACTCCTGGCCGGCCAGCTTCATCACCCACGCAGGCACCGTGGGCTCGCCCTGGTAGAAGGCCTTGGGCATCTTGTCGGCCATGGCCCAGCGCTGGATCCAGCTGATTCCCGCGCCACCGTTGTAGCCTTCAGCGCGCAGGTAGGCCGGGTCTTCCATCGCGGTTTCAAGCGTGATGAAGCGGTACCCACGACGGCGTGTCGCAGCCACCAGTTCCCCAACGCTGTCTGCATTCAGCGCGTTGGCATGGATCAGCCACACCTGTGCCGGCAGCCTGCCCAGCAACTGCTGCGAGCGCTGCTCGTAGTAGTCCAGCTTGTTGAGCATGTAAGGGATATAGCCACGGCGCAGCTGGCGCAGGCGCGCCTCACGCATGGCGGGGTCGGTTTCGGTATCGCGCACCTGGTCGTACGCGAACGCCCAGATCCATTCCGCGTTGTCCACTGTGACCGGCGCGATGCGGTAGCTGTGCTGCTGCAGGAATGTGGCCAGTTCGGCACGCGCCTCCGGCGACCGTCCTGCCTGCAGGTACGGGTGCCGGAACCAGCGCAGGGTCTGGCCGCTCTCGGCGAGCAGGGGGCGCAGGACGACTTCGCCGCGCAGGATGTCCTGCTGGTAGGTGTCCAGTGGCACGGCATGCATGGAGACATGGCTGAACGTGTGGTTGCCCAGTTCGAAACCGGCGTCGCGCCAGTTGCGAAGCATCTGCACCCGATCGGGCTGCACCTGGCCATCGACCTCCAGCTTGCCTTCGTTGACGAAGCCCACGATGGGCACACCGGTCTGCTTGAGGGCGCCGATCAGGCGTGCGTGCTGGGCGTGCAGGTCCGTCTCGGCGCGTTCGCCGAGCCGCTGCCAGGGCAGATCGTCAATGGTGAGCGCGATGCGGCGGTCCGTCTCGCTGGCCTGTGCAAACCCTGCCACGCAGACTAACGCCCAGACGCCCCACCGAAGTACTCCATTACCCACGCTCTACCTCCGTCGAGATGATCGTGAAGTATATGATGTGAATATCACTTTCGACACGCCAGCCTTCACGAAGCCAGCGAACGCAGCTGCAGTGGAAGACATTCGGTGGATCGGATGATGGCTTGCCGCGGCATGGATGATCGTGTCGATTCCATGTTCGGAGATGAGGCTGCCCACCGGCACCGTATCGAAGAGGTCACCCACGTAGAGCCGGCCATGGGTCGTCCAATGGTGAGACTTCGTGCTCAAGTCATCGAGTACCACCACATCGCGACCGGCAACCAGTAGCCGACGGACAACATGGCTGCCAATGTGGCCCGCTCCGCCGACCACAAGGACAGGTCGGGTCATGCCCGGCCACCCGTTGCCTAACGGCTGCTGAAAAGAGCCGCAACAGCTGGATCCGTTGAGAACACGAAACGGTGCTGTAACTGATCACCGACCGGTTCATAACTGTGGACTGCGCCGTATCTCCGAGCGGCAGGATCCTTGACCAGGCGACGACTCCAAGCTTCATGATCCGCCTGTGTAAGGGACGTAACCGAGCCAATGCAAAGGCTCAGGCCGCAGGTCAGATCCTCGACTACGCCAAGCTCTCCTACCGCACGCTCCAACACCTCTCTATGGTGCCTGGCGAGCTGCTGTGCTTCAGCGCTTGTCCTCTCTTCGTCCCGCATCCTCTCCAGTGCGCTTGAGAACAGTGCATTGTCTTCCAGCATTTCGTTGGACATATCAATCGAGATGGAATTGTGAACAATCAACTCCGACTCGGTGGCAAGATAGGGAGAAGCTTCAGGATTCCCCTCCTTCCGATCCTCAGCCGGGGTTCGAGGGACTGTCGGTGCAGCGATTGGATCGATACCGGTCCGCGTCGCAGCTAGTTCCTGCCTTGCGTCCTTCCGAACCTCTGTCGCCGTGCGCGTATCGTCGAAATTTGTACCCACTGTGTCGGATGTACAGCCAATACACTGCAGGGCAACTGCGACAGCAGTGCTACGGACTAGACACTTGATCATCTGAAGAACCCTATTTGCGATACGTGGTATGGAGTGAAGCGGTACCTACAGCAGCCGTGTCCTTCATGTCACTTGTCGCGCCTCGGCGGAAGAACAATCGCCTTGATAGCGGCATCGGCCGAGAACAGAAATCGGTTATGAAGTCGGTCTCCGTTCATTTCAAACACATCGAATGTCACATGTCTGACGGCGTCGGCATCCTCATACAGGCGCTCAGCCCAGGCGTCACGATCGGCCCGTGATTGGGAAGACACCGAGCCCATGCAAAGGCTCAGGCCGCAGGTCAGATCCTCGACTACGCCTTGTGCCCCCACGGCACGTTCCAGTGCATTCCGGTAACGCCTGGCGAGATCCTGCGCTTCCATGCTCCTCCTCTCGTCTTCGCTCATCCGCTGAAGCGCGCTCGAGAACAGCTCTCTGGATTCCAGAAAAGGGTCAGCCCATTCAGATGAGATACCGCCCCGTTCGATGAATTCGGATTCGGTGGCAAGGTACGGTGAGGCTTTCGGGTCGTCTACCGCTGGATCGGAAGCCCACGCAGGTCGATCCGCAGAAACGGAAGCGGATACTGGGTCGCCCGGCCCACTCGAAGCGTCTTCAGAAATTGCAGCTTCCGCGAGGCTGCGCGCTGCACGCGGGTCGGTGCTGTCCGTGCCCGTAGCGTCGGCTGCGCAGCCGATGCATTGCAGCACCACCGCGACCATTACGCACTTGAATGGCCAGTTGATCATTCGTCTTCCTTCATGCAGGCGGCATGATGCGGCGCGCAGCACCAGCGTCTGCGGCGGCAACGGCTATGCCCGTGCCCAGCAGAAGCGTGCTCGGAATACGTGCGCTCATGGAGTTCTCCCATTCCCTGGCGGAACTGCCAGGGAGGGAGATGGTGCCGCTGCAGATGGCATCACTCTCTAGTACTTTTCCTATGTTCGTAGCGTTTGAGAATTGTGTGTTTGACGTCGCAGACCGCACACAGGTCACAGGCACACACTCTCTGCATGACTGGTCAGCGCCGTGTATTCGTTCAAATTCCAAGTAACAGGGACCGGCAACTCATCCCGACCTTGATTGACCTGATCGAGAACGCCTCGGCACCCGTCGCGATTCGTGTTGTGGTGTGCTGGCAGCATGGGCCGGATGAAGACCTTGCGGCTCACCCACCTGCGTTCTGGCCGGAGACTTATCCTGAAGGCCGCCAGGAGCAGCCGAGGTCGTCGTGGTCAAGGATCTCTCAGGGCAGGAGATCATCACGCTCGTTGCGAGCGGTACGCTGGCATTCGTGTACGAGCATTCCTCCAATCCCCAGGGCCTCCCTGCTGCATTCGGTGTGGAAGCCGCTACCAACCACCCGGATGCCGAGCGGTTCTTCTCCGTGACCGCGCAAGACGTACGGGATTGAGCAACGCCCCCCTTTTTGCACTACATTGGTGCAATGACCCCCGCACCACCGTCTCCATCCCTTGATGTCCTTGGCACTCCGGTGGCCTGGGCCGATGCTGAAGGCCGCGTCGCTGGCTGCAACCCTGCCTTTGCGCGCTGGCTGGGGGTGAGCGTGCGGCGCCTGCTGGGCCAGCCGCTGGTCTCGCTGGAAGTTCAAGGCGAAGCGCTGGCCCACTTCCTGGCACGCGGCGAACGCGACACCCTGCGCCTGCATCGGCTGGCGCTGGCCCTGCCGGGCGAAGCTCCGCGCTTTGCCGAGGGCTGGTTGAGCCGGCATGAGGAAGACGGCTGGCTGCTGGAAGCGCACCCGGTGGACGAGTTCCCCGGGCTGGACCCCACCCAGGCCCTGCCCAGCGCGTTGAGCGCAGCCCTGAAAGGGCTGGCCCATGAGCTGCGCAATCCGCTGGCCGGCCTGAAAGGCGCGGCCCAACTGCTGGCCCGGCGCAGCACCCAGCGCGACCCGGAAGAGCGCGAACTGATCGAGCTGATCGGGTCGGAAATCGAACGCCTGAACGGGCTGCTGGAACAGCTGCTGTCGCCGGCCCCGGCCGCGCCGCACGCCCCGCTCAACATCCACGCGTCGCTGGAACGCGTGCTGCGCCTGGCCGAGAACGAGGGCGGCTGGGCGGTGCGGCTGCAGCGCGACTACGACCCCAGCATTCCCGAATTCGATGGCGACGCCGACCGCCTCACCCAGGCGGTGTGGAACCTGGTGCGCAATGCGATCCAGGCCGGGGCCGGTACCGTCACCCTGCGTACCCGGGTGGAACATGGCGTGCGCATCGGCGACCAGCTGCAGCCGATGGCGCTGCGCCTGGAAATCGCCGATGACGGCCGTGGCGTGCCCGAGGCGCTGGCCGAACACCTGTTCCTGCCGCTGGTCAGCGGCCGCGCCGAAGGCACCGGGCTGGGCCTGGCGCTGGCCCAGCAGGTGGCGCGCGAACACCGGGGCACGCTGACCTACCGCTCGCGCCCTGGCCATACCGTATTCACCGTGCAGCTGCCGATCGGGCAGGGCACCCCCGCTGCCGAGGAGACCGCGCATGGCGGCTGACAGCCAGGCCACGGCCCAGCGCGTCTGGGTGGTGGATGACGACCGTGCGGTGCGTTTCGTGCTGTGCACGGCGCTGCGCGATGCCGGTTACGCCGTTGAGGGCTTCGATGGCGCGGCAGCGGCATTGGACATGCTGGCCACCCAGCCGCCACCGGACCTGCTGTTCACCGACGTGCGCATGCCCGGCGATGATGGCCTGGTGTTGCTGGACAAGCTCAAGGCCGCGCACCCGCAACTGCCGGTGATCGTGATGTCGGCCTATACCGATGTGACCAGTACCGCCGGTGCGTTCCGTGGCGGTGCGCAGGAATTCCTCTCCAAGCCTTTCGACCTCGACGATGCGGTGGCATTGGCGCAGCGCGTGCTGCCGGCGCCGGACACCACCGTGGCCGAGCGCAGCCCAACGCCGGTAGACCCCGCGCCCGACCAGCGCCCGCAGCTGGTCGGTGATACGCCGGCGATGCGCGCGCTGTTCCGCGCCATCGGCCGGCTGGCGCAGGCGCCGCTGTCGGTGCTGATCAACGGTGAAACCGGTACCGGCAAGGAACTGGTGGCGCATGCGCTGCACCACGAATCGCCGCGTGCGCAGGGCCCGTTCGTGGCGCTCAACACGGCGGCCATTCCGTCCGAACTTCTGGAAAGCGAGTTGTTCGGCCACGAAGCCGGCGCCTTTACCGGGGCGCAGCGCCGCCACGTGGGGCGCTTCGAGCAGGCCAACGGCGGCACGCTGTTCCTGGATGAAATCGGCGACATGCCGCTGCCGTTGCAGACCCGCCTGCTGCGCGTGCTGGCCGAAGGCGAGTTCTTCCGCGTCGGCGGCCGCGAGCTGATCCGGGTGGACGTGCGTGTCATCGCCGCCACCCACCAGGATCTGGAAACGCTGGTAGCGCAGGGCCGCTTCCGCGCCGATCTGCTGCACCGGCTGGACGTGGTGCGGCTGCGGCTGCCGCCACTGCGCGAGCGCCGCGACGACATCGTGCAGCTGGCCGACACCTTCCTGGCTGCCGCCGCGCGCAAGTTGGACACGCCTCCCAAGCGGCTCACCGCCGCCGCATTGCAGGCGCTGCGCGAGCACGACTGGCCGGGCAACGTGCGCGAGCTGGAGAACGTGTGCTGGCGCATGGCCGCGCTGGCCGCCTCGGACACCATCGGCGTGGCCGACGTGGACAGCGCGCTGCACCGCGGCGCCGGCGCCAGCCCGCGCGCGCAGGGCGATCCCGGCCATTGGGAAACCCTGTTGTCGGCGTGGGCGCGGCAGCGCCTGGCCGAAGGTGCCGAAGGCCTGCATGCGCAGGTGCGTGAACGGGTGGACCAGGCGCTGCTGGAAGCGGCGTTGCAGATCACCCATGGCCGCCGTGCCGAAGCCGCCGCGCGCCTGGGCATGGGCCGCAACACGCTGACCCGCAAGCTGGGCGCGGGACGCCGGCGCGGCGGATGAATCCCTGTTCATGGGCCGTGCGAACCGCGTGGTGGCGCCTTTCATGGTCCGTGGACGACCGTAACGTTAGTTTGCAGCCAAGGAGTCTCCGATGCGTCGTTCCCATCTCGCCCTGCTGATGCCGTCATTGCTGGTGCTGGCCGCCTGCGGCACCGCGCCCGAGCAGCGCCCCGCGCCGGTGCCCACCGTGCCGGTAGTGAGCACCGCCAAGCTGGCTGAAGCCAACCTGGCGCCGGCCTCGGCCAGCATAGTCAGTGGCCGCCTGGCGCTGGTGCCCGATGCGCGCGGTGTGCACATCACCGGCACCATTGGCGGCCTGCAGCCGCTGCAGACCGCCGCGTTCCACGTGCATGAGCGCGGCGATTGCAGTGCCGTTGACGCCAGCAGTGCAGGGCCGCATTTCAATCCGGCCAACCAGCCGCATGGCCGCAACAGCGCGGGTGCGCATCACGCTGGCGACATGGACAACCTGCGCGCCGACGCGCAGGGCCGGGTCAATGTCGATGTGCGCCTGCCAGGCGTTACCCTCGGCGGTGGTGCGGCGACCGATATCGTGGGTCGCGCACTGGTGGTGCATGCCAACGCCGACGATTACCGCAGCCAGCCTGCAGGTAACGCCGGCGCCCGAATCGCCTGCGGCGTCATCCGGGTCACGCGCTGAACGCGCTGCCCACCGACGTCGCTTTTTCCCTCGTTACCTGCAAGGAGATCCACATGCGTCTGATCCATACCTCGTTGTTCGCCGCCATCGCCGCCATCGGCCTGACCGCCTGCAACAAGCCGGCCGATGCGCCGGCCGATGCCGCCACCCCGCCGATCGCCGAAACCGCGCGCACCACCGAAGCGCCGCCGGCCATGACCAGCGAAGCCCATGCCAACCACAGCGCCGTGGCCGACCTGGCGCCGACCCAGGGCAATGACGTCAAGGGCACCGTGACCTTCAGCGTCGTCGACGGCAAGGCCCACGTGAAAGGCCAGGTCAGCGGCCTGAAGCCGAACAGTGAACACGGCTTCCACATCCATGAGAAGGGCGACTGCAGCGCGCCGAACGGCGACAGCGCCGGCGGCCACTTCAACCCGGCCAAGGAAGACCACGGCAACGTGGCCACCACTCCGCACCACGGTGGCGACATTCCGAACATCAGGGCCGATGCCGAAGGCAATGCGGTGGTGGATGCCGATGTGTCGACCAACGTCAACATCGGTGAAGGCAACGATTTCGACATCATCGGTCGTGGCCTGATCGTGCATGCCGACCCGGATGACTACAAGACCCAGCCGACCGGCAATGCCGGTGCACGCCTGGCGTGTGCGGTCATCAAAGCCGCGCCCTGACGGTGATGCCGGCCATTGGCTGACGGCCGTGAAACCAAAAACGCCGGCGCTGCCGGCGTTTTTGGTTACGTATCCCGGAATGCGATGCAGACCCTCCGGTAGCGCCGGCCGTTGGCCGGCCCGCGTGTTCCTGCCGACGCCGATGAGGGCCGGCCAACGGCCGGCGCTACCGTGGATTACCGGGTCAACAACTCCCGCGCATCCTGTCCGGCTTCGCAGTGCACGAACAGCACCGGCAGCCCATGCGCTTCCAGCACGGCGGCCATCTGCCGCTGGCGCATCAGGTATTGGTCGTAGATGCCCTGCAGGCGGTCGCAGTCGCCGGTGCCGTGGCTGTAGAAGTTGCACCACCCCGCCGGATCGAACAGCGCCATACGCACTTCGCCGTCAGCGTATCGAAGCAGCGGCTCCGGGGTGGCATCCAGCCACTGCTCGGACTGCGGCGCCATCAGCGCCGTTTCGATCAGCGGCCACAGCGCGGCCAGGCCCTGGTTGTCGTACTGCATCGACATCATCGCGGCCAGGTCGTTCACCGTGAAATAGCGGGCGTGCTCGATCTGCGCGCCGAACGCGTTCTGCGCCTGCAGGGCGGTATCGGCCTGGGCCATGCCCTGGGCCAGCAGCACCTCTTCCAGCGCCTCGGCCACGGCCGTGGCCTGGGCCACGTCGGTGCCGGTCAGCAGGAACGGCACCACGCGCAGGCCGCCGCCGGTGAGGCTGGCATCGGCCTGGAACGGCAGCGGCACTTCGCCGTCGGCACCGGCGCCGAACGCCAGCAGGCGCGGGCCTTCGTTGCGGCCGGGCGCGCGCATCTGCAGTTCTTCCAGGCGGCGGTGGATCGGCCAGCCCGGGCGCAGCACTTCGGCCGGGTCGAAATGGGCGCCGGCGAACACGAAATCGAGTCCGCTCACGCCGGGCACCAGCTTGGCCAGGTCGCGGCCAACGCGGTCGGCCAGTTCGCCCGCTTGCGCGGATGTCAGGGCCGCGTGGCGGGGGGCGTCTCCTCCGGCCAGTTCCAATGCCAGTACGCCAAGGGCATTCATGCCGGGGTCGGGTTTGCTCATGGGTTCACAGTTGGCCCATCACAGGGCGGCAGCTACACTTGGCCCCATTATGCCTGCTCCTTCGTGCAGGCCATGTTGCAGACACCCCTCCCATGCCAGGTATCTCCATGCCCAACGCTCGTCCCGTCGCCATTCTCGGTGGCGTCCGCATTCCGTTCTGCCGCCAGAACACCGCCTATTCGGACGTTGGCAACCTGGGCATGTCGGTGCGCACGCTGGGTGCGCTGGTGGAACGGTTCGGCCTGCACGGGCAGCAGCTGGGCGAAGTGGCGATGGGCGCGGTGATCAAGCATTCCAGCGACTGGAACCTGGGCCGCGAAGCCACGCTGTCCTCGGGCCTGTCCCCGCTCACCCCGGGCATCACCCTGCAGCGCGCCTGCGGCACCTCGCTGGATACCATCATCGCGGTGGCCAACAAGATCGCGCTGGGCCAGATCGAATCGGGCATCGGCGGCGGTTCGGACACCACCTCCGACGTGCCGATCGTGTATGGCAAGAAGCTGCGCGCGCGCCTGCTGGCGGCCAACCGCGCCAAAAGCACCGGCGACAAGATCAAGGCGATCGTGCGCGGCTTCAAGCTGGGCGAGCTGAAGCCGGAGTTCCCGGGCGTGGCCGAGCCGCGTACCGGCAAGAGCATGGGCGACCACTGCGAAGACATGGCCAAGGAGTGGAACATCTCCCGCGACTCGCAGGACGAGTGGGCGGTGTCCTCGCACAAGAAGCTGGCCGCCGCTTATGAGCGCGGCTTCTTCAATGACCTGATCGCCCCGTTCCGCGGCGTGGAGCGCGACAACATCCTGCGCGCCGACACCTCGCTGGAAAAGCTGGCCACGCTCAAGCCGGCCTTCGACAAGGTGTCCGGGCGCGGCACGCTGACCGCCGCCAACTCCACTCCGCTCACCGACGGCGCCTCGGCGGTGCTGCTGGCCAGCGAGGAATGGGCGCGTGCGCATGGCCACGAGCCGCTGGCCTACCTGCGCGATTCGCAGGTGGCCGCAGTCGATTTCGTGCACGGCGAAGGCCTGCTGATGGCGCCGACCATCGCGGTGCCGGAAATGCTCAAGCGCAACGGCCTGACCCTGCAGGATTTCGACATCTACGAAATCCATGAAGCGTTCGCCGCGCAGGTGCTGTGCACGCTGCGTGCGTGGGAAAGCGAGGATTACTGCCGCAACCGGCTGGGACTGGATGCGCCGCTGGGGCGGATCGACCCGGCCAGGATCAACCCGCTGGGCTCGTCGCTGGCCACCGGCCACCCCTTCGCCGCTACTGGCGCGCGGGTGATCGCTACGGCCGCCAAGCAGCTGGCTGAACGTGGTGGTGGGCGCGCGCTGGTCTCGATCTGCACCGCCGGCGGCATGGGCGTGGTGGCGATCGTCGAACGCTGAGCGTTTCGCATCGCGCAATAAAAAAGGCCGCCCGGATGGGCGGCCTTCTTGTTCCGGACGGCGTTACCGGATCGGGTTGCCGAATTCATCGCGCTCGTCGCGATTGAACTCGCGCACCGGCACCGGCTCGCTCATCAATGATTGTTCTTCAATCGTGGCACGTTCGGGCACTACCGCCGCCACTGGGGCTGCCGGTCGCGCCAGGACTACGCTGTCTTCGCCGCGCTGCTGGCGCAATGCGTTGGCGCAGCACTGGGCGGCCAACGCCGGTTCACCGCGCGCGGTGAATACCTCGCCCAGGGCTTCCCAGGCGGTCGGGCCGGCACCGGCGGCAATCGCCCGGTGCAGGTAGTCCTCGGCCTGCACGTGCTCGCCCTGGCGCGTGGCGATGCGGCCCAGCGCCAGCAGCAGGGCCGGGCTGGACGGCTGCTGGCCCAGCCAGCGCTGCAGGTTGGCGTGGCGGGTGGCCAGCTTTTCCACCGGCATCTGCCCGTACAACGTCACCAGCGATTCGTCCCAGCGCGTATCCAGCGCCTGTTCCAGGTTGAGCAGGGCCGGTTCATCCCAATCCAGTGCCACCGCGCGCAGCGCGTAGGCCGAGACCACATCCGGGTCGCTGCGCAGCGCCTTCGGGGTGGCTTCCCACTGCGCGGCCAGCGCATTCACATCGCCCGCTTCCAGCAGCGACTGCGCCGCCAGGCGGATTTCCAGTTCGGCAACCGCGTCATCGGGCAACACCTTCTGCTTGCGCAGCGCGCCCAGCTGGCCGTAGGCCTCATGCGCACGATCAGCGCGCGCCAGCGCTTCGGTGCGCAGCCACAGGCCACGCGGCGGCAGCGGCTGGATGCCGGGGGCGTCCAATGCGTTGATCGCATCCACCGGGCGCTCCCGCTGCAGCAGCCGTTCGGCCTGCAGCAGTGCATGGCTGGTGGCATCGGCAGTGGAAAGGCGCTGCAGGTACTGGTCCACCGCCGCCTCGTCACCGCGCGCCTGCGCGCTGCGCACGGCAGTGACATGGGCCACCGCGCTCACTTCTTCATCTTCGGCGGCGGTGCCCAGCAACTTCTCCGCGCGCTGCCAATGGCCATACTCATACGCCTGCAGGCCTTCGATCAACCGCGCACGGCCCTGCTTGCGGCGGTAGCGGCCCCAGGCGCGGAACGGCGAGGCCACCAGGCTCCACAACAGCCACAGCACCAGCAGGCCCACCAACACCATCAGCGCCACCTGCGGCACGGTGGAGCGGTAGTCGTTGCCGCCGGCGCGGTAGATCACTTCGCCGTACTGGCGCAGCGATTCGGTGCCCAGCCATTGCGCGGCCACCACGCCCAGCACCACGGCCAGCAGCAGCACCACCACGGATTGAATCGGCTTCATGTATCAACTCCCATCGCGCATGGCGCGCAGTTGCTGCAGGGTGCTGCCCAGTTCGGGCAGCGGCGGGCGTAACACTTGGGCGCGCAACTGCTGCAGTTCAGCACGACGCTCGCGCAGGCCGGGTGAATCCGGCCACAGCCGCGGCATCCACTGCGCCACGCGATCCAGCGCCTGCTCGAAACCGGCCTGGTCGCCGCGTTCGACAGCGGCGCGGGCCAGGGTCAACTCCAGCTGCAGCGAATCCCACGCGGCGGTGCGCTCGGCATGGGTGAGCGGGCCCTGGACGGTGGTCGGGGTGATGGTCATGAAGGGGGCCAGCACCTGGTGCCACCACGGCGGCGCGGTCGTGTTCGCTGCCGGGGCCACCTGTTCGGGCAACGCCAGCAGCGCGTGCGAGAACGCGCCCAGGCGCTGGTTGATGCCGGCGCGCACGCCCGGGCCGAGCGCATCGACCGCATTGCGTTCCTGCATCAGGGCCTGGCGCAGGTTGAGCAATTCGGTGCCCTGTACGTCTTCCAGCGCGGCGGCCGCCAGCGCATACAACCGCTTGGCGCCCTCCACGTCATCGGCAAATGCCAGGCGCTGGCCGGCCTGGCTGAGCAGCAGCTCGGCCTCTTCCAGCTGCAGCGCCTGGGCGCTGTGGCGGGTGCTGTCGGCCAGCCGCGCCAGGTTCTCTTCCAGCAGCGCATTGCGCTGGCTCAGGCCAAGCATTTCATCGCGCAGCACCCGGTTGGTGGCCGCTGCATCCTGCACCCGCTGCGAGGTGGAACGCTGGTCGCGGCGCAGCGCTTCCACGCTGCCGGCCAGGCCCTGCACCAGCACGTTGGCATCGGCCTCGCGCTGTGCGGTTCGCGCCTGCTGGGCCTGCCACTGGTTCCAGCCCCAGCCGGCACCACCCACCATCACCGCAAGCGCGGCAAGCGGCAGGATCCAGCGCAGCGGTCGGTGGGGCGGGGGAGGAACAACGTCGTTCATGCAGGCATCCTTGTCGATCGCGCCGGTGCATTTACGAGCTGGCGATCGATGAGGTGCACAGCATCGCTCGCCGCCCGAGGGCGCTGCAAGGCCGAACACGACCCCTGTTCAGGAAGTTGCGGTAGTGGTGATCGCCGCGTGTGCGGCCTGGGCCAGCTGCACCGGCAACGGGCCGTCGGCCAGGGTGACCCGGGCGAACCCTGCATCCGTGGCCAATGCGGCCAACCGTGCGCTGGCCGCTACCACGCGTGCCTGGCGCAGGCGCGCCAGCAGGTCCGGCGGTGACTGGTCGACGAGCAGGGACAGCGCCTCGGCACTGCTCAGTGCCAGTACCCAGGGCCCCGGCTGGCGGCGTAGCCGCTGCAGTTGCCGGGGCGGCAGCCGCAGCGTCCTGCGACGGTAGACATCCACCCGCTCCAGCGTGGCACCGCGTACCTGCAGCGTATCGGCAATGATCCCGCGCCCTCCCGGCGCGGTGACCAGCGCCGCGCGCAGGCCCTGCAGCTTCGCCAGCGCGGGCAGGTCGAGCAGGCCTTCGCTGTCCATCCGGGTCGGCGCGACGATCTCGGCAGCGCCGTGCCCGCGCAGCGCAGCGGCCGTGCCGGCGCCCACCGCCAGCCAGATGCCTGCATGTGGCCCCGCCAGCGGCTGCAGCCGCGCCGCCGCGTGCACCGCCGCCGGGCTGCTGAACACCACCCGGTCGGCGCCGAGGGCGCGGGCCAGGGCGGTACGGGTACTCTCGTCGTGCTGGGCGACCAGCGCCCAGGGCGACAAGCCGACCACCTGCGCGCCCAGCGATTGCGCCGCCCGCCGCAGCGGTGCGTGCTGGCCGCGTGGGCGCAGCGACACCAGGGTCCAATCCGGCACATGTGCGTGGCTGTTCATTGCGGGCATTATGCGAGGCCTTCGCTGCAACGTCGCCGTACCGATGTCTGAACATGATTCCCTTCCCGCGCACCTGACCGCGCTGCAGCAGGTGCTGGAGCGCATGCCGCCGGTGGCGGCCATGCAGATCCACGTGGATGCCTATGCCGACGGCAGGCTGAGCCTGCGCGCGCCGTTGGCCGCCAACGTCAACGACAAGGGCAACGCCTTCGGTGGCAGCCTGTCCTCGGCACTGACCCTGTCCGGCTGGGCGCTGGTCACCCTGCGCCTGCGCCTGGCCGGCTTCGACGCCGACGTGTATGTGGCCGACAGCCATGTGCGCTACCTGGCCCCGGTCTATGACGACCTGCAGGCCCAGGCGCACGCGGCGGACGATGCCGACTGGGACACCTTCCTGGCCACCTTCGCCCAGCGCGGCAAGGCCCGTATCGAGGTGGTGGCCCGTCAGCCCGGCGAGGCCGGCAAACCGGCGGCTGAACTGACCGGACGTTTCGTTGCCTTCGCAAGGCGGTAGGATGGGCGCCTTGCCGATTGGGGGAATTCGCATGCGTCGTACCATTCAGATCCTGCTGCTGGCCTTGCTGGCACTGACCAGCGTGTCGGCGTTCGCTGCCGAGCAGAAGACAAGCAAGAAGCAGCGCAAGCAGCTGGAAGAAATCCAGGTCAAGTACGACTCGACCATGCGCTGGGGCACCGTCGAGGACATGCTGCCTTACCTGGACCCGGCCTACGCCAAGGAACACCCGCTGACCGACCTGGAAATGCGTCGTTTCGAGCAGGTGAAGATCTCCAGCTACCGCGCCGCGGACAACGTGCCGCTGCCCGATGGCCGGATCGGCCGCAATGCCGAAGTCCGGGTGATCAACCTCAACACCCAGTCCGAGCGCTCGGTCCGGGTCAAGGAAATCTGGCGCTGGGACGCCGAGGGCAAGCGCTGGCTGCAGGCCAACGGGCTGCCCGACCTGTGGCAGGAATCCTGAGCCACCAGCCCGCCAGGCGCCGGTTCGCCCGCATGTGCGACAATCGGCGCCCGCTAATCGACCCGTGATCCAAGTGAATTACGAAGAGTTGCTGGCTTTTGCCGGCCGAAATCCGATGTTGTCGATGGCCTTCGTGGGCCTGACCGTAGCCATCCTCGTCACCGAAGTACGGCGCCTGCTGCGCGGCTACAGGTCGATCAAGCCGGCCGAACTGACCCAGCTGATCAATGCTGGCGGGGCGGTCGTGATCGATCTGTCGGCGGGCACCGATTTCGAGAAGGGCCATATTGCCGGCAGCCGCAACGTGCAGCCTGCCCAGTTCGGGCCCGAGCACAAGCTGGTGGCCAACGCCAGGCAGAGCCCGGTCGTGCTGGTGTGCCGCACCGGCACCGCCTCGGAAACCGCCGCCAAGGCCTTGAAGAAGGCCGGTTTCGAACAGGTGCACGTGCTCGACGGCGGCCTTCCCGCCTGGCAGCAGGCCGAGTTGCCGCTGGTCAAGGGCCGCAACTGATTTTGCCCGGGTTGCGCGGCATGCCTTGTGTGCGCCGCCACACGCCCCCATCGCAGGGCATGTAACAATCTAATTTACTGCACTTATTCTGGAGCAACAGGAAATGTCCGAAGAGAACACCAACGGCGCCATCGCGCCGGCCGACGCCGCTACCGGCCCCGCGTTCACCGTCGAGAAGATCTACGTCAAGGACGTTTCCTTCGAATCGCCCAACGCCCCGGCCGTGTTCAACGAAGCGGTGCAGCCCGAACTGCAGCTCAACCTGAACCAGCGCGTGCAGCGCCTGGGCGAGAGCGCATTTGAAGTGGTGCTGGCCGTGACCCTGACCTGCAAGGCCGGCGACAAGACCGCCTACGTGGCTGAAGTGCAGCAGGCCGGCGTGTTCGGCCTGGTGGGCCTGGACCCGCAGTCGATCGACGTGCTGCTGGGCACCCAGTGCCCGAACATCCTGTTCCCGTACGTGCGTTCGCTGGTGAGCGAGCTGATCCAGGCCGGCGGCTTCCCGCCGTTCTTCCTGCAGCCGATCAACTTCGAAGGCCTGTACGCCGAAACCCTGCGCCAGCGCCAGGAACAGGGCGAAACCTCGCTCGCCGATTCCGAGCCGGCCGGTAACGCCTGATCGGCGCGGCAGTCGTACCGATGAGCAACAACGCAGACAAGATCGCCGTACTCGGCGCCGGCTCCTGGGGCACCGCCCTGGCGAGCCTGCTTGCGCGGCACGGTCGCCAGACCGTGCTGTGGGGCCGCGATGCGGCGATGGTGGACGCCATCGACCAGCGCCACGAGAACACCCGTTACCTGCCGGGCATTCCGTTGCCGGAATCGCTGCGCGCCACCACCGACCTGGCGGCGGCCGTCAAGGACGCGACGTGGATCCTGGTGGTGGTGCCCTCGCACGCGTTCGGTGAAACCGTGCGCGCGCTGGCCCCGCTGCGCCCGACGGCTGCCGGCGTGGCCTGGGCCACCAAGGGCTTCGAACCCGGCTCGGGGCGTTTCCTGCACGAAGTGGCGCGCGAGGTCCTCGGACCGGACGTGCCGCTGGCGGTGGTGACCGGCCCGTCGTTCGCCAAGGAAGTCACGCTGGGCCTGCCCACCGCGATCACCGTGCACGGCGACGATGCGGACTTCGCCCAACAGGTGGCCGAAGCGATGCATGGCCCGGCCTTCCGCGCCTACACCGGCGATGACATGGTCGGTGCCGAACTCGGTGGCGCCATGAAGAACGTGCTGGCCGTGGCCACCGGCGTGGCCGATGGCATGCAACTGGGCCTCAACGCCCGTGCCGGCCTGATCACCCGCGGCCTGAACGAAATGCTGCGCCTGGCCGCCGCGATCGGAGCCAAGCCCGAGACCCTGATGGGCCTGGCCGGCCTGGGCGACCTGGTGCTCACCTGCACCGGCGACCTCTCGCGCAACCGTCGTCTTGGCTTGGCGCTGGGACGCGGGCAAAGCCTGCAGGATGCCGTGCGCGAGATCGGCCAGGTGGTTGAATCGGTGCAGACCGCCGACGAAGTCATGCGCCAGGCGCGTCGCCACGGCATCGACCTGCCGATCTCCGACCGGGTCCGCGCCGTGCTGCACGGCGAACAGACCCCGGAAGAAGGCCTGCGCGCACTGCTGGCCCGCGAACAGAAACCGGAATACCCGGACACCCTGTTCAAGTGATCGGAAGAACCCCGGCCCAGCCGGGGTTTTTTTTGGACCGATGACGATCACCACGCCGGTAGAGCCGACCGTTGGCCGGCTGCTCTCCGTTCCGGCGATGCGAATCCCCAGAACGCAGAAACCCAGCTTGCGCTGGGTTTCTGCGTGGCACCCCGACGAGGTGGGGCCAGATAAGTGAAGCCCGGCCTACTAAGCCGGGCTTCATGGCGTGAGGGAGAGAGAGATCACGCCATCCAACAACGTACCGTGCAGCGATCGCCTTACCAGGTGAAGCGCGGGCCGACGAACCATTCGCGGTCGCCGCCCTTGGCCAGCTTCACTTCGCCGCTCAGGCCCCAGTTCGGGGTGAACTTGGCCTGGGCACCGACACGGCCATAGAACTCGCCGTCCGGGTTGATGCCGTGCTTCTTGCTGAAATCTTCGTAGCCGGCCAGCGCGTAGCCTTCGATCATCGGGGTGAACGCGGTGCGCACGCCCACTTCGGTGGAGTAGCCGTTGAAGTCCAGGCCGTGCTTCGGGTCGAACTTCTGGTACGCGACGCGGGCCACCAGATCGGTGGTCGGCGCGATGCCGTAGTTGTAGCCGACGCCCACGCGCCACTGGTCAACGTCGGCGTTGCCGCGGTTGAGTTCCTGCGAGGTGTAATCGCCAAAGATGTGGAAGTTCGGCGCCACGGCAACCGAGCCCTTCACGGCCCAGCCGTCGGCATAGCCGCCCTGGGCATCGGTGTTCACATAGCCGCCTTCGGCGTAGTTGTACGACAGGCCATCGGCGGCCGAAGCGGCGAACGGCAGGGCAGCAATCAGGCCCAAGGCAAGCAGGGAGGTCTTCATCATCGGGAACACACCTTTTTATTATTTGGTTTCGCCGACCGTCCCCTCTTGGGGGAGGGGAGAGAGAAGGACGGTCGACAGGTGTGAATTATCCGTTAGGCGCTCTAATCAACCCTGAATATTGAACTGACCGGTACATGAATGAACCGGGCGTTCAGGGAACTACGCCATCTGGTGATGCCTACCCATATGAATTGAACCTCTAAGGTACAAAGGCAGATCCAGAATATGACCTATAGGGTCTATTCCAGCTATTTATTTGTACCCTATAGGGTATATTTGAAGCTCATGAATAGACCATGGAGGTGATAAATGCTGTCCAGACAAGGCTCGCAGATGCGCCGGTTGGCCAGGGCAAAACTAGACGAAATCGGTAACATGCTCCGCGCGCTGTTACCCAGACTTCCACACGCGCCCCGTGGCGGCTGGATTGCCGGGACGCGCGAGGCATTGGGCATGTCCAGATCCGACCTGGCCCGCCGTCTGGGCGTGTCACCGGGCTCCGTGACGAAGCTGGAGATGAGCGAACGTGCCGGGTCCATCCGGATCGATACGCTGCGCCGCGCGGCAAGCGCCATGGACTGCGAACTGGTCATACTGGTGGTGCCCCGTCAGCCGCTCCAATCCATGGTTGACCAGCGCCGCCTCCAGCGCTACGGCGCTGACATTGATCGGGCTGCTACGCATATGAGCCTGGAAGACCAGTCGATCTCTGAAACGATGCGACGGCACCTGCTGCAGCAGGCTGAAGCCGCCATTCCTGACAGCACCTTGTGGCGGGAGTCACCCATTGGCTGATCTGCCGCTGTTCCAGGAGCCACTCGACGAGGGCCAGCCCCCTCTCGACCCTGATGAGGCGCGTGGGTTGAAACTCGGCTGGGTGGCGACGCGCGCGGATCTCAACGACGCCGAAGGTGAAACATTCTTCAGGGAATGCGCTGGGCGAATACTCAAGTCCGGAAGCGGGATGTCGTCGTCGGCTACCTGTCCAGGAAGGCGACCAACGCCGGAATGGTCTGCTGCGGCGCTTCTTCCATCAGCCAATGGCCGGAGCCTTTGACGATCACGCCTTCCACGCGGGTGTCCACCAGCTTGGCCTGGTCGATCAGGAACTGGCCGCCGGCTTTCTCACCGGACAGTACCAGCATCGGCATGTGCAGCGGGGTCTTGGCGAAGCCCGCAAAGTCCTTGGCATCCTGTTCGAAGTTCTTGAAATACTCGAAGCCCGCACGCATGCCACCCGGGCGTGCGTACTCGGACGCATAGAACTGCCGATCGGCCTCGGGCACGGAGTGCGTGCGGTCGGCGGCGAAGTCGTTCCAGAAGTGCTCGAAGTAGGTGCGCTCGCGGCCATCCACCAGCTTCAACGGGGTTTCGCCGTAGAAGTGGAAGTGCCACAGATCGCGCAGCAGCCACACGTGGGTCCAGTCGCCCACGCCGGGCAGGAACGCATCCATCAACACGATGCTGTCCACTTCGTCCGGGTACTGGGCGGCGTACGCGTAAGCCACCATCAGCCCGATGTCATGGCCGACGATCTTGACCTTCGGATGGCCCAGCGACTTCACCAGCGCATGGATATCCTGCGCCAGCGTCTTCTTGTCATAGCCGCCTTCCGGCTTGGAGGACTGCCCGGCACCGCGCAGGTCCGGCGCGATGACCACATGCCGGCCGGCCAGCTGCGGCATCAACGGCCGCCACATGTGGCTGGTTTCGGCATAGCCGTGCAGCAGCACCACCGGCGACTCATCGCCTTGGCCGGCCTGCAGGTAATGCAGGGTGACGCCGTTGACGTTGGCGTTGTGGCTCTGGATGACCGCGCTGTCGGCCGCCTGCGCGGTGGCATGCACGGCCAGCATCAGCACCAGCGCGGCGGCGGCGCGGCGGAACGAACGGGGAAGCAGTTTCATGGCGATCTCCTGGAAAGGGGTGTGGCGTCAGAGCTGGCTCATGCCACCGTCGGCGATGATTTCGGTGCCAACGATGTAGGCCGATTCGGGTGAGGACAGGTGCAGCACGGTGGCGGCGATTTCTTCGGGCGTGCCGAAGCGGCCGAGGGGAATCTGGCTCTGGATCTGGGCAGCGGTGGCATCCAGCGCGGCGGCGTCCAGGCCGAGCTTGGTGTAGATCGGGGTGGCCACCGGGCCCGGGCTGAGTACGTTGACGCGCACGCCGCGCGGCAGCAGTTCGGCCGAGAGCGTCTTGGCCAGCGAGATCACCGCCGCCTTGCTGGCCGCGTACACCGAGGTGTTGGGCATGCCGATACGGGCGTTGATCGAGCCGTTGATGACCACCGACGCGCCCGGGTTGAGCAGCGGCAGCAGCGCCTGCAGCTGGAAGTAGGGGCCCTTGATGTTGGTGTTGAAGATCTGGTCCCACAGCGCTTCGTCCACGTCCGGGTAGGCGGCGAACTTCGCCGCGCCGGCGTTGACGAACACGGCGTCCAGGCGCACCTCGGCGGCGGCCAGGGTCTCGGCCAGGGCGCGCGCGGCGGCGATGTCCCCGGCATCGTTCACCACCGCCAGCGCAGTGCTGCCCACCGCCGCTGCAGCCTGCTCCAGGGCGGCGGCATCGCGGCCGGTGATGACCACACGGGCGCCTTCGGCGGCGAAGGCCTTGGCCGCGGCCAGGCCGATGCCGCTGCTGCCGCCGGTGACAAGGACGGTCTTGTTGCTGAAACGGTTCATGCTGATCTCCTTCGATGCTGGCGTTATGCCGTGAGCCCATGTTGCGCGTGCGTTCTGCTGTTTCCGTGCCACAATCGCGACGAACTCGTTCGAAGGGATCGAACATGTTGTCTGCCGACGAACTGGCCCTGCTGGAAGCCATCCGCGAGAGCGGCAGCCTGTCCCGTGCTGCGGCCCGCTTGGGCAAGGCGCCATCCACGGTGTCGCACGCCGCCCGCCAGCTGGAGGCGCGCTTCGATGCCCTGCTTTTCGACCGCCGCCGCTACCGCCTGCAGCTCACCCCGGCCGGCCACCTGCTGGCCCAGGAAGCGGCACGGCTGATGCTGGACGTATCCCGGCTCACCCGCCGGGTCAAACAGGTGGCCGGCGGCTGGGAAGACCGCCTGTGGATCGTCACCGACGAGATCCTGGAGTTCGATACGCTGCTGCCGGTGATCCAGGCCTTCGACGCGCTCGCCTCCGGAGTCACCCTGCGCATCACCCATGAAGTACTCACCGGCACCTGGGACGCGCTGCGCGATGGGCGCGCGGACCTGGTGGTGGGCGCCACCAACGAGCCGCCGGTGATCCCGGGCCTGCGCTGGTTCGAACTGGGGGTAATGGAATGGGTGTTCGCGGTGGCGCCGCATCACCCGCTGGCCAAGGCCACCGAACCGGTGGATGCCTCAACGGTGCTGCAGCATCGCGCGGTGGTGGTGGCCGATACCTCCCTGAAACTGGACGTGCGCGGCTATGGGGTGCTTGGCGGCCAGCCGTCGCTGGCGGTGCCGAGCATGCACGCCAAGATCCGGGTGCAGTGCGAAGGACTGGGCGTGGGCTGGTTGCCGCGCGAGCGCGTGGCCGGTCTGCTGGCGCGCGGCGACCTGGTCGAAAAGCGCATGGCCGATCCGCGCGAACCCAACCTGCTGTACGTGGCCTGGCGCGGTGATCACCAGGGCCGCGCACTCGACTGGTGGCTGGCGCAGCTCAAGCACGAGCGTCTCGCCTCGCGCCTGGTGAAGGGCATCGAGGTGCGTTGAACCGGCTGCTGCATGATGCGGCGGCGTGCCGGTTCACGCGCTGCGCTCAGTTTCAACGCCCGCTTCGCTGGCCAGGTGCTGCTCGATCCATTGTTTGAAGTCGCGCACCACGCCCTCGCGCCCTGCATCGTTGAGCAGATCGTGCGCATGGTCCTTGTACAGCAGCAGGGTCTTGTCGGCCGAGCCGGCGTTGTCATTGAACACCTGGCTGCCCGCAGGAACGGTGACCTTGTCGGCGGTGCCGTGGGCGATCAGCACCGGCAGGCGCAGGGTGGGGAAGCCGCGCCGCAGCCGGTCGATGCCCACCAGCATCTGCGCGACGGCCAGCGCGGTCTGCTTTTCATTGGCGATGAGCGGATCGGCATTCAACGCGGCCACGACCTCGGGCAACCGCGAGAACTCCTTGTTGGGCAGTTTGAGCACCCGCAGCTTCGGGAACGGGCCACTGAGCCAGCGCACCAGTGCCAGCACCGCGGCAGGTGCAGGGACCTGGAACGCGTAGCTTTCGCAGATCAATCCGGCCAGTTCGTCCTGGTGGGCCAGCGTGTACGCCGACGCGATCACACCGCCGGCGCTGTGCCCGAGCAGGAACACCGGCAGGCCGGGTTCGCGCGCACGCGCCACGTCCAGCAGCGACTGCACGTCGGCCAGGTAATCATCGAAGTGCTCGACGTGGAAGCGCTCGCCGCTGGATCTGCCGCGCCCACGCAGGTCCACCGCGTACACGGCCAAGCCCATCGCAGTGAACTGTGCGGCCGCCCACTGGTAGTGCCCGCTGTGCGAATTGAAGCCCGGCACGATCGCCAGTACCGCGCGCACTTTTCCACTCGGGCGCCAACTGCGGATGAACAGCTCGCGCTCGCCACCGCTGATGAACTCTTCGCTGCGCGACGGCCCGGGTCCGCGCGGGGCCGAGGGCGCGGCGTGCAGGGCGGCAGGGGGTACGGTGTTCATGGTCAGGTCCTCGGAGACGGGGGAGGGGCGGAGGTGCGTGCGCTCAGCTCTGCAGGAAGGCGAGCAGGTCCTGATTGAGCTGTTCCTTGGCGGTATCGCCCAGGCTGTGGCCGCCGCCGGGATAGATCTTCAACTGCGCGCCCTTGATCAACCTGGCCGAGCGCAATGCAGCGGCCTTGATCGGCACGATCTGGTCGTCATCACCATGGATGATCAGGGTGGGAACGTCGAACTTCGCCAGGTCGGTGGTGAAGTCGGTTTCGGAAAACGCCTTGATGCAGTCGTACGCATTCTTGTGGCCCGACTGCATGCCCTGCGCCCACCACGAGCGGATCAACCCTTCGGAGACCTTCGCGCCCGGCCGGTTGAAGCCAAAGAACGGCCCGGTGGCCACGTCCAGGAAGAACTGCGCGCGGTCGGCCAGGTAGGCGCTGCGAAAGCCGTCGAACACGTCGATGGGCAGGCCATCGGGGTTGTCGGCGGTCTTGAGCATGATCGGCGGTACCGCGCCCATGAGTACCGCCTTGGCCACGCGCCCGGTGCCATGCCGGCCGATGTAGCGCGCCACTTCGCCGCCGCCGGTGGAGTGGCCGACCATCGTCACCTCGCGCACGTCCAGGTGCTCGAACAGCTGCGCCAGGTCATCGGCGTAGGTGTCCATGTCGTTGCCGTCCCACGGTTGGCTGGAACGGCCGTGGCCGCGCCGGTCGTGGGCGATGCAGCGATAGCCGTGGCTGGCCAGGAAGAACATCTGCGCTTCCCAGGCGTCGGCATTGAGCGGCCAGCCATGGCTGAAGGACACCACAGGGCCACTGCCCCAGTCCTTGTAGTAGAGGGATGTACCGTCGGACGTGGTGAAGTGGCTCATGGCGGCCTCGGCAGAAGGGGACGTGGGCAGCCTCCCACGCAGGCGCAGGGGCGGCATCGGTCGTTCGGGCGCGCGGTTCCCCCACGCGGGGGCTGCGGCGCCGTCGCCCCCACATGGGGGATCTACGTACAACCCGGCCGGCGGCGGCCATCGGTCCGCACCGGCGCTACACTTGCCAGCAGCACGACGCCGCGCCGTGCACCGGGAGAACGGCATGCTCGACCGCCTGGCAGTGCTGGATGAGATTCTGGAGAGCCACGCCGAAGCGCTGGGCCGGGACTTCCATCCCTACCGCAACCACACCTACCGCGTGGCCAATTTCCACTGGTGCATGCTGCCCGGCACGGTGCACGATCTGTACGCCTTGTCGGTGGCCGCAGCGTTCCATGATCTTGGGATATGGACCGCTGGCACGTTCGATTACCTGGCGCCTTCCGAAGCGCTGGCCCGACAGTACCTGCTCGGGCAGGACCGGCCGGAGCTGGTGCCGGTAGTGGTGGCGATGATCAGCGAGCACCACCGGATCTCGCGCGTACCGCCCGGGCAGGATCGTCGCATCGAGGCGTTCCGCTGCGCCGACTGGATCGATGTATCGCTGGGCCTGCTCCGCTTCAGCCTGCACCCGGATGACTTCACCCGTATCGTGGCGCAGTTTCCGCGGCTGGGGTTCCACCTGCGCCTGGTGCAGTTCTCGCTGCGGCATGGGCTGCGCCATCCGCTGCGGCCGTTGCCGATGATGAAGCGCTAGCGCGTGCGGGGTCATTCGTCCACGGAGCATGCCGCGCACCCGGCAACGCGAAACCACGCGATCAGGCAGGCCCGCTCCAATCTCTCCAACGCTTGCATTGCCAAACCTAACACTGTTAGATTCGCCCCCTAACAACGTTAGGTAGAAGCCCCCAGTGCGTCAGCCCATCGCCCGGGACAACATCGTCGGTGCCGCCTTCAAGATCCTCGACGAGGCCGGCATGGAGGGGGTGACCCTGCGCAAGGTGGCCTGCACGCTGGGCATCCGCGCGCCGTCGCTGTACTGGCACTTCAAGAGCAAGCAGGCGCTGGTCGACGCCATGGCCGACGCGATGATCGTGGACGTGGCCCGGCACATTCCGGACGGCCAGCCCTGGCGGCAGACCCTGCTGCAGATCGCCCGCGAGTTCCGGATCGCCTTCAAGGCCCGCCGCGATGGCGCGCGGGTCTACGCCGGTACCTTCCTGGCCACCGAGAACGTGCTGCGGGTGGGCGAAGCCAGCATCACCGCATTGGTCGGTGCCGGGGCATCGGTGCGCTTTGCCGCGACCACCGCGATGGACCTGGTGTACTACACGATGGGCTTTGTCATCGAAGAACAGTCCTGGCCCGGCGACGGCAGCATGGAGGCGCTGGGCGAGGCCTTCATGGCCCTGGCCGAAGCGCGCTTCCCGCATTGCTGGGATGCCCGCGAGGTCTGGAGCGAGGTCGATTTCGACACGCGCTTCGAGCAAGGCCTCGGCCTGATGCTGGATGGCATCGAACTGCGCCTGGCCCGCGCCCCCTGATTCCCTTTTCTCCCGTTACCGCTGTTCCGACACGGAAGCTCACTGATGCGCGTTTCACTTTTCCGCTGCACCTCTCTGCTGCTGATGGCCACGCTGCTGGCCGCCTGTGGTGACAAAGACGACAAGGCCGCCGCTGATGCAGCCGCTTCCTCGGCATTGCCGGTATCGCTGGCCACCGCCCGGCAGCAGCCCATGGCGCGCACCGTGCTGGTGTCCGGCCCGGTCACCGCCTATGAGGAAATGCAGCTGGGCGTGGAAATCAGCGGCCAGCGCGTGACCGCGCTGCTGGTGGACGTGGGCCAATGGGTCAAGCAGGGCCAGGTGCTGCTGCAGCTGGACCACCGTACCCTGGACAGCGAACTGGCACAGGCCGATGCCTCGTTGAAGCAGGCGCAGGCGGCGCAGGAACTGGCGCGCCTGAACTACGAACGCAGCGCCAAGCTGGCCGCCCAGAAGCTGATCAGCGAAAGCAGCCTGGACGAACTACGCGCCAACCGCATCAATGCCGAAGCCCAGACCGCCACCGCGCGTGCGTCGCGCGATGCTGCGCAGCTGCGCCGCGACTTCGCCGACCTGCGCGCGCCGGCTGACGGTCTGATCTCCAAGCGCCTGGTGCAGCCCGGCCAGGTCGTATCGGCCGGGACCGAGCTGCTGCGCCTGATCCGCGATGGCCGCCTGGAATGGCGCGCCGAGCTGCCCGAAGACCAGCTGACCGGCGTGGCCGTGGGCAACACCGTGGAGCTGCCCTACGCCGACGCCGTGGTCACCGGCCGCATCCGCGCGGTCACCCCGGGCGTGGATGCGCAAACGCGCACCGGCACGATCTTCGCCGACCTGCCCGAACCGGGCACGCTCAAGCCCGGCGTGTATGTCGAAGGCCGGATCGTCACCGGCGAAGGCCAGGCGCTGACCATTCCAACCGCCGCCATCGTGCAGCGCGACGGCCACAGCTATGTGTTCACGGTGAACGACAAGCAGCAGGCCGCGCGCCTGCGCGTGCGCACCGGCCAGGCCGTGCAGGGCCGCACCGCGATCCTCGAGGGCTTGAAGGCCGGCGACCGCGTGGTGGTCGATGGCGCCGGCTTCCTGGGTGAAGGCGACCGCGTGCGCGTGGTGGCCGATGCCAAGGCGAGCGCCAAATGAATATTTCCGCCTGGGCGATCAAGCGCCCGTTGCCTGCGCTGCTGATCTTCTTCGTGCTCTGCGTGGCCGGCCTGTGGGGCTTCCACCAGCTGCCCGTGGCGCGCTTCCCCGATATCGCCTTCCCGATGACCACCGTGACCGTGACCCAGCCGGGCGCCTCGCCCAGCCAGCTGGAGGCCGAGGTCACCCGCAAGGTCGAGGACTCGGTGGCCACGGTCAACAACGTCAAGCGCGTGATCTCCTCGGTCAGCGAAGGCGTCAGCACCACCAGCATCGAATTCCAGCTCGAGGCCGACCTGGCCACCGCGCTGGACGACACCCGCGATGCGGTCACCCGCATCCGCACCGACCTGCCGCAGGACATCCAGGAACCGGTGATCTCCAAGGTGGACATCGGCGGTTCGCTGATGACCTACGCGCTGGTCGCCCCGCACATGACGCCGGACGAAGCCAGCTGGTTCGTCGACCGCGACGTGTCGCGCGCGATGTATGGCGTGCCGGGCGTGGCCCGGGTCACGCGCGTCGGCGGCGTGCAGCGCCAGGTTCGCGTCGACCTGGACCCCAATGCGTTGATCGCGATGGGCATCACCGCCGGTGATGTATCCCAGCAGCTGGCACGCATCCAGGTCGAACGCGCCGGCGGCAAGGCCGAGATCGAAGGCGCCCAGCAGACCATCCGTACACTGGGTACCGTCGGCGATGCGCAGGCGCTGCGCGATTACTCCATCGCCTTGCCGGATGGCCGCGCCGTGCGCCTGTCCACCCTGGCCAATGTCACCGATGCCGCCGCCGATCCCACCGAAGCGGCACTGCTGGATGGCAGGAAGGTAGTGGCGTTCTCGATGTCGCGCACGCGCGGCTCCAGCGAAGTGAAGGTCGAAGCGGGTGTGCACACCGCGCTGGACCAGCTCAAGGCCAGCCACCCGGGCATCGACTTCCGCCTGGTCACTACCGCCATCGATGAAACCCACCGCTCCTACGACTCGTCGATGACGATGCTCTACGAAGGCGCGCTGCTGGCGCTGCTGGTGGTGTGGCTGTTCCTGCGCGACTGGCGCGCCACCTGGGTGTCGGCGCTGGCGTTGCCGCTGTCGATCATTCCCACCTTCGCGGTGATGTACTTCTTCGGCTTCACGCTGAACATGATTACGCTGCTGGCGCTGTCGGTGGTGGTCGGCATCCTGGTCGACGATGCGATCGTGGAAATCGAAAACATCGTGCGCCACCTGCGCATGGGCAAGCCGCCGTTGGAGGCCGCACGCGAAGCGGCGGGCGAGATCGGCAACGCGGTGATCGCCACCTCGCTGACCCTGGCGGCGGTGTTCGTGCCGGTGGCGTTCATGCCCGGCATCGCCGGCAAGTTCTTCCGCGAATTCGGTTGGACCGCCGCCACGGCGGTGCTGTTCTCGCTGCTGGTGGCGCGCCTGCTCACCCCGATGATGGCCGCTTACCTGCTCAAGCCGCACGGCGAAGAGAAGCCCGAATCGAAACTGATGACCTGGTACCTGGGCTGGGTGGACGCGGCGCTGCGCCACCGCGGCCGCACGCTGTGGCTGGCTACCGGCCTGTTCGTGGCTTCGCTGGCGCTGGTGCCGTTCATCCCGGCTACCTTCATCCCGCAGTCGGACCTCGGCCGCAGCAACCTCAACCTGGAACTGCCGCCGGGTACGCGCCTGCAGGAAACGGTGGCCGTGGCCGAACGCGCCCGCGCGCTGCTCAAGGACATGCCCGAGCTGAAGCAGGTCTACACCGCCGTGGGCGCCGTGCTCGACCTGGGCGATCCCAGCGCCACCGGCGTGGGCGAAGCGCGCAAGGCCACCCTGGTGCTGGATTGGGGCCTGGCCGATGACCGCGACCGCGATCAGCGTGCGCTGGAACGCGACGCCCGCCAGCGCCTGGCCGACCTGCCCGGCGTGCGCGTGAGCTATGTCAGCTCCGAGCCGGGCAACCTGCTGCAGCTGGTGCTGTCCGGCGATGACCCGCAGCGCCTGCAGGAAGCCTCCACCGCATTGGAGCGCGACCTGCGCGGCATCCAGGGCCTGGGCAGCGTGACCTCCACCGCCTCGCTGCTGCGCCCGGAACTGCAGATCGTGCCCAACGCGGCGCGCGCTGCAGATCTCGGCGTCGCTACCCAGGACATCGCCGAAGCGGCGCGCATCGCCACGGCCGGCGACTACGAGCAACGCCTGGCCAAGCTCAACCTGCCTGATCGCCAGGTGCCGATCCGCGTGGGCTTTGCCGAGGCCACGCTGGCCAATCCGGCCCTGATCGGGCAGCTGCGCGTGCCCGGTCGCGATGGCCCGGTGCCGTTGGCGGCCGTGGCCGAGATCCGCCAGGGCAGTGGGCCCTCGCAGATCTCGCGCTACCAGCGCCAGCGCAACGTGACCCTCACCGCCGAGCTCAATGGCCGCCCGCTGGGCGATGTGATGACCGAAGTACAGGCCCTGCCCAGCGTCAAACAGCTGCCGCCGGGCGTGACCTTCCTCAACACCGGCGATGCCGAGGTGTTCGTGGAACTGTTCATCGGCTTCATGCTGGCCATGGCCGCCGGCTTGATCTGCATCTATATGGTCCTGCTGCTGCTGTTCAACCACGCGTTGATGCCGGTTACCATCCTGGCGGCGGTACCGTTGTGTGCCGGTGGTGCGTTCGGTGCGCTGCTGATCACCCAGAACATGCTTTCGTTGCCAGCGCTGATCGGGTTGTTGATGCTGATCGGCATCGCCACCAAGAACTCCATCCTGCTGGTGGATTACGCGGTGATGGCCGAAGACGAGCACGGCATGAGCCAGCACGATGCGTTGATCGACGCATGCCGCAAGCGTGCGCAGCCGATCATCATGACCACGCTGGCGATGGGCGCCGGCATGATGCCGATCGCACTGGGTTTCGCCGGCGATTCCAGCTTCCGCGCACCGATGGCGATTGCCGTGATCGGCGGCCTGATCACCTCCACGCTGCTCAGCCTGATCGTGATCCCGGCCGCGTTCACGGTGATGGACGATCTGGGCGAATGGATGTCGCGGAAGTTCCGCCACAAGTCCACGCACAAGGCGCATTGATGCGGTGGCACGGCGTCGCGCGGACGTCAGCTGACTGACAGTCGGCGCTACCGGCGGTCGTCGCCATGACGGTGTCATGGCGACGTAACCGCTTCCGCCAATACTGCCGGCCGACCCCACTGCCGCGCCCATGACCGATGCCTACTGCTGGCCGCTATCCCCGCGTCTCCCTGCTCGCCCTGCTGCTCTCCGCTTCCGTGCAGGCCATCGCCGCCGAACCAGCCCCTGCCGATGATGCGCGCACGCTGGACCAGGTGCAGGTCATCGGCCAGGCCACCAGCTTCGCCAAGACCACCGTCAGCCAGGAAACCCTCCAACGCCAGCAGATTCTGGGCAGCGTCAACAACGCGCTCAACGAACTGCCCGGCGTGGTGGTGAGCGAAGCCGATGCCACCGGTTCTTCGGTGTGGGGCACGCAGATCAGCATGCGCGGCTTCGTCACCAACCGCGATACCCAGCAGATCGGTACCACCATCGATGGCCTGCCCAACGGCGGTTCCGGCTATGGTGGCGGCTCACTGGCCAACCGCTACATCGACACGCTGGACCTGGAGACCATCGAAGTCAGCCAGGGCACGGCGGATATCTCCTCGCGCTCCAACGAAGCGCTGGGCGGCACCCTGAACTTCCTGACCAGCGATCCGTTGCAGGAGCAGCGCCTGCGCATGGTTGTCGGTGGCGGCGACAACGACGCGCGCAAGTACTACGTGCGTTATGACACCGGCGTGCTGGGCGGCCATACCCGCGCATGGGTGAGCGCTTCGTCGGCGCGCGTCAATGACTGGATCGACGGCAGCGGCCACGTCAGCAACGACCACCTCGCTGCGAAGTTCATCACCGAACTGGATCGTTGGACGTTGAGCGGCTATGCCTCATACAACGATGCCGATGAACCCGAGTACACCAGCGTCACCCCCGAAGCCTTCGCCACCAACCCCGACCGCGATGGCCTGACCGGTACGCTCACCGGCATTCCGTACCTGGACCAGAACTACCGCTCCGGCTCGCGTGCGCTGCGCGAGAACACCTTCGGCTACCTGCGCGGCGCATTCGACAGCGGCAATGGCTTCAAATTCTCGCTCACCGGTTACGCACACAAGATGGAAGGCCGTGGCGACTGGCTGCCGCCTTACCTGGTGCAGGCACGCGACGACGGCGCGGGCGCGCCGGAACCGGAATACCTCGGCGGCAACACCGTCTACGGCGGCAACGCGCTGGGCCAGTTCTACTTCGTCAACCCCGATGGCAGCGCCGCGCAGATGCGCGCCGGCTGCGTGCCGCGTGCCGGCTTCAGCGCCGAGTACGACCCCAACTGCTACGCGCCCGGCGTGCAGGGTGTGCAGTCCTACCGCCATTCGCACTACGACAACGACCGCGCCGGCTTCACCGCCGACGTGGAATGGAAGCAGACCCTGGGCACGGTCGACAACACCGTGCGTGCCGGCGTGTGGCTGGAGCAGTTCGACCGCAGCGTGCGCCGCGACTGGCACCGCCTGCTCAACGTGGGCACCGACATCAGCTTCGACCACCAGCCGTACTGGGTGCAGTTCGAAGACCGCTACAAGACCGACGAGCAGATGTACTACGTAGAAGACGTGGCCCGCTTCGGCCCGTTCAGTGCCCGCGTGGGCGTCAAGCAGTTCTTCGTCGACCAGAAGCGCAACCGGGTGATCGGCAGCGCGGAGAACGTTCGCTCGGACTCGAAGTCCGATCCGCTGATTTCCGCTGGCGGCACCTGGACCCTGCCGGTGGACGGGCTGGAACTGTTCGGCGGCTTCTCGCAGAACTTCGCCGCCATTCCGTCCGGCGTGCTCGGCGAGACCGATGCGCAGCGCTTCTCGCGGGTGGAGCCGGAAACGGCCGACAACATCGAGCTTGGCCTGCGCGTGAGCCGCTGGCCCTTGACCGGCTCGCTGACCCTGTACAACATCAAGTTCGACAACCGCATCGTCTACCTGCCCGCGCGGCTGGCCGATGGCATCGATTACCTGGACGAGACCGATGGCGTCTATGAGAACTTTGGTGGCGTGGAAAGCACCGGCCTGGAAGCCGCGCTCGGCTATGGCTGGGACAACGGCTGGCGCATCAATGGCGCCTACACCTACAACCGTTCCAAATACCTGGGCAGCGGCAACGTGGCGCGCGATACCGAACTGGGCATCGTCGACGGTGCGCAGGTGATCGGCCAGCCCAAGCACGTGCTGGTGGTCTCGGCCGACTGGCAGGGTGAGACCTGGAACGTCGGCCTGTCCGGGCGCTACCTTGGCGAACGCTACCTGGATGCAGCCAACGACAACCGCCTGCCCTCGGCCACGGTGTTCAACGCCAACATCGGTTTCGACCTGCAGAGCCTGTCGCCGAAGCTCAAGGGCGTGGGCGCCAGCTTCGTGGTCAGCAACCTCACCGACCGCCGCTACCTGGCCGGCGTGGATGGCAGCGATTCGGCCTTCATCGGCGCGCCGCGCACGGTGGGCTTCTCGGTCCGGGTCGACCTGTGAGCCCAGCGCGCCCGCCCGTGGCCGACAGCGGCCGGCGCCGGCTGCTGCAGGCCGGGCTGGCCGGTGGCCTGGCGGCGCTCATGCCCAGCATCGCGCGGGCGGCGGCGATCGCCCCGCATGCGCGCAGCCGCAGCCTGGAAGACGTGCAGCACATCGTGGTGTTCATGCAGGAGAACCGCTCCTTCGACCACTACTTCGGCACGCTGCCCGGCGTGCGCGGCTTCGGTGATCGCTTCGTGGTCCCGGCCGCCCCGTTGGCGGCCGGGCAGCCACGCCGCAACGTGTGGCTGCAGCCCAACGCAGCCGGCACCCACGGCATCGCGCCGTTCCCGCTGGATACCGCCGCACACTTCGGCTACATGCGCGTGGAAGGCACCCCGCACACCTGGCCCGATGCGCAGCGCGCGTGGGACCACGGGCGCATGGTGCACTGGCCGGCGGCCAAGCAGGACCACGCGATGGGCTACTACCGCCGCGATGACATGCCCTTCCAGTTCGCGCTGGCCGAAGCGTTCACCGTGTGCGATGCCTACCACTGTGCGATGCAGGCCGGTACCAATCCGAACCGGCTGTTCCTGTGGACCGGTCACAACGATCCACACGCACGCGGCGGCGGCCCGGCGGTAGCCAACTCGCATGACAATTTCCCGGAGCTCGGCGGCAACCCCGATTCCTACACCTGGACCACTTATGTCGAGCGCCTGCAGCAAGCGGGTATCCACTGGCGGATCTACCAGGACATGGCCGACAACTTCACCGACAACCCGTTGGCCGGCTTCGAACCGTTCCGCCAGGCCTGGCGCGGCGCGTCCGGCCATGACGTGGCACTGCGCGAGCGTGGGGTCAGCACGCGTGGCCTGGCGCAGCTGCGCGAGGATGTGTTGAACGGGCAGCTGCCGCAGGTGAGTTTCATCATTGCCGATGCCGCCGGCAGCGAACATCCCGGGCCGTCCAGCCCTGCGCAGGGCGCGGCCTACACCGCGCGCGTGCTGGATGCGCTGACGGCGGATCCGGAGGTGTGGAGCCGCACCGCGCTGCTGCTGATGTTCGACGAGAACGACGGCTTCTTCGACCACGTGCCGCCGCCCGCGCCGCCATCGCGCGATCCCGCCGCAGCGGGGGGCTGGGCGGGTACTTCGGCGGTGTCCACCGACGGTGAATACCACCTGCATCCTTCGCCGGGCAACGAGAAGGCCGATCCGATCGATCTGCGTGGCCGGCCCTATGGGCTGGGCCCGCGCGTGCCGTTGTACGTCATTTCCCCCTGGAGCCGCGGGGGTTGGGTGGATTCGCAGGTGTACGACCACACCTCGGTGATCCGCCTGATCGAGCGCCGCTTCGGCGTGGCCGCCCCCGACCTGTCGCCGTGGCGGCGCGCGGTGAGTGGCGATCTGACCGGTGCCTTCGATTTTGCTGCATCCGATACGCGGCCGTTCATGGCGTCGCTGCCGGCGACGGTTGCCGTGGCCGCGCGTGCGGCGGCACTGCCGGGGCGCACGGTGCCGGCGCTGCCGGCAGACCTTGAACCGGCGAAGCAGGAAGCGGGGGTACGCCCGGCGCGCGCGTTGCCCTATCGCCCCCGGGCGGATGTCGCGGTGGATGCAGACCGCACGAACGTGCAGCTGACCCTGGGCTGCGAAGGTGCAGCAGCGGTACTGCATGTCTACGACCGGCTCCGCCTGGATGCCATTCCCCGTCGCTACACGGTAGCGCCCGATGCTCCCCTGCGGGACCACTGGCCGATACATGCACAGGAAGGTTACGACCTGTGGTTGCTGGGCCCGAACGGCTTCCACCGCCAGTTCCGTGGCGAGGCCAACGCCGGTGCACCGATGCAGGCTTCAGTGCGCGGCGACGGCGACCAGCTGCTCCTGCAGCTGCGGAACACCACATCCAGCGTGCAGGCGATCACCGTGCGCGGCGGCGCTTACCCAGGCCACATGCCGGAACGTGAGCTGCAGCTGGCGCCGGGGCAGGCGCTGGACCTTCGCTGGAATGCCGGCGCAACCGCCAACTGGTATGACCTGGAGGTCCGCCAGCCCGGTGTGATGCAGCGGCTGGCCGGCCGCATCGAAGACGGCCGGCCGGGCAGCACCGACCCGGCACTGGGCACCGAGGCGATGCGCTTCCTGCTCGACTGAGGGATTACGCGCCGCCCTTGGCGGCGCGTTCGATCAGTTTCCAGCCATTGCCGGATGGATCGCGGAAGCCGGCATCCACCGTGCCATAGCGTGCCACCGGCTCCTGCATGAACTCCACGCCGGCCGCGCTCAGGCGTTCGTAGGTCGCCTTGCAGTCGGCCACGGTCAGCACCAGCGGCGGCATCGCCCCTTTGGCCACCAGGGCATTGAGCGCCTGCGCAGTGGCAGCGTCGTGTACCGGCGGGCCGGGCCGGAACAGGCCCAGCTGGAAGCCGGGCTGGTCGGGGTGCTGCACGGTGAGCCAGCGGTAATCGCCGTTACCGGCATCGGTGTGCACCACAAAGCCCAGCTTGCCGACGTAGAACGCGAGTGCTTCATCCTGGTCGCGCACGTACAGGCCGACCGTTTCAATACCCTGGTTCATGGGACCTCCGTTGTTGATGGCTCCTTTTTACCGGTCCCGCCGCCCAGCCGCTTCTCCGAAACTGAGGTCTTGAGATCGGGCCGGCTGGCCGCGCGCGCGATGCACTCCGGCGCCTGTGCGGCCGTGCCAACGGCGAGGCTGGCGCGCAGCTGGCCCGGGCTCTGCCCGGTAATGTCGCGGAAGATCCGCCCGAACGTACCCAGGCTGCTCCAGCCGGTCTGCAGCGCGATGTCGGTGATCGGCAGGTCGGTGTCGCGGCACAGCGCCACCGCGCGTTCGATGCGCCGGGTAAGCAGGTAGCGGTGCGGCGGCAGCCCGAAGGCCTGGCGGAACTGGCGGGCGAAGTAGGCCTCCGACACCGCGCTGACCTGGGCCAGCCGTGCGACCGGCCACGCTTCGTGCGGGGCGCGGTCCATATGGTCCTTGGCCCGCAGCAGCCGGCGCAGCAGTTCAGGGGTCTGGTTCATCCGCGCAAGCCTAGCGCGGTTTCAGTGCAGCCCCTGCATGGCCTGCCGCCGACCACGCGCGCAGGCCCATCACGGCCAGGCCGACGAACACCAGGTACAGCCCGGCGGTGACATCCAGCGACTTGGCCAGGTACATGCCCACGTAGACCACGTCCACCACGATCCACAGCCACCACGTGGCCACATGGCGGCGTGCCTGCCACCACTGCGCCACCAGGCTCAGCGCGGCCAGCATCGCATCCAGCCACGGCAGCGCGGCATCGGTCCAGCTGTGCATGGCCGCGCCCAACGCCACGCCGAACACGATGCCCACGCCCAGGTCGCGCAGCAGCCGCCGGCGCGGCAGCGGCACGATCACGATCGCGCCGTCCTGTTCGGCATGGCGGTGCCAGCTCAGCCAGCCGTACAGCAGGAAGGCCCCGAAGGCGACCTGCAGCAGGGTGTCCGAATACAGCCGCGCTTCGATGAACACCACCGCATACAGGCCCACCGCGAGCAGGCCCACCGGCCAGGCCAGCATGCGCCGTTGCGCCATCAGCCATACACCAAGCAGGCTGGCGGCAACGGCGGTCCATTCGAGCAGGGTCGCACTCACAGCCCGAAGGTGACCGACAGGCGTGCCTGGCGCGGTGCGCCGGCGAACAGGTAGTAGTCGCCGTAGCTGCTGCCGGTGTCACGCCAGTAGAAGCGGTCGAACACGTTGTCCACCGACAGGGTCCAGGTCACCGGGTGTTCGCCCAGTGCATGCTGGAAGCGCACGCCCGCATCGAATACCGAATACGACGGTGCCTTGACGCTGCCATCCACCGTGGCCGCGTTGGACGAGGCATAGCGCCAGCCACCGCTCACGGACAGCCCGGAAACGAACGGCAGGGCGTAATCCACATGCACCGCAGCGCGCACCTTGGGCACGTTGACCAGCTGCTGGCCATCGTAGAACGCGGTGCCGGCATCGCGGGCGCGCGCCTGCAGCAGGCTGGCGCTGGCGGTCAGCGCCAGCCGGTCGGTGACCTGGCCATTGGCGGTCAGCTCCAGCCCGGTGTGGGCCTGGGTGCCTTCCTGCACGAAGGTGAAGCCGGCATCGCTGTCGTCCGGCTTGGCGTACTGGAACGGCTGGGTGGTGCGGAACACTGCCGCGCCCAGCATCAGGCCATCGGTGGCGGCGTATTTGACGCCCAGCTCGCGCTGGCGCGATTGCAGGGCCGGCAGGAAGGTGCTGCCGTTGGAGGTCCAGAACGGCGCTTCCTGGCCCAGCGACAGGCCTTCCACGTAACTGGCGTAGACGTTGATCTGGTCGGTGGCCTGCCACACCAGCGCGGTCTGCGGCAGGAACCGCGACAGGCGGTTGTGCCGCTCGGGAGTGCCGCGCTTGTCGTAGGCGCGCTCATCAAGGCGCACGTAACGGCCGCCGGCCAGCCACTGCCAGTCATCGCCGAAATGCATGCGGTCCAGTGCGAACACCGCGCGCTGCCAGCTGTCCAGCCGGCGTGCGGACGGACCCGGCTGCAGCGGCGAGGGATCGAACACGGGGACCTGTGCGTCGGCGATGTTGGCGGTGCCCACGTACTCGTTGACGTTCTGGCGCTTGTCCACGGTGCGGTGGAATGCACTCAGGCCGACCGACAGTTCGTGTTCGACCGCGCCGGTGGACAAGCGGCCGCGCAGCTCGCCGCGCGCCTCATCGTTGCGGCGGGTGTCGTCGGGGCTGCGGTAATCGTAGATGTCGTAGTCGCCGTTGGGCGCGAAGTAGTTGCCCGGCACGCTGCCATCGGCGCAGCCGGCGGCGTAATAGCAACCGTAGGCGAAGGCGACGTTGTCCTGGATCACCGAGCGGCTGTGGCCCACCGACACGCGCGACTGCCAGGCAGGGCTGAAGTCGTAGGTATGCAGCGCGGTGAGGTTGGTGCTGCCGATGCCCACCGGCTGCTGCCACGGCTGGTGGCCAAGCATGCGGCTGCGGTCCACGCCGCGCGGCAGTTCGCTGCCGCCCAGCAGCTGGTAACCGGACGCCGAGCGCTGCGCGCTGGTCTGGTAGTTGGCATCCACTTCCAGCTTGCCGTGTTCGCCGATCAGCCAGTCGGCGGCCAGTGAATAGAAGTTGCGCCGCCCATCGGCATGTTCGATGTAGGAGGACGTGTCATCCCACGCGGCGTTGAAGCGCAGCCCGAAGCGCGGGGTGAGCCAGCCGCCGACGTCGACCGCCGCGTAGCGCGAGCCTTCCGAATCGGTGGCCAGGGTGAGGTTGCGGACATCGGCCGGGCGCTTGCCGACATAGTTGATGATCCCGCCCGGCGCCAGCACGCCGGCGGCAAGACCCGCTTCGCCCTTGAGGATTTCCACCTGCTGCACGTTCTCCAGCGCCAGCCGCTGTTCGCCGGCGATGGACAACCCGTTGAAGCGGTAGCCGGTAGCCGGGTCCAGCGCGAAGCCGCGGATGGCGATGTTCTGGTAATAGCCCACCGGGGCGTAGCTGTCGCCCAGGGAGGCGTCATGCCGGGCCAGCTCGGACAGGGTGCGCACCTGCAGGCGGTCCAGGAACGCGCTGTCGAGCACGTTGACCGAGGCCGGGGTGTTCTTCCAGTCGGCGCTGCCGAAACTGCTCGACGATGCCAGCGGCGCGGCGGGTTTGCGCGCCTGCACGCGGATGCCGGCCAGGTCGGTGGGCGAACGCTCGCCTGCCGCCGTACCGGCTTCACTGGCGTAAAGCGGCAGGGCGGCGCAGAGGGCGGCGGTCAACAGCGTGAGGCGGTAGCAGCGGTTCATTCGATTCGTCATCAGCCAAAGGAGACGAAGCGACGGCGCGCACGCGCACCGGCCTGGAAGGACGGTGCGCTCGCTGCTCCAAGCTCCCTACGCCGGTGCAAACCGGATCAGGTTCCAAGGGACTCTCTCAGCCTGGCAACGCCAGGCACCCCCGCTTCAGCGGTCATTTTCACACCAATTGCCCGCCGTGGCGACCCCGCCGGTTCAGGCAGCGGCGTGCAGGACATCCAGCAGGGCCCGGCCCGGGCGGCTGGCGAACCAGTCTGCGTGGCCCAGCAGGAAGGTATGCCAGGCCACGTCGGCATTCGCCGGGGAGCCGGTAACCCCTTGGAAGTACTCGATTTCCGACAGCGCAAAGTCCAGGTGCACGATGGGCAGCAGGTCGGCCAGCAGGTGCACCTGGGCGGCCGACAGCGCGCGCACCTGGCGGTAGCCGGCCAGCAGCGCCAGCGCGATACCGGCATGCGCCACCGGGCCGGCACTGCCGCCCTCCAGCCACGCGATGGCGTTGCGTTCGATCGCGGTGGCCAGGTCGAACAGCGCGCTGGTCGGCGAGGCCAGGCCGAAATCGAAGATGGTGCTGATCGTCGCCTCCGGGCCCTGCCCCTGCCAGAGCAGGTTGGAGCTGTGCCAGTCGTTGTGGCCCCACAGCACCGGTTCGGCGGCCAGCCGGTCGACCAGTGCCACGTGCCAGGGCAGCACCGTGCGTTGCAGGTCGTGTTCCCAGTGCTGCCTGGACAGGTAGGTGGCCAGCCCCGGGCGGCCAGCCAGGTCGCGCTTCAGCAGCGCCACGGGATCGTGGGCACGGATCAGGTCATCGCGGGCCACCAGCAGGTGCGTGCTGCGCTGGGGGGCGTGGTAACCGGCCGCCGCCAGATGCACGCGGGCCAGCATGGCGCCTGCCGCGCGCGCCTGCGCGGTATCGCCCAGCGGTGTCCATGACGGGCTGTCGCGGTACAGGTCATGGCCGTCGCCTTCGGCGTGCAGTTCATAGGTCCAGCTGCCGTGCTCGATCGCGCTGGCACCGTCATGGGCGTGCAGCACCTTCACCACCGGCAACCCGGCAGCGGCAAGATGCGCGATGAAGCGATGTTCTTCGGCCAGCATATCGGCCGTGCGCACGCTGCAATGGTGGCGCTTGACGAAACAACGCCGTGGCCCGCACTGCACCAGTGCGGCCGCTGAAAACGGCCGCGGGCTGTGCCACAGCGCGCGGCAGTCTCCATCAAGCGCCGGGTAGTGCCCGCGCAGCCAGGCCAGTTCGGTGTCGCTGATCGCCGGCCAGTCCGCGGCGATGTCGTCGTTGTCCAGGCCCTGCACGCGGTGATCGGTATGCGTCATGCAAACAGCATGTTCAGGAAAAAGGGTTGTGTTTTATGTAATCGAACAGGTCCGCATCCTTGTCCAGACCCAGCTTGAGCATCGCGTCGCCCTTCTGCCGGCTGATGGTGCTCACGCTTTTGTGCAGCTTGGCAGCGATTTCCTTGACGATCAGGCCGCTGCCAAGCAGGCGCAGCACTTCCACCTCGCGCGGAGACAAGCTCCGTGCGCGGTCGTTGCTCATGCCCTGCGTTCCGATCTTGTCGATGCGGTTCTTGAGCGTGCGGCTCACGTAAGGCTGGCCGCGGTACACCGTCTGGATGGCGACCGGCAGCTCCTCCATCGAAGAGGTCTTGTCGACCAACCCCAGCACGCCGGTTCCGACCACCATGCGCAGGATCGCCAGGTTGTTGGAGACGCTCAACATGAGTACCGGCAGGTCCGGATAGTGACGGCGGACCTGCCCGATCATGGCAAAACCGTCAGGCTGCGCGCTGCCGGGCATGGAGTAATCGGTGACGAGTACGTCGCATTTTTCCTTCTTCAAAGCGGCCAGAAGCTCATCCACGCTGCTGGCTTCGGCCACCACGTGGCCCACGCCACTGGATTCAATCACGGATTTGGTGCCGATCCGGACCACGGGGTGGTCGTCGGCGATGATTATGCGCAAGCTCATGGAATAGTATTGCCGGTAAGGCAGCGGCCCCTCGGGGCACGTCGCGGTGGGCGGATCACTCCTGGGAGAACAGACAGCATGCGTACCTCGGTTGTCCGCTGGCTGGCCGTGCTGGGCCTGGTGATCGCGCTGGGCGCCGCCGCCATTGCGGCACCTGCGCCTGCACCGTCGCTCTCACCGCGCCAGGCTGAATGGATCGATCGGAACCCTACCATCTTACTGGGCCTGTACGACAGCGGCTGGCCACCATTTGAATTCATGCAGAACGGTCGGCCGGACGGACTGGGCTACGACTATCTGGTGCTGTTGACCCGCCAGCTTGGGGTGCGTGTGAAGGTCCGGGTGTATCGCGATTGGGCCGACGTGCTGGATGCGGCATGCCGGGGTGAGGTCGACGTGGTGATGAACATCACCCTGACCCCGGATCGGACCCGCTGCATGGTCTACACCGGATCCTATGCCGATGCGCCGTTGGCGCTGGTGGGCCGGATCGGCGATACACGGACCTCGACCGACCCTGACCTGGCCGGACTGCGGGTGGTGACCGAGCAGGAATTCCTCACCAGCACCCAGGTGCGGGCACGCTTTCCCGCCGCCCGGCAGGTGACGGCGGCCAACACCCGCGCAGCGCTGTCGATGGTGGCCCAGGGCAAGGCCGATGTGTACATCGGCAACGCGCACGTTGCCAGCACCCTGATCCGCCAGCAGGACATCGACGGTATTGCCCTGCTTCGGCCCAGCGACCTGCCGCCCGAGCGCCTCCACTTTGGCGTGCCCAATGCACGCCAGCCGCTGGCAGAAGCGCTCGACAGCGCGCTTTCCACGGTGACCGCCGCGCAGCGTGAGGCGCTGTACAAGCGCTGGCTGCCGCCGTTGCAGTGGTCGGCGCAGTCACGCCTGATCCTGGGCGAAGCCGAACGCCGGGTGCTGGCCACGCCGCTGCGCATGGGGTATGCGCCGGCCGGGGCGCCGCTGTCGTTCATCGATGCGGCTGGAGAACCCAGCGGCGTGGCGGGCGACTACCTGCGCCAGCTGCGGATGGTCGGCGCGCAGTTGAACCGGGTGCCGGCGCACGACTGGTTCGAGGTGCGCGAGCAGATGCGCCGTGGCGATGTCGATGTGGTGATGGGCATGCCCAATGATGCGCATTACCTTGGCGATGACTGGGTGTTCAGCCAGCCGTTCATCAGCGTGCCCAACGTCATCGTCACCCCGAACAACAGCCGTTCGGTGCTGGGCCTGGGCGACCTGGACGGGCGCAGCATCCTGCTTTCCGACCCCGAGCGCCTGCGCGGCTACATCCTGCAGTACGCACCCAAGGCGCGGATCGTGCCGGCACGCGGCGTGGAGCAGGCGTTGTCGCGCTTGGCCAATGGCGACGCCGATGCGTACGTGGGCAACCTGGCCATGGTCGACCGCGTGGTGCGCGAGCTGTACCCGGCCACGCTGCACGTGGCCGCGCCGGCCGGGTTCAGCGACCAGCTGTCGCTGGCGGTCAAGCGCCAGTACGCGCCGCTGGCCACCACCTTCGACCGCGTGTTGACCAACCTCACCCCGCGCGAGCATACCGCCATCCGTGGCGACTGGCTGCTGGCCGAATATCGCACCGGGCTGGACTGGCGTTCGGTCGCGCGTTGGGCGGTGCCGTTGTCGCTGGTGCTGCTCACCGGCATCGTTGTTCATGGCTGGGGCTATTGGCGGCTGCGCCGCGAGGTCGGCATGCGGCGGCGGCTGGAACAGCGCCTGGTGGAGGTGACCGACAATCTGCCGGCGATCGTCTACCAGGCCCGCCGCGACAGCGACGGACGGGTCACGTTCCCGTACATCACCGGCGACCTGCAGTCGATGTTCGGGGTCAGTACCGCCGAGGTGGTCGCCGACGAAATGCGCCTTGTCGACCAGATCGATCCGCGCGACCGCGAGGCGGTCAACCGTGCATTGACCGAGGCCGCACGTGATTTTTCCGCGCTGGACATGGAGTTCCGCACCAGCCCGCATGGTGTGATTCGCTGGGTGCGCACACGCGCGCTGCCCTATGCGGCCGCCGACGGGGCGGTGCTGTGGAGCGGCTACTGGGTGGATGTTACCGAAGCGCGCGCGCAGGCCGATGCATTGGCCGCCGCCAAATTCGATGCTGAACGCGCCACCGCGGCAAAATCCAACTTCCTGGCGACCATGAGCCACGAGATCCGCACGCCGATGAGCGGCGTGCTGGGCATGGTGGAAGCGCTGTCGCACACCGGACTGGATGGCGAACAGCGGCGCATCATCGCGGTCATCGAAGACTCGGCGCAGATGCTGCGCCAGATCCTGGATGACATTCTCGATTACTCCCGCATTGAAGCCGGTGCACTGCCGCTGGAGCCGCAGCCGGTCGTGCTGCGCACGCTCCTCGACAACGTGCAGCAGCTGCTGTCGCCGCAGGCGTCCAGCAAGGGCCTGTCGCTCAGCCTGGAGGTCGATCCGGCGGTGGCGCCGCAGCACCTGGTCGATGGCATGCGCCTGCGCCAGATCGTATTCAACCTGCTCAGCAATGCCATCAAGTTCACCAACCAGGGGTCGGTCGGGATTGCGTTGCGTGTGGACCGCGATGACGAGCAGGCGCAGGCGCTGCGGCTGACCGTGACCGACACGGGCATCGGCATTTCACCCGAGCAGCGCGAGCGGCTGTTCAAGCCGTTTGCCCAGGCCGACGTCGCGATCACCCGTCATTACGGTGGCACAGGACTGGGGTTGAGCATCTGCCAGCGACTGGTGGGATTGATGCGCGGCCGGCTGGAGATGCACAGCGTGCCTGGTGAGGGCACGCGCGTGGACGTGTTGTTGAGCTTGCCACTGGTGCCGGGTGAGGAAACCGTGCGCGACGAACAGCGCCCTGGCGGCGAGGTGGAGCCGCTGCCGCCGGGCCAGGCGCGGCGGCGCGTGCTGGTGGTGGAAGACCACCCGACCAACCAGGCGCTGATGCGCTGGCGGCTGCAGCAGCTCGGCCTGCAGCATGAGCTGGCGGTGGACGGCGAAGCGGCGCTGGCGTTGCTGGACGCGACCAGCTTCGATCTGATCATCACCGATTGCCGCATGCCGGTGATGGACGGCTACACGCTTACCCGCCGCATCCGCGAGCGCGAACGCGGCAGCGGCCAGCGCATGCCGGTGCTGGCGCTCACCGCCAGCGCGCTGGCCGAAGACGTGCAGCGCTGCCGCGAGGCCGGCATGGATGATCTGCTGGCCAAGCCGGTGGCCCTGGCCACGCTGCGCCAGGCGCTGCGCCGGTGGTTGCCCACGGATGACGCCAACGAGCGGCTCGCCCGCGATGGCACGCCGCCGGTGGAACCGGCGGCCCCCGCCGCCGCCCCCACGCGTGCGGCCATCGTGCGCCGCTTCGGCTCCGAACACGTGGCCGCCGTGCTGATCGACAGCATGCGCCAGGCCACCACCGACGACCTGCAGCGTGGGCTGGAAGCACGCCAGCAGGGCGACAGCAACACGGTGGTGGAAGTCCTGCACCGCATCGTCGGCGGGCTGGGTACGCTGGGTGCCGAGGCATTGGCCATGCAGGCACGCGCCCTGATGCAGCGGATTCCCGAGCAGGGCGTGGCCGCGAGTACCGAGGAGATCCGCGCGTTCGAAGATGCGTTGCAGGTGTATCTGGTCAGCCTGGACGAATGATTACCGCGGTTGCTCCTTACATCGCGGGGTAGTTCGGCCCGCCGCCGCCCTGCGGGGTCACCCACACGATGTTCTGGGTGGGATCCTTGATGTCGCAGGTCTTGCAGTGCACGCAGTTCTGCGCGTTGATCTGCAGCTGCCCGTGGCCTTCGCTGCCGACGAATTCGTACACCCCGGCCGGGCAGTAGCGCGCTTCCGGCCCGGCGTACTCGGCCAGGTTGACCCGCACCGGCACGCTGGCGTCCTTCAGCGTCAGGTGCGAGGGCTGGTCTTCCTCGTGGTTGGTGCTGCTCAGGAACACCGAGCTGAGCCGGTCGAAGGTGAGCACGTTGTCCGGCTTGGGGTACACGATCTTGGTGTGCTGCGACGCCGGTTCCAGGCACTCGTGGTCGGCCTTGCTGTGGCGCAGCGTCCACGGCGGGTTGCGGATGCCCAGCCTGGGCAGCAGCCACTGCTCGATGCCGGTCATCAGCGTGGCGACGCTGCGGCCCTTCTTGAACCACTGCTTGAAGTTCTTGGACTGCTTCAGTTCGTCGTGCAGCCAACTGCTGTCGAAGGCGGCCGGGTAGGCGCTCAGCTCATCGCGCTGGCGGCCGGCGGCCAGTGCGTCGAAGGCGGCATCGGCGGCCAGCATGCCGGTCTTGATCGCCGCGTGGCTGCCCTTGATGCGGCTGGCGTTGAGGTAGCCGGCTTCGCAGCCGACCAGCGCGCCGCCCGGGAACACGGTTTTGGGCAGCGACAACAGGCCACCGGCGGTGATCGCGCGCGCGCCGTAGGCGATGCGCTTGCCGCCTTCCAGGTGCCCGCGGATCGCCGGATGGGTCTTGAAGCGCTGGAACTCTTCGAACGGGCTCATCCACGGGTTGCGGTAGTCCAGCCCCACCACGAAACCGACCGCGACCTTGCCGCCGTCGGCGTGGTACAGGAACGAGCCACCGTAGGTGTCGCTGTCCAGCGGCCAGCCGGCGGTGTGCACGACCAGGCCCGGCTCGTGCTTGGCCGGGTCGATCTGCCACAGCTCCTTGATGCCGATCCCGTAGGCCTGTGGGTCCTTGCCGGCATCGAGCTGGTAGCGGGCGATCAGCTGGCGGCCGAGGTGGCCGCGCGAGCCTTCGGCGAAGATCGTGTACCTGGCATGCAGTTCCATGCCGCGTTCGAAGTTGGGGCCGTGCGAACCATCCTTGCGGATGCCCATGTCGCCGGTGGCCACGCCCATCACCGCGCCGTTCTCGTCGTACAGCACTTCGGCGGCGGCAAAGCCGGGGAAGATCGCCACTTCCAGCGCCTCGGCCTGCTGCGCCAGCCAGCGGGTGACCTCGCCCAGGCTGATGATGTAGTTGCCTTCGTTGTGGAAGCACTCCGGCAGCAGCACATGCGGGGTGCTGCGCGCGCTGTCGGGGCTGAGGAACAGGAATTCGTCGCGGGTGACCTTCTGCTTCAGCGGCGCGCCGCGTTCGGCCCAGTCCGGGAACAGTTCGGTCAGCGCACGGGTATCCATGATCGCGCCGGACAGGATGTGGGCGCCGGGCTCGGAGCCCTTTTCCAGCACGCACACCGACAGTTCGCGGCCGGCCTCGATGGCGCGCTGGCGCAGGCGGATCGCGGTGGCCAGGCCGGCCGGGCCGGCGCCGACGATCACCACATCGAACTCCATGGCTTCACGCGGGGGCAGGGCAGTGGTCTCTTCGCTCATGGTGATGCGTAACTCGTGGGTAGTGCCGTCCCGGCCGGAGCCGGCGGCGGTTGCCTGGGAATCGCGCGCGACGTGTCACTGCGCAACTGCTGGATCAGTGCATCAGGGTACCGGCACGCGCCGTTTCCGCCTAGATCGACGACGTTGGTCACCATATGCTGCATCGCATCAATCCAGCCCGAGCGGCCATCGTACGGGTAGCGCTGACACCGCATGGGCCGGCCAATGGCTGGCACTACCGGTTTCCGGCAGATCAAGGAAGGGTAACGCCCGGGTTTCCGGCAGGATCCAGAAACCGTAGCGCCGGCCGTTGGCCGGCCCACGCACCGCCCCCGTCAGCCAGTGGCCCCAAACGCTGCGTGATACTCAACCTCCGCATCCGGCCACTCCCCGCGCAACAACCGCGCCTGGAAATACGCCGCCGGCACCCCGGCCAGCCGCAGCCGCGGTTCGGCCTGGAACCCGAACCGGCCGTAGTAACCCGGATCGCCCAGCAGCACGCAACCGGCGGCACCCAGCGCGTCCAGCGCCTCCATCGCGGCCCGCATCAACGCACTGCCCACGCCTTCACCCTGCCGCCCCGGCGCCACTGAAATCGGCCCCAGCCCATACCAGCCCTGGCTGCCATCACTGAGTTCCACCGGCGACAACGCCACATGCCCCACGATGCCGTCGGCGTCCACCGCTACCAGCGACACCGCCAACGCACCGGCATTGCGCAGCGCATCGACGATGTACTGCTCGGTGTGGCTGCTGTACGGCGCATCGGCGAACGCGTTGCGGGTGAGGGCATGGATGGCGTCGGCGTCGCCGGGACGTTCGCTGCGGATCTGCATGTGCGGTGACCTGTGTGGCGGTAGGCCGCCATTGTACGGGCGTGCTGCGGCGTGCCTTGGCCGGTTCCGGGCCAGGCATCACAATGGGGGTCCTGTTACTGCCCGCGACGTCGCCGCCCATGGCCCTCAATCCGTACGATCTGTTCGATGTCCGCTCGCTGCTTACTGAAGAGGAACGCGCGGTGCAGGCCACGGTGGCGCGCTTCACCGACGAACGCGTGCTGCCGATCATCGGCGATGCGTTCGACCAGGGCCGGTTTCCGGATGAACTGATCCCGGAAATCGCGTCGCTGGGCCTGCTCGGCTCCAGCCTGCCCGAACAGTACGGTGGCGGCGGCCTCAACGCGGTCAGCTATGGGCTGATCTGCCAGGAACTGGAACGCGGCGATTCGGGCCTGCGCAGCTTCGTCTCGGTGCAGAGCTCGCTGTGCATGTACCCGATCTTCGCCTACGGCAGCGAGGAGCAGCGCCTGCGCTGGCTGCCGGACATGGCCGCCGGCCGCGTGATCGGCTGCTTCGGCCTGACCGAAGCCCACGGCGGTTCGGACCCGGCCGCGATGAAGACGCGCGCGGTCCGCGAGGGCGGCGATTGGGTCATCAACGGCAGCAAGATGTGGATCACCAGCGGCCCGGTGGCCGATATCGCCATCGTCTGGGCGCATACCGAAGACGGCATCCAGGGCTTCGTGCTGGAGAAGGGCATGCCCGGCTTCACCACCCAGGAAATCAAGCACAAGATGAGCCTGCGCGCCTCGCTGACCGGTGCGCTGTTCTTCGACAACGTGCGCGTGCCCGAGCGCAACCGGCTGCCCAACGTGCAGGGCCTGAAGGGTCCGCTGGGCTGCCTCAACCAGGCCCGCTACGGGATCAGCTGGGGCCCGATCGGCGCGGCGGTGGCCTGCCTGGACGAAGCGCTGAACTACACCAAGGAACGCGTGCTGTTCGGGCGCCCGGTGGCGGCCACCCAGAGCGCGCAGATCAAGCTGGCCGACATGGCCCGGCGCATCACCACCGCACAGCTGCTGTCGCTGCAGCTGGGGCGGTTGAAGGATACCGGCCAGCTGCAGCCGCAGCAGGTGAGCCTGGCCAAGTGGAACAACTGCCGCATGGCGATCGACATCGCCCGCGAGTGCCGCGACCTGCTCGGCGGCGCTGGGATCACCACCGAACACGTGGCGATCCGGCATGCGTTGAACCTGGAATCGGTGATCACCTATGAGGGGACCGAGACCGTGCACCAGTTGGTGATCGGGCGGGAGTTGACCGGAATAAATGCATTTTGACGGAATGCCGTCCGGTAGCGCCGGCCGTTGGCCGGCTGCTTTTCGATCCGGGGCCATGAACGCGTGATGGGTGGCTTCGGAATCGGGATCAATCAACCCAGTTACGCGCCGCCGGCAAATCCATTCTGCCGCCACGCTTCAAACATCACCACCGCGACGGTGTTGGACAGGTTGAGGCTGCGGTTGTCCGGTTGCATCGGCAGGCGCAGACGGTGGCCGTGCGGCAACGCATCGAGCACGTCCTGCGGCAGGCCGCGGGTTTCCGGGCCGAACAGGAACGCATCGCCGTCTTCGAACTGCGGGGTGTCATAGCGCACGCTGCCGCGGGTACTCAGGGCGAACAGGCGCTTGGGTGCGATGGCCTGGAGGGCGGTATCCAGGTCCGGATGCACCTGCAGGCGCGCGTATTCGTGGTAATCCAGGCCGGCGCGCTTGAGCTGCTTGTCGCTCAGGTCGAAACCGAGCGGCTCGATCAGGTGCAGTCGCGCGCCGGTATTGGCGCAGAGCCGGATCACATTGCCGGTATTCGGGGGAATTTCCGGCTGGAACAACACAACATGGAACGTAGGGGCAGCGGTCATTCGCGCAGTGTAGCGGCGTCCAATGACGGTAGGTACCGCTTTACGGACGGACCAGCACCGACGCGGCTTCCAGGGCCAGGGCCTGCAGATCGTTCGGCGACGGGCGCACCTGCAGGGCCGGCAGGTTGATGATCACGTCGCGGGCGATCGTGCCGGCGGCCGAGGCCAGGGCACCCACGTAATCGGTGCTGCGGTCGTTCTGCTCGGCAGCCAGCGCTTCGCGCTGTTCGGCGGTCGGGCGGACTTCGACGGCAGCCAGGGTGGTGACGCGCTGGCTGTTGGCCAGTTCGGCACGGTATTCGGCGATCTGGCCGGCGGTCGGGCGCACTTCCACCAGTGCCAGGGTCGGGATGCTGCTGGTGCGCTCGACTTCGGCCTGGGCCAGCTGGTCGGCGGAGGGGCGGACCTGCACGGTCGGCAGGGTGGTGATGGCGGCAGCGGCATGCACGTTCGAAACAAACGCGGAGCCGGCAACGAGGGCGATGGCGATTGCGATGGTCTTGGTGTTCATGACGGGGCCTGTTTAGTGTTGTTGAGCGGTGGTGTGGTAGTAAGGTAGTACACCGAATCTGGGGATGCAAGAGAAATTTTCAGATTCCGTGTTGCGTTCAGCGATCAGTCAGCTTTTGTTTGATCGCTTCCTTTCCGCACTTGGGTATATGCAGGCACCGTGCCAACTTTTAGTTGTTGATTTTCAAGGGATTTGTAGCGGTTTCGGAGTGTCCGCTGTCCGGACACCTGTCCGATCCGGCTGTGCGCGACTGTCCGGACGGGGGTTCAGGTAGCCGCTGATGGGCTCAGCGCGGTGCAGGGGTTGCCCGGAAAGTTCCCCTACATGGGCAATGACTGTTGGCCGATGCCCTTTCCCGGAGTCCCGGGCTAGCATCGCGCTTCACTTTCATGACCAAGGAAACGGAATGACCGTCCAACTTCGACCGCGTGCCGCGCTGCTGGCTGTTGCGCTCTCCGCCGCATTGGGCAGCCTTGCCCCGGCGCCGGTGATGGCCAAGCTGGCCCAGGTGGCCAAAGTCGACATTCCGTTTGAAGAATTCACCCTGCCCAACGGCCTGCGCGTGGTGGTGCACACCGACCGCAAGGCGCCGATCGTGGCGGTGAACATCTGGTACCACGTGGGCAGCAAGGACGAACCCGCTGGCCGTACCGGCTTTGCGCACCTGTTCGAACACCTGATGTTCCAGGGCAGCGAGAACCACGCCGGCGAATACTTCGAACCCTTCAAGCAGGTGGGTGTCACCGGCCAGAACGGCACCACCAACACCGACCGCACGAACTACTTCGAGAACGTGCCCACCACCGCCCTGGACATGGCGCTGTGGATGGAGTCGGACCGCATGGGCCACCTGCTGGGCGCGATCGACCAGGCTGCGCTCGACGAACAGCGCGGCGTGGTGCAGAACGAGAAGCGCCAGGGCGAGAACCAGCCCTATGGCCAGGTGTGGGACAAGCTCACCCGTTCCATGTACCCCGAAGGCCATCCGTATCACCACAGCGTGATCGGATCGATGAACGACCTCAATGCCGCATCGCTGGAGGACGTCAAGAACTGGTTCCGCACCTGGTACGGCCCCAACAACGCCGTGCTGGTGTTGGCCGGCGATATCGACGTGGCCACCGCCAAAGAGAAGGTCGCCCGTTACTTCGGCGATATCCCGGCCGGCCCGAGCATGGCCCAACCCAAGGTGGACGTGGCCAAGCGCGAAACGTCCACGCGCGAAACCATGACCGACAAAGTGCCGCAGGCGCGCATCTACCGCGTCTGGAACGTCGCCCAGACCGGCACCACCGACCTGGACCAGCTGCAGCTGTTCGCGCAGGTGCTGGGCGGGGCCAAGTCCTCGCGCCTGGACCAGCGCCTGCTGCACCAGGACCAGCTGGTGGACAACATCAGCGCCGGCGCCTACAGCTCGCAGCTGGGCTCCAACTTCGTGATCACGGCCACGGTCAAGCAGGGCGTGGACCCGGCCAAGGTCGAGGCGATCATCGACGAGGAAGTGCGCCGCCTGGTCAAGGACGGCCCGACCGCCGATGAGCTGAGCCGCGGCAAGACCGCCTTCCGCGCCGGCTTCATCCGCGGCATCGAGCGCATCGGCGGTTTCGGCGGCAAGGCCGATGCCCTGGCCGAATGCACCGTGTTCGAAGGCGATCCGGGCTGCTTCCGTCGTTCGCTGGCCAACATCGACGCGGCCACCGCCGCCGACGTGCGCGCGGCCGGTGCCAAGTGGCTGGGCGTGGGCGACCACACCCTGGTGGTGGAACCGGGCGCGCGCGTGGCGCTGCCGGAACTGCCCTCGGCCACCCCCAAGCCGTTCACCGTGCCGGCCGTGGACCCGACGTTCAGCACCGGCCCGACCGTGGTGGACCGCAGCACCGGCGTGCCGCAGACCAAGACCTTCCCGGAACTGAAGTTCCCGCAGCTGCACCGTGCCACGCTGAAGAACGGCACCCAGGTGATCCTGGCCGAGCGCCATGACATTCCGGTGGTGCAGTTCAGCTATGAATTCCCCGGTGGTTTCACCGCCGACCAGGGCCGCAAGTCCGGCACCGCCAACTTCACCATGGACCTGATGGGCGAGGGCGCCGGCAAGCTGGGCGCGCTGCCGTTCGCCGATGCCGCCGACGCGCTGGGCGCCACCCTGGGCGCCTCGGCCTCGCTGGACAGCGCCAGCGTCTACCTGTCGGCGCTGAAGGAAAATCTGGCCCCGTCGCTGGCCCTGTATGCGGACATGCTGCGCCAGCCGCGCTTCGACCAGGCCGAGATCGACCGGATCAAGGCGACCTGGATCGCCGGCATCCAGCAGGAAAAGGTCAACCCCAACGCCTCGGCGATGCGCGTGCTGCCCACCCTGCTGTACGGCGCCGGCCACCCCTACGCCATTCCGTTCACCGGCAGCGGCAACGAAGCGGACATCCAGTCGCTCACCCGTGCCGACCTGGTCGACTTCCACCGTGATTGGCTGCGCCCCGAGCAGGGCACCCTGATCGTGGTTGGCGATACCACCCTGAAGGAAATCGTGCCGTTGCTGGAGCGCCAGTTCGGCGACTGGAAGAGCAGCACGCCGGCCCCGCAGGCCAAGCCGCCGGTGGATGTGGCCCGGCCGGCCAAGGCCCGCGTGTTCCTGATCGACCAGCCGGGCGCGGTGCAGGCCAACCTGTTCGCCGGCCAGGTCGTACCGTCAAGCAGCGATCCGGGGGCCACCCGCTTCGACATCGCCAACGGCGTGCTGGGCGGCGACTTCACCTCGCGCCTGAACATGAATCTGCGCGAGGAGAAGCACTGGTCCTACGGCGCCCGCACCATGGCCAGCAGTACCCTGGGCCAGCGCCCGTGGATGGCCGTGGCGCCGGTGCAGATCGACAAGACTGCCGAGGCGATGAAGGAGATGCAGAAGGAGATTGCCGACTTCGCCTCCGGTACCGAAGCGATCAGCCCGGCCGAGGTCACCCGCATCCGCAACATCCAGAACCTGAGCCTGCCGGGCGCCTACGAGACCGCCAGCGCGGTGCTGGGCACCATCAGTGGCATCGTCCGCTACCAGCGCCCGGACGACTACGTGTTCAAGCGCAAGGCGGAAATCGAGGCGATGACCCCGGCCCAGGTGCAGCAGGCGGCCGCCACGTTGGATCCGAAGACGCTGACCTGGGTGGTGGTGGGCGACCTCAAGCAGACCGAAGCCCCGGTGCGTGCGTTGAACCTGGGCGAGGTGACGATCATCGATGCCGATGGCAAGCCGGTTCCGTAACGGCTGACGGGTGGCTTCGGTGGGTGCAAACGCCGGTCGCGGTAATTCGACTGGCGTTTATCCGGCTTCGGATGGCTGGGCCGCGCTGCGCGCGGTGTCCGGCCAACGTTATGCCCGCCGTCCTGGCGGGCACCCTTTGGGCCGTCGCTACGCGACGTTGAGAACGGCTCCTGCCGTTCTCTTATGCCCGCCGTCCCTGGCGGGCACCCTTCGGGCCATCGCTGCGCGATGTTGAGAACGGCTCCTGCCGTTCTCTTCGGACCTACGAATTGTTACGTGGTGGTTGGGATCTGGATCAATCAACCAGCGGCTCCGGACAGTTCGATGTGCGCCGTCCGGGTAGCGCCGGCCGTTGGCCGGCCCTCGGGGTCCATCTACCCGCGATTCAGCCCGTTCAGGCACACTGCCAATCTCATCTTCACGAGCGTCCCCGCCATGCGCCTTCTGCTGCTTTCCGTCCTGACCCTCAGCGCCACTGCCTGCACCTGGGTGCCGATCGAACCGGTGGGCAAGGCCGTGCGCGTATTGCCGGCCGGGCCGGTTCCCACCGGCTGCGTCAACAAGGGCGAGGTGGTGGTCACGGTCAAGAGCAAGGTCGGTTTCTACAACCGCAACCCGCTGCGCGTGCAGGAAGAGCTGGAAACCCTGGCCCGCAACGAAGCCCCCAGCGCCGGTGCCAATGCGGTACAGGCGGCGGCCCAGCCGGCTGATGGCAGCCAGCGCTTCCAGGCCTTCCAGTGCCCGCCACGCTGAACCCGTCAGGTCCGGGCCGCGCACCATACGCCCGGACGTGAATTCGTAAAGGTGCGGTGAAGGCGCGGGGGGCTTACAATAGCGCCCCCTCTGCCTGAGCCTTGGCGCTAACTGATGCTCTTCAAGAATGTATCGATCGCCGGCCTGGCGCACATCGACGCGCCGCACACGCTGACGTCCAAGGAAATCAACGAACGTCTGCAGCCGACGCTGGATCGCCTGGGCATCCGTACCGACGTGCTGGGCGACATCGCCGGCATCCACGCCCGCCGCCTGTGGGACGCGGACATGCTCGCCTCCGACGCCGCCACCCTGGCCGCCCGCAAGGCGCTGGAAGACGCCGGCATCGGCGCGGACAAGGTCGGCCTGCTGGTCAACACCTCGGTCAGCCGCGACTACCTGGAGCCGTCCACGGCCAGCATCGTCTCGGGCAACCTGGGCGTCAGCGACCAGTGCATGACCTTCGACGTCGCCAACGCCTGCCTGGCCTTCATCAACGGCATGGACATCGCCGCCCGCATGCTCGAACGCGGCGAGATCGACTATGCCCTGATCGTTGACGGCGAAACCGCCAACCTCGTCTACGAGAAGACCCTCGAGCGCATGGCCCTGCCGGGCGTGACCGCCGACGACTTCCGCAACGAGATGGCCGCCCTGACCCTGGGCTGTGGCGCCGCCGCCATGGTGATGGCGCGCACCGAACTGGTGCCCGACGCGCCGCGTTACCGTGGTGGCGTGACCCGCTCGGCCACCGAGTGGAACCAGCTGTGCCGCGGCAACCTGGACCGCATGGTCACCGACACCCGCATGCTGCTGATCGAAGGCATCAAGCTGGCGCAGAAGACCTTCATGGCCGCCCGCGAAGCGCTGGGCTGGGCGGTGGAGGAACTGGACCAGTTCGTCATCCACCAGGTCAGCCAGCCGCACACCGCTGCCTTCATCAAGAACTTCGGCATCGACCCGAAGAAGGTGATGACCATCTTCGGTGAGCACGGCAACATCGGCCCGGCCTCGGTGCCGATCGTACTGAGCAAGCTCAAGGAGCTGGGCCGGCTGAAGAAGGGCGACCGCATCGCGCTGCTCGGCATCGGTTCGGGCCTGAACTGCTCGATGGCCGAAGTGGTCTGGTAAGCGGCCACTACAGCGCTGCTGCGCGGTTCTTCCCATACTCGAGGGCCGGTTCTACCGGCCCTTTTCACAGGTGCGCTTCCATGCCCAAGCTTCCCGGTTACCCCGCCCATCCCCAGCGCTTCGAAGTCCGTCCCGGCCTGACGATGGGCTATCTCGACGAAGGCCCGCGCGACGGCGAGGTAGTGGTGATGGTCCACGGCAACCCATCGTGGAGCTACTACTGGCGCACGCTGGTGGCCGGGCTGTCGGACCGCTACCGCTGCATCGTGCCCGACCACATCGGCATGGGCCTGTCGGACAAGCCGGATGACGCGCATTACGACTACACGCTGCAGTCGCGCGTGGATGACCTGGACGCGCTGCTGGCGCACCTGGGCATCACCGGCCCGGTCACCCTGGCCGTGCACGACTGGGGCGGCATGATCGGCTTCGGCTGGGCGCTGTCGCACCACGCGCAGGTCAAACGCCTGGTGGTACTCAACACCGCCGCGTTCCCGATGCCGGCGGCCAAGCAGATGCCGTGGCAGATCGCGCTGGGCCGGCACTGGAAGATCGGCGAGTGGATCATCCGCAGCTTCAATGCGTTCTCGTCCGGTGCCTCGTGGCTGGGCGTGGAGCGGAAGATGCCGGCCGACGTGCGCCGCGCCTACGTGTCGCCGTACAACAGCTACGCCAACCGGATCAGCACCATCCGCTTCATGCAGGACATCCCGCTGAGCCCGGCCGACAAGGCCTGGTCGCTGCTGGAGCGGGCTGGCCAGGCGCTGCCGTCCTTTGCCGACCGCCCGGCCTTCATCGGTTGGGGGCTGCGCGACTTCGTGTTCGACCACCACTTCCTGGAAGGCTTCCAGGCGGCGCTCCCGCAGGCGCAGGTGCATGCGTTCAAAGACGCCGGGCATTACGTGCTGGAAGACAAGCACGAAGTGCTGGTGCCGGAGATCCGCGCGTTCCTCGACAAGAATCCGGTTTGATTCCGGTAGCGTCGGCCGTAGGCCGGCCCTCATGAACCTGTCCGGCATATGCATGGGCCGGCCAACGGCCGGCGCTACCGGATGGTGCCGCTAGGCGGCCTCCGGCGTATCCCGCCACGCCCAACTCTCCAGGCTCAGCGCTGGCAGCCCGTGGGTCGCCCGCGCCTTGTCGCATTGCGGGCTGGCCTTGCCAAACTCCCACGACGCGTCCACCTCGCGGCACACGCTGGGCCGGTTGGGGTGGATGCTGCAGCGCGAATACACGCCGATCTCCGCATCCAGCGCCACGCAGCGCACCGGCGTGGAATGGGTGCCGCGCATGCACAGGCGGTGCGGGTCGAGCGCTTCGGTCAGCTGGTGCGGGACCCCGCCGGGGGTGACCTCGTCCGATTCCATCCAGTGAAAGGCCACGCGGTACTGGGTGCAGCAGGCGCCGCACGTCATGCAAGGATGGGACATGGGGTACCGGCCGGGGGTGGGTGCGCGAATTTTCCACGGCTGCGGCCGCCGCGCAAGATTTTTCTGCAGCGGCGACAATGAACGGATGAACAGCCCGACCAACATCGCCGCGCGCCTGCCCGAACTGGCCCGTGAACGCCCTGACCAGATCGCCATCCGTTGCCCCGGTCGGCCCGGCCCGGACGGCATGGCGCGCTATGACGTGACCCTGGATTACCGCACCCTGGATGCCCGCAGCGACGCCATGGCCGCCGGCCTGGCCGTCTACGGGATCGGCCGTGGGGTGCGTGCGGTGGTGATGGTGCGGCCCTCGCCGGAGTTCTTCCTGCTGATGTTCGCGCTGTTCAAGAACGGCGCGGTGCCGGTGCTGGTCGATCCCGGCATCGACAAGCGCGCGCTGAAGCAGTGCCTGGACGAAGCCCAGCCGCAGGCCTTCATCGGCATCGGCCTGGCCCACGTGGCGCGACTGGTGCTGCGCTGGTGCCCGGCGGCCACGCGACTGGTTACGGTCGGCCGGCGCTGGGGCTGGGGTGGCACCACCCTGGCACGGCTCGAGGCCGATGGTGCCCGCCACCCGCAGCCGATGGCCGCCACCGACGGCGAGGATGTTGCCGCCATCCTGTTCACCAGCGGCTCCACCGGCGTGCCCAAGGGCGTGGTCTACCGCCACCGCCATTTCGTCGGCCAGGTGGATCTGCTGCGTTCGGCGTTCGGGATGGAGGCCGGCGGGGTCGACCTGCCCACCTTCCCGCCGTTCGCCCTGTTCGACCCGGCATTGGGGCTGACCTCGGTCATTCCGGACATGGACCCGACCCGCCCGGCCAAGGCCGACCCGCGCAGGCTGCACGATGCCATCGCCCGCTTCGGGGTGACCCAGCTGTTCGGCTCGCCCGCGTTGATCCGGGTGTTGGCCGACCATGGCCAGCCGCTGCCCGGCGTGCGCCGGGTGACCTCGGCCGGCGCACCGGTGCCGCCGGACGTGGTGGCGCGCATCCGTCGCCTGCTGCCCGATGATGCACAGTTCTGGACACCCTACGGCGCCACCGAATGCCTGCCGGTGGCGGTGGTCGAAGGGCGCGAGCTGGAGCGCACCCGCCAGGCCACCGAAGCCGGTGCCGGCACCTGCGTGGGCCGGGTGGTTGCGCCCAACGAGGTGCGCATCATCGCCATCGACGATGCGCCGCTGCCGGACTGGTCGCAGGCGCGCGAGGTCGCGCACGGCATGGTCGGCGAAATCACCGTGGCTGGCCCGACCGCCACCGACAGCTACTTCAACCGCCCGCAGGCCACCGCCGCGGCCAAGATCGCCGAGACGCTGGCCGACGGCAGCACGCGCGTGGTGCATCGCATGGGCGATGTCGGCTACTTCGACGCGGAAGGACGGCTGTGGTTCTGCGGGCGCAAGACCCAGCGCCTGGAAACCGCGCACGGCCCGCTGTACACCGAACAGGTGGAGCCGGTGTTCAACGCGCTGGTCGGCATCGCCCGCACCGCGCTGGTCGGGGTCGGTGCGGCGGGTTCCCAGGTGCCGGTGCTCTGCTATGAACTTCTGCCAGGCACCGCCGATTCGCCGGCGCTGCAGCAGCGGCTGCGCGATGAAGCGGCCGCGCATGCCGGCACCGTGCACATCGAACGCTTCCTGCTGCACCCCGGCTTCCCCGTCGATATCCGTCACAACGCCAAGATCGGCCGCGAGAAACTCGCGGCCTGGGCAGCTTCCCGAATGGAACAACGCGCATGAAGGTTCTCGTCACCGGTGGTGGTGGTTTTCTCGGCCAGGCACTGTGCCGTGGCCTGGTCGCGCGCGGCCATGAGGTCCTGAGCTTCAACCGCGGCAATTACCCGCCACTGGCCGCGCTGGGCGTGGGCCAGATCCGCGGCGATCTGGCCCACGCCGACGCCGTGCGCCACGCGGTGGCCGGGGTGGATGCGGTGTTCCACAACGGCGCCAAGGCCGGCGCGTGGGGCAGCTTTGATAGCTACCACCTGGCCAACGTGGTCGGCACCGACAACGTCATCGCCGCCTGCCGCACGCACGGCGTGCGCACGCTGGTGTACACCTCCACGCCGAGCGTCACCCACCGCGCCACTCATCCGGTGGAAGGCCTGGGTGCCGATGAAGTGCCGTACGGGGAGAACTTCCAGGCTCCGTACGCGGCCACCAAGACCATTGCCGAGCAACACGTGCTGGCTGCCAACGACGCCACCCTGGCCACCGTCGCGCTGCGCCCGCGATTGATCTGGGGCCCGGGTGACCAGCAGCTGGTGCCGCGCCTGGCCGAACGTGCCCGCGCCGGGCGCCTGCGCTTGGTTGGCGATGGCACCAACCTGGTCGACACCACTTACATCGACAACGCGGCGTTGGCGCACTTCCTCGCGTTCGAACATCTGGCCCCGGGCGCTGCGTGTGCCGGCAAGGCGTACTTCATTTCCAACGGCGAGCCGCTGCCGATGCGCGAACTGCTCAACAGGTTGATGGCAGCCGTCGGCGCGCCGCCGGTGGAGAAGTCGATCAGCTTCAAGACCGCCTATCGCATCGGCGCCGTGGCCGAACGCCTGTGGCCGCTGCTGCATCTGCGCGGCGAACCGCCGATGACCCGCTTCCTTGCCGAACAGTTGTGCACGCCGCACTGGTACAGCATGGAGCCGGCGCGGCGCGACTTCGGCTACGTGCCACAGGTCAGCATTGACGAAGGACTCACGAGGCTGAAGGCTTCATCGCCCGGCGAGGCATCCATCACTTCCTGAACACCGGGCGTTGGTGAAGATGGCAGCACGCCAATCCGGCACGCTCGACGCGAGGATCGACATGCTGCACTACGCCGTCATCTTTTTTGTCATCGCCATCATCGCGGCGGTGCTCGGCTTCTCCGGCATCGCTGGTACTGCCAGCAACATTGCCTGGATCCTGTTCGTGGTGTTCCTGATCCTGGCCGTGATCTCGATGTTCCGTAAGCGAGGGTAGAGCCACGCCCTGCGTGGCTGGAACCGCCGACGGTCCGTCAGCCACGCAGGGCGTGGCTCTACGGGTCAGGTCACCTGGCCAGGAAGGGTGGCAGTTCAGGACAGGGTGATCGCGCTGCGCAATCCGCGCTCGCTGGCATGCCGCTCCAGCGCCAGCTCCAGCAGGCGGGTGATCAGCGCGGTGTAATCCAGGCCGCTGGCGGCCCACAGTTTGGGATACATGCTGATCCGGGTGAAGCCGGGCAGCGTGTTGATCTCGTTGATGACCACCTGGCCGTCGCGGGTGAGGAATACGTCCACCCGCGCCAGCCCGGCGCAGTCCAGCGCCTGGTAGGCGCGCACGGCGATGTCGCGGATACGCTGCTGGTCGGCTGCACTGATGTCGGCCGGCACCACCACATCCGCGCCGCTCTCGCTGATGTACTTGGTGTCGTACGAATAGAACTCATCGTGCACCACCACTTCGCCGCACACGCTGGCCTCGGGCACTGCATTGCCCAGCACCGCGCATTCGATCTCGCGGCCGTCGATGGCCGATTCCACCAGTGCCTTGTGGTCGTAGTCCAGCGCCAGTGCCAGCGCGTCCTGGAACTCCTGCGCGGTACGCACCTTGCTCACGCCCACCGACGAACCCTGGTTGGCTGGCTTGACGAACAGCGGGCTGCCCAGCTGCGCGGTGAGCGCGGCGTAGTCGGCAGCGCCTGCCGTGGTCGGTGTAAAGCAGGCGAACGGGGCCACGGCCAGCCCGGCATCACGCAGCAGGCGCTTGGCCACATCCTTGTCCATCGCCACTGCCGAGCCCAGCACGCCGGAGCCGACGAAGGGCAGGTTGGCCATGCGCAGCAGCCCCTGCAGCGAGCCGTCCTCGCCCAGCGTGCCATGCACGATCGGGAACACTACGTCGATCTGAGCCAGTGCAGCGGCCGGGGTGGCCGGCACCAGCTGCTGGCGCTCGGCGCCGGGCAGCACCGCCACGCCCTGGCCGGAGCGGTTCAGCGCGATGCGCGACGGGTCGGCGGCATGCAGCAGGAAGCCGTCAGGGTCGCTCACGTGCCACTGGCCCTGTTTGTCGATGCCGATCAGGGTGACCTCGAAGCGGTCCTTGTCCAGCGCATCCAGAATGTTCTTCGCCGACTGCAGCGAAACCTCGTGCTCGGCCGAACGGCCACCGAAAATGATGCCTACCCGGATCTTGCCCATGCCTGCTGCCACTCCTGCCATGCCTGTGAGGATTGTAGAGCCACGCCCTGCGTGGCTGCGTGGTGTTCGGCAAAAAGGCGTCTTCGGTGTCGGTGCGGTGGGCTCCTGGCGCGTGGCGACGCGCCAGGCCTGCAGGCGCCCGTCGTAAAAGGGGGCGCGGTAGAATGACGCCATGCCCCGCTCCCTGCTCTCTTCCCTCAAGCCCCTGGCCGGCAATGCGCTGCAGCTCGCGCTCAACCGCACCCTGGCGCTGGACCCCGATACCCGCCGCGCGCTGGTCGCGCTGGATGGCCGCCACATCGCCCTGACCCTGGAATCGCCCGCGTTGGCGATGCGCATCGGCGTCGACGGCGAGCGGCTGACGGTGGGCCCGGTAGACCCGCAGCAGGAGCCGGACCTGGCCGTGCGCAGCACGCTCGGCGGGGTGCTGGCGCAGTTGCCGTTCCTGGCCAACGCGCGCCGTGGCGGCGATGCTCCGGCGGGGCGGGTCAAGGTGTCCGGCGATGCAGAGCTGGCGCGCCGCCTGCAGCAGCTGGCCAGCCGCTTCGATCCGGATTGGCAGCTGCCGTTCGTGCGGGTGTTCGGCGAGGTGCTCGGCGTGCAGGTCGCCAATGCCCTGCGTTCAGCCCTGCAGCATGCGCGCCGTGGTGCATCCGACCTGGCGCACAGCGCCGCCGATTTTGTCACCGAGGAGTCGCGCGACGTGGTAGCCCGAGCCGAACTGGATGCCTTCCATGACGATGTGGACGTGATGCGCGACGACGTCGAACGCATCGCCGCCCGCGTGCAGCGCCTTGCCCAGGTGCGCGCATGAAGGCGGTGTTCCGCGCCAGCCGCATCGGTCGGGTGATCCTGCGCTACCGCCTGGACGACCTGCTTGAAGGCACGCCGCTGGAAGGCTGGCTGCGCCTGGCCAAGCCGTTCGTGCCGCGCGCATCGGCCGATATTGCCGCCCAGTCCCGTGGCGCGCGGTTGCGCCTGGCGCTGCAGGACCTTGGCCCGATTTTCGTCAAGTTCGGGCAGATCCTGTCCACCCGCCGCGACCTGATCCCGGCCGACATCGCCAACGAACTCACCCTGCTGCAGGACCGGGTCAAGCCCTTCGATGGCGCCACCGCCCAGCGCATCGTGGAACAGGCGCTGGGCCGCACGGTCGCCGATGCGTTCGCCAGCTTCGATCTGCAGCCGCTGGCCTCGGCCTCGATCGCGCAGGTCCACGCGGCCACGCTGGCCGACGGCCGCCAGGTGGTGGTCAAGGTGCTGCGCCCGGGTATCGAAAAGCAGATCGACGCCGACATCGCGTTGTTGAAATCGGCCGCGGCACTGGTCGAGCGTGCCCATCCGCGCGCCGACAAGATCCGCCCACGCGAAGTGGTGGCCGAAGTCGAAAACACCCTGGCCGCCGAGCTGGACCTGCAGCGCGAAGGCGCCAATGCCAGCGTCCTGCGCCGCAACTGGGTCGATTCGGACGACCTGTACGTGCCCGAGGTGGTCTGGAGCCATACCGCCGAACGCGCGCTCACCCTGGAGCGGGTGTGGGGCATTCCGTCGGACGACATCGCCGCACTGGACAAGGCCGGCATCGACCGCAAGGCGCTGGCTGCCAAGGGCGTGCGCGTGTTCTACACGCAGGTGTTCCGCGACAACTTCTTCCACGCCGATGCGCACGCCGGCAACATCTGGGTCGACGTCGATCCGGCGCGCCGCGACAACCCGCGCTTCATCGCGCTGGATTTCGGCATCATGGGCCAGCTGTCCGAAGAAGATCAGTATTACCTGGCCGAGAACTTCATGGCCATCTTCAACAAGGACTACCGGCGCATGGCCGAGCTCCATGTCGAAGCCGGCTGGATGCCCAACAACGTGCGCATCGATGAACTCGAAGCGGCCGCGCGTTCGGTGTGCGAACCCTACTTCACCCGTCCGCTGTCGCAGATCTCGCTGGCCGAAGTGCTGATCAAGCTGTTCCGGGTGGCCCAGCGTTACGAACTCACGCTGCAGCCGCAGCTGATCCTGCTGCAGAAGACCCTGCTCAACATCGAAGGCGTGGGCCGCCAGCTCGATCCTGGGCTGGACATCTGGGCGGTGGCGCGGCCGGTGCTGGAACGCATCCTGCGCGAGCGCTACAGCCCGCGCCGGGTGTTCAAGGAACTGCGCAAGCGCCTGCCGGAAATCATGACCCACACCCCGGACATGCCGCGCCTGGTGCACGCCTGGCTGCGCCAGCAGGTGGAAGGCGGGCATGAGCTGTCGATGCGTTCGCAGGACCTGGTGGCGCTCAACACCAACCTGCAGAAGCTGCAGAAACGCGCCGTGGCCGCCATCGCCGGCGTCGGCCTGCTGATCGTCGCCGCCGTGCTGTACGGCATGCAGCCGGGCGGCTGGTACTTCGGCGATGCGCCGGTGTGGAGCTGGGTAAGCGGGGCAGCGGGGTTGTTCTCGCTGGCCAGCGCGTGGTGGCGGCGGTGACCGATATCGAGACGCTGGCCGAAGCGCCGGTGGCGCTGCCGCTGCTGCAGCTGCTGCACGTGGACGAGCGCCTGGCGGTGGTGAACAAGCCTGCCGGGCTGATGGTCCACGACAGCAAGCTGGCCCGTGGCGAAGACGATTTCCTCGCCGACCGCCTGCGCGAGCAGCTGGGCAAGCCGATCTTCCTGGTCCATCGGCTGGACCGCGCCACCAGCGGTTGCCTGCTGCTGGCTTTCGACCGCGAGAGCGCCAGCGTGCTGGGCAAATCGCTGATGGGCGGCGAGGTGATCAAGGACTACCTGGCGATCTGCCGTGGCTGGCCGGCCGAAGCAGCGTTCACGGTCGACCACGACCTGGACGGCGGCCCGGGCAAGCCAGTGAAGAAGCAGGCCATCACCCATTTCCAGCGCGTGGCCGTGGGCGAAATCAGCGTGCCGGTGGGCGAGTTCGCTACCTCGCGCTACGCGCTGCTGCGCTGCCAACCGCAGACCGGGCGCTTCCGCCAGATCCGCCGGCACCTCAAGCACCTGTCGCATCACCTGATCGGCGACACCAGCCACGGCGATGGCCGGCACAACCGCAGCTTCCGCATGCAGGGCATCCACCGCATGTTGCTGCACGCCGAACGGCTGCGCTTCCCGCATCCCGATGGCACGCTGATGGACGTCAGCGCGCCGGTGGATGGGGAGTTCCGCAAGGCGATGAATCTGTTCGGCTGGTAGCGCCTACTTCTTTGCTGGGGCCGGTGCTGCCGCCGGCGCGGTTTCTTCGTTCACGATCGCATTCAAGTCCTTCTGCAGGTCCACGAACAGCGGCTGGAGCTTGGCCTGGATGGCCACCATCACGTCCTGCATCAGCGCCGGGGTCTTGTCCAGCAGGCTCTGCCCGGCCGGGCTCTCGTAGAATTCGGCCATGGCCAGCACGTCTTCCTTGCTGAAGGTCTTCTTGTAGAGTTCCACGTACATCGGCCGCAGCTGCTGCCAGGACAATGCCTTGCGGATGGTCTCGTTGCTGCGCTGTTCGATGCGCTGCAGCTGCGCCTTGCCGGCGTCATCGAGCTGGCGCTGCTCGGCCACCTGCTGGAACTGCTGGCGCTGCATCGCCTCCATCTGCGGCAGCATGGTGTCGAGCATGCTCTGCGCGCGCGAGGCGGACAGCAGGCGGTTGATGTCCGCGTCCGACGGTGGCGCAGCCAGGGCCGGGACAATGGCGGCCAGGCCCAGTGCGAGGGCCAGGGCCAGGGCCAGGCGGGTCAGGCCGCTTTGGGCCGGCGAACGGGTCGAGATCATGTAGGTGCATCCTGCGTTGCATGGAATGCCGAGCATACCGGTGATGGGGTTCCCCGTGCCGACGGTTCCGGCCCGTACCCGGCTTTTATGCGCCTTATCGACGCCATTGGTGAACATTGCGGTCACCTCAGGCGGCAGTCCTGCCTTTACAATGCCGCCCATGGGAAATGGGCCTGTCACCATCAACGCGCACCTGGCGATTCCGGACACGGAGATCGTCGAACGGTTTGTGCGCGCCAGCGGGGCCGGCGGGCAGAACGTGAACAAGGTATCCAGCGCCGTCGAACTGCGGTTCGACGTGGCCGGTTCGCCATCGTTGCCCGAACCGCTGCGCACCCGTCTGCTGGCCCGGCGCGACCGGCGCATGACCGGCGAGGGCGTGCTGGTCATCGACGCCCAGCGTTTCCGCACCCAGGACCGCAACCGCGAAGACGCGCGCGAGCGCCTGGCCGCCTTCATCCAGGCCAGCCTCAGCGTGCCCAAGCCGCGCGTGGCCACCAAGCCCTCGTACGGCTCCAAGCTGCGCCGGCTGGATGAAAAGAAGGGCCGCGCGCAGATCAAGCGCGGCCGCACCACACGCAATTGGGAGTGATTGCTTGAACAACCGAAGTCCGCTGCTGCCGGCCGTGCCGCCCAACATGCCGCAGGTCAAACCGAACCGTTTCCTGCGCTGGCTGGCACGCTGCACACTGCGCCTGGGCGGCTGGAAAGTCACCGGTACCTTCCCGGACGTGCCCAAGCTGGTCTTCATCGTCGCCCCGCACTCGTCCAACTGGGACGGCTTCTGGGGCATGGCGGCCAAGATCGCGCTGGGCATGCAGGTGAAGGTGCTGGGCAAGGCCTCGCTGTTCTGGTGGCCGCTGTCGCCGCTGCTGCGCGCCCTGGGGGTGATCCCGCTGGACCGCAGCTCGCCGCAGGGCACGGTGGAGCAGGCGGTCAGCCTGCTGCGCAACTCCGAACGCCTGTGGTACGCCATCACCCCCGAAGGCACCCGCAAGGCGGTGACCCACTGGAAGGCCGGGTTCCTGAAGATCGCCCGCATGGCCGACGTGCCGGTGCTGGCCTGCTACTTCCACTACCCGGAAAAGACCATCGGCATTGGCCCGCTGTTCTACTCCACCGGCGACGACGTGGCCGACATGGCTGCCATCCGCGAGTACTACCGCCCCTGGCAGGGCAAGAACCGCGGCACCGCCTGAGGCAAGGCCAGGCGCCACGTCCGGCACATGCCGGGCGCGGGCAATGGGAGTAGGGTGATCGGCTGCGGTTGTGTGCCGCTTCACCTCATTCCAGGAGCCCGTTCCATGTCGCGTACCGTTATCTTGGCCGCCGCCATCAGCCTGGCGCTGGCGGCCTGTTCCGGCAAGGAGTCCACCCCCGTGTCCGACGCCCAGACCCCCGCCGCGCAGCAGCCGGCCGACGCCTCCACCAACCCCTTGTTGAGCGCCAGCACCCTGCCGTTCCAGGCCCCGCCGTTTGACCGGATCAAGGACAGTGACTACCTGCCGGCCTTCAACGAAGGCATGAAGCAGCACCTGGCCGAAGTGCGCAGGATCGCCGACAACGCCGAACCGGCCACCTTCGACAACACCATCGAAGCGCTTGAGCGCAGCGGCGAAACGCTGGACCGCGTATCGCGCGTGTTCTTCGGCCTGGTCCAGGCCGACACCAACGAAGCGCGCCAGAAGATCCAGGAAGAAGTCGCCCCGAAGCTGGCCGAACACCAGGATGAAATCAGCCTGGACCCGAAGCTGTTCGCGCGCATCAAGACCATTTACGACCAGCGCGCCTCGCTGGGCCTGGACCCGGTGCAGACGCGCCTGGTCGAACGCGATTACCAGGAATTCGTGCGCGCCGGTGCGCAGCTCAATGACGCCGACAAGGCCAGCCTGCGCAAGCTCAACGTGGAAGAAACCACGCTGGCCACCCAGTTCCACACCCGCCTGGTTGCCGCCACCGCTGCCGCCGCCGTGGTGGTGGACGACAAGGCCATGTTGGCCGGCCTGAGCGAAGACGAGATCAACACCGCCGCCGCAGATGCCAAGGCGCGCAACCTGGAAGGCAAGTTCCTGCTGCCGCTGCAGAACACCACCCAGCAGCCGGTGCTTGCTTCGCTGAGCAACCGCGACCAGCGCGCCGCCGTGCTCAAGGCCTCGGAAACCCGCGCCGAGCGCGGCGATGCCAACGACACCCGGCAGACCGTGCAGCGCCTGGCCCAGCTGCGTGCGCAGAAGGCCAAGCTGCTGGGCTTTGAGAACTACGCCGCCTACAGCCTGGCCGACCAGATGGCCAAGGCCCCGGCCGCCGCGCTCAAGCTGCTCACCGATACCGTGCCGGCCGCCACCAACAAGGCGCGCGGCGAGATCGTCGAGATGCAGAAGGTGATCGACGCGCAGAATGGTGGTTTCAAGCTTGCCGCGTCGGATTGGGACTTCTACGCCGAACAGGTACGCAAGGCGCAGTACGACCTGGACGAATCGCAGATCAAGCCGTACTTCGAAATGGACAATGTGCTGCAGAATGGCGTCTTCTACGCCGCCACGCAGCTGTATGGCATCACCTTCAAGCCGCGCACCGACATTCCGACCTACCACCCGGACATGAAGGTGTATGAAGTGTTCGACAAGGACGGCACCTCGCTGGCGCTGTTCTACACCGACTACTTCAAGCGCGACAGCAAGTCCGGCGGCGCCTGGATGGACGTGTTCGTCGAGCAGAACGGCCTGACCGGCGCCAAGCCGGTGGTCTACAACGTCTGCAACTTCACCAAGCCCGCCGCCGGCCAGCCGGCGCTGCTGAGTTTCGACGACGTCACCACCATGTTCCATGAGTTCGGCCATGCGCTGCACGGCATGTTCTCGAACGTGAAGTACCCGTCGATCGCCGGCACCAGCACCTCGCGCGACTTCGTCGAGTTCCCCTCGCAGTTCAATGAGCACTGGGCGCTGGACCCGAAGGTGTTCGCCAACTACGCCAAGAACTACAAGACCGGCGAGCCGATGCCGCAGGCGCTGGTCGACAAGATCCTCAAGGCACGTACCTTCAACCAGGGCTACGCGACCACCGAGTACCTGTCGGCCGCACTGCTCGACCTGGCCTGGCACACCCAGCCGGCCGACGCCAAGCTGCAGGACGTGGCCCCGTTTGAAGCGGCCGCGCTGAAGAAGTTCAAGGTCGACCTGGCGCAGGTTCCGCCGCGTTACCGCACCACCTACTTCGACCACATCTGGGGTGGCGGCTACTCGGCCGGTTACTACGCCTACTTCTGGGCCGAAGTGCTGGACCATGACGCGTTCGAGTGGTTCAAGGAGCACGGTGGCCTGACCGCTGAGAATGGCCAGGTATTCCGCGACAAGATCCTCTCGCGCGGCAACAGCGTGGAGCTGGCCGACCTGTACCGCAACTTCCGCGGCAAGGACCCGTCGGTCGAGCCGCTGCTGGTCAACCGCGGTCTGAAGTGATCCCGCAGGGATCACGGTAGGTACCAACCGTTGGTTGGTACATGATCGAGTTGAACGCGAACGGCGGGGGAAACCCCGCCGTTCGCGCGTCTGGAGGCCGGTTACGTCCCCACGCGGCATCCCACCTCGCTGCATCCCAGGTGATCCAGCGCGATCTCCAACGCATGCATGTAACTCTGCGCGCAATACCCGTGCGCCACGCCGATGCGCTGGCCAACATCGGCCGGCAGGCACGCCTCCGGCGCGCCCGCATCATCGTCATGCACCTCCACGTACACGTTGTGCAGATGCGGCAACAACCGCTGCAACCGCGTACTGCCCACGCACGCACCCGGGTCCAGCAACGTCACTTCGCCCCGGCTGTGGTCGGCCACGCGCAGCGCATCCAGCAGTTCCTGTTCCGAACCGCATGCACGGATCGCCACCGTGGTGCCCGCATCGATTGCACGATGCACCAGCGCCTTGAGCACCGGTGCCGGCAACGGCTGCGCGGTGCGGATCAACTGCCCACTCGCTTCCGGACCGCGAATGATGAAGATCGACATGGCTCAGGCGTTCCCCACAACGGTCTGCAGCCGGCGCGCGGCAATTGCCAGCGACAGCCGGCAGGCATCCTCGCGCCCACTGCTGCATACCACCCGCGCCACCGGCGCGTGCAGCGGGTGCAGGTGCGCGTCCAGGCCATCGTCATCATTGGCGGCCATCTCGATGTACGGTGCCGGCAGCGCCTCCAGCGCCGCGCACAGATCGCGGCCATGCGCGGCCCACTGCGCCGGTTCGGCAGCGGCGGTCTCGATCAACACCCACGCCGGGTGGCTTTCCCGGGCCTGCCGCAGGCACTGCAGCAGTGCCGGCAGCGTGGCGCAGTCCTGGCAGTGCACGGCGTGGCCGGCCAGCAGGGCTGGCACCGGCAGCGGGTCCGGCGACGGCTGCCGGAGCAACAGGATGGTCATGGAACACCTCGACAAAGCGCCCAGGGGCGCGGTGTCGACACGATGCGCGTGAGGGCCATAAAGTGGCGATGACCCGCATGCCCGGGGCGCGTAAACAAGGTGTAGCTTTTGCGGGAACTCACTCCCGCCCCACGGGTCAGAAAAGACTCACGCCCGCAAGGACCGCCCCATGACCGCTGCCGCCGCCCAACCCCAATCCAAAGGCCTGCTTCACTGGTTGAAGAAAGAAGCCCTGCCGCTGCTGGTCATGCTCGGCCTGCTCGCCGCCGCGCGCGACAGCCTGGCCAACCACTACCAGGTGCCCAGCGGCTCCATGCAGCACACCCTGATGCCTGGTGATCGGGTGGTGGTGGACATGCGCGCCTATGGCCTGCGCCTGCCGTTCACCTCGGTGGAGCTGCTGCACACCGGCGTGCCGCAGCGGGGCGAAGTGGCGGTGTTCGATTCACCGCAGGACGGCACCCGCCTGATCAAGCGCATCGCCGCAGTGGGCGGCGACCGGGTGGACCTGCATGAAGGCCACCTCAGCATCAACGGCCACCCGCTCGGGCAGGTGGGTACCGATGACGTGGAAGACTTCGGGCGCGCCCTGGCCCGGCTCGACCTGGACCAGGGCGGCGGCCCGGACATCACCGGGCTGACCGTGCCGGTCGGCAAGGTGCTGATGCTGGGCGATCATCGCGGCAACAGCGCCGATGGACGCTACTTCGGCCTGGTGGAAGCCAGCGCCCTGTACGGCAAGGCAGCGCGCGTCTATTACCGCCGTGGCGAAGGCTTCACCTGGCAGGCGCTCTGAGATCACGGAGGGCCGGCCAACGGCCGGCGCTACCGGGGGGCACCGGCCCATCATTGCGAAACCGCGATATCGATCGGTAGCGCCGGCCGTTGGCCGGCCCTCGCAAACCTTGATCGATACGTAAAACGTCTCAATCCAGACCCGTCAGGTTATGGATCGACCTGTACCCGCTGCCTATCCTGAGCGCTGACCCTTACGCACCGGCCCACCCCACGGGCCCAGACGCAATGAACGGCGACACCGCAGCGCTGCCCGAGCGCAGTTCCACCGACCACCCGCCCGCCCCCTCGCAGCACATCGAGCAGGGCACGCCCGCCTTCCGGCGTACGGCGGTGGCGCTGTTCCTGGCCGGTTTCTCCACCTTCGGCCTGCTCTACACCGTGCAGCCCTTGCTGCCCGAGTTCAGCCGCCACTTCGGCGTGTCCGCCGCCAACAGTGCGCTGGCCCTGTCGCTCAGCACCGGCCTGCTGGCCGTATCGATGCTGGTGGCCGGGCTGATCTCCGACCGGGTCGGCCGCCGTGGCGTGATGATCACGGCCCTGCTGGCCTCCACCGTGCTCTCCGCCGCCAGCGCCATGGTCGACGACTGGACCACGCTGCTGGTCCTGCGCACCCTGCTGGGCATCGCGCTCAGCGGCGTGCCGGCGGTGGCGATGACCTACCTGGTCGAAGAAATGGACAGCCGCGCGCTCGGCCTGGCGATGGGCCTGTACATCGGCGGCAATGCGGTCGGCGGCATGAGCGGGCGCCTGATCGCCGGCATCGTCGCCGACCACTGGGGCTGGCGCTGGGGCATCGGCGCGGTCTCGCTGATCGCCGTCATCAGCACCGCGCTGCTGTGGATGCAGCTGCCCGCGTCGCGCCATTTCCAGAGCCGCCGCGGCGGCCTGCGCGAGCTGCCCACGCGCTGGCGCCAGCTGTTCGCCGATCCCGGCCTGCCGTCGCTGTTTGCCACCGCATTCGTGCTGATGGGCGTGTTCGTCACCCTCTACAACTACCTGGGCTACCACCTGCTGGCACCGCCCTATCGGCTCAGCCAGACCGTGGTCGGCCTGATCTTCAGCGTGTACCTGGTCGGTACCTTCAGCTCGGCGTGGATGGGCCAGCAGGCCAACCGGCATGGCCGCGGCCGCGTGCTGGGCATCTGCTACGGCCTGATCGCGCTCGGCATCGTATTGCTGGCGCTGCCGTGGCTGGGCTGCATGGCGGTGGGCATCGCGCTGGTGACGTTCGGCTTCTTCGGCGGCCATTCGGTGGCCAGCAGCTGGGTTGGCAGCCGCGCCGGGGTAATGCGCGCCGAAGCCTCGGCGCTGTACCTGTTCGCCTACTACCTGGGATCCAGTCTGGCCGGTGCCGCCGGCGGCGTGTTCTACACCCGCTGGGACTGGTGGGGCGTGTGTGCGTTCACGGCGGTGCTGACTGCGATCGGCGGCACCATCGCCTGGCGGCTGGGCCGCCGCGCGCAACCAGTGCCGGCAGCGCTCGCGCTCAGCCGCTGAACCCGCCCTGCAGCAGCCGGGTGAAGTGGGTGATCAGCGGCGAGGGGCCCCCACGCCGGTAGGCCACATGCACTTCCGAACTCGCCGCGCGATCGCTCAGCGGCACGAAGCGCGCGCCTTCCACGTGGATGTGGCTGCACGAGGCGGGCAACACCGTGACGCCGAGCCCGGACGCGGCCAGGCTGATCAGCGTGGACGCTTCGCCGGCCTCCTGGATGATGCGCGGGGTGAAGCCGGCGCTGCGGCACAGCGCGATGAAATGATCGTGGATGCCGGCGCCCACCTCGCGCAGGAACCCCACGAACGGCTCATGCGCGAACTGGCGCAGCGCCACCGGCGCGCCGGCCGGCAGGTCGCGGATCAACGGATGCTGGTCGTGCACCACCAGCGCCAGCGGATCGCTGAACAGCTTGCGTGACATCAGCGGCGTGGGCAACGCGCGCTTGCGGATCAGCCCCACATCCAGCTCGTTGGCCACCAGCGCATCGATCTGCTGCAGCGTGTTCATTTCGCGCAGCTTCAACTGCACCTGCGGGAATTGCTGGCGGTAAGCGAAGATCGCGCGCGGAATCTGCGTGGACAGCGGCGTGGCGCGGGTCAACCCAATGCGCAGTTCGCCGGTTTCGCCGCGCTGCGCGCGCTGGGTCAGCTCGATCGCCTGGTCCACCCGCGCCAGTGCCTCGGTGGCCTGCGCCTGCAGCACACGTCCGGCTTCGGTGAGTTCCACGCGGCGGTTGCTGCGCAGGAACAGGCGCGCGCCCAACAGCGTTTCCAGCTGGCGGATCTGCTGGCTGAGCGGTGGCTGCGACATGCCCAGCCGCTCGGCGGCGCGGCCGAAGTGCAGGGTATCGGCCACCGCCAGGAAGTACCGCAGGTGGCGCAGTTCAATCGACATGGCAGCGCATCAGCGTTCGGAATGACCGCTTTCATCATAGCTGCGCGGACTGAACAGGTCCGGCTGGATCAGCTCGATGAAGGCGCGTGCCTGCGGCGACAGGAAGCGGCCACGGCGCACGATCACCCCGTAGCTGCGCTCGGGGAACCAGGCGCTCATCGAACGCGTCACCAGCCGGCCGCGGTCGGCATCGTTGAGGCACAGCGCCGGCACGATGGAAATGCCCATGCCCATCGCCACGTACTGCTTGATCACTTCCCAGCCGCCCACCTCCAGCGCCACCGTGTACGGCACGCGCTGGCGCTGGAATACCTGGTCCACCAGCCGGTAGGTGATCTGGCGCTTGGGCGGCAGCACCAGCGGGTAGGCCGAGATCGCCTGCAGGGTCAACTCCGGCGCGGTGGCCAGCGGGTGGTCGGGCGGGGCGATCAGCACCTGCTCGAAACGGTAGGCCGGCGCATAGCTGAGGTCGGACGGCACGTCGGTCATCGAGCCCACCGCCAGGTCGGCCGCATCGCTGCGCAGCAGGTCGGTACCGTCGGCGCTGATCGCGTTGTGCAGGGTCAGGCGTACGTCCGGGTGGCGCTGGCGGAAACGCTCCACGATGCGCGGCAGCAGGTACAGGATGGTGGAGCTGTTGGCGGCGATGTTGAGCTCGCCCGCATCCAGCCCTTTGACCTTGTCGCGGAAGCTGGCCTCCAGCCCGTCCAGGCTTTCCACCAGCGGCTGGGCCATTTCAAACAGCAGCTGGCCCTCGCGGCTGGGCACCAGCCGCCGTCCACTGCGCTCGAACAGGCCCACCCCCAGCTCGCGTTCCAGTGCCTGCAACTGCTGGCTGATCGCCGGCTGGCTGACAAACAGCGCCTCAGCTGCCCGTGAGACTGAGCCTAATCGCACCGTCTGGCAGAACGCCCGCAGCGGCTTGAGCCGGTCAGACTTGTAGGAAAAACGTGGACTTGGCGGTCGGGGCGTGGGCATGGCGTAACGAATATAAGTACGTCTTATGTAAAGCATTGCAATAACTGTTTTGTCAAATACCACACTCCGGCGCACGGTGGCATCACCCGCAACGCAGGAGTTGGACATGTCCGCTGTCGCCGCCTTCGCCACCGCCCAGCCCACCCCGGCCGATGCTCCGGCCACCCCGGGGATTGCCCTGACCACCCAGCTCGCCGGCCAGTCGGCCCTGCTGCCGGCCGGGGTACTGGCGCTGCTGGTGTCGCTGCACCGCGCGGTGGAGCCCGAACGCCAGCGCCGCCTGCAGGCCCGCCGCGAACGCCAGGTCTTCTTCGACGGCGGCGGCCTGCCGGACTTCCGTACCGACACCGCGGGCATCCGCAGCGAGGACTGGCGCGTCGCGCCGATCCCGGATGCCCTGCAGGACCGCCGCGTCGAGATCACCGGCCCGACCGACCCGAAGATGGTCATCAATGCGCTGAACTCCGGCGCCAAGGTGTTCATGGCCGATTTCGAGGATTCCACCGCCCCGGCCTGGCGCAACCTGCTGGCCGGCCAGCAGGCGCTGATCGGCGCCGTGCGCGGCGACCTGACCCATACCGCGCCCGGCGTGGACGGCAAGCCCGGCAAGCACTACGCGCTGCGCCCGCTGGACGAACAGGCCGTGCTGATCGTGCGCCCGCGCGGCTGGCACCTGGATGAGAAGCACGTGCGCATCGATGGCCAGCCGCTGGCCGGTGGCCTGTTCGACGCAGCGGTGTTCGCCTTCCACAACGCGCGCACCCTGATGTGCCGCCAGCGCGGCCCGTACTTCTACCTGCCCAAGCTGCAGTCGATGGAAGAGGCCGCGCTGTGGGAAACCGCGCTGTCGCACATCGAAGGCATGCTCGGCCTGCCGCATGGCCAGATCAAGGTCACCGTGCTGATCGAAACGCTGCCGGCGGTGTTCGAGATGGACGAGATCCTGCACGTGCTGCGCGACCGCATCGTCGGCCTGAACTGCGGCCGCTGGGATTACATCTTTTCCTACATCAAGACCTTCCGCGCGCGCGCCGACAAGGTGCTGCCCGAGCGCGGCCAGGTGACCATGACCCAGCCGTTCCTGAAGGCCTATTCGGAACTGTTGATCCAGACCTGCCACCGTCGTGGCGCGCATGCGATGGGCGGCATGGCCGCGCAGATCCCGATCAACCACGACGCCGCCGCCAACGAACAGGCCATGGCGCGGGTGCGTGCCGACAAGCTGCGCGAAGTCACCGCCGGCCACGACGGCACCTGGGTGGCGCACCCGGCGTTGATTCCGGTGGCGCAGGCGATCTTCGACGCGCACATGCCCGGCCCGAACCAGCACGCGGTGCTGCGCCGCGATGTGCGGGTGGGCCGCGATGAGCTGATCGCCGCGCCCACCGGGACCATTACCCGCGCCGGCTTCGAGGGCAACGCGGAAGTGTGCGTGCGCTACCTGGCCGCCTGGCTGGACGGCAACGGCTGCGTGCCGATCCATCACCTGATGGAAGACGCGGCCACTGCCGAGATCAGCCGCAGCCAGCTGTGGCAGTGGCTGCACGTGCCCGACCAACACCTGGACGACGGCACCGCCATCGACCTGGCCCTGCTCGACGCCACCCTGGCCGCGCTGCCGGCGCGGTTGGGCGACCGTACCGCGCTGCCGGGTGGGGTGCGGATCGAGGAGGCCATTGCGTTGCTGGGTGAGCTGAGCCGTCGCGAAGAATTGACAGACTTTCTGACCTTGCCGGCCTACGACCGCCTGGCCTGACCCCAGCAGCCGGGCAGAGCCCGGCTCTACCTCCGAACGTCCACCACCGCCGTAGAGCGGGGCTCTGCCCCGCTGCTCTGCCCCACCGACCCTGGAGAAACGACATGAGCCACCTGCCGACCGCCGAACAGATCCAGCACGAATGGGACACCGACCCGCGCTGGGCCGGGATCCAGCGCAACTACAGCGCCGCCGACGTGGTGCGCCTGCGCGGCACCGTGCACGTAGAGCATTCGCTGGCCCGGCTGGGCGCGGAGAAGCTGTGGAAATACCTGCATGAAAAGGACTTCGTCAACGCGCTCGGCGCGCTGACCGGCAACCAGGCTATGCAGCAGGTCAAGGCCGGCCTCAACGCCATCTACCTGTCCGGCTGGCAGGTTGCGGCCGACGCCAACCTGGCCGGCCAGATGTACCCCGACCAGTCGCTGTATCCGGCCGACTCGGTGCCGGCGGTGGTCAAGCGCATCAACAACACCCTGCTGCGCGCCGACCAGCTGCACCACGCCGAAGGCAAGGACGAGATCGACTTCCTGCAGCCCATCGTGGCCGACGCCGAAGCCGGCTTCGGCGGCGTGCTCAACGCCTTCGAGCTGATGAAGGCGATGATCGAAGCCGGCGCGGCCGGGGTCCACTTTGAAGACCAGCTGGCCTCGGCGAAGAAGTGCGGGCACATGGGCGGCAAGGTGCTGGTACCGACCCGCGAGGCCATCGAAAAGTTGAACGCCGCGCGCCTGGCCGCCGACGTGCTGGGCGTACCGACCCTGCTGGTGGCGCGTACCGACGCCGAAGCCGCTGACCTGCTGACCAGCGACATCGACCCCAACGACCAGCCCTTCGCCAGCGGCGAGCGCACCCCGGAAGGCTTCTACCGCACCCGGAATGGTTTGGACCAGGCGATCAGCCGCGGCCTGGCCTACGCCCCCTATGCCGACCTGGTCTGGTGCGAGACCGGCAAGCCGGACCTGGCGTTCGCCCGCCAGTTCGCCGAAGCCATCCACGCCAAGTACCCCGGCAAGCTGCTGGCCTACAACTGCTCGCCCAGCTTCAACTGGAAGAAGAACCTGGACGACGCCACCATCGCCAGGTTCCAGAAGGAAATCGCCAGCTACGGTTACAGGTTCCAGTTCATCACCCTGGCCGGCTTCCACGCCCTGAACTACTCCATGTTCAACCTGGCCCACGGCTACGCCCGCCGCCAGATGAGCGCCTTCGTTGAACTGCAGGAGGCCGAATTTGCTGCCGCCGACCGGGGCTTCACCGCGGTCAAGCACCAGCGCGAGGTGGGCACCGGCTACTTCGACGCGGTCACCCAGGCCATCCAGCAGGGCCAGTCCTCGACCACCGCCCTGACCGGCTCCACCGAAGAAGAGCAATTCCGGGCCGCATAGCCGCCCGGAACCGGCTGCAACCGCCGCCGCCGGGTGGCGCCACCACCCGGGGTAGCGCCGGCCGTTGGCCGGCGCCCCGTGAACCCACCGAACCAGACCGCCCCTGTAGGGGCGGCCCTTCTTTTATATGCCACTGCCAAGTGCTACGGTCCGCAAATGGCGCCGTGCGGTAGAGGATGGCCGGTTCAAGCCGGTTGCCGCGTTGGGAAGGACTGGGCCGGAGCGCCGGAGAATTCCGGGCACCGGGGCATGGAAAATGGGATGAAGCGCACACTTTTAAGGAGTGCTATCTTCATCCGCTCACCGGGGAACGCTGGGAAGCGGGTGTACGGGAATGACCGGCAAGCTTGCGACGAATATGTGTGAACGAGTGTCAGACATCGCGCAGACCGCGATGGCTGAGATCGTGCACGCGGTCCTGAGTGCCGGCGAATTCGCCCTGTTCGCCGAATTCGGCCAGCACCGCCCGCTGCGCGCAGGCGAGAACCTGTTCCTGCGCAACCAGGCCGGCAGCACCATGTACGTCATCGTCACCGGCGCCATCGAGCTGGATTTCGGCGAAGACCTGGTGGTCAAGACCCTGGGCCAGCATGAATTCTTCGGCGAACTGGGCCTGCTCATCGGCGACCACCCACGCAGCGCCGATGCCCGCGCCACCACCGATTCGCTGGTGCTGGAGCTGGACCACACCGATTTCCAGCGCCTGGTCGACCGCGACCCCGGCCTGGTGGCGTACTTCCTGCGCCGCACGATCATGCGCGTGGTGAGCAACGAACAGGTGCTGATCCGCCAGCTGCGCCGACGCAACCACGACCTCGAAACCGCGCTGGACAACCTCTACGTCACCACCCACCAGCTCACCCACACGCGCGAGCTGGTGCGTACCGACGAGTTGACCGGCCTGCACAACCGCCGCGGCCTGGCGCTGTACCTGCAGGAATGCCGCAGCCACGACAACGGCGCGCCGCAGGGCCTGCTGCTGATCGATTGCGATCACTTCAAGCAGGTCAATGACGAACACGGCCACCAGGCCGGTGACCGCGTCCTGCAGAGCGTGGCCAACATCCTGCGTTCGGTGGCAAATGAACAGGACCGCGCCTGTCGGCTGGGCGGCGATGAATTCTGCCTGCTGCTGCGGGCCGCCGACGTCGAGAGCCTGCAGCACGCCGCCGAATTCATCCTCGGTGCGGTGCAGGGCCTGATGGGCCGCGCCAACCTGCAGCCGCACGTCTGCCCGGTCAGCATCGGGGTCTGCCTGATCGACCCGGTCGGCGACTGGAGCGACTGGTACGCACGCGCCGACAACGCGCTGTACCAGGCCAAGCGGCTGGGCGGCAATCGACTACATTGGTCGCGTTCGGCAACCGCCGCGACCTGACGGAGTATCCGAATGAACGGCGACAACGGAACGTCGACCCAGCTCCCGCTGTTGCGGGCCCTGCTGTTCACCGATCTGTGCGACTCGCTGGTGCTGGTCGAGCGCATCGGCGATGCCGCCGCCGCCGACCTGTTCCAGCAGCACGACCGGCTGGTGCTCGCCCTTCAGCAGCTATGGAACGGACAGCAGATCGACCGCTCCGACGGCCTGTTCCTGCTGTTCGACCGGACCATCGATGGGCTTGGCTTCGCCCTCGACTACCAGCGCGAACTGCACCTGCTGGGCAAGCGCCGCAACATTCCGTTGCGCGCCCGGGCCGGCCTGCACGTGGGCGAGGTCCTGATCTGGGACAACAGCCCGGAGGCGATCCAGGCCGGCGCCAAGCCGGTGGAAGTGGAAGGTCTGGCCAAGCCGATGGCTGCCCGCCTGATGGGGCTGGCGCGCCCCGGCCAGATCCTGCTCTCCGCCGTGGCCGAATCGCTGACCCGACGTGCCAGCAGCGAACTGGGCGAGCGTGCCGCGCAGTTGCAGTGGCGCGCGCACGGCCAGTGGTTGTTCAAAGGTATTCCCACCGCGCAGGAGGTGTTCGAGGTCGGCGAACCGGGCTTCGCGCCGCTGCGCATGCCCAAGGCCCATCTCAAGGCGCAGCGCAAGCTGCCGATCTGGCGCCGGCCGGCCGCTCTGGTGGCCGAGCTGAGCCTGCTGGCGGTGCTCGCCATCGGCGGCTGGATGCTGCTGCGTCCCGAACCGGCCATTGCCTTCGCCGAGCGTGACTGGGTAGTGTTGGCCGACGTCGACAATGCCAGTGGCGAGCCCTTGTTCGACGACGGCCTGCAGCGTGCCCTGCTGCTGGGCCTGGAGCAGTCGCGTTACGTCAACGTGCTGTCCGCCAGCAAGGTGATGGAATCGCGCGAACTGCTGCGGGTGCCGGCAGAGCATGCGTTGGATCGGGAGCTGGCGGGCGACGTGGCGTCGCGTGAGGGCGCACGGATGGTGCTGGCCCCCAGCATACGTCGCTCCAGGGGCCACTATGTAGTGGCCGTGGACCTGATGGATCCGGTTACCCGCGCGGTGGTGCGCACCTACCACGCCGACGCACCGTCCCCCGGGGATGTGGTGGCCGCCGTAGACGATGTGGTGGGTCGCCTGCGCGCTGGCCTCGGCGAAACCGTGGCCTCGGTGCAGCAGTCGGTGCCGTTGCCGCAGGCCACCACCGACAACCTGCAGGCCTTGAAGTCGTTCGCATTGGCCGAAAGTGCGATGGGCCGGGGCCGGTACACCGAGGCCGCCAAGCTCTACGAGGCGGCGCTGGATGCCGACCCGGACTTCGCGATGGCCCACATGGGCCTGACCAGGCTCTTGGTGCGGCTGGAACGGGGCGCCGAAGCCCTGCCGCATCTGCAACGTGCGCTGGCTCTCAATGACCGGCTGCCGCACCGCGAGCGCCTGTACCTCAAGGCCTGGAGCAGCGAGCTGCGCCCGGGTGCCTGGCCGCTGGAGGACTGGCGCGTGTTAGCCGAAGTCTATCCGGACTCGTTTGCGGGGCAGGCCAATACCGCCTGGCACCTGTTGCTGGACAACCGCTATGAAGAAGCGGAGCGCTACGCACGCGCTGCTTCGGTTCCGAAGGCGGCGCTGCGTGCCTATCCCATCGGGTATACAGGCCGGATCCAACTGGCGACCAACCGCTACGACGAGGCGTTGCGCAGCTTCCAGTTGTCCGAACAGCTCACCGGTCGCAACGTCAGCGATATGCGCGCGGACGTGCTGATCGCCCAACGCCGCTACAAGGACGCTCAGGCGTTGCTCGCGCAGCTTCCCAAGGGCAGCGATGAACTGCAGACCATCATGTATCAGCGCGCCCGCGTGCTGCTTGCGGCCGACCAGGACGACTGCATCGGCATGACCGATGCGCTGGCCAGCGAAGACGCGCCGAACGAATCGGTCGATTACCGCACGCATGTGCTGCTGATGCGCGCGGTGGTGGACACCGCCTGCGAGCGGCGGAGCCAGGCTGCGCTGGATGCCGCGTCCGAACAGCTGCTTCCGCTGCTGAAGGACCGTGCCAACCCGAACTTGTCAGAGCGGCTGCTGCGCATGCTGTCGCTTGCGTATCTCGCTCAGCGCCAGGGCGACACTGCGCGCGCCGATGCGCTGCTGCGCAACCATGCAGCCCTGATAGCCGCGCAGAAGAGCCCGGTGATAGGCAAGTGGTACGCGATTGTGCTGGCCATGCAGCAGCTGGGTCGTAACCAACCGGTGCAGGCCGAGGCACTGCTGCGGCCGATCCTGGACGGTACCGAACCGGTGCAGGCCCGGGTGGTGCTGCGGGAGGTGCAGCGCAGGCTGGGCAATGCCGAGACGTTCCATGCGCAGAACGAATGGCTGTATGCCCATCGAGGGCGCGCGATTGGCGAAGTCGCTCCGATGCAGCTGATGCAGGCGCTGAACGTCCACGACATGCTGGCTGACGCCAGCCTGCGTTCCAACTAGGTTGGGCGCAGGCTGGCGGCGTCGTTATTCGAGCGAGTCTGCGGCCTTGCCCGCCTCGAAGCAGTGGGGTACCTGCATCGACTGGTGGGATGTGCTCAGGTACTTCTCCAACTGGGCCTGTACTGCGCGCAGTTCTTCCACGCTGGCCAGCTGCTGGATATCGCAGCACAGTGGCTGGACGTCCGTGCTCAACCCCAGCTCGGTCAGCGCCTGGCGTGCATCCTTCTGGAACAGCTCACGGAAGGCCGGGTCGTCAATCAGCCTGCCTACCAGCCGCGCTGCGACTTCAGGGGAAATCTTGTTCGTTTCCGGTTTGTCGTTGCTCATTGCGGTCTATCCAGTGGGTGAAGTGAGGGTTATCGGCCGGACCGGGCGGGAATGTAGCGTCCCGCATGGCAGGCCAACGCGCGGTGCGAAGCAGCACGCAGATTACGCCGTTGACCGGCCACACATGACGACGCATTCCGTGCCCCGGCTAGAATGTCCAGGTCCTTCCACGGCCGGCCCCGAATGAAACTGCGTCGTTGCACAACTATCATGTTCGAGCCGCGGGAAGATGTCAGCATCGACTTCAACGCCATGCTCGCCGGGCGTACGGAGCTTTCCACGGCCACCACGTGGTTCGCCCTGGCCGCGCACCTGGAGCAGGCCGTGCCGGTGAGTGCCGAACAGCGGGAATTATTGGGTTCCCTAAGCTCCCGTCAATGGACCGACGCCAGCGACCTCGGCAGCCACCCGCGTGACTGGCGGCCCTTGCTGGAGGCCGGACTGCTGATATCGGATGACGACGCGTACGCCGCGCATCGCCACAGCGACGAGGGAATGCGCGACGGCCACTGGTGGCCGTTGGCAGCGCTGGCCCATCGCCATGCCCGCTGGAGCGGCGTGAACAGCGCCGCGCAGATGCGCGACAGCAACATGGTCACCGCCAGGGATCTGCGCCGGCAGCTCGGCGCGCCGCCGCCCGCTGTGCAGGTGCACCCCGGAACGTATCAACCGCTCCCCGCCGTGGACGCCACCGACTACGACCGGTTGCTGGAACGCCGCACGACCTGCCGCAACTTCGATGCAGCACGCAGCATCGGTTACGGGCAGCTGGCGCAGCTCCTGCAGCGCACGGTGAAGGCCCAGGCGGTGGTGCAGGTGGAAGCCGATACCGCGTTTCTCAAGAAGAACGTGCCGTCCGGCGGTGGGCTGCATCCCACCGAGACGTATCTGCTGGTGCAGCGCGTGGACGGATTGGCGCCGGGTCTGTACCACTACCACCCCGTGGAGCATGCACTGGTGGCACTGCCCCGCCAGTGCGACCGTCCGCTGCAGGACGTGGCCGAGGCCATGCTGTCCGGCCAGGATTGGTTCGCCAACGCGGCTGCCCATCTGGTGCTGGTACCGCGCTACGCGCGTACCTACTGGAAGTACCGCAATCATGCCAAGGCCTACCGTGCGCTGCTGCTCGATGTCGGCCACATTTCCCAGGCGCTCTACATGGCGGCGACCGAGCAGGGATTGGCCGCGTTCGTTACTGCGGCCATCAACGACGTGGACACCGAGCAGGTCTTCGGGCTGGACAGCATCACCCAGGGGCCGGTGGCGGTGGTCGGGGTCGGCTGGCGCAGCGAAACGTTGACCACCACCGAGTTCGATCCAAACCAGGTGATCTGGCCGGCGTGACCAGCGGCCACGCCGGCCGATGTGTCACGCGACCTCGAAGTCCACCAGCACTGCGCCGTCGCCCACCTGGTCGCCGGCCTTGACCCGATACCCCTGCACCGTGCCATCGGCCGGCGCCTGCAGCGTGTGCTCCATCTTCATTGCCTCCAGCACCAGCAACGGCGTGCCGCGCACGACCCGGGTGCCCGGCGCCAGCAGGGTCGCCACGATCCGGCCCGGCATCGGCGCGACCAGGCTGCCGGCGTCGGCCACGCCCTGATCAGCCTCGCTGACCGGGTCATGCAGGGTGAAGCGCTGCACGCCGTTGCTGCCGAACAGATACAGCTCGCTGCCGTCGCGCACCACGCGGGCGCGGTGCAGGTTCTCTCCTACCTGCAACGCCAGCTGTTCGCCGGTCATCCGGCCCTGCGCCGATACCGCGGTGCCGTCCACCTCGATCGACCACACCTCGCCGTGCCCCTCAACCGCCACGACCTGCTGGTCGCCGCGATGCTCCAGCGTCAGCCGGCGCGCCGCGCGCTGGCCCAGCCGCCAGCCATCGCGGGCCTGCCACGGGGAGTGCGGGTCGCGCGCATCCACCGGGGCCGCTGCATCCGTCGCCACGGCAGCCACGGCAGCCACCGCCCACAGGGCAGCATCGGTTTCGCCTTGATGCGGTGCCAGCGCAGCCTGCTCGCGCTCGATCAACGCCGTATCCAGTTTCGCGTTGGCGAACGAATCGGTCATCACCAGCCGGCGCAGGAACGCGGCATTGGTGGTCACGCCCACCACTTCGCACTCGGCCAATGCCTGCTGCATGCGGCGCAGTGCGGCATCGCGGTCCACGTCCCAGACGATCAGCTTGGCAATCATCGGGTCGTAGAACGGAGTGATCGCATCGCCCTGTTCCACACCGGCATCCACGCGCACGTGCGCGCTGCCGGAAGGCAGCCGCAGGTGGCGCAGGGTGCCGGTGGAGGGCAGGAAGCCCTTGTCAGCATCTTCGGCGTACAGCCGTGCTTCCAGCGCATGGCCGTTGATCCGCAGCTGTTCCTGCTGCAGCGGCAGCGGCGCACCGCTGGCCACGCGCAGCTGCCATTCCACCAGGTCGGTGCCGGTGATGCACTCGGTGACCGGGTGTTCCACCTGCAGGCGGGTGTTCATTTCCATGAAATAGAAATCGCCATCGGGGCCGGCGATGAACTCCACCGTGCCGGCGCCCACGTAGTTCACCGCGCGCGCGGCATCCACCGCCGCCTTGCCCATCGCGGCGCGGCGTTCGGCGGTCATCCCCGGTGCCGGCGCTTCTTCCAGCACTTTCTGGTGGCGGCGCTGCACCGAGCAGTCGCGCTCGAACAGGTACACCACGTTGCCGTGGCTGTCGCCGAACACCTGGATCTCGATGTGGCGCGGGCGCTCCACGTACTTTTCCACCAGCACGTGCGCGTTGCCGAACGCAGACTGCGCCTCGCGCTGGCAGCTGGCCAGCGCCTCGACGAAGGCGGCGTTGTCCTCCACCTTGCGCATGCCCTTGCCACCGCCACCGGCGCTGGCCTTGATCAGCACCGGGTAGCCGATGGCATCGGCCTGCCCGCGCAGGAACGCAGGATCCTGCACATCGCCGTGATAACCGGGGGTGAGCGGCACGCCGGCCTGCTGCATCAGCGCCTTGGCCGCGCTCTTGTCGCCCATCGCGCGGATTGCCGCAGCAGACGGGCCGATGAACACGATGCCGGCCTCGGCGCAGGCCTGGGCGAAGTCCGCATTTTCGGAGAGGAAGCCGTAGCCGGGATGGATCGCCTGCGCACCGGTGCGGCGCGCCGCGTCGAGAATGGCGTCAGCACGCAGGTAGCTTTCGCGCGCCGGGGCCGGGCCGATGGCCACGGCTTCATCGGCCAGTCGCACATGCCGCGCGTTGCGGTCGGCGTCGGAATATACCGCCACCGTGGCAATGCCCAGGCGCTGGCAGGTAGCGATGACACGGCAGGCGATTTCGCCACGGTTGGCGATCAGGATCTTGGTGAACATGGAAGTCTCGTTGCGCATGCCAATGGGCCGGATCACATCCGGAACACGCCGAAGTCGGTCTTGCGGGCCGGGGCGTTGAGGCTGGCCGACAGCGCCAGGCCCAGCACCCGGCGGGTATCGGCCGGATCGATCACGCCGTCGTCCCACAGCCGCGCGCTGGCGTAGTAGGGATGGCCCTGCTGCTCGAACTGGTCGCGGATGGGCGTCTTGAACGTGTCTTCGTCCTGCGCCGACCACTGCCCGCCCTTGGCTTCAATGCCATCGCGCTTGACCGTGGCCAGCACGCTGGCGGCCTGCTCGCCGCCCATCACGCCGATGCGCGCGTTCGGCCACATCCACAGGAAGTTGGGCGAATAGGCGCGGCCGCACATGCCGTAGTTGCCGGCACCAAATGAACCGCCAATCACCACGGTGAACTTGGGCACCTTCGCGCACGCCACCGCCATCACCAGCTTGGCCCCGTCCTTGGCGATGCCGCCGTGTTCGTACTTGCGGCCGACCATGAAGCCGGTGATGTTCTGCAGGAACACCAGCGGAATACCGCGCTGGGTGCACAGTTCGATGAAGTGCGCGCCCTTGAGCGCCGACTCGGAGAACAGGATGCCGTTGTTGGCGATGATCCCCACCGGGTAGCCGTGCAGGTGCGCGAAGCCGGTCACCAGCGTATTGCCATAGCGCGGCTTGAACTCATCGAAGCGCGAATCGTCCACCACGCGCATGATCACTTCGCGTACGTCGTAGGGCTTGCGGGTATCGGCCGGGATCACTCCGTACAGCTCCTGCGCCGGGTAATGCGGCTCGACCGGTGCCTGCACCGCCAGCGCTGGCTCGGGCTTGCGCCAGTTGAGCTGGGCGATGATCGCACGCACGCGGGCCAGTGCCTGCAGGTCGTTGTCGGCCATGTGGTCGGCCACGCCGGAAATGCGCGTGTGCACGTCGGCACCGCCCAGTTCCTCGGCGGTGACCACTTCACCGGTAGCGGCCTTCACCAGCGGCGGGCCGCCCAGGAAGATGGTGCCTTGTTCGCGCACGATCACCGTTTCATCGCTCATCGCCGGCACGTATGCACCGCCGGCGGTGCACGACCCCATCACGCAGGCGATCTGCGGAATGCCCTGCGCCGACAGGTTGGCCTGGTTGTAGAAGATCCGGCCGAAATGGTCGCGGTCGGGGAACACCTCGTCCTGCAGCGGCAGGAACGCGCCACCCGAATCCACCAGGTAGATGCACGGCAGGCGGTTCTGTTCGGCCACTTCCTGCGCGCGCAGGTGCTTCTTCACCGTCATCGGGTAATAGGTGCCGCCCTTGACCGTGGCATCGTTGGCAACGATCACGCATTCCACCCCGGACACGCGGCCGATGCCGGCCACCACGCCGGCACTGGCGATGCTGTCGCCATACATGCCGTGCGCGGCCAGTGGGGCGATCTCCAGGAACGCGCTGCCCGGGTCGAGCAGTGCGTCAATGCGGTCGCGCACCAGCAGCTTGCCGCGCGCGGTGTGTTTCTGTCGCGCAGCTTCGGTGCCGCCCAGCGCGGTCTGCGCCAGGGTGGCGCGCAGGTCGTCCACCACCGCCTGCAATGCGGCGCGGTTGGCTTCGAAGGTCTCGCTGCCCGGTTGCAGCTGGGTGCTCAGTACAGTCATGGCAGGGCCCTTACTTGGTGCGCTGGAACAGTTCGCGGCCGATCAGCATGCGGCGGATTTCCGAGGTGCCCGCACCGATCTCATACAGCTTGGCATCACGCCACAAACGCCCGGTCGGGTATTCGTTGATATAGCCGTTGCCGCCCAGGATCTGGATCGCCTGCCCGGTCAGCCAGGTGGCCTTCTCGGCCGAGTACAGGATCGCACCGGCTGCGTCCTGGCGGGTGGTGCGGCCCTGGTCGCAGGCGCGCGCCACCGCATACACATAGGCGCGGCAGGCATTGAGGCCCACGTACATGTCGGCCAGCTTGGCCTGGATCAGCTGGAACGTGCCGATCGCCTCGCCGAACTGCTTGCGCTCATGCACGTAGGGCATCACCACATCCAGCGCGGCCGCCATCAGCCCGAGCGGGCCGCCGGAGAGCACCACGCGCTCGTAGTCCAGGCCGGACATCAGCACGTTCACGCCGCCGCCGACCACGCCGAGTACGTTCGCTTCGGGCACTTCGCAGTCCTCGAACACCAGCTCGCAGGTGTTGGAGCCGCGCATGCCCAGCTTGTCCAGCTTCTGCGCGGTGGAGAAGCCCTTCATGCCCTTTTCGACCAGGAAGGCGGTGATGCCCTTGGCGCCGGCATTCGGGTCGGTCTTGGCATACACCACCAGCACGTCGGCATCGGGGCCGTTGGTGATCCACATCTTGTTGCCGTTGAGCACGTAGTGGTCGCCGCGCTTGTCCGCGCGCAGCTTCATCGACACCACGTCCGAACCGGCGCCCGGTTCGCTCATCGCCAGCGCGCCGACTTTTTCGCCGCTGCACAGGCCGGGCAGGAAGCGTTGCTTCTGCTCCCCGGTGCCGTTCTTGCGCAGCTGGTTCACGCACAGGTTCGAATGCGCGCCGTAGGACAGGCCGATGCCGCCGGAGGCGCGCGAGATTTCCTCCATCGCCACCACGTGGGCCAGGTAGCCCATGCCGCTGCCGCCGTATTCTTCTTCCACGGTCAGGCCGAGCAGGCCCTGCTCGCCGAGCTTGCGCCACAGCGGGTGCGGGAACAGATTCTCCTCGTCGGCCCTGGCCGCCAGCGGCGCGATCTCGGCCGAGGCAAAATGGGCCACGCTCTGGCGGAGCATGTCGATCTCTTCGCCGAGGTCGAAGTTCATGGTGGGGACGTGCATGAGGCGGCTCCGCAACGGCTGGAAGGGGTCGAATGCTCCCAGCCTAGTCCTCCAGGAGGTAAAAGTGAACACAAATTCAAAAATTGAACATAGAATCAACAAATGGCCTACAAACGCTCAGCATTGATGGAAGAACGCCTGGCCGGAGCCCGGGAACGGATCCTGCTGGCCACCCGGCGCCTGGTGGCGGCCGGCGGCTACCGCAACGCCCCGGTGACCGCCGTGGCGGCCGAGGCGGGGGTGTCCACCGGCCTGATCTACCGGCACTTCCCGTCCAAGGCCGAGCTGTTCGTGGAGGTCCTGACCGACGCGGTCGAACACGAACTGCGCATCTTCGAGGCCATTGCGGCCGAACCGGTGCCCGCGCCCGAGCGCCTGCGCCGGGCGATCACCGCGTTCGTGCGCCGCGCACTGGCCGGCCCCGGGCTGGCCTATGCCTTCATCGCCGAACCGGTCGACCCGGAGGTGGAAGCCGAGCGCATCCGCTGCCGTCGTCTGTTCGGTGACGTGTTCCGCCGCATCGTCGCCGATGGCATCGAAGCAGGCAGTTTTCCCGCGCAGGACACCGACGTGGCCGCCGCCTGCATCGTCGGTGCGTTCACCGAAGCGCTCGTTGGGCCCACCGCGCCCAGCCGCGATGCGCACGGCGATCAGACCGCACTGGTCGAATCGATCTGCGTTTTCTGCCTGCGCGCGGCGGGCGCCTGAACGCCGCAGATGTTGCATTGCGGCAGTCAGCGGCTGCGCCTGACCTGGATGGTCGGCTTGCAGAGCGCCGCCGACGCTGGTCATACTCGGCCGACAAGCCGTGGTCCAACGACTACCAGCCAGGGGTATCAGAGAGTGCGGAATTACGACCTCGAGTTCCTGAAACGCTTTTCCATGGTCATTGCCCTTTTGATGGCCGTAACGCTCGGATTGATCCTGTTCGCCGCGTACCTGCACACCCGCATTCCCCCTGAAGTCTCGCCCCAGGCGGCCAAGCGCACCGAACTGCGCATTGCCCCGGCCGGTGCCGTTTATGCCGGCGCCACCGGTGCGGCCGACCAGGCTGCGGCCAAGGCGGCGGCACTGGCCAAGGCGGCATCACAGGTCGCCTACGGTGGCACCACCGACGGCAAGGTGATCTTCGACAACCTGTGCACCGCCTGCCACACCACCGGCGTCGGCCAGGCACCGACCCTGGACCACGCCCATTGGAACGAGCGCCTCGTCCAGGGCAAGGACACGCTCTACAAGCACGCCATCGAGGGCTACACCGGCCCGGACGGCGGGATCATGCCGCCCAAGGGCGGCAACCCCGGCCTGAGCGAAGAGCAGATCCACGCCACCGTGGATTGGATGCTGGCGAACCTGAAATAATCCGCGGGCAGCCACGCAGGGCGTGGCTCTACCGATACCTCGACATCGTAGAGCCACGCCCTGCGTGGCTGCGGGGGCTCACGCTACGCCCGGCGCTTGCCACGCAGGGCGTGGCACTACGGATCAGGGACCGCGCGATTTTGCCCGCTCAGGCCAACCACCCGCGCACCACGCCATCGCCACAATTCCGCATTACCCTGTGCACCCGTTTCCGGAATTGCCGTCGATGCGCCGTCGCTCCCTCGCTCTTGCCCTGTCGCTGCTGCTGCCCGCCACCGCGTTCGCCCAGGCCCAGCCACAGCCGCACCCGACCGCATCGACCCCGGCGACCTCCGCTCCCGTCACCCTCACCGCCGCCCCCGCCGACTGGCGCGCGCTGGACGGCCAGCACGTGCGCATCGCCGCCCCGCTGACCCTGGCCGGCACCGACGGCCTGGCCCGCTTCGGCGAACTCACCGTGGCCTTCGACGGCCGCCTCTGGCAGCCCAGTGAAGTGGCCGCCCCGGGCACCGACGCGCACACCAGGGTGGTCGCCGACAACCAGCGCCGCCGCCTGCTGCTCGATGACGGCAGCGACGCGCGCGATCCCGGCCCCGTCGCCTACCTGCCGGCCGGCGCCGACCTGCGCACCGGCACCGTCCTGCGCAACGTGGAAGGCATCGTGCGCGTGGATGCCAAGGGCACTCCGCGCCTGCAGGTGACCACGCCGCTGAAGCTGCCGGCGCTCGACCGCCCGGCCGCCCCGGTAGTGCCCGGTGCGCTCAAGGTGGCTGCCTTCAACCTGGAAAACTTCTTCAACGGCGACGGCCAGGGCGGCGGTTACCCGACCCTGCGCGGCGCCCGCACCCTGGCCGAACACCAGGCGCAGACCGCCAAGCTGGTGGCCACGGTGAACGCACTCGGCGCGGACGTGGCTGCGCTGATGGAACTGGAAAACGACGGCTACGGCCCGCAGTCGGCGGTCGCCGAATTCGTCCGCGCGCTCAATGCCGCGCAGGGCGGGCAGGGCGACTGGCGCTTCATCGACGCTGGCAAGGGCCCCGGCGAGAACCCGATCCGGGTCGGCATCATCTACCGCAACTCGCGGGTGACCCCGGTGGGTGCCCCCGCTGTGCTGGAAACCGGCCCGTTCGGCCCGCACAGCCGCGTGCCGCTGGCGCAGGCATTCCGTGCCGGCAAGGGCGCGCCGTTCGTGGTGGTGGCCAACCACTTCAAGTCCAAGGGCTGCTCGGACGCCGCCGGTGCCGATGCCGACCAGAACGACGGCCAGGCCTGCTGGAACGCCACCCGGGTTGAATCGGCACGCCTGCTCAACCAATGGCTGGGCACCGACCCGACCGGCGCCGGCACCACCGACGCGATCCTGCTGGGCGACTTCAACGCCTATGCGATGGAAGCGCCGATCCGCACCCTGCACGACGCCGGCTGGCGCGACGCCTTCGCCGTGGCCAAGGTCGAACGCCCCTACAGCTACGTGTACAGCGGCATGACCGGCCGCCTCGACCACGCACTGCTCAGCCCGGGCATGGCCAAGCGCCTGCGCGGCGCGGCCGAATGGCATATCAATGCCGACGAAGCCGACGACGTGGGATACCGCGACCGCAACGAAGCCGGCCCGTGGCGCAGTTCCGACCATGACCCGTTGATTCTGGGTTTCGACCGGTAACGATCAGCCGGGCAGAGCCCGGCTCTACCGCCATGGTGTGGTCCGCTCGTAGCGCCGGGCTCTGCCCGGCTGCTCCTGGCGCGCACCTACCCCCACGCAATAAATCCGATCGCCACCACCGCCAACACCAACCCCGCGCGGTTCCACCGCGTGGTTGGCTCGCCAAACGCAAACACCCCCACCAGCGCGCCCAGCACCACCACGCCGATGTTCATCCCGGCAAACACCGTGGCCGGGCTGTCCGGCATCGCCTGGTGGGCGTGCACGTAAAACAGGATGTTGCCGCCATTGAGCAGGCCCAGCAGCGCGCCGGCGCTCACGTTGCGCGCGCGCAACCGGCTGCGTCCGCGCACGTGCCGCCACAGCTGCAGCGCCAGCATCAGCACGAAGGCGATGCTGAAACAGGCCAGCAGCGCCGCCATCGACGGCGTACCTGACAGCGCCACCTGCTTGAGCAGCACATCCACCAGCGCAAAGCCCACCCACACCGCCAGCAGCCAGCGCCAGCTGCCGGCGTCACCGGCCACGGCCGGCCCGCGCGGTCGCAGGCTGATGCCCAGCATCGCCACCAGCCCCAGCCCCAGCCCGAGCAGCTTGAGCGCGGTCGCGGTCTGCCCGAAGAACAGGAACGCGGCCAACAGCGACAGCAGCAGCGACAGCCGCTGCGCCACATCGGTGCGCACGATCCCGGCCACCGCCACCGTGCGGCCCAGCACCAGGAACAAGGCGGGCAGCACCACCGCCAGCACCAGCAGCGACGGCCACGGCGCGTGCGCGGCCTGCAGCGCGTCCAGCGGCGGGCGCAGCACCACGGCGGTGAGCGCGGCGGCCACCAGGTAATTCCAGGTCACCATCTGGGCGACATCCAGCTGGCGGCGCGCGGCCAGCTTCAGCAGCACCGACACCAACACGCTGCAGACCACGCTGAAAAGCAGATAGAACATGGGGTTCCAGGCAGGCGCGGCGGTGAAGCCCGCGGGGGAGCGGTATTATGACGCCATGCACAATCCCCCTTTCCCCACCCAAAACGCCACCCTGCAGCTGGCCGGCCCGGTCGGCGCGCTGGACGTGGCGGTCGACCTGCCCAAGGCGGACGTACCGGTGCAGCCGGTCGTGGCCGTGATCTGCCACCCGCTGTCCACCGAGGGCGGCAGCCTGCACAACAAGGTGGTGACCATGGTCGGCACCAGCCTGCGCGAGCTGGGCGTGTCCACCGTGCGCTTCAACTTCCGCAGCGTCGGCACCTCGGCCGGCGAGTTCGACCACGGCGTGGGCGAGCAGGATGACCTCAAGGCCGTGGTGGCCTGGGTGCGCGAACAGCGCCCCGACGCCACCCTGTGGCTGGCCGGCTTCAGCTTCGGCGCCTTCGTCTCGCTGCGTGCGGCCGCCGACCTGCAGCCGGAAGTGCTGGTCTCGATTGCGCCGCCGGCGGGGCGCTGGGACTTCGATGGCGTGCAGCCGCCGGCCCACTGGCTGGTCATCCAGGGCGAAGAAGACGAAATCGTCGACCCGCAGGCGGTCTACAACTGGCTGGACAGCCTGGACGCGCCGCATGAGCTGGTGCGGATGCCTGAAACCAGCCACTTCTTCCACCGCAAGCTGATCGACCTGCGCGGGGCGCTGCTCCACGGCCTCAAGCATTGGCTGCCCAACACGGACAGCGCCACCGCATGAGCGACACCGCAATGACCCCGTCGCAGCGTTACGCCGAAGGCGTGGCCCGGGGCGAATGGCAGAACGACCCGGCCCAGCACGCCGCCCTGGCCGAACTGGACCGCATCCACCTGGCGCTGGTCGACAGCGCCCAGGACGGCTGGCTGGACCGCCTGTCGGCGTTCTGGAAGAAGCCCGACCCGGTCAAGGGCCTGTACTTCTGGGGTGGGGTGGGGCGCGGCAAGACCTTCCTGGTGGACCTGTTCTATGACGGGCTGCCGATCGAGCAGAAGTACCGCACCCACTTCCACCGCTTCATGCGTGGCATCCACGAGCGCCTGCGCGAGCACCAGGGGCAGAGCGACCCGCTGGCCCGGATCGCCCAGGAATGGCGCAGCAAGCTGCGGGTGCTGGTGCTGGACGAATTCTTCGTCACCGACATCGGCGATGCCATGCTGCTGGCGCGCCTGCTCGAACGCCTGTTCGCCGAAGGGGTCACCCTGGTCACCACCTCCAACACGGCGGTGGAGAACCTGTACCTGAACGGCCTGCAGCGCGACAGCTTCCTGCCCGCGATCAGCCTGCTGCAGACCTACTGCGTGGAGCTGTACGCCGAGGGCACCGAAGACTACCGGATGCGCGCGTTGACCCATTCGCCGGTGTACCAGGCCCCGCGCGACGAGCACAGCGACGCCTGGCTGGCCAGCCGCTGGGCCGCGCTGAGCGGCGGCCAGCCGCCCAAGCCGGGCAACATCGAGATCGAAGCGCGCAAGATTCCGGTGCGCGCACGCGGCAAGAGCATTGTCTGGTTCGACTTCAAGGCCCTGTGCGAAGGCCCGCGCGGCCCGTCGGACTACATCGAGATCGCCCGCGAGTTCAACACGGTGTTGCTGGGCGACATCCCGCACTTCGACCGCATGAACGAAGACGCCGCGCGCCGCTTCGTCAACCTGATCGACGAGTTGTACGACCGCCACGTCAACCTGGTCTGCACCGCCACCGACGCCCCCGTGGCGCTGTACACCGGCACCCGCCTGCAGGGCGCCTTCGAGCGCACCGCCTCGCGGCTGATAGAAATGCAGAGCGCCGAATACCTGGGCACGCCCCACCGGGCGTGATCGGGACACGGGCTGGACACTGGCTGGGCACTGGCTGGAACACGGGTGTAGAGCCACGCCCTGCGTGGCTGCGCGGTGCCCGATCCGCGCATGATTGTTACGCCCGCGTGACGCCCGATCGTTCCGTTTTTCGAACCCTTGAATCGCATCAAAAGTCGCTCTGAACCCTTGACTGCGCACTCGCTTTCGACAGGTCGCGACCGTTCGTCGGACGCCCCCAACACCGAATCCTTGCGCCGCAAGGGATTGCCCTGATTCACTACATTTGGCGTTGACGGACCCATATACCCCCACTATCTTGTGGCTGTCGGTCTCTTCGACCACAAGTCGAAGGGTCCAACGGGCCCCAATGCCCGCCGACAACCGCATGCCGTGCAGGGTGCGGCGCTGGTAGCGCCAGTCTCCGGGGGGAGATGACCGGTGAAGCAGGGAAGCGTCCGCAGCGCCGTTGCGCCGGTCGCGTCCCATGCGACACCGACAGTCCACCCTGAGCGCTGAGCGCACCGGTCCCACGCCTACCGAGCAGGCGGCCCCGCACCACTTCAAATCACGCCAAGAGGAAAACGCCGTGAGCACCGAAACCAGCGCAGCCACCGACCAGGAAAGTGAATTCCTGTTGACCTCGCCGCCGACCGCGACGGCCATGAGCGTCACCAAGCGCAACGGCACGACCGAGCTGGTGGATCTGAACAAGATCGTGCGCGCGGTGCAGCGTTCGGCCGAAGGCCTGCATTCGGTCGATCCGATGCGCGTGGCCACCCGCACCATTTCCGGCCTGTACAACGGCGCCACCACCCAGGAACTGGACGAACTGTCCATCCGCACCGCCGCCCTGCTGATCGGCGAAGAGCCCGAGTACGGTCGCCTGGCCGCGCGCCTGCTGGCCAACTACATCGCCAAGGAAGTGTCGGGTCAGGAAATCCACGCCTTCTCGCAGTCGGTCGGCCGTGGCCACGAAGTGGGCCTGATCAACGACCGCCTGCTGAACTTCGTGCAGACCAACGCGCGCAAGCTCAACGACGCCATCGAGATCTCGCTGGACCTGAACTTCGATTACTTCGGCCTGCGTACCCTGTACGACCGCTACCTGCTGCGTCATCCGCACACCCGCAAGGTGATCGAGACCCCGCAGCAGTTCTTCCTGCGCATCGCCAGCGCGCTGAGCGAAGACGTGCCCGAAACCCTGGCGCTGTACAAGCGCATGGGCAGCCTGGATTACCTGCCGTCCTCGCCGACGCTGTTCAATTCCGGCACCACCCATGAACAGCTGTCCTCGTGCTTCCTGCTCGACTCGCCGCAGGATTCGCTGGAATCGATCTATTCCAAGTACGGCGATATCGCCCAGCTCTCCAAGTTCAGTGGCGGCATCGGCGTCAGCTACACCCGCGTGCGTTCGCGCGGCTCGCTGATCAAATCCACCAACGGCCATTCCAACGGCATCGTGCCGTGGCTCAAGACCATGGATTCGTCCGTGGCCGCGGTGAACCAGGGCGGCAAGCGCAAGGGCGCGGCCTGCGTGTACCTGGAAACCTGGCACGCCGACATCGAGGATTTCCTCGAACTGCGCGACAACACCGGCGACGAATCGCGCCGTGCGCACAACCTGAACCTGGCCAACTGGATCCCGGACCTGTTCATGAAGCGCGTCGAAGCCGACCAGGAATGGTCGCTGTTCGATCCGCGCGTGGTGCCCGAGTTCACCGACCTGTTCGGTGAAGCCTTCGAGCAGGCGTACCTGCAGGCCGAAGCACAGGGCAAGGCCAACCGCACCATCTCCGCGCGCAAGCTGTACTCGCGCATGATGCGTACCCTTGCCGAAACCGGCAACGGCTGGATGACCTTCAAGGACAAGTGCAACCGCGCCAGCAACCAGACCCTGCGCGCCGGCAACGTGATCCACCTGTCCAACCTGTGCACCGAAATCCTGGAAATCACCTCGGCCGAAGAAACCGCGGTATGCAACCTGGGCTCGATCAACCTGGGCAACCATTTCGATGCCCACGGCGAGTTCGACTACGACAAGCTGGCCGACACCGTGCGCCTGGCCGTGCGCCAGCTCGACCGCGTGATCGACCTGAACTTCTACCCGATCGAATCGGCGCGCCGCGGCAACCTGCGCTGGCGCCCGGTGGGCCTGGGTTGCATGGGCCTGCAGGACGTGTTCTTCCGCAAGCGCCTGGCCTTCGACAGTGCCGAAGCCCGCGCGCTGTCCAGGAAGATCGCCGAGACCATCTACTTCCACGCGCTGGAAACCTCGGTGGAACTGGCCCAGGAACGCGGCAAGCACCCGTCGTTTGCCGACACCCGTGCGGCCAGCGGCGAGCTGCAGTTCGACGCCTGGAACGTGGTGCCCGAAGACAGCGCGCGCTGGGATGCCCTGCGTGAGCGCATCAAGGAACACGGCCTGCGCAACTCGCTGATGATCGCCATCGCCCCGACCGCGACCATCGCCTCCATTGCCGGCTGCTACGAGTGCGTCGAACCGCAGGTGTCCAACCTGTTCAAGCGCGAAACGCTTTCGGGCGACTTCCTGCAGGTCAACCGTTACCTGGTGAATGAGCTGAAGAAGCTGGGCCACTGGACCCCGGAAATGCGCGACGCCATCAAACTGGCCGAAGGCTCCATCCAGGGCATCACCCAGATTCCGGAAACGCTGCGCCACGTGTACCGCACTGCGTGGGAGCTGCCGATGCGTTCGCTGATCGACATGGCCGCCGAACGCGGCGCGTTCATCGACCAGTCCGCCTCGCTCAACCTGTTCATGGAAAGCCCGAACATCGGCGCGATGTCCTCCATGTACATGTACGCCTGGAAGCAGGGCATCAAGACCACCTACTACCTGCGTTCGCGTCCGGCCACCAAGATCGCCAAGACCACCGTCAGCAGCTACACCCCGGTGGAAGCCGTGGCCTGCTCGCTGGAAAACCCGGAAGCCTGCGAGGCGTGCCAATAAGAGGCGTGCCGGCCCGCCGGCACCCCACGCAGTAGAGCCGGGCTCTGCCCGGCTGCTCCACCGGCACAACGTCGGAACAGAAGCTCGGTAGCGCCGGCCGTTGGCCGGCCCTCCGCCAACCCTGGCGACCCCAAACACACGGCGTGTACCCATCGTTGATCGGTGCATGCTTTTGAAGGACGAAACACCCATGGCCGACAAGCCCAGCCAAATGCTGCTCGATCCCGGTTTTGAACTGACCCTGCGCCCCATGCGCTACCCGCAGTTCTACGACATGTATCGCAACGCGATCAAGAACACCTGGACCGTGGAAGAAATCAACTTCCAGATCGACATCAGCGACCTGCACGGCAAGATGTCGCCGGGCGAACGCCACCTGATCCACCGCCTGGTTGCGTTCTTCGCCACCGGCGATTCGATCGTGTCCAACAACCTGGTGCTGAACCTGTACCAGCACTTGAACGCGCCCGAAGCGCGCATGTACCTGTCGCGCCAGTTGTACGAAGAAGCGCTGCACGTGCAGTTCTACTTGACCCTGCTCGACAACTACCTGCCGGACCCGGAAGAGCGCGCCAAGGCGTTCGACGCGGTGGAGAACATCGACTCGATCAAGAAGAAGGCCGACTTCTGCTTCAAGTGGATCGACTCGATCCAGGGCCTCAAGCGCATCGAAACCCGTGACGAGCGCCGCCAGTTCCTGCTCAACCAGATCTGCTTCGCCGCGTGCATCGAAGGCCTGTTCTTCTTCGCCGCCTTCGCCTACGTGTACTACTTCCGTTCGCGCGGCCTGCTCAACGGCCTGGCCTCGGGCACCAACTGGGTGTTCCGCGACGAAAGCGCGCACATGGAGTTCGCTTTCGAATGCGTGGACGTGATCCGCGAGGAAGAACCGGACCTGTTCGACGACGCGATGAAGCAGCAGGTCTATGACATGCTCGCCGAAGCGATCGAATGCGAAGTGCAGTTCGCCGAAGACGTGCTCTCCGGCGGCGTGGCCGGCATTTCCACCCGCGACATGCGCCAGTACCTGCAGCATTGCGCCGACAACCATTTCCACCGCCTGGGCATGGAAAAGAAGTACAACGTGCGCAACCCGCTGAGCTTCATGGAACTGCAGGACGTGCAGGAGCTGACCAACTTCTTCGAACGTCGTTCCTCGGCCTACCAGGTCGGCGTGAAGGGCGAAGTCTCCTTCGACATGTCGTTCTGATCCCGGTCAGATCGTATCCCGACAAACCCCGGCGCCGCCGGGGTTTTTCATGTCCGTAGAGCCACGCCCTGCGTGGCTGCTCCACGGCCTCACCCCCGCTGCCGTATCATCCGCCCGACCCCCTTTCACGGCCGCCCCCATGACCGCCACCCCCGACGTCGTCCCGCCCACCGAAGTGCGCATGGCCGAAATCGTCTTCCCCAACCACACCAACCACATGGGCACCCTGTTCGGTGGCCAGGCGCTGGCGTGGATGGACAAGGCCGCGTTCCTGGCCGCCGCGCGCTACTCGCGCCGCACCGTGGTCACCGCCCGTTCGGACCAGGTCGATTTCAAGCTGCCGATCAGCATCGGCCAGATGGTGGAAACCGTGGGCCGCATCGTTGAAGTGGGGCGCAGCTCGATGAAGGTGGAAGTGGAGCTGATCGCCGAAGACCTGCACACCGGCGAGCGCAAGCTGTGCACCCGGGGTCACTTCGTCATGATCGCCCTGGACGAGAACCACAAGCCCACCGCCGTGCCCGCGCTGCCGGCCGATATCGCCGGCCCCTAGAACGGGCAGGGACGATTGCGAAGCCCGCAATCGCCCCCATCTAGCTGGCATGTCTACCCAACTGGCTGACTTCATCGACCGCGCCCGCCGCCTGTTCGTCCTTACCGGCGCCGGCTGCAGCACCGACTCGGGCATTCCCGATTACCGCGATGCCGACGGCCAGTGGAAGCGCACCCCACCGGTGAACTACCAGGATTTCATGGGTGAAGCGGCCACCCGCCAACGCTACTGGGCGCGCAGCCTGCTCGGCTGGCCGCGCTTCGGGCAGGCCCGGCCGAACGCCACCCACGCCGCCCTGGCCGCACTGGAAGCCCGTGGCCAGGTGGAAGTGCTGCTCACCCAGAACGTGGACTGCCTGCACCAGCGGGCCGGCAGCGCCGCAGTGATAGATCTGCACGGCCGCCTCGACCAGGTGCGCTGCATGGGCTGCGAAACCCGCAGCGGCCGCGAAGCTTTCCAGCAGGCGCTGCTGGCCGCCAACCCCGGCTGGGACCGCCTCGACGCCGCCCAGGCCCCCGATGGCGATGCCGATCTCGACGGCGTGGACTTCAGCACCTTCAACGTACCCGCGTGCCCCACCTGCGGCGGAATCCTCAAGCCAGACGTGGTGTTCTTCGGCGAAAACGTACCGCGCGAGCGCGTCGATGCCGTACACGCCCACCTGCAACAGGCAGACGCCGTCCTAGTGGTCGGCTCCTCGCTGATGGTCTATTCCGGCTTCCGCTTCGTCCAGGCCGCCGCCAAGGCGGGCCTACCGGTAGCCGCCCTGAACATCGGCCGCACCCGAGCAGATGACCTCCTCACCCTCAAGGTAGAGCAGTCCTGCGCAGACGCCCTGTCATTCCTCCTACCAGCCACCGCATCGGCCTGACCCGCGAACGAAACCCGCACGCGCAAACTGCCTGTACGCTTCTCTGGTAGAGCGAGGCCATGCCTCGCTGGCCTCACCGTTCCACCAACGAATCACCTGTATGCGCCCCTGGTAGAGCGAGGCTATGCCTCGCTAGCCTCACCGTTCCACCCAACGAATCGCCCGCAACCTGCTCCGGTAGAGCGTGGCCCTGCCGCGCTGGCCTCACCGTTCCAAATACAAGGTTGCCTGCAGCCCCACATCGGAGTGCAATAACGCCCCGGTTTCATTCTTCCTCCCCGAGTCGCCCGCCCGTGAGCCAGCTTTTCTCCCCCGTTTCGTTCGGACCGCTGACGCTGTCCAACCGCATCGTCATCGCCCCGATGTGCCAGTACTCCTCCACCAACGGTCAGGCCAACGACTGGCACCGCCAGCACCTGGGCCAGCTGGCCCAATCCGGCGCCGGCCTGCTGATCCTGGAAGCCACCGCCGTACTGCCTGAAGGCCGCATCAGCTGGGCCGACCTGGGCCTGTGGGACGACGCCACCGAAGCGGCGCTCACCTCGGTCATCGCCTCGGTCAAGCAATGGTCACCGATGCCACTGGGCGTGCAGTTGGCCCACGCTGGCCGCAAAGCCTCCTCGTCGCGCCCCTGGGAAGGCGGCGGCCAGCTTCCACCCACCGACCCCAACGGCTGGACTGCCGTAGCCCCCTCCGCACTGCCGTTCGCGGCCAATGGCCCCACGCCTGACGCGCTGGACGAAGCCGGCATCGACGCCGTGGTCGAAGCATTCGCCGTCGCCGCGCGCCGCGCCGAGCGCGCCGGGCTGGACCTGATCGAACTGCACGCCGCCCACGGCTACCTGCTGCACCAGTTCCTGTCGCCGCTGAGCAACCAGCGCCAGGACCAGTACGGCGGTTCGCTGGAAAACCGCATGCGCCTGCTGGTGCGCGTGTTCGATGCGGTGCGCGAAGCGGTGTCCGACCGCATCAGCGTCGGCGTGCGTATTTCGGCCAGCGATTGGGTGGCCGGGGGTTGGGACATCGAACAGAGCAGCACGCTTGCGCAGATCCTGGACATGCGTGGCTGCCAGTTCCTGCACGTCTCCAGCGGCGGGCTCGACGCCCGCCAGCAGATCCCGCTGGAGCCGGGCTACCAGGTGCACTTCGCTGCGGCCATCAAGGCCAAGGTGCGCATGCCGGTCATCGCCGTGGGCCTGATCACCGATCCTTCGCAGGCCGAATCGATCCTGCGCCACGGCCATGCCGATGCGGTCGCGCTGGCGCGCGGCATCCTTTACGACCCGCGCTGGCCGTGGCATGCCGCTGCCGCCCTGGGCGATTCGATCACCCCCGCACCGCAGTACCTGCGCTGCGAACCGCGCGAAGCACGCGGCGTGTTCACCGCGCCCACGGCATAACGCCGCCGTTGGCCGAACCGGCATCGCCTGAAACGGGCATCGCCGGGGAAATCGGTAGCGCTCGACCGTTTGTCGGGCGTTGCCTGATCTCACGCAACATCCACCCGCCAAGCGGCAGGTAACCCGTCAACGACATGCTGCATCAACGCCCGGACCTTGGGCGTCAGATCGCGCCGGTCACTCACGCACAGGAACAGCCGCATCGGCTCCGGCGACGTACGCGCCCCATCGCCCGACGCGAACAGCACCTGCAACTCCCCCCGCGCCAACCATGGCGCCGCCACGAACGCCGCCAACCGCGCGATCCCACCCCCGGCTGCGGCCATCGCCGCCAACGCATCGATGTCATCGGAGACCAGGGCAGGGCGCATCTCCGCCTCGAAGCGCATCCCCTCGCGCACGAACCCCCACGGCAGCAGCCGCCCATCCACCGGGTAGCGGAACACCAGGCAGCGATGATCGCGCAGGTTCTCCGGCGTTGCCGGCACCCCGGCCTGCGCCAGGTACGACGGCGCAGCGCAGACCTGGAACGGCACCTGCGCAATGGCACGCGCCACCAGTCCCTCCACCAGCTGTGGTTCGATCCGGATGCTCACGTCCACGTCTTCATGCGCATGGTCCACGCTGCGGTCGGCCAGCAGCAGCTCAATCGACAGCTGTGGATAGCGCGCCTGCAGCGCCGGCAGCATCGGCGCCAGCACATGCCGCCCGAACGCCGAGGTGCTGGCGATGCGCAGGCGACCGTGCGGTGTCGCCGCCGGGTCGGTGACCGCCGCCTGCGCACGTTGCAGATCGCGCTCGATATGGCGCACCTCGGCCAGGTACAGCGCGCCGCGCTCGGTCAGCGCCAGCGTGCGCGTGGTGCGGTTGAACAGGCGCACGCCCAGATGCGTTTCCAGCCGTGCGATGTTCTGCCCCACCGCCGCCGGACTGATCCCCAGCGTGCGCGCCGCCGCCGCCAGGCTGCCGGCATCGGCGGTGCGGATGAAGCTGCGGATTGACTGCAGAATGTTCATGATGGCGCCAATCCTGACCGGTCATTGCAAAGAATTACTTTATAAAGAGCCAATGCGGCGCGGTCTACCCTCGCCGGAAGGCGCTGACTATCGTGCCGGTCCCGCAACCGCCGGTTGCCGTTGAACTGGACCACCCCGCATGTCGCAACGCCCGCAAACCCTGGCTACCGCTCGCTGGAAGCTGGGTGCCCGCGCCACCCCGTACGTCTTCGCCTTCTTCATGGCCTCGATCATGGCCATGCTGATGTGCCTGGTGATCACCGCCGCCAATGCCGGCGTCAACGCCGACTTCCCGGTGCGGGTACTCAGCGCCTACCAGCTGGCCATGCCCACCGCGTTCTGCTGCGTGCTGCTGGTGCGCCCGCTGGTGGTGCGACTGGTCGCATTGACGGTGCATCCGGCGCGCTGAACGAAACGCAGCGCGCACCCAAAGTTTCAGCTGACAGCATCCCTACAGGGCGCCGCGCCGGTCCTCTACACTCGGGACATGCGCCCTGATTCCATCCTCACCCTGTCATGCCCGGACCGTACCGGGATCGTCTACCGTGTCTCCGGCCTGCTGTTCGAGCAGGGCTGCAACATCCTCGATGCGCAGCAGTTCGGTGACGACGAGATCGGTCGGTTCTTCCTGCGCGTGCACTTCGACCGCGACCCGCGCCAGCCCATCGAGACCATCCAGACCCGAATGGTCGGGTTGGCAGCCGACTTCAAGATGGACTGGCAGCTGCATGACGCCCGGCGACGCGCGCGCCTGCTGGTGCTGGTGAGCAAGCAGGGGCATTGCCTCAACGACCTGTTGTTCCGCGCGCACAGCCGGCAGTTGCAGGTCGACATCGCGGCGGTAGCCTCCAACCATGAAGACTTCGGCCCGCTGGCGGGCTCCTACGGCATCCCGTTCCATCATCTGCCGGTGAACGCCGACAACCGCGCCGTGCAGGAACAGCAGATCATCGATCTGGTCGAACGCGAACAGATCGACCTGGTGGTGCTGGCGCGCTACATGCAGATACTGTCACCGCGCCTGTGCGAAGCCTTGGCCGGGCGCGCGATCAACATCCACCACAGCTTCCTGCCCAGCTTCAAGGGCGCACAGCCGTACCACCAGGCCCACGCACGCGGGGTAAAGATCATCGGCGCAACGGCCCACTACGTCACCTCCGACCTTGACGAAGGCCCTATCATCGAACAGGACGTAGCGCGGGTAGACCACGCCATGACCCCGCGTGATCTGGTCCGCCTTGGCAGCGACACCGAATCGCAGGTACTGGCGCGTGCTGTACGCAGGCACGTAGAACACCGCATCATCCTCAACGGCCACCGCACCGTAGTCTTCCGATAGCGACCCCTATAGTCGCAAGCGAACCGGTAGCGCCGAAGAGAACGGCAGGAGCCGTTCTCAACGTTGCGGAGCGACGGCCCGAAGGGTGCCCGCCAGGACGGCGGGCATAACGTTGGCCGGCCTTCACGATGTCGGCAGAAAACCGTGCGGTAGAGCCGGCCTCTGGCCGGCTCCTCAGTGAAAATAGAGCACCACCGCACCACACCGGAGTAACCAGTGCTAGCACCCTACTGGGCAGAATTCCTCAGCCTGGCCATAGTCCACCTGTTAGCAGTAATAGCCCCAGGCCCAGACTTCGCCGTAGCCGTTCGCCAAAGCATACGCTTCGGCCGAAAGGCAGGAATCTACACCTCGCTGGGAATAGGCGCAGGCATCTCGGTCCATGTCCTCTACACCCTGATCGGCGTAGGCGCACTCCTGCACACAACCCCCTGGCTGATGACCGCAGCCAAATGGCTGGGCGCGGCCTACATCTTCTACCTCGGCATCAAGTTCCTCCGCAGCAAGCCAAGCGCAGGCGGCGAGGCGACCCCCGATGCACCGAGCGACACCGTGCAGCAAACCCCCAGGCAAGCCTTCGTCATCGGTTTCATGACCAACGCCACCAACCCCAAGGCGACCCTGTTCTTCCTGGCCGTGTTCACAACACTGGTCAGCGCCAGAACACCGCTCCCCGTGCAGATGCTCTACGGCCTGTGGATGTGCCTGGTCAACGCTGCATGGTTCGTCCTGGTCAGTGTAGCCCTCTCCGCAGCAGCTGTACGCCAGCGCTTCATGCGAGCCAGTCACTGGTTCGAACGGGTGATGGGCGTGCTGTTGATCGGGTTTGCGCTCCGGCTGGTGTTCAGCGCCTAGAGGCGGTCAAGCAGAGCCGGGCGCTACCGTGGCTCGGGCTACGATTGCCGCGTCTGGATATGTACGGAGCTTCGGGCAAAGCCTGGAAGTGTTCAGATGCCGCCACTGGTTACAGGCTTGGCCGTTTGACGGGAGCTATCCCTAAGGGCATCCGCGAAACCCCCGCAAGGGGGTTTGTTCTTTGGGGCTGAAAGCGGCCGGGCAGAGCCCGGCGCTACATGGGGCCAGCCGAGCAGGGTCTGGCTCTATCGTTCCTGATCCGCCTTGCGAGAGCGCTTCTTTTTCGGCTCGTGTTTGAGATAGCGATAAGGCAACGGCACAGGCGCCTCATCAAGCGTCAGCGTGACACGCCCGGGCGTTACTTCTACAAACACCCGATGCCCCGTCTTGAACCCCGACCGCTCCAACCACACCCCGCAAAGCGACAACTGGGGAATGGCCAGGCCCGGCGGCAGGATGTTGCCGGCAGGGTGCCGCAGGGCGGAAATGCGTAAGCTCTTGGGCTGATACCAGCCGATGCCAACCTGCTGGCCGGGATCGTTGCATGAATCCATCTTTGAACTGCGCATGCGTCTACTCCATCGGAAGTACTCCCTCGTCGGCGAGGAAGGAGTCGGGAGGTTGATATCCGTTCGACCAACGGTGTGACTTATTCCCCAGGGGGTGTTGTATTCGCCACCCTCCCGACGCAGAGCTTCAAACTTTGATTGGTCGAACGAGGGGATATCAAACCCCGAATCCAGACGATGCACAGCTACTCAAAGGAAGAGAAGTTGATGCTTGCCCAGCATACCGACGCTCTCAATTGATGGAGCGTATGGTTTGACGCAAGTGAGCCGAATACTGCTCACCAAGCGATGCCTACTGGGATCGAAGTCCCACAATCCAAGGCACGCGGCCGCGCGAGAATCGATCGTCAGAGATCCACGACGATCGAACGTAGTGTCGCCAATGGCGTGGACCGCGCGGCAGAAAATTGTGGTAGCGCCGGCCGTTGGCCGGCCGAGGCGATCCTGATGGGTTCATGAGGGCCGGCCAACGGCCGGCGCTACCGTACAGGGTACCGATCAGATCACCGCAACTGGCGGCCGCTCACGCTGCGTACCTTAGGTCCGGGGTTCCTGCGGTACGCGCGTGGTATTACTCCGCCGGAATGAGCAGCGGCTTCTCTTTGTCTTTCAGGAGGAAGACCACGAACCTGGCGGGCTTGCTCTGGCTGGCATTGCGGCCCACGGTGTGGACATCGTTCGGGCCTTCATAGAACGTCTCGCCTGCCTTGACGGTCTGCTCAGGCTTTCCCCTCACACCCATGATGATGGTGCCATCGAGCACGTACACGATGGCATGCGCATCATGGCGATGCACGGGGTCAACCGCACCGGGCGGGTAGTCGACGGTGATGAGCGTGATCTCTTTGCCCGGGTAGTCCTGCAGCGCCTGCGATGTCACCTCGGCGACCACCGCGTGCGGCGCGTCGGTTGCATGCGTGCCCCCGTGCGCGATGGCGGCGCCGGACAGCAGGCAGAGGCCGACGGAGAGAGTGAGAGCCGCCCACATCGCGCGCCCGTTCATCGTGCCACCGCCGGGGCGAAGGACAGGCCAGCCTTGTCCAATCCCCATGTCTTGTCGAAGGAGCCGGGGACAGCGAGGAAGGCCACGTTGATGCGGTTCCAAGCGTTGATGCCCGCGATCACGAAGGCGAGATCGGAGATCTCGTTCTCAGAGAGTTCACCGCGAACGCGCTCGTACAGTTCGGTCGACACGCCCTCCTTCGGAATGCACGTCAGCGCCTCGGTCCAGGCCAGGCTCGCACGTTCGCGGGGCGAGAACAGGTTGGATTCACGCCAGATCGCAACGTGGTGAAGCCGCAGTGCGCTTTCACCGTGGATGGTGGCCTGCTTGACGTGCATGTCCACGCAGAACGCGCAGCCGTTGAGCTGCGAGGCGCGGATGTGCACGAGATGGCGGATGGACGCTTCGATGGAGCTCTTTGCTTCAGCCATACTGAGTTCCATGAGCTTCTTGGTCAGCTCGGGGGACTGCTGCTGGTAGTCGAGACGTTGGGTCATGATCCTGGATCCTGTGGAGGGGCGCCGAGGAGTTGCAGCGCGGTGCCACGGTATGCCCAGCCACCCCCTCCCGGTAGAGGGCTGCGGGTAACTTCGTTGTTTACTCCATCGCAACAATGAAGCGTCACACGGCTGCGCGCTGGCGCGTCTATCTCCCATGGAGTAACCATAGGGGCAGGTATCCAGATCCTGGCCTGGCCGCCTCGTTATAGCGAGCTCGGCTGAAGCCGTGATCTGCTTCGAAGTGCGGCTGTAAGTCACAATGCGCGTGCGGATTCCCTTCAGCGGCAGCAATAGCCCTGGGAGTTGGATGCGCAGCCTTTTACTTCTGATGGCAACAACCGTGGCAGCGGCCCTTGCGGCAGAGAACCCGCTTCCAGTTCCATCTCTGGAAGGACTGAACCCAAGGGTACTCACTCTGCTGGCACTTTCGAGCCATCAGACAGTATGCCGATAGCGCCCAGCCACGTGCGCGCCAGCGACGGCCAGTTCGCCAGCGGTGTGTTCGACACGCGTAGGCCGAAGGCGTGGCCGCCATGCGGGTAGAGGTGCAACTCAGCGGGAATCCCGGCCTGCTGCAATGCCAGGTAGTACGTCATGGAGTGACGAACGTCATCGGTGGGGTCATCGCCTGCCTGCAGGATGAAGGTCGGCGGACAGTCCGCCGCGATTCGCACTCCCGCATCCAGCGCCAGGCCTGGCTTGCCCTTGTCCCACAGATGGCCCGGATACAGCGCCAAGGCAAAGTCCGGCCGCGTGGCCTGCTGGTCGGCCGCATCAACGGCGTCGTAACTCCGGGCCGGGGAATTGCTGACGTCCGCCACCATGCGTCCACCGGCAGAGAACCCGATTACGCCCACCCGATGTGGATCTACGCCCAGTTCGTGGGCCTGGGCCCGCAACAACGCGATGGCCCGCTGCGCATCCTGCAGTGCCATTGGCACCGCGGGGATGCGTCGGCAATTGCATTCGTCAGCCCAATACGGGCCGGAGCCGGGAACGCGATACTTCAGCAGCACGCAGGTGATGCCCTGCCCGACGAGCCAGTCGCAGACCTCGGTACCCTCCAGGTCGATGGCCAGCACGCGGTAGCCACCGCCAGGAAAGACTACGACCGCCGCGCCGGTATTGGCCACGGACGGCCTGTAGATCGTCATGCTGGGCCGGGAGACCAGTTGGACCATGGTGATCGGCTGGCCGGCAATGGTCCCCGGGCTGCGACCGAAGCGTTCGGCACCGGTCGTGGCGGGCGGCGTGATAGCCAGGGTATCCGGCCACAGCGGTTGCTCGATGGCGGGTGCCTGGGGATGCCAGGGGCGATCCTGCGGGTCGATCAGCGGCTCCGCACCGGTGCGAGCAGCCTGGCAGGGGGCGCAGGCGAGCAAGGCGAAGAGCCAGCCCAAGGCGGTGGTCCATTTCATCCAGCGCGTTCCAAGCCCATGTCGCTTACCCACGCCGGCTTGCCATCATGCGCGCCGCATCCTGCGAGGGTGGCAGACCGAACGCACGCGCGTATTCGCGGGTGAACTGGGTGGGGCTTTCATAGCCGACATCGAGCGCGGCTGCGGTAACGCTTGTTCCGCGCGTCGCCAGAATCTGGCGTGCCTGCAACAGGCGAAGCTGCTTCTGGTACTGAAGCGGGCTCAGTGCGGTGGCGGATTTGAAGTGACGGTGGAACGCTGATTCGCTCATTGCCACCTGTTCGGCCAATGCGGCGATGCGCAGCGGTTTGGCGTAGTCGCTGCGGATGCGCTGGATCGCGCTGCTGATACGGGCCAGCGCCGAATCCGGCGTGGCCAACTGCCGCAGCATGCATCCGTGTGGTCCCTGCAGCACGCGGTACAGGATCTCGCGCTCGTAGGCCGGGGCCAGCGCAGGTATCTCGCTGGGGCGTTCCATCAGGCGCAGCATGCGTACCCACGCATCCATCAGTTCGGGGGTGACGGCGGCGACGTTGAAGGCCTCGGTCTGGGTCGAGGGCTCGCCGCGCCCGGTGGCAGCATCGGTGGTGTCGCACAACAGCGCAGCGATGATGCCAAGGTCCAGCGTGAGGCTCACCGCCAGGTACGGCTCGCCGGTGCTGGCTGGGTGCACCGCACCCACCGCCGGCAGGTCCACGGACATGATGAAGTAGGTGGCCGGGTCGTAGTGGAGGGTCTTCTCACCCACCGTCATGGATTTACTTCCCTGCAGGATCAGGTTGATCATCGGCTCGTATACGGCCGCCAGGGCATGCTCCGGGATCTCGCCCTGCACCATGGCAACGCGGGGAATGCCCGTATCGGTACGGCGATTCTCGGCATGAGCGGCCAAGCGGCGCAGTTCTTCCAGTGCGTTGTCCATGTACACATTGGACACCCGCCGCAGGGGGCTGGCAAGGCGGAAAGCAGGAATAGGCAGGAATTGGCGAGGATCAGGTCGGCGCCCCGCAGCCGGCGACCCTAGCCTGTGCATCTCCCCTCACTGCACAGGACTACCTGCATGAAACACGTACTGATCACCGGCGGCAGCCGTGGCATTGGTGCCAGTGCTGCCCTTCACTGCGCGCGGCGCGGCATGGGTGTCATCCTCACCTACAACGCCCAGCCCCATGCTGCCCAGCAGGTAGTGGAGCGTATCCAGGCAGAAGGCGGCACGGCAGTGGCCTTGCAGCTGGATGTGGGCAACACCGGAAGCTTTGCGGCGTTTGCCGCGACGTTGAAGGACACCCTGCAGGGCACTTGGAGCGCCTCCGCGCTGGATGGCCTGGTGAACAACGCCGGGTTCGGGCTGTTCAATCCGATCGAGACGGTGACCGAGGAACAGTTCGACGGTCTGTTCAACGTGCATTTGAAGGGGCCGTTCTTCCTCACGCAGGCACTGCTGCCGCTGCTGGGTACTGGCGCGAGCATCGTCAACGTCACCAGTGCCACCACGCGTGTGGCCACCGCCGGGGTGGCGCCCTACGCCGCCTTCAAGGGTGGGCTGGAAGTGCTCACCCGCTACATGGCCAAGGAGTTCGGCGAGCGCCGCATCCGCGTCAACGCGGTGGCGCCCGGTGCGATCCGCACCGAGCTGGGCGGCGGGCTCAATGATGAATTCGAAGCCCTGCTGGCCTCGCAGACGGCACTGGGCCGGGTAGGTGAGCCGGACGACGTGGGCCGCGTCATTGCCGGGCTGCTCGGTGATGAGCAGGCCTGGGTCAATGCGCAGACCATTGAAGTAGCAGGCGGCTACAACATCTAGTTCGCAACGGGAGTACGACATGCTCGACCACATTTTCCTCACTGTCACCGACACCACCCGTTCGGTCGCGTTCTACACGGCCGCGCTGGCCCCGCTGGGCATCGTCAACCGGCTCGACTACGACGGCCGGCAGGGCCCACCCGGCCACCCGGACCTGAAGGGCTTCGGCGCAGGCGGCCGGGTCTTCTTCTGGCTGCGGCAGGGCGTGGCGGCGGCGCAGGCGGTTCATGTTGGCTTCGTGGCAGATTCCAGGGCGATGGTCGATGCAGCCCATGCCGCCGCGATGGCCGCCGGCGCCAGCGAGATCCATCCGCCGGGCCCGCAGCTGCACTACGACCCACGCTACTACGCCGCGCAGGTGCGCGATCCGGATGGCTACAGCCTGGAGTTCGTTTACAAGAGCTGGCAGCACGGCCATGAATGACGTCGCTGCATCGCGCACAACAGGGGACTAGGTCACCATGAAGACACTGATGATCTACGGTGCATCCGGCTACACCGGTCGCATGGCTGCAGCGCACGCAAAGGAAGCTGGCCTGAAGCTGGTACTGGCAGGGCGCGACGAAGCTCCGCTGCACGCGCTGGCCACGCGCCTTGGCGTGGAGTACCGCGTGTTCGCGCTGGATGCCGCGGGCGATGTGGACTACGGGTTGCACGACATCACGGTGCTGCTCAACTGCGCTGGGCCGTTCGCGCATACCGCAGGAGCGCTGATGGAGGCTTGCCTGCGTAGCGGCGTCCACTACCTGGATATTGCCGCCGAGCTGGGCAGCTACCAGCTGGCCGAGCGCCATGACCTGGGCGCTACCGAGGCAGGGGTGATGCTGATGCCGGGTAGCGGGGGCAGCGTGGCGATGCTTGGCAGCCTAGCCGCGCGAGCCGTTGCGCATGTGCCGTCACCGGTGGCCATTCGTATCGCGTTGCATGTCGCGGGTTCAATGTCGCGCGGATCGGCGCTCAGTGCCAGCCAGCACGTAACAGCCCAGTGCCTGATGCGAAAGGATGATGTGCTCACGCCGCGAGCGCCGGATGCGCTGCGTGACCTCGATTTCGGCAAGGGCCCGTTGAGTTGCTTCCCGGTGACGCTGCCTGATCTGATCACCATCGCCAGGCAGACCGGGGTTGGCGATATCGAAACCTACGTGCATGTCTCCGGCAGCGCGTTCCCCGAAGGCGGGATCGATGCACTCCCGGATGGACCCACCGCGCAGGAGCGTGCCGACAACCGGTACCAGGCAGCGGTAGAGGTGGTCGGCGCGGACGGCGCCATCACCCGCGCAGTGCTGGACACCGTGAACGGCTACAGCTTCACGCCCCTGGCCGCGATCGTGGCTGCGCGCCGTGTGCTGGCAGGGGAGGCGCGCCCGGGCTTCCAGACGCCTGTAGGGGTATTCGGCAGCGGCTTCGCTGAAACCATCGCCGACACCCGTATCACCTTCATTGACCCAGCCCCCCCCGCGACTCGCTAAGGAATCCACCCCATGTCATTGCACCTCAGCACCCCCGACACCCTTCACGACAAACTGGCCGTAGTCGACACGCTGTACCGCTTCGCTGCAGGCATCGACCTGCGCGACCGCGCGCTGCTCGCGTCGGCCTTTACAGAGGACGCCATCTCCGATTTCCGCCCCGCCGGCGCAAAGGCGGGCTTCGAGTACCCGGTGCTGCAGGGGCGGGAAACCATCGTCGAGGCGCTGTCCACTTCGCTCAGCGGGCTCGATACCACCCACTCGTTCAGCAACCCGAGGGTGGTGGTGGACGGCGATACGGCGCGGGTGGATGTGCTGGTCGAAGCGCAGCACGTATCGAGCGTCGACGACGCACGCCAGTACCTGATGAAGAACCGCTATGACGTTGTGTTGGCCCGCCGTGACGCGGAGTGGGAGATCAAGCATGTGATAGTGGACAACGTCTGGAGGACGGGTGATCCGAGCGTGCTCGCCGGGATCTGAGCGGATTGGGTGGTCAATGGTCCGCTTTTGGCCGCGAGCGGACGTCCGGGATGCCTGTGCGTTTTGGCCGGTGCTAACATCCGCTTCAGACCCATAACGGTCACCGGTCGGGATGTCAGGCATGCGTGATCGCAGCGAATCTGTGGCATCCGGGAGCCGTTCAAAGTGGTCACCCCGTGGGCGGATGAGTGCAATGAAAGGATATCTATCCTTGATAACGGTATGTCTGCTGGCGGGCTGTACAACGTTGCCGCCGGTCTCCGAGGGCGTCTCCCTTTCGGTTCGGTCCTACGACCGTGCTACCGGGGACTACGTCCTGGAGCTGCGTAATGAGACGGCACGGCCGGTCCTGTATCTCAATCCCTATCTTAATTTCGACACCATTCGCTCGCCGGATCCGGAGCCGTTCCCGGAGTCGCCGGAAGGAATGGTGCTGATGGTCCACAGCACAAAGCTTGCCCCAGGCGGGTCTGTGGTCCTTTCGGGCAAGTGTACTGCGGGTGGCCTTTGTTCCAGGCCGGAAACCTACGTGGCCGTCCGAGCTTGTTGGTTCGCAAGAGCTTGGAATTGCGAGCAGTACTTCCCGATCTGGTCGAAGACTCCGTTTACGGGTGCCTGAATGTGTGGCTCGGCATGGTGCCGGTACTGAACCTCTGCTTCTGGCCGAAAGCGGACCTTCCCTGTTTGGCGAAACGACCGTGAGTGGCAACGGTTCTAGAACGATGTCGGCAGGCACGACCAACGGCCGTGGCTCACCGGTTAGCGGCTTGCCCAGTCAGCGTCGTGCCGACCCTCCCCTCAGATCACGGCAATCTTGGCCTTAGCCAGCGCATCGCGCACCATGCAGTCGTTCGCTTCGGTCACCGGCCGCGTCAGCTCCCAAAGGAACTTTACCCGGAACCCGGCCTTCACCGCATCCTGCGCGCTCCACAGCACGCAGTAGTCGCGCGCCAACCCACACACATGCACCTCGCGGATCCCGCGCTCATGCAGCCACCCGGCCAGCCCGGTGGCAGGGCGGCCACCGTCAGGCCCATGGTTCTCGCGGAATGCACTATAGGAATCCACTTCGCGGCGAGTGCCCTTGCGCAGGATCAGGTCGGCCACGGTCCAGTCCACGCCCGGGTGCAGCACGGCGCCTTCGCTGCCCTGCACGCAGTGGTCCGGCCACAGGGTCTGCGGCTGCGCGTGCAGCAGGATGGTCTCGAACGGCAGCTTCCCCGGATGCTGGCTTGCAAACGACGCGTGGTCGGCCGGGTGCCAATCCTGGGTAGCCACCACCGTCCGGTACCGACGCTCGGCCAGCAGCGCGGCAATCGGCTCCACCAGCGCATCACCCTCCTCACAGGCCAGCGCGCCACCCGGCATGAAGTCCGGCTGCAGGTCGATCACGAGCAGGGCGACATCGGCGGGCAGGGCGGTCATGGCATTCCAACGCAACGGAGCAGGGGCGACCAGCGTGGCCGCCCCTCGCGCGCACGTCAATCGCCGTTGGGCACCTCATTGTCCTGCCCGTAATACAACAGCCCGATCTTGATCCGCTCACGCTGGTTCTCACGGCGGTGCCGGTTGGCGTCGCGCAGCGAGTACACGCAGCCGCAGTACTCCTGCTGGTAGAACTGCTCGCGCTTGCTGATCTCCACCATGCGCGCCGCGCCGCCGCCCTTGCGCCAGTTGTAATCCCAGTACTGGATGCCAGGGTAGTGGGCCGCCGCCCGATGGCCGCAGTCGTTGATCTGGTTCATGTCCTTCCAGCGCGATATCCCCAGCGAACTACTGATCACCGGGAAGCCGTGCTCATGCGCGTACAGCGCGGTACGCACGAAGCGCATGTCGAAGCACATCGTGCAGCGGATGCCGCGCTCGGGTTCGTTCTCCATGCCACGCGCACGTGCGAACCAGTTGTCGGTGTCGTAGTCGGCATCGACGAAGGGCACGCCGTGCTGTTCGGCGAAGCGGATGTTCTCCTGCTTGCGCAGCTCGTACTCACGCGCCGGGTGGATGTTGGGGTTGTAGAAGAAGATCGTGTAGTCGATCCCTGAGGCGGTAATGGCCTCCATCACCTCGCCCGAGCAGGGCGCGCAGCACGAGTGCAGCAGCAGCTTGTCGTGGCCGCTGGGCAGGGCGAGGGTGGGGCGGATGAAATCGGTCATGCGAAAGTCCATCGACCCAGCTGCCGGCAACGGCGGCAGCGGGGTCTTCATGCAACAGGGGAAAGGTCAGGCGGCGTTGGCGTCGGCGGACTCATCGCGCAACTGGCGCGCGGCAGCCACCAGCGCTTCCAGCGCGGCCCGGGTCTCCGGCCAGCCACGGGTCTTGAGCCCACAGTCCGGGTTCACCCAGATCTGCTCCGGGCGGAGCACTTCGGCCGCCTTGCGCAGCAGCGCCAACATTTCCTCCTTGTCCGGCACGCGCGGCGAATGGATGTCGTACACGCCCGGCCCGATCTCGTTGGGGTACTGGAAGCGCACGAAGGCATCCAGCAACTCCATGCGCGAGCGTGAGGTCTCGATCGAGATCACATCCGCGTCCATCGCCGCCACCGAGTGGATGATGTCGTTGAACTCGGAATAGCACATGTGGGTGTGGATCTGGGTGGCATCACGCACGCCGCTGGCGCTGATCCGGAACGCTTCCACCGCCCAGTCCAGATACTCGCGCCATTGCGCCCGACGCAGCGGAAGGCCTTCGCGGATGGCCGGCTCGTCGATCTGGATCACGCCGATGCCGGCCGCTTCCAGGTCCAGCACCTCATCGCGCAGGGCAAGGGCAATCTGCCGGCAGGTATCGGCGCGCGCCTGGTCATCACGCACGAACGACCACTGCAGCACCGTCACCGGCCCGGTCAGCATGCCCTTCATCGGCCGGTCGGTCAGCGACTGCGCGTACTGCGACCAGCGCACCGTCATCGGCTGCGGGCGGCTCACATCGCCGAAGATCACCGGCGGCTTCACGCAGCGCGAGCCGTAGCTCTGCACCCAGCCGTTCTTGGTGAAGGCAAACCCCTCCAGCTGCTCGCCGAAGTACTCCACCATGTCGTTGCGCTCGAACTCGCCGTGCACCAGCACGTCCAGCCCGATCTGTTCCTGGATGCGCACGCAGTGCTCGGTCTGGCTGGCCAGGAACGCATCGTAATCCGCGTCGGGCAGGGTGCCGGACTTGTTGCGCGCGCGGGCCTCGCGCACCTCCAGCGTCTGCGGGAAGGACCCAATCGTGGTGGTGGGGAAGCGCGGCAGCTTCAGCGCGGCCGCCTGGGCCGGATGGCGCTGCGGATAGCGGCTGTGGCGCTGTGCATCGGCCGGGGTCAATGCGGCCAGGCGCGCGGCCACGGCGGGGTTGTGCACACGCGGCGAGCGCTTGCGTGACGCGATGCGCTCGCGAGACTGTTCCAGCGCAGCTTCGGCGCTTGCCGGGGCATCGATCGCGTCGGCCAGCACGCGCAGCTCTTCCAGCTTCTGCTTGGAGAACGCCAGCCAGCCACGCAGTTCGTCGTCCAGCTTCTTCTCATGCGCCAGGTCCACCGGGCTGTGCAGCAGCGAACACGACGGCGCCAGCCACAGGCAGTCGCTGCCCAGCTGGCCATGCGCATAGCGGGCCAGCACCAGCGCGTTGTCCAGGTGGGTGCGCCAGATGTTGCGGCCGTTGACCAGGCCGGCCGAGAGCACGCGTCCGGCGGGCAGGGCCTTGATCACGGCATCGAGCTGCTCCGGTGCGCGCACGAGGTCCACGTGCAGGCCGTCGACCGGCAGCGAAGCGGCCAGCGCCAGGTTGTCGTCCAGTGCGCCGAAGTAGGTGGCTACCAGCACCTTGGGGCGGGCAGCCTTTGCCAGCACCGCATACGCATGCGTGAAGGCGGCGCGGGCTTCAGGGCCCAGGTCCTGCACCAATGCCGGCTCATCCAGCTGCACCCACTGCGCGCCGGCCGCATGCAGTTGGCCCAGCAGCTGCACGTACACCGGCAGCAGGGCGTCGAGCAGGTCCAGCGCTGGGCTGCCGTCGGTGGTCTTGGACAGCAGCAGGAAGGTCACCGGGCCAATCAGCACCGGGCGGGTTTCAATCCCCAGCGCCTTGGCCTGGCGGTACTCGGCCAGCGGCTTGTCGCCGCGCAGCGCGAAGCCCTGGCCGGCCTGCAGCTCGGGCACCAGGTAGTGGTAGTTGGTGTCGAACCATTTGGTCATTTCCAGCGCGTGCAGGTCGAACCCATCGCGCTGCAGCCCGCGTGCCATCGCGAAGTAGCCGGCCAACGGATCGGCATCGGCCAGCGCGCGGTAGCGGGCGGGAATGGCATCGAACAGGAAGGCGGCGTCCAGCACCTGGTCGTACAGGCTGAAGTCGTTGCTGGGCGGCACATCCACGCCGGCGTCGCGCTGCAGCTGCCAGTGCGTGGCGCGCAGGCTGGCTGCAGTGTCCTGCAGCGATTCAGCGCTGCTCTGGCCGGACCAGAACGCTTCCAGCGCACGCTTGAGCTCGCGCTTGGCGCCGATGCGGGGGAAACCCAGGTTGGTAACAGTGGTCATGGAACGTGTCCTCATTGCGTAGCGGCATTGAGGAACGAAGGAACTGCGCGGCACCCACGCCATTGCTGCCGTGCCCGCCCCGCCAGCGACCTTCGCCCCCGCGGGCGAACCGGATGCCGTGAAGCGGACGCACGGGGGCAGCGCCATGCAGAACGCATGGCGGCAGGCCCCGGCAACCTCCCCGCGGACGTTCCAGGTCAAACAGGGGACGGTCATGTCCCCCGGCCGGGGCCGGTATTCGGGCTGATGGACACGGGCGCATGCGCCCACCTACTTCCTGCCGCTTCCCAGGCGGTCAGGCCCAGTGCTGTTGGCAGGTTTCGTTTCCACTCACCGCTGCGGGGCAGCTCCGGAATGGGTGCGCAAGGCACCGTCACCGGATTCCCGTTTAAACCCATCCCTTCATCTGCATGAAGAGATGGATGCCTTCGGCGAGCACAAGGTAGGCCGAGATGCGGCGGCGGTCAAGAGGACGGCAGCGCGATCAGCGCTCAGGCGGCGGGCTGGTAAGGCTCGATGCGGGCCAGTACGTCGGCCAGCTCGTCGCGCGCCTTGGCCGCGTCGTGGGACATCTGCAGGTTCATCCAGAACCCCTCACTGGTACCGAAGAAACGCGCGAGCCGCAGTGCCGTGTCGGCCGTGATGCCACGACGTCCGGCGATGATCTCGCTGATACGGGTCTGCTTGACGTCGATGGACTTGGCGAGCCGGTATTGGGTCAAACCGAACGGGGTAAGGAATTCTTCCTGCAGGATCTCACCAGGGTGCGGGTAGGGGATGGAACGCATGGCGGCAGTCCTCAGTGGTAATCGCAGATTTCAACGTCGGCAGGGCCGCGCGCTGTCCAGGTGAAGCAGATCCGGTACTGATCATTCAACAACCCTTGGAGAACGATGCTACCGCACAACGATACTATCGTAAAGCGGTACTATCGAGGCTGTTGCTGGGCTGTTCGAATACCCAGCGAACAGACGGATGCTCGCCGTTCTCTGGAGCCCCCGTCAGCAAACGGCATCTCGGATCCGCATCGCCCGAAACGGCAACTGCGGCGCGGTTCTCAGGCCCTGAGAAGGTCGTGGGCGATACTGTGCCCCTGGCGTGGGACCGAGGACGGCAACGTGGCGGACAAGTACTGCGATCTGGTCATGAAAGGCGGCATCACCAGCGGCATCGTGTATCCCAATGCGGTGCTGTCGCTGGCCCGCGAGTACCGTTTCAAGAACATCGGCGGCACCTCGGCCGGGGCGATTGCCGCAGCGGTGGCTGCCGCGGCCGCGCTGGGCGACCGGCGTTGCCGGGCGGGCGAGCCACTGGGACCGCAGGCGGGGTTTGCCGGGCTGGCCGATGTCTCCACCCAGTTGTCGCGGCGCGGCTTCATCTACAGCCTGTTCCAGCCCGCCTACGGCGCCCGCACCGCCTACCGGCTGCTGGTGATGCTGACCGGCAAGGCCGGGTTGCCGCGCAAGGTCCTGTGCCTGCTGGCGGCGGTGTTCGCCATTGCGCCGCTGGAACTATTGGCCGCGCTGGCGGCGCTGCTGGGGATCGGCTGGCTTGCGGCGGGGGTGGATGGCATGTGGGCCACGCTGCTGCCCTCGCTGCTGTGTGCGTATGGGGCCGGGGTGCTGGCGTCTGCGTTGCGCGTGGCCCGCGTGGCGCGGCGCAACCTGCTGGGACTATGCTCGGGGGCCACGCAGACCGACGCTGGCAATCCCGCCCTGACCGACTGGCTGCACACCCAGCTGCAGGCGCTGTCGGGCAAGCCGCTGGACCAGCCGCTGACCTTCGCCGACCTGCACAACGCACCGCGTTACAGCGGTGAACCCGCCGGCGTGCATGCAATCAGCCTGCAGATGATCACCACCTGCGTGTCGCATACCGAACCGCGCACGCTGCCGTTCAGCGCTTCGCAGTTCTGGTTCCGGCGCGACCAGTTCGAGCAGCTGTTCCCGGCCAGCGTGATGGCGTGGCTGCTGGCCCGTGCAGGCGCGCCGCACCAGGTGGACGGCGTGGACTATTACCGCCTGCCCGAAGGCGATCAGTTGCCGGTGCTGGTGGGCACCCGGATGAGCCTGAGTTTTCCGCTGCTGATCAGTGCGGTGCCACTGCACGAGCCGGCCCGGCGCGAACGCCGTTGCGAACCGGTGGCCGATGCCGCGCCCCCGCACGACAACCGCAACGTGGCCGACAGCATGGAAGGCCTCACCAGTGGCGGCCACGGCTGCGGCCCGGTGATCACCGCGTTCCGGGTATGCTGGTTCTCCGATGGGGGGATCAGCAGCAACTTCCCCATCCATCTGTTCGACGCGGCGCTGCCGCGCTGGCCGACCTTCGGCATCGACCTCGTCTATCCGCACCCGGCCGAGCCGCTGCGCGCGTCACCGGACTCGCCCGGTGCCATCAATGCGGCCGTGTTCCTGCCCACCGAGAACCGGCATGGCTGGCAACGCAGCTACCAGTCCATTGCGCGGCCGCTGGCGGCGGCGGAGATGTCCGGTTTCCTGTTCTCCATCGTGTCCACCATGCAGAACTGGCGCGATGTGCTGCAGGCGCGTGCTCCCGGCTACCGCGACCGCATCGTGCATGTATCGCTGCAGGGCGACGAAGGCGGCATGAACCTGGATATGCCGCAGGCCGTGCTCAGTCGTATCGCCGCCAAGGGCAGCGTGGCGGGCGAACGCTTCTGCGATTTCTCGTTCGCCAACCATTACTGGATCCGCTGGCGCAACCTCGCCTCGGCTTACCAGCGCTATACGCTGGAGGTCGCGCGAACCGATGATCCGGCGCAGCGCGTGAACGCCTGGCAGGGCGCCTACGAATCGGTCGCACACGGGACCCCACCGCCGCCGTCGTACCGGTTCGCTTCAGAAGAAAAGCGTCGCGAATCGCAGCAGCTGTGGCGGTTGATGGTCGAGCAGGGCCAGACCTGGGAAGACCTCGGCCCCGACCTCACCGATGGCGCCCCCCGCCCGTTGCCGCAGATGAAGGTGACCCCCAGCTATTGACCGCAAACGCGGTCAATAGCGGGTAGCGCCGGCCGTTGGCCGGCCCAGGTGGTGCCGCACCGTTCGTACACGTTGGGCTGCGGGATGCCTCGACATTTCGAGGGCCGGCCAACGGCCGGCGCTACCGTTGCCAGGGCGGGCTATGCCCGCCCCGGCAACTGCGCGAACGCGCGCTGCATGCAGTCCTCGCGCGGGCAGACCCGGCAGCCCGGGCCGATCGATACCGAGTTGCCCGGGCTCTGGATATCCAGCCCGCGCGAGTAGATCAACCGCTCGGCATGCTGCAGGTCGCAGCCCAGCGCCACCGCGAAGGTCTTGCGCGGCTGGCCATGACCAATCGGGCCACTGCTGACCTGCCGGGCCAGCCAGAAGTGGCGGCGCCCGTCGGGCATGCGCGCGGTCTGGGTCAGCACCCGCCCCGGTTGGTTGAAGGCCTCATACACAATCCACAGCGGGCACGAACCGCCCACCTGCGAGAAGTGGAAATCGGTGGCCGAGTGCCGCTTGGACACATTGCCGGCGCGGTCCACGCGGATGAAGAAGAACGGCAGCCCCGGCGCGCTGCGCCGGGCCAGCGTGCTCAGCCGGTGGCACACCGCCTCGAACCCCACCCCGAAGCGGTGCGCCAGCGCATCGATGTCGTAGGCGCTGTGCTCGGCCGCGCGCAGGAACTGCGCATATGGCATCACCAGCGCGCCAGCGAAATAGTTGGACATGCCGATCCGCGCCTGCGCGATCTGCTCCGGTTCGCGGAAGCCCGCGCGCGCGATCACCGCATCGATCTGCGCCGCATAGCCGAGCAGCGCCAGTTCGGCGGCCATCTGGAAGGCCTGCTGGCCCGGCTCCAGGTAATCGGGCAGCCACAGCGTGCGGCTGCCGCCGTCGTACACGCGCTTCTCGCGCCCGGCCTGCAGCGGCGCCACCTCCACCAGCACCCCGTGGCGGTCGGCCAGCAGCTGGCGCAGGCGCGGCGCCACGTGCCCGGCCACCAGCCCCCATTCGCCGAACAGCTGCTCGGCCAGGTCGTCCAGTTCGGGAATGTGGTTGTGCATGCGGTTGAAGAAATCGCGCACCTGGTCGCCGGCCGGCAACGCCTGCCCGGCCTGCGGGTCGCCCAGCTGGAACTCCAGCGCGGCGGCGTGCTCGCGCAGCAACAGGTGGCGGCGGTGCAGGTCGAGCAGGGCACGGCTGATCTGCGGAAGGTTGCCGGCCATCGCGCGCAGCTCGGTGCTGCTGACCTCGTCCAGACCCAGGTCGCGAAGGGTCTCGCCGAGCGCCTCCTGCAGCGCGCCGGGCTCATCCACGTCGAACAGGTCGGTAACGTCGCCCAACACCTCGCGCAGCCGGGCCTGCACCGCCGGCGTCAACGGGCGCTTGTTGCGCTCGATCTGGTTCAGATAGCTGGCCGACAGACCGAGTGCCCGGGCCAGCTCGGCCTGGCTGTAGCCGCGCTGCTCGCGCAGCTTGAGCAGGCGCAGGCCGATCTGACGGTGGGTGAGCTGGATATTCACGGAATTAACAGAAATCGTAGCGGGCATTGGCCAGATTAAGCGTAGACAGCCCGGAAATCGAGGGGTTGGCTGTGAATAATGCCAATCACCTTTCGCATCCCGCCGGTATTGCCATGACTGTTGCACCGCCCCGTATCCGCATGTTGATCGATGGCCAGTTCGTTGAATCGGCCAGCTCGCACTGGCAGAACGTGGTCAATCCGGCCACCCAGGACGTCCTGGCCCAGGTGCCGTTCGCCACCGTGAGCGAAGTGGACGCCGCCGTGGCCTCGGCCAAGGAAGCCTTCAAGACCTGGCGCAAAACCCCGATCGGCACCCGCGCGCGCATCTTCCTGAAGTACCAGCAGCTGATCCGCGAGCACATGAGCGAGCTGGCCCACATCCTCAGCGCCGAGCAGGGCAAGACCGTGCCCGACGCCGAAGGCGATGTGTTCCGCGGCCTGGAAGTGGTCGAGCATGCGGCCGCCATCGGCAACCTGCAGCTGGGCGAGCTGGCCAACAACGTGGCCAACGGCGTGGACACCTACACCCTGCTGCAGCCGCTGGGCGTGTGCGCCGGCATCACCCCGTTCAACTTCCCGGCGATGATTCCGCTGTGGATGTTCCCGATGGCCATTGCCACCGGCAACACCTTCATCCTCAAGCCGTCCGAACAGGACCCGATGGTGACCATGCGCCTGGTCGAACTGGCGCTGGAAGCGGGCATCCCCAAGGGCGTGCTCAACGTCGTGCACGGCGGCGAAGAAGTGGTCAACGCGATCTGCGACCACCCGGACATCAAGGCCGTGTCGTTCGTGGGTTCCACCCGTGTCGGCACCCACGTCTACAACCGCGCCTCGCTGGCGGGCAAGCGCGTGCAGTGCATGATGGGCGCCAAGAACCACGCCGTGGTGCTGCCGGACGCCAACAAGGAACAGAGCCTCAACGCCATGGTCGGTGCCGCCTTCGGCGCGGCCGGCCAGCGCTGCATGGCCGCCTCCACCCTGGTGCTGGTCGGTGAAGCGCGCGAGTGGGTGCCGGACCTGGTGGCCAAGGCCAGGACCCTCAAGGTCAGCGCCGGCAGCGTGGCCGGTACGGACGTGGGTCCGGTGATTTCCTGCGCCGCCCGTGAGCGCGTGGAAAGTCTGATCGCCTCGGGCGTGGAGCAGGGCGCCAAGCTGGTGCTCGATGGCCGCAACCCGCTGGTGGATGGCTTCGAGAAGGGCAACTTCGTTGGCCCGACCATCTTCGATGGCGTCACCCCGGGCATGCGCATCTATGACGAGGAAATCTTCGGGCCGGTGCTGGTCATCCTCGAAGCGGAAACGCTCGATGACGCCATCGCGCTGATCAACGCCAACCCCAACGGCAACGGTACCGCGCTGTTCACCCAGTCCGGTGCGGCGGCGCGCCGCTTCCAGGAAGAAATCGACGTCGGCCAGGTCGGCATCAACGTGCCGATCCCGGTGCCGGTGCCGCTGTTCTCGTTCACCGGTTCGCGCGGCTCCAAGCTCGGCGACCTGGGCCCGTACGGCAAGCAGGTGGTGATGTTCTACACCCAGACCAAGACCATCACCGCGCGCTGGTTCGACGACGAGACCCTGGGTCACGGCGTCAACACCACGATCAGCCTGAAGTAAGCGCCTGCAAGGGCACGGAGTGTTTATGAGCAACTCGATGACGACGGAACTCGAAGAAGCGCAGCAGGCCTATAGAGAGGCCGCGCGCGATTTCGCCCAGGCCGAACTGGCGCCGCACGCCGCGCGATGGGATGCGGAGGGCATCTTTCCGCGCGAGGCGATCGCCAAGGCCGGGGAACTGGGGTTCTGTGGCCTGTACATGGACCCTGAAGTTGGTGGCAGCGGCCTGAGCCGTCTGGACGCCGCCGTCGTCATCGAGGAGCTCGCCAATGTGGACCCGTCCACGGCGGCCTACATCAGCATCCACAACATGGCCTCGTGGATGGTCAGCAGCTGGGGCGAGGAAGCGTTGCGTGCCGAGTGGGGCCATGCGCTGTCCTCGGGCAGCAAGCTGGCTTCGTACTGCCTGACCGAACCGGGTGCAGGTTCCGATGCGGCCTCGCTCAAGACCACCGCCGTTCGCGATGGTGACCACTACGTGCTCAACGGCTCCAAGGCCTTCATCTCCGGCGCCGGCGCCACCGAACTGCTGGTGGTGATGGTGCGTACTGGCGGCCCAGGGGCCAGCGGCATCAGCGCGCTGGCGGTGCCGGCCGACCTCGCTGGCATCAGCTACGGCCGCAAGGAAGAAAAGATGGGCTGGAACAGCCAGCCCACCCGCGGCATCACCTTCGAAAACGTGCGCGTGCCGGTGGCCAACCTGCTCGGCGACGAGGGCGGCGGCTTCAAGCTGGCCATGAAGGGCCTGGACGGTGGCCGCATCAACATCGCCGCCTGCTCGCTGGGCGCCGCCCAGGGCGCACTGGACGCCGCACGCCGCTACATGGGCGAGCGCCGCCAGTTCGGCAAGACCCTGTCCGACTTCCAGGCGCTGCAGTTCAAGCTGGCCGACATGGTCACCCAACTGGTGGCCGCGCGGCAGATGGTGCACACCGCCGCGCGCAAGCTCGACGCCGGTGCCAGCGATGCCAACGTGTGGTGCGCGATGGCCAAGCGCTTCGCCACCGACGCTGGCTTCCAGGTCTGCAATGAAGCGCTGCAGATCCACGGCGGTTACGGCTACATCCGCGAATACCCGATCGAACGCCTGCTGCGCGACAGCCGCGTGCACCAGATCCTGGAGGGCACCAACGAGATCATGCGTGTGATCGTGGCCCGTCACCTGCTCAACACCGATGAGGAACTGCGATGATGGATTGGCGCAAGCATGAACACGTGGGCCTGAAGGTCGAGGCCGACGGCCATGTCGCAGTGATCACGCTGGACAACCCGCCGGCGCACACCTGGACCGTGCACAGCCTGTCGGCGCTGCGCGACCTGGTCGGCGCGCTCAACGCGGACAAGACCATCTATGCGCTGGTCATTACCGGCAGTGGCGAGAAGTTCTTCTCCGCCGGTGCCGATCTGAAGCAGTTCGCCTCCGGCGACAAGGCTGCCGCCCGCGAGGCCGCGCGCCGCTTCGGTGAAGCCTTCGAAGCGCTGTCCGGCTTCCGTGGCGTATCGATTGCCGCCATCAACGGCTACGCCATGGGTGGCGGGCTGGAATGCGCGCTGGCCTGCGACCTGCGCATCATCGAAGCACACGCCCAGGTCGCGCTGCCGGAGGCCACCGTGGGCCTGCTGCCGTGCGCCGGTGGCACCCAGAACCTGCCGCGCCTGGTGGGCGAAGGCTGGGCCAAGCGGATGATCCTGCTGGGCGAACGCATCGACGCCGACACCGCCGTGCGCATCGGCCTGGCCGAAGAAAAGGTCGGCAAGGGCGACGCCAAGGCGCTGGCCCTCGAATGGGCGCAGAAGGCCGGCAAGCAGAGCCCGTCCAGCATCGCCGCCTGCAAGACCCTGGTGCAGGCCACCCGCACCGGCACCCACGGCGCTGCGTTGGTGGCTGAACGCGAAGCCTTCGTCGACCTGTTCGACCGCGCTGACCAGGCCGAGGGCGTCAACGCCTTCCTTGAAAAGCGCGCACCGCAATGGAAGAACGCATGAGCACGCCGGACGCCAGCAACGAAGCGCCGGTGCTGTTCGAAGAGCGCCTGGCCGCCAACGGCACCCGCATTGGCATTGCCACGCTCAATGCGCCGCGCACCCTCAACGGCTTCTCGCTGCCCATGGCGCACCTGCTGCACGAGCGCCTGGCCGCATGGGCGGCCGACGACGGCATCGCGCTGGTGGTGCTGCAGGGCGCGGGCGAGAAGGCGTTCTGCGCCGGAGGCGACCTGCACAGCCTGTACCAGAGCATGCGCGCTTACCGCGATGCTGGCGCTACCGATGTGCGCGACAACCACTACGCATCCGAGTTCTTCGACGTGGAATACCGCGTCGACTACGCCATCCACACCTACCCGAAGCCGATCCTGTGCTGGGGCCATGGCATCGTCATGGGCGGCGGCATCGGGCTGATGTCCGGTGCCAGCCACCGCGTGGTCAGCGAGCGCTCCAGGCTGGCGTTCCCGGAAATCACCGTTGGCCTGTTCCCGGACGTGGGTGGCAGCTGGTTGCTGCCGCGCGTATCGGGCAAGGCTGGCCTGTTCCTGGCCCTGACCGGTGCGCCGCTCAATGCCGGCGATGCCATCTATGCGGGCATGGCCGACATCCATATCGCCGAGGCGCAGCGCGCAGACGTGTTCAATGCGTTGGCCGACGTGCACTGGAGTGATGAGGCCAAGCGCAACCACGAACAGCTCAGCGCACTGCTGCAGCAGCACGCCAGCGATGCCGCCACCGGTCCGCTGCTGCGCAATGCTGCTGCGATCGATGCGCTGTGCGACGCCAACGATGTCGTAGCAGTGGTCGATGCCATCGCCGCGCTGCAGACCGAAGATCCCTGGCTGCAGAACGCACAGGCCACGCTGGCCGCCGGTGCCCCTGGTTCGGCTCGCCTGGCGTGGGAACTGCAGAAGCGCACCGCCGGCGCATCGCTGGCCGACGTCTATCGCCTGGAGTACATCGCCGCACTGCACTGCGCCGCCCACGGCGATTTCGCCGAAGGCATCCGCGCGCTGCTGATCGACAAGGACCGCACCCCGCAATGGCAACCGCGCACCCTGGCCGAAGCCACCGTGCAGTGGGCCGACACCTTCCTCGTTTCGCCCTGGACCGATGCCACGCACCCGCTGGCCGACCTGGGCGCCACCGTTCCTGAAAGGAGCCTCGCATGAGCCGTATTGCATTCATCGGGTTGGGCAACATGGGCGGCCCGATGGCCGCCAACCTGGCCAAGGCCGGCCACGCCGTGCGCGTGTTCGACCTGGTGCCCGCCGCCGTGCAGGCCGCTGTCGACGCCGGTGCCACCGCCGCCAGCTCGGCACTGGACACCCTGACCAACGCCGAGGTGGTCATCTCGATGCTGCCGGCCAGCCGCCATGTCGAAGGCGTGTACCTGGGAGACAGCGGCCTGCTGGCCGACATTCCCGGCGGCGCGCTGGTCATCGACTGCAGCACGATTGCGCCAGCTACCGCACGCAAGGTATCTGAAGCGGCCGCCGCACGCGGGCTGCAGATGCTGGACGCACCGGTTTCCGGCGGCACTGCGGGCGCTGCTGCCGGCACGTTGACCTTCATCGTGGGTGGTGAAGCCGACGCGCTCGAACGCGCCCGCCCGCTGCTGCAGGCCATGGGCAAGAACATTTTCCACGTGGGTGCCAGCGGCGCCGGCCAGGTGGCCAAGCTGTGCAACAACATGGCACTCGGCGTGATCATGGCCGTTACCGGCGAATCCATCGCACTGGGCGTGGCCCACGGCCTGGACCCGAAGGTGTTGTCGCAGATGATGGCGGTCAGCACCGGCCGCAGCTGGGCCACCGAAGTGTGCAACCCGTGGCCGGGCGTGCTGGAAAATGCGCCGGCATCGCGCGGCTACAGTGGCGGCTTCGGCAGCGACCTGATGCTCAAGGACATGGGCCTGGCCGTGGAAGCGGCGATGAGCGTGGGCGCATCGATCCCGCTGGGCGAACTGGCCCGTAACCTGTACTCGATGAACCACCAGGCAGGGCGCGGCAAGCTCGACTTCTCCAGCGTAGTGCAGCTGGTAACAAGCGATAAGTAAACGGTAGCGCCGGCCGTTGGCCGGCCCTCCGAAAAAACGAACGCATCCCATAACAGGGATCCACCGCGGTGGGATGGGCGGATGCACGGTCACTTTGACCGGCATCCGCCCATTTTTATTTGACAATGGATGCGGATTGGTATCTCATTTGTCCTACGTCCCGGGACACGGGACGTTGCGAGGTTGTCTCATGCTCAAAAGTCAAGATGTAGTGCTCCTGCTTCGCCTGATCAGCCTCTGGCGGCTGGACGGTAGCGCGCACCTGCCGCTTCGGACCGACAACTGGCAGGGCTGGGAGCATGCGACGCACGAAGACTGGCATTGGGACCAACGGCGCCCAGGATTCGAAAACCATTGGCGCGGCCTCTTTACAGTCAGGCAGTTGGCGGGCGATACCGGCATCAGCAAGAGCCAAGTGAGCTTGTCGTTGAACCGCTGCTTTGACAATGGTTTGGCATTCCCTGACAGAAAAACGGATCTCCCCAAGGCAAACGCCCCGGCAGTTCTTGGCCTCCTCGTCCACGCCGCGAGGTTCCTGTTTCCGGTGGTAGCTGGGCCAGTAAGTCGGGGAATCCCGACGGCGATGAGTGCGCCTGTGCTTCAAGATCACTTGTCGGCAGGTGCCGGGCAAATTCTGGTCTGGCCCAGCGAGACGGGAAACAGCCAGGGAAAAGCCATTGAACCACTTACTCCCACAGTTCCATATGCAGTCAGAACGGACCCATTGCTGTACGCAATGTTGGCGCTCACCGATTCGCTGCGGGCTGGGCTGCCACGCGAACGAGCGGTGGCAGAGAGTCAGTTGGCAACCATCATGAACTTGCCTGAGAGAGCGAGACAGTGAACGAATACGCGGTACAGGACCACAGGCAGATGATCGAGCAGGTCGCGAAAGCCTTGGGAAGCCATCTCAGGTCGCAGGTCGCCTTCATCGGTGGATCAACGACAGGTTTGCAGTTGACGGACCCGCTTGCGCTGCAGAACGTGAGACACACGAAAGATGTTGATCTCATTGTGCCTGTCATGGGCCGTGTCGACTGGCAGCACCTGCAGGAAAAGCTACGTAGCCAGGGCTTCCATGACAATCTCCATGAAGAAGCGCCTGCATGTGCACTCTTTCTAGGTGATCTGAGAGTGGACTTCATGCCCTACGACGCAACCATCCTCGGATTCTCCAATCAGTGGTACGAAAGGGCGATGGCAACGGCACGACCTGTGACCGTCGGCGAAACGGAGATACGCCTTGTAACCCCAGAGTACTTCCTTGCTACCAAGCTGGATGCCTATAACGGAAGGGGAAAGGGCGACATCTGGTCCAGCACCGATATCGAAGACATCATCACGCTATTCCAGGGACGGCCTGAGATTGTGGCTGAAGTCCTGGAAGCGCCGCAGGATGTCAGGGAATTCATCCAGCGTGAACTGAATGCTCTATTGGAACAAGACGGGCTTCAGTACGCTGTTGAAAGTGCCGCAAGTGATCGAGCGCAGCGGGATTCCATCTACAGCCGAATGGAGAAGGCAGCTGGACATTGATGCACTACCGCCTGTATGGACCAGTCGTCGGGGATCGCAGCGCCGTTTCAACCACGATGCAGGTGGCCTCGTCGTTTCTGGAGGGGTTGCCATGGCGATCGTCGTGGACGAGTTCACCTCATCTCCAGCACAGGGCAATCTGGCAAGGGCTGTAGTCTCCCAAATGACTGCCAGGTGGTATCGCGAACCTAGTGTGGAATGCAAAGTGGTAGCGGCGATGATGCGCAACGTGCACTCAGAACTGCGCGATGGCTTTCGACTGTCGAATGCGACTTATGGAGTGCTCCTGACTGAGAAGGGCAGTCCTGCGGCATCAGCACTCTTGGCGGGTGACTGTCGGATCGGAGCAATCGACGGTGATGGCTGGACGTGGTTGACACAGCCTCAGACAAAAGAGGCAACCCTTTCGCGCCTGGGCATTGCTCCCGCGCCAGGGGATCGATCCACGGTCACCAGATGCTTCAAGCCAAGACGTTGGATCGAACCAGAGGTGGTGTCACTGGCCCAGCGGGATGGAATGACCTGGGCCCTTGCGACTGATGGATTCGAACGCTACGTCGCCCTTGCGGACGGGGCTGGGGAAGTCGAGGACGATGCAAGTTGCCTTCAGTTCTCGTGGTCGGGTTTCGGCAGGCCGGACACTGGTGATGGGAATTGGTACTGGAGCGTGGATGAGGCTGCAAGCGAAGCGGTGGTAGGGGCTCGATAGGGAAAGCGTCAGCACTCCGAGCCGGAGCCACAAGTATTGCGACTCCGGCGTAGGAGGTGATTACAGAACCGTCAGCGTCACATCAATATTGCCGCGGGTAGCATTCGAATACGGGCACACGATGTGCGCCTTCTGCACCAGCTCTTCCACCTGCTCACGCGGCAGGCCCGGCACGCTGATCTGCAGCTCGACTTCAATGCCGAAGCCGGTCGGGATCTGACCAATGCCTACATTGCCAGTGATGCTGGTCTCAGCCGGCAGCGCAACCTTGGCCTGGCCGGCGACGAACTTCAGCGCGCCCAGGAAGCAGGCCGAGTAACCGGCAGCGAACAACTGCTCCGGGTTGGTGCCCGGGCCGCCGGCGCCGCCCAGCTCGCGTGGGGTGGAGAGCTGCACGTCCAGCACCTTGTCCGACGAGGTGGCGTGGCCTTCGCGGCCGCCGGTGGCGGTGGCGTGCGCGGTGTAAAGAACCTTTTCAATCGACATGGGAAACTCCTGGCTGGGTAAGGGATGGACCGGTTGGTGAGGTGTACTTTGCGCCCGCAGGCTGGACGTGTGGCAACATAACGTCCAGCAAACTTGATCTGGAGTCCGAAATGGTCGACCGCCTGCAATCCCTGCTCGGCCGCTTCGCGGTCAACGCCGAGGTATTCCACGCCGGCGCCCTGTGCGGCATCAACGACCTGGCGGCCGATGGCGAGCGTGGCCAGCTGCACCTTATCCGCGAAGGCAGCGTGCGGGTGGAGCATCCCGACGGCAGCGTGCTGGAGATCACCGAGCCCAGCGTACTCGTGTATCCCCGTCCATTCGCGCATCGCTTCGTTACCGATCCGACGACCGGCGCCGATTTCGCCTGCGCCCATCTGCAGTTCGAAGGCGGCGGAAACAACCCGGTGGCCGCCGCGCTGCCGCCGGTGATCTGCCTGCCGCTGGCAGAACTGTACGGCGGCCAGCCCATCCTCTCTGTGCTGTTCGAAGAAGCCTTCGCCCAGCGCTGCGGTCGCCAGGCGCTGCTGGACCGGCTGTTCGAAGTGGTGATGATCCAGATCCTGCGCGCGCTGATGGAAAGCGGCCAGCTGCGCGTCGGCCTGCTCGCCGGCATGGCCCACCCGCGCCTTCGCCACGCGCTGGTAGCGATGCACGAAGAGCCCGCGCAGGAATGGACCCTCGAATCGCTAGCCCAGCGTGCCGGAATGTCACGCAGCGCCTTCGCCGACAGCTTCCGCGACACCATCGGCAGCACCCCCGGCCACTACCTGCAGGGCTGGCGCACGCGCTTGGTGCAACAGGCCCTGCGCAAGGGCCAACCGCTCAAGCGCATCGCAGTGGACGTGGGCTATGGCAGTGAAGCGGCGCTGTCGCGTGCGTTCAAATCGCAGACAGGGCAGTCCCCGCGGCAGTGGAAACAGGGGCTGCAGGTTGCATGACGCTAATATCGATCAGATCGTCCACTCGCGGTCAGTCGTAAACATGATCGTCAGCCACCGGTCGGTCGATTCTTCCCCCAATGCCTCGCCAACCTCGTCGCGCAGCTGGTCCCATTCGACCAGCTGTCGCGGCGGGTCGTTCGCGGGCACCACGAAGAACAGCTCGATCTGGTCGCCGCGTCCCACCTTGGCGACGTAGCTGCGATGCTCGATGAAGCCGTACTTGGCCACGATGCCGCGTGCGACTTCATCCACATGCGCCTGCAGCTCGACCGGGGTGATCAACAGGATGTCCGACAGCGCCTGCCGAACCGTACCCAACGGCGCGACCACCACGAACAGGCAGACCACCAGCAGGATGGCCGGGTCGATATAGGGCACCAGCCACGCCCCTTCGGTGCCGCGCAACAGCCAGCCGCCACCGAAGGCGACCAGATAGGCCGCCGACATGCTTGCGGCCACCATCCAGTTCTTCGCATCCAGCGCGATGAACTCCGATCCGATAGTGCGGTTGGCACGCCGCACGAACAGCGCCAGACCGCTTTCGACGATGATGGAAATGACCGCGAACACGATGGCCGGCCCCAGCGCGATCTCGCGGCCACCGGACATCAGTGCATCCACCGCGTTGACCGCTGCATACAACGCCGCGCCGATCATCAGCGTGCCGCTCACTCCCAGCACGATCGGCTCCAGGTGCCAGAAGCCCATGGTGAAGCGCTGGTTCAAGCGGGATTGGAGTGCGTCGACGTTGGTGGACAGGCTGATCAGCCGCACGACCAGCAGCGACAGCCAGGTCATCACCACATCGATCAGGCCATAGATGCCGTCGAAGATGATCAACGAGGAGTTGGCGAACAGGCCGAAAGCGACGGCTATCGCGGCAACGCCGAGCGAGGCCGCGATGGAAAGACGCAGCACCCCCTGTTCAGTGGTGCTGTCGAAGGTGGAGGTGGGCGGGGCGCTCATGGAAGTTCGGGGAAATCCTGATTCGATCCGTGATGGCCATCGGAGAGGCGGAACAGCGTTGGGCAGTAGGTTGTCATTTTCCGGAAGCTTACCGTCCAGCCTGGAGCAGGCTCTCCCGGGTGACCGTCAACCCGCTTCGGCCAGCACGCGAAGTGTTTCCTTCGGGTTCTTCATGATGACGTGCAACAGAGCACGGGCAGGACCGGTGGGGTCCCGCCTGCCTTGTTCCCAATTGCGCAGCGTGCCCACGTCCACGTGAATGATGCGGGCGAACTTCTGCTGTGAGAGGCCCGTAGACTTGCGAATCTCACGCACCTGGACGGGGCTCACATGCAGCTCGCGCGATGGTGCGCGATTGCCCTTCAGGATCTCGTCGGCTTCGGTCACGCTGCCCATGAGTTCGGCAAACAGTTTGTTGTCCATGGCTCACCTCCAATTCTCGATGATCGATCGCAACGCCGCCTTCTGCGCTTGAGTCAGGGCGTCCTGAGCATTCTTGGGATACACCAGAAGCAGAATGATCCGGTCTGAAGGGGCGATGTAGTAGTAGATGACGCGTGCACCACCCCGTTTCCCCCGCCCGGGGATCGCAAGGCGAACCTTGCGCAAGCCGCCCGTGCCCTCAATGACATCGCCTACTGTTGGGGATGCAGCCAGTTCAAGCTGGAACCGTGCATATTGGTCGTCCGCAAGCAGGCCTACGATGACTCGGCTGAAAGCTGCTGTTTCGATGAAGATCATACCGCAAAAGTACGTCAATGGCGCACATGTGTCATTGACGTATGTCCCGGTTCGGGCTGGCCATGGCGTTCAGTCGATCGGTGTAAACTATTGATCGCGCTGGCAAACCCAGCGATTCCCGCCCGATCAGACACCCATGACCCAGCCTGCCACCCCCGCAGACCGCTACGCCGCTTCCCTGCGCCTGTCCGTCGCCCCGATGATGGACTGGACGGACCGCCATTGCCGCGTGTTCCACCGGCTGCTGGCCCCGGGTGCGCGGCTGTACACGGAAATGGTGCACGCCAACGCCGTGATCCACGGCGACCGCGAGCGCCTGCTCGGCTTCGATGGCAGCGAGCACCCGTTGGCCCTGCAACTGGGGGGCAGCGATCCGGCCCTGCTCGCGCAGGCCGCGCGCATCGCCCAGGACTGGGGCTACGACGAGGTCAATCTCAACTGCGGCTGCCCCTCCGACCGGGTCCAGGCTGGCCGCTTCGGCGCCTGCCTGATGCGCGAACCGACCTTGGTGGCCGAGTGCGTGGCGGCTATGGTCGGCGCGGTGAAAATCCCGGTCACGGTGAAGTGCCGGCTGGGCGTGGATGAGGACAACGACTACGAAAACTTCATAAACTTCGTCGATCAATCGGCCAACGCCGGCAGCGCGATGTTCATCGTGCACGCCCGCAACGCGTGGCTGAAGGGCCTGTCGCCGAAGGAAAACCGTGAGGTCCCGCCGCTGCGCTACGACTGGGCGCACCGGCTCAAGGCCGACCGCCCGCAGCTGCAGATCGTGCTCAACGGCGGCCTGGCCAGCGTGGATGCCGCCCAGGCCCAGCTACCGGCGCTGGACGGGGTGATGCTGGGCCGTGCGGCCTACCACGACCCCTACGTGCTGCATCAACTGGACGCCGCGCAGACCGGTGCTGCACTGCAGCCGCGCGAGGCGCTGCTGCGCGCCATGCGCCCCTACATCGAGGCCCAGCTGGCACAGGGACTCGCCCTGAAGCACATCACCCGCCACCTGCTGGGGCTGTTCCACGGGCAGCCCGGCGGCCGCGCCTTCCGCCAGGTGCTGAGCGAGGGGGCCCACCGCCCCGGTGCCGATTGGGCCCTCATCGAGCAGGCCCTCACCATCACCCGCGACCAGGCCGAGCGCGTCGCAGCGTGAACCGCGTCCCAGAGCGCGCTTGACATCGGGCAGGAAGTAGCCGTCAATGTTCACCTAGATGAACAAAGCGAAGCGGCGGTCAGAAAAGTTCAGACCGGATTCACTGCGTAAAACCAAGAATTTGCAAAAGATTCGTAAAGCGCCGGCCCTGGCTGGCGGCTGCCGATTCACAACTTTTGAACGTTTTGACGCGCTCCGCTAGGATCAGACCCGATGTTCTCCGTGACCTGCCACCGTCGTTTTGCCGTTGTCGCCCTGTTGGCGAGCGGCGCCGTTGCTGCCATCGGCAGTGCCGGCGCGCAGGCCCCCCAGCCGGATCCGGCCCGGGCCGAAGCGATGGTGCGGGCTGCCCGTGGTGCCCCCCAGGAACGCTCCCTGTCCGACGCCGTGCGCCGGGTCCAGCGGACCACCGGTGGCCACATCCTGGGCGCGGAACGGGTGCCCTTCGACGGTCGGGATATCAACCGGGTGAAATACATGGATGACCGGGGTCGCGTCCGCTACATGGACGATCCGGCCCAGCCGCGTTCACAGCCCCGCACGCCGCGTTCGGATATGTCATCACTACGCGGCGATAACCCCTGAACGGGGATAGTTGTCCGCAGTCATCTGTTAGCCACTGGCCCCAGGCCACACCCAGGACACTAGGGAGAGTTCATGCGTATCCTTCTGGTCGAAGACGAAGCCCCGCTGCGGGAAACCCTTGCAGCCCGGCTCAAGCGCGAAGGCTTTGCCGTCGATGCCGCACAGGACGGTGAGGAAGGTCTGTACATGGGCCGCGAAGTGCCGTTCGACGTAGGCATCATTGATCTGGGCCTGCCCAAGATGTCGGGCATGGAACTGATCAAGGCGCTGCGCGACGAGGGCAAGAAGTTCCCCGTGCTGATCCTTACCGCCCGCTCGAGCTGGCAGGACAAGGTCGAAGGGCTCAAGCAGGGCGCCGACGATTACCTCGTCAAGCCGTTCCACGTTGAAGAGCTGCTGGCACGCGTCAACGCGCTGCTGCGCCGCGCGGCGGGCTGGAGCAAGCCGACGCTCGAATGCGGTCCGGTTGCGCTGGATCTTGCCGCGCAGACGGTCAGCGTTGCAGGCAGCAACGTGGACCTCACCAGCTACGAGTACAAGGTGCTCGAATACCTGATGATGCATGCCGGTGAACTGGTCTCCAAGGCCGACCTCACCGAACACATCTACCAGCAGGATTTCGATCGTGACTCGAACGTGCTGGAAGTATTCATCGGCCGCCTGCGCAAGAAGCTGGATCCGGACGGCGAACTCAAGCCGATCGAAACCGTGCGTGGCCGCGGCTATCGCTTCGCGATTCCGCGCAACGAGGGCTGAGCCGTTAGTCCGGCGATGGGATGATGTCAGGCCGTCTGTGGTTCTTTAAACGCTGGCGGCCGCGCTCCCTGCAGGCACGCCAGCTGCTGGCCGCCAGTGTGAGCCTGCTCGCCTTCCTGGCGATTGCAGGCTACGCACTGGATGCCGCGTTCGCCGACACGGCGCGCGCCAACCTGCGCGAGCGCCTGAAAAACTATGCCACCGCCTACGCGGCCGGCATCGACTTCACCCGCGACCGCTCGCTGTATATCCGCGAACAACCGCCGGACCCGCGTTTCGACGTGCCCGGTAGCGGCCTGTACCTGCAGGTCGTAATGCCAGACGGAAAGGGCAATTCCATGTCCGCCGAAGGCCCCATGCTGCCCACCGTGGGCGGCAAGCTGCTGGCCCCGCGCCAGGAAGTGTTCGAAGGCCCGCTGCCGATGATCCAGATCGATGGCAGCCAGGGCTCGGTGTACCGCTATGGCCTGGGCCTGGTGTGGGACGCCGATGCCGATCCGGCCACCGAATTCCCATACACCATCTACGTGATGGAAGACTCGCGTGCGCTGGGTGCGCAGCTGCGCGTGTTCCGTGGCCGGGTGTGGTTCTGGATGGGTGGCGCGGGCCTGATCCTGCTGCTGTTGCAGACGGTGATCCTGCAGTGGAGCCTGCGCCCGATGCGGCGGGTGATCACCGAGCTGACCAAGGTGCAGCGCGGCGAAACCGAGCGCATGAGTGAACGCCATCCGCGCGAGCTCGAACCGCTCACCGACAGCATCAATGCCTTGATTGAAAGCGAGCGCGAGAACCTCGAGCGCCAGCGCAACACCCTGGCCGATCTGGCGCACAGCCTGAAAACGCCGCTGGCGGTGCTGCGGACGCAGCTCGACAGTGGCGCGCAGGATCAGGACCTGCGCCAGGAATTCGATGTGCAGCTGCGCCGCATGAACAACCTGGTGTCCTACCAGCTGGCGCGTGCGGCCTCGTCGGGCCACAAGCTGTTCTCGGCGCCGCTGCCGATCGAGTCCAACGCCGAGGAAATCGTGCGCGGGCTGGAGAAGGTGTACGCGTCCAAGGGCGTGCTGTGCGAATTCGACATCGACGAAGCCGCGCGCTTCCACGGCGAGCCGGGCGACCTGCAGGAACTGCTGGGCAACCTGCTGGAGAACGCCTTCAAATGGGCCAACCGCCGCGTGCTGCTCACTGCCAAGCCGTTCAGCGCCCCGGGCATGCGTCGTGCCGGGCTGGTGCTGTCGGTGGACGATGACGGCCCGGGCATTGCCCCGGACGATATCGCCAAGGTGCTCCAGCGTGGCGTGCGTGGCGACGAACGCGTGCAGGGTCACGGCATCGGCCTGTCGATCGTGCAGGACCTGATCAAGGACTATCGCGGCGAACTGCAGGTCAAGCGCTCGCCCGAGCTGGGTGGCGCGCGGTTTGAAGTGAAGTTGCCGCCCGGGCCTTGATTGACCGGCGTACCGACCAACGGTCGGTACCTACCGGTTCAAGGACGGCGGCGCCCCATAAAAACGCCGCAGATGCCCAGCCACCACCGGCATCTCCTGCTCCAGCAGGTCGGGCGCGGAAAAGTGGTATTCGGTGGCCACCGCAAAAAACTCATCCGGCGCTTCGGCCGCATACGGATCGATCACCGTCTCCATCCCGGCATCCACCTGCGCACACAGCGCGTCGAACGCCTGCTGGAAATCGGCCGCCCATTGCTGCTGCCACGCATGCGGCAGCGGCGGGGTGCCATCCAGTACGCCATCGAGCACATCAATGCGGTGCGCCATTTCATGCACCACCACGCACGCGCCTTCGTGTGGATGCTGCAGCTCGGCCTGCACGTCATGCCAGGACAGCAGCAACGGCCCGTTGTGCGAGACCTGGCCGATCGCTTCTTCTTCCCACTCGTGCAGCACCCCGTCTTCGTCCATCTCGCTCTGCGGCACGATGAAGCCTTCGGGGTACACCAGCACCTGCGACCAGCCGCGCAGACCCGTCTCGCCCAGTTCCAGCAGCGGCAAGCAACACAGCGCTGCAATCAGCACGGCGTCGTCGTCACCGAGCTGCAGCCCACCAATGGGGGTAATGGTCTTGCCATGCAGGAACGCTGCCGCCAACCCACGCAACCGCTGCAAACGCTCGGGTGGCAACCCGCGCAGCCACGCGGTGCGCTGGCAGGTGTGTTGCCAGGCGGGTTCGGGAATCGGGCGCGGTGACGACCGCAGCCAGCGCAACAACGACTGGATCAGCGGAACATGCCCGGCAGGAAGCTGTGCCATTTCGGCGCACGCAGGCGCGGCAACACATCATCGTCGCCGCCACCGCCGGAACTGCCCGGCGCGGTGGCGCTGGGCTTGACCGTGGACGGGGCCGTGCTGGCCGGTGTCGCCGCCGGTGCCGCGCGCTCGCCTTCCGCTGTCGAATACACGCAGCCACCCCGGCCCGAGCTGGCCAGCGCATCGGAAGCGTGCGCGGCCATCGGGGCCAACAGCAGGAGCAGGCAATGGGCGAACGGGCGCATCGTCAACATCCGGAAGGGCGAGGGGGTCAATCTTCGATTCTAGCCCGATTCACGGCCTCAATTGGAAGCCCCCGGCGGGCGCGATGCGGCGCTTTCCCGCATAATTTTCCCCATCAACCGATGGAAGCTGCCGTGGACGACCGCCAACTGCTGGCCAAACTGGGCGCCGGGCGACTGTCCGGCGACGCGCTGGCCCGCGAGCTGGGCCAGACGCGCGCCGCAATATGGAAGCGAATTCAAGGACTTAGGGCGGCCGGTATCGAGATCGACGGGCGCGCCGGTGACGGCTACCAGCTGCAGCATCACCTGGACCTGCTCGATGCCGAGGCCATCACGGCCCGGCTGCTGCCCGCGCTGAAGCCCCTGCTGGACACCCTGGAGGTGGCCTGGACGGTGGGCTCGACCAATACGGAATTGTTGCGGTGCAGCGCACCAGAGCGCGGTGCGCGGGTGCTGCTGGCCGAGCGCCAGACCGGCGGTCGTGGCCGACGCGGCCGGGCCTGGGCCTCGCCGTTGGCCGCGCATGTGTACCTCTCGGTGCTGCGTGGATTTGCCGGCGGCCTGTCGCGCCTGGGTGGACTGAGCCTGGTGGCGGGCGTGGCGGTGGCCGAGGCGCTGCGCGCGCGCGGCGTTGCCCAGGTCGGGCTGAAATGGCCCAATGACATCGTAGTGGATGGGCACAAGCTGGGCGGGCTGCTGGTTGAAGGCGGCGGTGAATTCGCCGGCCCGGCGCGCGCGGTGATCGGGCTGGGCATCAACGTGCGCATGCCGGCGGCGTTCGCGGCCGAGATCACCCAGCCGTGGACCGACCTGGCCACGCTGCTGGGCAATGACATCGAACGCAACGACGTGGTGGGCTGGTTGCTGGCGGCCCTGCTGCCTGCGCTGGAGGCATTCGAGCGCGACGGTCTCGCCCCATTCCTGCCACGTTACGCCGCGCTGGACAGCCTGGCCGGGCGCACCGTGCGGGTCGACGATGGTGGAGTAATACATGAAGGGCAGGCGCTGGGGCTGGCTGACGATGGCGCGCTGCACGTGCGCATCGAAGGCAGCGAACGGGTGTTCCATGCCGGGGAAGTCAGCGTGAGGGCGCAATGAGCGACTGGTTGTTCGATCTGGGGAATTCGCGATTCAAGTTCGCGCCGCTGCAGGGCATCCGCGCGGGCGATGTGCAGGCATGGCCGCATGGCGCCGAAGCCATGCCCGCCGATGCGCTGGAACGACTGCCCAGCGGTGATACCGCCTATGTAGCCAGCGTGGCGGCCGCCGCGCTCACCGCCAGCATGCTCGATGTGCTGCGCGCGCGCTTCGCGCACGTGCGGGTGGCGCGCACCGAAGCCAGCTGTGCCGGCGTGCGCATCGCATACGCCGACCCGTCGAAGTTCGGCGTGGACCGCTACCTGGCGCTCATCGCCGCCGCCGAACGCCGCGAGGCGGTATTGATTGCCGGGGTCGGTACCGCGCTCACCCTCGACCTGCTCGATGCCGATGGCCAGCATCACGGTGGCCGCATCGCCGCCTCGCCCACCACCATGCGCGAAGCCCTGCATGCGCGCGCCGTGCAGCTGCCCGCACAAGGTGGCGATTACAGCGAATTCGCCAACGACACCGCCGATGCCCTGGCGTCCGGCTGCGATGGTGCGGCGGTTGCGCTGATCGAACGCAGCCGTATGCACGCGGCCACCACGTTGGGCGCGCTGCCCGCACTGCTGGTGCATGGCGGCGGCGCGCCGGCACTGATGCCGCTGCTGGGCGATGCACAGTTCCAGCCGGCGCTGGTACTCGATGGTCTTGCGCGCTGGGCGGTGCACCAGCCACCGGCGTCGCGGTAGGATCGCCGCATGCTTACCCGTGCCCTGATCGTAGTACTGGCCATCCTCAACGTAGGCGTCGCGCTGTGGTGGATGCTGCGCGGCGACCCCGCGCCGGTCCCGCCGGCCGCGCCCACCGGCGTAGCGCAATTGCAGCTGCTCGATACGCCCGGCGCACCCGCACCCGCCGCAACAGTGCCGGCTGCCCCAAGCGCGGAGCCGGCAGCTGCCACCACAGCACTGGCCGACGCCACCCCGGAACCGCCCAAACCCGCCGCCACCACTGCGGAACCCGCCGCACCGACCGCACCCAACCCCGCACCGCCTGCCGTCGCGGTAGCGCCGGCCGTTGGCCGGCCCACGGAAACCCCGCCGGCACCCACACCCTCCGCCCCTCTCCAATGCATCAGCCTCGGCCCCTTTGCCGATCGCGACACCGCCATGGCCGCCCAAGGCAAGGCCGGCGAACTCGTTCAGCGTTCGCGCCTGCGTGAAGTGCCCAAGCCCGGTGCCAGCAGCACCTACCGGGTCATGATGCCGGCCGCCGCCAGTCGTGAAGAGGCCCAGGCCACGGTCAAGCGCATCGCCGCCGCAGGCATCAGCGATTACTACATCATGGCCCAGGGCGAAGACGCCAACGCCATCGCCCTGGGGCAGTACCGCAACCGCGCAGGTGCCGAGCGCCGCCTGGCGGCCCTGAGCGCGGCCGGCTTCAGCGCCCGCCTGGTCGGCGGCAGCGAAGGCGCCGAGCAATGGTGGGTGGATGCGGCCCTGGCCGACAAGGCCAGCCCCAGCGCAGCCCGCCAGCGCAGTGGCGCCGCCCAGCAACGCTCGCTGGAATGCGCGGGCTTGCGCTAGTATTACCGCCTGCGCCGGCAATGCCGTCGCCGTGCTGTTGCCGGCATGGCTCAGTTGATGGAGCAACTGCCTTGTAACTCGGACGCGGTTGTTGTGGTGACCGGGCGAAAGGCTAAGCGCGCCAAGGTTTCAGGCCCGCCAGCGCGTAGACCGCGGGGCAAGCCGGGCACGGTTTGAGCAGGAGAAGTACGACATCGCCGCTTTAGCTCAGTCGGTAGAGCAACTGATTTGTAATCAGTAGGTCGTCCGTTCGATTCGGACAAGCGGCACCATCCTCGCGATCATCGCCTCCCAGATTCTCGACGCGTTGCTCAAGACGCTCTACGTGCCAGGCGAGTAGAACCAGAGCGAAGTATCCCAACCCGGCGGAGGCGCCCCCTGAGTTTCACTAGGACTATCGCTGCCTGGGCAACGAGAACCTGGCGAGGTTCGCCAAGGCCGAATGGTGAATATTTCTCACCCCGGTTTCAACAGGCCGTACTGCCCTGGTGGATGCGGCGAGGTGCGTGTGGAATCGGGCCAATCCGTACACGGCGTCCTTCCCTACGCAGCCTTCGGCGACGCTGCGGCCATTGCCGCTGATCCCACGCGCTCACTGTCGTTTGAAAGTCGCCTGTATATATCTGCAGCAGGTAGCTACAACGAAGCTCACCGGTGGCCCTTGTCGCGTCCGGAGCTGCATGGTCAAACACCGAGTAGCCCGGAGCGCTTCGCGCGGCACGGGGTGTGCAACGCAGGGATCACACGTGAGTTGCCTGATCGGAAAGGACGACGCCATCAGACACGACGTGCTCCGGGCTGCTGCGCATTCATGATGTTCCGGCTTGACTGGACCCGGTCTACGTCTGCTTCCGTCCGTTTGGTCGAGATAGCAGTCCACGGTGCCCACAAGTGCATTGAGATAACTCTGATGTCTAATGGTGCGTCCGGGCCCGAGAATAACGACCAGCCGGGTCACGACCGACGAATGGCGGAGGCGCCGCACGTGCAGCCATCGAACCGCCGCGGCATGCCCGTCCTCTGCAGGGCTCACAAGAAAGTAACGGATTCAACAGTAAATTATGTGGAGCTCATTTCAAAAAGCCGGAGCCGATGGGCCGGTAAGGGCGGTCGCTACTCAACAGTTCTTCCAGTATCTCTTAACCGTGATGCCAGGTGGGCGGTCGCCATGAACTTTCAGCCACTCCGCGTGTTTCTTGCCGATGATCACCCCATCGTACTTATCGGCGCGCGAGCAGCGCTTGAGCAGTCCAGAACCGCAACGATCATTGGCGAGGCACGATCCACCGATGAGGTGATCCGTGAACTTTCCCGGCTGCCGTGCGATGTATTAGTCACCGACTTCACGATGCCGGGAGGCGAGCTGGACGATGGCATCGGGTACCTAAGGGTGGTGCGCGAAACGCATCCCGCGTTGCCGGTCGTCGTCATGACCATGATGGCGAACCCGGGAATCATGGAGCAGATCCTGAGCCTGGGTGTACTCGGGCTGGTAGACAAGGCCGATGACCTGGAATTATTGCCGTTGGCTGTGCGTTCGGCCGTAGTCGGGCGCCTGTTCGTATCGAAAGGGTTGCGGGACCTGCTGAGCATCCACAGGACCAGCGGCGGTACGCAAGATAAGTTATCGCCCCGTGAGATGGAAGTGGTACGACTTTTGGCGGCCGGACTCGGCGTAAATCAAATTGCCGAAAAATTCGGGAAGAGCATAAAAACAGTCAGCCGGCAGAAAATGCAAGCCATGCGAAAGCTTGGATTGGCCAACAATGTTGAGCTTTATCAGTATGCGCGCGAGAACGGAATGATCATCTAACCATCGATTCTCGGGTTGGATGTGTGGCCCTCTGCGTCAGGTGGCCGTAAGCGTCGGAAGTGTAACGGATGGAAAGAGAGGCTGTGCCGTCATCAATCCGCCGCGCCTTGTGCGCGATTCTGACCTTGTGCGCGGCTTTCGCAAGTGCGCCCGCGTGGCCAGCTGAGATTCCTTTGTCGAAGGAGGAGATCGCTTGGCTTGCTCAGCATAAGCAGATTACGGTCGGTGCGTTCGATCCCGGGTGGCTGCCATTCGAAAACCTGGATAAGGCGGGAAATCTCGAGGGACTTGCACCCGATTACTTGCGAATCGTCGCGGGAAAGCTTGATCTGGAGATTGTTCCGAAACGCTTTGTATCATGGACCGAGGCGCGCGCCGCTGCATGCAGTGGAGAAGTCGACCTTCTGATGAACGTCGCGCTTGTGCCGGAATGGACGCACTGCCTTGCTTTCACCCCCCCCTACATTGATGTCCCCAATGTCGTCATTGGGCCAAGCACCCTGGGGCGGATAGATGATGCACGAATCTCCAGGAGTCGCATATCGGTTGAGGCCGGGTTCGCGACATCGGCTGGCATTGCCGAGCGATTTCCGGCGGCACGTCAGGTCATAGCCCCCAACGTTGAAATGGCCTTGCGGGCGATTGCCCAAGAGCGCTCCGATCTGTACATCGGAAATCCCTATGTAGCAGCGCGGCTTCTCAAAGAGAACGAGTTCAGCGATCTGGCCATTCTGAGAGACGCGGGCACCCCGTTCAGCACGCTTCACTTCGCGGTTGCCGAGCGCGAGAAGCCATTGGCTGGGGCGATCTCCAAGGCTTTGGCGACTATAGATGCGCCGGAGCATGAGGCCATCCGAAGCAAGTGGTTGGAATCGAGCGCAGCGTTCGACCACCATCGGGGAGGCGTGGTGCTCAATCAACGTGAGCGCGCCTGGCTCCATGAATTGCCACCCTTGAGGGTCGGTTTCAACTCATCCTGGGACGCGATCAGCCCCGAAGTGGGTAGGCAGCTGGGAGGCATCTCGGGCGAGTATGCTCGCATACTGGAGGAGCGCCTTGGACTGCACTTCGTTGCGGTGCCTGTCAGGGGCCAGCCCGAACTGGCGCGACTGATCTCTCAGCGAAAGATTGACCTCGCTGTCACCACGAGAGGCCGGGCGTTAACCGCTGGCTGGTCCTATACCGACCCCATTCTCAGTCTCGCGAACGTGATCGTCGCCCGCAACGACCGTGCCACCGTAACGGGCGCGGCGGATCTGAATGGGCTGAGGGTTGCCACGGTCGGGCCAGAACGTAAGGCGCGTGTTCTCGAAGCAGCGCCGGGCGCCAATGTGATTCTGGTCGACACTGCGGTCGAGGGCATGAGAAGGGTCGAGGTAGGTACGGTAGATATTTACGTGGGCGATGTCGTCACCGTGAATCGCACCCTGCGCGATGGTGGGATGCCGCTGCAGATCGTGGCGCCGGCCGGTTTCGAGGAGGACATCATCTTTGCGGTGAGTCCAGGGCGCGGCGAGTTGGTCCCGATCATCAATCGGTTGATCGGCGGAATGAGCAATGAGGAGCATCAGCGCATTCGATCGGGTTGGCTTCAACTCAACGTGCAGTACGGAATGCCGTGGAGGAAATTCATCCTGGGTATGGTGATCGCGGCGTTGATCACCGGTGCGTTGACGTTTGCCTATGTCCGCGTCAGACGCGAGATGGCTGGCAGGAAGCAGGCGATGGCATTGATCAGGGATCTCACGCGCAACCTGCCGGGTGTCGTATTCAAGATTTCCGTCGACGGTGACGGCGGGATGCGGGCAATCTTCGTGGGCGGCAATACGAGAGAAATCTTTGCACTGACTGCGACGGACATACAAGAGAGTGTCTCGGTTTTGCTGGAACGCTTCCGCCCGGAAGATCGCCGTCGCCTGGTATCGGCACTGCGCGATGAGACCGCAACGTCCATCCATCTCTTTCTCATGGTCGGTGAGCGATGGCTCCGCATGAGCGCGGCTCCGCGTAAGCTGGACCATGGACAGGTCTGGACTGGATACTGGGCCGACGCCACGGAGGAGCAGGCCCAGCTCGACGCACTGGCTGCGGCCAAGGTCTCTGCGGAGCTCGCGGCGAACACAAAAGCCACGTTCCTTGCGACCATGAGTCATGAGATTCGAACGCCCATGAGTGGCCTGGGTGGCCTGCTTGAGCTGCTGGGTCGAAGCGAGCTGGCCAGCGAACAACGTCGCATGCTCGATCTGGCCGCTGCTGCAGCGAGATCACTCCGTGAGCTTCTCGACGAAATCCTGGATTACAGCCGAATCGAGTCCGGACGCCTGCGCGTAGAGAAGGCCAATATGCGCACCCGTGACTTGCTATGCGAGGCCGTACTGCTGATGTCGGGCGCGGCGGAGCAGAGGGGAATTCGGGTCGAATGCCATATTGATCCGACGTTGGCGGCTGTCCTCGAGGGAGATGAGTCTCGCATCCGCCAGATAGTCATCAACTTCCTGAGCAATGCGATCAAGTTTACCGAGCACGGTCATGTCGCAGTGCGTGCGACCGTCTCTTCGCAGACCGACAATCTGCAGACATGGTCCATCGAAGTATCCGATACCGGAATCGGGATCTCCGGGGATGACCTGGAGCGGCTGTTTCAACCGTTCGTCCAGGCACAATCGAACACGACAGGGCGGCTTGGTGGGTCGGGCTTGGGTCTGGTCATCTCCAAGCGACTAGCGGAACTCATGGGGGGAAGTGTCACGCTCAACAGCGAGGTTGGTCGGGGGACGACCGCCCGACTCGATCTGCAGAATGTCATTGTAGAACTGGACGACTCCCGCGACGCCCTGCGTGGAAAGCGGGTCTTGCTCGTATGTAGTAATGCTGCAACCCGTGCAGCGGTGCGCGGAGACCTCGGAACGCTGGGTACCACGCTTGTTACGGATCCAGGAAGCGCCGATCTAATCATTACCGACGAGAGCGAGGTCGCATACACTGACGCGCCCGTCATATATCTTGTCATGGCCCCGCCGCTGGCGGTATTAAGCGCACAGCACTACGTGCTGGCGTGCGAGCCCGTCCTATTCACTGCGGTACGTGACATTTGTCTGCGTGCCCTGGAATACGCACTGCCGCCGGATCATCCCGCAGCCGGTGCCATAGGAGAGGTGGGAGTCGACGTGGGCGGGCTGTATGTTCTTGTCGCCGAGGACGATCCGACCAACCAGGTTCTAATCGGCGGCCAACTCGCGGAACTGGGCTATCGCTGTCTCGTTGCAGATGACGGGGTCGCCGCGCTTCAGGCATGGGAGAGGGAGCGCTTCGATCTTCTGATCACGGATATGCAGATGCCGCGATTGGACGGTATCGGACTGGCGGCGGAGATTCGAAGGCGCGAGGCCGCTACCGGCTCCACCAGAATGCCCATCATCGCACTGACTGCGGGGGCATTCCCGGAGGATGTCGCGCGCTGCCTCGCAAACGGTATGGATGATCACCTGGCAAAGCCGGCGTCCCTGGCCACGCTGTCTTCCCGCCTGCGCAAGTGGATTAAGCGTGAACAGGCACCTGGGGTTGCACCCCATGAGGGCGGCCAGCTCGTCAGCAGAAGTATCCATGAGCTCGTCGTGCGCGCGTTCGGCAAGGAAGCGAGCATGTTCCACGAAGAGATCGATCTGGCCATGTCGACCGATGATCCTCACGAGATCGGGCAGGCGATGCACCGCGTCGCCGGTGCACTGGCAAGTGTTGGTCACAAGTCCACCGCCAAGCGCATCCGTCGGGTGATGGGGCTGATGGAGAGGGCGGGCGGTGTCCATGCCGCTCGTGGCGAACTGGTCGACCTCCATCGTGAAATCAGTGCTTGTATCGAGGAGACGGCAGCGCGGGCCAGAAACCTCGAGGAAGGTGCGTAGTGGCCGCCGCATCTATGTGCCGCTCCCTCCCGGTGCATGCCGGAGGCAGCCCTGGCGCGTTGAAGCGGCCAGATCGTCATATGTCCGGACAAGTGTGCTCGAAGAATCGCTCGCCGAGGGATGGCGGGCATGAATGTGCGTTCCGTGGTGGATATCGATCCTCGCGTGCTCAGTCGACATCAGGTGCGTCAGGAACCCGTTCATTTTCGTTTGCCCAGTCAGGGATGTGGGATCGCCGCAGAACCTTTGCCTGAGCGCGTCGCGCGCCTGGTTAACGCAATTGACGGTCGACCGGCTTGCTGAACAACGCCGGGAACAACTAGAGATGCACTGAGAGTGCTCTCATTTCCTCAGGGGGCTCGGATCAACAAAATACGCTCACCTGCTGCGGAACCCCCGCAGACGGCCCCTGAAGTTACTCAACTTATCCGCAACCCATTAAATAGGTATTACAAAATGAAGAAGACTCTCCTCTCCACCGCCCTGATCGCCATTGCCGCTGCTGCTGCCCCGTCCGCTTTCGCGGCCGACGGCAAGATCACCTTCAACGGCCTGGTTGAAGACGCCACCTGTTCGGTCACCGGTGGTCCGGGCACCGACGGCGGTACCCAGGACTTCACCGTTACCCTCGATACCGTCTCGAAGACGGCGCTGGACGCTGCCGGCAAGCGCGCTGGCGACAAGGCCTTCTCCGTCCAGGTCGGCGCTGCCGGCCAGACCGACTGCACCAATGGCAAGATCGTCAGCCTGTCGTTCGAGCCGGCGCAGAGCCCGGTCGACGCCGCCACCGGTCGTCTGCTGAACGACGCGGGTACCGCACAGTTCGTGCAGATCGGTCTGCTGAATGCCGCCAAGCAGGACATCAACCTGAATGACGGCAGCAACAACTCGAGCGCGACGATCGTCGGCAACACCGCCACGATGGATTACTACGCGCAGTACTACGCCGCTGCCGCTGGCGTGACCTCGGGTACGGTCGATACCTTCGTGATGTACTCGGTGGGCTACAACTGATCCCAGTTGTTTCCACTCGCGGGGGGCTGGAGTGTCAGCCCCTCGCGCTTTAAAGGTGATCCCATCGCATATTCAGGAACTCATATGAACATCATTACCCGATTCGCTTCCGTTTTTCTGCTGGCTGGATGCTGCGTATCTGCCGCACATGCCGGTACCCAGATCGTGGGGACGCGCGTGGTTTATGGTGCTGCCGAACGCGACGTGTCGGTCCGAGTTCTGAATACCGGAGATTCCCCGCGCCTGTTGCAGGCCTGGGTGGATAGTGGCAATGAGCGCGAGACTGCAGAAACGACGACCGCTCCCTTCCTTGTTACTCCCCCGGTGTCGCGCGTTGAGCCTGGCAAGGGCCAGTCGCTCCGCCTGATGTTCACCGGCTCAACGAGCCTGCCGCAGGATCGTGAATCGGTCTTCTGGCTCAACGTGGTGGAAGTTCCGCCGCGACCGGAGGCTGCCGACGGCGAATCCTCCAATCATCTGCAGTTTGCGGTGCGTACGCGCATCAAGATTTTCTACCGACCCAAAACGCTCCAGGGCGATCCGGTGACCGCCGTTGATCAGCTTACGTGGCGCATGGTGCGCAAGGACGGCCAGATGGCGTTGGAGTGCACCAACAACACCCCGTTCAATGTTTCTTTCGGCGATGTGCGTCTGAAGGGCGCCCCGGACAAGACATCAGATGCGACCGGTGGCGGAATGTGCCCGGCCAAGGGCACCCAGGCGTTTCCCGTGGCTGGTGGAAACGATAGCGGTCGTTTGACCTTCCGCTCGATCGATGACTACGGCGCATTCAAAGACGGCGAAGCAGCTTACGCCCGCTGAACCCTGCGGCCCAGCGCCGCATCTCTGAAATATCCATACTTTCGCCCCTCTGAACAGAGGGGCCTGGCGAAGCTTTGCCCGAGATCCTGCGCGTTTAGCGCGCCGTGCAAATACTTACCTAACGACGACGAGTTCAATAGTTCCTATGGCTACGAAAGAGTCCAGAAACCAGCGCTTCGCCGCCTCAAACCGTGAGGTGCGGCACGCGCACCTTGCCGGCTGCATTATGATGGCGCTGGCTGGGCTGCAGGCCGGATCGGCGCAGGCGGCTCCCGAGCCGTCGCCGGCGCCGCAACAGGTGGAATTCAGTGCCGCGTTCCTTGGTTCGACGGCCAAGACCATCGACATCGCGCGCTATGAAAAGGGCAACCCGATGTTGCCTGGCACCCATCGCGTCGATCTCTACGTCAACGATCGTCTTGTTTCACGTGAGCGCCTGAACTTCATCGCAGACGGCGATGGCGGATCGGCAATTCCCTGCATTGATCGAGCGCGTCTTGTGCTGATGGGCGTTGATGTGAACAAGCTGGAGGCCGACGGCGTCAGCCTTGAGGGCGAATGCCTGGATATCGCGCAGCTGATTCCCGATGCAACGGTCAACGCTGATGCGAGCGAACTCCGCCTGGACGTGTCGATTCCCCAGGTCGCGATGGCTCGCAACCCGCGCGGTTACGTGGATCCCTCCCTGTGGGAGCGTGGGGTGAACGCCTTCACGCTCGGCTATAACGTAAACGCTAGCCAGCTCAGCGGTAGCAGCTACGACCGTCGCAATGCGTATGTCGGTTTTGAGGCAGGCTTGAATGTTGGTGGTTGGCGCATTCGCAACCAGTCCAACTATCGCTGGTTGGAAGGCGAAGGCGATAACTTCCAGAACATCAGCACGTATGCTCAGCACGATATCGATCGGTTGCAGTCGCAGCTGACCATTGGTGATACCTTTACCTCAGGCCAGGTGTTCGAGTCAATTGGCGTCCGTGGGGTCAGCTTGGCCACCGACGACCGTATGCGGCCGGACACCATGAACGGCTTTGCGCCAACCGTACGCGGTGTGGCGGAATCCAACGCCCGTGTGGTGATCCGGCAGGCAGGTTTCGTCATCTACGAGACCCAGGTTGCGCCGGGGAACTTCGAGATCGACGATCTGAACCCCACCGGCTTTGGCGGTGACCTTGAGGTTACCGTGATGGAGGCGGATGGTCGCGAGCGAACCTTCAAAGTGCCGTTCGCGGCGGTGCCGAACCTGTTGCGTCCTGGTGTATCGCGCTATGCAGTGACCGCTGGCGAGGTTCGTAATGGACAGTTCAACGCATCCGCTCCTGCTTTTGTAGAAGCAACCTACCAGCGCGGCGTCAACAACATGTTGACAGCGTATACGGGTGTGCAGGCGACCACCAATTCCGACCTGCATCGCAGTGCGGTAGTGGGTGCCGGCTTCAACACCTCACTGGGCGCGATTTCGCTGGATGTCACCGGCTCGCAAACGCAGCTGAGCAACGATGCTGGGAAGCAAAGTGGCTACTCCGCTCGTGCAACGTATAGCAAGAGCATTCCGCAGACAAACACTGACTTTGCCCTCGCAGCCTATCGCTACTCGAGCGAGGGCTATCGAAGTCTGATCGATGCCGCGAACATGGACGACATGGCGCGCACCAGTGGCTTGACCCCCGAGGAGCTTGCGCGTACCGCAGAGCGTAGTCGCTTCCAGGTAACCGTCAGCCAGAACCTGGGTGAGCGCGCCGGCCAGTTGTACGTCAGTGGTTCGCGCAATGCTTACTGGAGCAAGCTCAGCAATGCCACGAGCTATAACATCGGCTACAACAACCGCTTCCGCAACGTGTCGTACGGTGTGTCGGCTTCGCGCAGCATGGGTTCGGACGGTCGAACGGACGACACCCTTTACCTGAGCCTCTCGGTGCCGCTGGGTAGCACCACGGCAAGCCGCCGTGCACCCACGCTGTCGCTGCAGGGTTCGCATGGTCCGGAGGGCAATGGGGCGCTTGGCAGTGTTGATGGCACGTTTGGCGACCGCGACCAGTACCGCTACGGGGTCAATGGTCGGGTCGGAGGCGGCGCGAACAGCGCGGCGGTCAGCGCGGGCTGGCAGGCAGCCTACGCCACGCTCGGTGCATCCTACACCCAGGACTCGAACAGCCAGCGTCAGAGCGCAGTGTCTGCCTCCGGTGCGCTGGTGGTCCATCCTGGTGGCGTTACGTTTGCTCCTCAGCTGGCCGAAACGGTTGGCATCATCGAGGCAAAGGGTGCCAGTGGCGCGCGCCTCAGCAGCAACAAGGCCGTCAAGATCGATAGTCGTGGCTATGCGGTCACGACAGCCCTGTCGCCGTATCGTATGAATGATGTCGTCCTGGATCCGAAGGGAACCTCTGCCAACGTCGAGCTCATGGAGTCGCGACTACAGATAGCGCCGCGCGCCGGTGCGGTGGTGCCTGTGAAGTTCAAGACCAATACCGGTATGGCGTACCTGTTGCAGTTGTCGAATGCCGACGGTGAGCCGGTGCCCTTCGCCGCCGAAGTCGTGGACAGCCAGGGCAATAATGTCGGCTACGTCGGGCAGGGCGGCCAGACGCTTGTCCGTCTGTCGGAAGAAATCGACGGCCCGCTCTTCGCTCAGTGGGGGGACGGTGACGGCAAGTGCTCCATCGAGTGGACGTCGACGGAAAGCTCGACCGCCGATCAATCTTTGCAGGCCATTCCCGCTACGTGTAGTAATTCCTGACGCATGGCATGTTGCCACGCAACCCAGAAAGAACCGCCGCTATTGAACTTGATACCCGCCGACGGAATCTGTATCCCTTTCATCTATTAGAGTGATCTCAAAATGAACAAGACGTTTCTCTGCGCCGCCATCATTGCGGCCGCATCTTCCGCCGCCCCGTCCGCCTTTGCGGCCGATGGCCGGGTCACCCTCAATGGCTCGATCAACGCCGTCACCTGCACGGTGAGGGGTGGTGCGGGCACTGACGGCAGTGACAACAACTTCACCGTTACGATGGACAGCGCGCCGCAATCCCAGTTGGCTGTTGCGGGAGCTACCGCTGGCGACACACCATTCTCTGTGGTTATCGGTGGTCCAGGTGAAGTTGGCTGCACCAACGGTAAGATCGTGAAGCTGGAGTTCGACGCAGCCGCAAGCCCGGTCGACTCCATGTATGGGCGCCTGAGGAACGATTCAGGCACCGCCCAGAACGTGTTGGTCGGACTGCTTGATGGCGCAGGGAACACCATCGATCTACGCAACAACGCCAATACTCCAACCGCGACGATCGCGGGTAATACCGCTACGCTGAACTTCGTTGCGCAGTATTACACGAAGATTGTGGCAGCGACGGCGGGCACGGTACGGACCTACGCGATGTATTCGATCGAATACAACTAACTTGGCGTATATTTGCCTGGAAAGGTTTCCTTCCGGGCTGCCGCGCCTGATCGTCCCGCCAGGATCGCGCGGGCGTGGTGAGCATGTTGTTTTGTTCCGCCAGGACGAGCGGCTTCGTATGTGCGAACTGGCCGGAAACTTTGATGCAACGCGCATCATGTTTTAATGTGCGCCTGCGGTGCCTGCCATATATTTGAAGGACCGGATTGTTATGAATACGTATGCGTATCGGCTGAACACTGACACGCCGGGCGCATCGGATCTGCTGATGCGCTTGGCATATCAACCTCATACTTTAGAGACCGGAATATCATGAATACCTCCTCTATCCATCTTTCGCGACGAAAGCAGAACCGCGTCCTGCGGTGCGCGGCAGCACTACTCTTGATGGTGGGTGCGCAAAGCGCCTATGCCGTCGCCGACTGCACCGGGCCTACGCCCGCTGTTTTTACTGCCGTGGCGCCGGGGGGTACCCACATCGTGTCCAAGGATGCAGCAATTGGAACCCTGTTGACACCATGGACGTCGTGGCAGGGGGGGGCGTCCATTTGGCGATGCAATATGCCGGGAGGTGTTTGGCATGCCGCCCCAGTATCAAGAGTTTTTGCCAGTAGTACAAGCGTGACTGTTGACGGCTATATCCACTCCGTTTACGCAACCAATCTTGCTGGCGTTGGTTTGATTGTTCAGTACACCAGCTCATTTTTATGGTCTGAGCGTCAGGTGAACTTTGGGGATTACTATCAGGGGTTGCAGACCTCAAATTTCGTTGCGCATGTTGCGGGTAAAAACAATCCGGATGAGGTGAATCAGCCGTGGGGTTTTGCTACGCGCTACGCGTTCGTCAAAACTGGGCCAATCACAGGTGGTACGGCGACGGTGAGTGGGCAGATTGCCAGGGCTGGCATGGATCTTTCTCCTTATAGCAATCCAGGAAATATTCAGACAATAAATATATCCGGCAGTGCGATATTTGTCGTGCCCTCCTGCGTCACCCCTGATGTGACTGTCAATTTGGGGCAGCATAGGGATTCTGATTTCCCCAGCATGGGAAGTCGGCGCGGTATCAGTGGTACCTATAGCGACTTCAATATTGGGCTTTTGAGCTGCGGCGCAGGAATGACGTCCATTTCTTACACGCTGAGGCCGTTGAATGGTGAAGTGAGCGGTTTGCCGGGCGCAATCGCGACAACTCCCGGTTCTACAGCGCGGGGCGTAGCCGTAAGGATCGCCGACCGTAGTGGAACCCCGGTTGCGTTCAATTCAGCACGTGCGGTCAGCTTGACTACCTATAGCGCGGCAACGGGCGGTAATCAGGCAATCCCACTGCGTGCCTGGATCGAGCGGATTGGATCTAGTGATTTCGCGGGTGGCTCGGTGCAGGCACAGGTAGAGTTCACCATGACGTACAGGTGAATTGTGCTGCCTTCGATCGGCTGTGATGAAGGCGCGGGTGGATGTTCCGCAACCAAGTGTCTGGCTTGGTGGAACTGTGAGTTGTGGAACTGTGAGTTGCTGCGGTGGTAAAAGGTCTGGCCACAGATCATGATTGATTTTGTTACAGACAAGAGGCCGATGTGTTGCTTGCCAAGTTGGCAAGTGGCAGGCGTTGATGCATTGGCAAGTTCACTGAAGCGGTGGAATGAGTTCGTGTTCTACGCGCGGTCATTTGCTAAGGGGGAATAGTCGTCAATATTTATCGTTATGCAACGACGTTGCTGCTGATGATCGGAACACAAAGTGCATGCGCGAGCGCCAACTGTACCGGGCCCACGCCCGCCATCTTTACTGCTGTGGCTCCGAGTGGTACTTATGCGGTACCCAGGAATGCAGTCGTAGGGACTCTCTTGACGCCGTGGACCTCGTGGCAGGGGCAGGCCACTACTTGGTTATGCAATACGCCCAGTGGTGTTTGGCATGGTGCGCCAGCATTAAGGTCGTTTGCCAGTAATGCTTATGTGACTGTTGATGGCCGTAAGCACGCCGTGTACCCGACCAATCTTGCTGGCGTTGGCTTGATTGTTCAGGGATCCACCAGATTCCAGTGGTCTGGACGCCAAGTGAACTTTGGCGATTACGTTTGGGGATTTGATGTCGCAAGCTTATATACGCATATCGCGGGTGTAACTCATGCAGACAATGTAAATCAGCCTTGGGGATTTGCTACGCGCTATGCGTTCGTCAGAACTGGGCCTGTCACGGGTGGTGTGGCGACGGTTGGCGGACAAATTGCAAGAGTCGGAATGGATGCCATGCCCTATGCCAGTCCAGGAAATATTCAGACAATTAATGTGTCTGGACGTGCGACCTTTATCGTCCTGTCTTGCGCAACCCCTGATGTGACCGTCAATCTTGGGCAGCATCGGGAATCTGATTTCCCTGGTATGTCAAGTCGGCGCGGTCTCAATGGTCCTTATAGCGATTTCAGCATTGGGCTTTGGAACTGCAGCACAGGAATGACGTCAATTTTGTACACGCTGAGCCCGTTGAATGGTGAGGTGACCAACTTGCCGGGCGCAATCCGTACAACGCCTGCTTCAACGGCGCGGGGCGTTGCCGTAAGGATCGCCGACCGTAGTGATAATCCGGTTGCCTACCGTACGGAACGAACGGTCAGCTTGACTACCTATGGCGCGGCAACGGGCGGTAATCAGGAAATCCCACTGCGCGCCTGGATGGAGCGGATTGGCTCTAGTGATTTCGCGGGTGGCTCGGTGCAGGCGCAGGTTGAGTTCACCATGAGTTACAGGTGAGTTGTGCCGTCTTCGATCGACTGTGACGAAGGCGGAAATGGGTAAGTGCCGGGCGTGGGTGCGCAAGCAGCCATTCGCCTTGACTCGCTCAGGTGGTTTCCACGTCGTGTCGAGCGACATCGTAGGCGGTATTTTTAATATATTTATAAAATTTAGGAGATTGAATATGAACAAATCCATGATGGCCGTTGCCTTGGCTGGCATTATTGGTTCCACCGCGCCTGCGGCATTTGCAGCAGATGGCAAGATCACCTTCAACGGTTTGGTTGAGGACGTGACCTGCCTTGTTACCGGTGGCGCCGGCACCAATGGTGCTAGCGGCGACTTCAGCATCACGCTGCCCACCGTGTCGAAGTCGGCGCTGGCCGCGGCGGGTGACCGTGCAGGTGACAAGGATTTCTCGGTGATCATCGGCGGCCCCGGGCAGACCGGTTGTGTTGACGGCAAGATCGCCGAGCTTGCCTTTGATGCGGGTACAAGCCCGATCGACCCCGTTACGGGTCGCCTATTGAACCAGAATGGCACGGCACAGGTCGTGCAGGTCGGTCTGCTGAACGGCACCAAGCAGGACATCAATCTGAACGACGGTAGCAACAACGAGACTGCGGTGATCGCGGGAAACACGGCCACGCTGAACTACTGGGCGCAATACTTCGCTCCGGGCGCTGGTGTGACGTCGGGCGTCGTCGATACCTTCGTGATGTACTCGGTCGTTTACAACTAATTCCTTCGAGGACCTCAGTTGGCACTCCGGTGCGGGCTCAAGGCCCGCGCCGGCTTCTGCCATCCCGGGCGGTGGCCGCCTTTGCAGCTTTCGCGATATAGATTGCCGTAGGTGGACCGCTGAGCGATTGAGAGAACTCCAGCAAGAGTTATCTCCTTACGCCGCGCACCCTGCAGCACTACATTACATAAGTTATCAATTCATGCAGGAGTGTAGAGATGCGACAAGCAGCTTGTTCCGCTTGCGCAGCGGGGGACGAAAGCGTCGCTTGTTCAAACGATGGGTCAACGGATGAACGCATCTGCCGCCGTTGTGGGCATGTTCGAAGTACAGGCGTTCCCGAAGTGCCGGCTCAGGTGGCGACCGAACCATCAGAAAAGACGTCAACAGCAGATCTGGAGTCGATCCGCCTGATCGTGGAGTACCTGGGTGGCCGTGAGAGGGACCTGCGAGAAGAGCACGGGACCATCGAAGAACTCATCCAGGCACGAGGCCTTCCGAGTACTCGCCTGCGTTGCTATCACTTCCCGGTGTTCCTATGGGAAGCTCATGGTCCAAGGCGCTCCAGGATGGACGCCATCATAGACCAGGGGCAACGCTGTTTTTCCTTTCATTTTCACGTCCATAGATCGAGACGGCTCTTCCCCCGGCGGCAATGAGGGGGCGCCTGTGGCGAAGTCCTGGTCGGGCGCGCTCAGAACTGCTTCCTGAATTGAAGTAAGAGCCGGGAAGTGGTGAGTCTCCGACACGCTCAACGTCCAGCGTCGTCTGCAGCGTCATATTCGAATCCCACGTATGCTCCAGGCCCAGCCCAGCCCAGCCCAGCCCAGCACGGAATCCGGTGTGATCGCTTGAGTCGCCGGCCAGGATGAAAGGCTCGGTGGCCATGGCCAATCTTGCGGTTCTATCCCAGCCGGACAATGGCGCATCGTAAAGGATGCCACCGTAGAGCTGCACGACGGTTATGCTGTGGCCGCGCTCGGCGAAGATCGCCCTGCGGACGGCCACACCGCCTTCACTCCGTATCGCTTCAGCCTTCAGCGGGCCGTAGTCGACACTCAAGCCTGCGGCACCGCGTTCGGTATAGGCATTATCTTTTACATACTCGTATCTGGCCGCCAGTGTGCACTGGATGAGCCAGGCCCCATTCGGTGTGATGTTGAAGCCACCACTTACGCAGAACATGCGTGTCTCTACACCTCGATTTCCCTGCGCCTGCATGTCAACGCCGGCGAACTGCACCGAGCGGAAGGATTCGAGTCGCTGCTGGCCGTACTCGCCTACGCTTTGCAGGAACCAGCCGCGATCACTCCACCAGCTGCCGTACAAGCCGCCCGTCCAGCCAGTCATGTCCGACCGATCGGCGTCACCGCTCACGTCGACATCCAGATTGTCATGGGCAAGGTAAGCACCCAAGACGCCGGCGTCCTTGATCGCGGCATCGAGCCCGATCATGAAGGTTCGGTTCGTACTGTTGTATCCGGGCTCGTAGATGCTTCGCCTCTTCATGTCACCGTCCTGATAGGAGCCTTGGAGCCTTGGATCCATAGCTCCACGCCCGAGCGCAGACGATAGGCGTCGGGCAGCCCGCTCAGGCTCGGACCCGCCACGCTGCGGTGAACCTGCGCGATACGGTTGGATACCAGTCCCATCCTCGCCCCCGTCGTGCTGCGGACGGCCAGCAGAAGAGACGCCGAATCGCGCGGGCATGCCTCCGAGGCGGCTCTGGCGAACTCGCCCGAGGGCGTGATGATCAACGCCGCCAGCAACGTGCGGTCTGTGGCCGTGAGCGCGTTGCCACGCGGGCGGTCCAGCACATTGATGCATGCGGGAGCCGGATCGGTCGGGTCGTCCGGAAGGGACGGATCGTCCGCCATCTGTTCCGGCACGATGCGCAACTGCGCTTGGTTGGGCCCGTAGACGGTTTCGAAGCGGACGCCCGCGAAGTCATGGTCGGGGGTGGCGAGCGTTCCCTGTGCGCCCCCATCGGTGGTCAAGTAGGTATAGACGAGCGGGGAGGGGAACGTGCTGTCCGCGCTGGGTACGTAGTTGACATGGCCGGCCAACGACGCCGCACCCGAAACGTTCAACCGGTCGAAACGACCCTGGTCGTCGAGCTCGAGCTCGATCTCGAGCGTTCCGTTCGGCAACTGCCGATAGTCTCCGGCGATGGCCAAGGTCCCGATGGAATTGCCGGGAGCCACCGTGCCGGCGTTGTTCGTGCTGCCCGCCTGGCCATTTCCTCCCAGTATGCCGAGCGCTTCTACCTCTACCGCCGAGGCGATCGAACCATTGACCAGGAGACGACCTCCGGCAATCGTGGTGATACCTGCGTAGGTACCTTCTCCCCCGAGGGCGAGCATGCCGACGCCGTTCTTCGTCAGGCCACCCGGCCCTGCGATGGCTTGTCCGACCGAGACATCAAAGCCGTTGTCGATCGTGCCGCCGCCTGGGAGCAACTGAACAATGAACCTGCCCCGCTGTAACGGACGCCAAGAAGCGATAACTTAATCGCACTTGGAGGTGTCCCATGCAACCCATTTTCAGTCGTTGCTACACCGATGACTTCAAGACCCAGGCCGTCACGTTGGCGGAGTCCATCGGCCGCGCGGCCGCCGCTCGGCAGTTGGACATCTTGGTCAAAACGCTGGGCAACCGGCTCGATGCCTCGCGTTCGGGCCAACCGCTGCGCTCGGCAGTACGCCAGCCGCCGACAGATGCAGAGAGCGAGCTGAGCCGCCTGCGGGCTGAGAACGCCATGCTGCGGATGGAGTGCGAAATCTTAAAAAAGCGACGGCGTTCTCGCCAAAGAGTCCAAGTGAGGTACGCCCTCGTCGCCCGTGAGAGGACTCACTATCCGGTGCGGATGCTCTGCCGTTTGATGGAGGTCTCCGTATCCGGTTTCCATGACCACCAGCGTCGCCTGACCGATGCTGCGCCCGATCCGGATCAGATCCTGCGCACTGAGCTGCATTCCATTCATGCGGCCAGCCGGCGGACGTATGGGTGGCCCCGCCTGGTGAAAGCCTTGCGGGCCAGCAACCATGCTGTGGGCCACAAGCGCGTCGCGCGGCTGATGGCCGAGGAAGGCTGCACGGCAAGACGAAAGGTACGTTCAAGCTCAGGACAACCCAGAGCAATAAAGCCCATCCTGTTGCCGATAACCTGCTTGATCGTCGGTTTTCCGTGGACAGCGACGTGCCCGCCTGGGTGGACGACATTACCTACCTGCCCACCCGCGAAGGCTGGCTCTATCTGGCCACTGTGATCAGCATGCGGACGCGCCAGGTACTCGGCTATAGCTTGGCTGATCGCATGCCCGACGACCTGGTCCAGCAAGCCTTCCTCAATGCTTGGTCGGCATTACCGGAAAAGCCGGGCATCCTGTTCCACTCCGACCGGGACTTTCAGCTTAGGTTCAAGGAGTCGTAGCGACACCGGATTGTTGCGTTGAGGATAGTAGTTCAGCGAGCGCCTCGGCAGGTGTCTTCCATCCTATTGCTTTTCGAGGCCTTCCGTTGAGAGCAGCAGCAACGGCGTCCAGCTCATGTTCGGAGTATCTGCTGATGTCGGTTCCTTTGGGGAAGTACTGGCGCAGCAATCCATTGGTGTTCTCGTTAGGGATGCTCTGAACAACTCTGCACGAAATCTGATGGTAGTGCCGGCCTCTGGCCGGCCCACGGAAGCCCTGCGGGCGCCCGCACTCTCCGCCCGCTCCAATGCATCCTTTGCCGATCGGGTAGATGATCCACCGCCTCGGCAGCACACCGCGCATCGGCGTGAGAATCGTTGGTGCTTCTCTTCGCGGCCAGGCCTATCCGCGGTGAACAGTGCTGAACTTCGTGAATGGAGGAGTCATGAGACAACTCGTATGTCCTTCTCGTGGATCGCGTGTGACCCTCTTCATGCGTTCCACCTCGCGCCACCATCACTGCCATCAATGCTTTCAATTAATTCTGTACTCGCGATTGGCGCCCACCCAGACGACGTGGAGCTTGGCTGTGGAGCTACTCTTGCGAAACTGATCGACAGGGGTGTGCATGTATGTGCCATGGTCATGTCGGACGGGCTCGTCGGGCTGGATGGAGCTGCAGACCGCTGCGCGGAAACGATGAAATCCTTTGCGATGCTGGGTGTCACCGACATCGTCCAGCTCCGCCTCCCGGACACGCAATTGGCCAGCCACTCCCGCGAAATGATCCAGGCGATCGAGGCGCAGTGCGCCCGCTTGAACCCCGATCGCGTATACACCATGTTCGCTGATGATCGGCATCAAGATCATCGCGCGGTCTTCAACGCATCGATCGTGGCCTGCCGTTCCGTACCACAGATACTCAGCTACGAGACCCCGAGCTCGTGGCCCAACTTCAGCCCAGTCATCTTCGAGCGATCCGGAAAATTCATCGAGAAGAAAATTCTCGCACTTCAATTGCACAAAAGCCAAGCGGCGCGAAGCTACATGCGAGCGCAGCAGATTGCGTGCAATGCCCAGTTCCGTGGGCACCAGGTTGACCAGGGGCCCAGTGAAGGGTTCATGCCCTACAAGATAGTCCTCTAAGGCAATGGAAATCCTATTTCTGGGTATGTGCCTGCTTGCTGTCTTGATGCTCTGGCGCGCCTCGCGCCGCGGCCCCAGCAAGAATATCGAGTCAGTCGATGTGATTGTGCCAGCGTACAACGAAGAGCCCTGTCTGGAAGGTTCGTTGAGGAATCTTCTCCGTAACCCCTACGTACAACGTGTGATCTGCGTCAACGACGGCTCAACGGATCGCACGTCCGAGATACTTGCGCGCCTTTGCGACGAATATGGCGGCAGGTTGGTAGCAGTCAACCAGTCCAACACCGGCAAAGGTGGGGCACTGATGAACGGAGTACGTCATGCGACAGCCGCGCATGTATTCCTGACGGATGCCGATACTTACGTGCCGCCCGATGATGGGCTCGGGTACATGCTTTCGGAACTGGAGCATGGCGCCGATGCGGTGGGTGGTATTCCATCATCCAACCTCTCCGGCGCTGGCCTGCTGCCAAACATCCGCGCAACTGTGAAGATGCCGATGATCATCATCAGACGGACGTTCCAGCAGGTGCTGGGTGGTGCGCCGTTCATCATCTCCGGCGCCTGCGGCATGTTCAAGACCGAGGTGCTTCGCAAGCATGGCTTCTCTGATCGCACGAAGGTTGAGGATCTCGATCTCTCCTGGACCCTCGTTGCCAACGGCTACAAGCTTCGCCAAACAGGTCGCTGCGTCGTGTACCCGCAGGAATGCAATACGGTGGCCGATGAATGGAAGCGCTGGCGGCGCTGGGTTGTCGGCTATGCGGTCTGCATGCGGTTGCACCGCGGCCTGCTACTGAGCCGATTTGGAATCTTCAGCATTGGTCCGATGTTTCTGGTTGTAGTGATGGGCGTACTGACATACGTGGCCAACTGGGCAACACAAGTCGTTGCTGGTGAACCGCACATGATTATTTTGCTGCTCTTTCCCCTGATCTGGGTGGCCGTGGTTACTGCGATCGGCATTATCAGCGCCATTCACCATCGAAGATTCGTTCTGATTCCACTTGCCTCGCTCGCCGTGTTCTACGTGATTCTGGCGTATGCCATATGGGTCGTATATGGCATCAGTGGGTTGATCACCGGGCGAGAGCCAGTTCGCGATAAGCCGACGAGGTACGGGCATGTGGTGGAATGAACTGATTGATCCTGCCAGCGCGTCCGGATTGCCCCAGGGCAGAATCCATGACGAAGCCTATGTGTCGCCACAGGCCCGGATTATTGGCGCAGTCTCGATTGGAGCGAGAACGCGCATCTGTCCGGGAGCCCACATTGAGGGGCCGGTGGTTATTGCTGAGGATTGCCTCATTGGCAACAACACGATGATACGTGGAAGCACCCGAATTGATAGCGGCGTGCAGATTGGCTTCTCCAGCGAAGTAAAGAACGCAATCATCGAGCGCAATGTCACTATCGGACCACAGTGCTTTGTGGCAAACAGCAAGATTGAGATCGGATCGTACCTGGGTGCGCAGGTACGAACCAGCAACCATCGTCTTGACAAGCGAACAGTCTGGGTTGAAGTGGGCGACATGCTGATCGACACAGGCAGGGAGAAGCTGGGCTGCCTGGTGGGAGCGAACTCACGCATCGGCGTCCAGGTGGTCATCCTGCCAGGGCGCATCGTGGCACCAGCGTCGATGTTCGCTCCGCGAATCACGATTGAGAAGAACCTGCCTGCAGGCCGCTACCGGATCCGGCAGCAGATCGAGTCCTTCTAGACATTCCCCACGAGGTAGAACCTGCCAATGCTACGAATCGCTATCGCCTCTGTCTTCATGTATTCCGCGTGCGCACACGCAGCGACGACGTCCGCGACCGTCAATATCAGCAACACGAACTTTGATGGCGGCATGGGAGAGCGCCGCATCGCATCCGTCGAGACTGCAACCGCATTCGACAAGGGTGCTCTTGTTCTGCAAGCTGCCAGGGGAGACCGGAACTACGGATCTGGCAGTGAATTTCACGGGACGAGCTTCAGTGGCACTCTTTACTACGATTGGAATGACCTGATCTCAACCCGTACGCTGATTTCCAGGTCCTCGAATGACCCCGTGTTTGCAAAGAGCATCGTCGATCAGGACGTCACCTTCAAGGTAATCCCGCGCACGACCCTTACTGCGGGATTCAGGCACGCAGAGTATCTGGATGGAGTCGATCTTGACGCGTGGAACGTCGCCGTCGCGCATTACATGCCTCGGGTTATGGTGCGCTATCGACATACGCGCCACCGGCTGTCTGGCTCGGGGAGCGGTTACGGCAACCTGCTTATGGCCAAGCTCAAGGATGGCAGTGGCGATGGCTACACACAGCTGTGGCTTGGGCAGGGCACAGTGCTCCAGGAGTTCGACTGGAGCCCCACTGCTCTCCCCGGAGACTATAGGAGCATCGTCATCCGCAGAGTTCAGCCGATCGGAAAAAACTGGATGCTGAGCTTCTCTGCCGGGCGTTCGTGGCACAATACTGCCACGCTCGACTACGCTGGAACAACCGCAGGGGTCGGGCTTACATATCGCGGCAAGTAGAGGCTTCCGTATCCCGAGGAAGCAGGACACGAACAGCTTCTGCTGACGCGATCCATTCGAATGTCCGCGGCGACCGGTGCGCCGCAGTTTCTACGCCTGACATTCCCATCTCAGTTTGCTGCATGGTTCGGCGAAGAGTAGATCATGTTGGAACGTGAGGCAGATGGTGCTTGGCGCCTGGCTGGTTACGGATTCAGTTCCGCAGATGAACCCGTCGCCACGTGATTCGTCGTCTGGCAGAACACGTTGAACCGTTCGTGCCGGCACACGACCAATCTGAAATCCGAGGTCATTCAGGTTCATCTGGGATTTGGAAAGTATTATCCGGGCAATCTCGTCCACGCAGTCGTAGGGGGACTGGGGTACCTTGGACGTGCCGCTCGGCAATGTGCCGAGAACTACGTTAACCGGACTTGGACATGCTGGAGTGCTCTGGCGGCAGCGCCGGTGAGTCGCACGAAATCAACATCAAAGCATTGAAACATAAGGCTTTCCCGGCAAGTCAGGATCCGGCGCGGGGTGTGAGGTACGCCGCCGGCACTCAGCCCGCAGACGGCCACTGCTGCGTCGCCGCGAGTGTGTTGCTACTGCGAACACTAGACTGGTGGGATTTTCCGTGTGTGTGGAGTCAGCATGAGCAATCGTCAACCTGCGGTATCCCTGATCGGGGTACCCACGGATATCGGGGCGGGCGCCCGTGGTGCCGGACTGGGGCCCGAAGCCCTGCGTATCGCCGGCCTGGGGGAGGCCCTGGCCGCGCGCGGCGTCGACGTGCGCGACTGCGGGAACCTGGATGGACCGCGCAACCCCTGGACTGCGCCGGAGCACGGCTACCGCCACCTGGATGAAGTGGTGGCCTGGAACCGCGCGCTGATGGACGCCACCTACGCCGAACTGCAGGACGGCCGCCTGCCGATCATGCTCGGCGGCGACCACTGCCTTGGCATCGGTTCGATCACCGCCGTGGCACGCTGGTGCAGCGAGCAGGGCCGCACCCTGCGCGTGCTGTGGCTGGACGCGCATTCGGATTTCAACACCAGCGATGTCACCCCGTCGGGCAACGTGCACGGCATGCCGGTGGCCTGCCTGTGCGGGCTGGGTCCGGACGCGCTGACCAAGCTGGGTGGCGATTCCCCGGCGATCTGCCCACAGCAGGTGCGCCAGATCGGCATCCGCTCGGTGGACCAGGAAGAAAAGCGCCTGATCAAGCAGCACAAGGTCGATGTGTACGACATGCGCTACATCGACGAGGCCGGCATGAAGCGCGCGGTGGAAGCGGCGCTGGAAGGCATCGATGGGAACACGCATCTGCACGTCAGCTTCGACGTGGATTTCCTCGACCCGAGCATTGCCCCGGGCGTGGGCACCACGGTGCCCGGCGGCGTGAACTACCGCGAAGCGCAGCTGGTAATGGAAATGATCGCCGACACCGGGCGCATGGGCTCGCTGGATATCGTCGAACTCAACCCCCTGCTCGACAACCGCAACGCCACCGCGGTGCTGGCCGTGGACCTGGTGGAAAGCCTGTTCGGCAAGTCCACGCTGATGCGCGACTGAGCCCTGGCAGGGTTTCCCGGCGCGTGGCTGAACGGCCACGCGCCGCGTTCACATCGATTGCACGCCTCAGCCCCCAGATTGCATCTCAAGCGGCGGCGGTGCCGGCAACGGCGACGACGCCACCGCAACCTGCAAGAGGCAGGTGGGGCCGGATTTCGGTATTGACGTTGAACTAATCAGGAGAACCCTATGAAGCGTGTAATTGCACTGATGCTGTTGTCGATGGTTTCGCTGGCCATGCTGTCCGGCTGCAATACCGTTGCCGGTGCCGGCAAGGATGTGCAGAAGGCGGGCCAGTCGGTTGAAGACGCCGCCAAGGGCAACTGATCCAACGGTGCGCGGTAGCTGCCGACCATTGGTCGGTAGGCAATCTGCGATCGGAAAAACGCCGGGAACATCCCGGCGTTTTTTTGTGCGTGATCGGCAACGTCCATTCAATGAGGTGAGCATGTGCTTCATCCGCGCTTGACCGCCGGCGAACACGCGCTGTTGCATGCTGTTTCCACGGCGACGATGCCGTTGCAATGGAGGACGCGAACCCATGAACAAAGACATCATCTCCGGCAAGTGGATGCAGCTCAAGGGCAAGGCGCAGACGAAGTGGGGCAGCCTGACCGACGACGATTTCGAGGTGGCCGAAGGCAATGCCGAATACCTGGCAGGCCGCCTGCAGGAACGCTATGGCTGGGCGCGCGAGCGCGCTGAAACCGAGGTCAAGGACTTCGAGAAAGCCATGCGCAAGGATTATCCGGACTATCACTGACACCCCCAGCGGTGGCAGGGCGGCGGTCAGCGCCAGCCGTAGCTGGGCGGGTCGGGCACGAAGCCTTCCGGGAACGCCTGCGGTGTGCGCTCACCGCGCGGGTACCGCGCCGGAATGATGCCGCGCGCCACCAGGTTGCGCGCACTGTCGTAACGCAGGTCCAGGCGCTGGGCCGGCAGCCGGCTGGCGCGCTCGAAGGGGGTGCTGCCCGAATACGACGCCTCGCGCTGGCCGTGGGCGGTGCCCAGCGCGGGTGCGGGCGACGGCGCGCGTATCCGCGAACCGGTGACCTCCACCGATGACAGCGCGCCGTCGGCCGCTTCAGCAGACGCCTGCGGCTGCGCCCTGCTCTGGGCCCGCGCCACCGGCGGTGCGCGTGGCGGCCGCGGCACGTAACGCGGCGCTTCGTTGAACACGGCAACGCCGATCACCCCGATATTGTCCGGGCGCCCTGTGCGGTCGGCATAGCTGTTGCCCGGGGCGGTGAACACGAACTGCGCCACTTCCTGGCGCGATTTGCGCCAGCCGGTAATGTCCGCACTTTGCCACGGGTCGAGCACGTAGCCGGTCTGGTCCGGTGCGGCGACCTCGCCACTGATCACGTTCAGGCCATCCACCGACAGCACCACCAGCACCCGCTCGGGGCTGTTGTTGCGCAGGCGCACGGCGTAGGGCTGGCCCTGGCGGCCGGCCACCCAGTACTGGCCCCGGTGCAGGTAACTGGGCAGTTCCAGGCGCCGGTCGCGCTCGACCAGGCTCAGCGTGACCGGGCCGGTATCGGCGCGGGGCGGGACAGCCGGCTTGAAGCCGCACAGGGCCAGCACGGCAAGCAGGGGCAGGGTCAGGCGTTTCATGGCAGGGCCTTTGCGGGTTGGGTAGAACGTTCAACGCGCAGGCCCGGGCAACGGGGTTGCGCGCGGGCAGGTAAACTGGGGGCGTTCAACTGTCCGTAATGATTCCCACATGACCACCCGCGTTCTTACCGGTATCACCCCCTCCGGCACGCCCCACCTGGGCAACTACGTGGGCGCCATCCGTCCGGCCATCACGGCCAGCGCAGCGCCCGGCATCGAGAGTTTCTTCTTCCTGGCCGACCTGCACAGCCTGATCAAGGCGCAGGAGCCGGAGCGGACCCAGCGCTCGACCCTGGAGATCGCCGCCAGCTGGCTGGCCTGCGGGCTGGACCCGGACAAGGTCTGGTTCTACCGGCAGAGCGACATTCCCGAAACCACCGAACTGATGTGGTTCCTGACCGCCATCGCCAGCAAGGGCATCCTCAACCGCGCCCATGCCTACAAGGCAGCGGTGGACAAGAACCGCGAAGAGCAGCTGGACGAGGACGCCGGCATCAGCGCCGGGCTGTTCATGTACCCGGTACTGATGGCCGCCGACATCCTGATCTTCAAGGCCAACCGCGTGCCGGTGGGCCGCGACCAGATCCAGCACATCGAAATGGCGCGCGATTTCGCCCAGCGCTTCAACCACGTGTACGGCAAGGAGTACTTCCCGTTGCCGGAAGTGGTGATCGACGAGCAGGTCGCCACCCTGGCCGGCCTGGACGGCCGCAAGATGAGCAAGAGCTACCACAACACCATTCCGCTGTTCGCCCCGCGCGCGGAGCTGAAGAAGCTGGTGTTCTCCATCTTGACCGATTCGCGCGCCCCGGGCGAGCCCAAGAGCACCGAAGGCTCGGCGCTGTTCCAGATGTACCAGGCCTTCGCCAGCCCGGAGCAGACCGCCGCGTTCGCGCAGGCGTTCGCCGACGGCATCAGCTGGGGCGATGCCAAGCAGCAGCTGTTCGAGCGCATCGACGCCGAGCTGACCCCACTGCGTGAACGCTATGACGCGTTGATGGCCGAACCGGAAAAGATCGAAGCGCTGCTGCGCCGACGCGGCCAGCAGCTGCGCGAGCAGTACGCCATGCCGTTGCTGAAGGAGCTGCGCCATGCGGTGGGTCTGCGCGACCTGTCCACGGCCGGTGACATCGCTGCCGAAGACGGCGGCGTGGCGCGGGCTGCACCGCCGCTGTTCAAGCAGTACCGTGAGAAGGATGGCCGCTTCTACTTCAAGCTGCAGGCCGGCGATGGCACGCTGCTGATCCAGAGCGAAGGCTTCGATTCACCGCGCGATGCCGGCCAGCTGATCGGCGTGCTCAAGCAGACCGAGCATGGTGATGGCCTGCAGAGCGAGCTGTTCAAGCTGGAAGCGGAAGTGGACACGGTGTTGGCGGCATTGCAGGAACTGCGCGAATGACACGGTAACCACCGACCGTTGGTCGGTGCACGCAATCGGTAGCGCCGACCGTTGGTCGGCAAACGGAGAACACGATGGCCTGGTTGTCGTTGGTGTTGTTCCTGCCCTGGTTCATCCTTCTGGGCACCTTGTACTGGCTGTTCCCACGCCACCCGCGCGATATCGCGCGGCGCCTGTTCGACGGCGTCGCGCTGCTGCTCGCCTTCGTCCTGAGCATCCTGGCCATGCTGTGGGGCCACCACATCGGCGTGGTGCAGAACGACGCCGGCCCGATCTGGCGCCAGGTGCTGGCGGTGCTGTACGCCTACGGTGCGTTCCTGGCGGTGATGGTGGGTGCGTTGCTGCTGCGTGGCGCCTGGCTGGCGCAGCGTGCGACCAAAGCCGCATCGAAGTCGGCTGGGTAACGGGCCTAGAATCGACGTGTATCGACCCACGGTCGATACCTGCCGATTGCCTGCCAGGGATGAGCCGATGTCTTCCGACCCCAGCATTTTCACCATCGATACCGCGTTTCAGCGCAGCGATTTCGATGCCGCCTACCTGGTCGTCGAAAACGGCCGCGCCGCCTTCATCGATTGCGGCACCGGCCTGGCCGTGCCGGCCATGCTGGCCGCCCTCGCACGCGCTGGCTGCACGCCCGGGCAGGTGGATTGGCTGGTGCTCACCCACGTGCACCTGGATCACGCCGGTGGCGCCGGCCTGCTCATGCAGCAGCTGCCGCACGCCACGCTGGTGGTGCACCCACGCGGTGCCCCGCACATGATCGATCCGGCCCGGCTGATTGCCGGTGCAACCGAGGTCTATGGCGCGGCCGAGATCGCGCGCAGCTATGGCCCGATCCTGCCGGTGCCGGCAGAACGCGTGGTGATTGCCGAAGACGGGCACCGTGTCGACCTGGCCGGGCGCAGCCTGCTGTGCCTGGATACGCCCGGGCACGCCCGCCACCACCTGTGCGTGTGGGACGAACGCAGCCGCAGCGTGTTCACCGGCGATACCTTCGGCCTGTCCTACCGCGAACTCGACAGCGAGCGCGGCGCCTTCATCATTCCCACCTCCTCGCCGGTGCAGTTCGATCCCGAGCCGCTCAAGCACTCCATCGCGCGGCTGCTCGCGCTGCAGCCGCAGGCGGTGTATCTCACCCACTACGGGCGCGTGGAAAACATTCCCGCGCTGGCGGCGGACCTGGTCGAACAGATCGATGCGATGGTGGAGATCGGGCGCCAGTGCGATGAGCGCCCGGACCGCCACCGTTGCCTGGTCGCCGCGCTGACCGCGCTGTACCAGGAACGCGCGCAGGCGCATGGGTGCCCGCTCGATGATGCGGCGGTGGCGCAGGTGCTGGCGATGGATATCGAGCTCAATGCGCAGGGCCTGGCCTGCTGGCTGGACCGCGACCGCCGCTGAGCGCGCAGGGCCTGCCCGGTAACCGGAGTGTCACGTTACACTCTGGCATTCCGATTTTTTTGGTGCCTGCCGTGAATCCGATGCGCATGCTGCTGTTGTCGTCCTGTCTGTTCGTGGGCGGCCTGGCCCACGCGGCCAATGACCTGCCCGGCGGCGGCATCGACCCCGAAGCGCTGTCGCGGCACGTGCGCATCCTGGCCTCGGACGCGTTCGAAGGCCGCGCCCCGGCCTCGCCGGGTGAAGAGCGCACCGTGCAGTACCTGATCGAGGAATTCCGCAGATCCGGCCTGCACCCCGGTGGCGTGGACGGCAGCTGGGTGCAGCCGGTGCCGATGGTGCGTGCCCAGGTCGATGGTCCGGTGCGCGCGCAGCTGCGCCAGAACGGCAAGACCCGCACGCTGGTCAATGGCGAGGATGTGACCCTGCAGAGCCTGCGCCCGCAGGCGGCAGTGGACATCCAGGATGCGCCGCTGGTGTTCATCGGCTACGGCATCGACGCGCCCGAGCGCCAGTGGAACGATTACAAGGACGTGGACCTGCACGGCAAGATCGCCGTGGTGCTGATCAACGATGCCGATTTCGACGCCGACCGTCCCGGCGCCTTCGACGGCAAGGCCGTCACCTACTACGGCCGCTGGACCTACAAGTTCGAGGAAGCCGCGCGCCGTGGCGCCAAGGGCGTGCTGATCGTGCATGAGACCGCCCCGGCCGCGTACGGCTGGGCCACGGTGAAGAGCTCGGGCACCTCGCCGCTGTTCGACATCGAGCGCACGCCGGAACAGGCGCTGGCCCAGCACGTGCCGGTGCGCGGCTGGATGCAGCGTGCCCTGGCCGAACAGCTGTTCCGTGACGCCGGCCTGGATTTCGAGGCCGAGAAGCGCAAGGCCATGACCCCGGCCTTCCAGCCGGTGGTGCTGGGCGATGCCACGCTGTCAGCGCAGTTCAAGCTCAAGCGCGAGCAGGTCATCACCCGCAACGTGGTGGCCAAGCTGCCCGGCGGTGAACACGCCGATGAGGCGGTGATCTTCTCCGCGCATTGGGATGCCTTCGGCATCGGCCAGCCCGATGCCAAGGGTGACCGCATCCGTCGTGGCGCGATCGACAACGCCACCGGCGTGGCCACCGTGCTGGAACTGGGCCGGGTGTTCGCCGCCGGCCCGCAACCGCAGCGCACCCTGTACTTCGTCGCGCTCACCGCTGAAGAGAAGGGCCTGCTGGGCGCCAGTTACTACGCCGCGCACCCGCTGGCGCCGCTGGACAAGACCGCCGCGGTGATCAACATCGAAATGTTCAGCCCGGACGGCGCCACCCGCGACATCGCCTCGTGGGGCAAGGGCCGCGTGTCGCTGGAAGGCGACCTGGAGCGCGTGGCCAAGGCGCGTGGGCGCAGCTACAGCCCGGACCCGAACCTGGAAGCAGGCTTCTTCTACCGTGCTGACCACTTCGCCTTCGCCCGCCTGGGCGTGCCGGCGATCACCATCGGCCCGGGCCTGGACAAAGTGGAGGGTGGCGTCGCCGCCGGCAAGGCGCTGCGCGAGAAGTACTTCGCCGACTGCTACCACCAGGCCTGCGATGCCTGGACCCCCACCTGGGACCCGGCCGGCCACGCCGCCGACACCCTGCTGGTGTACGACCTGGGCGCCGAGCTGGCCAACAGCCGCCGCTGGCCGCATTGGGAAGAGGGTTCGGAATTCCGCAAGACCCGCGAACGAAGCGACGCTGCGCGTCGCTGAGCGGTAGCGCCGCAGGGAACGGCAGGAGCCGTTCCCAACGTTGCAGCGCAACGGCCCGAAGGGTGGCCGACAGGAAGGCGGCCATAACGTTGGCCGGCCCAGGCGGTCCCTGCCACGGCGACGCACCACTCCGGCGGCACACACCAAACAAAAACGCCGGGGCATGCCCCGGCGTTCTGCTTTGCGGTGGTGGTGCCGGCCAACGGCCGGCGCTACCGATGCGTGCGACCTGCGGTCGCGGCACCCTTACTTCCGCGTGCCATCCAGGTAGTTCGGGCCCTTGTTCTTCAGGAAGAACACATACACCACCAGCGACACCGCGATGATCGCCGTGACGTAGATGGCGAAGTCGCCCACCCGATCCGTCTTCAACGCACCCTGGTACAGCAGCGGCGCGGTACCACCGAACAGCGAGTTGGCCAGCGCATACCCAAAGCCCACGCCCAGTGCACGCACGTGGGTGGGGAACAGCTCGGCCTTCACCACTGCGTTGATCGAGGTGTAGCCGGTGAGGATCACAAAGCCCAGCGCCAGGGTCAGGAAGGCGATCAGCGGGTCGTGCTGGTTCGGCAGCTCGGTGATCAGGTACCAGCTGTACAGCACGCCGCCCACGCCGAAGAACACCAGCAGGCTCTTGCGGCCCACGATATCCGACAGCCAGCCGCCGATCGGCTGCAGCACCATCAGGAAGGTCAGCACGCCCAGGTTGATCAGCGTACCGGTCATCACGTCGGTACCGGCGAACGCGCTCTGGATCATCTTCGGCCCGTTCACCGAGTAGGTGTAGAAGGCCACGGTGCCGCCGGCGGTGATCAGGAAGCACAGCAGCAGCGGGCGCCACTGGTGCACGAACAGTTCGTACATCGAGCCGGAGGCCTTGGCACGGCCTTCGCGGGCGGCTTCGATGGAGTCTTCGCCCAGCGATTCATCCATGGAACGACGCAGCCAGAACACCACGATTGCCGCCAGGCCGCCGATGCCGAACGCGATGCGCCAGCCCCATGCGGAGATCTCGGGCTTCTCCCAGAACATCAGCATGGTGAACAGGGTCAGCTGCGCCAGCACGTGGCCACCCACCAGGGTGACGTAGTGGAACGAGGACAGGAAGCCGCGACGGCCGGGAATCGCCGCCTCGGACATGTAGGTGGCACTGGTACCGTATTCGCCGCCAGTGGCGAAGCCCTGCAGCAGGCGGGCGAACAGCAGGATCAGCGCGGCCCAGCCCCCGATGCTGTTGGCCGTGGGCGTGAGCGCGATCAGGAACGAACAGGCCGCCATCATCGTCACCGAGACGGTAAGCGCCAGGCGGCGGCCGTAACGGTCGGCGAAGCGGCCGAAGTACCAGGCGCCGATCGGGCGCATCAGGAAGGTCGCCGCGAAGATCGCCCACACGTACATGGTGGAGTTCTTGTCGGCGGCCGAGAAGAACTGCGATTCGAAGTAGACCGCGAACACCGAGTAGACGTAGACGTCATACCACTCGACAAGATTGCCCGCCGAGCCCTTCAGGGTGTTGGAAATCGAGCGTTTCAGCGCGGCCTTGTCGGTGGCTGGCGCGGAAAGGGTGGGGGAAATGCTCATGCTGGAAAACGGTCCTCACGGTCGAGCGGTGGTTCTGCCAGCTTTTACCTTACCCCACGTGCATGGCCGGTGGGCATTGCACCATGTAACTAGGCCACGCACGACAGCGTGCCACCACAGGGCATGCCGGGCCGGTGGCAAAGGCCTAGAATCGCCTCTCCCCCGCCTGCTGGTCGTGTATGGCCGTCTCCTCCGCAACCCCGCAGGCCGCTCCCCGCAGCGGCCTGGTCGTCCTGGCCCTGCTGCTGGTGTATGTGGTGTGGGGGTCCACCTATCTGGGCATCCGGCTGGCGCTGGAAGGCGGCGCGCTGCCCTTGACGACCGTATCCGGGGCCCGCTTCATCGTGGCCGGCACCCTGATGTACGCGGTGCTGCGCTGGCGCGGCATGCCCGCGCCCACCGGCCGGCAATGGCGCAACCTGGGCATCATGGGCCTGACCATGCTGGTGCTGGGCAACGGCATGGTGGTGCTGGCCGAGCGCACCGTTTCCTCGGGCCTTGCCGCCACGGCCGTGGCCTCGGTGCCGCTGTGGATGGCCCTGTTCGGCGCCCTTCGCGGCCAGCACGCCACCCGGGGCGAATGGATGGGTATCGCCATCGGCTTCCTGGGCGTGGTCTGGCTCAACGCCGGCAGCAGCCTGACCGCCTCGCCGCAGGGCCTGGTGTTGCTGCTCATTGCGCCCATCGGCTGGGCCTTCGGCTCGGTCTGGGCGCGCGGCCTGGACCTGCCCAGCCCCTTCATGACCGCCGCCGGGCAGATGCTGTGCGGCGGGGTGATGCTGGTGGCCCTTGGCCTGGCCAGCGGCGAACGCCCCACCACCTGGCCCAGCATGAATGGGCTGCTGGCGGTGACCTACCTGTGCATGTTCGGCTCCATCGTGGCCTTCACCGCCTACGTGTGGCTGCTGCAGAACGTGCGCCCGGCGCTGGCGGCCAGCTATGCCTACGTCAACCCGGTGATTGCCGTGTTGTTGGGCGCGCTGATCGGCAATGAGCACTTCGGCCCGCGCGATCTGCTGGCCATGGGTGTGATCCTGGCCGGCGTGCTGGTGCTGACCCTGGCAAGGACCCGCCGCAAATGAGCGCACAGGAAAGGACGCCCCTGCAGGAACAGCGCCGTGGCCTGGCCATCACCGCCTTCACCTTCACCCTGTGGGGGCTGGTGCCGGTGTACTGGCACCTGCTCAAGGCGGTGCCGTCGCAGCAGATCATCGCCCACCGCATCATCTGGAGCACGGTGCTGGTGGTGGCCTGGCTGCTGCTCAGCAATGGCACCGGCTGGTGGAAGCAGATCGCTGCCCAGCCGCGCGCGCTGCCCACCCTGGCCCTGAGCAGCCTGGCCATCGCCTTCAACTGGGGCCTGTACATCTGGGCGATCAACGCCGGGCACGTGATCGAAACCAGCCTGGGGTACTTCATCAACCCGCTGGTGAGCGTGGTACTGGGCGTGGTGGTGCTCAAGGAGCGCCTGCGCGGCCTGCAGTGGCTGGCGGTGGCCTGCGCCGCACTGGGCGTGGCCTGGCTCACCATCGACGCCGGCACCCCGCCGTGGATCGCGCTGGGGCTGGCGTGCTCGTTCGGGCTGTACGGGTTGCTGCGCAAGATGATTTCGGTAGACCCGGTGGCCGGGCTGGGCATCGAGAGCCTGTACCTGTTCCTGCCGGCGATTGGTTTCGCCCTGTGGAGCGAAAACGGCCACGGCGGCGGCTTCTTCGGGGGCTGGGGCTGGCGCAACGACCTGCTGCTGATCCTGGGCGGCGCGGTGACCGCCCTGCCGCTGATCGGCTTCGCCTACGGGGTCAAGCGCATCCCACTCTCGCTGGTGGGCATCCTGCAGTACATCGCCCCCAGCCTGGGCCTGCTGCTGGGCGTGTTCTTCTTCCGCGAACCGTTCGACACCGCCAAGGCGGTGGGCTTTGCCGCGATCTGGACCGGGTTGTTGCTGTTCATCGGCGACAGCCTGTGGCGGTCGCGGGCGCCCGCACGCGCCTGATACCGCGCAGCCACGCAGGGCGTGGCTCTACGCACGGTTGCCACGCACCGCGCGGTTACGCGGTCATGCCGGTAGAGCCACGCCCTGCGTGGCTGCGCAGCTACATACATTGGTTCGTCACTGAGGATGACCCGCGCGTCTCGACCAGTAGCAGCCTTATGGTGTTGCGGTGACACTGAAGACGGCCGCCGTAGGTGTTGGCCCGCGCCGTCAGATTCTGAATGGCGATTTCAGCAGTCCTCGGTGCCAGGCCAGTGGGAAGGTTCAAGACCTTTACCGTCATCACAATCCCCTGCAGATGCGGACGTCGTCCGCATCGCGCCCGAATCTGGAGTTGGCCCGACTCATGCTCAAGGAGGAGGGAGACAGCTTCGGTAATCGCCCGGTAGGCTGCCAACTGTAAACCTGTACTGAGCAGGCATGGATCGCCTGAGAAGTGTTCGCAGCTGACGCGCCCGGTCTTGTGCCACGCCTCGCTGATGCCGCATCCCTGCAGCGCCAGGTATAGGCCAACCTGCTCCAGCGGAATTGGATAGACCAGGCTGGCTTGCTCGCGGAAGTTTCGCGAGCTGATCGATATGGCCTTGAGTACGCTGCTAGCGAACTGCTTATGGCCTTGCTCCTGCAGCCATTCGACCGTCTGATTCAAAGCGAAATCGATGTGGTCGACAATGTGGCGCATTCGCTGTGCACGCGCCCGAAGATCCTTCTCGCTTGCCAGGAAAGAGGATTTGGCCAGACGCATCGCCTGGCTCCGATCCTGCAATGAAATGTTCAAGCGGCGACGATAGTGGCTGGTGATGGAACCAAGTGCGATCAGCGACGTGGAAACGAGTGCGAGACCCTGCTGCGCTCTGAAGGTGGCAGCGTCGAAGGAACCTGGAAGTCCTGTAACGGGAGTTGTGAAGTGAACAATGAGGTTCATGAGCGGCACGCCGACCGCCGCGCCGCGCCAGCCGTGAATGCAGGTGAGAAGGATCACTGGAGCAGCCATAAGCAATTGCAGTCCGGCTCTCTCGTCGGAATGGCCTGCAGGCAGCAGCGCTATGCCGTAACCAGTCATCAACATCACGACCAGGCATGCGGCAGACGGCGGATACAGCCATGCTGACCACCCTGATGGGGCGATTCGCCGTGTGAGCAGCGCTGCCAAAGGGGCAACCGTAATGATTGCCATATAGTGGCCAATGACAAAACGAGCTGCGACAACCGCAACATCCCCCGGCAGCGGTGACGGCCAGAGTATCCGCATCAGTGCAAGATTTCCGACCCCGATCGCGAGGGCAGCCGCTGCCGCGATCGTCAGCAGCCAGGCGTCGGTTCGGCCCGGGATGGCGCGGCGATGCAGATAGACGATGAGTGCGACGACGGGAAACTGATAGACGGAAGAGAGAAGCACCCAGTTGAGGCCATACGTGCCAACCAACGGAAGGCGCAATTCGGCGAAGTAGGCGTACTCCCCAAGTAGCAGGTAGGGCCACATGCGCATCGGCGATGCCAGCAGAACTGCCACCCGGACACCCGAGGGAAGAAAGAACTGATCCAGCGAGATCTGTCGTGTCGCCCAGCAGGCGATGGCGTACAGGGTTGCTACAAGGAGTCCGGCTGGCAGGGTTGAAATTCCTGCTTGAAGCCTCTTGATCAACCCGTCGTGCGCCATCCATACCCTCCTGAGGTGGGCCGGTGTCGCATTCTGTCTGCGCCGCCAGCCCTGTCCGAGGGCGCGAAAGTAGCCGCCGGACGTGTTGGTTGCAACTGGATTTCAGAATTTTCAGACAACAATGAGGTAGATTCACCGATCATCTTGCGCTGCATCACATGGTTGGTTTGAACCTCATTCCAGAATTCAAGAACCACGGAACAAGACGTGCATGACGCAATGTGCACTAAGGCAGTGCGCGGTTCGGTCACGCGGTAAAGCAGCCACGCAGGGCGTGGCTCTACCGACAGTGACGCGCTGTAGTGCGCCCTACACCCCGATTCGTCCCGTTCCGATTCCAATCGCCGTTCACCGCTGCTCCACTGGTCATCCGCGCGTGCGGAAAACCAAAGGAACCAGACGATGCGCAGACTGTTGTGGCTGCTGCTTGCAGCACTGCCGATGACCGCGACGGCACAGGCCGATGACCCCATCGCCTACAAGTGCTACTACTGCACACCTGCCGAGATGGAGGATGTGGCGCTGCTTCAAGGCGTGGGGCAGCATTACGTGTACGACGTAAGCGGGCTGCATATTGTGGGCTTCAACGTGGCGCTGCAGGGAGGAATACTGGTTGCCGATCCGTTCCCGGCCGAGGAGTGGGTGAAGAAACAGTTCATCGGGTTTGTGCAGTTGTACGGGCATCACTTGGGTGGCCGCAGTCTGGAGCCACTGGGTTCGTTCGAAGAGGTCTACCTCTATGCACCCGGTAGCGACCACGCGCGCGTGAGTCAGTACCTGTCGTCCGAGCACTTTTCCGCGCTGCACCCGGATCATCGCGCGGCGCGCCAGACCGTGGCGCGGTTCCTTGCATCACATCCGGTACTGGGCTTCCTGGACACCGAAGCCTCCGGTGGCCGCCTGCTGCGCCTGGAACTCAACAAGGACGGAGATCGTCCGCCGATCGCCACTACCGGGTTCAGTGGTCGTCACTTCGCCAGGTTCTTCTACGATTACAGCGCGCGCCGATGGGAGTACCTGGCGGCCCACGACGGTCTGTATGGGGTCCAGGAAAAAGCCGATGACTTTGTCGTTGATGGGCAGCCCACCACGTTCAACTATCGATGGTTGGACTCCGGCGAGCGGGATGCGTTCATGAAGCGCGCCGCGCGTGCCGGGGTGTCGATGATCGGAACGCCTGTGCTGTACAAGGACGCCATGTTCCTCTGCGAGCGTGCTGAGGAAGGCGTGCGCTGCACGGTCAACTGATTACTCCGCGGAAGCAGCCACGCAGGGCGTGGCTCTACGCGTGCTGCGACCGCCCACGCCGCGCTGCTGCATGTCTGCTTGAGCGCTGCGCCCCCCGAGCGTAGAGCCACGCCCTGCGTGGTTGAATCCCAGCCAACCCCGCGCATCATGCCGAATGATGCAATCCCCATCCGCACATTCGCACAGTTCCGATGTTACTGCGCAGCGCCTGCTGCTCCACTTGGTTGGCCCGCGCGTGCGGGTTCCGATGGAGTACACAATGAAGAAGTTGGCGTGGTTGCTATTGGCGGCACTACCCCTGCAGGGAATGGCAGAGGAGCGTTTGGAAGACCCCGTTGCGCAGCCGTGCTACATGTGCACGGACGCTGAGATGTACGCGAAGGCGCGCTCGCTGGGCGTCGGCTCGCACTACGTCTACCAGGCCGCAAGCCAGACCAACATTCAGGGGTTTCACGTCACCAACGAGAACGGGCAGCTGGTGGCCACGCATTTCGTGCCAGCACCGTGGATACGCACGCAGTACAACGCGCTGATGAAGCTCTACAATGAGGTCCGGGGCGCTTTCGTTGACCAGTGGGGAACGGTGTCGCTGCAGCCACCGGGATCACCGCACGTGATGATGGAACAACCGCAGAGCGACACCCTGCTGTGGGGGCATCACGTCTCCGACCTCAATCCCAGGCGTGAGGAAGCGCGTGAAACGGTACGGCGCATGCTCACCCGCTCAAGCCGCTACGCCTTCTTGAACGCAGATGCCGAGCACGGCCGCATCCTGCGGTTCGAATCGCAGTCTTATGGCGCGTCGCCGTTGATCGCGCAGCTGAAGATCCTGACGTCCTCGCTCGGCTACGTCGAGTTCTACTTCGATTACGAGACACGCCAGTGGGAATATCTGAACTCGCGGGACTGGAACTGGGTGATCCAGGAAAAAGCGGAAGACTTCCTGTATCCGGACGGCACCGCGCGCAGGCTGCCTTACGAGCGAGCGCTCGCGCCCTACTTCGTGCAGCGGGCCGGCTGGGCGGGCGTAAAAGTCACGGGGACGCCTGCGTTCGGCACCTCCACCGTTGCATACCTGTGTGCCCGGATTGCTGGAAAGATTGAGTGCCGGGTGGAATGATCCATCCACCGTGCCCCTCCGGGGGCACGGTGGTTCCATGCATCAGGTTTCGCGCAACGCCGTGGTTATAGGCAACCGCGCCGCACGCAGCGCGGGGAACAGCCCGCCCACCAGCCCGATGCCCAGCGCCCATTTCAGCCCGCTCCACAACAGCTCGGGCGAGACCTTGAACTGGAACACCACCTGGCTGAAGTTGCTGCCGATGGTGGACACGCTGTAGCCATTGAAGATCGCCCAGGCCACCAGTCCACCGAGCAGGCCGCCGATCAACGCCAGCAGCATGGTCTCCAGCATGATCGCGGTCACCACCGGCACGCCACGGAAACCGATTGCGCGCATGGTGGCGATCTCACGCGCACGGGTGGCCACTGCCGCATACATGGTGTTGAGCGCGCCAAACACCGCACCCACCGCCATGATCGCGCCGATCACCGTGCCCAGCACCTTGATCAGGGTGTTCAGGCCACCGCCCTGCTTGGCGTAGTACGCCCGCGTGGTTTCCACATCCAACTTCAGACGCGGGTCGGCAGCGACGCCGGCCTTGAACTGATCGAACCCGGCCTTGCCAGCGGTGCGCACGCTGATCGATTGCCACGCGCTGCGCTGGTAGGTATTGGCCAGCGTTTCGGCATCGGTCCACAGTTCCGAGTCGTGCGCATCGCCGGAGTTGAACACGCCCACTACGGTCCACTGCTGGTTGCCCAGGGTGAGCGACTTGCCCACCTCCAACCCACGGAACTGGCCCTGCGCCCCCTTGCCCACCACGATCTCGCGCAGGCCGGGATTGAAGCGGCGGCCTTCGGTGATCTTCACCTTGTCGTGCACCGCCCAGGCCATCTCGCCCACGCCACGGAACTGCGCGTTGACGTCGGTGCCGTCGCCCTTGGACACCAGGTTGACCACCTGCGACAGTTCCGGCGAGATCATCGGCCTGCCCTGCGCGTCCTTGGCCACGCCCGGCAGCGTGGACAGCAGGGGCACCTGGTCGCGGGTGATCACCGAATTGGTTTCGGCCTGCGAACCGCCGCGCAGCACGATCGCGGTGCTGTCATCGCCGGTGCTGTTGAGCGTGGCCTGGAAGCCCTGGCCCATCGCCAGCATCGCCACCAGCACGCCGACCACGCCGGCAATGCCCACCACCACCACCGACGAGGCGCCCCAACGTTGCGGCAGGCTGGCCACGCCGATCCGGGTGGCGGCCAGCGCCAGCCGCCCGCTGCGGGTAAACAGCAGCCACAGCACCACGCCCACCACGACCGCGAGCACGCCCTGCCAGGGCAGCATGATCCATACCGTCAGCAACACCGCCAGCAGCAGCACCGACAACAGATTGCCCAACCATTGCTTCTTCATGTCGATTCTCCTCAGCGGCCCGCGAGGGCGTCGACGATCTTCAGCCGCTTGGCGCGTAGCGCCGGCAGCAGGCCCACCACCACACCGATCAGCAGGATCAAGCCAACGCCCATCAACCAGGTCTGGGTGGGTACATGCGGCGGCAGCAGACCTTGGGTTCTCGGCGCCAGTACCGGCAGGATGGTCGCGGCCAGGCCCATGCCGATGGCACCGCCCAGCCCGATCAACAACACCGATTCGATCATCACCAGCACCAGCACGGTGCTGTCCTTGAAGCCCAGCGTCTTCAGCGTGGCCAGTTCGGGCACGCGTTCGCGCACCGCCTGGGCCATGGTGTTGCCGGTGAGCAGCAGCAGGGTGAAGAACACCGCGCCCATGATCGAAGTGACGATCAGGCCGATGTCGGCGAACTGCTTGACGAAGGCCTGCTGGAACGCCGATTCGGTCTGGGTCTTGGTTTCATGGTCCGAATTGGCCGAGATCGCATCGATGGCCTGGGCCACCCGCGAGGAGTGGTCCGGGTTGTCCAGGGTGACGGTGAACCAGCTGACCTGGTTCTTGATGTAGTCGTTGCTTTCGTCGAAGTACTTCCAGTTCATCATCAACTGGCGCTCTTCATTGGCCGCCAGCGTGCGGTCCTTGGAACGGAAGACGCCCACCAGTTGCAGCGGCCAGTCGTTGCTGCCGCCACGCGGGAAGATGGTGGCCTGCAGCGGTATGGTGTCGCCGATCTTCCAGCCGAATTCCTTGGCCAGCGTTTCGCCCACCACCGCACCGGTCTGGGTGTCCTGGAAGGCCTTGAGCTGTTCCGGCGGCAGCTGCAGTTCGCGGTAGACATCGAAGTAGTTCGGCGCCACCGAGAAGTTGGCGAAGAAGTTCTTCGGGTCCTGGTAGATGCCGCCGAACCACATGCCGGAGGTCACATCCTTCACCCCGGGCACCTGGCGCACCTGCGGTTCCAGGCGGATCGGCAGCGACTGGGTGATGGACAGGCGCGAGGCCACGATCAGGCGGTTGGCGCCTTCCACGCTGCCGCCGGAGCTGAAGGCCACGCGCACCGAATCGAGCATGCCAAACAGCAGGAACGCGGCCACCACCGACAGCAGGGTCAACAGGGTCCGCGTCTTGCTGCGGAACAGCTGCGCCCATATGAGCGAGAAATACTTCATCGCAGTGACCTCCGTCAGTGGGCCGCAGGTGCTTCGGCGAGCTCACCCTTGTCCAGGTGCACCGTATGGGTGGCGTACTCGGCGGCCTTGGGGTCGTGGGTGACCATGATGATGGTCTTGCCGTGCTCGCGGTTGAGCTGCTGCAGCAGCAACAGGATCTCCTCGGCCGAGGCGCGGTCCAGGTCGCCGGTGGGCTCATCGCAGATCAGGAAGGTGGGGTCGGAAACGATGGCCCGGGCGATCGCCACGCGCTGTTGCTGGCCGCCCGACAGCTCATTGGGGCGGTGGCTGCGGCGGTCGGCCAGGCCCACCAGCGTGAGCGCGATCTCGGCATTGCGCTTGCGCTGCGCCGCACCCAGGTGGGTGAGCAGCAACGGCAGCTCCACGTTCTTCTGCGCGGTGAGCATCGGCATCAGGTTGTAGAACTGGAACACGAAGCCCACATGGTGGCTGCGCCAGGTGGACAGCTGGCCGCCGGACATGCGGTCGATGCGCTCGCCTTCGATCTCGATCTCACCGCCAGTGGGCGTATCCAGCCCGCCGATAAGGTTGAGCAGGGTGGTCTTGCCCGAGCCGGACGGGCCCATCAGGGCGACGAAGTCGCCGCGCTGGATGTCCAGGTCGATACCGTGCAGCACCTGCACCTTTTCAGGGCCGCGCTGGTAGGTCTTGGTGATGTTGCGGAGCGAAACCAGGGTGGACATGGGTGGTTCTCCATGAATCGTTGGAAGAAGGGAATCGCACACCATCGGCTCGCGACCAGGTCGCGGCACCGCTTTGCTTACTGCGCCTGCTTTTCCACCACCGCGCTGCCATCGCGCAGTTCCGGCGGCGGGTTGTTGACCACCTGCTGGCCGGCGCTGAGGCCGGCGGTGACCTGGCGGTCGTTGTTGAGCGCCACGCCCACCGTGACCGGCACCTGCCGCACGCGCCTGTCATCGCCCACTACAAACGCCACCGTCTTCTGGTCGCGCTCCACCAGCGCCGCCGCCGGCACGCGCACGCCCTTGGGCGCTTCGGCCTGGGCCGGTGCGGCCGCTTCCAGGAAGCTCACCCGCACGCCCATTTCCGGCACGATGCGCGGGTCTTTGGTCTTCAACGCCACGCGTACCTTGACCGTGGCCTTGCCGCGGTCGGCGGTGGGAATGATGGCAATCACTTCGGCCGGAATCTTCCATTCCGGATACGCATTGAGCGTGGCCTCGACCGGCATCTTGGGCTGCACGCGGCCGATGAAGGCCTCGCCCACTTCCACTTCGATCTCCAGCGAATCCATGTCCACGATGGTGCCGATACCGGTGCGGGTGAAGCCGCCACCGGCCGACAGCGGCGACACGATCTCGCCCGGCTGCGCCGCCTTGGCGGTGACCACGCCGGAGAACGGCGCGCGCACGATGTTGTTGTCCACGCCCAAGTCGGCGATGGCCAGCGCATCGCCGGCCACGCGGGTGTTGCGCTGGGCGGTGCGCAGCTGCGCGCGCAGGCTGTCGCGCTGGGCGATGGCCTGGTCATACTGGGAACGCGAGACCAGCTGCTGGCTGACCAGCGTCTGCAGGCGCCCGGCTTCGGCATCGGCCTGGGCCACCTGGGCCTGCAAACCGGCCAGCTGGCTGCGTGCCGCTTCCAGCTGCGACGACGACAGGCTGCGCTGGGCATTGGCATCGATCGGGTCCAGGGTGGCCATGATCTGGCCTTCTTCGACCCGCATGCCTTCTTCGATCATGACTTCGCGGACCTTGCCGGTGATCTTGGCCGACACCGTGGCCATGCGCCGGGCCACCACGTAGCCGCTGGCGTCGAGCACCGAGCTGCTGGCGGTGCCCTGCTGGATGGCCACCACCGGCACGGTGGTCACCTGGATCGGGCGTTCGCGGCCGAACACGACCCAGGCGATACCGCCCAGGACCAGCAGCGCGACAATGGCGAGCACGATCCACAGGCCACGGCGTGGCGACGAAGGCGGCGGCGGGGCTGCGGCCTTCTTGCGGTCGATGCGGAGTTCCTTGAGCAGTTCAGCGGATGCGTTCATCGTGAGTCTGGACGTGGAATCGGGCCGAGTGTGACCGCAACCACGGTCACGGGCAAACCGGCAGGGGTCTGGCTGGGGCACAGGATGCCCGCAGGGCGGGGTTCCGGGCAGTGACAGCTGTCACCTGCATGGGGTGATGCGCGGGACTGGCAATGCCGACCCCGCTTCTGGATCGTAGAGCCACGCCCTGCGTGGCTGCTCTCCGCAGGACGCCACGTCTACCCCGGGCACCGCGCAGCCACGCAGGGCGTGGCTCTACGGCACCCACCCACATAACATCAAGAGGAAGCTGCCATGATCGCGCCTCGCGCCTACGACCGGGAACCCACCATGTTGCCCCGCTGGCTCTCATCACTTCTACGCCCCGCGCCGGATTCAGCCGTTGCCGACAACCTGCGACGCGGCAAGCCCGCCTGGACCGATGCGGTGCACCTGTTGTGGACCGGCTGGGTGTTCTTCACCCCGATGTTCGGTGGCGGCTACAGCCTGCTTTGGCTGTGGCTGACCCTGCTGACCTACCCCGTGTTCCTGGCGCTCTACGCACGCCAGCTGCTGTCGCCGCGCCGATACGGGCCGCGTTACGCCCTGGCCATGGTCGCCATGGGCTTGGCGCTGCTGCCGTGGTATCCGTCGGGCATCAGCTATTTCATCTTCGGCTGCGTCACCCTCAGGGTCTGCCGCACCGGCAGCGCATGGCGCTACCTGGCCCAGCTGGTGGCGCTCAATGCCGCCTTCGTGGCCATCGCGCTGTGGGTGGGCTACCACTGGCAGCTGGTGGTGTGGATTCCGTCGATGGCGTTCATCATCGGCGTCATCATCAATGTGGAAAGCACCAACAAGGATCGCGACGCGGCCCTGCAGCTGTCCCAGGACGAAGTGCGCCGGCTGGCCGCCACCGCCGAACGCGAGCGCATCGGCCGCGACCTGCACGACCTGCTGGGTCACACGCTGTCGCTGATCACCCTGAAGCTGGAGTTGTCGCGCAAGCTGTTCGACCGCGACCCCGAGCGTGCGCGCCTGGAGATCAGCGAAGCCGAAGCGATTGCGCGCCAGGCACTTTCCGAAGTGCGCAGCGCGGTTACCGGTATCCGCGCCAGCGACCTGGCCGCCGAGCTGGCCGCTGCGCGGTTGCTGCTGGAATGCCAGCACGTGCACCTGCATTACACCCCGCCGCCGCCGATGCCGGTGGACATCGAACGCGGCCTGGCGCTGGTGCTGCGCGAGGCGGCCACCAACATCGTGCGGCATGCCGACGCGCACCAGGCCTGGGTCGAATTCGCGCAGGAGGGGCGCATGTTGTCGATGCAGGTTCGCGATGACGGCCGAGGTGATGTACAGGCCGATGGCAACGGGCTCACCGGTATGCGCGAACGCGTGGCGGCGCTGCGCGGTACGATGCAGGTGCAGTCCGCGCGCGGGCAGGGCACCACGGTGGCGGTGCAGGTGCCGCTACCGGCCACGAGCGTGGCGGTACCCACGACGGTGGTGGGCGCCCCCCTGGCCAGCGAGGCGTTGCCATGATCCGTATCGTGCTGGCCGAAGACCAGGCGATGGTGCGCGGTGCGTTGTCGGCGCTGCTCGGGCTGGAGCCGGATATCGAGGTGCTGGGCGCGGCGGCCGATGGCGAGGCCGCCTGGCGCATGCTGCAGCAGCTGCAGCCGGACATCCTGGTGACCGATATCGAGATGCGGGGCTTGTCCGGCCTGGAGCTGGCGCAGCGTATCGCCCGCCACGGCCTGCCGATCAAGGTGGTGATCGTCACCACCTTTGCGCGCTCGGGATTCCTGCGCCGCGCGCTGGATGCCGGTGTGTGCGGCTACCTGCTCAAGGATGCGCCGGCGGAAAAACTGGCCGATGCGCTGCGCCAGGTGCAGCACGGTGGCCGTGCCATCGACCCGCAGCTGGCGCTGGATGCATGGTCGCAGGCCGACCCGCTCAATGATCGCGAACGCCAGGTGCTGCGTTTGTCCGGCGATGGCCGATCGGCCAGTGAAATCGCCACCCAGCTGGGGTTGTCGCCCGGCACGGTGCGCAACTACCTGTCCGAGTGCATAGGCAAGCTTGGCGTGGCCAACCGCATCGAAGCGTATCGCCTCGCCAGGCAGAAGGGGTGGCTGTAGAGTCACGCCGCGCACCATGACAGCTGGTCTCCATTGCGATGAACGCGTCGCCACGCGCCCAAGGCTACAGGCGACACGGGAAAAGGCTCTCGGCGTGGCTGCGCAATGTCAGGCATCCCAAAAGCAGCCACGCAAGGCGTGGCCCTACGTCATTTACCGGCGCTGTCGGGGCCCTTCGCCATCGCCTGGAACACGCCATCGCGCCGCACCCACAGATGGAACAGCGCCGCGCACAGGTGCACCACCACCGTGGCGAACAGCGCGTACGCCAGCAGGCTGTGCGCGCTGCGCAGCGCGGCATACAGCGCCACGTCATGCGGCAGGATCGGCGGCAGCAGCACGCCTTTCCACATCTGGATCGGATAGCCGCCGGCCGACAGCATCGCCCAGCCCACCAGCGGCATCGCCAGCATCAGCCCGTACAGCAGCCAGTGCGAAGCATGCGCGGCGGCGGCCTGCCATGCCGGCAGATCGGCCGGCAGCGGCGGTGGCCGGTGGCGCAGGCGGTTGGCCAGCCGCACCAGGGCCAGCAGCAGGATCGCAATGCCCAGCGGCCGGTGCAGGTCCACCAGCAGCGGCCGCCAGTGCAACGAGGCCACCATGGTCACGCCCACGAACAGCATGGTCAGGATCAGCACCGCCATCAGCCAGTGCAGCACCCGCGCGGTAAGGTTGAAGTGCCCGGTATCGCGGCTCATTGCGCACGCTCCTTGCCGGTCGCGTCGGCAGCCTTGCCGCTGGCGATTTCGCGTTCGCGGCGGTTGAACGATTCGGAATACACCGCCGAGCGCGCCGCCAGGATCGGGTCATCGGTGCCAGCAATGCCGCTGGGCAGGATCAGCGGATCGAAGTTGAGGTTGTTGCAGGCGCCGCCGGCCTGCGGCTGCAGGGCGGTGAGGCTGAGCGTGCCGACCTTCACCTGGCGGCGGCTGTCCGGCCACGGGATGGAGGGGTCATTGATGGCATCGCCGGGCTCGGCGATCGTCACCCACATGTCCCAGCGCACCGGGCCCTGCGCCAACCGCTGGCTGAATTCGTCGGCCAGGTAATCCAGCCCGGCCTGCGCGCGCTGTTCGGCCGTCATCGCTTCGAACGCGGCCTGCGGGCGCATGCTCCAGCGCACCACCTGGCTCTGCCCGTCGGCGTTGGTGAAGCGGAAGCTGTTGACCCCGTTGTAGTCGGTGTTGGCCCAGCTGGTGGACCACGGCGCGGTCCTGGCCCATTCGCCGAAGGCGCGCGCAGAGGGGTACCTGGCAGCGATGGCGGCCATCTTCGCCGGGTCCGGTTTGCCGGTGGCCGGGTCGGGAATGCCGGCGCGGGTCTGTTCCAGGAACGCTTCGGTGGTGGGCACGGCGAAGAACGGGAAGCTGTTCATGGCCGTGCGCCATTCCTGGCCGTCGTCGCTGACCAGCTGCAGCGCCATGCTGCGCACCCGCGCATTGGCGTCGGCGCCATGCGGGTCGCCGCCGCCGATCGACAGCCGGCCCAGCACCGGCACCTGCTGCTGGCGGAACACCCGCGCTGAACTCAGCGCGGCGCCGTCCGGCGTGCCCTGGAAGGTGCCGCTCACGCACACGCCCTTGCTGTGCGCACGGCGGAAACCGGGATGGTTGGCACCAGTGGCTTCAATGGTATCGGTGAAGGTCTGCACCGTGGCCCGGTCGCGACCCAGCCAGCCGGCCAGCCAGGCGAAGGCCAGGATCAGCACGCCGGCAATCAGCGCAATCAGCGCGATCCACAGCAGCGGCGAATGGGGTGGGCGCGGGGCATCCGGCTCACGGCCGGCGCGGGTGTATCGAAAGAGCGACATGGGCCGAACCTGCCTTCTCGAACATGAGGGGTGGGTGCAGCCATGGTCGCAGAACCCCCGCCACGCCGATATTCACATTTTCGACAACCTTTAAACGACGAATCCCCGCCGGGGGCGGGGATCTGTGGGGTGTACCGAGGCCGGGCAGAGCCCGGCGCTACATCAGGCGTACCGGCCCTTCAACATGCTCCACGCCGACCGCAGCGCCAGCGCCTCACCACCGGCCGGGCGGCCCGGGCGTTCACCGTCGTTCCAGGCGTACACGTCGAGGTGTGCCCAGGCCTGGCCTTCGGCAATGAAGCGCTCCAGGTACAGCGCGGCCGTCACCGAACCGGCCATGCGCGAACCGGCGTTGGCCAGGTCGGCAATGCCGCTGTGCAGGTAACGCAGGTACGGGCGCCACAGCGGCATGCGCCATACCGGGTCGCGGGTGGTCTCGCCAGCCTGCAGCCACTGCTGGGCCAGCGTGTCGTTGTTGCTGAACAGCGCCGGCAGATCCGGGCCGAGCGCGATGCGTGCCGCGCCGGTGAGCGTGGCGAAATCCAGCACGATCTCCGGCTTCTGTTCGCTGGCATAGGTCAGCGCATCGCACAGCACCAGCCGGCCTTCGGCATCGGTGTTGTCGATTTCGATGCTCAGGCCCTTGCGGGTGGCGATCACTTCGCCCGGGCGGAAGGCATCCGGCCCGATCGCGTTTTCCACGGCGGCAATCAGCAGGGTCAGCTGCACCGGCAATTCCTGGGCCATGATCAACCCGGCCAGGGCCAGTGCGTGCGCGGCGCCGCCCATGTCCTTCTTCATGTTGCGCATGCCGTCGGCCGGCTTGATGTCCAGCCCGCCGGTATCGAAGCACACGCCCTTGCCAACCAGCGCCACGTGCGGGCGACCGGCCTGGCCCCAGCGCAGCGCGATCAGGCGCGGCGCGCGGTGCGAGGCGCGGCCCACCGCGTGGATGGCCGGGAAGTTCTGCTCCAGCAGCGCATCGCCGGTGATCACCTCGCACTGGCCGCCGTGCGCGGCGGCCAGTGCGCGTGCGGCGTCTTCCAGTTGCTGCGGGCCCATGTCCTCGGTGGGCGTGTTCACCCAGTCGCGCACGCGCAGACTGGCGGTGATCACATCGCGCACTTCGGCGGCCGGGGTGGCCAGCAGCTGCGCCGGGGCGCGGTTGGGCTTGCGGTAGCGCGCGAAGCGGTAGCTGCCCAGGCCCCAGCCCAGGTGCAGCAGGGTTTCGATGTTGGTCGGCAGCGCATCGGCCAGCTGCCACACGCTGCCTTCGGGCAGGGCGAACGGGGCGTGCGCGTAGGCATAGGCATCGCCCGGGTCGCCCACGCCGACGATGGCGCCCGCCAGGCCGTGCTCGCCCGGCAGCAGCACCACGCTTCCACCGCTGCCGTTGAAGTGCTGCGCATCCAGCCAGGCAACCAGTGCCGGGCTCTGCTGCGCGCGCCATGCCGCGAACTGTTCGCGCTCCATGACGTGCAGCGGCAGCGCCTTGGCCGAATCGGTGGTGAAGCCGGTGATCTGGGTCATGCGGGGTCGTGCTCCGTTCGTGGCCAGGCGTGCTGCAGCGATGCGTTCGCATCGAGCCAGTCGGCCAGCCCGGTCAGGGTGTCGAACTGCAGGTCGGGCTGCAGTGAAGGGTGGTGCCAGGTGTGTTCGACGCGGTTGATCCAGCAGCCGCGCAGGCCGGCCTGCATCGCGCCGACCACGTCCATTTCGATGTGGTCGCCCACGTGCAGCACCTGTGCCGGGGGCACCCCCAGGCGTTCGCAGGCGGCATGGAAGATGCTGGCGGCCGGCTTGGCCGCACCATGCTCACGCGAGCCCAGCTGGAAGGTGAAGTGGTGGTCCAGCCCGATCCGGGCCAGGTCGGCATTGCCGTTGCTGAGCGCGGCTACCGGCACCCGCGCGGCGATGCGGGCCAGCGCCTCGATCGCATCCGGGTAGCACTCCACCTGGTTGCGCGCGGCGTAGAACGCCTCGTAGGCCGGTTCCAGCAGGGCCAGGTCGGCACCGCTGGTTTCCAGCGCCTCGCGCAGGGTGAGCCGGCGTAGCGCGCTCAAGTCGTAGTGCAGCTGCGGGTTGTCGCGGAAGGAGCGCTCGCGCAGTTCGCGCATTGCCGCCACCGGGTACATCGCGGCGGTGGCGGGGCTGTGCTGGAGCATCCACTCGTGCAGCACCTGGTCGATGCGGGCGCCGATGGGGGCGAACGGCCACAAGGTGTCGTCGAGGTCGAGGGTGATGGCTAGGACGGGAAAATTCACCCGCCCATTCTACGCCTGTGGGCGCAGCCACGCAGGGCGTGGCTCTACTCCAGTAGTTTTGCCCACCCTTGGGCGCCGTCCAGCCGCGCCAGCACCAGCTTGATGCACACCAGTAGTGGCACCGACAGCAGCAGCCCCACCATGCCCCACAGCCAGCCGAACACCATCAGCGCCAGGATCAGGATCAGCGGCGAAAGCGCCATCCGCCGGCCCAGCAGGATCGGGGTCACCACTTGGCCTTCGAGGGTGTGCAGGGCCAGGTAGCACGCGGCCGGCAGCAGGGCCTGGAACGGGTCGCTGAACTCCACGGTCCCCATCAGCAGCATCAGCGTCACCCCGATCAGTGGGCCCACATACGGCGCGAAATTCAGCAATGCCGCCACCGTGCCCCACAGCAGGGCTTCCTGCAGGCTGATCCCCAGCAGCAACAGCACCCCGGAGAAAATCAGCCCCACCAGCGTGTTGATCACCGTGATGGTCAACACATAGCGCGAGACCTCGCGTTCGATCGACCGCAGGATGTCGGTGGTGAACCGCTGCTGCTGGCGGCTGGGGAACAGCGCGATCGCGTGCTTCTGCAGGTTCTGCCCGTAGATCATGAAGAACAGGGTCAGCAGCACCACCGCCAGCACCGATGCGGCCAGGCGCGGCGCCCGGGTGAGCACCTTGTACGGATCATCCAGCTGGGTGCGCACCACCTGCACCCGGCGGCTGCCTTCGCCGCCGGCCACGCGCGCGAAGTTCTCTGCCGCCAGGTTGGCCTGCTGCACCGGCTTGGTCAGGTTCTGCACCTGGCGGGCCACCTTGCGCAACTGCTGCGGAGCTTCCTGCGCCCACTCCATTGCCGGGCCCACCAGCTGTACGCCCAACGCCACCGCGCCACTGAGCCCGACGCCGATCACCAGCACCGCGGCCAGGAAGCGTGGAATCCACAAACGCCCGAGCAGGCGCAGGATGGGGTTGCCCACCAGCGCGAAGAACATCGCCAGCAGCACCGGCAGGATGATTTCCTGCGCGGCCCACAGGGTGAAGCCTACCGCCAGCGTGGCCAGCACCACCAGCGACATGGGCGCGCGCGGGCGCGGCGGGGGCGGTGCCGCAACGGCATCGGTGGGGGAGGGCGCAGGAACGCTCATGCAGGTCGCACGCGGGAGAGGAGACGCATTATTGGGCAACCCGAGTGCGTGCGGCGTGTTGGAAAGCCGGTTAACGTTCGGACACGTCGGTGGCGGCTTCTGCCGGCTGCGGTTGCCGTTGCGCGGCGGCAGGCGCTGCCGCCCGCACGGGTGCCACCGGCGTTGAATCCGCTGCTTCGTCCACCTTGTCGGCGACCTGTTCGGCGGTGTCGGCCGCTTCGCTGGCCTGCATCGAGGCAAAGGCCGCCTGCGCGCTGGCCAGCAGGTTGGAGACCGAACCGATCATCTGCAGCCAGCGGGCGCCGTGGAAACGGGTGCTGCCCGGTTCCAGCTTGCCGGCCAGGAAGCCGCCGGCCAAGCCCACGCTGATGATGCGCATCGGGGTCCACCCTTCGCGCCAGGCCTGGCTGAGGGTGAACCAGCTGGACTGGGTCTCGCCGACCCGGATAGCCACTACCTGTTCAGCCCGCTTGACGCGGTGGCGCAGGGCTTCGAACTTCATGGCGTACGCTCCGGGGCCCCGACATGCGCATCGGGATCTTCATCGCTGGGCTCGTCGAACAGGCCCAGCCGCGACAGCTGGCGGCGGGTGGCATGCATGCCGGTATGGCGGAAGAAGAACGACACCCGCCAGATCGCATAGCCGGTTACGGCCAGGCTGATCAAGGAAGTGATCAACAGTGAATGGAACCAGGACAGCCCCCAGCGCTGCATCAGCGCGATCAGCGTACCGGCCAGCAGCAGCCAGGCCGAGGCGCCAAACACGATCGCCACGCCGCTCCAGGCCAGTGCCCGGCCGAACGCACTGCGTGCCAGCGCGAACTCCAACGAGGCCAGGCGGCGCAGCGAACGCAGCGTGTGCTTGGCCGAATCCACCGTCGCGCGGCCGGCCTGGCCGACCTCGCGGATGCTTTCATCCAGGTGCGGCGCGCGCTGGCCGGCATCGCCATCGGGTGGAGGCGTTGCCGCTCCACCGTCGGGCGTGGACTGTGTCTGATCGCTCACGCCGACTTACTTGTCGCCGCCGCTGCGGGCCAGCTTGGCGATGATCCAGCCGGCGGCGAAGGCCACGCCGAACGAAGCCAGCGGGCGCTCGCGAATCAATTCGGCGGCGCTGTCGACCAGGTCCTTGCCCTTGTCCATCAGCGCATCGACCTGTTCCTTGGCAGCAGCACCACCGAATTCGGCGGCTGCCAGGCCCGACAGCGCGGTATCGGAAAGTTCGGCCTTGACGTTGGCCTTGCCGATGCGCAGCTCGTCGGTGGCCGCGCCGGTGGCGCCCTTGATCGCACCGCCGGCAGCGGTGGCCGCCGACTTCAGGTGCGAACCGGCTTCACCCAGGTGTTCCTTCAGGTTCTCGGTATTGGTGGGGCTCATCGTGAATCTCCGTTGCAGGCGATGGGGAAGGTGACCGCAGACGATGCCGGTCGAAGTGAACTCAAGGTAATAGCATCGGGGCGGTGTAAAGCACGTTATGACCCCCTGAAGGATTCATCGCATTTCCAGCTCGCCGCGCGCGTTGCCACGCACCACGCGCAGCACCAGCTGCTGCGGGCGCTGCTGGAAGTTGGCGCGCCAGCTGGCCAGGTCGGCGAATTCACCCACGCTGGCCTGGATGATCAGGTCGCCGGCGGCCAGGCCCGAATTCGCCGCGCGGCTGCCGCGCTTGACATCGCTGACCATGACCCCGCTGCTACCGGCCTGGCGCAGCGTCTCGGGCAGGTCGACGAAGGTGGCGCCGGTCAAGCGCGGATCCAGCGATTCACCCGCCACCGCACGTGCCTGTTCCTTCAGCGTGGCCTTGAGCTGCAGCGGCTTGCCGTCGCGGCGAACCTCCAGCGTCAGCGCGCTGCCCACCGGCTGCAGGCCTTCCACGTTGTGCAGCGCCACCGCGCTGTCCACCCGCTGGCCGTTGGCCGACACCACCACATCGCCCGGCTTCAGCCCGGCCGCCGCAGCGCCCGAACCGGCCAGCACGCGCGTGACCAGCGCACCACGTGCTTCGCCCAGCCCCAGGTTCTGCGCCAGCGCCTGGGTCAGGTTCTGCGCTTCGATGCCCAGCGTGCCGCGCACCACCACGCCGTGCTTGATCAGCTGGTCCACCACATCGCGCGCCAGGTTGGACGGAATGGCCAGGCCCAGCCCGATGTTGCCGGCCATGCTGCCCTGCGGGTTGAAGCTGGCGGTGTTGATGCCCACCAGCTGGCCTTGCAGGTTGACCAGCGCGCCGCCGGAGTTGCCCGGGTTGATCGACGCATCGGTCTGGATGAAGTTCTGGTAGCCCAGCCCGCGGATGCCGGTGCGGCCCACTGCCGAAACGATGCCCGAAGTGACCGTCTGGCTGAAACCGAACGGATTGCCGATGGCCACCACGAAGTCGCCCACGCGCAGCTGCGCGCTGTCGCCCAGCGGCAGCGCGGTGAGCTTGTCGGCCGGAATGCGGATCAGCGCCACGTCGGTGTCGCGGTCCGAACCGAGGAACTCGGCCTTCACCGTGCGCCCATCCGACAGCGTCACCTGCACGTCGTCGGCGTTGTCGATCACATGGTGGTTGGTCAGCACCAGGCCTTCGGCCGCATCGATGATCACCCCCGAGCCGAGCGACTCATTGATGCGTTCCTGCGGCACTTCCGGGAACAACCGGCGGAAGAACGGGTCGTTGAAGTAAGGATTGCGTACCCGCACCACCTGCTTGGTATTGACGCTGACCACTGCCGGCATCACCCGGTCCAGCATCGGCGCCAGCGATGGCACCGGCTGCCCGACCACCGAGGCCGGCAGCGCGGCCGTGGCCGGAATTGCCAGCGCAGCCGGTGCCGCTTCGGCGCGGTTGTCCAGGTGGACGTTGATGGCGGAGGCGACGAAGCCACCGAAGGCGGCGGCAAGCGCGAGCGTGAGCAGGGTCGGGAGCGGTCGCATGGGAATCCGGGGGTCGCGTGGCGGGCAGTGGGGCAGGAAAAGCACGTATACGGTAAATCAAGCTGAATGAGTCTGTCCGCTGACGGCTAAACCGGCGATGAAATCGGCGATGGCCAGTGGCGACCCCTGCGACCTTTCGTGCCGTTGACACGCCCCCGTGCCGGCGTAAGCTGCAAGGCAGGCCGGCCACTAGATGTAGCGCCGCCGGCCCAGAGTGCCCCAAGGCGTTGGGTCCGCTGGCGGGCACACCCGGTGACCACGCGATGGAGCCTGCCTCGAATGCGCACGGTGCAAACGGACGTGAATTCCTTGGAACCGGCTACCGGCGAGGTACCGCTGCAGCCGGCCTCGCAGGACATCTGGGACAAGAAGTACCGGCTCAAGACCAAGCAGGGCCAGGTGCTGGATGCCGATATCGACGCCACCTACCTGCGCGTGGCGCAGGCCCTGGCCGATGCCGAACTCACCGGGGAGAAGCGCCAGCACTGGCGCGAGCGCTTCACCTGGGCGCTGCGCCACGGCGCCATTCCCGCCGGCCGCATCATTTCCAACGCCGGTGCGCAGGCGCACAAGCCGGCCACCAGCACGATCAACTGCACCGTCTCGGGCACCCTCGAAGATTCGATGGACGGCATCCTGCAGAAGGTCCACGAAGCCGGCCTGACCCTCAAGGCCGGTTGCGGCATCGGTTATGAGTTCAGCACCCTGCGCCCGCGCGGTGCGTTCGTGGCCGGCGCCGGCGCACACACCTCCGGGCCGATGTCCTTCATGGATATCTTCGACAAGATGTGTTTCACCATCTCCTCGGCCGGCGGGCGCCGCGGCGCGCAGATGGGCACCTTCGATGTCTCCCATCCCGACGTGCGCGATTTCATCCGGGCCAAGCGCGAAGACGGCCGGCTGCGCCAGTTCAACCTGTCGCTGCTGATCACCGATGGCTTCATGCAGGCCGTGGACGATGATGCCGAATGGCCGCTGGTGTTCCCGCTGAGCCGCCACGAGGCCGGCGAGTTCGACCTGGAGGACCCGGCCGCCGTGCAGTGGCGCGATTGGCCCACCCACCGCGACTATGTGGTCCGCGAGGATGGCTTGGTGGCCTGCCGCGTGTACGGCCAGATCCGCGCCCGGCACCTGTGGGACATGATCATGGTGTCCACCTATGACTATGCCGAGCCGGGCTTCATCCTGATCGACCGGGTCAACGAAATGAACAACAACTGGTGGTGCGAGGACATCCGCGCCACCAATCCCTGCGTCACCGCCGATACCTGGGTGCACACCGCCGACGGGCCGCGCCAGGTGGCCGAGCTGATTGGACGGGGGTTCCAGGCGCGCGTGGATGGCCAGGACCATGCCACTACCGAGGCTGGGTTTTTCCTCACTGCGCGCAAGCCGGTACTCGCCCTGCAGACCCGCGAAGGCCATCGGCTGCGGCTGACTGCCGATCATCGGGTTCGCCGCGTTACTGCGCGCACGCGCTGGGTGGTGCAGAGCGAATGGTGCGAGGCGGGCCAGCTGCAGGCGGGGGATGAGGTGCTGCTGCAGGACCATCGTGCGGCGCCGCACTGGCCGGGCGCGCTGGCGCATGAGCAGGGCTACCTGCTGGGGTGTCTGGTCGGCGACGGGACTCTCAAACAAGATGGGGCCGTCCTCTCGGTGTGGTGTCAGGCGGCGGTTGCCAATGGCGACCCGGGAGTGCCTACCGCAGGGACCCGCGCGCTGATGGATGAAGTAATCCGCTGCACGCGAACCCTGTCGCACCGCTCCGACTTTGCTGGCTGGTCGGAAGTGAAGGGGCGAAACGAGTGGCGCCTGACGTCAGCCGCGCTGCGCGATCTTGCCCAGCAGCTGGGCATGTTCCCGGGCCACAATCCGATCACCCCTGCTCTGGAAAAACTTTCCAGCGATGCCTGCCGTGGCTTCCTGCGCGGCCTGTTCGACGCCGACGGCAGTGTGCAGGGCAGCCAAGGCAAGGGCGTATCCGTCCGGTTGGCGCAGTCTGATCGCCCGCGGCTGGAGGCCGTGCAGCGCATGCTGCTCCGGCTGGGCATCCCCAGCACCCTCTACGCGCGCGGCGAAGCCGGGCACTCGGTTCTGCCTGATGGTCGCGGTGGCCAGCGTGCCCACCCCACGTTGGCCCAGTTCGACTTGGTAATCAGCGGCGAAGGCGTGGCCCGCTACGACGCGCTGATCGGGTTCGCCGACACCGACAAGGCCGCGCGCCTGACCCGGACGCTGGCCGCCTACCGCCGCGCGCTAAACCGCAGCCGCTTCGTCGCCACCGTGGAAAGCGTGGATCCGGACGGGGTGGAAGACGTCTACGACGTCCAGGTCCCCGGCATCCACTGCTTCGACGGCAACGGCCTGCATGCCCACAACTGCGGCGAACAGCCCTTGCCCCCGTATGGCGCCTGCCTGCTTGGTTCGGTCAACCTCACCCGGTTCGTGCGCGACCCGTTCACCGCGCAGGCCCGGTTTGACTGGGACGAATACAAAGAGGTGGTGCGGGTGTTCACCCGCATGCTCGACAACGTGGTGGAGGTCAACGGCCTGCCGCTGGAGCAGCAGCGCCAGGAAATCCTGCGCAAGCGCCGGCACGGCATGGGCTTCCTGGGCCTGGGCTCGACCCTGGCCATGCTGCGCATGAAGTACGGCGAGGCTGACGCCTGCGACTTCACCGAGGCCATCGCCCGCGAGATGGCCGTGGCCGGCTGGGAGACCGCGCTCAGCCTGGCCCGTGAAAAGGGGCCGGCGCCGATCATGCAGGAAACCTTCGAGGTCACCGCCGCCATGCTGCGCCAACGCCCGGAAATGGCCGGCGATGGCTGGCGGGCAGGCCAGCAGATCGAGGGCAAGGTGCTGCACGCCCGCTACAGCCGCTACATGCAGCGCATTGCCAGCGTGGCCCCGGAGCTGGTGGAGGACCTGGCCGGGATCGGCGCCCGCTTCACCCACCACAGCTCCATCGCCCCCACCGGCACCATCAGCCTGTCGCTGGCCAACAACGCCTCCAACGGCATTGAACCGTCGTTCGCCCACCACTACAGCCGCAATGTCATCCGCGAGGGGCGCAAAAGCAAGGAGAAGGTGGACGTGTTTTCCTACGAGCTGCTGGCCTACCGGCACCTGGTGAACCCGCAGGCGATGCCGTTCGCCGATGACGACAGCGCCCGCCTGCCGGACTACTTCGTCGCCGCCGACGACATCTCGCCCAAGGCCCACGTGGATGTCCAGGCCGCCGCCCAGAAATGGGTGGACAGCTCCATTTCCAAGACCGCCAACGTTCCCACCGACTATCCCTATGAGCAGTTCAAGGACATCTACCGCTACGCCCACGCGCAGGGTTTGAAGGGCTGCACCACGTTCCGTTTCAACCCCGCCGCCTTCCAGGGCGTGCTGGTCAAGGAGGCCGATCTGGAGAACACCACCTACCGGTTCGAACTTCAGGACGGCGCAGTTGTGGAGGTAAAGGGCAACGAACAGATCGAGTATGACGGCGAACTGCATACCGCCGCGAACCTGTTCGACGCGCTCAAGGAAGGCTATTACGGCAAGTTCTGATTACGCGACAGAGGCTGTTTTCAAGGGGTTTTCCACGTGCTGTGGACCAGCGCCACTTCCGTGCCGGCAACCGACCAAGCACAAAGGCGGCTCATGGGCTGCGACAAGACCGTTCCACGATCGACCGCGCCGGTATAGCATCGCCAGCGAAATCACTGACTGGCCCCTCAGGAGGCAAAACATGAGCAACGGAAATGGTGTGACCGCGACGCTGTCGCAGGGCGTCGAAAACGTGAAAGAGACCGCCGGCAACGTCGGCGAGACCATCGCCCACACCGCTGAAGAAGTGGTGGCCTCGGTGAAGAAGACCGCCAAGCGCGCGCGCAAGGTTGCCACCACCCAGGTTGCCAAGGTCAAGAAGGCCGTCAAGAAGGCCGAGAAGACCGTCGCCAAGAAGGCCGACAAGGCCGCCAAGTCGGTTGGCAAGACCGTGGCCAGCGCCAGGAAGAAGCTGGAAGCGGCCAAGAGCAACGCCAAGGCCGAGGCTGCCGCGCTGAAGAAGCAGGTTGCCAAGAAGAAGGCTGCCGCCGAAAAGGCCGTGACCAAGACCACCAAAGCCGCCAAGAAGGTCGCCGCCAAGAAGGTCGCCACCGCCAAGAAGGCCGTGACCAGGAAGACCGCCACCGCCAAGAAGGTCGTGGGCAAGAAGGTCGCTACCGCCAAGAAGGCTGTGGCCAGGAAGTCGGCCACCACCAAGAAGGCCGTGACCAGGAAGACCGCCACCGCCAAGAAGGTCGTGGGCAAGAAGGTCGCTACCGCCAAGAAGGCTGTGGCCAGGAAGTCGGCCACCGCCAAGAAGGCCGTGACCAGGAAGACCGCCGCCGCCAAGAAGGTCGTGGGCAAGAAGGTTGCCACCGCCAAGAAGGCTGTGGCCAGGAAGTCGGCCACCGCCAAGAAGGCCGTGACCAGGAAGACCGCCGCCGCCAAGAAGGTCGTGGGCAAGAAGGTTGCCACCGCCAAGAAGGCTGTGGCCAGGAAGTCGGCCGCCACCAGGAAGGTCGTCGGCAAGAAGACCGCTGTTGCCCGCAAGTCGGTCGCCCGCAAGGCTGCACCGGCCAAGCGCGCCGCCAAGACCGTGGCCCGCAAGGCCCCGGCCAAGCGCGCCCGCAAGTAAGCAGGTCATGCACGGCGCCTGCCCCCGGGCGGGCGCCGTGGACCGGTCGTAGAGGGTTACTCCCTGCAAGCGCACCGAGGACAAGCAGCATGGCTGTCAGGATCGATCAGAAGATTACCGGTTACGCCGTCGTCACCCCCGAGGAGAAGACGCGCCAGGCAGCGGCTGCCGCTGCCCCGCTCCCGGACGCCGCCAACGACATCGTGCAGATGCACGAGCGCATCGAACGCCCCGACGTCCTGGTCGGCAACACCTACAAGATCAAATCGCCGCTGGTGGAACACGCCTTCTACGTGACCATCAACGACATCGTGCTCAACCCGGGCACCGAACATGAGCTGCGCCGCCCGTTCGAGGTGTTCATCAACTCCAAGTCGATGGAGCACTTCCAGTGGATCGTTGCGCTCACCCGGATCATGTCCGCCGTGTTCCGCAAGGGCGGGGACGTGACCTTCCTGGTCGAAGAGATGAAAGCGGTCTTCGACCCGCGCGGTGGCTACTACAAGACCGGCGGCATCTACATGCCCTCGCTGGTGGCCGAACTGGGCAGCATCGTCGAGGACCACCTCAAGTCCATCGGCCTGCTGCACGACCCGGAGCTGAGCGCTGCGCAACGCGCGCTGATCACCGAGAAGCGCCGCCAGTACGAAGACCGCGGGAGGCAGGGCGCCAGCGCCGCGTCGTCCAGCAGCACCGCCAACCACGAGGAAGACCTCGCCATCACTGGCGACGGTGCCAGCTTCCCGCCCAGCGCCAGCATGTGCCACAAGTGCAACACCAAGGCGCTGGTGATCATGGATGGCTGTGCCACCTGTTTGAACTGCGGGTATTCCAAGTGCGGCTGAACGTTGCTGCGAACACGCGGTACCAACGTGGTGTCCGTTAAAAGGCGGGTACCGTTTCCCCAGCGCGACAGGGAGTTCGCCAAAACCGATGCGCAACCTGGACTTCAGCTCCTGGCAGGCCATGCTCTCGACCCTGGTCGGGCTGGCGGTGATCACCCTGATCGGCGTGGGCATCCGCCTGCTGTTCATGCAGACCCTGCAGCAGCGGCGTGAGCGCGAGAACCGGCAGATCAATGAGCGGCTGCGTACGCTGATCGCTGCCTACAAGACCCTGGGTGGTTCGTTCACCGGCGCGCTGCATGTCGATCCGCGGCATCTGCGCGACCTGCGCCCACCGCCTGCCGACACTGACGATGCCTTGGACCTGCCGATCAGTACCGGCAGCGACCGCGCGCGCCGGATCCGCGATGCGGTGGAGGCGGCGCTGTCGGATATCGTGCTGTTGGGCACTGATGACCAGGTACGGCTGGCCGCTCACGCCGCCAACGAACTGGCGGCCGGCCGCGCCGTGCCGACAGCCGAACTGGTGGTGTCGCTGCGCGACTTCATCCGCGAAGCGCTGGATCTGGCGCCCATTCCCACCAGCGTCGCCATTCCCCGCCAGGGGCCGGCCCGGCCCGCGGCCGGTGGTGCCAAAGGCAAGGCCGAAGCCGGCGACCGCGCCGGCGGGAAGGGCGGCGGGGGCGCTGGAATGGGCGGCATGGGGGGCGGCGGGATGGGCATGGGCCACGGCGCGGACGACGACGGCAGCCACGCGCGCTGAGCCAGGCGGTGGCTGCCTATGCCATCGTTCCTGCCCACGACAGCGGCTACTTCTTGTTGTTCAACTCCACGATCGGCACGAAGCCGCCGTAGATCATCCGCTTGCCGTCGAACGGCATCGGATTCTTCTCCGGATCCATGCGTGGATCCTCCATCATCTTTTTCATGCCGGCATCGCGTGTGGCTTTGTCAGGCCATTCAATCCACGAGAACACCACGGTCTCATCCTTCTCCGCTTTCACGGAGCGGAAGAAGTCGGTCTGCTTGCCTTCGGGCACGTCATCGCCCCAGCATTCGACCACGCGCAGCGCACCGAATTCGATGAACACCGAGTCGCCTTCGTTGGCGTGCTTGATGAATTTGTCTTTGTTGGCGGTGGGTACGGCCAATACGAAACCGTCGATATAGGACATCTGCAGCCTCCGGTAACCGGTGCACCACAATGGGCACCTTCAAGAGTACGACGCGTGGGGGGGCGGGAAATCGACAATGCACGCGTCGCAGCGTTGGCGCGGTGATGACGGTGTTCTTTCGGCGTAACGGCCAGGATAATCAACGAGTTAACGCGAACATTCGCTGCGCTGCAGCGAAGGCATGGTCAGAAAAATCCTAACAACAGTGAGGAACATTCTTATATCCCCGTGCCTGTATTCACATCAAGATGTTGAAGCCGGGCAGGACGCTCTCCAAGGGTCCTGCGGTATGACGCCAGAGCTGCGTCAACCGGTGTAATCCGGAAGATGGACGCGTTAGCCGACTACTCCCCAAGAGCGGCTTCCCCAGCGCGTGACGCCCCGCAAGGGTATCGTCGTGACCGGATTCCTTTCGCTGCCCGACAGTCGTCGGCATTACCAGCGCCCGTGCATTCCCTGTGTCATCAACACCCACCCTCAGAGCGCGCGCGTCGTAAACGCGCGGTTCATCGTGCTTGGCGAATGCACGCCTTCAACACATGAAAAATGCAGCGCGCGCGTGTATCGCACGGCGCGTCTGAATGGTTGCCAAAAATCCGCTGGGCCGAAAGCGGCTAACTTCAGGGCGCGTTGTGTCGAATAACGGAGAATTTACATTCCCGCTGCAGCAGCCGCTTGTGCCACTGCACGAATGAAACAACAGAAAAGGTGTACCCCCATGAAGACTTCCCTGATTGCTCTGGCGCTTGCCGCCGCTCTGCCGTTCGGCGCTTCGGCTGCTGAAGGCCTGTCCTACAACTACGCCGAAGGCGATTACGTCAAGACCGATGCCGATGGTGGCAAGGCCGATGGTTGGGGTGTGAAGGGTTCGTACGGCTTCCTGCCGAACTTCCACGCGTTTGGTGAATACAACCAGCAGAAGACCGATATCGGCAACTTCAAGGTTGACCAGTGGCGCGTGGGCGTGGGCTACAACCACGAAATCGCCACCAGCACCGACTTCGTGGGCCGCGTTGCCTACAACAAGTTCGACCCGAAGGAAGGCCTGGACTTCAACGGCTACAGCGCTGAAGCCGGTATCCGCACCGCGTTCGGCCAGCATGCCGAAGTCTACGCGATGGCCGGTTACGAGGATTACAGCAAGAAGCACGGCATCAATCCGGATGGCCAGTTCTACGGCCGCCTGGGTGGCCAGGTGAAGTTGAACCAGAACTGGGGCATCAACGGCGATATCAAGATGGATCGCCACGGTGACAAGGAATGGTCGGTCGGCCCGCGCTTCAGCTGGTAAGCGGCGTCTGATCGTTCTGCTGCGTGCCTGACCGGCGCAGCGAAAGGGGCCCGGCACATTGCCGGGCCTTTTTTGTGGGCGCGAAAGGCGTACCGACCAACGGTCGGTACCCACCACCACACCGGTAGGCGGCCACCGTTGGTGGTCGCGGGCCCGCAGGCGATAATGCCTCCGCCCCCCGGAGAACCCCATGTCCCAGCCGACCCCACTGCAACACCCTCGCGTCGGCTGTGGTGCCGTCATCCAGCGCGCCGATGGGGCCGTCCTGCTGGTCAAGCGCGGGCGTCCACCCGAGCAGGGCCACTGGGGCCTGCCCGGCGGCAAGGTCGATTGGATGGAGAAGGTGGAAGACACCGTGGTCCGCGAAGTGCGGGAAGAAACCGGGCTGCATGTAGCGGTAGTGCGCCTGCTGTGCGTGGTGGACCACTTTGAACCCGAGCTGGGGCAGCACTGGGTGGCCCCGGTCTATCTCGCGCGCACGCTGGATGACGCGCAGGCCACGTTGCTGGAGCCCGACACGATCCTTGCGCTGGACTGGTTCCCGCCGGGCGCGCTGCCCGCGCCGCTCACCCGCTCGGCCACCGAAGGGTTGGCGCGGCTTTCAACGCCGCGCTGATCCGGGCTCTTCAACGGCGCGCGGCGGCGCCCTCGCCGCGCGCTACCGCTTCCACTTCCTCGCCGCTGGTACACGCGGCATCGCCCGGCGTGGACATCGCCAATGCGCCATGCGCGGCGCCCAGCTCCACCGCCGCCTGTTCGCCCAGGCCTTCCAGCAGGGCGTGCACCACGCCGGCCACGAAGGCATCGCCGCCGCCCACCCGGTCCAGCAGGTCCACCTCGCGCGCGGCGGAGACGAACAACGCCTGGCGGTTGCGCAGCGCGCCGGCCCAGCCATTGCGGGCCGCGTTGCTGGCATCGCGCAGGGTGAACGCCACCGCCTGCAGGTTCGGGAAACGCTCCAGCGCCCGCAGCGCGGCTGCATCGGCCGGTCCCACATCCATCGGTGTCTCGCGCCGGCCCAGGTCGGCCAGGTCCATGCCCAGGCAGGCCGCGAACGAGTACTCATCGCCAATGAGCAGGTCGCACTCGGCGGCGATGGCGCAGTTGGCGTGCCGTGCCGCGTCCGGATCCGGGTGGCTGTTCCACAGGCTGGCGCGGTAGTTGAGGTCGTAGGACACCGCTACCCCGTGCCGGCGTGCAGCCCGCACGGCGGCAATGGCGGTCTGCGCGCTGTGTTCGGACAAGGCCGCGAAGATCCCACCGGTGTGCAGCCAGCGCACCCCGTGCACGCCGAACAACGTGCCCCAGTCGAGCTCATCGGCCTGCAGCTGGGAGGCGGCGGAGTACGCACGATCGGACACGCCCAGCGGCGCGCGCACACCGAACCCGCGCTCGGTGAAGTTCAGCCCCATGCGTGTGTTGCGGCCGATGCCGTCGTAGTCACGCCACACGATCTGGCTGGTATCCACCCCACCTGCCTGGATCAGCTGCCGGGCCAGCAGCCCCAGCTCGTTGCGCGGCAGCGCGGTCAGCACGGCCGTGCGGTGGCCGAAGGTGCTGCTCAGCCCGCGCGCCACGTTGTACTCGCCGCCGCCCTCCCACACCTGGAACTGGCGCGCGTTGCGCACGCGGCCTTCGCCGGGGTCGAAACGCAGCATCACTTCACCCAGCGCCAATGCGTCCCAGCGCGGGTTGACCGCAGTGGCCAGCTGGAACTGCTGCGTGCTCATCGTGCCTTGCAGCCGAGCAGGGCCAGGTCCACGCCGTCGGCCATGCGCCGGTAGCCTTCATCGTTGGGGTGCAGGAAATCGCGGGTGATCGCTTCAGGCAGGAACTCCGGCTTGGCCGGGTCGCGCAGGATCTGGTCGAAATCGATCAGCGCATCGAAGCCGCTGCGGCCACCGCGCATCCAGGTATTGAGCGTGGTGCGGGTGCCGGCGGACACCGGCTCGTAGCGGTCCGAACCGCCGAACGGGGTGATCGTCGCGGCAATGGCGCCGATGCCGTTGCTGTGCAGGCGCTCGGCCACCTGGCGGTACCCCAGCACCATGTCATCGGCATTGCGGCCAGCCACCGGCGGGGTGCCGCCGTCGTGGCGGATATCGTTGATGCCTTCGAACAGGATCACCCGGTCCACATGCGGCAGCGCGATCACGTCGCGGTCCAGCCGGGCCAGCGCGCTGTGGCTGCGACCGTGGTCCATCACTTTGTTGCCGCTGATGCCGGCGTTGACCAGTACTACCTGGTCTGGGCAGGCCTGCTGCAGGCGGGCAGCCAGCAGCGCCGGCCAGTCGCCGTTGCTGCCGCGCGTGGCGGTGGCGCCCTCAGTAATGGAATCGCCCAGCGCGACCACGACTATCGGGGTGGTGCTGCGCTCGGCCAGCACCGCCGAGACCACGTTTTGCCGGTAGGCCAGCTTCACCTTGTCGGCCACCTCGGCCTGGCGGCCATCGGCAATGCGCAGCGCGGTGCGCCGCACGGCCGGCTGGGTGGGTTCGGGGAAATACACGGTGAGCGAAACATCGGCCAGCGCCGGCACCGTCATCGGCACCGGGTCGCTGAGCAGCGCGGCGCCCACCGGCACCACCACCTCGCTGCGGCCATTGAAGGTCACCATCTTGGCGGGTGTTGCCGTGCCGGTACGCTGGGCGGTCGCGCCGCCGATATGCAGCGGCGCAGCCCCCAGCTCATTGCTGATGCGGAAGCGCAGCGCCGTGGCCGAACTGGCCAGGCGCATGTCCTGGCGAACGGTCTGGTTGGCGAACTGCACCGGTGCTTCGGGCGTCCCGTCCTGGCGGTCGGGCGCCGGCGAGGCGGTCCAGGCCGGTACCCAGACCTGGGCCGGGGCGGGCAGTGCCACCGCGCTGGTGGCAAGTGCAAGTGAAAGTGCAGTGATCCAGCGCAGCATGGCGGCCCTCCCAGGCGGTCAGCGGTCTATCAGGAGAAGTAGGTGCCGCCGTTGACGTCGACGTTGGCACCGGTGATGAAGCCCGCCGCGTCGGAGGCCAGGTACACGGCGGTATCGGCCGCTTCCTGCGGGCGACCCTGGCGGCGCAGCGGGGTGTTGCCGGCCACGGCGGTACGCACTTCGGGCTTGGTGAACTCGTCGTGGAAGCGGGTGGCGATCATGCCGCAGCACAGTGCGTTGACGCGGATGCCGCGCGGGCCCAGTTCCTTGGCCATGGCGCGGGTGAAGGTCATCACTGCGGCCTTGGCGGTGGCATAGATCGATGCGCCCGGGCCGCCGCCATCGCGGCCGGCCTGCGAGGCGAAGTTCACGATCGCGCCACCTTCGGGCATGTGCGGCACTACGGCGTGAGTGGTCAGGTAGACCGAGCTCATGTTGAGGTCCATCACCTTGTGGAAGAACGCCGGGTCGATCTCGGCCAGCGGGCGGCGCTGCACCATGCCGCCGGCCACGTTGACCAGCACGTCGATCTGCGGCCCGAACGCGGCCTGGGTGGCGGCGACCATGCCGGCCACGGCCTGCGGGTCGGTCACATCGGCGCGGTGCACGATGGCGGTGCCGCCGGCAGCCTGCACCTGCTGCAGGGTTTCCTGTGCGCTGGCTTCGTCGTTGGCGTAGTTGATGCACACCTTGGCGCCGGCCGCAGCCAGCTTGAGCGAAATCTCACGACCGATATCGCGGCCGCCACCGGTGACGATCGCCACCTTGTCCTTGAACTGATTCATTTGGTACTCCAGTGATGCGAGGGGGAAAAGTGAAGTTCAGCGCGGCGGCGGTGCGTCGACCTTTTCGACGCGTCCGGTCACCAGCCACAGGGCGAGCAGGGAGGCGGGCACCAGTGCCGCCACCAGGATGAAAATGGGTGCATAGGAGTCGCGGGTCATCACCGGCACCAGCCAGGTGGTGATCAGCGTGCCGGCCACCGCGGCCATGCCGCCCAGCCCGGCCAGCGAGCCCACGGACTTGCCGTTGAAGATGTCGCCGGGCAGCGTCTGGATGTTGCCGATGGCGATCTGGAAACCGAACAGCACGAAGGCGATGGTCACCACCGCCCACACCGGGTCGGTGGCCAGCACCGCACCGAGCAGGGCCGGCGCCATGATCGCGCCGCCCAGGGTGATCACCCATTTGCGCGCGCGGTCCACGCTCCAGCCGGCACCGATCAGGCGGCCGGACAACCAGCCACCACCGACGCTGCCGATCATCGCGCCCACGTAGGGCACCCAGGCGAAGATGCCGATCTGCTTGATGTCGAAACCGAAGGTGTCGGCCAGGTAGATCGGCAGCCAGGAGACGAACAGCCACCAGATCGGGTCGATGAAGAAGCGCGTCGCCAGGATGCCCCAGGTCTGCCGGTGGCCGAGCAGCTGGCGCACGTTCGGCGCGTATTCGACCTTGGGCACGGCCGGCTGTTCGGTGGGCGCATCGAGGATCAACGCGCGTTCGGCCGCGCTTACCCACGGGTGCTTGTCCGGGCCGGCGCGGTAGATGACCAGCCAGGGCAGCAGCCAGACGAAGCCGATCGCGCCGATCAGAATGAAGGTGCCGCGCCAGCCCAGCCAGAGGAACAGCACCGCGATCAGCGGTGCGGAAATGATGGCGCCGATGGACGCGCCGGCATTGAACACGCCCTGCGCCAGCGCACGCTCGCGCGCCGGGAACCATTCGGCGTTGGCCTTCACCGCACCCGGCCAGGCACCGGCTTCGCTGATGCCGAGCATCGCACGCACGATGCTGAAGGACAGGATGGAGTGGGTGACCGAATGCAGCGCGATCGAGATCGACCACACCGCAATGGACAGCGCAAAGCCCAGCCGGGTGCCGATGATGTCGAACAGCCGACCGAACACGAACTGGCCGGCGGCGTAGAACAGCATGAACACCGTGACCAGCAGTGCGTAATCTTCCTTGGTGGCGCCCACGTCCTTGGAAATCTGCGGCCACATCACCGCCAGTGCGTTGCGGTCGATGTAGTTGATCACCGTGGCCACCGCGATCAGCGCCACGATCAGCCAGCGCACGTAGGAGCGGGTTCGGGTCGTCACGTTCATTTGTTGTCCTTGCCGCTGGCGGTATCGAAGCGCTTCCAGCCACCGCTCCAGTTCCAGCGCTGGCCGTCGCCGCCACTCACCTCATGGTTGCCGCCCTTGGACGGATCATCGGCAATGCCCAGCGCCAGCCGTTGGCCACCGGCCAGGTCCAGCACCAGCACGCTGGCGTTCTTGCCGCGGTAGTGCGCCAGGCGGTCGATGCGGCTGTTGGCGCCACGCACCGTTTCGGCGGTGCCGTCGTACTGGCCATGCGGTTCCAGCACCCCGTAGAAGATGGTTGACGCCTGGCCATCCACCCGCTGCAGCAGCATCGGTTCGCGACGCAGGTTGAACGAGGGATCGTTCGCGCCGCTTTCACCGATCAACGCCCGCGCAGGCGCGGTGCTGGCGAAGCGGTAGGTGTAGAAGCGCCCCTCCAGCAGCCAGGTCAGGCTGCGCGTCTCGGTGCCCGGTTCGCTGGACGCATCCACCCACACGTGCTGGTAGCCGTTGGCCTTGCCCAGCACCGGGCGCGTGGTGACGGCCGATTGCGCCTGGAAGCCCACCTCCATGATGTGGCCGTTGAAGTGCAGCGGCAGGTCATAGCGGGCCGGCGTGCTGCCGTCCACGCGCAGCAGGTCCAGCACCACCGGCTGGCCCAGCGAGGGATGCGAGAGCAGCGCCTGGGTGCGGGTGAAGGCCACGCTGTCGTAGGCACCTTCCATGCGCGCCGACACGATCTGGGTGTCATCGGTCACTGCGAACAGCAGCGGGGCAGGGGCCAGCGGTTGGCCCTTCTTCCAGTCGCCGCCGAAGTGGCTCTGCTCGTTCACCACCAGCGTGTTGTGCGCCAGCGTCTGGCGCGCCCAGCTGTTGTTCTCGGGCAGGTAGATGCCGCCGGACTTGGCTTCGATGTTGAGGAAGCGGGCCGCGCCGTAGTCGGTGACCACGCGCTGGCCGTTGTCGTAGAACAGCCAGTTGAGCTTGTCGAAGTGGCCGTGGCCCATGCCCTGTTTGGTGTTCTTCATCACCAATGCCTGGCCGTCCTCACCGCCCATGCGCAGGATCGCCAGCGCGCCTTCATTGCCGTCGGGGCCATCGCGCAGCAGGGTGGGCACGAAGGCGAAGGGCTTGGCCTTGTTTTCAGCCAGCGCCTTGGCCACCTGCAGCCCCTCGGGTGAGAGCAGCACGCGCTTCTGGCCCTTGGCGACCGACAGCAACCGTGCATCGCCGGTGTTGGCGTAGGCAATGTCGATGCCCGCCACCAGTTCTTCGGTATCCAGGCCCTTGTCCAGGATCGCATCGTTGATCGGAATGAAGTAGCCGCCGTAGCTGCTCTGTACCAGCGCATCCACCGCCTTGAGCAGCACCCCGTCGCGGCGCTTGAAGATGCCGCGCTGCGGTTCGTTGCGCTGTACCGCGTTGGCGAACAGGATGAAGGGCGCCAGCGCATAGCGCTGGTAGTAAGGGCCCTCTTCGTAATAGCCATCCGGCGAGAACAGCTGGTCCACCTGCTTGAGGAAGCCGGCGTTGCCATCGCGCCTGCTGCCCATCAACGCCTGTTCCACCAGTACCGGGTCGCGCAGCACGTAGCCGGTCATGCCGGTAGCGGCCACCGCCCAGGTGGCGTGGTTGTGGATCTTGTCGAAGTTCTCCGGGTTGCCGCTCAGGAACTGCGCCATTGGCCGGAACACGTTGTCGTCGATGGTGCGGCGCTCGTCGGCGCTGAGGCTGTCGCGGATCGCGTCGTAGCCCTGCACCGCATTGACCAGCCACACCGAATCGTTGAGGGTCTGCCAGAACAGCCGCCCGGGAATCTGCCCGCGTCCTTCCGGGTGCGCGCCCAGGCCGGGATAGAGACTGGCGTAGCCGAGCAGCACATCGCGCGCGAAGTTGGCATACGCCTTGTCGCCGGTAAGGCGATACAGCGCGCCCGCAGCCTGGATCGCCTGGTAATTGCGCTTGTGTTGTTCGTGGGTATAGCCGCCGCCCTTGTCCTTGGGCACCGGCACGTCGATGCCGGCTTTCATCATCGTGCGCACCCGCTTTTCCGCATGTGCCTGTTCCTTGGCGAACATCGGGTAGCTGGCGCCGTCGCGGCGCATCTGCTCCCACTGTGCAGCGGTAACCAGCACCGGTGCGCTGTCTGCTTCAGCACCGCGCGTGGCCGCGCTGGGCGCCTGGGCGTGCGCGGCAGGCAGCGCCGCAGCGCTGAAGGTAGCCGCCAGCAGCAGCATCAAGGGCGTGGAACGCGTCATGGCAAAGTCTCGGCTGGAATATCGGACTGCAGCGCCGCCGTAGCGGTGAACGTGGTGTTGTGCAGGCGCAGCGTCGGCTCGCCGGTCTGGTGGGTGAAACGCACCCGGCCACTGCGCAGCCAGGTGGTGTCGCTCAGGCGGGCCTGTTGTACGCCGTGCAGGCGCAGGCTGGTGTCGCCGGCGCTGCCAACCGCTTCCAAACGGCTGCCGCGCAGGTGGAAGGCGGGGCCGAACGTGCTTTCATCGGTGCCGCCACGGTACAGGTTCACCAAGGGCCCACCGATGCGCTGGAAGACCGAGTCGATGATGTCCACCGTTTCGGCGTTGTAGGTGCCCAGGTCATCGGTTTCGGCGGCGGCGGCGATCACGCTGCCGCTGATGTCGCTCACCGTCACGCCCTGCAGGCGGATCGACGCGGCCAGGGTGCCCTTGCCGGTGTTGATCACATCGAAGGCCTTGTTGCTGCTCAGGTCGTGGATGCGGCTGTCAGCGATCTCCAGCGTGTAATCGAAGGCCTGGCTGCCTGGCGGTACCCGGATCACCGCATTGCCGGCCGCATCCGGCGCCAGGCTGCCGTCGATCTCCAGCCCGGCCAGGCGCAGCGAACCGCCGGGGCCGATCTCGAACAGCGAGGGTCGGGAAAAGCGCAGCGTGGCCTTGCCCTTGGCCGGGCCGACCACGCTGAGCGGGTGGTCCACCGCCAGCACCTGGCTGATGCGGTAAACGCCGGGCTGCAGCTGCAGGCGGTCGCCGGCGGCACTGGCGGCTACTGCGGCGACCAAGGTGTCTTCGCCCGGGCCGACGCGATGCTCGCGCCCGCTGTCCAGCGCGGTCCGGGTGACCTGCTTGGGGTACCAGTCCACCCCGACCTGTTCGCGGGGAATCGGCGCCAGGTCGCGCGGCGCGCCCACCCCGGTGCCGGCCGGCGGATACAGCAGGCCGTTGGTCGCGCGCTGCAGGGTGACGCTGCGGCCATCCACGCCGTTGGGGAAACCCGGCGACGCTTTCGGGCTCTGCACATTGCCGCTGAAGGCGATACCCGAGAGGTCGCCCTGCGTGCGCAGCAGCTCAGTGCTGCCATCGCCGACGAACAGGTTGTCGCTGATCCTGCTGCGCACCGGCATCGCGTTGCGTTCGTCATCCAGCCCCGCGCCCAGGAACAGGTAGCGCACCTGCACGAAGCTGTTGTGGCTGATCGTCGCGTTGTCCACCTGTTCGTAGCGGTTGAGCGGTGCATCGCGGGTGCCGGCCATCATCGCCAGCGCCGAGGCGAAGCCATCGCCGGCCACGCCTTCGAAATAGTTGTCGCGCACGATCTGGTCGCGGTTGATCACCCGCACGCCACCGGTATGCGGCTTGCCGTTGCCCAGGAAAATGTTCCGCTCCACCACGTTGCCGTGGCCGTGGCGCAGCACCATCGAGCCGCGCGATTCCATGAACACATTGCCGCGATAGCGGTTGCCGCCGGATTTGTTGGAGACGATCTCCACTTCGCCATCGCACTGCTCGAACCAGTTGTTCTCCACCATGGTGTTGGAGGCCGACTGCGAATCGTGGCTGGTGCCCACCCGGATCGTTTCGCCGCCGTTGCTGCCCAGGTTGGGGCGCGGCCCGAACCAGTTGTGGTCGATGCGGTGGCGGTTGTCCAACCCGCTGGTGGCATTGCGCACCACCACCAGGGTGGTACCGGCATTGGTTTTGCCCACCAGCTGGTTGTGGTCGAAGCGGTTGAACTTTCCGTACATGGCCACCCAGTTGTCGGACTGGGCGCGGTCGGGCTTGTTGTAGCCATCGATGACGATGCCGGTCACCCGGCTGTGTTCGGCCCATTCACTGGACGAGCGGCGGAAGCTCACCACCTCGCCGCCCGGTGCCCAGCCATCGCGGAACACCAGGTTGGACACCTCCAGATAGGCCCCGGCCAGCCGCAGCTGCGATTGCCCGCTCAGGATCACTTTTCCGGGCGTCTGCGCGGTCAGCCGAATTGGTTGACCAATTGTGCCGGTCCCCGTCAGCAGAAGATCCACATCCCGCCAGACCCCATCCGCAAGGATGACCGTATCGCCCGGTTTCAGCCCCTTGGTAGCGGCGGCATACCCAGCCGAGTCGTGCACCAGATACTCAGCGGACCAGGCAAACCCAGGAAGGATCATCAGAGCCAAGAGGGTAGCGGCGGTTCCCAAACGCCGGCCCGTACGGCCGATCGGCGCTTTAACGCATGAACCCCACCAACGCCACCGCTTTATCGCCCTACTCGTACCTACATCTTGTTGCTGTGCCACAGGCTAACCCTCCCAGATCACCATGGACCCCAACGCGAGTCCGGATGGTAACAGCCTCAACCGCGACAACGTCAACCACAATCGCATACCACTTTAGCCGCATCCGGTAAGCCATTTGCGCATATCCCTGCTGCATCCGCACATTAATTTGTCGAAAAGTGGTCTGGGTGGATGCATGGGGTAGACTTTAGTACCAATTCATTGACATTGGTCCTTGAACCGTGAATCTTCCGGATCGAATCCGTGTAATCGGACGATCCATCCTGGGAGGGAGATCACGATGTTGCATGACCGCCGTACGGCCTCGCCACGAGGCTTCCGCCACACCGCGCTGCACAGCGCGCTGTTCTATGCCCTGTGCGCCACTGCGGCCATGCCGCTGGTCCATGCGCAGGACGCCGCCCCGGCCAGCGCGCCGGCGCAGGCCACCACCCTGGACCAGGTCCAGGTCACCGGTACCCGCGGCACCATCCAGACCTCGATCGACAAGAAACGTGAGGAGACCGTGGTGTCCGACGTACTGTCGGCCGAAGACATCGGCGACCTGCCCGCACTGTCCATCGGCGAAGCCATCGAAACCATCACCGGCGCCTCCACCCACCGCGAGAAGGGCGGCGCCTCTGAAATCTCGATCCGTGGCCTGGGCCCGTTCCTGGGCTCGTCCACCTTCAATGGCCGCGAGGCCACCAACGGCAGCGGCGACCGCTCGGTGAACTTCAACCAGTTCCCGTCGGAGCTGATCAACACCGTGGCCATCTACAAGACCCAGCGCGCCGACTTCGTCGAAGGCGGCGTGGCCGGCACGGTCAACATGGAAACCGTCAAACCGCTGGAATACGGCAAGCGCACCATCCAGCTGGACGGGCGCGGCACCTGGCAGGAATACGACGACCGCCTCAAGGACGGCGACGGCGTGGGCTGGCGGGGTACGGCCAGCTACATCGACCAGTTCGAGTTCAGCAACGGCGGCAAGCTTGGCGTGTCGGTCGGCCTGCAGGCGCTGGAAGGCAGCAACCCGGAAGAGATGTTCTCCAGCAGTACCACCTGGGCCGCCTGCGATGGCCGCGAAGTCGTGGGCGCCACCCGCAACTGCACCCAGGTCGACGGCAACGATGTAGCCAACGGTGTGCCGTACTACCTCGCGCCGGGCAGCCGCCTGTACCGCCAGTTCGTCGAACACGACAAGCGCGATTCGCAGTTCGGCGCGCTGCAGTGGCGGCCCAACGACGCGGTGGAAGTGAACCTGGATTACCAGCACTCCAAGCGCGATTACACCGAAGACCGTTCGGACCTGACGCTGTCGTCGATGATGCGCAACCTCAACAACCGCGTGGTCAGCGACGACGGCGCGCTGCTCAGCCACACCGGCAGCAGCACCATCGACTCCACCGGCAATTTCCTGGAGCGCAACGAGGAATACACCGGCGGCGGCCTGAACCTTATCGTGCGGCCCAGCCCTGCCTGGATGCTGTCCGGTGACTTGTCCTACTCCAACACCCAGCGTTCGCAGATCGAGCGTTCCACCCGCCTGCGCGCCGGGCGTACCGACGTCAACGGCAATCCGGTGGCCGGCATCAAGAACAACCGTTACGTCGACTACACCTACGACTACAGCGGCGACGTGCCCAGCATTTACCTGGATCCGGCGTTCGATGTGAACAACCCGGACAACTTCACCGACTCGGCGCTGATCCGTCGCCGCCAGCAGGACCGCGAGCACACCATCCGTGCCGGCCGGTTCGATGCGGCGTTCACCCCCGAAAGCGGCTTCTTCACCGCGCTCAAGGGTGGCCTGCGGCGTTCCGAGGCGACCTATACCGACTTCACCGACACCGTGGATGTCACCACCACCAATGTCGCCGCGATCCGTGCCGCCAACCAGGCCTGCCGCCAGGCGTTCCCGCAGGACGACTTCCTGGCCAACGCCAGCGGCAATACCATCGACCAGTGGGCCACCTTCGACAGCCGTTGCCTGTTCAAGGCCTTCACCGGCGTGGACGACACCGGCCTGAGCGCGGACCTGCGCGATCCGGCCAACAACGATGTGACCGAGAAAACCAGCGCCATCTACCTGATGGGCGACTACAGCACCGAATGGTTCGGCGTGCCGGTCACCGGCAACATCGGCGTGCGCTGGGTACACACCGATGTGCGTTCGATGGGCCTGCGCAGCGGGCTGGACGTGGTCAACAACCCCGATGGCACCGTGACCCTGCAGCCCAACGGCGATTTCACCCGGCAGGTGCTCAAGTCCAGCAACAACGAGTGGCTGCCCAGCTTCAACGCCGCCTTCGAACTACGCCCGGACCTGCTGCTGCGCGTGGGCGCCTACCGCGCGATGGCGCGCCCGGACCTGGCCGCGCTCGGCTACGGCCGCAGCTTCAACCTGGACGAGGTCGATACCGAATTCGACAGCGTCGCCGACGCGTTGGGCAACATCACCGCCACCGGCAATCCGCGTGCCACCCCGCTGATGTCGTGGAATGCCGATGTCTCCCTGGAGTGGTACGCCAACGCCGATTCCATGCTCTCCACCGCCGTGTACTACAAGCAGTTCAACGGCGGCTCGGTGCCGGTGGTGGTGGGCGAGAACTTCGATATCGACGGGGTGAGCGTCACCGTGCCGGTGGAGCAGCTGGCCACCAGCGACCAGAAGAGCGACCTGATCGGCTTCGAGCTGACCGGCTCGCACAGCTTCTCCTACCTGCCGGGCATTTTCGCCGGGCTGGGCGTGAAGGCCAGCTACAACTACGCCCATTCCAACTTCAAGACCGAAGACCTGCGCCTGGGCGAGTCCACCGACCCGGCCACCGGCATCGTCACCCCGGGGATCGTCGAGCCGGCCAATATCTTCGGCCTGTCCAAGCACGTGGCCTCGGCGCAGGTGTACTGGGGCCTGGGCAGGCTGGACCTGCAGGCCATCTACAAGTACCGCTCCGACTACTACCAGCAGTTCGTCGGCGACCCGGCGCAGAACCGCTATGTACGCGACAATGGCTCGCTGGACTTCCGCGCCACCTACAAGGTGAACGACCGCCTGTCGGTATCGCTGTCGGCCAGCAACCTCACGGACGAGCCTCGGGTGTCGGATATGCCCATCCTGGGCAGCTTCCGCGAGTACACCACCTACGGCCGGCGCTATTATCTGGGGGTACGCTACCGTTTCTAAGCGCACATTCGGTTCCCAGCCACCGTACAGCCAGGTCTTGATGATGTCCGAACCCCGTCTCTACCAGTCCATTGCCGCTGAAATCGTCGCGCTGATCGAGAAGGGCGAATTCCCGCCCGGCTCGCGCCTGCCCGGCGAACGCGACCTGGCGCAACGGCTGGGGGTGAGCCGGGTAACCGTGCGCGAGGCGGAGATCGCCTTGGAGGCGCAGGGGCTGATCACCATCAAGACCGGCTCGGGCGTGTACGTGAAGGCACGTCCGGCAGCCGCCCCTGGCGCGCTGCCGGATGTATCGGCGTTCGACCTCACCGCCGCGCGGGCGGTGATCGAAGCCGAGGCGGCAGCCATGGCCGCCAGCCGCATCACCGATGCCGAAGTGGAAATGCTGGAAGGGCTGATTGCAGCGATGACCGACCCGGCGTCGGGCGAGGCGGCGGCCAGCGAGGCTGACCGCCAGTTCCACCTGGCCATTGCGCGCATTGCCGGCAACCCGGTGGTGGAGCACTGCGTGCAGCTGATCTGGCGCATGCGCAACGAGCTGCCGCGGGTACGCCAGGTGTATGCCAACGTGTGCCACAACGACGGCGACACCCGCAACGACGAGCACACCGCCATCCTCGATGGCCTGCGCCTGCGTGACCCGGGCGCGGCGCGCACGGCGATGCGCAATCACTTCCAGCGGTTGTTCGAATCAATGCTGGAAGCTACGGAAAATGAAGCGCTGGCGGAAATCCGCCGGCGCACCCAGCAGGACCGCGAGCGGTTTTTGGCCGCTACTGCGCGTTGACGGATCCAGCCACGCAGGGCGTGGCTCTACCGCGTGTACCCCGTAGAGCCACGCCCTGCGTGGCTGCCACGGGGCAATCATTCCCCCTGGTACTGCTTCTCTTCCACCAGCTGCGACCCGGCAGTCCGGTTGATCGCGTTCTTCACCTTCACCCGCTCGCCATTGGTGCCATACACCCCACGCGCCAGCTGGATGAACTGATCGTCGAACACCTGCGCCGCTTCCTTGTCGCGCAGCTGGTCCTGGATGTCCCACATCCGCACGTTGATGGCCTTGAGCTGTGTCTTCAGTGCCTCCAGCCCCGGCTGTGCGGCCAGCAGCTCCTGCCACAGCGGCAGCAGTCCATCCAGTTCGGTGCGCACATTGGCCACCTTGCCCGCATCGGTGATGCGTTCGGCCTTGATTTCCAGGATGGTGATCTTGTCGATCAGCTCGCCAATCGATACCGGGGTCAGGATCGCGTCCACGCCATTCTCGCTGCAGGTCAGTCAGGGCCGCCATGATAGCGCGGGCCGCCTGAAGCTCTGGTGGGCAGCTTTTACGTTGATTTTGCGCGCGATGCCGCCGTGGCGCATGGCGTCTTTACGGGCGCGCTCACCACACTGTGCGCTTCAACGGCACGGCCGTTTTCTGGAGTGGTGGACGTGGTGGCAAAGCAGGAATCAAGGCGCGCAGTGCGCCGGGTAAGCGGTCTGGTCATTGGCCTGGCAATCAGTGGTTCGGCGTTGGCCGGCGTGGACGGCAACGCCACGTTGACCTCGGATTACGTCTGGCGCGGCAGCTCGCAGACCATGGAAGATCCCACCGTGCAGGCAGGGGTCAAACTGAGCAGCGAATCGGGCTGGTACGCTTCGGCGTGGGGATCGGGCGTGTCGTTCGAACCGGATGCCGGTGCGCGCAGCGAGTTCGATTTCGTCGCCGGTTGGGGCGGTGAGCTGGCGCCGGACTGGGCGCTCGACGTAAACCTCACCCACTACATGTACCCGTCCACCGACGTGGATCTGGACTGGACCGAGCTCAACAGCACGGTGACCTGGAAGGAGCGTTACTGGATGAGCGTCGGGGTTTCCGACGATGCCCTGGCCAGCGGCCGCACCGGCACGTACGCCCAGCTGGGCGCCCGCGTACCGTTGGGCGGGCAGTGGCGCATCGAAGGCGCGGTGGGCCAGTACTGGCTCGACAGCGCCTACGCCGACGATTACCTGCACGGCCAGCTCAGCGCCATCTGGAAAGTGCGCGGCCCCGGGGAACTGCGCCTGACTGCGCACGACACCGACCGTGCCGCCAAACGCCTGTTCGGCAGCAACGCGGCCTCGCGCGTGGAATTTGCGGTGCAGACCACGTTCTGACGGCGGGGCACCGACCGGCGGGGTAGGGTCGGTTCCCAAACGACTGCCGATACGATTGATCGGCCCATTGACGCATGGGCCCGGATCGAAGGCGCGCCTTACGCCGGGCGAACGCGCAGCGTCAAACCCTTCAGGAAATTACGCAGCAGCTGATCCCCGCACGCGCGGAAATTATTGTGGTCCGGCTGGCGGAACAGCGCCGACAGCTCCGGCTTGGACACCGGGAACCCTGCGTTCTGGAAAATTCCATGCATGTCCACATCCTTCAACTCGAAGGCCACCCGCAGCTTCTTCAGCACCAGGTTGTTGGTAATGCGCTTTTCCACCGGCCGCAGCGGCTGGCTTTCATCGCGGCCACGGAACTGCACGATCAGCCCGTCCAGGAAGTGCGCCAGCGTGCGGTCATCGCAGGCCACGAACCCTTCCTCGTCTTCCTTGCGCAACCAACCGGGCACATCGGCCTTGTCCACCACGAATGCCGGGTCGGCCAGGGCACAGATTTCCGCAATCTTTCCGTCGCTCAGGTCGAGCATGTAACGGATGCTGCGCAGTACATCGTTGTTGATCATGAGACGTCCAATACCGCCGACGCGGCTGCGTGGCTGGCGGCCATTTTACCCCCACCCGGCCGCCGGGCCCCGAAGCGGCCCGTTCCGGCTGTCATCTGGCTGCCACGAAAGTGAAGCACAGTGCGCTCCTCAGGCATCAACAGGCAGTGGAGCAGGCAATGCGCAGGTGGCAGGTTCTGGCGGGTGTGGGCATGGTCTGGCTGGCCGCAGCGGTCTCGGCCCAGGCCCCGTATGTGGCGATCGAACAGCGCGTGGACCCGCAGCAGCTGGCCGACGTAGGCCTCAGCCCGGCCCAGCTGCAGACCCTGAACCGCCTGCTGCGCGAGGCTGACGCCCGCGCCCCGGCCCCGGTGGCCGCCCCGGTGGCGATGCCAGGCGGGCCCACCGCGGCCCCGATGTTCCCGGGCCTGGACGACGGCCCCATCCATGCCAGCGTCACCGGCCCGGTCGATGGCTGGCAGCCGGGCACCGTGTTCACCCTCGACAACGGCCAGCAATGGCAGGTGCTCAAGGGCGAAATGAAGCTCAAGGCCAGTCGCAGCAACCCGCCCATCGTGGTGGTGCCGGGCATCGCCGGGCGCTGGTTCCTGCAGGTGGATGAAGACCTGCCCAAGGCGCGGGTGTTCCGCATCCGCTGATCCCGCCGCCGGGCGCCAGCACAGCGCGGCGCAGGATGCGAAAATGGTCGGGAATCCCACGGAGACCCCCGATGACCCGTACCGCTCTGATTACCGGCGCCACTTCCGGCTTTGGCGCCGCCGCCGTCCATCGTTTCGCCCAGGCCGGCTGGCGGGTCATCGCCACCGGGCGCCGCGCCGAACGGCTGCAGCCGCTGGTTGATGCCTACGGCCCCGAGCGCGTGCACGCAGCGGTGTTCGACGTGCGCGACAGCGCCGCCATGGAAGCGGCCCTGGCCGCGCTGCCGGCCGCGTTCGCCGATATCGACCTGCTGGTCAACAATGCCGGCCTGGCCCAAGGCACCGCCCCGGCCCAGAGCGCCTCGCTGGAAGACTGGCGCACCATGATCGACACCAACGTCACCGCGCTGGTCACGCTCACCCACCGCCTGCTGCCGCAGCTGGTCGAACGCAGGGGCGCCATCATCAACATCAGTTCGGTGGCCGGCGTGTACCCGTACCCGGGCGGCAACGCTTACGGCGGCACCAAGGCCTTCGTCAGCCAGTTCTCGCTCGGCCTGCGCTCGGACCTGCACGGCACCGGCGTGCGGGTGACCACCATCGAACCGGGCATGGCCGAAACCGAATTCACCCTGGTCCGCACCCACGGCAACCAGGCCGCCTCGGACACGCTCTACACCGGCGCCAACCCGATGACTGCCGACGACATCGCCGAGCAGATCTTCTGGGTGGCCAACCTGCCCGCGCACCTGAACATCAACCGCCTCGAACTGATGCCGGTCAGCCAGTCCTTCGCCGGCTTCCAGGTAGCCCGCGATTAACCGGTAGTGCCGGGCTCTGCCCGGCAAATCCATCACCCAGCCGCAGACCACACCGCCAACTCGTACCCATCCGGGTCGCGGAAATGGAACCGGCGTCCACCCGGGAACTCGAACGCAGGCGTGGAAATCTCCGCGCCGGCGCGTTCCACCCGCGCCTGCGTGGCTTCCAGGTCATCGGCATACAGGATCACCAGCGGCCCACCGGTCCGCACGGGCCCGTCGGTGGTGAACCCGCCGCGCAGCCTGCCGTCGTTGAACTCGGTATAGCGCGGCCCATAATCGGTGAAGGTCCAACCGAACACCTCGCCGTAGAACGCCTTGCTGCGGGCGATGTCGGCCACGTTGAATTCGATGTTGTCGATGCGGCGGTCATTGCCTTCCGAACTGCTCATGTGGCGCTCCTTGCTGAGGGATGGGAGCGCCAACGTAGCGCAACGATGCCACTCCTGGTAGCGCCGACCGTTGGTCGGCCGCTCTACGCGACCAACCAGAACAAAAATGCCCCGCATTGCGGGGCATGTTCGAGGAGCAGCCGACCAACGGTCGGCGCTACCGTCGGGCTTACTGCGCCTTGATCGCCATCGCCTGCAACCCGGTGCCATCCAGTTTCTGCTTGGCATCGGCCAGCTCACCGGCGGTGCCATACGGCCCCATGCGCACGCGGTACACGGTCTTGCCGTTGATCTGCGCCGATTCCACCCGCGCCGCCAGGCCGATCATGGCCAGCTTGGCCTTGGTGGCTTCGGCATCGCCGGACGCCCCGAAGGCGCCGGCCTGCAGGATGTAACGTACGTTGCTCGCCGCCGGCTCAGCCGCAGCCGCTGCCGCAACCGGCTTCGGCTGTGCCGCAGCCGCCGGGCGCTCAGCCACCGGCGCCGGCAACGGGGCCGGTGCAGCGGTGGTGGCTGCCGCCGTGGACGCCGTGGTCGGCGTCGCCGGTACCGGGCGACCTTCAAGCGCGGCCTGCGCGCGCTGCGCTTCAGCCTTGGCTCGGCGCTGGTCTTCGGCGCGCGCGCTGGCGGCCAGCTCCGCATCGGACATTTCCACTTCCTTGCCGGGCAGCAGGGTGTAGAAGTCGTACTGCGTGGCTGCCGGCTTGGCCGGTTCGGCAGGCTTGGTGGCCGCACCGGGCTTGGGCAATTCAGTGCCCACGTCGGTATCGGCATCGCTCACCGGCGCCGGCTGTGCGTTCGGGTCCGGCTGCGGGCCTACCCGCAGGAAGCCATCGCCATCGTTCTTGAACAGGTTTGGTGCCGCCAGGAACACCACGGCCGCAATCGCCACACCGGCCACCAGCCACACCCATCCTGGCGTGCCCTGGTTGCTGTTGCGCCGTGCCTGGCTCTTGCCGCGTCGTGCTGCCATGTACTACTTCTCCACTGCTTACATTTTTTCCGGGGCGGAAACGCCCAGGACGTTCAGACCATTGGCCAGCACCTGGCGTGCCGCGCAGGCCAGCGTCAGCTTGGCATTGCGCTCTGCATCGTCAGCCACCAGCACCTGCGTGCCGTGATACCACGTGTGGAAGGCGTGCGCCAATTCACGCAGGTACTGCGCGATAAGGTGCGGTTCCAGCGCAATGCCGGCCGCTTCCACTACTTCCGGGAAGCGCGACATTTCCACCATCAGCCACAGCGAGGGTTCGTCGTTCAGCGTCGACAGCCCGGTCAGGCCCTCGGCCGGGGTGTACGACAGACCCTTCTCCTGTGCCTGGCGCAGCAGGCTGCACACGCGGGCGTGCGCATACTGCACGTAGAACACCGGGTTGTCATTGCTTTGCTGGCGGGCCAGGTCGATATCGAAGGTCAGCTGCGAATCGGGCTTGCGTGCAATCAGGAACCAGCGGGTGGCGTCGCGGCCGGCTTCCTCGATCAGGTCGCGCAGGGTCAGGTAGCTGCCGGCCCGCTTGGACAGCTTCACTTCCTCGCCGCCACGCATCACCGTCACCATCTGGTGCAGCACGTATTCCGGCCAGCCCTTGGGAATGCCCACGTCCAGCGCCTGCAGGCCAGCGCGCACGCGCGCCAGCGAACCGTGGTGGTCCGCGCCCAGCTCGGTGATGGCGCGCTCATACCCGCGCTGCCACTTGCTCAGGTGGTAGGCGACGTCCGGCAGGAAGTAGGTGTAGGTGCCGTCGGACTTGCGCATCACGCGGTCCTTGTCGTCACCGAAGTCGGTCGAGCGCAGCCACAGCGCGCCGCCTTCCTCATAGGTATGGCCGGCCGCCTTGAGCTGGGCCACGGTCTCTTCGACCTTGCCATCCTTGTAGAGCGAGCTCTCCAGGAAGTAGATGTCGAAATCCACCCCGAATGCCGCCAGGTCCTGGTTCTGCTCGTTGCGCAGGTAGGCCACGGCGAAGCGGCGGACCGCGTCCAGGTTGTCCGGGTCGCGCTCGCCCACCACCGCATGGCCTTCCAGCTCCACGGTGGCGCCGGCCAGGTAGGCCTTGGCCACGTCTTCGATGTAGTCACCGCGGTAGCCGCCTTCCGGCCAGCCGGCGTCGTCGGGCGTGATGCCCTTGGCGCGCGCCTGGGTGGACAGGGCCAGGTTCTCGATCTGCACGCCGGCGTCGTTGTAGTAGAACTCGCGCTTGGCGTTCCAGCCGTTCACCTCCAGCAGGCGGGCCAGGCAGTCGCCAATGGCGGCGGCGCGGCCGTGGCCCACGTGCAGCGGGCCGGTCGGGTTGGCCGACACGTATTCCACGCCCACGGTGCGGCCGTTGCCGCTCAGGTTGTGGCCGTAATCGGCCCCTTCCTTGAGCACGCCGGCCGCTTCGCGCTGGTAGGCGCTGGGGGCGAGGTGGAAATTGATGAAGCCCGGGCCGGCGATCTCAACGCGCAGCACATCGTCGCTCTTGGGCAGCGCATCCAGCAGCGCCTGGGCCAGGGCGCGCGGGTTGCTGCGCGCCGGCTTGGCCAGCAGCATGGCGGCATTGGTGGCGAAATCACCGTGGTCACGGGTCTTCGGGCGTTCCACCACAAATTCCGGGGTCAGGGTGTCGGCCGGCAGCGTGCCGTTGGCACGCAGCGCTTCGATGCCCTGGCTGATCAGGGCGCGGAGGAGATTTTTCACAGGGCCTGCTTTGAAGACTGGAGCGGCGGAATCGGCAATTTTAGCCCAGAAGCTGCCCCGATCCATTGAACCGGGGCACAGCGGGGGTGGGAAGCGGGTTCTGGGACCGGGCTGAAGCCCTTGGGAGCCGGGCGGATTGGCTGACCGGGCCGTTCAGCTCCAGCGGGGCGGGTCGCATCTGAGCCAGCCCAGCTGCGCCAACGACACCGGGGCACCGTCCCCTACCACGATGTGGTCGATCAGCCGCACGCCGACCAAGGGCAACCCCTCCAGGAGCTGCTGGGTGATCTGGCGGTCTGCCTCCGAGGGGGTGGGGTTGCCGGAGGGGTGGTTGTGGCCAACGATCACGGCTGCCGCGTTGTGAAGCAGAGCGCGCCGAGCAACTTCGCGAGGGTAGACCGCGGCGGAATCAATCGTTCCGGTAAACAGCTCTTCGAACGTGATGGCTCGGTTGCGGGTGTCCAGGAAGAGAGCGGCAAATACCTCCTGTTTACGTCCGCGTAGTCGCTGTTTGAAGTAGCGCTCGGCCACTGCCGGATTGAGCATGCTCTCCCCACGCTCCAGCTCAGCAAGTAGATAGCGGTCTGCCAATTCCAAAGCAGCAACGAGCTTGCTGGCACGGGCAAGACCAAGTCCAGGCAGCCTCGTTAATTGCTTTACGTCAAGGTCGAGTAACCGGCGGAGAGGGCCATGAGCTTGTATCAGGAGCTGCGCCTGTTCTAATGCATTGAGGCCGTTGCAGCCTGTGCCAAGGAAAATTGCAAGAAGCTCCGCGTCTGTAAGCGCCCCCGGTCCCCGTGCCATCAGCTTCTCTCGTGGGCGATCTTCTTTAGGCCAGTGCTTGATTGTCATGCGGGCAAATGTCCATCTGGTCTAGACAATGACCTGTAAGTATTCCGCTCAAGGGACTGTTGGCAGGATCCGTTTACTGGTCAGCTCACGGAGGCTGAGAAGCGTGCTGTCATGGGTGATGCTTCGGGTCATGCGAATGAAATTTCGATATGCGGTTTAACAGGCAATAGCTGATGAACAACGATGCCAGAGCGATGATTCCAACGCAGGTAATCATGGCGTGTTGATCGACGATGTCGTCGCCAATCAACGTCAGGCAGAAAAACGCACCATAGATGGCGATGAAGCACAAAGATGCACCGTTGTGGACAATTTTCCATGATCGGTCTGCGGTGACGAGGTGCTTCATCTCGTTGATGTTTGAGATATGGAGTACTAGCCCAAACGCAATCAGGTCCTGCGGCGCGAATGGCTCAACTGTGCCGTCCTTGGTTGCCAGCCAGATGAAGAGCCTGGAGAAGATCGGAATCAAGCCGACCAGGACGGTGCATGCAAGCCAATGGGTCTTGGTCGTTCTCATCTCCCGCTTCCTATATCGACTCGGCATTGAGCCCCAAGGCGCGAATTCTAGGGGCGGCACGCGGGTTCAGGCTGGATAGCCGGTCGCAGTTTCACGAAGATCTATCGCTTGGAATCGGGGCAAGTCGGAAATGGCATGGCCACGCGGGGCGTCAGCGACAGCGGGCGCGGATTACGCGCGCAAGACGCGAGAGTCGACGGTAGGGCCGGCCGGACGCGAGCCCCGGTTTGTCAGCGAGCGAGCTGGTCGCGAATGGACGTTTCCTGTTCCGTTGTGGTGTCGTCGGCGGCGGCCGCACAAAGCGAAGCGAGACGTAATTGCGCAGGGCCGATGGCGCAGACGTACTGCAACTTCCCGGCCGCCAAGTCTGTGCGTACCTCGTAGGCGTCCCCGTCATCCAAGGCACGAAGGTCCAACCACGTCTTCTTGCCCAGGCCTGCTTCAGGATTGATCACGCTCAGGAAAAAGCCGGGATAGGGATCGCCATGAAAGCAGGGCGGTGCTTCAGGCCTGCCATGACAGCGGCTGGTCAGCAGACGCCACACAATGTCGTCGCTACGCTTGGCGCGCGCCAGGACGAGCAGATACTTGGGAAGAAGCTGGCCGTTTGCGACATCGGCGTAGAACTGGTTTGCGAGCAGAATGGAGCCGGGAACGAGCTTGTCGTCTGCGGCCACCCTCAACGCCTTTGCGCGGCTGCAATGCCGGCATACAGATCCGCTGCGTCAAGTACAGCATCCCGGTCGCTGGCATCGTCGGGAACTGCCAGACGATACTCAATGACCCGGTCATTACCTGCACCTTCCTGCCATGTTTTGGCCCAGGCGCCGTTCTCGGCATGCGTCATGTCAATCATCGCGTCGGACAACGTTTCGCGATATTCCTGGGCGATTGCCTCAAGTAGTCGCAATTCACGCTTGCTGAAGTGACTGGCATCGAAAGGCTGCAGCGGCACGACCTTCTCGCGCCAATAGGTGATGACCTGCTCGGGAACGATCCTGATCGCATCGCGCAGGCCCTCTTCCAACTGATCCCACTGCTGTACCAGGGCAGCCGGAACCGGGCCCATGCGCCAGGCGCGGTACTCCAAGCCTGTCACGCTGCGGCCGGTCTGGCGGAAGTGCTCGAAGTCAAGCAGGAACAAAAGCTTGAACAGCTTGATCTTGCCGAGCGCTTGGGTGCTATGTGCGAAATAAAGGATCGCCTGTACGAATTTTTCTTCCGTATGGCTCTTCAGCACGTTCCTTCTCCCGGGCACTTCATCCACGCATTGTAGCGGGGCGACAGGGCAATCGCCATACCACATCCGGAAGTGAGATGCACGCGTTAAGCTGTGGATAAGTTGTGCGATTCTGGTGCATAAAGCGACAGGTCACCGGCACACCGCCACCACCTGGCTCCTCGGATCGATCAGCACCACCGCGTCCTGCAGCGCATGGGCGCCCACCAGCACCTCGGGATACTTCGGCGACACCCGCACCTCCATGTTGGCAAGACTCACCTGTCCCACCTTGATGGGTCCCAGCACCGTGCCGCGCCAACTCTCCAGCTGGCCGTTGGTCAGCTGCGAGCGCACTACCTCGCCCAGAGGCTGGTCCGAAACTTGCTCGAACACGGCCTGCGGTAACACGAAGCCGATGTTGGCGCCGGTGTCCAGCTGGGCAACGAACGGGTGGCCGTCAATCGTCACAGGTATGCGGAAGGCACGCGTATAGGTCAGCGCATTGGCTGCAGACGGACCCAGCTGCTCGGAGCGGGTGAATGCCAGGGTCCGGGTCGGATAGTCGATCCGCAACAGACCGTCGGCGAAGAACTCGCGCGCGAGGATCCCGTCGAATGCGGCGTCTGGCGCGTTGCGCGCGTTGTAGTCGCGGGCGATCAGCTCGACGTTGCGATGCGCCAGTTCACCCAGCTCCAGCGTATCGATCCGAGCGGTTTTCACGCTGGCCTGACTTACGCCGTCCGACGTGGTGGCCTGCCCGTGCAGCGGCATACCCAATGCCGACACCAGGCGCATGTCCGCACGCCCGATGCCGCTGGCGCCGGTGTCCACGGCGAAGCGGTACGGCCCCCGGCCGTTGACGCGCGCCTGCACATAGATGCGTCCGTCGACACTGTCGAAAGGTATCTGCACCAGCGAGCCGGTCAGCGGCTGGTGCGCAAGCGCGCAGGCATCGCTTGGCGCAGGCACCGGCAGCGGGGCGGCCGCGGCGGATGCCACCAGGAAAAGCGAGGCCAGGCACAGTCGGGGTAGTGCAGCAGTCATGTCGCGGTCCTTGCGGGTGGATGGGTCAGATCGGCCCACAGACTGGGCGGATCCGGTGCCGCCTGCACCCGGCCTGCGACGAATCACCACCCAAGCCGACAGAACCCAGGCAGCGCGGGGCGAGTGACGATCCCCTTCCACTGCACTTGGCGGTTCTGCGCGATATCCACTGTGCCGTTCCGCCTGGTGCCAGCGCCGGTCTTCAACATCCGGCGGCGCTTGGCCAGGAGGAGATCCGGCACCGATGCACCTCAGGGGGGGCGGAGTGGCATGGGTCTGCTGCCACCTGCGCCATCAAAGCGGACTACGCCCGCTTGTTGGGTTTGATATCCACGCTTCCACAATATCCGCCCTTGGTGGAAATGCGGGCGACCTGCCTTTGTCGGTTGACTGCCACGTGGATCTCACAGCCAGAGTTGTAGGTCACATCACCCCAGGACTCGGTATGGACGATCTGACCGTTTTGTGGCCCCGTGTGCGTCCCGAGCGCCTCGCGCCGTTTGTAGGCCGTGCTCTTGTAGTACACCAGCACCACCCATTGCTTTTCGACCAGGCTGTCAATCCGGCTGGGCGCGCCAAATTGATCAATCGCCTCGGTGACCGGGCGACCTTTCCAAGCTGAGTTGGCCAACATGTCAGGCATGTTGGGCATGCTCGAACAACCCGCAAGCAGGGCGAAACACACCGCCGACGCGAACATCCTTTTCATTCTTCGTTCTCCTCGTGGCGGTTCAGTTCTGCGGCATGCGGTCGAATGCATCGTCGATCATCTTCAGCACGGGCGCCCAGCTTTGTTCGCGCTGCAGCACCCTGAAGCGACCGTTGACGTTGTCGATCATGCCAAACACGTGCATCCTGCCAAGTGGGGTCATGCCCATCCCGGAACGGGTGGCGGGCTGGCAGGCAAAGTCCCGCGCCTTCGCCAACCACGCTTCCGGCGCTGTCTGCCACGACGAGGAGACGCTCACGGGCTTCGACGTCTTCATGTCCCACTCAAGGTCACTGGCCTTCTGCAGCCGGATGCGCTTGCCAGCGCAATCCACGTCGGTTTCGTAGGTCGTCATCACAGGTTTGTCCACGCCTTCGTACAACCGATGCACGGTAAGCGACACGGCGCCGTTCGCGCGTGCTGGCATGTGTGCCGGGTCGCCATCCACGACAATTATCTCGTGAGTGTTGGCGCCACCCTGATGGTGAACCATCCAATAGTCGCCTGGCTGGTCGGCCGCTGCATGGGCAATCTGGGGGGCGCAAAGCAGTAGGGCAGGCAGTAGATGCCCAAGGGAAACACGCATGACGAGTCAGTCCTTTGCCGTGATGGCCGCCACGCTCCGATGCAGCCCGCGGCCGGGGAAGTGTCCAGAAACTTAGGTGGGGGCTGGGGCAACAGTCAAGCGTGCACGACGCAAAAAGCCCGCTCGCCACCCTGCTCATGACAAAAAACCCTCCCCTTATGCCCCTGGCGCATGAGTCCGCAACACCCCATCAGGTAAGCTAATCGCCTCGGTTCGACAGGAAATTCGCAGGTGGCTGACTCCCCCCAGGCTTCCCCGGCGCAGGCGCGCCCGCTGGCAGGCCAGAAGCTGTTGTTGTGCGTGGGTGGCGGCATCGCGGCCTACAAGTCGCTGGAGCTGGTGCGCCGCCTGCGCGACGCCGGGGCCCTGGTGCAGGTCGCCATGACCGCCGGTGCCCAGCAGTTCGTCACCCCGCTGAGTTTCCAGGCCCTGTCCGGCCAGCCCACCCGCACCACCCTGTGGGACAGCGCGGCCGAACAGGCCATGGGCCATATCGAGCTGGCCCGCTGGGCCGACCGCATCATCGTGGCCCCGGCCACCGCCGACCTGCTGGCCCGGCTGGCCAACGGCCATGCCGATGACCTGGTCACCACCCTGTGCCTGGCCACCACCGCGCCGCTCACCGTGTGCCCGGCGATGAACCACCGCATGTGGCTGCACCCTGCTACCCAGGCCAACATCAGCCTGCTGCGCGAGCGCGGCGCCCAGGTGATCGGCCCGGAAGACGGTCCGCTGGCCGAAGGTGAATCCGGCCCCGGCCGGCTGACCGAACCGCACGCCATCGTGGCCGCGCTGGCTGCCCTGCAGGGCCCAGCCGACGCGTCCGAAGCCACCCAGGAACTGAAAGGCCTGCGCGTGGTGATCAGCGCAGGCCCCACCTATGAAGACCTGGACCCGGTGCGCTACGTGGGCAACCGCAGCAGCGGCAAGATGGGCTACGCGCTGGCGGCGGCTGCCGTGCGCCAGGGTGCGCAGGTGGTGCTGGTCAGCGGCCCGGTGCACCTGGCAACCCCGGCCGGCGTGCAGCGGGTGGACGTGCGCTCGGCCGCGCAGATGCGCACCGCCGTGCTGGATGCACTGCCGGCCGACATCTATATAGGCGCAGCGGCGGTGTCCGATTACACCCCGCGCCAGGTCGCCCCGCAGAAGCTGAAGAAGACAGCCGGCACCCAGACCCTCACGCTGGAGCTGGTGCGCACCCAGGACATCCTGGCCGAAGTGGCCCAGCAGACCAACGCACTGAAGCTGGTGGTCGGCTTTGCCGCAGAAACCCACGATGTGGAGAAGTACGCGCGCGGCAAGCTGGTCGACAAGCGGCTGGACCTGGTGATCGCCAATCAGGTGGGCATCACAAATGGCGGCTTCGAAAGCGACGAAAATGCAGCAACCGCCTATTGGCAGGGCGGGGAGCAGGTGTTCCCCGGCACCACCAAGGCGCTGCTGGCCGAACAACTGTTGTCCCTGATTGCCCAGAGGTTGCACGCATGACCCAAGCCCCGTCCCTGCAGTCGCTGCAGGTGAAACTGCTCGATCCCCGCTTCGGCGATACCTGGCCCCTGCCGGCCTACGCCACCGAAGCCAGCGCCGGCCTGGATCTGCGCGCGGCGCTGGAGACCGAGCTCACCCTGCAGCCGGGGGACACGGCACTGATTCCCAGCGGCATCGCCATCCACATCGCCGACCCGAACCTGTGCGCGGTGGTATTGCCGCGCTCCGGGCTGGGCCACCGCCATGGGATCGTGCTGGGCAACGGCACCGGGTTGATCGATGCCGACTACCAGGGCCCGCTGCTGATCAGCGCCTGGAACCGCGGCCGCGAGGCCTTCACGCTTCAGCCGGGTGACCGCATCGCACAGTTGGTTGTGCTGCCGATTGCACGCGTCGGCCTGCAGGTAGTGGATACTTTCACCGACAGCGCCAGGGGAACGGGTGGATTCGGCCATACCGGGGTGCGCTGACAGGGGGAACATCAATGAGCAGGGCAACGGCGGAAGGACAGCCGCGATTGACAAGCAAGCGTAACGGGTTGTTGCTGGTGGGAATCCTGGTCATTCTGGCCGTGTGGTTTGCCTGGAGCGGGGTGCGGCAATGGCGGCAGGCCTCGGTTGGGCAGGCGCTGGAACAGTCCCGCGACCAGGGCGTGCAGGGCGTACAGGTGGCCATCACCGGGCAAAGCGCTCAGCTGCGCAAGCTGGTGGAGAGCGAGCGGGTCAGTACCGCCCTCGCTGAGGGCGATGCCGATGCCACGGCGCTGGCCGTGCGTGAAGGCTGGCCGGGTACCGAAGACGTGCAGGTGCTCACCGCCGACCTGGGCCAGGCCTATGCCGATCCGAAGGCTTTCGGCTACGCTCGCCTGGGCCTGCTGGAAGCGGCCATTGCCGGCGATACCGTGGTGGCGCGCGTGGTGCGCGACGCTGGGGGCCAACGCCTTGGCCTGGCCGTGCCGGTGCAGCTGGGCACGCAGGGGCCAGCCGTGATCTATGTGCGCCAGCCCTTGCTGCGCCTGACCGGCATCTTCGACCAGATCCGCGTGCCGTCAGCTGGTTACCTGGCGCTGCGCCAGGGCAGCCACAGCATCATCGAGCAGGGCGATCCGGCCTTGTCCGGTGGCGCCGAAGGCCTGGCCCGGCCGATCGGCAAGAGCGGTCTGCGCCTGGCCGCCGCCGTGCCGGATGTCGAACCGGGCCCGTTGGGCCTGGGCGCGATTCCGTCCCTCATCGTGGCCGCGCTGCTGCTGGCCATTGCCGGCATGTTGCAGTTCGGCAAGGGCCGGGTGAAGCTGCCGCGCCGGCGTGCCGCCGTCAGCGAGGGCGACCACGGCCCCACGCTGCGCGAAAGCCTGGTGCAGGACCCGTTGCTGGAACCTGCACCGGCTGCCGGCTCGGGCCCGCCACCGCCGCTGCCCACCGGCCCGGGCCACGAAGTGCCGGAAGGTATCTTCCGCGCCTACGACATCCGCGGCGTGATCGGCCGCGAGCTCACCCCGCAGGTAGCGGTGCTGATCGGCCAGGCCATCGGCTCGGTGCTGCAGGTGCAGGGGCTGCGCGACATCGTGGTCGGCCGTGATGGCCGCCTGTCCGGTCCGGAACTGACCGCCAGCCTGATCGAAGGCCTGCGCCGTGCCGGCTGTGACGTCACCGACATCGGCCTGGCGCCGACCCCGGTGGTGTATTTCGCCAGTTTCCACCTGCGCGCGGGCAGCTGCGTTGCCGTTACCGGCAGCCACAACCCGCCTGATTACAACGGCTTCAAGATCGTGGTGGGCGGCGAAACCCTGTCCGGTGATGCCATCACCGAGCTGTACCAGCGCATCCGCGATGGCCAGCTGCATGTGGCGGCCGAACCGGGCAGCCTGCAGCAGCGCGACGTCAACGCCGATTACATCCAGCGCATTGCCGATGACGTGCAGCTGGACCGCCCGATCAAGGTGGTAGCCGACGCCGGCAACGGCGTGGCCGGTGAACTGGCCCAGCCGCTGCTGGAGGCCATCGGCGCTGAAGTCATTCCGCTGTACTGCGATGTGGATGGCACCTTCCCCAACCACCATCCGGACCCGAGCGACCCGCACAACCTGGAAGACCTCATCCAGACCGTGAAACGCTTCGATGCGGATATCGGCCTGGCCTTCGATGGCGATGGCGACCGCCTGGGTGTGGTCACCCGCGAAGGCAGGATCATCTATGCCGATCGCCTGCTGATGCTGTTTGCGGCCGATGTGCTGCAGCGCAATCCCGGCGCGCTGGTGATCTACGACGTGAAGTGCAGCGGCAAGCTGTCCGATTACGTGCTGCGCAACGGCGGCAGCCCGATGATGTGGAAGACCGGGCATTCGCTGATCAAGGCCAAGATGCGCGAAACCGACGCCGAGCTGGCCGGCGAAATGAGCGGGCACTTCTTCTTCAAGGAACGCTGGTTCGGGTTCGACGATGGTTTGTATGCCGCCTCACGTCTGCTGGAAATCCTGGCCCAGCGCGATGAGACTCCGTCGGAAGTGCTTGATGAGTTGCCCGAAAGCGTGTCCACGCCGGAGCTGAAGGTGCCGGTGGAATCGGGCACGCCGCATGCGCTGGTGTCGATGTTCGTATCGGCGGCGCAGGTGGAGGAATCGCCGTTCGCCGGCGCCCGCCTGTCCACCATCGACGGCCTGCGTGCGGATTTCCCGGACGGCTGGGGGCTGCTGCGCGCCTCCAATACCACCTCGGTGCTGGTGCTGCGTTTCGAAGGCAACGATGCGGCCGCGCTGGAGCGCATCAAGGCGCTGTTCCGCGAGCAGCTGCAGCCGCTGCTGCCGGGCGTGGATCTGCAATTCTGAAGGTAGCGCCGGCCGTTGGCCGGCCCAAGGAGTATCACACCGTGCGAGGGCCGGCCAACGGCCGGCGCTACCGGGTGAATCTCGACCTGCGGTCGAGATTCACCCTTTGAACCGCAGCCCTACACCCGGTTCGGTGAACAGGTAGCGCGAATCCAGCGCCGAATCGCCCAGCTTGTGCCGCAGCTTGCCCACCAGGATGCGCAGGTAATGGGTGTCGTGCTGGTGGGTGGGTCCCCATATCTCGGCCAGGATCTGCGGCTGGGTCACCACCCGGCCGGCATTGCGCAGCAGCAGCGACAGCAGCGCATACTCCTTGCGCGTCAGCGCCACCGGCACGCCGTCCAGCTGCACCTCACGCCGCACCAGGTCGATATGCAGGTGCCCGTCATCGAAATGCGGCAACACCCCATCGGCCGATACCGTGCGCGTGCGCAGCAACGCGCGCACCCGCGCCATCAACTCCTGGGTGCCGAACGGCTTGGTCACGTAGTCGTTGGCGCCATTGTCCAGCGCCAGCACCTTCTCGGTTTCGCTGGCGCGCACCGTCAGCATGATCACCGGAACCTGGCTCCACTGGCGCAGCTCGGCCAGCACTTCATGGCCTTCCATGTCCGGCAGGCCGATATCCAGGATCACCAGGTCCGCGCCTTCGTCCACCAGCTGTTCCAGCCCGGCCTGGCCCGTGGCGGCCTGCAGCACGCGGTAACCCTGCGCACGCAGGCTGATGTCGAGGAAGCGCCGGATCTGCGTTTCGTCATCGATCACCAGCACGCGCGCCGGTGGCACGCCATGGGAAGCATCAGGAATCGTCGGGGTCATCGGCAGGGTGGGGTTGCAGCAGGGGGAGCGTGATGCGTATCAGGGTACCGCGTCCGTCGCGGCCCGGCAGCGCCTGCACACTGCCGCCATGCGCGCCGATCATGCCCTGGCAGATGGTCAGGCCCAGCCCGGTGCCATGCCGGCCCCGATCCCCGCGTTCCACGCTGTAGAACATGTCGAAGATGCGCGCCCGCTCGTCATCGGGAATGCCTGGGCCGGCGTCGAGCACATCAATGCGAAGCTCGCCCTCCACCAGCCGTGCCTGCACTTCCACCGCCGCGCCGGGCGGGGAGAACTTTGCGGCGTTCTCCATTACGTTGAACACCGCCTGTTCCACCAGCGCCGGGTGCACCCAGATCGGGCCGAGCGTGCTGGGGATATCCAATTGCAGCCGCACCTCCGGCTGGTAGCGCTGCAACCGGCGCGCGGCCGAGCCCACCAGCTCGTCCACGCCGATCCAGTCGCGGTTGATCTGCAGTCCTTCGTGGCCCAGCCGGGTCATGTCCAACAGGTTCTGGATGTAGCGGTCCAGCCGCTCGCCCTCCACCAGGATGGTATCGAGCAGGGCGCGGCGGTCGCCGGCATCCATTGCATCGGCGTAGCTGGACAGGCTGTCGGCCGAACCGATCATCGCCGCCAGCGGCGAGCGCAGGTCATGCGATACCGACGACAGCAGCGCCGAACGCAGCCGCTCGGTCTCGTTGTTCACGTGCGCCTTTTCCAGATCAGCCACCAACCGCGTGCGTAGCGCTGCTTGCGCGATGTCGTCCACCATCGCTTCGGCCAGCTGGCGCTGTTCCGGGGTCAGCCGTGGCGCGCTGCGCGGAAAGCGCATGCCGGCCACGCCGATGGCGCGGTCATCGCTGTCCAGCAATGGCAGGAACCACCACTCCGCGCCGGCCAGCGTGTCGGTGAAGCGGCCGCTGGGCTGGCCGTGGCGGCGCGCCCAGTCGGCGGCGGCCAGGTCGGTGTCGCCCGGCGCGGCACTGCCGCTGGTGCTGGTGTCGGCGCCGATGCGCAGCCAGGCCGGTGCATCCAGCGCCTGCTCCAGCGCTTCGCGCCCGGCCTGCGCCACTGCTTCGTTGCTGGCGGCGCGGGTGAGCTGCCCACCCAGCACCTGGCGCGCGTTGGCGTGGCGGTTGGCCGCGCGCAGCGCCACCACCTGCATGCGCAGGCGCGAGGCCAGCCGGCCGGCCACCAGTGCCGCCACCAGGAACAGGAACACCGTGATCACGCCCTGGCGCGCGCTGATTGCAAAGGTGAAACGCGGTGCGATGAAGAAGAAGTTGTAGGCCAGGAAACACAGCGCCGCGGCCATCACCGCCGCACTGGTGCGGCTGCGCGCGGCCACCACCACCACTGCCACGATGAACACCATCGACAGGTCGTACAGCCCGACCCAGCGCTCGGCCACCAGCGCCACCAGGCAGGCCAGCGCCGTGGCGACCAGCGCCAGCACGGTGTCGCGACCGGTGCTCAGCGTCGGCATCGACAAGCCATGGCACCCCGCACGCGCACGCGCCTGCGGGGTGCCGATGATGGTGATTTCAAAGTGCGCCCCGCGCTGGATCAGCTGCTGGGTGAGGGTGCGGTTGAGCATGCGCGCGAACGGGCGTTCGCGGGTGCGGCCCAGCACCAGCGTGGACACGCTGTTGTGCGCGGCATGGTCAAGCAGCGCGTCGGCAATGCTCGGCCCATGCAGCAGCTCGGCCTCGCCACCCAGCCGCCGCGCCAGCGCGAAGGCCGCATCGATCTCGCGACGGGTGCTGTCGTCCTCGCGCCGCCGCTGCACGGTCACCACCGTCCACGGCGCATCGCGGCGCTCGGCAATGCGCCGGCCCACACGCACCAGGTACTCGCTCTGGCCGCCGCCGTCGATCGCCACCAGCACCCGGCGGCGCAGCGGCAGGTTGCCTTCGCCGCGCGCGGCGCGGGTTTCGCGCAGGCTGTTGTCCACCCGGTCGGCGGCTTCCTGCATGGCCAGTTCGCGCAGCGCGGTCAGGTTGGCGGGCGAGAAGAACGCCTGCAGCGCCTGCGCCGCCTGCTCGGGCACGTACACCTTGCCCTGCTGCAGGCGCTCGATCAGCTCGCGCGGGGGCAGGTCCACCAGCACGATGTCGTGCAGGCGGTCCAGCACCGCATCGGGCACGGTCTCGCTGACCCGCACCCCGGTGATGCGCATGACCACATCGTTGAGGCTTTCCAGGTGCTGGATGTTGATGGTGGTCCAGACATCGATGCCCGTATCCAGCAGCTCCATCACGTCCTGCCAGCGCCGTTCATGACGGCTGCCCGGCACGTTGCGGTGGGCCAGTTCGTCCACCAGCACCAGCGCCGGGCGCCGTGCCAGCACCGCATCCAGGTCCATTTCCTGCAGCGCATGCTGCTGGTACTGGCGCTGCAGCAGCGGCACCTGCGGCAGGCCGTCCAGCAGCGCCGAGGTTTCGGCGCGGCCGTGGGTTTCCACCAGCCCCACCACCACGTCCACGCCGCGGCGCAGCTGCTCCTGCGCGCGGCCGAGCATGCTGTAGGTTTTGCCCACGCCCGGCGCGGCGCCCAGGAACACGGTGAGCTTGCCGCCGGCCTCGCGCTGCAGGCGTTCCACCAGCGCATCGGCCTGTCGGGTGCGGGAGTCGGTCATGGGGACGGATTGTGCGCGCAAGCGTGCCAACGCCGCATCACGGCAACGGTGCTTCACCCGGGGCTCCGGGCGCGGCCCGGTCGCTCCTGCTCTCATCCAGCGCCATGTTCAGCGCCATCACGTTGACCCGTGGCTGCCCGAACACGCCCCACTGGGGGCCCTTCGTGTGCGCCTCGACCAGTGCCTGCACCTGTTCGGTGCCCAGGCGCCGGTTCTTCGCCACGCGGGCGATCTGCACGGCAGCCGCTGCCGGCGACAGCTCCGGATCCATGCCCGCGCCGGACTGGGTGACCAGGTCGCCGGGTACATCAGCGACCGCAATGCCTTCGCGCACGGATACCGCGTGGGTCGCTTCAGCGACGCGTTCCTGCAGCGCCGGGTTGGTGCGCGCCAGGTTGCTGCCGGCGGCGGCCATGGGGTCGTAGCTGGCCGCCGACGGGCGTGCCTGGAAGTAGCCATCGCCTACGAACGGCTGGGCGATCAGGCTTGAGCCGCGGACCTGGCCATCGCGGAGCAGCAGGCTGCCCTGTGCCTGGGCCGGGAACAGCACGGCGCCGATGCCGGTGGTGGCTATCGCGTAGGCCAGGCCCAACACCAGCAGGCTGGCCACGCCCAGGCCAATGGCCGGGCGCAGCGCACCCTGCTGTTGCAGGGAAATGGACGTGGCGGCGCGGTTACGCGCCGGGCGGGACAGTGGAGCAGCAGCGGAGCGGTTCATGCGCCAAACACCGAGAAGAGGAAGAGGTCGATCAACTTGATGGCCGCGAACGGCAGCAGCACGCCGCCCAGCCCGTACACCAGCATGTTCCGGCGCAGCAGCGCGGTGGCCGTGGCCGGGCGGAAGCGCACGCCGCGCAGGGCCAGCGGAATCAGCGCCGGAATCACCAGCGCGTTGAAGATCAGCGCCGCCAGCACCGCGTTGCGGGGGCTGGACAGGTGCATCACGTTCAACGTGGCCATGGCCGGCAGGGTGGCGGCAAACAGCGCCGGCAGGATCGCGAAATACTTGGATACGTCGTTGGCCAGCGAGAAGGTGGTCAGCGCACCGCGCGTGATCAGCTGCTGCTTGCCCACTTCCACCACCGCCAGCAGCTTGGTCGGGTCCGAATCCAGGTCGACCATGTTGCCGGCTTCCTTGGCCGCCTGCGTGCCCGAGTTCATGGCCAGGCCGATATCGGCCTGGGCCAGCGCGGGGGCATCGTTGGTGCCATCGCCCACCATCGCCACCAGCCGTCCACCGGCCTGCTCGGCGCGGATGCGGGCCAACTTGTCTTCCGGGCGCGCTTCGGCGATGTAATCGTCCACGCCGGCCTCAGCAGCAATCGCGGCGGCGGTGAGCGGGTTGTCGCCGGTGATCATCACCGTGCGGATGCCCATCGCGCGCAGCTGCGCGAACTTCTCGCGCATGCCGTGCTTGACCACGTCACTCAGCTCGATCACGCCCAGCACGTGGCGGCCTTCGCACACCACCAGCGGGGTGGCGCCGTTGCGTGCCACCTGTTCCACCCGCCCGGCCAGCTCGGCCGGCACGGTGCCGCCCAGCTCGCGGACATATGCAGTGATCGCATCGGCCGCGCCCTTGCGGATGCGCCGGCCGCCGTCCAGGTCCACGCCGGACATGCGGGTCTGTGCGCTGAAGGCGAAGTACTCCGCCTTGTCAGGCTCGCTCGTGGTGCAACCTTGTTCGCGTGCCAGCCGCACCACCGACTTGCCTTCCGGGGTCGGGTCGGCCAGCGACGACAGCAGCGCCGCTTCGCGCAGCTGCGAGGCTTCAATGCCCGCCAAGGCATGGAAGTGGGTCGCCTGGCGGTCGCCGTGGGTGATGGTGCCGGTCTTGTCCAGCAGCAGCACGTCCACGTCGCCGGCCACCTCCACCGCCTTGCCCGACTTGGCCAGGATGTTGGCGGCCAGTGCCCGGTTCATGCCGGCGATGCCGATGGCCGGCAGCAGCCCGCCGATGGTGGTCGGAATCAGGCACACCAGCAGCGCGATCAGCAGCAGCGGGTCGACCTTGACCCCAACGAAGGCGCCGATGGCGGGCAGTGTTGCCACCACCACGAGGAAGGTCAGCGTCATCGCGGCCAGCAGCAGGGTCAGCGCCACTTCGTTCGGCGTCTTCTGCCGGTTGGCGCCTTCCACCAGCGCGATCATCCGGTCCAGGAAGCTGTGGCCGGGCTCGGCGGTGATCTTCACGATGATCTGGTCCGACAGCACCTTGGTGCCACCGATCACACCGCTGCGGTCGGTACCAGCCTCGCGCAGCACCGGTGCCGATTCACCGGTCACCGCCGCTTCGTTGATGGTCGCAAGGCCCTGCACGATCTCGCCATCGGCCGGCACCAGCTGGCCGGCACTGACGATCACATGGTCGCCCGGGCGCAGCTCGGCGGCCGGCACCTGGGTTTCGCTGGCCCCGGCATGGGCGGCGGCCAGCCGGCGCGCGCTCAGGTCCTGGCGGGCACGCCGCAGCGACGCGGCCTGGCCACGGCCGCGCGCTTCGGCCACCGCTTCGGCGAAGTTGCCGAACAGCACGGTCAGCAGCAGGATCGCCGTCACCGTCAGGCCGAAGCCCAGCGGCGCGTTGCCGGTCAGCGTGACCAGCAGGCTCACCAGCGTGCCCACCATCACCACCGCCATCACCGGGCTGTGCACCAGGTGGCGCGGGGAAAGTTTGATCACCGCATCGCGCAATGCCCGGCGCAGGCCAGCCGCATCGAGCAGGCGCGGGCGGCGGGAAGTAGCTGCATTCAAGGGATAGGTACTCATGGTTTCACGCCTCAGTGCAGCGTCAGCGACAGGTGGTCGGCAACCGGGCCCAGCACCAGCGCCGGCATGAACTGCAATACGGTCAGGATGACGATCAACGCGATCAGGGTCAGCGCGAAGGTCGGGGTTTCAATCTGCAGCGTGCCGGCCGATTCCGGTGCGCGGCGTTTTGCGGCCAGCTGGGCGCAGACGATCAGCGGAATCACCAGCGCCGGGTAGCGGCCCAGCAGCAGCACCAGCGTGCAGCTCAGGTTCCACCACGGCGTGGCATCGCCCAGCCCTTCAAAGCCCGAACCGTTGTTGGCGAACGCCGACACGTACTCATAGAACACCTGGCTCACCCCATGGAACGCGGGGTTGGAGGTGCCGGTGATCGAGGGAATGGCCAGGGTGATCGCGGTGAACGCCAGGATGGTGATCGGCTGCAGCAGCACCAGCAGCGCCAGCAGCTTCACCTGCGGGGTTTCCAGCTTCCGGCCCAGCAGCTCGGGGGTACGCCCGGTCATCAGCCCGGCCAGGAACACGCCCAGCAGCAGGTACACCAGGAACTGCTGCAGGCCGCAGCCGATGCCGCCCCAGATCGCGTTGATGAGCATGTTGACCACCGGCACCGCACCGGCCAGCGGGCTGAGCGAGTCATGCATGCCGTTGACCGAGCCGTTGGAGACCTGGGTGGTGATCGCCGCCCACAGACCAGTACCGTCCGCGCCGATACGCACTTCCTTGCCTTCCATCAGCAGCGGGCTGGCGGCGGTGGCCGAATGGCCTTCCAGCCACACCGTGGCGGCGATCGACACGCTGGACATCGCCAGCATGCAGCCGAACACCAGCGCCGCCAGGCGCTTGCGCCCGGTGAAGGCACCCAGCATGAACACCACCGCGATCGGGATCAGCAGGATGCCGATCAGCTCCAGCGCGTTCGACAGCGGGGTCGGGTTCTCCAGCGGCATGCTGCTGTTGGGGCCATACCAGCCACCGCCGTTGGTGCCCAGCTGCTTGGCTGCCACCATCGCCGCGACCGGACCCAGCGGCAGCTTCTGCGTTTCCATGCCGGCAGATGCATCGATCGGCGTGGCGGTGGGGCCGCCGGCCAGCGTCGAAGGTACGCCCTGGCTGGTCAGCAGCACTGCCCACAGGACGCACAGCGGCAGCATGAAGCGCACGCACGAGCGCACTACGTCGGCGTAGTAGTTGCCCACGTCGATCTGGCGATCGGCGGGTACTTCATTCGCAGCTGCATCAGCGGACGGCGCAGTGCCGAACAGCGCACGCAGCGTGGCCACCACCAGCGCCAATCCCATCATCGGGGTGACCACCTGCAGGCCGGTGATCGCGGTCATCTGCGAGAAGTAGGAAAGCTGCGCCTGGCCGGAATAGTGCTGCTGGTTGGTGTTGGTCAGGAACGACACCATCGTGTGCAGCGCCGTGTCCCAGCGCATGTTGGGAATCTGGTCGGGGTTGAACGGCAGCCAGGCCTGGGTCATGAACACCGCCTGCACCAGCACGGCAATGACCAGGTTGCTGAGCAGGAACGCACCCACGTAGCCGCGCCAGGACATGCCGCGCGCCGGGTTCACGCCCAGCACGCGGTACAGCGGTTTTTCAATCCAGCCAAACAACGCGTCGCCGCGCATCGGCCCACCGCGCATCACCCGGGCCAGGTACAGCCCAAGCGGAAAGGCCAGCACGATGCTGGCCAGCACAATCAACAGAATCTCGGTCATGGTCGGCTCCGGTCAGAATTTTTCGGGCGCAAGCACGACGTACAGCAGGTAGGCAGCGGCAACGAGCACCAGCACGCCGCACACGAGGGAAAGCCAGGCAGGCATGGGGTGTTCTCAGCAGCAGGGAAGGGAAGGCAAAGCAGCGATCAGGCGCATGGGACGTCCAGGTGGAACCACTCCACGTCAGGGCGTCATGGTGGTCCCCACCCGCGTAAACGCTCCACGCCTGCCAGGCTGCTGGCGCGTAAAAAGTGCATAAAAAAGGGTGTACCGACGTTGGTCGGTACACCCTGGGGCTTCGTTCGGGGGCATGAACGCCTGGGGCGCGGCTTCGGATCGTCTAAACGTCGGACGAATACCCGGGGACGATTGTTTTTCCGCCTTCGGACGCTTGGGCCGCGCTGCGCGCGGTGTCCGGCCAACGTTATGCCCGCCGTCCTGGCGGGCACCCTCCGGGCCGGCGCGTTGCGCCGTTGAGAACGGCTCCTGCCGTTCTCTTCGGGGCTACGAACCGTTACGGGCCCATCGGGATCGGGATCAATCAACCAAATGCATTTGATCCCGGTAGCGCCGGCCGTTGGCCGGCCATCGTGAACCCTTACCCGCGCGGGTCGGTGGCAACACCCTTCAACAATCGGTACCGCTGCAGGGTTTCCTCAATTTCCACATCCAGCGCCTTGCGCTGTTCCACATAGGACGCCTGCATGCGCTTCTGCGCCACCAGTTCGGCGTGGCGCAGGCGGATGTCCTCGGCCTGCTTGGACAGCACCGGCAGGCCTGCCAGCTCGCGGTCGCCCGCCGTACCCAGCAACGTCACCAGCGCGCCGCGCAGGCTGGCCACGTTGTAGTCGGCGGTCTGCACGTTGTTGTCCAGGATCCCCGTGCGCTCGACGAACACCCGGCGCAGGTCGCTTTCGTCCTGGTAGGTGGACAGCATGGCCTGCTCGGTACGCTGCCGGGTTTCCTCGGCGGCCTTGTCCAGCTCGCGCTGGGCAGCGGCGGCGGCCGCATCGGCGCGTTCGTCCTCGGTCAGGGTACGCTCCACGCCGCCGCGGCGCAGGCCACTGGTGACGCTGAACTCCTCACGGGCGTTGTTCACCGCATCCTGGGGAAGCGCATCGCTGCAGATGCGCTCCTTGCCCTCGTTCCAGCAGTACAGCTTCTTGGGTTTGGCCGCGCTGCTGCTGCGCTTGCTCTGGGCCTGGGCCGTGAGCACTGGCGCGGCCAGCAACAGGCCGATGATGGTGAACGTGGCAATCCTGGACATGGGAGCCCCCTGCTCTCAACGCGTAGGACGGCTGCCGTAACGGGACCGATAGTCCTCCAGCGGCTGCCGGTACCCGACAAGTTCCGGATTTCCGGAGGCAAAATCAAGCAGGTCGGCCAGCGTGGCCACGGCCACCACCGGAATACCGGCTTCTTCGGCCACGGCCTGGGCGGCCGAACGGCGGTCTTCTTCCGAGGCGATCTCCTGGCGATCCAGCGCCACTACGATGCCTGCCGGGGTACCGCCGGCCTGCTTGATGATGGCCAGGGCCTCGCGGATGGCGGTGCCAGCGGTGATCACATCGTCCACGATCAGCACGCGCCGGCCGTTCATGTCCGCGCCGATCAGGTTGCCGCCTTCACCGTGGGTCTTGGCTTCCTTGCGGTTGAAGCTCAACGGCAGGTCGCGGCCGCGCTGGGCGAACTCGCAGGCGGTGGCGGTGGCCAGCGGAATGCCCTTGTAGGCCGGGCCGAACACCACATCGAACTTCAGCCCGGTGGCTTCCACCGCATCGGCGTAGCAGGCGGCCAGCTGGACCATGCTGGCGCCGGAATCGAAGCGGCCGGCATTGAAGAAGTAGGGGCTCAGGCGGCCCGACTTGAGGGTGAACTGGCCAAAACGCAGGGCATCGGCGGTCAGGGCCAGCTGCAGGAAACGGTGACGGTGGTCGCTCATCTAACGCTCTATTCAATTCTCTTGGAGCGCAGATCCTAATGCATGACCGGCAATTCAGGCTCGCGACCGGCCGCCGCAGGCGCCTGCAATGGCCGGATCCGGCCAGCCGATGGGCCGGGCAACCCGGTATGCTTTGGCCGTTACGTACCAGACCCGGATCAGCATGCGCATCATCAGTTTCAACGCCAATGGCATCCGTTCCGCCGCCACCAAGGGCTTTCTCGAATGGTTCCGTGCCCAGGATGCCGACGTGCTCTGCCTCCAGGAGACCAAGGCCCAGGAAGACCAGCTGACCGACCCGATGTTCCGCCCGGACGGCCACCACTGCTTCTACCGTGACGCGATCACCAAGAAGGGCTACAGCGGCGTGGCCATCTACAGCAAGCGTGAGCCCGACCAGGTCATCACCTCGCTGGGCTGGGCCCCGTTCGACGACGAAGGCCGCTATATCGAGGCCCGCTACGGCAACCTCAGCGTGGTCTCCTTCTACATCCCGTCCGGCAGCTCGGGCGACCTGCGCCAGGGCTTCAAGTACGAAGTGATGGAGTGGCTGCGCCCGATCCTGGCCCAGTGGCTGGCCAGTGGCCGCGACTACGTGCTGTGCGGGGACTGGAACATCGTCCGCTCGGCGCTGGACATCAAGAACTGGAAATCCAACCAGAAGAACTCCGGCTGCCTGCCGCCCGAACGCGATTGGCTCAATGGCCAGTGCGTGGATGCCGGCCAGGCGCTGGACGTGGCCAGCGGCCAGGGCTGGACCGATGCCTACCGCCTGCTGCACCCCACTGGCGAGGATTACACCTGGTGGAGCAACCGCGGCGCGGCCCGGGCCAACAACGTCGGCTGGCGCATCGACTACCAGTTCGTCAGCCCCGGCTTGCGCGAGCGCCTGCGCAGCTGCTCGATCTACCGCGATGAGCGCTTCTCCGACCATGCCCCGTTCACGGTGGACTACGCCCCATGAGTGAAGCGGCAGTGCCGGTGAGCTACAAGGGCTGGGCGGGGATCAAACGTGCATTTGGCACGCCTTCGGCGCTGACCATGGCCTTCCTGGGCTTTGGCAGCGGCCTGCCGTTCCTCCTGATCGCCTCCCAGACCCTGTCCACGCGCCTGCGCGATGTCGGGTTGGACCTGCACAGCATTGGTCTGATCAGCCTGGCCAGCTTCTTCTACCTGCTCAAGTTCCTCTGGGCGCCGTTGATCGACCGCTATGCATTCCCGCTGATCGGCTTCCTCGGGCGCCGTCGCTCATGGCTGCTGGTCTCTCAGATAGGCGTTACCGGCGGATTGTTCGCGCTGGCCTTCGTGCGTCCCGAGCTTGGCGTAACTCCCCTGGTGCTGTGGGTGCTGGTGGCGTCCTTCGCCGGTGCCACCCAGGATTCGGTGGTGGATGCCTACCGGATTGAAATCGCTCCGGAAAGCGCCCAGGCCGCGCTGGCCGCGACCTACACGCTGGGTTACCGCATCGGCTTGATCCTCGCCGGCGCCGGCGCGCTGTATCTGGCCCAGTTCGAGGGATGGATCGTGGCCTACCTGGCGATGGCCTCCCTGATGCTGTTGCCGATCATCACCACCCTGGTGTGCCGCGAACCGGCCCAGCCGGAGGTAAGGATCCAGCGCCGCATCGACTTCTTCGGCGCGTTCTGGCAGCCGATTGCCAGCTTCTTCAGTACCAATGGCGTGGTCCTGGCAGTGGTACTGCTGGCGTTCGTGGGGCTGTTCAAGTTCCCCGACCAGGTGATCGGCGTGATGGCCGGTCCGTTCTACCTGGACTCGGGATTCACCAAGGCTGACATTGCGACCGTGTCCAAGCTGTTCGGGGTGTGGATGGGCATCGGTGGCGCGTTCCTCGGCGGCGTCGCCGTGGCGGCGTTTGGCTTCCGCCGCATGCTGCTGCTGGCCGCGCTCGGTGTGGCGCTGTCCAACCTGGCGTTCCTGCTGATGGCGCAGAACCCCGGCCAGCTATGGGCGTTCTATGCGGCGCTGTGTGCCGACAACCTGTTCCAGGGCTTTGCCGGCACCGTGCTGGTTGCTTTCATGTCCTCGCTGACGGACCGGAACTTCACCGCTACCCAGTACGCACTGCTCGTGTCGCTGGCCAACCTGCCCGGCAAGTTCGTCGGTGGCGCATCGGGGTATATCGTCGAGGCCACCTCGTACAGCACCTTCTTCATCCTGAGCTCGGCCACGGTCATCCCGACCCTGCTGCTGTTGGCCTGGCTGTGGCCACGCATCCGCGACCGGAGTGCTGCCTGACCGGTAGTACGGTCGCGCGCAGTTGCCGCGCGCCATCCAGTGGGCCATCATCAACCCCGTTGTGCCGTGGGGGCGGTGCGTTGCCAACGGGGGAGAACACATGGCTGATTTGGTGCTGCGCGATCTGGATCCGCTGCTGAACGAGCGCATCCGCCGGGTTGCCGTCGCGCGCGGCTGGACCCGCGAACACACCTGCGTGGTCCTGCTCGAACAGGGCCTGTTCGCCAGCGAACTGGAAGTCCGCAGCGGCTTCCACGACCCGGAAGTAAACGCCCTGGCCGAAGCCATCGCCGCCCTCCAGGCCCTCCCGGACGTCAAATCCTTCTAGGCGTCAGCCATCCGCAACGCACGGATACCTGACCGGTAGGGTCGCACCCCGGTCGACTGCCGACCCTGCCCCAACGTTCAATGTCGGCATGACCCTGGAACAAAAACAGGCGTTTCCCCTCACCCCATCACGCCAGGTGAATCGCCCCCAATACCCGTTCCCCCCGCGCCCCGGTCACGCTCGGCAGGTTCCCGGGCAACCCCTGCAGCGTCCGCTGCGCCAACCACGCAAACCCCATCGCCTCCAGGTAATCCGGGTCCAGCCCATGCACCGCACTGGATTCGATCACCACCCCCGGCAACCGCGCGCTGAGCCGCCGCAGCAGCTGCGCATTGCGCACCCCACCGCCGCACACCAGCACCCGCTTCGCCCCAGGCAGATGGGCCAGCAGCGCGTCGGCCACGGTCACCACCGTCAACTCCAGCAGCGTCGCCTGCACATCGGCCGCCGCCCGCTGCCGATCGCCCAGCGCCGCCTCGGCCCACGCCAGGTGGAACTGCTCGCGCCCTGTACTTTTCGGCGGCGGCAGTGCAAACCACGGCTCGCCCCGCCAGCGTCCCAGCAGTTCCTCGTCCACCTGCCCACTGGCCGCAAACGCCCCATCGGCATCGAACGGCACGCCGGTGTGCTGCTCGCACCACGCGTCCATCAAGGCATTGGCCGGCCCGGTATCAAAGCCCCTCGGCGTGCCCTCGCGCGGAATCAGGGTCAGGTTGGCAATCCCGCCCAGGTTCAGCACCGCGCGGTCCTCATCGGCCGTGCCCAGCATGGCCAGGTGGAAGGCGGGCATCAGCGGCGCCCCGTGCCCGCCCGCGGCCACATCGCGGCGGCGGAAGTCGGCCACCGTGGTGATGCCGGTCAGCTCGGCAATGCGGTTGGCATCGCCCAGTTGGCAGGTAAAGGCCGGATCGGCCAGCGGCCGGTGCCGCACCGTCTGCCCGTGCGAGCCGATCGCCCGCACCTGCGCCGGGTGCACCCCGGCCTGTTGCAGCAGGCGGTTGGCCGCAGCCGCGAAGGCAATGCCGATCTGCGCATCGATCCGGCCCAGCGTATCCAGTGAGTCCAGCTCACCGCCTTGGCCCAAGGCCACCAGCTCGGCGCGGATGGCCGGGTCCCACGCGTGGGTCAGTCCATCGACGAAACGGCAGCCGCCCTCGGCGGGAAACTGCACCAGCGCGGCATCAATGCCATCGGCGCTGGTGCCGGACATCAGGCCCAGGTAGAGCGGGGTAGTGGGATCAGGTCCAGTCATGGCCAGGCGATTCAACAGGGTGCGTGCAGCTTCCGCGCAACCTGTTGCCGCCGTCAATGCGCGCTGCAGTCCCGTGTGATCAGCCGCGGCTGCCCTTGGCCGGCTTGGCCGCGCTGGCCGTGGTGGTGGCGGCCTTGTCCGCCTTCGGCGCCGGGCTGGCGTCGGCGTAGATCAGCTTCTCCATGCCCTGGATGCGGGCCAGTGCTGGCGCGGTCTGTGCGCGGAAGGCGACCAGCTCGTTGCCCTGCAGCGGCTCCGGCGGCGGCATCGTCACCGACAGTGGGTTGCGGTGCACGCCGTTGACGCGGAATTCGTAGTGCAGGTGCGGGCCGGTGGCCAGGCCGGTCGAGCCCACATAGCCGATCACCGTGCCCTGCGCCACGCGCTGGCCGGTCTTGATCTTGCCGAAGCGCGACATGTGCCCGTACAGGGTGGTGTGGCCACGACCGTGGTCCAGGATCACCACGTTGCCGTAGCCGCGCTGCACGCCGGCGAACTGCACGCGCGCATCGCCAGCGGCCATGATCGGGGTGCCGGTGCGCGCGGCGTAGTCCACGCCCTTGTGCATGCGCATCTTGCCCAGCACCGGGTGCTTGCGCGCGCCGAACGTCGAGCTCAGGCGGGCGAAGGGAATCGGCATGCGGATGAAGCTCTTCTTCAGCGGCCGGCCGCTCACGTCGAAATACTCGGACTTGCCGTTGCGGTCGAAGCGGAAGCCGCTGTAGGTCTTGCCGCCCGAGGTGAAGGTCGCCGCCAGGATCTTGCTGGTGTCCACCTTCTCGCCTTCGCGCCAGGTTTCGTCCATCACCACGCTGAAGCGGTCGCCCGGCTGCAGGTCCTTGGAGAAGTCGATGTCGTACTTGAAGATCTCGTCGGTCATCGTCGCAATGGCCGATGGCGACAGCCCGGCCTTGCGCGCCGCCGCGTACAGCGAACTGGTGATCTCGCCGCTGGTCACCACCCGGCGGGTGGAGCTCTCGCGCTTGCTGACCTTCTCGGTGATCTGCTCGCCCTTCAGCGACAGCTCCACCCGGTTGTCGGCATCGCGGTCGAAGCGGATCGTGCGCAGCTCACCGCTCAGCGGCAGGTCGAAGGCGATCTCCGCCCCGGGCCGAAGCTTGGTCAGCGCCTCGCGCGCACCGGGGTGCTCCAGCACCTGGTGCATCACCGTGGGCGAAATGCCGGCCTCGTCGAACAGGTTGCTCAGGGTCTGGCCGCGCTGCACGCGCAGCACCTGCCAGCTGTCGCCCGGCACCTGCTGCAGGCGCTCCTGGGAGAGTGGCGGCAAGGGCAGGGCCAGCGTGGAATGGCCGACCGAGTAGGGCGACTCGATGGTGTGCGAAAAGCCTGGGACAATGGTGGCCACCAGTGCGCCGATGGTGGCGAACAGGCTGGCGTGCATCCAGTGGCGGCGGGTCCAACGCTCGTTGAACGCAGCGGACAGATGCTGTCGAAGCTTACGATGCAGGGCGGTGTCGTGGAGAACGTGAAGGCGTTCCTTGAAGCGCTGCTTGCGCGCGCGGCCTTGATCGGTATTCAGCATCGTCGGTGTGTTCCTGGCTGGCCCGGGAGCGCGGGCCCAAACGTCGGTAACATAGACAGGTATAAATATCGCGTCAAACCCTTGTGCCTATTGGCTTTTGTGAAGCGCTTGCGGTTAACTTGTAATTAACGTCATTCATGTAAATAAGGCATCGCCGGGAGTTGCACGTGTCCTCGATTGAACAAGCCCTTGCCCAGATCGGCCGTGGCGCCGATGAAATCCTCAAGATCGAGGAGCTGCGCCAGCGGCTGGAAGGCGGCCGCCCGCTGCGGGTCAAGGCCGGTTTCGACCCCACCGCCCCGGACCTGCACCTGGGCCACACCGTGCTGCTGAACAAGCTGCGCCAGTTCCAGGACCTGGGCCACCAGGTCATCTTCCTGATCGGCGACTTCACCGGCATGATCGGCGACCCCTCGGGCAAGAACGTCACCCGCAAGCCGCTCAGCAAGGACGACGTGCTGGCCAATGCGCGCACCTATGAAGAGCAGGTGTTCAAGGTGCTGGACCGCGAAAAGACCGAAGTGCGCTTCAATTCCGAGTGGTTCGGCAAGATGGGTGCGGCCGACATGATCCGCCTGGCCGGCCAGCACACCGTGGCGCGCATGCTCGAGCGCGACGATTTCGCCAAGCGCTACGCCGGCCAGCAGTCCATCGCCCTGCACGAGTTCCTGTACCCGCTGGTGCAGGGCTACGACTCGGTGGCGCTGGAAGCGGACGTCGAACTGGGCGGCACTGACCAGAAGTTCAACCTGCTCATGGGCCGTGGCCTGCAGGAGCACTACGGGCAGAAGCCGCAGATCGTGCTGACCATGCCGCTGCTGGAAGGCCTGGACGGCGTGGCCAAGATGTCCAAGTCGCTCAACAACTACATCGGCATCAGCGAACCGGCGATCGACATGGTGACCAAAACCATGAAGATCGGCGATGACCTGATGTGGCGCTGGATCGAGCTGTTGTCCTTCGAGATCAGCCAGGCCGAAGCGGTCAGCCTGCGTGAGCAGGTCGCCGCCGGCACCTTGAACCCGCGTGAAGTGAAGCTGCGCCTGGCGCGCGAGCTGACCACCCGCTTCCATGATGCCGACGCCGCCGAGCTGGCCATCGCCGGCTGGAACGCCGCCGTGACCGGGCAGGGCGATGTGACCCTGCTGCCGCTGCAGGAAGTGGCCATTCCCGCCGAAGGCCTGCGTATTGGGGCCTTGCTCACTGCTGCAGGGCTTACCCCGAGCAATTCGGAGGCCTCGCGCAAGCTCAAGGAGCGTGCAGTGAAGGTGGATGGCGATGTGGTGGATGACGCCCAGCAGCTGTTCGTGCCCGGCTTTGAAGGCCTGTTGCAGGTGGGCAAGCGCAACTTTGCACGCGTGCTGCTGGTCGCCGCGTAAGCGCCACAAGGGTTTCGCGCCTGCGGGCGCGAAACCGGCATGAATGAATGCACAGTTCCGTGAAAAAAAGTCATCGACCCCCTTCACAAACGAGGCGGTTGGGGACATACTTTCCCTCCCCCGACGCAGGGGCCACCGCAAGGCGGCAACCGCGAAGGAACAGGACTTCACCTTCTTCGAAAGAAGGTGTTGACGGAAACGAAAAGCCTGACATAATAGGCGGCTCGCTTCACCGGAAA
>NZ_JBBHKO020000001.1:2390000-3694510 GCF_037482345.1 Stenotrophomonas sp. AB1(2024)
ATCCGGTAATGTCCGAATGGGGAAACCCACCCGCTTGCGGGTATCCTGCAGTGAATACATAGCTGCTGGAAGCGAACCTGGTGAACTGAAATATCTAAGTAACCAGAGGAAAAGAAATCAACCGAGATTCCCTGAGTAGCGACGAGCGAACGGGGACTAGCCCTTAAGCTGGAATGGTTCTAGAAAAACAGCCTGGAACGGCTGGCCATAGAAGGTGATAGCCCTGTATTTAAAAGGGCCACTCCAGTGAAGACGAGTAGGGCGGGGCACGTGAAACCCTGTCTGAACATGGGGGGACCATCCTCCAAGGCTAAATACTACTGACCGACCGATAGTGAACCAGTACCGTGAGGGAAAGGCGAAAAGAACCCCGGAGAGGGGAGTGAAATAGATCCTGAAACCGTGTGCGTACAAGCAGTAGGAGCTCGAAAGAGTGACTGCGTACCTTTTGTATAATGGGTCAGCGACTTACTGTTCGTGGCAAGCTTAACCGTATAGGGGAGGCGAAGGGAAACCGAGTCTGATAAGGGCGCATAGTCGCGGGCAGTAGACCCGAAACCGGGTGATCTAGTCATGGCCAGGGTGAAGGTGCCGTAACAGGTACTGGAGGCCCGAACCCACGTCTGTTGCAAAAGACGGGGATGAGCTGTGATTAGGAGTGAAAAGCTAATCGAACCCGGAGATAGCTGGTTCTCCTCGAAAGCTATTTAGGTAGCGCCTCATATGTATCCTCTCGGGGGTAGAGCACTGTTATGGCTAGGGGGTCATCGCGACTTACCAAACCATTGCAAACTCCGAATACCGAGACGGACTGTATGGGAGACACACGGCGGGTGCTAACGTCCGTCGTGAAAAGGGAAACAACCCAGACCCACAGCTAAGGTCCCAAATTCACTGCTAAGTGGAAAACCATGTGGAAAGGCACAGACAGCCAGGAGGTTGGCTTAGAAGCAGCCACCCTTTAAAGAAAGCGTAATAGCTCACTGGTCGAGTCGGTCTGCGGGGAAGATTTAACGGGGCTAAGCAGTGAACCGAAGCTTGGGGTGTGCATATTTATATGTACGCGGTAGAGGAGCGTTCCGTAAGCCGTTGAAGGTGGATTGAGAAGTCTGCTGGAGGTATCGGAAGTGCGAATGCTGACATGAGTAACGATAATGCGGGTGAAAAACCCGCACGCCGAAAGCCCAAGGTTTCCTTGCGCAACGTTAATCGGCGCAGGGTGAGTCGGCCCCTAAGGCGAGGACGAAAGTCGTAGTCGATGGGAAGCAGGTTAATATTCCTGCACCTCGCGTAAGTGCGATGGAGGGACGGAGAAGGTTAGGTGTACCCGGCGTTGGTTGTCCGGGGGAAAGGCGGTAGGTTTGGATCTTTGGCAAATCCGGGATCCTTCAAGACCGAGCACCGAGACGAGTCTTTAAGACAAAGTCACTGATACCACGCTTCCAGGAAAAGCTCCTAAGCTTCAGCTTACGCAGACCGTACCGTAAACCGACACAGGTGGGTAGGATGAGAATTCTCAGGCGCTTGAGAGAACTCGGGTGAAGGAACTAGGCAACATGGCACCGTAACTTCGGGAGAAGGTGCGCCCTTTTTGGTGGCTCATGCGAGCTATAGCTGAAGAGGGCCGCAGAAACCAGGCCGCTGCGACTGTTTATCAAAAACACAGCACTCTGCAAACACGAAAGTGGACGTATAGGGTGTGACGCCTGCCCGGTGCTGGAAGGTTAATTGATGGGGTCAGCCGCAAGGCGAAGCTCTTGATCGAAGCCCCAGTAAACGGCGGCCGTAACTATAACGGTCCTAAGGTAGCGAAATTCCTTGTCGGGTAAGTTCCGACCTGCACGAATGGCGTAACGACAGCGGCGCTGTCTCCACCCGAGACTCAGTGAAATTGAAATCGCTGTGAAGATGCAGCGTTCCCGTGGCAAGACGGAAAGACCCCGTGAACCTTTACTATAGCTTTACACTGAACGTTGAGTTCGTCTGTGTAGGATAGGTGGGAGGCTATGAAACCATGGCGCTAGCTGTGGCGGAGCCATCCTTGAAATACCACCCTGTCGTGCTTGACGTTCTAACCTGGGCCCATTATCTGGGTCGGGGACCGTGTATGGTGGGTAGTTTGACTGGGGCGGTCTCCTCCTAAAGAGTAACGGAGGAGCTCGAAGGTACGCTCAGCGCGGTCGGACATCGCGCACTGTGTGCAAAGGCATAAGCGTGCTTGACTGCAAGATCGACGGATCAAGCAGGTAGGAAACTAGGACTTAGTGATCCGGTGGTTCTGTATGGAAGGGCCATCGCTCAACGGATAAAAGGTACTCCGGGGATAACAGGCTGATACCGCCCAAGAGTTCATATCGACGGCGGTGTTTGGCACCTCGATGTCGGCTCATCACATCCTGGGGCTGTAGTCGGTCCCAAGGGTATGGCTGTTCGCCATTTAAAGTGGTACGCGAGCTGGGTTCAGAACGTCGTGAGACAGTTCGGTCCCTATCTGCCATGGGCGTTGGAGATTTGAGAGGGGCTGCTCCTAGTACGAGAGGACCGGAGTGGACGAACCTCTGGTGTTCCGGTTGTCACGCCAGTGGCATTGCCGGGTAGCTATGTTCGGAAGCGATAACCGCTGAAAGCATCTAAGCGGGAAGCGCGCCTCAAGATGAGATCTCCCGGGGCACAAGCCCCCTGAAGGAACCATATAGACTATGTGGTTGATAGGTCAGGTGTGTAAGTACAGCAATGTATTGAGCTAACTGATACTAATGATCCGTGTGGCTTGACCATATAACCTCAAGTTGCCTTGGCCGACATGACATGTCGATAGATCCAGGTGCACGCTACGTCACAAGAACTATGAGAGGCAGGCGCAGTATGGCCGTGCTTTTTCCCCAAGGGAAAATCACGATCATCGCGACGCTCCAACCGTCTCCCTGGTGAAATTAGCGCTGTGGAACCACCCGATCCCATCCCGAACTCGGAAGTGAAACGCAGCTGCGCCGATGGTAGTGTGGCTCAAGCCATGCGAGAGTAGGTCATCGCCAGGGTTTACACCCCAAAAACCCCGCTGCTCACGCAGCGGGGTTTTCCTTTTTTTGCAAGCCCCCGGTTTTCGGGAGCCTGCACCGGTAGCACGCGACCGTTGGTCGTGTGACACGGGAGACAAGAATGCCGAGCTGGCGCACCGCGCTGCTCCAACCGTCTCCCTGGTGAAATCAGCGCTGTGGAACCACCCGATCCCATCCCGAACTCGGAAGTGAAACGCAGCTGCGCCGATGGTAGTGTGGCTCAAGCCATGCGAGAGTAGGTCATCGCCAGGGTTTACACCCAAAAACCCCGCTGCTCACGCAGCGGGGTTTTTTCTTTGGTGCAAACGCGCAGACGCGTGTCGACCAACGGTCGGCATCTATCGAACGGCTTCCTTGGTGTGCGCCGACCTACCGGTGGCAGGGCGGTTTCTACGACCACTGCGTACGTTCGGACGAATCGCTGCTTACACAGGCCAACTACCTGATCGAAAACCCGGTTCGCGCGGGACTCGCGACCAAGGTCGACGACTACCCCTATTGCTGGACCCGCTGGCCGACAGAGATGGAACAGCCTGCACAGACCGATCAGGCCGAATGAGACTCCCAAACTAAAACGGCGCCCCGAAGGGCGCCGCTCTCTTTCAACGTCAACGACGGAAACGGCTTACTTCGCCGCAGGCGCCGCCTCCGCCTTGCCCTTCATCATCTCGTCGCGGGCCGCCTTGAACGGGTTGCCCTCGTACCAGTTCGGCCACTGGCCGCCGACAGCGACAGCCTTGCCAACGCCGTGCAGCAGTTCCAGGTCTTCCACGGTGCCGTCCAGCTTCCAGGTGCTGGCGTCGTACTCGTCCTTCGGGCCGTGGTAACGGTCGCGGCCATAGGCTTCAGCAGCCTTGCGGCCCGCTTCCACGCCACCGTCGATCAGATCCTCGCCACCATCGGCATACAGCGCCGGCACGCCCGCCTTGGCGAAGTTGAAGTGGTCCGAACGGAAGTAGAAGCCGCTCTGCACCGAGGACTCGCCATGCAGCGTCCGGCCCTTCTCGGCGGCCAGCGGCTTGAGGATGTCCTCCAGCTGCGAGCTGCCGAAGCCGGTCACGGTCAGGTCCTTGGCCTTGCCCGCCACCGACATCGCATCGATGTTGATCACACCGGCAATCTTGTCCAGCGGGAAGGTCGGGTGGTTCACGTAGTACTTGGAACCCAGCAGGCCCGACTCTTCCAGCGTCACCGCCAGGAACACCACCGAACGCTCCGGTGCCGGCTGCTCATGCGCCATCGCGTCAGCGATCTCCAGGATGCCGGCCACGCCGGTGGCGTTGTCGACCGCACCGTTGTAAATGTTGTCGCCCTGTTCGCCTTCATGCTTGCCCAGGTGGTCCCAGTGCGCCATGTACAGCACGGCCTCGTCGGCATGCTTGGTACCCGGCAGCACGCCCACCACGTTGCGCGACTTCTTCTCGGCGATGGTGCTCTTCAGGTCCAGCGAGATCTTTGCCTTCAACGGCACCGGCTTGAAGCCGCGCTTGTTGGCATCCTTGTAGGCCTGGTCCAGGTCCAGCCCGGCATCGGCGAACAGCTGGCGCGCCGCGTCGGCACTCAGCCAGCCCTGCGCCGGCAGGCGGGGTTCGGGATCGTCCTTGGCCGGCAGGTCGTACTGCGGGCCGGCCCATGAGTTCTTGACCACGTCCCAACCATACGAAGCACCGGCGGTGTCATGCACGATCAGCGCCGCGGCGGCACCCTTGCGCGCGGCCTCTTCGAATTTGTAGGTCCAGCGGCCGTAGTAGGTCATGCGCTTGCCGTCGAACAGCTTCTCGTCATCGACGTGGAAGCCCGGATCGTTGACGAACATGACCACCGTCTTGCCCTTCCAGTCCTGGCCGGCGTAGTCGTTCCACTTCTGCTCCGGCGCATCCACGCCGTAGCCGACGAAGACCAGCTCGCTGCCGTCGATCTTCACTTCCTGCTGGCCGCTGCGGGTGCCGATCACCATGTCGGTGCCGAACTTCAGGTCGCGCTGCTTGCCCGCCTGGTCCAGCTTCAGCACGGTGGATTCGTCGGCGGTGGTTTCGGTCATCGCCACCTCCTGGAACCAGCTGTCGCCACTGCCCGGCTGCAGGCCGATGCGCTGCATCTGGTCGCGGATGTACTCCACCGTGCGGTCCTCGCCGGTACTGCCCGGGGCGCGGCCCTCGAACTCGTCCGAGGACAGGGTCTTGACCAGTTCGCCGAAGTCGTCGGCGTTGATGCCGGCCGAGAAGGTGTGGCCGGCGGTGGCCGGGGCGGTATCGGCAGCCGGCGTGGGCGCCGGAGCAGCGGTCTCGCCCTTGCACGCGGTCAGCGCGGCGGTGGCGGCCAGGCACAACAGAAGTTTGCGGGACATCATCGATTCCTGGAGACAAGGGGCCGGTGCGCGGGCACCGGGTGAAAGAATATCAATCGCTCGGTGCGGCGTCGGTGTCGAAGGGCACGGGTTCGGCACCGGTGACCGGGCCGATGTGGGCGCTGCGGTGCACATACAGGGTGACGTCGCGCTCGAACTGCAGCGGGCCATTGACCGCGGCATTGGGACCGATGATCACGCGCGGCTTGCGGCCAGCACGCAGCGACAGACTGAAACTGGGCTTGCTGACGTGGATACCGCCTTCGACCAGAGAGCCGATGCCGACGGTGATGTCGCCGTTGACCGTTTCGATGCCCTTGGACAGGCGGGTATCGACCAGCCCGATGCCGCCGTTGACCGTTTCCACGCCGCCATCGATGCGGGTGCCGCGGTCGACGAAAATGCTGCCGTTGACGGTTTCAACGTCGCCATCGACCTCGACCTTCTCGCCGATGCGGATACCGCCGTTGACGGTCGAGATACCGCGGGTACGGGCGCGATCGCCAACCCGGATGCCACCATTGACGGTCTCGATGTCGCCGGTCTCGGTACCGGCTTCGACCGTGATCCCGCCATTGACGGTCTCAAGGTCGCCGTAGGTCTGGCCGGTGCTGGCGGTGATGCTGCCGTTGACCTTGCTGATGCCTTCGTTGGCCAGGGCGGGCGCGCAGGGCAGCACCAGAGCCAACAGCAGCGGGAGCGGGAAGTGTTTCATGGGTGCATTGTCCGGTATGCGGCTGGCAGGCCGCCTGCAGGAATGTCACCATGCAGCGCTGCAATCCGCATCTGCCTGAAGTCACTGGAAAGCCCTTGCGCCACAACGTCTTCTCCTCACGCCGGAATAACAATCCGACCGCTGGGCACGGCCGTGGCTCGCGCTGGCCGGTAGCGCTGTCGGCCGTGGCACTGATGCTGGCCCTGGTTGGCGCCGCCCCGCTGGCCGCGCAGAACCCGAAAGAAGCCGAGCGCAAGCTGCAGAAGCTGCGCACCGAGCTCAAGGGTGTAGCCCAGGAACGACGCACGCTCGAAGGCCAGCGCGGGCAGGCGTCGCGTCAGCTGCGCGAGGCAGACGAGAAGGTTGCCCGCACCGGCCGCGTGCTGGCCCAGACCGAAACCGCCCTGGAGCGCGAGACCCGCGCCCTGCAGGAACTGCAACAGCGCCGCACCGAACTACAGGCCGGGTTGAAGGCGCAGCGCCAGGAACTGGCCTCGCTGCTGCGCGCCGCCTACCGGATCGGCAACAACGCGCCGTTGAAGCTGCTGCTGTCGCAGGACCGCGTGGCCGATGCCAACCGCACCCTGGCCTACCACCGCTACCTGCAGCGCGAACGCGCACGGCGTATCGGCGCGCTGACCGCCGACCTGACCGAACTGGAAACGGTGGAAGCCCAGATCGAAGAACGCCGGCAGGCGCTGGAAGGTACCCGCCAGCAGCAGAAGCAGCAGGCCGCCAGCTTGGCTGTTGATCGGCGCACCCGCGCACAGACGGTGGCCAGCCTGGACGAACGCTACAAGGACCGCAGCGAACGCGAAAAAGCGCTCGGCCAGGACGCCAAGGCGCTGGAAACGCTGCTGGCCAACCTGCGTGCGGCCGCCGCCCGCGCCGAAGCCGAACGCCGTGCCGCCGCGCGCCGCGCCGCAGCGGAAAAGGCTGCCGCCGAGAAGGCCGAACGCGCCGCTGCCGCCAGCGGTACGCGTCCACCACCGCGACCCGGCAAGACCCCGCCGGCGGTGGCCTCGGCGCCAGCTCCGAAGGTGGGCGGCCTGGGTTGGCCGCTGTCGGGCAACCTGCTTGCGCGCTATGGCGGCAAGCTGCCGGACGGGCGCACCAGCAGTGGTGTGCTGATCGGCGCGCCCGCGGGGAGCACGGTCACCGCCGTCGCCGATGGCACCGTGGTGTTCTCCGACTGGATGACCGGCTACGGCATGATCCTGATCGTCGACCATGGCAACGGCTACATGAGCCTCTATGCGCACAACGACACGCTGCTGCGTGACGCCGGTGGCACGGTGAAGAAGGGCGATGCGGTGGCCAAGGTTGGCAACTCCGGCGGGCAGGGGGTTACCGCGCTGTACTTTGAACTGCGGCGTAATGGGCAGCCGGTGGATCCTTCTTCGTGGTTGCAGCGCCGGTAGGTATGCGTGCAGCCACCCAGGGGGTGGCTCTACCGTGGGGTAGGCGTATTGGCATGGCCGAGTGGGCGCGTTCGTTCAACGGGAATTTACCGTGCCTTCGCGCATAATCGGGCCACGCGTCATTGGTGCGTGTCGTCCCGTCCCCCCGCTCAATCTGGAGTGCTTCATGCGCGTAGCCCGTTCCGCCACCCTGCTGCTGGCCCTGGTGCCGGCGCTGTCATGGGCGCAGCAGACCGCCCAGGTTCCGGAACGCGGCGGCGATGCGGCCTCCACCGAAGAGGCGGTGACCTCACGCGTGCCGCTGGAGGAAATCCGTCGTTATGTGGCCGTCTACAACGCGGTGCGTGCGGCCTACGTGGAGCCGGTGGACGACAAGAAGCTGATGCAGTCGGCCATCCGCGGCCTGCTGCTGGACCTGGACCCGCACAGCACCTACTTCGACAAGGAAGATGCCGAAGCCTTCGACGAACAGGCCGAAGGCGCCTACGAAGGCATCGGCGTGGAACTGCAGCAGCAGCCGGACAACAGCAGCCTGAAAGTCATCTCGCCGATCGACGATACCCCGGCGGCCAAGGCCGGCATCCTGGCCGGCGACCTGATCATCGCCATCGACGGCAAGCCGATCAGCGCCATCGAAGCCACCGAGCCGCTGCGTGGCAAGGCCGGCAGCAAGGTGATCCTCACCATCGTGCGCGAGGGCAAGCTCAAGCCCTTCGACGTGCCGATCACCCGCGAAACCATCCGCGTCACCAGCGTGCGCAGCCGCATGCTGGAACCCGGCTATGGCTATGTGCGCCTGAGCACCTTCCAGGCCGATACCGGTGCCGATTTCCAGAAGCACGTGGCCCAGCTGCAGCAGCAGGCCGGCGGCAAGCTCAAGGGCCTGGTGCTGGACCTGCGCAGCAACCCCGGTGGCCTGCTCACCGCCGCGGTACAGGTGGCCGATGACCTGCTCGACAAGGGCAACATCGTCAGCACCCGCGGTCGCATTGCGATCAGCGATGCGCGTTTCGACGCCACCCCCGGCGACCTGCTCCAGGGTGCGCAGGTGGTGGTGCTGACCGACGCCGGTTCGGCCAGTGCCTCGGAAGTATTGGCCGGCGCGCTGCGCGACAACGGCCGCGCGCGCGTGATCGGCAGCCGCACCTTCGGCAAGGGCTCGGTGCAGACCGTGCTGCCGCTGGACAACGGTGATTCGGTCAAGCTGACCACTGCGCGTTACTACACCCCCAGCGGCAAATCGATCCAGGCCACCGGCATCGTGCCGGACGTGCTGTTGCTGCCGGAGAAGAAGGCAGGTGAAGACGACGACCTGCCGGCCAGCCTGTCCGACTACAGCGAAGCGACCCTGCCGGGCCACCTGCGCGGCGACGAAGAAGGCGGCGAAGGCTACCAGGCCGGCGACGTGCTGCCCGGCGACGGCCCGATCAACGACGCGCTGGCCGAACTGAAGCAGCCAGGTTCGGTAGCAGCCAGGCAGAAGGCAACCGCCAAGCCGGTAGCGCCGGCCGTTGGCCGGCCCACGCAAACGCCGGAATCAAAAACGGTCGCCAAACCTGAAGCGGAACCCGCACCGAAACCCGGCGCCAAACCCGAACCGAACCGGTGAGGTAGCGCACGACCGTTGGTCGTGCGGCGGCGCGAATGCGCCGTGCTTCAAAACCCGTGCCGCTTCCGCAACCGTCGCGCAATCGCCGCGCGCACGTACACCCCATACGCCAGCCCGAACGCGAACCCGGCGATGTGCGCCCACCAGGCCACCATGCCGAAGGTCGGGCCGATGTATGCAAACACCACCTGCAGTCCGGCCCACACCCCGATCAGCAGGTAGGCCGGCGCCCGCACGAATTCCAGGAACAGCCCCAGCGGGATCACCACCCCCAGCCGCGCGCCGGGGAACAGGGCCAGGTAGGCCCCGATCAACGCCGACACCGCGCCACTGGCGCCAATGATGATCTGGTCCGGGCTGCCCATCGTGTAGATCGCGGTCAGGTTCGAGATCGCCCCGCCCACCAGGAACAGCAGGATCAGCCGCCACGGCCCCAGCACCTGCTCGGCCGGCAAGCCGAAGATCAGCAGGAACACCAGGTTGCCCAGCAGGTGCGACCAGTCTGCGTGCAGGAACAGGGCGGTGAACAGCCGCAGCACGCTGCCGTCCTGGAAGGTCGCCCACCAGTCCAGCGGCCGGGTAAGCCCGGTGGACAGCGCCCCCCAGTCCATCCACAGGCTGCGCCGGGCATCGCCCGGGCGCGAGATCGACCACAGGAATGCGGCCCACAGCGTCGTGAACAGCAGGGGCGTCGCCCAGCGGACGGCAGACTTCTTGCGGGAGGGGAGTGAGACGAACATGGATGGCGCTAGCCTAGCGCGGCAACGTTCCTGAAGGGGGCAGCGACGCGTTCAGCCTGAATAGCCGGAAAGGGCGACCGCGTTATTGTTTCATTAACCGGTCTGGGTATACTCGCATACGGCGTCGTATGTCGGGAGGGGAATCCGGCGCGTTGTTTCACGTCTTTCGAGGCGGGAAACGGCGCAGGCGCGCGTTGCCAAACCACACGCTTTTCCGGAGAGAACAAACGATGCATACCGCTTCCACCCTCGCCCGCGTCACCGCCCTGGCCGTCGGCATCGCCGGTGTCCTGGCCGTTGGCCACGTCAACGCCGCCGCCTTCCAGCTGAAGGAAAACAGCGCCAAGGGCCTTGGCCGCGCCTTCGCCGGTTCGGGCAGCGCCCAGGGCGACGCCTCGATCATCGCCGTCAACCCGGCCGGCATGCGCCAGCTGGAAGGCATGCAGATCCAGGGCGACCTGAGCGCCATCAGCTTCAAGGCCGAATTCGAAGGCAGCGGCCGCAAGCCGACCGGCCAGCCGCAGACCGGCGGTGACGGCGGCGACGCCGGCATGATTGCCCCGGTTCCGGCCGCGTACTTCCACATGCCGATCGGCGAAAAGGCCCACTTCGGTGTGTCCCTGACCGCCCCGTTCGGCTTCAAGACCGATTACGACAACGGTTGGGTGGGTCGCTACAGCGGCCTGAAGACCGACCTGAAGGCGATCGACCTGGGCTTTGCCGCCTCGTACGACGTCAACCCGTACGTGTCCTTCGGCGCGTCGGTGTTCGTTGAGCACCTGACCATCGAACTGAGCAACAACATCGACTTCGGCACCGCGCTGGCCCAGTCCCGCGTGCCGGGCTTCGCCCCGGGCAGCGCCGATGGCAAGCTGACCGTCGAAGGCGACAACAACGCTGTGGGCTGGACCGTCGGTGGCTTGTTCAGCCCCGATGAGAACACCCACATCGGCTTCAGCTACCGCTCCAAGGTCGAGCACAAGATCACCGGCGGCGACGCCACCTTCGACGTGCCGAGCAACGCCGCTGCCGTGCTGGCCGTTGCCCAGCCGGGTCGTTTCGTGACCACCTCGGGCAAGGCCACCGTGACCCTGCCGGCCTCGGCCACCATGAGCGTGACCCACAACATCAACGACAAGTGGACCGTGATGGGTGATGTCACCCGTACCGCATGGTCGACCGCGTTCGACCAGGTCACCATCGACTACGCCTCGGCGCAGCCGGACTCGGTGCTGGAATTCGGCTACCGCGACACCACCTTCGTGTCGCTGGGCGCCGACTACAAGCTGAGCGAAACCCTGACCCTGCGTGGCGGCGTCGCGTACGACCAGACCCCGACCACCGACGCCCACCGCGACGTGCGCGTGCCCGACACCAGCCGCAAGTGGCTGTCGTTCGGCCTGGGCTGGACCCCGTCGGAGAACATGGAATACAACTTCGGTTACACCCACCTGTTCACCAGCGACCCGAACGTGAACATCGCGGGCACCACCAACAACCAGGGCAACTCGCTGACCGGCAAGTACAAGGTCCGCGGCGACGTGCTGGCTGCATCGTTCAACTACAAGTTCTGATCCACGGCGTTCGCGCCGCATAACAGACAGAAGGCCCCGCACACGCGGGGCCTTCCGCGTTTGGGTACGGACGACGTCAACCGTTCGGCTGCTCGTACCAATGATCAACGACGGTAGGGTCGCACCCCAGTCGACTGCACGTAAGGGTGATCGGCGCGACGAAGGCATGGCAGCCAAGCGAAAGGCGCCCCTGCGGTGAGGGTCATGCCCCACCGCGCGGATCAGCACGGTCGGCAGTCGATCGGGATGCGACCCTACCAGCGCAAAGCCACCGGTCGCTCAGTATTCCCTCTCAACACTCCGGCGAACGCCCCGCTGCATACAACAACCCTTGCCGCAGGTGCGCGAGGAAATCGCGATTGCGGTAGAGCCCTGCGTCATGCCCCAGGCCGGTATACCAGCTGCGCCCGCCATCAAACGCATGGCACCACGCGATGGGATGGTCGGCGCCCATCGTGCCGCCCTGGTACATGCGTTCGTCCACCGTGGCGATCACCTGCACGGCCGCACGCGGGTTGCTGCGGTAGTTGTACAGCTCATCGCGCACCGGCCACGAGGTGCCCTGCGGCTTGCCTTCGCGTTCCGGCTGCACGCGGCTGAACTGCAGGCCTTCCGGATGGTTCTTGAAGTACGCGCCGACCAGCTGCCCATACCAGGGCCACTCGTACTCGGTATCCGCCGCCGAATGCACACCCATGAAACCGCCGCCGGCCCGGATGAAGGTTTCCATGGCCTGCTGCTGCGCCGAATCGAGCACGTCCCCGGTGGTGTTGGCGAAGACCACCACCCGGTAGCGGGCCAGGTTGGCGTCGTTGAAATCGGCCGCGTTCTCGCTCTGGTCCACTGCCATGCGCTCGCGCTCGGCCAGCAGGCGCAGCGTGCTCACGGCCGTCGGAATGGAGTCGTGGCGGAACTTGGCCGTGCTGGTGAACACCAGCACGCGCTCGTTGGCCGCCGCCATGGCCGCAGGGACGGTAGACAGGAACATTGCCAGCAGCAAAGGCAGGACATTTGGGCGCATGGCTGGATCATGCCACAGACCCGTACAATCCCGGTCCGCACGCAACCGGCTGGTGCCGCCTGCGGCGCAGGAGCCGCTTCACGATCCATGACAAGGAAACCACATGTCGCCCGTTCTGCTTCGCTCCACCCTGGCCCTGGGCCTGTCCGCGCTGGCTGCGCCGGCCTTCGCCGCCGATTTCGCCACCTGCTTCACCCTCACCCCGGGCCTGCGCTGGTCCACCGGCGATGAAACGCTGACCATCGAGCAGGCCACCTTCAACGGCCAGGACGCCATCAAGGTGCACAGCGCCGGTGGTGGCGTCGGCACGGCCAGCTACCACGATGCCAGCGGCCGCCAGCTGCTGGGCCAGGACCGCTACGGCATTTCCGCCTGGGGCGGCGATGCTTCCCAGCCGGTGATGACCGATACCTTCAAGCCCGCGCCGACCTTCCCGACCAACGCCAAGCCCGGCGACCGCTTCGAGGTCAACGGCAGCGGCGAGCGCACCCACCATGTGGAAGAAACGGTAACCCCGCTCGACTACGACGGCTTCTCCGACTACACCTTCGTCGGTTTCGAGAACGTGGAGGCGACGGTCGACAACCAGGCGCGCACCTTCAAGGACACCTGCCACGTCAGCGCGACCTTCGAAGACAGCCGTATCGAAGCGTGGTACGCCGCTGGTTTCGGCCGTATCAAATTCGAACGCTACCTGGGCGAAGAACTGCTGATGCGCGATGAAATCGAGGCGATCCACGCCGACTGACGTCACCGGCATCACCCACAAAAAACCCCGCTTTCGCGGGGTTTTTTGCTCAAACCATCACAGCTTGAATCAGTCGCCCAGGGTCAGTAGCGAGGCATTGCCGCCGGCCGCCGTGGTGTTCACGGTGACGGTCTTTTCGGTGGCAAAGCGCAGCAGGTAGTGCGGGCCGCCGGCCTTCGGACCGGTGCCGGACAGGCCCTGGCCGCCGAACGGCTGCACGCCGACCACCGCACCGATCTGGTTGCGGTTGACGTACACGTTGCCCACGTTCACCCGCGAGGAAATGCGGTCCACGGTTTCATCGATACGCGAATGCACGCCCAGGGTGAGGCCGTAGCCGGTGGCGTTGATCTGGTCGATCACCGCATCGAGCTGGTCGCCCTTCCAGCGGATCACGTGCAGCACCGGCCCGAAGATTTCCTTGTGCAGCTGGTCCAGGTTCTTCAGTTCATACGCGCGCGGCGCGAAGAAGGTGCCGTGCGCGGCTGCTTCGCTGAGCTCGGCAGCGGCGATCAGGCGCGCTTCCTTCTCCATGCGCACTGCATGTTCCTGCAGGATCTGCAGCGCATCGGCGTCGATCACCGGGCCGACGTCGGTGGACAGCAGGCCCGGGTCGCCGATCTTCAGTTCGGCCATCGCACCGGCCAGCATCGTCATCACCTTGTCGGCGATGTCGTCCTGTACGAACAGCACGCGCGCGGCCGAGCAGCGCTGGCCGGCCGAGGTGAAGGCCGAACCGATCGCGTCCTTGACCAGCTGTTCCGGCAGCGCCGAGGAGTCGGCGATGAAGGCATTCTGGCCGCCGGTTTCGGCGATCAGCACGCCAATGGCGGCGTCGCGTGCGGCCATCGCACGGTTGATCGCACGCGCGGTGTCGGTCGAGCCGGTGAAGGCCACGCCGGCCACGCGCGGGTCGGCGGTGAGCGCCGCGCCGACGGTGGCGCCGTCGCCGGGCAGGAACTGCACCACGCCTTCGGGCACGCCGGAATCCAGCAGCAGCTTCACCGCGTAATAGCCGATCAGGTTGGTCTGCTCGGCCGGCTTGGCGATGACACTGTTGCCGGCCGCCAGCGCGGCGCTGACCTGGCCCAGGAAGATCGCCAGCGGGAAGTTCCACGGGCTGATGCACACGAACACGCCGCGGCCATGCAGCTGCAGTTCGTTGGATTCGCCGGTCGGGCTGGGCAGTTTTTCGGCATGGCCGAACTGCTCGCGCGCCTGCTTGGCGTAATAACGCAGGAAGTCCACCGCTTCGCGCACTTCGGCGATGCCGTCGGGCAGGCTTTTGCCGGCTTCCTTCACGCACAGCGCCATGAATTCCGGCATGCGCGCTTCCAGCTGGTCGGCGGCGTGTTCCAGGATCGCCGCGCGGCTGGCAGCCGGGGTGCGGTTCCACTGTGGTTGTGCGGCCACGGCGTTGGCCAGCGCCTTTTCCACGGTGGCGCTGTCGGCCGGCTGCCACTGGCCCACCACCTGGCGCGTATCGGCCGGGTTGACCACGTTCAGCAGTGCACCGGTGGGCTGTGCACCCGGCACCAGCGGGGCGGCCTGCCACCCGCTCTTGCCAGGCGCGGGGACGGCCGCGTTGAGCTGCTCGGCCAGAGCGCGCAGATCGTTGTCGTTGGCGAGATTGACGCCCATGGAGTTCTTCCTGTCGTGGTTCTGGCTGCGCAGCAGGTCGACCGGCAGCGGGATTTTGGGGTGCGCGATGTTGGAGGGCGTGCCGGCGTCGAACGAAGCAACGGCTTCGACCGGATCGCGGATCAGGTCATCGATGGCCACCGCGTCGTCGGTGATGCGGTTGACGAAGCTGGAGTTGGCGCCGTTCTCGAGCAGGCGGCGCACCAGGTACGGCAGCAGGTCTTCGTGCGAACCCACTGGCGCGTACACGCGGCACGGCACGTTCAGACGGTTGGCCGGCACCACTTCGGCATACAGGTCATCGCCCATTCCATGCAGCTTCTGGTGTTCGTACTGGCCACCCTGCGCGATCGCCTGCACTGCGGCGATGGTGTGCGCGTTGTGCGTGGCGAACATCGGGTAGATCGCATCGGCATGGGTGAACAGACGCTTGGCGCAGGCCAGGTAGGACACGTCGGTGTTCTGCTTGCGGGTGAACACCGGGTAGGCCGGCAGGCCATCGATCTGCGCGCGCTTGATTTCCGCGTCCCAGTACGCGCCCTTGACCAGGCGTACCTGCAGGCGGCGACCGATGCGGCGGGCCAGGTCGGCCAGGTAGTCGATCGTGTACGGGGTGCGCTTCTGGTACGCCTGCACCACCACGCCGAAACCTTCCCAGCCGGCCAGCGAGGCATCGCTCACCACCGCCTCGATGATGTCCAGCGACAGTTCCAGGCGGTCGGTTTCCTCGGCGTCCACTGTGCAGCCGATGCCGTACGACTTGGCCAGTTGTGCCAGTTCCAGCACGCCCGGGACCAGGTCGGCCATCACGCGTGCGCGCTTGGCATGCTCATAGCGCGGGTACAGCGCCGACAGTTTGATCGAAATGCCTGGCGCCGAATTGACGTCGCCGTCCGGGCGGCCGCCACGGGCCTTGTGGTCGCCACCGATGGAGTGGATAGCACGGCGGTAGTCTTCCAGGTAGCGCTTGGCGTCCTTCATGGTCAGCGCGCCTTCGCCGAGCATGTCGAACGAATAGCGGTAGCTGGCGTTGTCGCCCTTGTGCGAGCGCGACAGCGCTTCGTCGATGGTGCGGCCCATGACGAACTGGTGGCCCATGATCTTCATCGCCTGGCGCACGGCCAGGCGGATCACCGGCTCACCCACGCGGCCCATCAGGCGCGCGAACGCGCCCGGCACGTCGGCACGGGTGGAATCGTTGATCTGCACGATGTGGCCGGTAAGCATCAGGCCCCAGGTGGAGGCGTTGACCAGCACCGAATCGCTGCCGCCCAGGTGCTTTTTCCAGTCGGCTTCGCCCAGCTTGTCGCGGATCAGCTTGTCGGCAGTGTCCTGGTCGGGAATGCGCAGCAGTGCCTCGGCCACGCACATCAGCAGCACGCCTTCCTCGCTGCCCAGGTCGTACTGGCGCATGAAGGCTTCGATCGCGCCCTGGTCCTTGGCACGCACGCGTACGCGCTTGACCAGGTCGGCGGCGGTGGCCTGCACCTTGGCCTGTTCGTCGGCGGGCAGCCGTGCCTGCGCCAGCAGCTCGCGCACGTGGCTGGCCTCGTCTTTCATCCAGGCATCGGTGATCGCCTGGCGGAACGCATTGGGAACGACCGGCAGCTCGGGTGACAGCAGCGGCGGGCGGGAGGCGCCGGACGGGGCCGGGGCAGGGGGAAGCGCGGAAGGTGCGGTCATGCCGGTTGGCTCGTGGAAAACTTGACCATTTTAATCGTTTTTTGATCCCTGGAAGCAATCGGACCTGCGCCGTCGATCACGTTCATAGCCTTTCATACAGGGGGATTCAGGGGGCCCAATGGTGTCGTTAAAAAGTGTGCCGATTTCGTCAAATCGGCCGCCGATGCCTATGCTGTATTGCACCATTCCCAAAACTGTGAATGGACCCTTGCCGCTCGCGCGACATCAGGGCTACCATCGAGACGTTTCCCGCGGCAGGAAAAACGCGGTTGCGACATGATCGAGGTGCTGACAGCTCCGGACGGATCAGAAACGCAACTGCGGCTGCGTCCCCCACGGGCGCTCGATGCCCGGCAGTTCGTCCTGTTGTTTGCTGTGTTGTCGGGGGTGATGTGGCTGGTGGCGGCCCTGGGCTGGTTCACCGGCAACGCGTTCGCCCCCCTGTTCGCGCTGCTGTACAGCCTGTTGCTGGCAGCGGCACTGCGTGTGTTGTGGCGTAGTGGTGAACGGCAGGAAGAAATCCGGGTAGTGCCGGCGTGCGTGGAGGTGATCCCCGCACCCGGTCAATCGCCGGTGTTCAGTGCACACCCCCATTGGGTGCGGCTGATCGCCGACGAGCAGAGGGTCCGGCTTGCGTCCAGCGGTAGGCAGGTGGAAGTGGGGAGTTTCCTCGCACCAGCCGAACGCCAGGCACTGGCAGAGACACTAGAAGGCTTGCTCGCGGCCAGCGATGGCTGCAACCGACGACGCTAAGGGTCTAGGCAATGAAGCAACGCAGAAAGTGGGGCACGAAGTTCGCTAAGGCAGTGGGGTGTGGGGCAGCGCTGATGGCGCCGGCACTGGCGTGGGCCCAATCGGCCGACCCGGTTCCGTGGCAGCTGAACATGGGCAAGGGGGTGACCCAGAGCTCGCGGTTGGCCTGGGAATCCAACATGTTCTCGCTGTGGGTGTGTACGGTCATCGGCGTGCTGGTGTTCGGCGCGATGTTCTATGCCATCTTCAAGTTCCGCAAATCCAAGGGGGCGGTTGCCGCCACCTTCAGCCACAACACCAGGGCAGAGGTCATCTGGACAGTCATTCCGGTGATCATCCTGGTGGTGATGGCGTGGCCGGCCACGGCCAACCTGATCAAGTTCTACGACACCCGCGACGCCGAAATGACCGTCAAGGTCACCGGCTACCAGTGGATGTGGAAGTACGAGTACCTGGGTGAAGACGTCACCTTCACCAGCCGCCTGGACCGCGAATCGGACCGGGTCCGGCAGAGCGGCAAGGTGCCCGACCGCGAAAGCCACCCGCATTACCTGCTCGACGTGGACAACCGCCTGGTGTTGCCGGTCGATACCAAGGTGCGTTTCGTCATCACCTCCGATGACGTGATCCACGCCTGGTGGGTGCCGGCGCTGGGCTGGAAGCAGGATGCCATTCCCGGTTTCGTCAACGAAGCCTGGACCAACATCGAGAAGGTCGGCGTGTACCGCGGCCAGTGTGCCGAGCTGTGCGGCAAGGACCATGGCTTCATGCCCATCGTGGTGGAAGCGGTGTCCAGGGAAGATTTCCAGAAGTGGCTGGCCGACAAGCGGCCCAAGGCACCCGATCCGGTTCCCGCACCCGCGGCGCCGGAAGCCACCCCTGAACCATCGGCTCCTGTTGCGCCCGCACCTGACGCTGCACCCGCACCGGCGCCTGAAAACGCCTGAGAACCGAACCGCGCGCGCCGCATGGCGCGCGTTGATACCAGAACCAACGAGGTGTAGTGGCGATGGCGCATTCCGCAGTTGATCACGACGGGCATCACGGGCATCAGCAGTCGTTCTTCGAACGTTGGTTCTTCTCGACCAACCACAAGGACATCGGCACGCTCTACCTGCTCTTCAGCTTCATCATGTTCATCATCGGCGCGGCGATGAGCGTGATCATCCGTGCCGAGCTGATGCAGCCGGGCCTGCAGTTCGTCAAGCCGGAAACCTTCAACCAGCTCACCACCGTGCACGCGCTGGTGATGATCTTCGGTGGCGTCATGCCGGCCTTCGTCGGCCTGGCCAACTGGATGATCCCGCTGCAGGTCGGCGCGCCGGACATGGCGCTGCCGCGCATGAACAACTGGTCGTTCTGGCTGTTGCCGGTGGCCTTCAGCCTGCTGTTGATGACTTTCCTGCTGCCGGGTGGTGCGCCGGCCGGCGGCTGGACCCTGTACCCGCCGCTGTCGCTGCAGGGCGGCTACAACGTGGCCTTCACCGTGTTCGCCATCCACGTGGCCGGCATCAGTTCGATCATGGGCGCGATCAACATCATCGCCACCGTGCTCAACATGCGCGCCCCGGGCATCGACCTGCTGAAGATGCCGATCTTCTGCTGGTCCTGGTTGATCACCGCCTTCCTGCTGATCGCCGTGATGCCGGTGCTGGCCGGTGCGGTGACCATGCTGCTCACCGACAAGTTCTTCGGCACCAGCTTCTTCAATGCGGCCGGCGGCGGCGACCCGGTGATGTTCCAGCACATCTTCTGGTTCTTCGGCCACCCGGAGGTGTACATCATGATCCTGCCGGCGTTCGGCGTGGTCAGCGAAATCATCCCCACCTTCAGCCGCAAGCCGCTGTTCGGTTACCAGGCCATGGTCTACGCGATCGCCGCGATCGCCTTCCTGTCCTTCATCGTCTGGGCCCACCACATGTTCACCGTGGGTATGCCGCTGGGCGGCGAAATCTACTTCATGTTCGCCACCATGCTGATCTCCATCCCCACCGGGGTGAAGGTGTTCAACTGGGTCAGCACCATGTGGCGCGGTTCGCTCACCTTCGAAGCGCCCATGCTGTGGGCGGTGGCCTTCGTGATCCTGTTCACCATCGGCGGCTTCTCCGGCCTGATGCTGGCGATCGTGGTGGCCGACTTCCAGTATCACGACACCTACTTCGTGGTCGCGCACTTCCACTACGTGCTGGTGACCGGCGCGGTGTTCGGGCTGATCGCGGCGGTGTACTACTGGTGGCCGAAGTGGACCGGGCGCATGTACAGCGAGTTCTGGGCCAAGGTGCACTTCTGGTGGTCCATCGTGTTCGTGAACCTGCTGTTCTTCCCGCAGCACTTCCTGGGCCTGGCTGGCATGCCGCGCCGCATTCCCGATTACAGCGTGGCCTTCGCCGACTGGAACCTGATCAGCTCGATCGGCGCGTTCGGCATGTTCGTCACGCCCTTCATGATGGCCGCGATCCTGATCGCCTCGCTGCGCAACGGCGAGAAGGCAGCCGACCGTTCCTGGGAAGGCGCGCGCGGGCTGGAATGGACGATCCCGTCACCGGCACCGGCACATACCTTCACCGTGCCGCCGACCATCCGCCCGGGCGATCTTGCCCATGACGACATCACCCACTGAGGTCCGCCATGCATGACGTCCAACAACAGGATCTGGCCGCCCGCCGCCAACGTGCACGGCGCACCGCGCTGTGGGTCGGGGCGGTGGCGATACTGGTCTACGTCGGCTTCATCCTGAGCGGGGTGCTGGGCCGATGAGCGACACCCGTCCCGCACCGCATGCCGGGCTGCCGCGCCTGATCGCGGTGGCGGTGGCGGTGTTCGTGCTCACCTTCTCGCTGGTGCCGCTGTACCGCATCGCCTGCGAGAAGGTGTTCGGGGTGCGGCTGGAGCGTGGCCCTGGCGCGGCGGCAGCCGGTGCACCGGGCGCGGCCAAGCGCACCGTGCGGGTGCAGTTCGATGGCGGCGTGAACTCCAGGCTGCCGTGGGCGTTCCATCCCGAGCAGCTGACCATGGACGTGGTGCCCGGCGAGCTCAACGAGGCGCTGTACTACGCGCGCAACGACAGCGACCGCGCGCTGGTTGGCAGCGCGGTGCCCTCGGTAGCCCCGGCCAAGGCCTCGGGTTACTTCAGCAAGACCGAATGCTTCTGCTTCACCGCCCAGACCCTGGTGGCCGGTGAGAAGCGCGACATGCCGGTACGTTTCATCGTCGACCCGGACCTGCCGGCCAACATCAAGACCATCACCCTGTCCTACACGTTCTACAAGAACGACGCGCTGTCGGCGCAGTTGGCAACGGCGACCCCGCCGGCCACCGCGCGCTCGGCACCCTGATACGTACCCGGATACCGATTATGGCCGCCCAGCACAGCCCCGATGCCAACGTGTATTTCGTACCCACGCACAGCAAGTGGCCCTTCATCGGCTCCATCGCGATGATGGTCACCATGGTTGGCGTGGCCAGCTGGCTCAATGACGCCGGCTGGGGCAAGTGGACCTTCTACGCCGGCATCGCGATGCTGGTGCTTACCCTGTTCTGGTGGTTCAGCGATGTGGTGCGCGAATCGCAGGCCGGCCACTACAACCACCAGGTCGACGGCTCGTTCCGGATGGGCATGGTGTGGTTCATCTTCTCCGAAGTGATGTTCTTCGGTGCCTTCTTCGGCGCGCTGTTCTACACCCGCAACCTGGGCCTGCCGTGGCTGGGCGGCGAGGGCGACGGGGTGATGACCAACGAACTGCTCTGGGATGGCTATTCCGCCGCGTGGCCCACCAACGGCCCCGGCGCCATCGGCGGCCACTTCCAGACCATTCCGGCATGGGGCCTGCCGCTGATCAACACGCTGATCCTGCTTAGCTCCGGCGTCACCCTCACCATCGCCCACCACGCGCTCAAGGCCGGCCGCCGCCGCCAGCTGCTGGTGTGGCTGGGCATCACCGTGCTGCTGGGCGCGTTCTTCCTCACCCTGCAGGCCGAGGAATACATCCACGCCTACAAGGAGCTCAACCTCACGCTGGGCTCGGGCATTTACGGCTCCACGTTCTTCATGCTCACCGGCTTCCACGGTGCGCACGTGCTGCTGGGCACGATCATGCTGATCGTGATGTGGCTGCGCTCGGCCAAGGGCCACTTCACCCGCGACAACCACTTCGGTTTCGAAGCCGCCGCGTGGTACTGGCACTTCGTGGACGTGGTGTGGCTGATGCTGTTCCTGTTCGTCTACGTGCTGTAGCGTCGGGCGGTATCAACCGCCCACGCCGTGGGGTTTGATCCAGCCGCTGTAGATGCCGATGGCCACCAGCACGATCAGCGCCACCGATACTGCGATGCGGCGGGTGAGCGCATTGACCGTGCGCTTGGTCTGGCCACGGTCGACCAGCAGGTAGTACAGCCCCGCGCCCAGATTCCAGACGATGACGATCAGAAACGCGATTACCAGCAGGGTCTTCAACGAATCATTCATGCGCGGCTCAAGGGCAGGGCGGGTATGCCTATCTGACCGCGTTTTGCCGGCGTTGTCATGATGCGCAAGCACACGCGCCTGATCGGCTGGGTGGCCGCCGTGCTGGTGATCATCGCGTTCTGCCAGCTGGGCCGCTGGCAGCTGCAGCGCATGCACGAAAAACAGGCTTTGCTGGACCAGCAGGTGCCGGCCCGCGCACAGACCCTCACCCTGGCCAGGGCCCAGGCTGCCCCCGGGCAACTGCGCTGGGTGGAGGACCACGGCCGCTTCCTGCCAGGCACGCTGCTGCTGGACAACCAGACCCGCGAAGGCCGCGCCGGCATCAAGGTGTACCAGCCCTTCCGCAGCGACGGCGGCGCGGTGGTGCTGGTCGACCTGGGCTGGTTGCCGATGCCGGGTGACCGCACGCTGCCGGCCATCGTGCCGCGCGAAGGCACGGCACGCGTGGCCGGCCTGCTGGCACCACCGCCAGCCAGCGGCCTGGCGCTGGGTCCGGCGCTGACCCCGGCCACGCAGCCAGGCGTGTGGCTGGCCAACCGCATGCCGCCTGCTGAAGTGTCCGCGGCGCTGGGCCTGCCGCCCGACAGCCTGCGCAGCCTGGTACTGCGCCTGGACCCCGCGCTGCCCGGCGGTTACGCCCGCGACCTGGAGCTGTTGCCCAACACCCTGCCACCCAGCCGCCACCTCGGCTACGCCGTGCAGTGGTTCGGCCTGGCCCTGACCGTGCTGATCGTCGCCCTCATTCTCGAATGGCGCCGGGCACGACCACCCCGGTAGCGCCGGGCGTTGCCCGGTCCACGTAGCGCCCAATCACCCGCAGCCCCGGCACTCCTCCTCCTTCCATGAGAAAATCCCACGCATGAATGCCATCACCCCGGAACAGCTCAAGGCCCGCAACCGTGGCCGCTGGACCCTGGTTGCCCTGTTCGGCCTGTTCTTCGGGGTCATGGCGCTGGCCGGCGTGCTGCGCTTCGCCGGCTGGCAGCCGGCCGCCCACCGCAACACCGGCGAAGTCCTCAAGCCCGTGGTGGACGCGCGCGCGCTGCCGCCGACCCTGGCCAACGGCGAACCGTACCCGTGGAACCCCGATGCGCACGTCTGGCGCATCCTGGTGGCGCCCGCGCCGGACTGTGCGGAGTGCGTCACTTTGTCGCAGGGATTGGGCAAGGTGTGGCAGCTGTTCGGCCATAGGGCCGATAATGTCGAGATCCTGTGGCTGGGTACGCCGCCGGCCGAGGTCCAGGGCCTTCCCGCCCTGCGCGTGCTGGCCCCCCAGCCGAACCTGCGTGCCGCCTTGCCCGCCGTGGATGACGCCGCCGGCACGCCTGTCTATGTCATCGACCCCAATGGGTTCGTGATCATGCGGTATGCGCCGGGATTCGAATTGGCCGGTCTGCGCAAGGACATGGCCACGCTGTTGAAACTGAAGTGAGTTCCGTTTGATGAACCCCACCGCGCGCCCGGCGCTGCATCGCAATTTCCACCGTCTGGCGTGGTTCGCCCTGATCATGACGGCCAGCACGATCATGTTCGGTTCGTTCGTGCGCCTGTCCGACGCCGGCCTGAGCTGCCCGGACTGGCCGACCTGCTATGGCCGCGTGACCTGGCCGCAGCATGCGCAGGACGTGATCGGCCACGAAGCGGCCAAGATCCGCCCGCTGGAGACCCACAAGGCGTGGCGCGAGCAGGTGCACCGTTTCCTGGCCGGCGCGCTGGGCATTGAAATCCTCGTCCTGGCACTGCTGGCCACGCGCCGCCGGCGCTGGGGCACCACCGCCGTGGTCACCGCGTGCGTGCTGGTGGCCACCGGCATACCGCTCTACATGATGGGTATGCACGTGCCCGCGAGCATCCTGGCCATCACCGGCGAAGCCATCCTGCTGATCGCCGCGTTGCGCTGGAACAACATCGACCTTTCCCGCGCGGCATTGCTGACGCTGGCGGTGGTGATCTTCCAGGCGCTGCTGGGCATGTGGACCGTGACCCTGCTGCTCAAACCCATCGTGGTGATGGGCCACCTGCTTGGCGGCATGCTGATGTTCGGGCTGCTGGTGTGGATGGCGTGGCGCGCCACGCACATGCCGATCACGTTGGTGGAAGCGCCGAAGCTGAAGTGGCTGCTGCGCATCGGCGTGGCGGTGCTGGTGATGCAGATCGCATTGGGTGGCTGGGTCAGCGCCAACTACGCCGCGCTGGCCTGCGGCGGTGGCAGCGCCTCACTGGATAATTTCCCGCGCTGCGTGAGCCAGTGGTGGCCGCAGCACGACTTCAAGGAAGGCTTCACGCTGTGGCGTGGCATTGGCGTGGATTACGAAGGGGGCGTGCTGGATGGCGCTTCGCGCATTGCCATCCAGATGGCGCATCGCATGTTCGCCATCGTGGTGGCGGTGTACCTGCTGTGGCTGGCGGTGCGGCTGTACCGGCTGCCGAGCATGCGTGGCTGGGCCAGCGCGCTGGGGTTGCTGGTGGTGCTGCAGATCACCCTGGGCATCCTGAACGTGAAGCTGGCCGTGCCGCTGGAAGTGGCGGTGGCGCACAGCGGTGGGGCGGTCGCCCTGCTGTTTGTGCTGGTCACGCTGCTGGCGCGGTTGCGTGCACCGGATGCGGCTCGTGATGCTTCAGTAGAGCCGCCCCCGAAGTTCGGCGGCGGCGTCGAAGGCGCAGGGGCGTGGAAGAACGCCCCTCATGGCCGCGATTCGCACAGCGAATCGCGGGAGCAGTCGCGCGCAGCCGCGAGTGCGGCACCATGAGCAGTTATCGTCAATATTGGGACCTTACGAAGCCGAAGGTCGTGGCGTTGATCGTGTTCACCGCGCTGGTGGGCATGTTCCTGGCCATTCCCGCGCTGCCCACTGCCGAGCAGGCGCTGCGCGGGGCGCTCGGGTTCCTGGGCATCTGGCTGGCAGCCTCGGCTGCAGCCGCGATCAACCAACTGCTGGACGCGCAGATCGATGCGCAGATGGCGCGCACCTCATGGCGGCCGCTGGTGGTGGGCAAGGTGAAGCCCTGGCAGGTGCTGGTGTTTGCCGGCGCGCTGATCGTGCTGTCGATGACCATCCTCGTGCTGTGGGTCAACATCATTACCGCCGTGCTGACCTTCGCCTCGCTGATTGGCTATGCGGTGATCTACACCGTGTACCTCAAGCGCGCGACCTCGCAGAACATCGTCATCGGCGGTCTCGCCGGCGCCACCCCGCCACTGCTGGGCTGGGCGGCGATCACCGGCATGCAGGGCCCGTGGGACTGGGCCTATGCCTCGCTGCTGGTGCTGATCATCTTCATCTGGACCCCGCCGCACTTCTGGGCGCTGGCGATCTTCCGCCGCGAGGATTACGCCAAGGCCAAGATCCCGATGCTGCCGGTCACCCACGGTGTGGCGTATACCCGCAAGTCGATCCTGGTCTACTCCATCGTGCTGGCCATCGTCAGCATCCTGCCCACCGTGGTGGGCATGAGCGGCCTGTTCTACCTGGGCGGCGCGGTGGTGCTCAACGCCGTGTTCGTCTGGTACGCCTGGCGCATGCTCAACCCGCCGGATGAGCTGTTCTCGATGAAGATGTTCGGCTATTCCATCGTCTATCTGATGGCGCTGTTCGCGTTCCTGATGGTGGACCATTGGATGCTGCCGTTCCTGTGATCGAAAGGCGGCCGGGCAGAGCCCGGCGCTACGAACGGGTCCGGATGGAACAGGGTCATCCCGTCGCCATTGCCGGTGCCCGGCCTTGAATCCGGAAATCGCGTCGCCATTGCTTTCATGACCCCAACAGGACGTGACGGCATGAAGCGATGGCTCTGGATGGCCGTGATGGTGGCTTCGATGATGTACGGCGGCACCGCCATTGCCGCGCCCGCAACGGGCGTGGAGGGCACTGCCACGCAGATCATGACCCTGGCCGGTGATGAGCGCCTGCTGGTACTGGGCGAATACCACGGCACCGCTGAAACGCCGCTGCTGGTGGCCGAGCTGGTGGAGCGTTACAGCCGCGACAACGCGCCGGTGCGACTGGGCTTGGAACTGCCGATGAGCGAGAATGCCGCGCTGGCGCGCTACCTGCGCTCCAACGGCGATGCAGATGCGTGGGAAGCACTGCGCACCTCGCCGTTCTGGCGGGTGAAGGACGACCAGCACGACGGACGCCGCAGCCGCGACATGCTGGCGCTGATCGAAACGCTGCGCGCGCTGCGCGTGCAGGGGCGGGACATCGGCGTGGCCGGCTACGACATTGAAATCAGTGCGTACGACAGCGCTGTAGATCGCGACTCTGCGATGGCCACGCACCTGCGCCAGCAGTTCAATGCACTGCCGGCCGGGACGCGGATGCTGGTGCTCACCGGCAACGTGCACGCGATGCGCAACCCCCCGGCGGGTGCGCCGCCGGAGATGCAGCACCGCACCATGGCCGCACAGCTGCTGGACCTGCCGCTGTACAGCGTGCGCCTGGAAGCGCTGCGTGGCTATTTCTGGGGCTGCATGAAACCCTGCCGCGCGCTCACGCTTCGCGAATTGCCGGCGCAGGATCCGGTCGTCAAAACGGATCCGGAGCGGTCCTATGACGCGTGGGTGCATCTGCCGGAGCTGAGCGTGGGGACGCTGACAGATCCGTAGCGCGGCCGAATCCCGAGAATGCGGTGCGCTGGTAGGGGCGCTTCCCAAACGACCACACGTAAACACGATCAGCTCTGTAGGGCATGACCTTCGCCGTAGTTGGGCGTCGGAAGCGCCGTTACGTTTGCGACCGCGCTCACCGTCCGCTAATCAACGATGGGGCGATTCTTCGCATCCTGCGGACGCGCCGCTCGTGCATCCATGCGCAGTGTCATTTGGGAAGCGACCCTGCCGGCAGGCCACTCACATGGATGGCGCTTGAGGCACGGTTTTTTGTAAGGAACCCCCGCGCCGAGGGGTGGGGAACTAATTGCACGACGTGCAACGATACACAGCGCTCACTTTCATCAGAAACAACCCCGTAGAAGTGACGTCGCGAGACTTTGCTCGCGCAATCTGATGGTGCTCAAGTGACGTCCATAAGAGACATCGGGGCCGTAGCCGTGACGGCTATCGCCCTACTCGCTAGTGCAGAAGCATCTGCTGCGATGAAAACCCTGAGTCGTGCCAACTGTCTGTTGTTCGTCAACGAATCAATCACGTATGACAGACCACTTTTCAGGAGAATGCCGGGATCAGCCGCGAGCACACATCATGCGCAAGGTGAACTGAAGCCGAGGCACACTCTGGGGGCGCCCAACAATGGAGCGGTTTGGTGGCGGTTTCGCGCGGGCGACCAGTCGCACAACGAGCGGATCACGGTGAAGGGCTATCACACCTGGATTTTCAGAGGCAAGGTAAATACCGAAAACACTTACGCAGTCAACTGCAATCTGACCGAATGGTGACCTTCATGAATTATTTGGCCGTGTCGTTGCTAGTTGCTACGTCGCTGTACAGTGCCCCGAGCTTCAGCGCTCAGGACGAAGTGGATGCAGTAGGAAAGTGGTTGAATGAGCGAACCATGCGCGCCGCAATGGAAGACAGCAGCAATGGTGTGCGCCGCTCGTCGGAGCAGGGTACTTATCAGGTCATTCCCTTGTCTGAATTGGATGCACCCGAAGAAGTCAAGCAACACTTCCGTGCCGAAATAGCCCTAAGTCGAGCCGGAGTGAGGCGGGTTCCCAATGGCGAGATCCCATCGCAGGGCCAGCTGACCTCTTCGCTTCCGAGAACCGTACGTTCCAACGCAGAACTGCGTAGGCGATTGCCTTCGCCGCCATCCGATCTCCAAAGCACGATTCTCGGTGCGGCGGAGCTGATCGGAATGGAGCCGAGCGGCGCACTGGATGGGCTCAAATCCACCGGTCTAACCCGATTCTATCGCGTGAATGGAGTGGGTATTGTCGAGTTCAATGAACACAACTTTCGTGCACCAGGCAGCAAGGTGGAGGTGATTGCAGAGTTTCAGAACATCCGCGTTAACGGTGTGCCTGCGCAGCTGGAACAAGTTTCGGATGATCTTGGGCGCAGCCGCGCAACGTTGGCATGGGCAGGGGATAACAAGGCCTACTCGCTGATCGCTATCGGGGAAGGCGACGTGGAGCGAATAGCGATCCATTTGCAGCAGATTGCTGAAGCCGTGAAGGACTGAAGTAGTCGGCAGGATCATCCACCGGATGCTCCTGCCAGGCTTCGAGAGGAGCGGGCCTGATCGAAGCTGGCGGAACCGGTGCGCGTCTTATGGCGACCGCGCATACCGCTGCGCGACCACCGCGCAGACGATCAGCTGGATCTGGTGGTAGATCATGATCGGCAACACGATAGCGCCCAGGCTGCCGCCGGCGAACAGGATCTTGGCCATCGGCACGCCGGTGGCCAGGCTCTTCTTCGAGCCGCAGAACAGGATGGTGATGCGGTCTTCGCGGTTGAAGCCCAACCGCCGTGCCAGCAGGTTGATCAGCGGCATGGCGATGCCCAGCAGTACAGCCGCGACCACTGCAACGGCAAGCAGCGAGAGCAGGGGTGTCTTGCTCCACAACCCTTCGTTCACTGCTTCACCGAAGGCCGAGTACACCACTAGCAGGATCGTGCCCTGGTCGGTGTAGCGCAGCAGCGCGCGCTGCCGTTCCACCCAGCGGGCGATCCACGGGCGCAGCAGGTGGCCGGCCACGAACGGCACCAGCAACTGCAGCATGATGCCCAGGATGGCCTGGCCGGGGTTGTGCATGCCGCCGGCGGTGCCGGCCAGCAGGGCAAGCAGCAGCGGGGTGAGGAACACGCCCAGGATGCTGGACAGCGATGCACTGACCACCGCAGCGGGCACGTTGCCGCGCGCCAGCGAGGTAAATGCGATCGACGACTGCACCGTGGACGGCAGCGCGCACAGGAACAGCACACCAAGGTACAGCTCCGGGGTGAGCAGCCAGCCATCGAGTGGTTTGAACGCCAGCCCCAGCAGCGGGAACAGCACGAACGTGCAGGCCAGGATGGTCAGGTGCAGCCGCCAGTGCAGCAGCCCGGCCACGATCGATTCGCGCGGCAGGCGCGCACCGTGCAGGAAGAACAGCGCGGCAATGGCCACGTCGGTGACATCGTCCAGCACCATGGCGGCGGCGCCGTGCATCGGCAGGAAGGAGGCCAGCAGCACGGTGCCGAGCAGGGCGAGGGTGAAGTTGTCCGGTCGCAGGCGCGACCACCAGCGGGTCATGGTGGGCAGGTTCCTGTAGAGCAGAGGAAAAGAGGGTGACGCGGGGGCAGGATCAACGCGCGGTGTCCCGCTCGAGCAAGGTGCGCGTTTGTGCTTCCAGCGAGGTCATGCCGGCCTCGCGGCCAAACTGCAGGGCATTGTCGACCGATGCGCCCTGTTGCGCTTTCATCAGCGCCAGCAGTGCGCCGACGCGGTTGCCGGAGGCGCAGTGCAGCAGGACCGGGCCACCGGCCTGGGTCAGCGCGGTCTGCAGCGCCCGCACGTTGGCGGGGGTCAGGCCGGCGGCGCCGGCGACGGGGATGCGTACGTAGCGCAGGCCAAGTTGCGCGACGCTGTCGGTCTCATCGTAGCCGCGCGCCTCGTCGGGTTGTCGCAGGTCGATGATGGTGGTGATACCGATGGAAGCAGCCTGTTGCAGTTGCGTCGCAGTCGGTTGACCGCCGGTATAGAGGCTTTCGTCCGGTTGGTGGAAAGCGGTGAGAAAGTCGGCTTCGGCCAGCGGGGCAGAGCCCCGCTCTACGGTGTCGGGCCGCGCGGCGCCGGCGGGTGGCGCCGCTCCGGCGGGCGGCGGGGTCGGGGACGGGGCGGTCGATGCGGTGGTCGCTGCCTGCGTGACCTGCCGGGTAGAGCGGGGCTCTGCCCCGCTGCTCTCCGCAGCCAGCAACGCCAGGCACATCACACAGGCACAGAAGAAGGCGGGGCGGTTCCAACGTTGCATCACTTCACCTTCCTCCCTCATCGGTCAACGCAGCGTGGCGCGCGCCTTCAACAGCTCGCGCAGTTCGTACTTGTCAGTATCGTCCAGACCCTGCTGTCGCTGCTTTGCCTGAAGCTCCTCAAGACGTTGCAGCAACAGTTGTTTTTCCAGCTGCGCCACCGCATCGTGCAGCTCCTGGTTCCACATCGCCTCATCGCCGGGCAGTGTCTGTGCGGCCAGCTTGTGCAGCGATTCCTGCTCTTCGCGGCCGTCGAAATGCTCCAGCAGCGCGCCGGTGCTGATGTCCGGGCGTTGTTCGACCAGGGTCAGCAGTTCGATCAGCAGTTCCACGCCAGGCAGGCGCAGGCCGCTGAAGTGATGGCCTTCCAGCGTCATCGCCAGTGAGGGCTGCTGCAGCAGGATGGCAATGGCCGCGCGCACCAGGCTGCGCCGCTGCGCAGGTGCCACGGCGCGTGCCGGCGGGCGCGATGCCGGCGCGGCAGCCGGTCTGGCGCCCAACCCGGTCAACGTGGCCAGCTGCTGCTTCATCAGATCGCCGAAGGCGCCATCGGGAATCTGCGCCAGCATCGGCCGCGCGCGCTCGGCCAGGCGTGCCTTGCCGTCCAGCGTGGCCATGTTGACCTCGCGGGTGAGCTCGTCGAAGAAGAACTGCGACAACGGCGTGGCCTGCTTGAGGCGCTCGTCGAAGCCGTCCTTGCCTTCCTTGCGCACGATGGTGTCCGGGTCTTCGCCATCGGGCAGGAACAGGAAGAACGCCTGTCGCCCATCCTTCATGCGCGGCAGCACCGACTCCAGCGCGCGCCAGCCGGCGCGGCGGCCGGCGGCGTCGCCGTCGAAGCAGAAGAACACGTCCGGCGCGTTGCGGAACAGCAGCTCGGCGTGGTCCGGCGTGGTCGCCGTGCCCAGCGTGGCCACCGCCTGGGTAACCCCGAACTGGAACAGCGATACCACGTCCATGTAGCCTTCAACCACGATCAGCCGTTCGATCTTCTGGTTGGCCTGGCGTACCTGCCACAGGCCGTACAGCTCGCGGCCCTTGTGGAACAGCGCGGTTTCCGGCGAATTGAGGTACTTGGGGCCGTCATCCTTCTCCATCACCCGGCCGCCATAGGCGATCACGCGCCCGCGCCGGTCGAAGATCGGGAACATCACCCGGTCGCGGAACTTGTCGTAGACATGGCCGCGGTCGTTCTTGGAAAACAGCCCGGCGCGGTCGAGCAGCTTCATGCGCCGCTCGTCCTTGCCCAGCGCATCCTTCAGCGCGCTGTAGCCATCGGGCGCGTAGCCGATCGCAAAGCGCGTGCGGTTTTCTTCGTCCACGCCACGCTGGTCCAGGTAGGCACGGGCAGTGTCGCTGCCCTCCAGCGACTTCTGGAAGAAGCGCGTGGCCGCATCCAGCGCGGCATACAGCTCGCGGCTGTCGTCCTGCTGCTGGGCGGTGCGCGGCTGCGTATCGCGGGGTACTTCCATGCCCACGCGCTTGGCCAGCTCATCGACCGCGTCGAGGAACTCCAGCCGGTCGTAGTTCATCAGGAAGCTGATCGCCGTGCCGTGCGCGCCGCAGCCGAAGCAGTGGTAGAACTGCTTGGTGGGCGACACCGTGAACGAGGCCGAGCGCTCGTCATGGAACGGGCAGCGTGCCGAATACTCCTTGCCCTGGCGCTTCAACGGCACGCGGCTGCCCACCACTTCGACGATGTCGGAGCGGGCCAGCAGGTCGTCGATGAATGCGTCGGGGATACGGGCCATGGGCAGCAGGCAGGGGGCACGGCCGGTAACGGCCACGCACGGAAGCGGGGGACCCCGCTAGTCTACTAGCTGGCGGCGCCTTCGCCCGGTTTCGGCGGCATGATGCCGGCCTCGGCCAGGTGGATGCGGGCGCGCAGGCGCTCGTCGATCACTGCGGTCATCAATGCACCCACGAAGAACACCACCGTGGCGTAGTAGATCCACACCAGCGAGATCACCAGCGCGCCCATCGAGCCGTAGGCGCTGCCCGGTGCCACCGTGGCGATGTACAGCCCGATCGCATAGCGGCCCAGCGCGAACAGCGCCGAAGTGATGGCCCCGCCAATGAAGGCCTGCCGCCAGGCCACGCGGCGGTCGGGCAGGTAGTGGTAGAGGAAGGCAAATCCCGCCGTGTACAGCAGCAGGCTGGTCAGGTAGCCGATCGCCGGCAGTACCGAAGGCAGCTGCGCGAAGACCACCTGCAGCATGGTGGTGGCGGTCATCGACAGGATCAGCAGGAAGCCCAGCGCCAGCACCACACCGAAGGAGAACACGCGCTTGCGCAGCCAGGCCACGATCCCGTCCAGGCGCTCGCCGGTGGTGTTGAAGATCAGATTGAGCGCGTTCTGCAGCTGGGCGAACACCGCCGTGGCGCCGATGAACAGCAGCAGCGTGCTCCACAACCCCGCCAGCGAGCCAACGTCGGGCTGGTTGTCGGCGTTCTTGAGCACGGTATCGGCCACGGTGGCCGCGCTGCTGCCGGCCACATCGTTGATCTGGCCGATCAGCGCCTGCTGCGCGGGCGGGTACAGCGACGCGGTGAGCCACAGCAGCAGCACCAGTAACGGGGCCATCGACAGCAACGCATAGAAGGACACCGACGCAGCCTGGGTCAGCACGTCCACTTCGACGAAGCGTTTGCCCACGGCGACCGGGAAGCTGCATTCAAGCCGGTCCACGTACTTGCGCAGGCGGGGCGGAACGCGGGAAGGATCGTGCGCGTGCTCGGGCGCGGGAGAAGGCGGCAGCAAAGACATGCCTGGATTTCTAACAGGCCCGGTTCGAAGACCGGGTGAAACGCGGGCAGCAACCGTGGGTCGCTGCCCGCATCAACATCAGGCGGCGAAGTGCGCCTTGACCAGCTTGGACACCAGGCCCATGTCGGCCTGGCCCGCCAGCTTCGGCTTCAGCGCGCCCATCAGCTTGCCCATGTCGGCGGCGCTGGTGGCGCCGGTTTCGGCAATGGCGGCCTGGATCGCAACCACGATCTCGGCTTCGCCCATCTTGGCCGGCAGGTAGGTGTCGATGACCACCAGCTCATCGCGCTCGATCTGCGCCAGGTCTTCACGGTTGGCCGCTTCGTACTGGCTGACCGAGTCCTTGCGCTGCTTGACCATCTTGTCCAGCACGGCGATGACAGCGGTGTCGTCCAGCTCGATGCGCTCGTCCACTTCACGCTGCTTGATGGCGGCGTTGATCAGGCGGATCACGCCCAGCTTGTGCTTTTCGCCCGCCTTCATGGCGGCCTTCATGTCTTCGGTGAGCTGCAGTTTCAGGCTCATGGAACACCTCGTTCGGTGAAAGGGTGGGGCAGGGACTGGATCGATGGAAACGCAAAAAGCCGGTAACGCTCGCGCGTTCCGGCTTCGGCTCCGCCGCGACAGGACCAGCCTGCCGCATCGAAGTTGCGTCCGATCAGTACAGGCGCTGACGCTTGGTGACGTCGCGCGACGAGCGGCGCAGCTGACGCTTCACAGCAGCGGCAGCCTTACGCTTGCGCTCCTGGGTCGGCTTTTCGTAGAACTCGCGCTTGCGGGTTTCGGCCAGCACGCCGGCCTTTTCGCAGGTGCGCTTGAAGCGACGGAGCGCAAACTCGAAGGGCTCGTTCTCGCGGACTTTAACGCTGGGCATGGAATCTCCGGGACACAGTAGAACCGGGTCACGCCCGGTGAGAGCCGCACATTATAGCGGCGACAAAAGAACTTGCAACCCACCCCGGCAAACCTCCTGGCCTGGGGTAGTGAAGGGCACGTCGGCGGTACGTCTGCCAAGGCCTCAAGAGGTCCATAATACCGGTTATGCGAGTCCTTGGTATCGAATCTTCCTGCGATGAGACCGGCGTAGCGGTGTACGACACCGCCATGGCCGGCCCGGACGCCCTGCGCGCCCATGCCGTCTACAGCCAGATCGCCCTTCACGCCGAATACGGCGGGGTGGTGCCTGAACTGGCCAGCCGCGACCACGTGCGCAAACTGCTGCCGCTGATCCGCCAGACCCTGGCCGAGGCCGGGCTGGGCGTGGGCGACATCGACGGGGTGGCCTATACGGCCGGCCCCGGTCTGGTCGGCGCCCTGTTGGTAGGGGCCGGCGTGGCCCGTTCGCTGGCCTGGGCGTTGGAGGTGCCGGCGGTGGGTGTCCATCATATGGAAGGCCACCTGCTGGCCCCGCTGATGGAGGAAGACCCGCCGGAGCCGCCGTTCGTGGCCCTGCTGGTGTCCGGCGGGCATACCCAGCTGGTGGCGGTGGACCGGATCGGCCAGTACCGCCTGCTGGGCGAGACCCTGGACGATGCCGCCGGCGAAGCCTTCGACAAGACCGCCAAGCTCATGGGCCTGCCGTACCCGGGCGGCCCGCAGCTGGCTGCCTTGGCCGAACAGGGCACCCCGGGCAGGTTCAGGTTCACCCGCCCCATGACCGACCGGCCCGGGCTGGATTTCAGCTTCTCCGGCCTGAAGACCCAGGTGCTGCTGGCCTGGCGCGACAGCGGCCAGAGCGAGCAGACCCGCGCCGACATCGCGCGCGGCTTTGAAGACGCGGTGGTCGAAACGCTGGCCATCAAATGCGAGCGCGCGCTGGATGCGGCCGGCACCGACGTGATCGTCGTGGCCGGTGGCGTGGGCGCCAACAAGCGCCTTCGGGCCCGACTGCAGCAGATGGCGCAGCGCCGTGGCGGCCGCGCCTGCTTCCCGCGTCCTTCGCTGTGCACCGACAACGGCGCCATGATCGCCTTCGCCGGCGCGCTTCGCCTGGAAGCGGGCCAGCACAATCCGCCGCAGGTGCAGGTCACCCCGCGTTGGGACATGGCGACGCTGCCGGCGGTGTAAAGCGGCTGGGCCCCTGAATCAGCAGCGCGGAAACGGTCTGTCGTATCTGCATCCACTGCCCGACATGGGGACACCGTAGTCGTACCAGCCTCAAGATGGTCGTCAGGTCCTCGTCCAGGTCGCGACCGAAGATGGGTTCATGGTGGGCAATACGATTTCGCAGGTGGCGCACCCGCTCCAGGTCGGCGAACGTCCGAGCCCTTGTTTGACGGGCGGGATCGCTCGAACCGGGCATTACCCGTTGAATCGTCTTGGACCATAGAGACTGGTCAAAGCGCTGGGTGAACATGTGCTGCCAGAATGCAAAGCGCAGCCCGGCCACAACTGATGGGGTGGATGAGCATGAACCGGCGGCGCGACGCAGTTCATCTCTCGCGTTGTAACCACCCGCACTGCCTGGAAGGCTCAGCCGAAGGCCGTCCTGCCAAGGCCATGCTGGCCCATGCCTTAGCGCGATCGCGTCCGCGACTGCATTGCGGATGACGATTTCGCAGGTGTGGAGTGGCAGCATGAACGCGCAGCTGATATGCATGTTCCATTCGTACAGCTCAAATGCATGGGTGTGCCCGGCCATGCGTGCGGCAGCTGCTTCATAAGTCTGCAGGCGTTCTGCAGAGAACGATCTGTGGATGAGATGCCTGTCGCGCATCGCGCGCTCCGCTATGCAGTGTCGGCTGATCTTGAGGGATGATGGTTTCTGTCCCAATCAGGAAAACGATCTTTGGAGAGTAGGCATCAGCCATCAGCACCGCAATTGCGAGGGCCGTCGCGAAACGGTGATCTGCCGGTTGACCGACCGCGGCTGGACGCCTACGGTAGCTGCGAGTGCCGCCGGGACCAGCTTATGGGGAGACCCATTTCCCCCGGGGACGTTGGCAGTAAGCAAAGGGCCCCGCGCGGGGCCCTTTGTCTTTTTCGGCCCTTTTTCGGCCGAGTGCGGCCAGCCCATTCGCGGCACGTTCCGGCCCAGCCCGTTACCATGGATGCCATCTTTCATGTGGCACTGCTATGGACAAGGTATTCATCGAAGGGCTTGAGATCGATGCCCTGATCGGGATCTACGACTGGGAACGGCGGATCCGCCAGACCCTGCGCTTCGATCTGGAAATGGGTTTTGACAACCGCACGCCGGCGGCCAGCGACGACATCGCCGACACCCTGAACTACAAGGCCGTGAGCAAGCGGATCGAGCAGTTCGTGCGCGAGTCCGATTTCGGTCTGGTCGAAACGCTGGCCGAACGTATCGCCGAGATCGTGCTGCGCGAATTCAACGTGCAGTGGCTGCGCCTGAAGCTCAGCAAGCCCGGCGCGGTCCGTGGCGCCAAGGCAGTCGGCGTCATCATCGAACGAAGCGCCGGCTGAAGCACCGCCACACGTCCCCGCACGCCGGGTAGCACCGGGTAGCGCCGACTGTTAGTCGGCCCTCGCACTCTCAAGAGAAACCGACACACGATGGTAGACGCCGTAATCGCAGTACAGCTGCTCGAAAACCTGCAAAACACCCTCGAACCCTGGCCCTGGGCCTACACGACCATCGTGCTCTGCGCCCTGGCCCTCGCCGCCTGGCTGGCCAACTTCGTCACCAAGCGCATCCTGCTGCGCGGCCTGCGCCGGCTGGTGCGCCGCCTGCCGGGCAACGGCGGCAGCGAGGGCGGCAGCAACCTGCGGGTGATCTCGCGGCTGGCCAACGTGGTGCCCAGCATGGTCATCGCCGTCGGCATCCGGATCGTGCCGGACCTGCCGCCGGAGCTGGTGAAGTTCATCATTGGTGCCTGTACGGCCTGGGCGGCACTGACGGTCGCGCTGGCCATCTCGCACGCGCTGGATGCGGCCAACGAGCTGTACGAACGCCGTCCGGATTCACGCAACAAGCCGATCAAGGGCTACCTGCAGGTCGTGAAGATCGTGGTCTTCGTGGCGGCGGGGCTGGTCATCGTTTCTGAACTGCTGGGCTTGAAGGTGGGCCCGCTGATCACCGGCCTGGGCGCCGCCACCGCCGTGCTGATGCTGATCTTCCAGGACACCATCCTGTCGCTGGTGGCCAGCGTGCAGATCAGCGGCGATGGCCGCGTGCGGCTGGGCGACTGGATCGAAATGCCCAGCCAGAACGCCGACGGCGATGTGATCGACATCGCCCTGCACACCATCACCGTGCAGAACTGGGACAAGACCATCACCACCATTCCGACCAAGAAGCTGGTCACCGAATCGTTCAAGAACTGGCGCGGCATGCAGGAAGCCGGTGGGCGCCGGATCAAGCGCGCGTTGTACCTGGACCAGCACAGCGTGGGCTTCGTGGACGCGCAGGCGCTGCAGCGGCTGGAGCAGTTCGCGGTGCTGGGCGACTACCTGCGTGAAAAGCAGGCCGAGCTCACCCAGTGGAACATTCAGCTGCAGGCGCAGGGCGTAGCGGCGGTCAACGCGCGCCGGGTCACCAACCTGGGCACCTTCCGCGCCTACGTGGAGCGCTACCTGCGCCAGCACCCCGGTATCCATACGGATATGACCTTGCTGGTACGGCAGCTGCAGCCCACCACCGAAGGCCTGCCGCTGGAGGTGTACTGCTTTACCCGCACCACGGCGTGGGCGGGCTATGAAGGCATCCAGTCGGATGTGTTCGACCACCTGTTGGCGATCCTGCCGGCATTCGGGCTGCGTGTGTTCCAGGCCTCCAGCGATGCCATGTTGATGGCCACCCAGCAGCAGCGGGCTGCCGCAGAGTAAGCTCCTGTGCCCCGCGCGCTGCTTCGGCGGCGCCGGGATTTCCCTCCGGGGACGAAAAATGAACGTCAAAATCCTCCACAACGGGCCCGGGAACGCTAGAATCCCGGCCTTGTAAACGTTTTCATAAGGATAGCCGGTGGCCTCCGATCGCATCGAAACCCTCATTGCCCAGATGACCGTCGAAGAAAAAGTCGGCCAGCTGGGGGTGTTCGCGGACATGGTTCGGCCGTTCGCGCCGGACGTGAATCCCGAAGCCAATGTCAGCAACGCCGACCAGGTGCTGCAGCAGGTGCGCGAGGGCAAGGTGGGCTCGCTGTTCAACGGCGTGGGCGTGGAAGCCGGTCGCCGCATCCAGCAGGTGGCGCTGGAAGAAAGCCGCCTTGGCATTCCGGTGATCCTGGCCGCCGATGTCATCCATGGCATGCGCACCGTGTTCCCGATCCCGCTGGGTGAAGCGGCCAGCTTCGAGCCGGGCCTGGCCGAGCGCACCGCGCGCGCCACCGCCGTAGAAGCCACCGCTTCGGGCCTGCACTGGACCTATGCCCCGGCCGTGGATATTGCCCGCGACCAGCGCTGGGGCCGTGGTGCCGAAGGCGCCGGTGAAGACGTGGTGCTGGGCTGTGCGTTTGCCGCCGCCCGCGTGCGCGGCTTCCAGGGCCCGGACCTGCGCGCGGCCGACGCGCTGCTGGCCACGCCCAAGCACTTCGCCGCCTACGGCGCGGTGATGGCCGGCATGGAATACAACATGGTGGACATCTCCCCGCAGACCCTGCGCGATGTGCACCTGCCGCCGTTCAAGGCCGCCTTCGAGGCCGGCGCGATCAGCGTGATGTCCTCTTTCAACGACATCAACGGCGTGCCCGCCAGCGCCAACGCCGAACTGCTCACCGACATCCTGCGCGGTGAATGGCAGTTCCCGGGCGTGGTGATTTCAGATTACACCGCCGATATGGAACTGGTCGCCCACGGTTACGCTGCCGACGACCGCGACGCCACCGCCAAGGCCTTCACCGCCGGCCTGGACCTGAGCATGCAGAGCGGCTTCTACGCCGAACACCTGCCTGGCCTGATCGACAGCGGCGAAGTGCCGATGGCCACGCTGGATGAATCGGTGCGCCGCATCCTCAGCCTGAAAGAAGCGATCGGCCTGTTCGACGATCCGTACCGGTCGCTGGATCCGGTACGCGAAGCCGATACCTCGCACATCGCCGCGCACGACGAACTCTCGCGCGATGCCGCGCGCCGTTCCATCGTGCTGCTCAAGAACGACAACAACGTGCTGCCGCTGCGCAAGGCGGGGCAGAAGATCGCCCTGATCGGCCCGTTCGTGCAGGACCGCGACAACATCGAAGGCTGCTGGACGTTGTTCGGCGACAAGTCACGCTACGTCACCCTGGAAGCCGGCGTGCGCGCGGCGATCAACGATGAAAACCTGCTGGAAATCGTGCCCGGCTGTGATCTCGAAGCGGCCGTGCAGGATGGCATCGAACAGGCCGTCGCCGCTGCGCTGCGTGCAGACGTGGTGGTGCTGGCGCTGGGCGAACCGCAGCGTTACAGCGGCGAAGCGCAGTCGCGGGTGGAAATCACCCTGCCGGCGGCGCAGCAGGCACTGGCCGAAGCAGTGGCGATGACCGGCAAGCCGCTGGTGGTGCTGCTGCGCAATGGTCGTGCGCTGGCGCTGCAGGGTGCGGTGCGCAATGCCCAGGCCGTGGCCATCACCTGGTACCTGGGCACCCAGACCGGCCCGGCCGTGGCCGACGTGCTGTTCGGCGATTACAACCCCTCCGGGCGCCTGCCGGTGAGCTTCCCGCAGGTGTCGGGCCAGCAGCCGTTCTTCTACAACCACCCGCGCACCGGCCGCCCGGAACTGCCGACCATGTCGGAGTTCAAGGCACGCTGGCGCGAGATCCCGAACGCGGCGCTGTATCCGTTCGGGCATGGCATCGGCTACACCAGCTTCGGTTATGGCGTGCCGCAGCTGAGCTGCGACACGCTGGGTTGGGAAGACACGCTGGAGATCACCACCACGCTGACCAACACCGGTGCGGTGGCGGGCGAGGAAGTGGTGCAGCTGTACATCCACGACCGCGTGGCCAGCCGCGTGCGGCCGGTGCGTGAGCTGAAGGATTTCCGCAAGATCGCCTTGCAGCCGGGCGAAAGCACCGACGTGCGCTTCTCGCTGGACCGCCACGCGCTGGGCTTCACCGGGCGCGATGGCGTGTTCCGTGCCGAGCCGGGCCAGTTCGATCTGTGGGTGTGTGCGTCGTCGGCGAGTGGTGAGCCGGTGGTGTTCGAGTTGCTGGCCAAGTGACGTAGCGCCGGGCTCTGCCCGGCGATCCTGCTGGCTATCACCGCGAGGTTGCCAGGCAGGGCCTGGCACTACCCGTCATCGGTATTGCACGCGCTGCGGGCTACGCTGGCATCTTCGAGATGCCGACGGAGCTGCACATGCGCCTGATCAATATCCTGCTTCCCACGCTGATGCTGGCTGCCTGCAGCCAGCCCACGGCGCCGGCCGATGAGGTGGCAACGCCATCGACATCGCCGCCGTCCACCACGCCCACTGCCCCTGAAGATGCGCCACAGGCGGGCGTGTCCCCGGATGCAGTGGAACCCGGCAGCGCGCCTGCGCCGGATACCGCACCGCCAGTGGCGGGGACGGATTCGGCGGCTGCGCCCGCTGACGCGTTGACCGAAGCCGAAGGTGCCGCACGCGAGCGCATCACCAAGCTGTTCGGCGATGCCGAGCCGTATGAAGGCGTGTTCAACCAATTGCAGCGTGGCGTAGCCGCAGGTGATCGCGCCGCCGTGGCCGGCCTGATGCGTTACCCGGTGCGGGTCACCATTGGCGGCAAGAACCAGAACGTGGCCGATGCCGCCGCCTTCCAGCGCGACTACGACAAGATCGTGACCCCGGCGCTGGCCAAGCTGATTGCCGGGCAGACGTTCGACACGTTGTTCGTCAACGGGCAGGGGGTGATGCTGGGCCAGGGCGAGGTGTGGATCAACGGCACGTGCCTGGACAAGGACTGCGCCAAGGCCGAAGTGAAGGTCAACAACATCGGCCAGTAGAGCCAGGCCCTGCCTGGCTGCACGTCATTCCAGCGGAATGCACCGGCGTTTGGTCATCGCGCGGCGCGGCCGTCCGGAAGGCGCCGGGCATTGCCCGGCGCCCGCAATCTCCATCAACCCTTCGGCGTCAGCTTCAACAGCTTGCCGTTGCTGCCATCTTCCAGCAGCCAGATCGCGCCGTCCGGGCCCTGTTCCACTTCGCGGATGCGCTGGCCCATCAGGAAACGCTCGGCTTCGCGCGCGTTGTCGCCGTCAAACGCCACCCGCACCAGCGAGGTGGACGACAGCCCGCCGATGAAACCGTTGCCGGCCCACTGTGGGAACAGCTTGCCGCTGTAGATGATGAAACCGGCCGGTGAAATCACCGGGGTCCAGGTGACCTTCGGTGCGGCAAATTCCTTGCGCGTGCTGTGGTCCGGAATGTCACGGCCGTCGTAGTGATTGCCGTTGGACACGATCGGGTAACCGTAATTGGCACCGCGCGTGATCAGGTTCAGCTCATCGCCACCGGCTGGACCCATCTCGTGCACCCACAGCTTGCCGCGTGCGTCGAAGGCGATACCCAGCGCATTGCGATGGCCCAACGACCACACCTGCGCGGCCACGCCGCCCTTTGAGGCGAACGGATTGTCGGCCGGCACGCTGCCGTCGTCGTTGAGGCGGATGATCTTGCCCAGGTTGCCGGACATGTCCTGCGCGGGGTCGAACTTCTGGCGCTCGCTGGAGGTGATCCACAGCTTGCCATCCGGCCCGAACGCCAGGCGGTGGCCGTAGTGACCCTTGCCTTCCACCTTCGGGGTCTGGCGCCAGATCACCTTGAAGTCTTCCAGCGTGCCGCTGCCATCGGCGGCCAGCACCAGCTTGGCGCGACCGACCGCCGCGCCGCGGGTGTCGTTCTCGCCTTCCTCGGCGTAACTCAGGTATACCAGTTTGTTCGCGGCGAACTTCGGGTGCGGCAGCACATCGCCGAAGCCGCCCTGGCCGCCGTAGGCGACCTTCGGCACGCCCTTGATCTCCGCGCTCTTGCGGGTGGCCAGGTTGAAGTGCTTCAACCTGCCTTCCTTCTCGGTCACCAGCAGGCTGCCATCGGGCAGGAAGCTCATCGCCCAGGGCTGGTCGAAGGTCGCGAATTCAGCTGCGGTGAACGGCCATTGCGCCTTTTCCAGTGCAGGCGCGGACGCTGCCCCGGGCGTATCGGCGGCCACGCAGGCAGTGGTGAACAGGGCCGGGGTGGCGGTGAGGGCAAGGCTGAGCAGCAGGCGGCGGGTCATGGGAAATCTCCGGAAGGGGACGCAAATGGCCAGCCGCAGTTGTACACCATGGCCATCAACGGGGCGTGGACCATACGTCACCCTCGTGGGCGGGTGCGGGGATCGGCTACGCCGATTCCGCGCACGGACTCATCCGGCGCCCGGCCGTAGAGCCACGCCCTGCGTGGCTGTGCGCGGTGCCACCGGCGCCGATCAACCCGCGTCCTTTCGCGGCAGAAGGTAAATCACCCCGCCCACCGCAAACGCAATGGCGGCCGCCGCAATGTTCTGCCAGCTGGCACTGGCGAACAACGCCAGGCACAGCACCAGCGCCAGGATCGGAATCAGCGGGCCACCCGGCAGCTTCAGTGCACCGGGCCGCTCGCGGAAACGGCGCGCCAGCACGATCACCGCCGCCGCCGTGCCGATATAGGCGAACAGGCGCGTGGTCATCGACAGCAGCGCCAGCTGCACGAACGACCCCGACAGCGCCAGCACCAGCGCGATCAGGCCCTGGGTGATGATCGCCGCGGCCGGCGTGCGGAAGCGCGGGTGCACCTGTGCCAGCAGCTTCGGCCCGTAGCCATCGCGCGCCAGCGCGAACAGGAAGCGCGGGCCCATCATCATCGTGTTGCTGTTGGTGCCCAGGATGGAGATCGTCGCGCCCACCGTCAGGATCAGCGCCAGTGCCTCGCCACCGAACCCGGCAGCGGCATCGGCCAGCGGCGTGGCCGACTGGGCCAACCCCGGCAGCGTGCCCTGCGCGATGAACTGCACCGCGCCGTAGATCACCGTCACCGTGATGATCATGGTGATCAGCGCGAACGGAATATCCCGGCGCGGGTTGCGGTATTCACCGGCAGCGGCCGGAATGTTCTCGAAGCCGGCATAGGCATACAGCAGCAGCAACGCCGCCTCGCCCATGCGCTGCAGGTCGTGCGGGTCCGGGCGGGTGCCGGAGAAGGCCAGGTCGGTATCCACGTAGAACGCGCCGATCGCCACGAACAGCAGCAGCGGCAGCATCTTGCCGATCACCAGCACGATCCCGGTACGCGCCGCAGACCGCACCCCGGCCACGTTCACCGCCGTCAGGAAGCCCAGCGATGCCACGATCACCAGCATCCGGCCCACGTCGTGCCCGGCCCACGGCCAGAACCGCGCCACCGCATCGGCCAGCGCGTTGCTCAGCGCCGCAGCCGAACTGATCCGGGTCAGCCAGATCATCCAGCCGATCTCGAACCCGGCAAAGCGCCCGAACGCCTCGCGTGCATACAGGTAGCTGCCGCCCGGTTCATCGAAGTAACTGGCCGCCTGCGCGTAGCACAGCACCAGCAGTGCCACCACGATGCCCGCTGCCACCACGCCCCACAGACTGAACGGGCCGAGCAGCAGCACGGTGGCCGCAGGCAGCAGGTAGATGCCGCTGCCGATCACATCGTTGATCGACAGCCCCACGATCTGCCAACGGCTGACCGCGCGTTCCAGTTGCGGTTCGGGCGCGGCGCTCATCGTGCGGCCTTCGGCAGCGCCGGCAACTGCCCGTCCTGCTGCAGCCGCTGGTACTGCGCGCGCGGCAGCAGCACGAACACCGGGCGCTGGGCCGGGTCCAGCCATGCCAGCAGGTCGCGCATATGCTCGGGCTGCATCGCCGTGCAGCCGGCGGTGGCCTCACCCGGGATGCGCCACAGGTGCGCGAAGATGCAGCTGCCCCGGCGCGGTTCGGCGTTCGGGTTGTGTTCGATCACGAAGCCTTCGCGGTAGCGCACATCGCCCTTGTTGTGCAGGTCCAGCCGCATCGGCTCGGTGGAGCCTTCCACGGCATCGGCACCCACCACCTCGGCATCGACGATGCGGTTGTAGTACTGCGAATCGGGCACGTCCATGCAGTAGCTGCTCTCCAGCATCGGCTGGTAGGGCAGCGCGCTGTCGATCTTCGGCGCATAGCCGAACGCCGGGCCGATGCTGAAGATGCCGGCCGGGCTGCGGCCATCGCCTTCCTGCTTGACCGGCTCGCCGGGTTGCTGCGGGCCATCGCCGTTCGGCGCCGGCAGCACGCCCACGCCCCAGGCGCTGCCGTTGCGGCCCACCGCCACCTCGAACGCGGCCCCGTGCGGCTGCCAGCCCTGCGCGGTGCGCGCATAGGCCTGCAGCCGGCCGTGGGTGGCATCCCAGCCCTCGGTGGTCACCACGATCATCTGGCCGTTGCCCTGCAGCGGCGTGGCCACGGGGGTAAGGGCGGAAGCGGGCAGGGCGCTGGCAACCAGCACGGCGGCAAGGGCAGTACGCAGCAGCGACAGCATCGGGTGCACTCCGGGAATCAGGTGTCGATCAGGTGTTCGATCCGTTCCAGGTTCACCCCGAGCTGGCGGTGGCGGTCCGGGTTGGCATGGCAGAGCAGCACGAACACGAAGTCCAGCAGCGACTGCAAGGCAGAACGGTACAACAGTTGTGCCACGTGCGGCGCCGGGTCGTGCGCACACACCACCAGCGCCGCATCGGCATGCGCGCGCAGCGGGTTGGCGCTGTGCCGGGTGATGGACACTACCTTGCCACCCACGTCCTGGAACTGGCGCGAGAGCTGGAACAGCTGCGGCAGCTTGCCGAACTCGGAAAACACCAGCAGCACATCGCCTGGCCGCGCCGCCGACAGGTTGGCCATCATCAGGATCGGGTCGGCGTGGTGCACGGTGAGCATGCCCAGCAGCGACAGCCGCATCGCGAATTCGCGCGCGTACAGGCCATCGTCGCCCAGGCCGTAGACGAACAGCTTGGGCGCGCCATCGATCAGCTGCACGATGGTTTCCACATCCGCCTGCGGGTTGGCCAGCCGGGTCTCCTCGTCGGCGGCGGTGCGGCTCAGGCGCAGGCGTTCGGCCAGCTGGTCGTAATCGTTGGCCGGTGCGGCGGCCGGCGGGCCGGCGGCGGGGTCGTTACCGGCGCGGGCCACCGCCTGGCCGATGGAATACTTCAGGTCCGGGTAGCCCTTGAAGCCCAGTTTCTGGCTGAACTTGACCACGCTGGACTGGCTGATGCCCAGCGCGCTGGCCAGCTGCTGCGAGGAGTAGTCGCGCAGCAGGTGGGCGTTGTCGAGGATGAAATCGGCAATGCGGCGTTCGATCGCCGACATGTGGTCACGCTCGGAGCGGATTTTCACCAGGGGCGGCATGGGGGTCGCGTCTGTTCCTGTATGTGTAGAGCCACGTCCTGCGTGGCTGACGTAGACCCAAATCGTGCGAGGCAGCCACGCAGGGCGTGGCGCTACAAGAGCAGGTTACCAGCGCGGGGGGCGCAGCATTTCCAGACCCCGCACTTCAGTGATGCCCAGCCCCGGCGCATCGCTGATGGTGATCTCCGACTCGTTGAAATGGACCCCGCCGGTGACCGGATTGAACTGCCCCAGCGACGGGCCGTCCAGGTCCACCTTGGTGATCACCTCGCTCTTGGCCACCGCCAGGTGCACGGCGGCAGCCACGCTGATGCTCGATTCGATCATGCAGCCGATCATGCACGGCACCCCGTAGATGGCGGCGATGTCGGCAATGCGGATCGCGTTCGACAGCCCACCGGTCTTCATCAGCTTGATGTTGATGATGTCGGCCGCACGCTGCTGGATCAGGTCGAACACCTGGCCGGGGTTGAACACGCTCTCATCGGCCATCACCGGCGTGTTGACCCGGTCGGTGACGTACTTCAGCCCGCTGATGTCGGCCGCCTTCACCGGCTGCTCCAGCAGCTCCAGCACCACCCCGGCCTCTTCCAGCGCGTGCATGGCGTGCACCGCCTGCTTGGCGGTCCAGCCCTGGTTGGCATCCAGGCGCAGCAGGGCGCGGCCCTGCACCGCGGCGTGGATCGCCTTGACCCGCTCGATATCCAGCCCGATGTCCTTGCCGACCTTGATCTTCAGCGACTCGAAGCCGCGGTCGATCGCCGACAGCGAATCGGCCACCATCTTGTCGATGTAATCCACGCTGATGGTGATGTCGGTGGTGATCACCGGGTCGCCGCCGCCCAGCATCTGGTACAGCGGCGCCTTGTGCAGCTGCGCCCACAGGTCGTACACCGCGATTTCCACCGCCGCCTTGGCGCTGGTGTTGCGCTCCATCGACGACTGGATCAGCGCGCAGTTGCGGTTGAGCTCGGCCACGTCCTGGCCGACCAGGCGCGGCTTGATGAAGGTGTTGATCGCCTCGATGATCGAACCGTGGGTATCGCCGGTGATCACCGCCGTGGCCGGCGCCTCACCGTAGCCGGTGTGGCCGGTGTCGGTGCGGACCAGCACCACCACGTCCTCCACGGTGTCCACGGTGCGCAGTGCGGTTTTGAACGGGGTTTTCAGCGGCACGCGCAGCATGCCAAGTTCAATGTCGGTGATTTTCATCAAGGAGTCTGGGGCCGGATGCGCTGGATGTTGGTGATGCGGTCGATGTAGCTCTCGGTGTCGCTGGCCATCATCGGCTGCAGCGGTGTCACCGAAACGCCGTTGAGGTGTGCCTGCACACGCCTGCCGTCCGGTCCGAACCAGCTGCCACCGGCAGTGTCGTGGATCATCCACGCCTGCCCGTCGAGCTGGCCGATGGTGACCATCACGTGGCCGGGAATGTAGACCAGGTCGCCCACCTGCAGCTGCTGCACGGCCGCGTTGCGCCTGGCCTTGCCGTCTTTTCCGCTGAAGGCGATGCGGTCCAGCGCCGGGCTCACCGCCTGCGCGCTGGTATTGCGCGGCACCAGCACGCCGAAGCTGCGGTAGATCTCGGAGACGAAGCCGCTGCAATCACGGGTGTCGTAGGAATGGCCCCAGCCGTAGCGCTCGCCCAGGAACTTGAAGCTCTGGGTGAGCAGGTTGCGCGGAGTCAGCGGCAGGTAGTCGCTGGCGGTGTCCTGCGAACGCGGCAGCAACGCCGGCACCAGCGCCAGTGTGCCGTCCTCGTTGCGTACCGGCAGCTGCACCACGTGCGCGGCATGTGCCTGCTGCCCGTTCACGGTCTGGTTGAGCGGCCAGTCGGCCAGCACCGGCACGCGCACGCCCATCTCCAGCTGCAGGTGGGAAACACGCGGTTCTTCCGGGGTAAACGCGGTGAAGGCGGTGGCACCGGTGACCACCCGGTACGGCCCGTGCTGGCCGTAGCCAAGTACTGTTGCCGCATCGCCCACGCCAACGAAGCGCTTTTCGATCCAGGCGGAGTAACGCTCGCTGGTGACGAACAGCCACTGTCCATCCGCGCTTTCATGCAGCACCGCCACCGCGTCGCCGGGGAACAGCGCCGATTCCTGGAAGCGGTCGATATCGGTGTCGCCCTGCGAAGTGAACACCCGCAACGCGGTCGGGAACGCACGCAGCGCCGCGCGGTGGGTGACCAGCCCGTACTGCAGCGGGCGCTCGGCCGGGACCGCCGCCAGGGCCAGGTTCGCCTCGATGGCGGTACGTGCGCTGCCTGGAATCGGCCGTTCGTCTTCGCCGAACAGCGGCTTCTGCGGCCAGCGCGACAGCGCCTGGATGTCGGCCAGCACCCGCGCACGCGTCAGCTGGGCGGGAAGCGTGCGCAGGTCATGAATCGAGGCGTCTTCGGCGCGCATGCGCGCGTTCTGCGCGGCAATGCCGGCGCTGTCCAGGATCACGCGGTCGGCATCGGGCAACCGGGCCGCCCAGAACGCCGGGTCGAGGTAGGCCTCGCGCAACCCGATGACGCCACCGAATGCAGCCGGCGGCGCAAAGGGCGCTTCGGCCCATGTCGCGCTGCCGGGCAGTACCAGCAGCGCCGCCAGCAAGGCACGCGCCGGCCACGCAAGCCGCGCGGGGCGGCGGGGGGAAGCCTGGATCATGGAGCGGTCATCCTCCTCGAGAAGCGTCAGGAATATTTATTCCTTTTTCCAGCGAAAGCAAGAATAAATTATTGACCACCTGTCAGGCCCGTGTTACACAGCGATTACCACCTGCACCTTGGGAAGTGTCGCCGTGGATCTGCCCGTACGCAAACCGCGTTCTGCTTCGACCTTCGCCCGGCGTGCCGCGACGGCGTGCCTGCTGCTGGCCATCGCCTCGGCCGGCGCGCAGGAACCGGACTTGGACGCCGTGGTGGCGCAGATCGACCAGGGCCAATTCAGTGCCGCCGATGCCCGCATCACCACGGCGACCAATGATCCCGCGCTCAGCGAAGAAGCACGCGCTGCCTATGCCTTCCAGCGCGAGCGCATGCGCCGCATGCGGCTGGACTTCACCCTGGACGAGGCGGCCGCCAAGGCGCTGGTGCGCAGGCAGATCCCGGACCTGCGCGACGACGAGTTCGCGCGCTGGGATGCCGCCGGCCTGATCGAGCACCTCGATATCGATGGGCAGCGGCGCTACTTCAAGCGTGCGCCCTCCAACCTGTTCCGCGTCAGCGCTGAAGCCAGGGCGCGGCGCGCGCCGGACGTGCCGCTGCCGGTGGATGGGCCATACGAAAACCTCGCTCCGCACCACCGTGAGGTCATCGCGGCGGCCAGGGCCAGCGGTGCCACCAGCCTGGTGCCGCGCCGTGTGGAAGTCACCCAGTCGATCACGGTCAAGCCCGACGCGGTGCCCGCCGGTGAACTGTTGCAGGCCTGGATTCCGTACCCGCGTGCCATTCCCGGCCAGCAGGAAGACATCACCTGGATCGGCCCGAAAAGCGGCGCGGTGATCGCACCGGAAGCTGCCCAACAGCGCACCGTCCACCTGCAGCAGAAGGCCGTGGCCGGCACGCCCACCCGTTTTGAGATCCGCTACGCCGTTACCGTGTACGCGCGCCACAACGAGATTGATCCGGCCAAGGTGCTGCCCACCCCGGACGATGCCGCGCTGCAGCCCTACCTGGCCGAACAGCCGCCGCACGTGGTGTTCACCCCGGCGCTGCGTGCGTTCTCGCAGCGCGTGGTCGGCGGCGAAACCAACCCCTACCGCATCGCGCAGAAACTGTTCGACGCGGTCGACCAGATTCCGTGGGCCGGTGCCCGCGAATATTCCACCCTCTCCAACATCAGCGACTACGCCCTGCACGCCGGCCACGCCGACTGCGGCCAGCAGACGCTGCTGCTGATCGCACTGCTGCGCCTGAACGGCATTCCCGCGCGCTGGCAGTCGGGCATGGTCTATTCCGATGACGCGGTGGGCTACAACAACCTGCACGACTGGGGCGCGCTGTACCTGGCCCCATATGGCTGGGTGCCGATGGATGTCACCACCGGCCGCCTGGACAGCGCCGAACCGGCCCTGCGCGACTTCTACTTCGGCGGGCTCGATGCCTATCGCATCGCCTTCAACGACGACTTCCAGCAACCGTTCCAGCCGGCCAAACGCTACCCGCGCTCGGACACCGTGGATTCGCAGCGCGGCGAAGTCGAATGGTCCGGCGGCAACCTGTACTTCGATCAATGGAATTACGACTTCCAGTCGCACGTGGTGCCTGTGAAGTCGACGCGGTAATCGGCGGTATCACCATTTTCACCCTTGAAGGAGAGAGCAGGGAATGAAAGCGAACGGTTTGAAGCGGGCGGCGCTATGCGTCGCATTGGGGGCCTGCCTGGGTGTCGTGGCACCGGCGGCGATGGCGCAGGATGGCTCGGTGGCCGGCAGGTTGCTGAGTGAACCGGGCCAGCAACTGGAAGGCGCCACGGTTACGGTACGCAACCCTGCCACCGGCTTCGTGCGCTCGGTGCGCGCCGATGCCAATGGCAGTTACCGTATTCCCCTGCTGCCGGTAGGCACCTATGACCTGGAAGTGTCCGTGGCCGGCGGTGCGCCGGCGCGGGTGGGCCAGGTCAACGTGACCCTGGGCAATGCCACCACGGTGAACGTGCCGGTCAGTGGCGTGAGTACCCTGGGCACGGTGCAGGTGCGCGCGCCGCAGGTGGTGAACATGGTGGATGTGCGCTCGACCGAATCGGCTACCAACATCACCCGCGAAGAGCTGTCGCGGCTGCCGGTGGACCGTGACATCACCGCCGTGGCGCTGCTGGCGCCGGGTGCGGTGAAGGGCAAGGGCTCGCTGGGCGGGCAGGGCATCTCCTTCGGTGGCTCGTCGGTGGCGGAAAACACCGTCTACGTCAACGGTTTGAACGTCACCGACTTCTACAACCGGGTCGGCTTCTCCTCGGTGCCGTTTGGCTTCTACCAGGAATTCCAGGTCAAGACCGGCGGCTATTCGGTGGAGTTCGGGCGCAGCACCGGCGGCGTCATCAATGCGGTGACCCGCTCGGGCACCAACGAATTCCAGACCGGCGCGCAGCTGGTGGTCGAACCGCGTGCCTGGCAGTCGCAGGCGCGCGACCGCTACGACAGCGACGGCAGCCGTTACATCACCGCCAGCCAGGACGATTACTCGCGCAGCGCCCTGAACGTGTTCGCCTCCGGCGCGCTGGTGCAGGACAAGCTGTTCTTCTTCGGCATGTACGAAGCCCGCGATTACCAGCCCAGCTCCACCAACGACGCCGGTACCGTGTTCAACCGTGGCAGCGCCGATGACCCGTTCTGGGGCGGCAAGCTGGATTGGCAGATCACCGACAACCAGATGCTGTCGCTGTTTGGCTTCTCGGACAAGAGCGACACCATCACCGACGTCTACAAGTACGACTACGCCACCGGCGATATCGTCGGCGACCGCACCAACCAGATCTACAACACGGTGGGTGGCAAGAACTGGTCCGGCACCTACAGCTGGCAGGTCAACAACGACCTGACCATGAAGCTCATGTACGGCGAGAACAAGCGCAACCGCTCGCAGAGCAGCTTGATGGACCAGAACTGCAACCGCGTGTTCGACAACCGTACCGCCAGCCAGGGCGTGCCGACCGACCTCCAGGGCGACCGCAGCTGCACCAGCAGCTCGCAGGTGGAAGCGGCGCTGGATACCCGCAAGGCGGCCCGTGCCGATTTCGAATGGTCGCTTGGCGACCACCTGCTGCGCTTCGGCCTGGACCGCGAAGAAAACACCTCCGACTACGAGCGCTCCTACCCCGGTCCGGGCGGGCTGCGCTACGACATCTACTACCGCACGCCCGGCAGCTCGCTCAACGACGGCACCGTGCCGGCCAGCGGCCTGGTCGCGCGCACGCGCCGCTATGAAGTGGCCGGCTCGTTCGAAACCATCAACTCGGCGTACTACATCGAAGACAACTGGCAGGTCACGCCCAACCTGCTGCTGAACATCGGCGCGCGCGTGGAAGGTTTCGACAACAAGGGCGGCGACGGCGACAGCTACATCAAGATCGACAACATGTTCGCCCCGCGCCTGGGCTTCTCCTGGGACGTCCGCGGCGATGGCACCACCAAGGTGTTCGGCAACCTGGGCCGCTACTTCCTGCCGGTGGCCAACGTCATCAACATCAAGCAGGCCGGCGGCTTCCTGGATGAGCGCACCTGGTACGAATTCCTGGGTTACTCCGGTGCCGAGAACAACATCCCGGTGCTCGGCGGCCAGATCGGCCCGGTGGACAACTCGCAGGGCGATGGCAGCGTGCCGGACCTGCGCGCCGAAGTGAACCGCGACATGGACCCGGTGTACCAGGATGAAGCGATCCTGGGCTTCCAGCACATGCTCAGCGAATCGTGGTCGGTCGGCGCCAGCGTCACCTATCGCCGCCTGAACAACGCCATCGACGACATGAACATCACCGCCACCGGCCAGTGCGGTGCCTTCGATGGCGTGTGGATCATGGGCAATCCGGGCCGCACCAACACCGTGTGGGGCGACAGCGACTGCGACGGCAGCAACGATGCCTGGATCGATATCGATACCTCGCGCGAAGGCTGGGCGCTGTACGACGATGATGGCAATTACGTGGGTCAGCGCGGCTGGGTGAAGCCCAAGCGCGATTACAAGGCGCTGGAGCTGCAGGTCGACCGCGCGTGGGATGGCAAGTGGGGCTTCAACGCGTCCTACACCCTGGCCTACGGCAAGGGCAACGCCGAAGGCCCGGTCAATTCCGATACCGACTTCGCCGATTCGGGCCGTACCGAGAACTTCGACAACCCGTGGGTGAACTACCGCGGTTACGGCTACCTGGCCAATGACCGCCGCCACCAGTTCAAGTTCCGCGGCAGCTACGCCATTACCGAAAACCTGACCGTGGCCGCCACGCTGGGCATCCAGTCCGGCAGCCCGATCACCCGCTTCGGTGCCGGCAATCCGTACGACGCCACCGACTTCCGCAGCTACTTCGTGTGCGTGTCCAACTGCCAGTCCAGCGTGCCGTCCGAACGCGTGTTCGTGCATTCGCCGCGTGCCGGCGACGGCCGCACCCCGTGGACCTACGACCTGGACATGAGCATTGCCTACAAGGTGCCGGTGCCGCTGGACCTGAGCCTGAAGCTGGCCGTGTACAACGTGCTCAACCAGCAGCGCATCGTATCGGTGGACCAGGACTACGAGCCGCAGGACAGCATCGGCACGCCCAACCCGCTGTATGGCTATGGCACCGGGTTCCAGTCGCCGCGCTATGCACAGCTCACGGTGACGTGGAACTATTGAGGGCATGGGCGCCTTGAAGCGGTGGGTTCTGTGTGCGGCGGCGGGGCTGGCGGTATCGGCCACCGCCGCGGCCACGGAGCCCGGCTTCCAGGCGCTGTTCGACCAGACCCGGCAGCACTACGCGCTGCCGGGCCTGGCCATGGCCGTGGTGGAAGACGGTCGGGTGGTCTACACGCACACGGCCGGCGAACGTCGGGCAGGCAGCGGCGAACCCATCGATGCCGATACGTTGTTCAAGATCGCCTCCAACAGCAAGGCCATGACCGCAGCGGTACTGGCGCGACTGGTCGATCGCGGCCAGCTGGCCTGGGACGACCCCGTTACCCGGTACCTGCCGCAGTTCCGCATGCATGACCCGTGGGTGACCGGGCACATGCAGGTACGCGACCTGCTCATCCACAACAGCGGGCTCGGCCTGGGCGCGGGCGACCTGATGCTGTGGCCCGAGCCCAACGCTTTCAGCCGCGCCGACATCATTGCCGGCCTGGCCCATCTCAAGCCGGTCACCAGCTTCCGCAGCGGTTATGCCTACGACAACCTGATGTATGTGGTGGCCGGTGAAGTGGCTGCGGCGGCCGGTGGCAAACCGTATGACCAGCTGCTGCGCGAGGACGTGTTCGTCCCGCTCGGCATGACCCGCTGCCAGGCAGGAACGTGGTCGGTCGCGGAGGTGGGCAATGTCGCCCAGCCGCACGCACCGCGCGACGGACGCAACGTGGTGGTCAACGCCGACACCGCCATCGCCCCGGACCTGACGTCCATGGCCGCCGGCGGCATCCGCTGCAGCCTGCGCGACATGACGCGCTGGATGCAGGTACTGCTTGATCCCGCACTCGTGCCCGGCTGGCTCAGCCAGACCCAGCGCCGCGCGCTGTGGACCGCGCACATGCCCATGCCGCTCGGCGAACGCCAGCGCCGTTGGGACAACGCGCATGTCTCCGCCTATGGGTATGGCTGGCGCCTGTCTGACATGGACGGGCAATGGAAGGTCGCCCACACCGGCACCTTGTCGGGCATGTACTCCTCGCTCGCGCTGCTGCCGGACCGCAGGGTCGGCGTGGTGATCCTGATCAACGGCGAAGGCGAGGATGCGCGCACCGTGCTCATGCAGGCCGCGCTCAAGCATTACACCGCACCGGAGCAACGGCAGACCGTTGCCGGTTACGCCGCGCAGCTGCAGGCCGAACGGGTCAACCGCAACGCCGCCCACGCCCTCCCCGATACGACCGCGCGCAAACCCGTAGAGCCACGCCCTGCGTGGCTGAGCGGCGCCGACCAACCCGCAGCCACGCAGGGCGTGGCCGTACCCGGCCTGTATCGCGACCCCTGGTTGGGCCAGGCCCGCTTGTGCCCGGAAAACGGCAAACTGCGCTTCAGCGTGGACAAATCGCCTTCGCTGCGCGGAACCGTGATGCAGCTCGGTTCCCGCTGGCTGGTGCAGTGGGATACCCTCGGGGCGGATGCAGAACCCTGGCTGCAGGTGGAGCCGGGTACCCCGCCGACGCTCACCTTGAGCGCGATCGATCCGGATATCGACTTCAGCTATGACTACCAGGACCTGCACTTCAGCCGCGTCGGCGATTGCCCTTAGCCTGTTGTTCGCAGCAGTCGCACCGCCGGTGTCGGCCCAGCCGGTGCACATCGCACTGGTGCGCACCGCCGAACAGGCCGGCCTGGTCGACATCACCACGCTCTCGCCGGATATCACGCTGGACATGCGCTACGCCGGGCCCAACAATTTCACCGGCCGCCCGGTGCCCGGCTATGAAGCGCCCAAGTGCCTGCTGCTGCGCCCCGCCGCGAAAGCACTGGCCCAGGTGGAAGAAGACCTGCGCGGGCAGGGCTACGGCCTGCAGCTGTTCGACTGCTACCGCCCGGCGCAGTCGGTGCGGGCGTTCGTGGACTGGGCCAACGACCCGCTGGAGCAGTCGCGCAGGGCGCAGCAGTACCCCGGGCTGGACAAGCCGGCGCTGCTGGGCGGCTACATTGCCGAAACCTCCGGCCACAGCCGCGGCGCCACCGTCGACCTGGGCCTGCTGGACTGCCGCAGCGACCCCTGCAGCGTGATCGACATGGGCACCGACTTCGACTTCTTCGGCCCGCGCGCGCATACCGACGCGCCCGACATCACCCCCACCCAGTACCGCAACCGGCAGACATTGCTGCAGGCCATGCAGCGCCAGGGCTTCGCCAACTACCCCCAGGAGTGGTGGCACTACACCCTCAGCCCCGAGCCCAGCCCCACCACCGCCTTCGACGTCCCGGTGCGCTGAGCGCCTACAATGCGCGCTCACCGAACCTACGGATCACGATGAACCTGCCGCTGCACTTTGGATTGCTGGGCACGCTGGAAGCCGGGCTGATCGCCCTGCTGCTGGGCGTGCTGGTGTATGCGCTGTGGCACCGCGTGTGCCGCTGGGCCGGGTGGTCGGACGGGCACGCCATCGGCTGGGCCTGCGTGATCGCCGTGGTGGGCGCAGCGGGCATCGATGCGTGGAACCTGTTCTACATGGGCATGATGCGGCTGGAATCGCCGTTGTACGCGCGGTTGTTCCTGGCCACTATCCACGATCCCAACGAACTGGGCTCGCGCGTGGTGCTGGAAGTGGCCGGCGCGTTGGGCGGTGTTGCACTGGGCTGGCTTTTGTTCAGTTCCCGCTCAGGCGAAAAAAGCGCCAGCGACAGCTGAGTTTTCGTTCGCATCCGGTTAAATCCAGGCGGATTGAATGTTCGTCTTACCAATCGCTCACCTGCGCGTAACCGCAGGGGTAACGGAGCGCTGCGCGCGTGTGGTTAAGACCGCGTGCGCATGCCGGTTGCGGGGCAAGGTCGATTCACAAACGGGCTGGCAGTGTGGGGCCGTGCGGAAACAACGAGCCGCGCAACATCCCTCAAGGAGACCACCCGATGACTATTCGCAACCGCAAGCCCCTGATCGCCCTGATCGTCGCCGCCGGCAGTGTTCTGGCCATTCCGGCGATGGCCCAGACCGCACAGCAGAGTGCCGCGCAGGCCCAAGGCCAGGCAGCGCAGGCCCAGCAGTCGGCGGCACAGGCTGACCAGGCGGCCGGCGCGGCTGCCCAGGCCTCGTCGCAGGCCGGTGGCGGTGGCGGCCAGACCTGGGCCAGCGTCGATACCGACGGTGACGGCGCCATCAGCAAGAAAGAGGCCGAAGTAAACGCAGGCCTCGCCCAGGTCTTCGGCCAGGCCGACGCCGACAAGGACGGCAAGCTCACCCAGGACGAGTACAAAGCCTACGTCGCCGCCCAGCAGGGCGCCGCAGCCGGCGGCAACGCCGCCCCGGCGCGCTAAACGCGCACCAAGCCGGGCGTCGCCGACGGTGCCCGGCGGTAGCGCCGACCGTTGGTCGGCTGACCCCACCCGGAGCCCGTAACCCAGCAGCAAGCCTGAAACCGCTGGACAACGGTGGATGGTCGGGAAGGGCGGTTTGGGCCGCCCTTCCTTCTTTCCCGCTTGGTATCCTTGGGCGATGATGACCTCCATGCCCGCGCCCACCGGCGCCATCGGCCTGGTCGGTTTTGACGGTGACGACACGCTGTGGAAGAGCGAGGACTACTACCGCAAGGCCGAGCAGGATTACCTCGACATCCTGTCGCGCTACATCGACGTGCACGACACCGCCACCGCACGCCACCTGCTCGAAGTGCAGCAGCGCAACCTCGGTGTGTTCGGTTACGGCGTCAAGGGCATGACCCTCTCGATGCTCGAAGCGGCCATCGAAATCACCGAAAAGACCATTGCCGCGCGCGACCTGCAGCTGATCCTCGACATCGGCCATGACACCCTGCGCCACCCGGTTGAACTGATCGACGGCGTGCGTGAATCCGTTGCCGAGATCGCCCGCGATTACCCGGTGGTGCTGATCACCAAGGGCGACCTGTTCCACCAGGAAGCCAAGATCAAGGTCGCCCACCTGCGCGACCTGTTCCCGCGCATCGAAATCGTGTCTGAGAAGGATCCGGAAACCTACGCGCGCGTGCTTGAGGAGTTCGACCTGCCGATGGAGCGTTTCGTCATGGTCGGCAACTCGCTGCGGTCGGATATCGAACCGGTGGTCACCCTGGGTGGCTGGGGCATCCACACCCCGTATGCGGTGACCTGGGCGCACGAGACCCAGCACGGCGTGGCGGCCGATGAGCCGCGCATGGTGGAAGCGGCCACCGCCTTCGACTGGCCGCAGGCCCTGCGCGCCATTGAAGCCAAGGCCGCGGGCGGCTGAGCCGGTGAAGCGCCTGCGCCTGCTGCTGGTCGCCTTGCTGCTGTGGCTGCCGTTGCTGGCCGCCGCGCAGCAGACGCCGGAGAAATCCCAGGCGTACCAGGTACATACCGGTGACGCGTGGGTCGATACCCAGCTGCAGGACATCAACCATTACGCCGAGCGCTACCCGGAGAGTTTCCTCGACGAGGTAGCGCGCTACGCCGGCGTGCCGCGCGATTACATCGCCGCATTGTTCTACACCCACGGTTGGCAGGCCGGCGACATCTATTTCGCCTGCTTCTGGGCCAAGGCCACCGAGCGCTCCTGCCGGGATGCCGTACAGGCCTGGTCGCGCTTCGTGCCCGACGAAGGCGAAGACAACCGCTGGGCCGAGGTGGTAACCACGATGCCGGTCGCCCCCACCAACCAACACTGGCGCACCCTGCGCCACGCCATCGTGGCCAGCCACGACCACTGGGACCGCCCGGTGACCCTGGATGCCACCCTCAAGCGCCAGCTCGGCGACCGCACCCAACGCGACAAAGCCGCATCCGCCGCCGAAGCCAAACGGTAGGGTCGCATCCCGATCGACGATGTGCATGGATGCACGAGTGGTGCGGCCGCAGGATGCGGAGGAGCACCCCTGCCGTTGCACCCACCGCATCCGGTAATGGCGTGACCCTCGACGGGGAAGGGGCTCCCGATGCTGCTGTGCACCTCGCCGGTCACCGCTCACCTCGGCGACAATGGGCGATTGCTGTCCCCCTCGTGATCCGTTGCCGAGTACGTAATGAGCGCCGACCGTTTCGTTTCACCCGACGATATCCGCAGCCTGTTCGCCCAGGCCATGTCCACCATGTACCGCACCGAAGTGCCGCTGTACGGCACCCTGGTCGACCTGGTGGCCGAGATCAACGATGCGGTACTCACCGACAATCCGGCACTGGCCGAGCAGCTCGAGCGCAATGACGAGCGCGGCCGCCTGGCGCAGGAGCGCCACGGCGCCATCCGTGTCGGTACCGCCGAAGAGCTGGCCATCCTGGGCCGCCTGTTCGCGGTGATGGGCATGCACCCGATCGGCTACTACGACCTGTCCGTGGCCGGCGTGCCGGTGCATTCCACCGCCTTCCGCCCGCGCACCGCCTCCGCGCTGGCCGCCAACCCGTTCCGCGTGTTCACCTCGCTGCTGCGCCTGGAACTGATTGAAGACCAGGCCCTGCGCGAGCAATCCGCACGCATCCTCGCGCGCCGCCGCATCTTCACCGATGAGGCGCTGGCGCTGATCGAACAGGCCGAACGCGAAGGCGGCCTGGACCAGAACGACGCCCGCCGCTTCGTGCTGGCCGCGCTGGAAACCTTCCGCTGGCACAGCGATGCCACCGTCTCGCTGGCCACCTACCACGCGCTGAGCAACGCGCACCGGCTGGTGGCCGACGTGGTCAGCTTCCGTGGCCCGCACATCAACCACCTCACCCCGCGCACGCTGGATATCGACGCCGCGCAGGCCGGCATGCTCGCTCGGGGCATCGACGCCAAGGCCGTGGTCGAAGGCCCACCGCCGCGCCGCTGCCCGATCCTGCTGCGCCAGACCAGCTTCAAGGCACTGGAAGAGACCGTGAGCTTCCCCGACGGCGACAGCGGCGATGCCGGCACCCACACCGCGCGTTTCGGCGAGATTGAACAGCGTGGCCTGGCGCTCACCCCGAAGGGCCGCGCACTGTATGACCGGCTGCTGGCGCAGGCCCGCGATGCCGGCGGCGCCGGCAGTACCGGGCAGGACTACCCCACGCGCCTGGCGGCGGCGTTCACCGCGTTCCCGGACGACCACGACACCCTGCGCCGCGAAGGGTTGGGGTATTACCGCTACGCCCTCACCGAGGCCGGCCGCGCCAACCCGGCTGCCGTCGGCGACCTGCCGGCCGAAGCGATGGTGGCCGCTGGCCTGGCCAACGCTGATCCGATCGTCTACGAAGATTTCCTGCCGGTCAGTGCAGCGGGTATTTTCCAATCCAACCTCGGTGGTGAAGAACAGCGCGCCTACGCTGCCCACGCCAACCGCGATGCGTTCGAGCAGGCATTGGGCATGAAGGTGGACGACGAGTTCGCCATCTACGAACGCCTGCAGCAGGAATCGCTGGACAGCCTGCGCGGTTGATCGCCTGCCTGCGCCACGACCAACGGTCGTGGCCTACCGGAACGCGCCAACCCCGGTAGGTACCGACCGTTGGGCGGTACATGCCCTCACACGTTCGACATCATCACAAACGTGCACCAGAAATAAAGAAAAACGCCGGGATTTCCCGGCGTTTTTCGTTGCAGCTGCTCAGAACTTCATCGTGCCCGTATCCAACCACCGCTGGTGCCACGACAACGCTTCCGGCAACAGATGCGGGGTGTGCTTGCCGTAACTATCCCGGCTCGCCCGCTCGAAATAATCGTTGAGCTGGTCGCGGAACTCCGGGTGCGCACAATTGTCGATCACCACCCGCGCGCGCTTGCGCGGCGGCAACCCGCGCAGGTCGGCCAGGCCCTGTTCGGTCACGATCACCGACACATCGTGTTCGGTGTGGTCCACATGGCTCACCATCGGCACGATCGCCGAAATGGTCCCGTTTTTGGCCGTTGAAGGGCTCAGGAACGCCGACAGGAACCCATTGCGCGCGAAATCGCCCGAACCGCCAATGCCGTTCATGATCCGCGTGCCCATCACATGCGTGGAATTGACGTTGCCGTACAGATCCACCTCGATCATCCCGTTCATGCCGATGCAGCCCAACCGGCGCACCAGTTCCGGGTGGTTCGAAATCTCCTGCGTGCGCATGATGATGCGCTCGCGGTAGAAATCGATGTTCTCCTTGAACGTCTCGTTGGCCTGCGGGCTCAACGCAAACCCCGTGCACGAGGCATAGCTCAGCACCCCGTCGCGCAGCAGGTCCAGCATGCCGTCCTGGATCACCTCGGTGAACGCGCTCAGGTCGCGGAAGCCGCTCTTGCCCAGGCCCGCCAGCACCGCATTGGGAATATTGCCCACGCCGCTCTGCAGCGGCAGCAGGTTCGCCGGCAGGCGCCCGCGCGCGACTTCGTGCTTCAGGAATTCAATCAGGTGCGCGGCAATCTGCTCGCTGGTCGCATCGATCGGGCTGAACGGGCTGTTGCGGTCCGGGCCATTGGTGCGCACCACCGCCACGATCTTGTCCGGGTCGCAGCGCAGCGCCGTCTCACCAATACGGTCGTTGCCGTACACCAGCGGAATCGGCTTGCGGTGCGGCGGCAGCGCCGTGCCGTAGTAGATGTCATGCATGCCGTCCACGCCGGCCGGCTGCCATTCGTTGACTTCGACAATCACCTTCCTGGCCAGGTCCAGCCAGGTCTTGTTGTTGCCCACCGACGTAGAGGGCACCAGCGAACCGTCTTCGCGGATCGCCGAGACCTCGATCACCGCCGTATCGATCTCGCCATAGAACCCGAACCACACGTGCTGGGCCACGTGGCTGAGGTGGATGTCGATGTAGTCCAGCAGGCCCGCATTGATGCGGTTGCGCGCATCCGGGTCGCTCTGGAACGGCATGCGCATGGCAATGCCGTCGGCCTTGGCCAGCGCACCGTCCAGTTCCGGGGCGGTGGACGCGCCGGTCATCAGGCTGATCTGGAAGGGCAGGTTGTCGGCGTGGAACGCCTCGATGCGCTGGGCCAGCGCCACCGGCACCGCCTTGGGGTAGCCCGAGCCGGTGAAGCCACTCATGGCCACCGTCTCACCGGGCTGGATCAACGCGGCGGCGGCTTCGGCAGATACAACGCGACCGCGCAGGCGCGCGTCGGCAATGCGATCAACGGACATGACGACTACGTTTTGTGGGGGATCATCATTATCCGCCATCGCACCTCCCGGCCGGCTGCGACCAAGGTGGAATGGCGTTTGCCGGTCGCGTGAGGTGCTATTCAGGTAAATGGAGGCTTCTGTACCCGCCAGTATTGTTTTGCAGTGCAGCGTGCAACTTGTTCGCGGAGCCTAGAAGATCGCCCTGCATCCCGACGTGGGGGAGGGAGCAGAGCCCGCTGGCAGTTCGCTGCAAGCGGGCTTTTTTATGTCTCGCCTCCGGGTCTTGGGGCGCCGATGGGTCTGGCGCGTCGACACGCGCCCGTGTCTGGCCGCACCGCACGGGGCACCTGCTTGTTGCCTGAATACCGTGGATGCTGTTTGCGGGAACTGCGGTGGCCGGTGTGCCGCGCAGCCACGCAGGGCGTGGCTCTACGCGGTGGGTGGCCATGCATAATCGTCTTATGCCGATTCCTGCCGATGCCGTTCCCGCCGCCCTTGTCCCGCTCGTCGACCGCGCGCTTGCCCGTCTTGCGCTCAGCCTGAACGACTCAGGCTCGTGGCCGCCCCCGGAACCGGTCCTCGCCAAGCTCCGCCTGCTGGCCATCACCAGCGACTTCGCCATCGACACCCTGTGCCGGCAGCCCGCGCTTCTGTCGCAACTGACCCAAATCAACAGCCCGCCGCTGCCGCTCCCGGAACTGGACCCGCAGCAGCCGGCCGACTGGCCCGTGCGCCTGCGCCGCTACCGCACCGCCTGCTCCACCCGCCTGATCTGGCGCGACCTCGAGGGCCTGGACGACGTGCCCGCCACCCTGGCCGGTGCCACCCGCCTGGCCGAGGAGTGCCTGGCGCTGGCCCTGGCCGCATTGGAGCGGGAATTTGCCACCCGCCACGGCGTCGTCCGCGCCGCCGACGGCAGCGCCCAGCAGCTGGTGGTGTTCGGCCTGGGCAAGCTCGGCGGCGGCGAACTCAATTTCAGTTCCGACGTGGATCTGGTCTACGCCTATCCGCAGGGCGGCGAATCCGACGGCCCGCGCCCGCTCGCGGCCGAGGAATACTTCGCCCGGCTTGGCCAGCGGCTGGCGCGCCTGCTCGACGAAACCACCGTGGACGGCTTCAGCCACCGCGTCGACCTGCGCCTGCGCCCGTTCGGCAGCGCCGGCCGCGTGGCCCTGTCCTTTGCCGGCATGGACCAGTACTTCCAGCGCGAAGGCCGCGACTGGGAACGCTACGCCTGGCTCAAGGCACGCGCCGTGGCCGGCGACATCGATGCGGGCGAAGCCTGGCTGCAGACCCTGCGCCCGTTCGTGTACCGCCGCTACCTCGATTTCACCGCGCTCGATGGCCTGCGCGAAATGAAGGCGGCCATCACCGCCGAAGTCTCGCGCCGCGACATGTTCGATGACATCAAGCGCGGCCCCGGCGGCATCCGCGAAATCGAATTCCTCTCCCAGGCCCTGCAGCTCATCCGCGGCGGCCGTGAAGCCAGCCTGCGCGAGCGCCGCCTGCTGCATGCGCTGCCCGCGTTGGTCGCCTGCGGGCAGATGGCGCCGCAGGACGGCGAAGACCTGCTGCACGCGTACGGCTTCCTGCGCCGCCTGGAAAACCGCCTGCAGATGCTGCGCGACGCCCAGACCCACGCACTGCCCACCGACCCCACCGACCGCCTGCGCATTGCCTGCGGGCTGGACTACGCCGACTGGGACGCACTGCTGGCCGCGCTGGATGTGCAGCGCGAACGGGTCAGCACCGAATTCGCCGCACTGCTGGCCCCGCGCGCCGGGCAGGCCGCACCCGATGCGCTGGACAGCTACTGGCGCGGCCTGCCCGACGGCGGCGATGCCGAAGTACTGGCCAACGCCGGCTTCCACGATCCCCACGGCGCCGACCAGTCGCTGCGCGACTTCGCCCAGTCACTCGGCGTGAAATCGCTCAGCGACAACGCCCGCGCACGCCTTGACCGCGTGCTGCCCGCACTGCTGCACGCGGCCACCCGCTCGCCGCAGCCCGACGCCGCGCTCAAGCGCGTGCTCGGCCTGCTGCAGGCCATCCTGCGTCGCACCAGCTACCTGGCGCTGCTGGACGAACAGCCCAGCGCGCTGGCCCGGCTGGTGGACGTGCTCGCGCGCAGCGCGCTGCTGGCCGAACGCATCGCCGCCTACCCGCTGCTGCTGGACGAACTGCTCGACGTGCGCGTTTCCGGCCCGATGCCCGCCGCCACCGCCATGCAGGCCGAGTGCGATGCCGCCCTGGCCGTGGACGACCCCGAAGCCGCGCTGCGCCTGCTCAATGAAACCCGCCTTGCGCTGAGCTTCCGCATGGCCCTGGCCACCCTGGATGGCCGCCAGCGTGCCGTGGACAGCACCCGCCAGCTCGCCCAGCTCGCACAGGCCGTGGTGGTCACCGCCTTGGCGATGGCCGATGCGGATATGCGCCGCGCACACGGTGAAGTGCCGGGCGGGCGTTTCGCCATCATCGGCTACGGCAGCCTGGGCGGCCTGGAACTGGGCTTCGGCTCCGACCTGGACCTGGTGTTCCTGCACGACCACCCGGCCGACCAGGACAGCAGCAACGGCGCCCGCCCGCTTGATCCGGGCCGGTGGTACGCGCGCCTCGCGCAGAAGGTGATGGCGCTGCTGGGCGCGGTCACCGCCGCCGGCCGCCTGTACGACATCGACGTGCGCCTGCGCCCGGATGGCGGCAAGGGTTCGCTGGTGTCCTCGCTGGCCAGCTATACCGAATACCAGCGCGAACGTGCGTGGACCTGGGAACACCAGGCCCTGGTGCGCGCGCGTGGCATTGCCGGCGACGCCAGCCTGCTTGCGGATTTCGAACAGATCCGTGCGACCACGCTGGCGCGCCCGCGCGAACGCGAGGTGCTGTACGCCGATGTAGTGAAAATGCGCGGCCGCATGCGTACCGAACTGGACCGCAGCGATGCTGCACGCTGGGATCTGAAGCAGGGTGCCGGTGGCATCGTCGATCTCGAATTCCTGCTGCAGACCGGCGTGCTGGACAGCGCCGGCGCGCACCCGCAGGTACTGGCGCCGCGTGATACCCCAAGCCTGATTGACCAGCTCGCCAGCATCGCCTGGCTGCCCGGTGGCACGCGCGAGGCGCTGCATGAAGCGCATGCCGCGTTGTTGGACGTAGGGTTGGCCTGCACGCTGGACAGAAGGCCGCGCCTGGCGGTCCTGACCCCCGCGTTGGAAGAAGCAAAACGCGTGATCACAGCCGCCTGTGAAGCTGCGGAGCTGCCGTTCGGCCCGTCACCACCGCAATGACGAATCGCCGTACGGTCCGCCACCGGCGTAATGACGAATTGCGGTAGATCCACGCCCTGCCTGGATGCCGTTCGCGTTGGCGTTGGCCGCCAGCCACGCAGGGCGTGGCTCTACCGTCACGCGGTGCGCGGCGCCATCTTCCACAGCAGCGCGCGGAACGGCGCCAGCAGGAACACACCGATCGCCAGCTTCACCGCCAGGTCGCCCGCCGCCCAGCTCACCCATGGCAGGCTCGACCCGGCGAACGCGATGCTCCAGAAAATCGCCGTATCCAACGTCGCACTGCACGTCGTCGCCACCATCGGCGCGCGCCACCAATGGCCACGGCGCAGCCGGTCGAACACGGTGATGTCCAGCAGCTGCGCGGCAATGAACGCCAGGCACGAGGCCACCGCAATGCGCGGGGTCGCAATCCAGATCGACAACAGCACCGCCAGCGCAAACCCCGCCCACGCCACCCGCCGCGCCGCCGCCGGGCCAAACCGGCGGTTGATCAGGTTGCTCACCAAAAAAGCCACCGGGTAGCTGAAAGCGCCCCAGGTCAGCCAATCGTTGATCGGGTACTGCACCAGCACGTTCGAGCCCAGCACCACCGCGCCCATGGCCAGCACCGCCAGCAGCAGCGAGCGCAGGGTCAACGGGGCAAACACGATGGCAGGGCGCGCGGTCATGGCGGAGCAGGGGAGGGGCAGGGAAGCGGCGGATTATCCCGGCTCGCGGCGGCGACAGCCACCCCACGCTGTTCACCTCACAGCCCGCGCTCAGGTTGAAGACACCATCACGACCCCACAGCCTCGTCGCGTAGAGCCACGCCCTGCGTGGCTGCGGGTGCCAGGCTGCCCGCCGCTGCCAGTCTCCGGCGGTAGGGTGCCGCGCGGGCATCGCCACCGCATCGGTAGCCAAGCAACACGCGGTCAAGCCCGGATTTCCAGCGCCTCCCGCACCTGCGTGGCAATCCGCCCGGTCTCGCGCAGCGGTTCGATCGGCCCGGGATAACCCCACTCCAACCAGCGTTCCTGCAGCCGCCCGCGTGCACGCAACGCCTGCTGGAACTGCACCATGCGGCCCTGCGCCTGGTGCTCCAGCGCCACCGCCACCGGCAAGCGCGTGCCGCACGCTTCGGAGAGCAGGTTCACCGAATCGGGCGATACCACGATGCGGTCGGCCCAGCCCAGCAGCCCTGCGTATGGGTTCACCCCATCGCCGCCATCGCCCCAGATCACCCCGGGCACACCGGCAAACGCACTGCGCAGCGCGCCCACCAGTGCCGGTGGCGTGCGCCGCGAGGTGGTGGCCAGCAGGCTGCCGCCTTCGGCGCGCAGCTGTTCGGCCAGTTGCTGGAACACCTTCACCATGTCCGGCTCGTGCCACGGCGCGTGCGGGGTAGGGCCACCCACCAGCAGCGCGGTGCGCGGCCCGGGCAGTTGGCCGAAGCTGGCAAACGCGGCGCGGCCCACCATCAGCCAGTCGTCGTCCACCGGGTTCAGGCTGCCCAGCAGGGTGAGCACGTTGCTGCCGCGCAGGGCATCGTGTTCGGGCACCACCAGCAGATCCCAATGGCGCGTGCCCAGGCGCGGGTCGAGGATCTGCACCACCTTGCTGCCGCGCCGGCGCAGTTCGCGCAGCGCCCCGGCCGCCTGGCGGCCACAGCCCACCGCCAGCCCGGGTGGTTGCGCGGCCAATGCCGCGAACGCCCCGCCGTAGCCCCCGGCCATGCCCGGCAACCAACGCGGCGCCACCCATTTCCAGGGCGCACGCGGTACCAGCACCAGCGGGCGATGCACCCCCAGCTTCAATGCCGTGGCCAGGGCCACTGCCTGCCGCACATTGCCGGCACGGCCGTCAGTGATCGTCCAGGGCGGACTCCATCGTTTCACGTATGGCATTAATTCGTTTCAGTCAGGCTGGGTGTTGCAACAGTCGCGACACTCTACACTGCCAGCCTTCGCCGACCGTGCAGTGCCCATAAAGGTAGCGCACGGCGTGCGGGATTCCTTCTTCTTCGTCCAACGTGTTTCACCGGAGGCTTCATGTCCAACGTGCTCAACGATGCTGCGCTTGACCAGTTGTTCCGTACCGCCCGTACCCAGAATGCTTTCCTCGACAAGCCGGTCGAAGATAGCCAGCTGAAGGCCCTGTACGAACTGCTGAAGTGGGGCCCCACGGCCGCCAACTCGAGCCCGGCGCGTTTTGTGTTCGTGAAGTCGCCCGAAGCCAAGGCCAAGCTTGCCCCGGCGCTGTCCGAAGGGAACCACGACAAGACTCTGGCCGCCCCGGTCACCGTCATCATCGCCTTCGACGAAGACTTCCACGAAAAGCTGCCCTACCTGTTCCCGCATACCGATGCCAAGGCATGGTTCGAAGGCCCGCGTGAAGGTCGCCACGCATCGGCATTCCGCAACGGCAGCCTGCAGGGCGCCTACCTGATCCTGGCCGCCCGCGCGCTGGGCCTGGATGCCGGCCCGATGAGCGGTTTCGACCCGGCCAAGGTGGACGAAGCCTTCTTCAAGGGCACCACGATCAAGTCGAATTTCCTGGTCAATCTGGGTTACGGTGATTCTTCGGGCCTGTTCCCGCGGCTGCCTCGCCTGGCCTTCGACGAAGCTGCCCGCATCGAATAAGCGTTCCCGCCGAAGAGAACGGCCTGGAGCCGTTCTCAACGTCGCGCAGCGACGGCCCGAAGGGTATAGACCCGGATGGCCGGTATCATCTGTCCCGTCCGTGCGGACGGGCTGTTGCATCACTTTTCCTTTTCCCTGTGAATTCGAGAGAGACCTGCCATGACCGTTACCCGCAAACTGCTCCTGCCGCTGGCCCTGACCCTGGCCATCGCCGCCTGCTCAAAGCCGGCTGAAGAGACCGCTGCCCCGGCCGCCGATGCTACGCCGGCTGCGACCACCACCCCGGCTGCCGATGCTGCTGCCGCCCCGGCCGCTGAAGCCATCCAGATCGCATCGGGCACCTACACGCTCGACCCGAGCCACACCGACGTGCTGGCCCAGTGGAGCCACTTCGGTTTCTCGCACCCGACCGCGCACTTCGGCAACGTTGAAGGCACCCTGGTGTACGACGCGGCCGACGTGACCAAGTCCACCTTGGAAGTGAAGCTGCCGCTGAGCGGCCTCAACAGCTTCACCGCCAAGTTCGACGAGCACCTGCGCAGCGCCGATTTCTTCGACGCCGCCAAGTTCCCGGCCGCCACCTTCAAGAGCACCAAGGTTGAAGCTGCCGGCACCAACAAGCTCACCGTCACCGGCGACCTGACCATCAAGGACATCACCAAGCCGGTGACCCTGGATGTGACCGTCAACGCCGGCGGCGAGCACCCGATGGCCAAGGTTCCGGCCGCTGGCTTCGATGCCACCACCACCCTCAAGCGCAGCGATTTCGGCGTGGGCGCGTATGCCCCGAACGTGAGCGATGAAGTGAACATCCGCATCACCACCGAAGCCACCGGCGAAAAGCCGGCTGCGTAAGCGGTAACGATGTTGAACGCAAAAATCCCGCCGAAAGGCGGGATTTTTGTTTGTGCTCGGTGGATTACGCTGCCGCGATCTTCGCCAACCACCCACTCGCGAAATCCGTCGGCAACCGTCGTGCCGGGGCGGTCAACCCACTCTCGCGCAGAAACGCATGCGTGGCCTGGGCGAAATTCTGCCGCGCAATCAGCGCCGTCTGCTTCACCGCGCCCTGCTGCTTGCGCAGCTGCACGATCTGCAGGCTTGGCTTACCCGGCACTGCGTACTTCTGGTAACGGCGCAACTCATCGGCCACCAGGGTGATATCGGTGTTGGCCTGCACCAGCGCCAGCTGGGCGCGGGCCAACGGCAGCACCGCCAAGCGCATCGGCACGGTGGCCTGCGGGGCGGTGGCAGCCAGGGTGGCGTCCAGCGTGGCATCGGCGCGCTCCAGGCGCGCGATCAGGTCGGCCAGGGCCGAAAGAGAAGCTGCTTGCATCGAAAGCCACCGGCCCAAAACGCGATTGTCGCATGGCGAGGAATGCGGGGCAGTCGCCGGTAGCGCCGGCCGTTGGCCGGCCCAGGCGGTGCGTGGTCAATCCACCGGCAGTGACCCACCGGCCAATATCCCGGTAGCGCCGGTCGTTGGCCGGCCGAGGCGGTGCGTGGTCAATCCACCGGCAGTGACCCACCGGCCAAGATCCCGGTAGCGCCGGTCGTTGGCCGGCCGAGGCGGTGCGTGGTCAATCCACCGGCAGTGACCCACCGGCCAAGATCCCGGTAGCGCCGGCCGTTGGCCGGCCCAGGCGGTGCGTGGTCCGGCCAACGGCCGGGGCTACCGCACTCAGTCGCCTTCGTGCTCTGGATGCGCCTTCCAATACCCCTTCGAGCGGATCCAATCCTTCGGCACCCCCAGATGCCCCTCCACGTACTTGCGCATCATCCGCGCCCGGCGCGATTCGGTGGCAATCCAATAGAACGTATCGCCCTCCGGCTCCTCGAAATCGGTCAACACATCCTCCAGCAGGGTGCTGGTGGCCGCATCAAACCCATTGCGCTCCAGCCACGACACCCGGATGCGGTCATCGTCCGGCAGCACCTGGCGGTCGCCCGCCTCCGGAATCTCGATGTACACATCCGCGCGCGCGCCCTCCGGCAACGTCTCCAGCCAGCGGCCGATGGCCGGCAGCGCGGTCTCATCGCCCATCAGCACATAGGTATCGAAGTCGTCAGCGGTGATGTGCGAGCCACGCGGCCCACCCACCGCAATTGCATCGCCGGCCTTGGCATTGGCCGCCCAGCGAGAGGCAATGCCGTCGCCGTGCATCACGAAGTCCAGCGCCAGCTCCTTCGCTTCCAGGTCCCACCAGCGCGGGGTGTAATCGCGGGCAGGGGAGGGCTCCTGCCCTTCCGGGTAGCGCGGGCCTTCCGGGGTCAGGGTGGGCACCACGAACTGGCCTTCCGCATTCGGGAAGAACAGCTTCACGTGGTCATCGGGCGAAGGCGATTCAAAGCCCTCCAGCGCCTCACCGCCCACGATCACCCGGCGCATGCACGGGCTGATTTCTTCCGTGCGCAGCACCTGCAGCGGGCGGAACTTCACGGTGTGGCGCACCAACTTGTTTTCATGCAAAGCCATGGCGATGTACCTGTTTCAAAGCCGCCGCAGCGGCGTAGGGGGAAAGACCTGGCTGGCGAAACGCGGGCGGGGTCGAATAAGGGGAAAAACGGTTCAGCGGCCCTGCGCGCGGCCCTGCGCGCGGATCTGCGCGGCGGCCTCACGCAGTGCCTGGGCCACCGCCACCGCGGTGTCATCCTGCCAGCGCGCGTGGTGCAGGCTCAGCGCCTGCTTCAGTTCGCGCATGGCATCGCGCACCACCGGCGGCAGGTTGGCCTTGGCGATCGCGCGCGCGCTGTGGCGCACCCGGTGCAGCGCCGCGTCCACCTCCTCGCGCTGGGCGGCCAGCTCGGCCTGCCCCAGTTCGGTGAGCTGGTAGCGCTTGCGCCCGGCCTCTTCCAGCGCGTTGACCCAGCCGGCGGCCTCGAACTGCGCCAACACCGGGTAGATCGAGCCCGCACTGGGCGTGTACACCCGCACGAACATCTCACTGATGCACTGGATGAGCTCGTAGCCATGGCGCGGCTGCGCCGCCAGCAGCGACAGCACCAGCAGGCGCAGGTCGCCGCGGCTGAGCGGCCGGGACGTCAGCGGACGGGCGGGGCCATCCAGATCACGGGGAGCGGTCATTTCGATATATCGAATGAAGTTCGCTAACGATATATCGAAACCTGCCCGGCGTGTAGAGCCACGCCCTGCGTGGCTGCGCCATCGTTCAGCAAACCGATGACCCCAGAGGGACCGCATGCAGCCACGCAGGGCGTGGCTCTACGCCCGACCGTCCACCACAACGGTACGTCCCCCAGGTAGAACACTCCGCTGGTTCCACGACGCGCAATGACAACGCTAGCCAACGGCAGCCCTCAAAACCGCCCGCGCATCAACCTGAAGCCAGCCGTGGAACCCCCCGAACCAACACGCTCCACTGTCGCGCCCTGTCCCCAAGACACAACCGCAGCACCTCCATACGCACCCGTAGCGAAGTAAGCAAACCCATGGGTGCGCTACACTTTGCGGCTAGAAATCTAAAACAGTCGCGCGCGTGCGTGCGGTCATGGGAGCGCTAATGAACTGGTTGAACGAGGTGCTGAACAACGACCCGAATCCTGTGGAAACCCAGGAATGGATCGAGTCGCTGAAGGCCGTTATTGATGTCGAGGGCCCTGAGCGCGCGCATCAACTGTTGGAAGGCATGGTGGAACTGACCCGTCGTTCGGGTGCTTACCTGCCGTTCTCTCCCACCACCGAGTACGTGAACACCATCGCGCCGACCCTGGAGGCCAAGAGCCCGGGCAACGCCGACCTGGAATGGCGCATTCGTTCCATCATCCGCTGGAACGCCATGGCCACCGTGGTGCGCGCCAACCGCAAGCCGGGCGACCTGGGCGGCCACATCGCCAGCTTCGCCTCCGGTGCCACCCTGTATGACGTGGGCTTCAACCACTTCTGGCGCGCCCCCAGCGACAACCACCCCGGCGACCTGCTCTTCATCCAGGGCCACAGCGCCCCGGGCATCTATGCGCGTTCGTTCCTCGAAGGCCGCATCGACGAGCAGCAGCTGGACAAGTTCCGCATGGAAGTGGACGGCGGTGGCCTTTCCAGCTACCCGCACCCGTGGCTGATGCCCGATTACTGGCAGACCCCCACCGTGTCGATGGGCCTGGGCCCGCTGGCCGCCATCTACCAGGCGCAGTTCCTGCGTTACCTGGAAAACCGTGGCCTGATCGAAAAGAGCGACCGCAAGGTGTGGTGCTTCATCGGCGACGGCGAATCGGACGAACCGGAAACCCTGGGCGCCATCGCGCTGGCCGGCCGTGAAGGCCTGGACAACCTGATCTTCGTGGTGAACTGCAACCTGCAGCGCCTCGATGGCCCGGTGCGCGGCAACGGCAAGATCATCCAGGAACTGGAAGGCGTGTTCCGTGGCGGCGGCTGGAATGTCATCAAGCTGCTGTGGGGCGGTTACTGGGATGCCCTGCTGGCCAAGGACACCAACGGTGTGCTGCGCAAGCTGATGATGGAAACCGTCGACGGCGAATACCAGAACTGCAAGGCCTTCGGCGGCGCGTACACGCGCGAGCATTTCTTCGGCAAGTACCCGGAAACCGCCGCCATGGTGGCTGGTCTTTCCGACGACGACATCTGGCGCCTCAACCGGGGTGGCCACGACCCGCACAAGGTGTACGCCGCTTACCACCAGGCCGTGAACACCAAGGGCATGCCCACCGTGATCCTGGCCAAGACGGTCAAGGGCTACGGCATGGGCAGCGCCGGTGAAGCGCTCAACCCGACCCACCAGACCAAGAAGCTGGACGACGAAGCGGTGCGCCACTTCCGCGACCGCTTCAACATTCCGGTCACCGACGAACAGCTCAAGGACGGCCAGGTGCCGTTCTACCACCCGGGCCCGGATTCGCCGGAAGTGAAGTACCTGCAGGAGCGTCGCGCCGCACTGGGCGGTTACCTGCCGCAGCGCCGCCGCAAGGCCACCAAGAGCTTCAACGCACCGAAGCTGGAAACCTACGAACGCCTGCTCAAGAGCAGCGGCGAGCGCAGCTACTCCACCACCATGGCCTTCGTACAGAGCCTGAACATCACCCTGCGCGACAAGGAACTGGGCCCGCACATCGTGCCGATCGTGGCCGACGAAGCCCGTACCTTCGGCATGGAAGGCCTGTTCCGCCAGATCGGCATCTACGCCCCGTTTGGCCAGAAGTACAAGCCGGTCGACGCCGACCAGCTCATGTTCTACCGCGAAGACCAGAGCGGCCAGGTGCTGCAGCAGGGCATCAGCGAGCCGGGTGCCATCAGCTCCTGGATGGCCGCCGGTACCAGCTACTCGGTTTCCAACGTGCCGATGCTGCCGTTCTACATCTACTACAGCATGTTCGGCTTCCAGCGCGTGGGCGACATTGCTTGGCAGGCCGCCGACATGCGTACCCGCGGCTTCCTGCTCGGCGGCACCGCCGGCCGCACCACGCTCAACGGTGAAGGCCTGCAGCACGAAGATGGCCACAGCCATCTGGCCGCTGGCGGCATTCCGAACGTGCGCAGCTATGACCCCACCTTCGGCTTCGAAGTCACGGTCATCCTGCAGCACGGCACCAAGGCCATGATGGAAGACCAGATTGATGAGTACTACTACATCACTCTGATGAACGAAAACTACACCCACCCGGAAATGCCGGAAGGTGCGGCCGAAGGCATCGTCAAGGGCATGTACCTGCTCACCGACGCCGGCAAGCCGAAGAAGAACGAGCTGCGCGTGCAGCTGATGGGTTCGGGCACCATCCTGCGCGAAGCCATTGAAGCGGCCGCGCTGCTGGAGAAGGATTTCGGCGTCACCGCCGATATCTGGAGCTGCCCCAGCTACAACGAACTGCGCCGCGATGGTTTCGACGCCGAGCGTTGGAACCGCCTGCACCCGGAAGAACCCCAGCGCAAGGCGTACGTGACCGAGCTGCTGGAAGATCGCCAGGGCCCGGTGATTGCCGCTACCGACTACGTGCGTGCGTATGCGGACCAGATCCGCGCGTTCGTGCCGGCTACGTTCACCGTGCTGGGTACCGATGGCTTTGGCCGTTCGGATACCCGTGCGAACCTGCGTCGCTTCTTTGAAGTGGACCGGTACTACATCGCGCATGCCGCGATTGCGGCACTGGCCAAGGATGGGAAGATGACCGGGAAGGATGTGGCTCGGGCTATCAAGCAGTACAAGATTGATCCTGAGAAGGCTAATCCGGTTGGGGTTTGACTTATGAAAAAGGGCGGCCCTTGGGGCCGCCCTTTTTCTTTGACCGTTCATTCTAGAAACCAGAGCGACCGCGCAACTGCAAAAATTCGCTGTCTGCGAGTAGCCGGCCGAAGCAAGGGCTGCAACCGAAGCAAGTAACGAGCTCATAGCACCGCCAGTTCAGCATCTGCACGTGTTACCCAAACTCCCTTGAAATGTGGGTGTAACCGGGAAGGAGGAGCGATACGACCACGGGGCTCTGATGGCACAGTTGAGGATGAACGAAGGCCTGTGCTCACCAGGACGTGAGTAGGCGACTGAAGTTTGCGAATCTCTTGCCGCAATGTCTGGATATAAGATATTCCTTGCCAGCACAAAAACGGTCTGGCTGATCGTAACCAAGGAGAGGATGCGTGGCGCTTTTCAGTATTCACTTTGATGGCCCAATCACTGTCGATCACAAGGTTCCCGTTCGAGTCCTCGCGAACACCTATGAGCACATGCAGCGTGCGATCGATAGGGCCTACCTCATAGAGAAACACGGGGAGGTGTGGAAGCACGCTCGACTCAAGGGAAATGAGTACGCGGATACGGAGTTCCTCGCGCTTTACCCTCGAGAGGGAGGCATCGTTCTCGATGCAGTCAGAGCGGGAGCGGAGGGCATCATCGATCGCATAGCTGCGGCCGTTTCTCCAGTCTTCGAGAAGGCGATTGAATCCGGTGGGGACTATACTAAATCGCTAGCCGTTCAATACAGTGAGCGAATCGGGTACATCTCCGACATGGGATCGGACACTCAGTCATTTGAAGATCTTCTGACCAACAGGCCAGCGAGCTGGTCCGTCGCTTATTCGAACAGGTCGATTGTCAAAGAGATCTCACCCTTGGTTGGACTAATCAAGAGAGAGGAGGGAAGCATTGTCGACCTCAATCTAGTCGGATCTCGAACATATCCGCAAATGACATTTACGCCGGAAGTATCTAGAAGATTCAGTGCTATTGTCTCAGCGAAAACCCTTGCGTCGCCCATTAGAGTTAGAGTGAAGATCCGAGCACTAGATCGGGGTAACAGTCGGACCATGCCAAGCGCCAAGATTGAGAACGTGACAACAGGTCGAGAGGTCGCGCTGCACATGCTTGAGCGCGATGACTTCAACGTGCTACACCCGCTTCACGATGGCCGGGAAATTGAGATCTATGCAGCGCCCCTGATGGAGGCCCTGGGCTTCGACTTGTATGGGGGCGACCTCGTCTTCCTTGATACGGTGGGTTGACATGCTTGACGCAATGATCAGTAAGTACCTTGAGGCGGTTTCTGACGGAGTTCCGCTGCGGTATGTGATTGGCTTCCTGGTCTCGATCGTCGTTCTCACCTGTCCTCCCGTGTCTGGTTCAAACGGCGTAGTAGATGCGATTCTCCAACTTCGCCTACTTGACCTCTTTAGCCTTTCTCATTGGAAGGCGGTTGATCCAAGAATTGGCCTTGCTGTAATTGCCTCCGCGCTCGTGGCGTGGGGAGCTATCGCCGAACGGGGAATCTCGACCGCCTTCTTCCATCTTGCGAACAGGGGGTCACAGTACCGCGAGAAAGTGGCCGAGACTTACAGGAGGATTGCGGTCGAATCGGGTTCGATAGAAGCTCGGGCAACTCGGTTGCAACTGCTAGAGACCACCATGAAGCCAATACTCAGGCGCTTCATGAGATCTGTGGCCGCGTCCCAGCTGTCTTTCATCGTCGCGTTCGCTGTACTATTTTGCGGAGGTGCAGCTCTTGATGTTGCGATCTTCTTGATTCTCTTCTTGGTCGGGGTCGTTCGCACCATCGCAACTGTCAGGCTATTCATCGCCGAGTACTTCCCTCTACTTGCCCTGCGTAGCGCACTTCAGGGAACGCCCCCGCCTGCCTATCTTTCAGGTCCAGATGCGTAGTGGCTGGTGAATCAGATTGATTCGCCCTAGGCTGCTCGGATATCTTTGTCGCAATCGGTTGCCATTTGGGCGTCGAATCCGACATGGACCAGGAACGTCAGATGGCAGAAGAATCCCCCAGCCGAAGCGCAGACTCAATCGGGCCAGCGCTTAGCTCGATCTTGCGGGAGTATCAGCAGGCTCGGAATGAGCTACCCTTTGGCGGAGAGAACCACATCTCTGAGCTGTTTCGAAGTCTTAAAGAGTCGGTAGAGGGAAGCGGGCCAGTGGTCGCCCACGCGCACCTTAAGGTCGTTGCCAGCTATGGAAAAGGGAACTGGGCGACCATACCTTGGGTCTCAGTACTCGACCGCCGGGAAACCACGAGCACCCAGAAAGGCGTGTACGTCGTGTACCTGTTCAGCGAGGCCGGCGACGGTGTCTACCTTACGCTTGCGCAGGGCGTTACCGAGTTCGACACGCTTCACCGCAAGGAAGCAGTTAGGAGACTGAAAAGGCGTGCGGATGAGGCAAGGAGCCAGATATCGTCTCTGTCTGAGGCAGGGTTCGACTTCTCTGTGGGCATCAACCTTCGTTCTATGCACCCGAAGGCGAGGATGTACGAGGCGTCCACCATTGCGTCCAAATATTATCCGTTGGACTCCATTCCACCGGATTCTGATCTGATCTCCGACCTTGCTAAGGTGCTTCAAGCGTACGATGTACTGGTCTCATCGCGGGAGAGCCTGGACGCAGAGCCTTCAAAAAGAATCGCTCTTCTAGGGACTTGGAACTCCATACTCCGCGACGTAGATAAGGTGAGGCTTGCTATCGAGTCAGACGGTGCATGGGCGAGTGGTTGGACGTTCAGGCTTAGGGAGGGGGTTCGAGACGAGCTCTCAAAGGGCTTCACCCTATACGTAAATGGAGGGAAGCGACAAGTCGTTGCTCGAGCGCGGGTCGCCGCGGTTCTTTGTGCGCCGAATCCCGACGGTATGGCCAATCCCTGGCCCGATCTCCAGGGAAGCGGGGAAGGCGCGAGCCGTTTCAACGAAAGTACCAACGGTGGCTACAAGACGTGGTTTAAGCTCGAGGAGATCGAGCTGATCGAACCATTCGCTGTAGACACCCTCAGCCTCGTTGAAGGTCTCTCCACTCCAACGAACGTGATAAACCAGAACGCGTTTGGATATGTCTTCGAGCGCGTGCTCACGCCTTGGGAGGTCGATGACAGCGGCCAGGTTGCTGGTGGACAGGACAGTGTCCCGGAGCCAGAGCTGGACCTAGATCTGTCTTGGCTAGCAGCCGAAACCCTCCTGCCTGAGAACGTGCTCAACGGGATGATTGATAGCCTCCGGGGTAGTCAGCCGCAGCTGATACTCGCGGGGCCGCCAGGAACCAGCAAGACATGGGTAGCACAGCGCCTCGCCACCTATCTGACGAGAGAGCGAAAGTCTGCCGTCCGTGTTGTTCAGTTCCACCCGAGCTACACCTATGAGGCCTTCATCGAGGGGCTTAGACCGGTACCTGGTCGCTCGGGCGTTTCGTTTGAGGTGACACCGGGCGTAGTGCTGCAAGTTGTCCACGAGATGCGTGTATCAGGTCATCTGAATGATCCGAACTACCCATACGTGATCATCATGGATGAAGCCAACCGGGCGAACCTTCCCAGGGTAATGGGCGAGCTGCTCTATCTGATGGAGTACCGAGATCAAGGAATCAGCCTGCAGCTTTCAAAGGACTTCAAGCTTCCCTCCAATCTTATCTTCATCGCAACAATGAACACTGCGGACCGAAGCGTGCGCTCGATTGACGCTGCGATGCGCCGCCGTTTCGATATCTTCGAACTGGGTCCAGACACCGACGTCCTGAAGCGGTACCTAGAAGCGAACAACATCGAGCGTGCCCAGGACCTGCTCCACGGGCTTTCCCGTCTGAATGACCACCTTGGCAATCACTTGGATAGGCATCATACGATAGGGCATTCCTTCTTCATGCGGCCCGATATGTCGCCCGTCGTTCTTCAGGAGGTGTGGAAGCGAAAGCTGTTGCCTCTCATCGAGGAGTATTACTACGACCAGCCAGATGGGATGGATCCATTAAGCGTGGAACAGCTTTGGCCCAACTATGTTGAATGAGCTGATCTTTGAAGAGAACCGCGAAGCTGTGGTTCGCTTGTCTGATAGACAGATCAGTGCGCTGGAAGACGTCGGTAGAAGAATGGCAGGCCGCGCCGATTGGTGGGGCTCGGAACGCAAGACAAAGCAGTTTGGGGTTGAGGATGAGGCTACATCAGTCATCGGAATCAGGCGCCGGATGGATGGCGGACAATCGGTAGTCTTTCGCAATGTTGCGGGGTCACTGCGCATCGGCGATCTAAAGCTGCAGATCAAGCCGAAGATTCCGTTGTCTCATTTCTACTACTTGATGAGAAGGTCTGATGTCGCGCCAAGGGTCGACAGCGCATCGATTGACATTGGTCGCTCGCACGAACTTCAGGAGCTGGTCATCGCGTGGCTGGTCGATGAGGCTGAGCGTGTCCTTCGACTCGGCCTGCATCGAGACTACAGCGATTACACCGAAGAATTGGCAGAGGTACGCGGAAGCATTCAGCCCATTCCTACGGCGCTAGCGAATCTTAGTGGGCGCGCAGCCGTGATCTGCGAGTATTCCGATCTTGATGAGGATGCGGCAATCAATCGCTTGATCAAAGCTGCATGTGGTGAGGCTGCATCAGACGCAAGAATGGGCTCGCTCGTCAGGCAGCGAGCCCGACGTCTAGTCACAGCTATGGCGCAGGTGGGCCCGCTGCGACGTTCTGACAGCCGCTTTCAGCCGACTCGCCTTCATTCCCGGTACTCGAGGGTACTTCCGCTTGCGAAACTCGTCCTGGCGGGCAAGGGTGCGTCCATCACGGCGGGCGATCTGGCTGGCAGAGGGTTCCTTATTCCAACACCAGGGATAATTGAAAGTGGCCTACGCAACGTCATCGCCGGGGCCCTCGCCCCACGGGATGTAAGGAAACGCGGCCTCAGGCTGGTTGAAGGTGGTATCAGCCTGAACCCAGATCTTGTCATCGAGAGAGGACACACTGTTGGTGACATCAAGTACAAGCACTTTGGAGGGGAATGGGACCGCGCAAGTCTCAACCAGATCGTGACATTTGCGACAGGATTCGGTGCGAAGCGTGGGTTTATCGTGGGGTTCGGAGGGCGACCTGACGCCCGGATGTCTGTACAAGCGAGGGTCGGCGATGTTGCTGTCAGAAAGTTTGCCTGGGACGCATCGAGCGACGCACATCCAGAGCAGAGCGCCAACTTGCTGGCGGCAGCATTGAGAGCATGGCTAGAGTAGGTCTGCGGACGATCGAGAGCCACGCCTGCAAAGTGGCCAGGTTTCCCCTACCTGGTGCGCGCCCGCTGTTGTCAGAGCAAGCTATGACCAGAACGTATCCACTCTACAGAGGTCGTAGTCCACGCCGTAGGTGAGCGCCGCTTCCCTCGGCGATAAATCTGCGTACCTACTAATCTCATCGGCGCACATCCCCGCATCTGCATGGTCGATTGCAAAGAAGGTAACCATGGCGGAATCGAAGTCCTTCAGCCACCGCGGATCGATTCTTTTCATCTATGCCCCTTCGAGTTGGGTGGGCAGTTTGAGGGACGCACATCCCAGATCCTGCGACCAAGCGAGGTTGATTCCGACAGTCAGTAGATGCCGTCAACCAATCTTCTCAGATCAACAGCAATAATCGATTTCCCATCGCCGGCGATGTGCCGCATGGTCGACCTCGGAGCGTAGAAACTCCTCTAGCAGCACAATGTTGGACGTCTCTTTGTCGGGAGGGTGGCTAATACAACACCCCCTGTGGAAATACGCCCGCCGAATGCTGCTAGACGGTTTCTAACCTCCCGACCCCCTCGCCATCCCGGCGAGGGGCGATCCTTACAGGAGGTCCAACATGCAAACGCACTGGGACGACACGTCCATCGATGAAATGCCCACGCGGCGGCCCGCTCCCCGGCCGCAGCCGGCCCGCAGCGCAACCCCCGCGCCTTGCTCACCGCCCCCGCACTTCCAGGAGGAGCTGAAGGTTCCGTACTTGAAGCTCCGCGGCCGGTGGCTGCGGCAGATGGGTTTCAACGTGGGCCGCCAGCTGCAGATCGAAGCCTGCGCGGGCGTCATCACCATCAAGCTGCTGGGCCCGCCGGCGGTGGAAGACCCACGGGTGCCCAGGTTTGTGGAGCGCACGATCTATCACGGCGAGGTCAAGTCCGACACGGGGTCGTTCACGCCCGAGGATGTGATCCGATGAAAAAGCAGGTCTACATACGGGTGAAGGTCGACCCCGGCATTCGCCGCGCCTTTCAGCTCTCCTCGTGGCGCATGAGCCAGTCGCCGACGCACCGGCTTCGGGCGTTGATCCATAACTGCGTGGCCATGGACCAGAACCCCTGGGACATTGATCTCAACGTCTGGGGGGATTCCTTCCCGCTGGAGAGCGAAGCACCGAAGGGGTAGGGCAGGCCTCGATCGCGTTCTTGACAGGTTGCTTGAGGGTGTAGCGGGCGGGCCGGCCGGACGCCACCGGCCCCGATGGGCAGTCCCGCGAAGCCATGTGCACGTGGCTTCCGGAGGGATGGTTGCCTCACCCCATTCGCATGCTGCGGGCTTCCAGTTCCTGCTGGTTCTGCTGCGTGCGCTGTTCGGTCTGCATGGCCAAGGCCTGCCGTTCCTGGCCTGCTTCATCCAGCCGCTGCAGCGATTGCTCCACCGGCGTCTGCACGGCCACGTCCGTGGGCATGGAGGCGCGGCGGTGCGCCGGGTCGGCAGGGTCGCCCTGCACCACGAACACATTCCGCCCGGCGGGGCTGTCGGCGGTCTGGTGGCTCAGCAGCACGTGGTCGGCGCGCTCCAGCCCGTTCTGGCGGGCCAGTGCCACCACGCTGGCGGTGAGCCGTTCGCTGGTTTCGTCCGGGGTGCGGCCCTGGCTGGCGTCGATGGCGGCCACGCCTTCGCGCACCTGCTGCACCAGGGCGTAGTCCGCATGGCCCGGGCCGATGTCGGCCAGCCGGGTGGGGGCTTGATGCCTGTCCCCCGGCGCACCGTCTATTGAGGCAGTGAACGGGCTGCGGGTGATGGTGCGGTACGGGTCATCCTCATGGAACTGGGTGGCCTTCTGCTGGCGTTCCAGGCGCACTTCGCGGGCATCGTTCAACTCGGCAATGCGGCTGGCGTTGGTCTCTTCCCGCATGGAAACGTGGCCGCCGCCGGTACTGACGTTCGCCCACTTCCGTTCCGCCTCGAAGTACATGGCGTAGGAGCTGTTGCCGCCAATGACATTGGGGTTGGTGGCCGAGCGCCCTTCCAGCAGCTGGGTGGCTTCGGTGGCGCCCAGCCTGGCCAGGTACTGGCCGCCTTCCACCACGCCCATCTGGGCGATGGCGTCATAGCCGGTTCTCCCTACGCGGGTTGCGCCCAGGTAGTTGTTGTCCAGCATGTTGGCCCAGATCTGCTCAACCTTCTCCGGCCCGCTCTCTTTCAGGGCAGCCTGCAGGAGCACGCGGGGTGTCCAGCAGTTGGGGTCCAGACGGTGGCGGACGAACGCCTTGTCGTGAGCGAGCATGACGTCACTGCCGGGCAGGTTCAGCGCCAGGTTCGCGTTGCCATCACTCAGGTAGTGGGCACGGCGCTCAAGGTCTTGATGCAGTAGGGTCTGCCCGAACTTCTCCCACTGGCGTTCTGAGAGCGTGGCATTTGCGAATTGGGAGCCCTCACCGCGCTGTCGAGCGGCATGGCTCTGCGCGTAGCTGTTGGCGACCTGGCCCGGGAGACTGTCATTACGCACCACGCCAAGCGCCAACGTGCCGTAGCCGTCGGCCCCCGGCAGCTGGGAGAGGTAGTTCCAATACAGCTCGCGGTTGCCAGTGTCGGCATAGTGCCGGAGCACGCGCAGGTCTCGGTCAGTCAATCCACTCATTTCAAACTCCTGTAATCGCGGGAATTACTTGACCTTGGAGCGGTTCAAGACGTCCCGAACAGCCAGTTCCATGGCTTTCCAGTCCTTGAGGAACACGCGGTTGTAGTTGAGGCTGATGGAAAGGCTGTTCTCCAGGTCCACGATGTAGTGCACGCAGCCGGCGACCGTGTCTCCTGGAGTATCAACAAGCTCGCCGCCCTTCACCACGAGGCCGTCACCAGAGTGCTTGGCGCTGTCACACTTGATGAACGTGGCAAGCGCGCCATTCGGGCTACGCGCGATGTACCAGTCGTCCTCGGACTCAGGGTTACGCGGATGCGGGCGGCCATACTTGGCTTCGTAAACTCGCGCGTACTCGGCCATCCGGGCTTCGTCGATGCTGTAGGGGATGAGCCCGAATCGCTCCGGCTGGGGAACGCGAAGGTCCAGGCGATCAGACGGGTCGCCGCGCTCCACCGAGCCTGCCTCTGTGATGGCCTCGTTGGAGGCATGGCGCTCGAGCGAGGTCTCGATCGGAGCCCGGTCAACGTAGTCGATAAGTACCCGGATCTCCTTGCGGAAGTCGTTGGTTCGCGGATTCGCTCGAGCACCCGGAGCGGTGGGCTTCATGTCCGGCCACTCGATGACCAGGCTCACACCCTCGCCAGGCCACGGTGCAATCTGGCTGTCAAGGTAGTTGGCGGGAATGCGGAAGGTGTTCGGCCCCAGCTTCACGTCCACCGGTGCATTGGTGTAAGTGTGGCCGTTGAGGGTGCGACCGGTTTCTGTTGCTTCCGACATGTTCGAAGTCCCTTTGTGTTCGGTGGGCGGCGTCCGTGCGCAGGCGCTGGCGCTCAGGGCGACGGCGAGTGCAACTGTCAGGCACCGGCCGGATGACGTTACGCGCATGGGCCATTCCATTGCAGTGGTTGGGGTCAACTATAGGCAAAGTGTAGGTGACGGAACAGGAATCGGGTCACTTTCGCCTGACGGGCAGGGCGAAGTAAGGGATCAGCTCTGACGCTTTTTGCGCGAATCGACGTCAGAGGCCCCCGTTGGTAGGACGTTGATGGAGGCGCCGCGCTGTTGATCCAGTGGTTGCTATGGAGTGATGGGGCGAAATTGGCGATCCCTACTCTTTAACCTATTTGAAGCGCTCATCTTGGTCTGAAACGACGCCGGCTGTTCGGCATGCGCCATGCGCCATGCGGCAAGTAAACTGTGCTCAACACACCCGCCACGCCTCTGTTATGTGCAACAAGCTCAAATCGGCGGCTCTTCTATCCACCATCCCGAGGGCGGAGTGCGCGACTTTGGCATGGAAGAACTGACTTCTGAAGAGACACTTCGGTCAAGGCGAATGGCAGCAGTAGCGTTTGCGCTGGGGTCCTGTGCGCTCGAAGGCCTCGTCCCCGGTAGTGAGGCGAGGGAGCTGGCACGAAGATTTGTGGCAGGATCAATCAGCCTCGACCAATTGGTGGCTTCTCGGCCAGCTTGAGTCCTGTGCAGTGAGGCGCGTATCAGCTGTTCAGCGCCAACCCCATCGGCGGCCACAGCGGATTCATCCGGTCCAGATCGTAGTCATTGCCAAACGCCAGCGCCGCCTCACGCGGCTCCAGGTCGTAGTAGCTCACCAGCAGCTGCTCATCCATCCCGGCGTCGCTGTGGTTGATGGCATACAGGCCCAGCATGGCCTGGTCGAATTCTTCCAGCCAATCAAGGTCGATCTTGTTCATGTTGATCCTCCGAAGCGGATTGCAGGATCGCGCAGCGGCGTCTCATAGCCTGGGACGGAAGATGGCAGTTACCGCGGATGGGCTAGAAAACTATCGTTCCGTGGACATCCATAGGCGCGAGCAATGTCCCGTGGCCACCCCTGTTAAGATAGCCACGCCAGCCAGCCTTCCCACGTCATTCGACCGTGTGGTTGGCCGCTCCTCCCAGCGGCCACGCGAGCCAGGATCCTTCCTCTGCCTCTCACAAGGACGCTCGCATGCACCCTCGTTCCCTGTTCCGTTCGGCCGCCCTGGCGCTGGCTGTCAGCCTGACCTTTGGCACCCCGTTCGTCTTCGCCGCCGAAAAGGCCACCGCAACCGCCGCCGCAACGTCCGTTCAGCGCACCGCCATTGCGCAGGGCCTGTACGAGCTGGCCTTCAGCCCCACCCAGAACGCGCTGTTCGTGGCCTCCTCCGGTGGTTTCGGTGATGCCGCCGGCCCGGCCCAGGTGCTGCGCCTGAACCCGGATTCTTTGGCCGTGGAAGCCAACATCCCGCTGGAGCGCAAAGCCTTCGGCCTGGTGCTCGATGACGCCCACAACCGCCTGTATGTGGGCAACACCGTGGATACCTCGGTGACCGTGGTCGATACCGCCTCCAACAAGGCCGTCGGCATCGTGCAGCTGATGGAGAAGAAGGTCGGCAAGGATGGCAAGGCCGGCTACACCCACGACCTGCGCGAGCTGGTGGTGGATTCCCCGAACAACCGCCTGTACGTCACCGGCCACTCCGGCGAAGGCAGCGTGCTGTTCGTGGTGGATACCCAGTCGCTGAAGCTGATCAACACCATTCCGGGCCTGGGCAACGCCAAGGCACCGGGCCTGACCCTGGATGCGGCCAACAAGCGCGTGCTCACCTCCAACCTGCTGGGTGAGGTGGTCACCGTGGGCACCGACAGCGGCAAGGTGGAGCAGCGCTTCAACATCAGTGCCGAGCAGCCGATGAACCTGGCGCTGGACCCGAGCGGCAAGCGCCTGTTCGTCACTGACCAGGGCCTGGAAATGATCCGCAAGTACCAGGGCAGCAGCATCCCGGGCTTCGTCTCCAAGCACCCGGGCCAGCGCGTGCTGGTGCTGGACCCCGCCACCGGCAGGGAACGGGCCAGCATCGCCACCGACGCCGGCCCGCTGGGCCTGCTGCTGGATGCGCCGCGCAAGCGCCTCTACGTGACCAATCGCGAAGCGGGCACGGTGACGGCGTATGACAGCGAGAGCTACAAGCAGGTCGGCACCTATGACGTGCCGACCCACCCGAACAGCCTGGCGCTGGATGCGAAGAAGAACGTCCTGTACGTGACCATCAAGAATGGCGACAAGGACGAGAAGGGGAGTGAGGAGTCTGTGGCGCGGATAGCGCTGTAACGTTGAACGTGTCGGTCCGCCCTGCATGTGCAGGGCGGCCTGACTGCGCAAATGCAACACGTTCCGGTGCTGTCGTGCTGCTCCGCCCTCTCAAGGGCCATCCGGCCCGCCGTGTGATTGTCGAGTCTTCACAGCGCTGGCGGAAGGGCGGGCGGCTGGGAACCAAGTATCGACTTCGGCTGCCTTGATTGGCGCAGAAATGGCCTCGCCTTTGAATTCCCAGCCGGGCTGACTGATCACCACGTGGCTACCCACACGAGTGAGAATGTCCACGGGCCCTGCGGATCTGAGCATCCTATCTCCTGGAACCTCTGTGCACTCTTTTACGATGTCAGCGACCTTCAGGGAGCTGCAACCGCGCGCGGTGAGGATGACTGTCTGGTTCCTGAGCATGCCGACGCGTAGCTGTGAAGCCGCAGCATCCATTGCGGCGAACGCAATTCCCAAGGACACCACAATGTAAATGGCAACGAACAGCAGCGCGTTGGCCCTCACCGGGTTGGGAAGGCGAGAGGTTGAATAGATACAGAAGTGCGCAAGCGGAAGCGCCAGGAGCGGAATTATTCCGCGAAGCTCCACTTTGAAGACATCCGCAGAGGGCAGCACGCTGAGCATGATCAGCGCGAAAGGAATCGCAGCGCTGTAAAGCAGCCACGTGAGCAGCAAGAGACGCCAGCGCCAACCGACTTTGCTTTCGCGGATGCGCCGGGTGAATTTGCCTCTGCTTAGCGCGGCGAGTACCGCTGATAGCAGAAGGCCAATGCCGAAGAATGAGATGAATAAGCCATCCCGGATCCCCTCTGGCGCGAGCATTGTCAATGATAGTGTCGCCACGGCCAAGAAGAATCCGGCGTAGGAGATGGCCAAGACGAGGGCGAACGTGCGGTTCTTACTGGGCTTTGAGACCACCGGAGCATCCAGTGAGTCCGGCTGCAACGCCTCCCTTTTGGGCGCGTAGAGGCGCCGGTACCGCGAACTCTTCCCTGGGAGTTCTTGTCGGGGGATGAGGCGCGCAGCGCCCCAGGATTCGTAACAGGCTGCTGGGAGCAGGTACACCGTAAGAAATAGAACTGCGGTGACGACCGTGAAGGAAAGAATCGCTGTGCCAACCAAACCCAGATCTGCCAAGGATAGAGCAGGAAGATAGCCAATCCTTGCAAAGTGGGCGAGCAACAGAAGAGTGGCAACCGCTCCTGATACCCAGCTGTGCTCTTTCAGGAATTTAAGTGCGTCTATCAGATAGACATGGGGAAGACGACTGTCTGGTGTCATTGAGAATGCCGTTCAGGTTGTTGCTTTGCCGAGTCGATAGCGGATGAGAAGCAGGCAAGAAGTGCAGGTTGAATATCGGCCCTCGCTGCATGGCCTTTAGCCAACCCGATCTACTTCCGCTGCTTATGGCCAGCCCTCAAGCATTCACATCAACCACCAACCGCCCCCGCACCTTGCCTTCCAGGAACGCCGGGAAGACTGCCAGCACGTCCTTCAGGCCAATCACCTCCACGGTGCTCGCAAGCTTGCCCATGTCGAGATCGGCCGCCAATCGCGACCATGCTTCTTCGCGCACGTTGTGGGGCGCCTGCACCGAATCGATACCCGCCAAGGTCACATTACGCAGGATGAAAGGCAGCACCGAAGTGGTCAGGTCATCGCCCTGCGCCAATCCAGCAGCAGCCACCACACCCCGGTACTTCGTCTGCGCCAGCGCATTGGCCAGCGTGTGGCTGCCGGCCACATCCACTACGCCCGCCCAGCGCTCGGCATCCAGCCCACGCGTGCGCGGGGCGGCCAGCGTGGCGCGGTCGATGAGCTCGGCGGCGCCCAGGTCCTTCAGGTACTGCGCGTGCTCCGGCCGGCCGGTGGAGGCCACAACGCGGTAGCCCAGCTTGGACAGGATCGCCACGGCGATGGAGCCCACGCCGCCGTTGGCGCCGGTTACCAGGATGTCGCCGTGCTCGGGCTTCACTCCGCCGTGTTCCAGCGCCAGCACGCACAGCATGGCGGTGTAACCGGCGGTGCCGATGGCCATGGCGTCTTTGTTGCTGATGCCGCCGGGCAGCTTCACCAGCCACTGCCCCGGAACGCGCGCGCGCTGGGCCAGGCCGCCGTGGTGGGTCTGGCTCAGGCCGTAGCCGTTGAGCACCACGCGCTCGCCCGCGCGGAAACCGGCATGGCTGGAGTCAACCACGGTACCGGCCAGGTCGATACCGGGAATCATTGGGAAATTGCGGATGATCGGCGAGCGATTGGTCATCGCCAGCGAGTCTTTGTAGTTCAGCGTGGAGTAGTCCACCTGCACCAGCACATCGCCTTCGTGCAGGTCCGCTTCGTCAAAGCTCACCAGCTTCGTGGATACCAGGCCATCTTCTTTGCTGGCCAGCAGGGCGTTGAATTTCATGGGCGTGCATCACCTTGGGGGACATGAGCTGCATGCTATGGTCGTGCCGTGGTAGTCACAAGAACTATGCTTTTTCATAGGTACTACGGTTTTCAGGAGTATCCCGTAATGGCACGGCGCGTATATGGCAAACCCGGTTGCAGCGTAGAGGCTACGCTTTCGGTCATGGGCGGCACGTGGAAGCCGGTGATCCTGTTCTATCTGGTATCCGGCACCAGGCGCTTCATGGAGCTGACCCGGCTGATCCCCAACGCCACCCAATCGATGTTGACCAGCCAGCTCCGGGAGCTGGAAGCCGACGGCGTAGTCGTGCGGCATGTGTACCCGGAGGTGCCGCCGAAGGTGGAGTACCGGCTGTCGGAGCTGGGGCAGACACTGGTGCCGGTGTTGTTGGCCATGCGGGATTGGGGGACGGCTTACAAGCGGATGAACCGGGAGTAGGCAAGGAGTGCACCTGACAAGGCGTCTCTACAGGCTGTTGGCTCCTGCGTGCCCTTGGAGCCGTGAGCGGATCCTGCTTGGGTCGGCCGCATGAGATCCCTAAGGTTAATGGCAGACGTGCCGATAGGCCGGAAGAGCCAAGGAGTCCACATGTTTGACACTGAATCGCTGAGCAAGGGTGGAGTTGTGAGTCTGATCGCCTTCTTTGTGGCGATCGTTCCGCTTGTGGTGAAAGGTCTGTATGCGCTCACTCGAGGCTGGGCACAATCCCGAAAGGAATTTCTAGATGCATGGGATCCAACGAAGGTGGGGGATTCATTGTGGCTGGAGACTGTCGTGATGCATGCGTTCGGTAATCATCCTCCCGCAGCCGTCATACGCGGCGTTCTTCAGCTACGAGAGCCTCGCAGAATGCTTCGCGATCTTTCGGTCAACTGGAGGTACTTCGATGGTGATGACGTCCGATCCATTCGATGGAAGAAGATGTACAGAAACAACAACGTGCTCCGTCGGGTTGAGATGCTGGCCCTTTCAGTCCTCTACGTAGTTCTCTGTACGGCCGCTATTTTGATGTTTAGCTCAGGCGAAACCGCGATGATGGTTGGTGGAGTGATTGTGTTTGTGCTGGCCTTGCTCTGCCTGGGAGTGCCTCTCGAAATCAGCAGCGTCAGCAGTGTCATGGAAAAACTTGCCACACTCAATGCAGAAACGCGGTCGGCGCATATCGAGACTAAGCCGGTACACCTCCAGAGGCGACGCCGACGCGAGCGTAGGGCCGAGATTTCGCACGGAGTCTGACCGAATCTGGCGTGTACCAGGTGCAGTACTACAATTTCCGCACGTACCGCGCCCGGCCTTCGCCATGCACCACGCTCAGTGCATTCACCTGCCCACGTGCATCGCGATGAAACTCGATCTGCAGCCCATCGATATCCGGTGACACGAACCGGTTCGGGCTGAGCGGCAGCACCTGGCCGTCGCGCGGGGTGCCGGCCACGCCCACTCGCATTTCGCCATTGGCCACCTTGACCTGCAACGCGGGGATGTCGAAGAAGTCGGCCAGGGCGCGGCGCTGGTCCATGGGGATGGCGTCGTCGCGCTCGAACACGCCTGCGTAGTCGGCGTAGCGGGCATCGCGCAGGTCGAGCGCCACGGTGCGCACCGGTAGGTTCATGCCGCGCCCGATGGCATCGCTGAGCGCGTTGCGGATCTCGGCGGCCAGCTCGGCGCCGTTCTCGCCGTTGGTGAGGATGACAAAGCCATCGCCGGTTTCCAGGTAGCCCTCGATCCAGGCGCGGTAGCTGTCGTTGGAGCCGCCATGGTGGAAGATGCGGGTCTGCCCGGCACCGTCCAGGCGCGGGCCGAGGCCGTGCCAGCTGGGCGAGACCTCGGTCATCATGTCGATGGCGATCGCGCGCGGCAGGAAGTTGCCCTCGCCGCGATAACTTGCGGTGAGCGCGGCCACGAACGCGGTCAGGTCGTTGGCGCTGGTCCACAGGCCGGAGGCGCCCTGTTCGGGGAACGATTGCCAACCGCGCGGCAAGGCGGTGAGCGCGCCGTCGCTATCGTGGGCCTTGGCGATGTTGTCGGTACCCGGCTGCGGGTCGCTGTAGCGGCTGCGCTGCATGCCCAGCGGTGCGAACACCTGCGCGCGGGCGATGGTGTCCAGCGGCTGGCCGATGACATCTTCCAGTACCTGCTGCTCCACCATCACGCCACCACCGGAATAGTCGCCGCGCTCGCCGGGCGTGTGAACCAGCCGCACGGGTTTGTTTTTCGCCGGGGCGATGCCGTCGAGGGTCTGCAGCAGGGTGGGCAGCGGCTCGCCGGGCAGGTAGTCGGCGAAGCCATGCACGCCCAGCCCGCTGGTGTGCGACATCAACATGCGCAGGGTGAGTTGCGGGGCGGGCACCGCTTCGGTGGCGGGTACCTTCCAGCTGCGCAGGTAGGCGGCGATGTCCTGGTCGAGGGCGAGCTTGCTGTCAGCGGCCAACCGCAACGTGGCGGCGGCGGTGACGACTTTGCTTACCGAGCCTACCGAGAACAGCGTGTCTGCATTGACTGCGTGAGTGGTGCCGGTTTCGCGGGTGCCGTAGCCGGTGCTGTGCACCAGCTTACCATCACGCAGCACGGCGATGGCCACGCCGGGGACGTGGTGTTGGGCCATGCGTGCCTGCAGCGACCAGTGCGGTAGTGCGGCGTTGGGTTGCAGCACCGTGGGGCGCAGGCCGGTGTTGAGTGCGGCCTCGATCGCAGGGTCCTTGCGATCGGCGGCGAAGGCCGGTGCGACGAGCAGCAATGCCATCGCGGTGCACAGGGTGCGGCCCAGCAGCGGCGAGGGTGCGCGGTTGCGCAGGGGAACTGCAGCGGTGTGGGAGGTTGGGGCGTAATCCATGCGGGGCCTCTTCGGGGTTGGGCAGCGCGAAGCGGAGGCGTGCGGGTGCACGCCGCTGGGACAGCGGGGAATTGCGGACAACAGCGGGCCGTGGGTGGCCGTGGCCGGCCGCCGGATGGGTGTCGCGGGTAGGCGTGGCTTAGCGGCGGGTGGTGATGGCGCCGCGCTGCACGAGGTAGTCGCGCACATGCGGATTGCGCGCCTGGTTGAGCGGGGAGCGCCACTGGCCGGCATCGGCCACTACGCCCAGGTTGACGTCGGCGCCGTGGTCGATGAGGAAGGCCACGGTGTTGACGTCGCCGGAGCGGGCGGCGTTGATCAGCGGGGTCTCATCGAAGGGCACGATGCGGTTCACATCGGCACCGGCAGCGACGAGGCGTTCCACCACCGGCAAATGACCACGGCGCGCGGCGGCGATGAGCGGGTTGCCGTCGCCGATGGCCTGCAGATCGGGTTGGGCGCCAAGCGCGAGCAGGGCATTGACGGTGTCGAGCCGGCCGTTGCGTGCGGCGCTGATCAGTGCGGTGCCATCGCCGCGTATGTTGGTATCGACGGATACGCCTGCGTTGATCAACTGCTGCACCTGGGTGATATCACCTTCCGCTGCGGCGTCGATCAGACGGGCGGCCTGCGGTGACACGTCGCGTTCGGGCTCGTCATCCATGATCCGCACCGGGACGGTGCCCAGACGTGGCGTGGCGGCTACGGTGACGCTGATGTGCGCGGCGAGGGCGAACACACAGAGCGCGCTCCACAGGAGGCGGGTGGTCCAGGCGGTGTGGGCGGTGTCCAGGCGCAGCAGGTTGTCGATGCGCTGGGACAGGCCGCTGCGGCTGCCGGACATGGCCACGGCAAGAGGTGCGTTGCCACGCTTGGTGGCGAGCAGGCCGTTGATGCCGGTGAGCAGGGAGTCGGCGTAGTTGCAGCCGCTGCCACCCTGCGCGGCGGCGCGGGTGTCACAGGCGATTTCGCGGGCCAGGTCCAGGCGCTTGCCGAGCAGGTGCAGGAACGGGTTCCACCAGTAGACGGCGAGAAGCGCGCGCTGGGCGGCGGCTACCCACAGGTCGTTGCGGCGGATGTGGGCGGCTTCGTGGAGGAGCAGGTCGCGCAGGGCGGTGGGAGCCAGGGTGTTGGCGAGGTGCGTTGGAATGAGGATGCGGGGGGAGAACAGGCCTACGACCATGGGGCCTGAGGCGGTGTCGGAGAGGGCAACGGTGGTGGTGTAGGGGAGGTCGCGGCCGAGCAGCGCGTTGAGGTGGGACGCGCGGCGGGAGGTGCGGTGCAGCAGAGCCGCTTGGCCAATGCCACGCATGAGTTGCAACAGGGCGTAGACGGTGCCGAGAAGCCAGAGCAGGGCGGCTGCGTTCAGGAGTAACGGGGCGGCGGTGGTGGCCGCGCGGTGTCTGGGTTCCGTGGGCCGACCAACGGTCGGCGCTACCGATGCGTCGGACGAGGCAGCGGTAATGGTCGTCGTAGGTGCCGATGGGGCAGCCGTAGCGGTCGCCGCAGGCGCCAGATACTCCGGCGTTGCCGATGGCAACAGCACCAGCAGCGGCGAGATCGCCGCCATTGCGAAGGCGGCGCAGAGGAGCCAGGAGCGCGCTTCGGCGCCCAGGCGGTTGCGGGTGACCACCAGGGTAACCAGGGTGAACAGCAGGGCGCTGTGCCAGAGGTGCTGCAGGGCGAAGGTGGCGAGGGCTTGGGTCCAGTGCACGGTCATTTCGGCTTCCCCGGTTTGGCGGTGTCGTCCACGCGCTTCTGCAGCGCCTGCAGTTCGTCCATGTCCATGTCGTGTTCTTCGATCAGGTGCTGGGCCAGCACGCTCGGTGAATCGTTGAAGAAGGATTTGAGCAGGTTCTCCAGCGCCTGTCGGCGCGCGTCGCTGCGGCTGATGGCGGCGCTGTAGATGAAGGCGCGGCCTTCGGCGCGGTGGTGTACCAGGCCCTTCCTGTCCAGCACTTTGAACATGGTGAGCACGGTGGTGTAGGCCACCGGCTTCTTCTTCGACAGCTCGTCGGCCACCTCGCGCACGGAGGCCTCCTTCTTCTTCCACAGCACTTCCAGGATGCGGCGCTCGGAATCGGTAAGTGTGGGCGAGGGCGGGCGGGCCATGAGCTGTCTACTGGTTCATTAGTTGATGGTTTGCATCCTGCTCTCGGCGGGCGCAGGGTGTCAACTATGTAATTAGTAATGGGCGGTGGGGAACACGGCTGGCACGGGATCATGCAGGGCGGGTCCGGTGCACGTGCATGCGTGGGCGGTGAAGCTGTCACGTGGGAATGTCGGCGCGATGCGGCCGGATATCGGCCGCATCGTTGTTCAGCCACGCATGGCGTGGCGCTACGAGAGGGGAGCCGCTCAGTCGGGGATGTTGAGGACCTGCGGGTCGCAGATGATCATGGAGCCCGGCGTTTCCAGGTCGGTGACGATGACGGCGACATTGATCAGTTCGTGCTTGGTGACGAAGTTTTCCATGATCGCCACCAGGCCGTCCTTGCCGATCTGCGGTTTGCTCATCTGGCCTTCGGAGGCGCTGGTGACCACGGTGCGGATGCGCAGGCCGTCGGAGCTGTCGTCGCTGATGCGATACACCAGCTGGCCGGGAACTTCGGACATCAAGCGGTCCGGGGTGAAGCTGTAGAAGTAGCGGCCATCGTCGGTGTTGCCGCCGCCCTTGACGCGCACGATGGTGAGATTGACGGTCTGGGTAAGTTCGGTACTCATGACATCTCCATATGAATAAAAGTGCCGACTGGCACGGGATCAGCGAAGGGTGGCCAGGGCCGGGCCCTGGTCGAGGCGTTGCAACAACGGGTCCAGTCGGCGCCACAGGTCGGCTGCTTCACGGTCGGTGCTGCGCTGGGGGGGCGTGCCCAACCATTGCGCGGCCTGCTGCAGGGCAACGGCGTGGCTGGCCGGGCCGGCGGCATCGAGTTCGGCACGCAGCACGGCGCTTTCCGCGCGTAGCAGGCGCTCGCGCCGCGAGGGCGTTTCGCTTGGCGGGAAGCCATCCAGCAGGTCCTGCGCCACGGCAAGATGCTGGCGGGTCTGCGCGGGCGTGCCGCCAAGATGGGCCAGGCGGGCCCTGCCAAAGGCGGCGCGGATCTGCAGGCGCGGCAGTTCGCGTACGTCGGCACCGCTGTCCAGCAGCGCGTTGAGCAGCGCGTCGGCGCGGCTGAAATGATCGGTGGCTTCGGCCAGGTTGTGCAGGTCCAGCGCCAGTTCCCCGGCCGAGCGGTGCGCCACGCTGCGGTCGCGCGCCCAGTCGCTGCGCTCGGGCTGGGCGGCGCCGATACGGTCGAGCAGTTGTACGGCCGCCTGGTAATCGATGCGGGCTAGCCCGCGCTCACCCAGGCTGGACAGAATCTGCCCGCGTTGGGTGCGCAGGATCGATTCGCGGTGCATCCATTCGGCATCCTGCGTGGCGCGCTGGCGCACGTCGCTGATGACGCCGATGGCCTCGTCATAGGCGTGGCGCGCCTGTGGCCATTGGCCCAGGCGGTCCAGTGAACTGGCCACCCAGGAGATGCTGTCGGCAAGGTCGGCGCGCAGGCGCAGGTCGTCTTCGTTCAACTGCAGGGCGCGGCGCTTGTACGCCACCGATTGCTGGAACAACGCCAGCGCCTGCTGGTGCTGTTCGGCGCCGCGGCTGAGCGTACCCAACGTGTTGAGCGCGTAGGAGGCTTCGAGCCAGGCCTTGGGGTCCTGTGGCGCCAGCGTGGTGGCGCGCTCGGCCGCCTGCCGGTAACCGCTCCACTGCTGCAGCGCTTGGGCGTTGTCGCCGCGCTGGTAGGCCAGGTAGCCGGCCCAGTAACGCGATTCGCCCACGTTGAGCAGGGCCTCGGCCGCGTCCGGCTGCTCGTGGACCAGCGCTTCGGCCAGCTGCAGCGATTCGGCCGCCAGCGGTGCGGCGGCGTCCAGGGTGCCGCGTGCGACGCGGATCTTGGCCAGCTGGCGCAGTACGCGCGAGCGCTCCAGGCGGGTGTCTTCGCTGCGCGCGTTGGCGCTGCCCAGGTCGCGCTGGATGCGGCTGCTGACATCGTCGAGCAGGTCCAGGCGGCCTACGCGTTCAAGCCGGTCGGTGAGATCGCCCAGCATGTATTCGACCATGCCGGCGGTACGCAGGCGGTCCTGTTCGGCCTGCAGGCGCGCGCGGTGGGCGATGGCAAAGCCGCTGGCGGCTACCACCGCCAGCACGCTCACGGTGGCAATGGCACCACGGCGCAGCCAGCGCTGGCGCCGCGCACGCCGCGATGAGCCGTCGATGAGTGCGCGCGAAGGCGCATCCAGCAGTTCGGGTCGGCGCTGTTGCAGGTCGCGCGCTTCGTCGAGCTGGCGTCCGGCCGGCAGCTGCAGGTCGCGGCGCTGGCCTTCCTGCTGCCAGCGCTGTGCCACCAGGTTCAGGCGCTCGCGCAGGCGCAGGTCATCGCGGTTTTCGGCTACGCACTGGGCCGCGCGCGGCCACGCGCTGAGCAGGGTTTCGTGGGCGATCTGCACGGCTGGCGCATTGTCTTCGGCGGTGCCCACCAACAGCCGGTTGCGTAGCAGGGCATCCACCAGTTCGCGCTCGGCGCCGCTGCCGAACACCACCATGGGCGCGGCCACGCAGCTGAGCTGGTCGCCGCCGGGCGAATGCCGTACCAGCTGTACCAGCACGCGCGGCAGGCTGTCGCGCGCGGCCGGGGAGACGTTGGCGATTACCCGTTCGGCATGTTGGCGCAGCGCGCCATCCAGCCCGCCGATGGCCTGGTAGGCGTCAAAGCCGAGCCGGCCACCGGCTTGGCGGTGTTCGTACAGCAACTGCAGGGTGTACTGCAGCAGCGGCAGGCAGTGGCGCTGGGTCAACGCTGCGTCGCGCAGCACGTCGTCGAGCCGGCCTGCATCGCTCTCTTCGAAGGTGAGTGCGGCGATCTGCGCGGGGCGGCGGATGATCTCGGCGATCTCGGCCGGGCCGGGCGGTGCCAGGTCGACATGGCCGCTGGGCTGCTTGAGCGCCAGCAGGCCAGGAACGGCAGCCAGACCGGGATAGGTGTTGCTGCGGCAGGCGGCCACGACGGCCACATAGCCGCTGCGGGCCAGCAGGCCAAGCAGGTGCGCGGCGCGCGCGGCTTCGTCGGGGTTGCCGTGTTCGAAGAAGAAATCGTCAAGCTGGTCGATGACCACCACCAGCGCCGGTGCACGTGCACCGGCCCGTGCGCCCTGCGCCGAATGCACGCGCGGGCCCAGCCGCTCTACGGTGCGTTCGGGAAGGGTGTCAAACCCTGAGCGCCAGCGGTCGACGTCGTGGCCGTCGAACAGCGCGGGGGTCATGGTGGTGACCAGTGCATCGGCCAACGCGGTCGACAGCGTCCTGGCCCCGGGGCCACGGCCATGGATGCGCGCAATGGCCACGATATCCAGCGCGCCGACGCCGGGCGGCGCCAAGCGCGGTACCAGCCCCGCATTGAGCAGTGAGCTCTTGCCGCTGCCACTGGCCCCCACCAGCAGCACGAAGGCGCACTGGCTGCGCCACTGCGCTTCCAGCGCCTGCATCAGGGTGGCCACGGCGGCACCGCGGCCGAAGAACACGCCGGCATCGTCGCTGTCGAAGGCGTCCAGGCCACGAAACGGGCTGCCCTGTGCACCGGGCTGCACCACCGGCGCCACCGGGCCGCGATAGCCGGCTGGCAGGGTGAGCGGCGCGATCAGGCGGTAGCCACGCTTGCGGATGGTTTCGATGTAGCGCGGCGCCACGGCGCTGTCGCCCAATGCCTTGCGCAGCTGCGCCACGGCCTTGTGCACGGGGTTGTCGCCCAGGTTGGCGTCGGCCCAGCATTCCACCAGCAGCCGCTCGGGCGAGATTACCGTGCCTGCGTGATAGGCGAGGAATTCCAGGGTTTCCATCGCGCGCGGTTCAATGGTCACCCGCCCGCTGTCATTGACCAGTGCGTTTTCCTTGGGAAATACGATCCACTCGCCGATGCGGAAATGCTCGACGGCCGGCGCCTGCTGTGGATGGTCACTCACGGCACTACCCTTCCCGGTCAGATGGCCGATAGTAGTGCAACGCCATGAAATGCGCGCCGGGCACGCAGGCCGGCCCGCTCCCTGGGGGCGGGCCGGCAGGGGTAGGCGGTCAGGCGCGCGCGTGGCGATCGGCTGCCGGGTAGTTGTTGCCCAGCACCGGCGCGTCGTTGGCATCGCCCGAGGCCGGGTAGTACAGCAGCTCATAGGTGTTGACCAGTTCTTCGCCGGACAGATCACCGGCGGCGATGGCCGCGGCCAGAGTGGGCGAATCGGGCTTGCGCAGGAACCCCACCTGCACCGCCACCCACGCATCGATGGGCAAGGTGTCGGGATCCTTGGCCCAGAAATTGAGCTGCAGCTGGGCCAGGTAGTCGGCCGGCAGATACCCCACCTTCTGCACCACCAGCTTGGGCTGGTTGATCTCGATCTGGCCGATCGACATTTTCAGGTCCGGATAGCTGGATTGCACGTCAAGCGAGAACCGGCTGCCCACCAGGCCGCCTGCAGGATCGGTGATGATGGTGAAGGCCATCAGCCACGGGGTGCCGTTCTGCTTGTAGCCCAGTGCCATCTGCCCGCTGGGCGCGGGCCCTTCCTTCGGCTGCACGTTGCGCTTGGCACTGCGCAGGGTGGTGACCGGCACGCCATCCAGCACGGTCTGGTCCACGCTGTGCCCCAGGCCCAGCCCGGGATGGGTGTTGAGGGTGAACGGGCCGAGCTTGAGCTGCACCTCCAGCAGGGACAGGTAGGCGCCCTGGAAGCTGCACAGCGGGTTCGGTTCGATGGGGGCGGGGGTGGTGTTCATGCCGGGTTCGCTCCTTTCATTACGCCCAGGGAGCCGACGGTGACCGACCGCAGGCCCAGGGCAGTGATGGTGGTCATGTCCAGGCCGAAATCGGCGGTGACCGGCGTGGCGAAGGCCATCAACGCAGCGTCGTCATAGCGGTTGACCACGCTTTCGGTGATGAACTCCACGCTGAAATCCTCCGGTTGCAGGTTGTTGGTCTGGTAGGTGCAGTTGACGTTGATGTTCCAGTTCACCGCCACGTCGAACGGGCCGAACATGTAGCGCAGTTCGTCGTTCTGCAGCACGGTGGTGGGCAGGAAGTTGATGTAGGTCCCATCGGGCAGCGGGTCCGGGCAGGAGAAGGAAATGGTGAAGCCCTTGCAGTTGCGCACCTTCAGCCCGCACATCCAGGTGGATCCTTCGGTGCCGGTGGAAAACGGCGCGGGGAACGAGTTGGCGCCGGTGGTGTTGGGCGCGATGTCGATGTTGTGGTGGGCGTAGTTGGGGTTGTCCTTGAGGAAGGTGACCAGCGCGCTGGCGGTGGTGATCTCCGGCGGCGGGTTCTTCACCGGGTGCGACTTGGTGGACAGCCAGGTGACCAGGCAGCGATGGCCGCTGTCCTTGGGGACGTAAGCGAACGGGTCGTCGGTGACGGCAATGGCGCCTGGACCGATCGGCCCCAGCGCGCTGCCATCGAAGCCGCCGCTGGTCTTGATGAAGGTCCATTTGTTGCCGCCGGGCCATAACACCACGGCCGGGTCGGTGAGGGCGAGATAGGCCAGGCCCACCGCTTCGGTGGTGGCCGAGGAATTCTTGGCCCGTACGTAGATGTAATTGGTCTGGCCCGACAGGAAGCCCACGCTGGATTCGTACTGGCGGTAGCTCTCGTCGGTGGCGAAGCGGGACGGGTTGGTCGGCTGGGTGCCCCACGGAATGATGTCCGGGGAGCTGAAACCGCCTACCCGGCCGGTGGGCGAGGTTTCATTCAAACTGGTGCGGACGAACAGGTCATTCCAGTCGGTGCCTGCGGTATTGCCGTTCATGGCTGACTCCTGTGCTGCGTGGAACCACGGGTGGCTGCATCCGTGGAAGGGGGTTGGGCGCGCCAGGAATGGCAGCCCAGGCGGAACAGAATGGGGGGCGCGGTAGTGCCGGGCACGCGTACCGACAGCACCAGGTCCACGCGTGCATCGGGCGCCGGTGGCAGGTCGTGGCTGTCGATGCGCAGGGTGAGTACGTCTTCGTACCTGGCGTGGACGTTCTTGATCAGGCTCACGATCTGGCTGCTGTTGGTGAGCTCGAACGGCTCCAGCCGCAGCGGGCCGTCGTCGCGGTCGGGGAGCACCGACAGGGTCCAGCCGACCGGGCAGTTGTGGCAGCGCAGTTCCAGCTGCATGTCCGCCGCTGCGTTGCGCTGCTGGTACTGGGCGGCGAAGGTGTAGCTGCCGGTGATGCCGAACGCCACGCTGCGCTGTGCGTAGCCTGCATTGTTCTCAAGGAACGCTTTCAGGTCGGCGACGGTGTCCAGCGCATCCGAAGGCGTTGGTTTGTGCAGGCGGGTGACCAACCAGGCGGCAAGGGTATCGGTGGCGCTTTCCGGCTGGCACTTGAACGGTGTGGTGAGCGCGGCATTCTGGCCGCCGTTGACCGTGAGTGGCACGTAGTCGCCACCGCCCGGCGCGGGCAGCGGCTTGAGCAGGTCCGGCCAGCACGGCAGGCTGGCCGCGCCCACCGCGAGGTACAGGCGGCCGGGCACATCGCTGCGGGTGGCGTTGGCGCAGCGCACGTACACGTTGTTGAAGACCGCCGGCAGCAGCGGCCGGCCAGGGTCTTCGTCCCACAGCGGCGGCTCTGCCAGCGCCGCCGGCGCAGGATCCAGTGCCTCGCCCCACGGCACGATGTCCGGGCAGTACGCCCCACCCATGCGTGGCAGCGCGGGGCCCTGGGGCACTGCACGCAGGTACAGGTCCGGTGGATCGTCATGGATGCGCACGTCACTTCTCCTCGCAGGCGTAGTCGGACAGCACGTACTGCAGGAGATCTTCACGAAGCGCGCGCAGGATGCCGGCGGCGGGCAAGGCGAAATCGGTGCTGTCGGTGAGGAACTGCGACCACCACGGCAGGCTGGCCTGCAGCTGGCCGGGTTCGGCGGCAGTGCCGATCACGCTGCTTACCGCGGCGCCTACCTGCAGCGGCGTGGGTGCCTGGATGCCCTTGAGGTTGGCGCGCACCAGCTGCACCAGCAGCGCGTTGTAATCCAGGTTGGCCGGAGGCTGTTCGTCCGGGGCCTGGGTTTCGGCCGGCACCGGCTGGAAGCGCGGGGGAATGCGGCTGACGTAGGTGACCCGGTACATCACCCGCCACGGCCCGGTGTTGGTGGAACTGGCTTCGCGCAGCGCGGCGGCGTTGCTGTCCTTGCTGTTGGCCAGCCAGTTGGGGTCCACCACCTGGTTGAAGAAGGTGCTGGCATGTTCGGTATCGGGCGCCAGCATGAAGGCCTGGTAGCGGTAGCCGTCGACCTTGCCTTCGGTGGGCGATTCGGCAAAGGTCACCTCATCGCCGTTGAAGATCGGCGCATGCAGCCAGGCATCGGGGCTGCTGCTGGCGGTGAGCGCGAAGTCGTCGCCTTCTTCCCTGGACTTGATCGAACTGACTTCGGTGGCCGAGGTGTAGAGGTAATCGAAGTCCAGGTAGAAGCCGAACGGGAAGCCGATCTGCACATCGCCCACCGCGCCGTCCGAGATGCTGGACGATGCAATGGCGCCATGCTGTTCGCTTAGCACGTTCATGTTGCTGGTCTGGTCGGCATGCCGCCCGCCGCCGGCGGTCCACACGTAGGTGTTGACGATGCTGCGCTTGCTCAGGTGCTGCGACCAGTCGTAGGCGGAGGTATCGCGTACCAGGTTGCGGTAGTTGTCGTAGCCGCTGGACGACTTGATCTTGCTGGCAGTGGAAGACGGGTCGTACTGCTGGTAGTACGCTTCCAGCCGCGCGGTATCGCGTTCGATGCGGCGCTTGATCGCATACGCTTCCAGCGGCTTGAAGTAGCTGCCGCGCTCCAGGTCCGCGCTGAGGTAGGAAGGGTCGTTGCGCAGGCCGACCTTGCCATCGAGCGTGCCGTTCTTGGTGTAGCTGGCATCGATGGGGAAATCGATGAGGTTCACGTCCACCGGGATGTCGGTGTTGGGCGTCATGGTCATCTTCACCATGCTGCCGGTGCTGCGCAGGATGCTGGCATACAGATCCACGGTGAGCGATTTGACCAGCGCCACGCCGTTGTTGCTGGGAATGTAGCGGCGCCCCACCACCGGGTTGACCCACTGTTCCGGGCTGCTGCCGGTTTCCCAGGCGCCGCCGGGCTGGAACCCGGTGGCCAGGGTCTGCGTGGTGCCGTTCTGGATGCCGATGCCCTGGCTGTTGTGTTCGGTGACCGAGATGCCGAGTTGCCGGCCCAGGTGGGTTTCGAAGGCGAGTATCGGGTTTTCAGCTTCGACGCCGATGCCGGCGCTGGTGGAATACTGGCCGCCGCCGTATAGGCCGCCCTTGAACGAGAATGCGTGGGTGTCGGCGACATCGCGGCTGGCGTTGTAGGCGTACACGGTGTTGTCTGCTTCGGTGAATTCCACCGAGGTGGCGCCGGCATAGCTGTTGAGTTCGCCGTAGCCACCGCGCCAGTAGGGCAGGGTCTGGTTTTCGCTGGGAATGGGCGGGGCACCTTCGATGTAGCCCACCAGCGTAGGCTTGGATTGCGCCTGGCCCAGGTAGACGGTATCGAGATCGCCGATCTTGTAGCCGGTGATCAGCAGCAGCTCCTGGTGGGCGATGCCCAGGTAGGCGCGTTTCATCACGCTGAAGACATCGCCGTAGGCATCGCGCTGGAGGTCGGCGTATTCCACCACCGCCGGGGTTTCGGTGATGTCCAGCTGGGCGAAGGTGGGCACGCCGCCCAGCACGTTGATCACTTCCGGTGCTTCGTTGCCCAGCGGTGCGGTGGAGGTGAGCCACGTGGGCAGCGCGCTGCCCTTGCCGGCCAGCTGGCCGACGTTGCCGCGCCCGGTGCGGTCTTCCACTGCGGCCCCGGAGCCGTTGGCGAAGCTCCAATACCCGCGCAGGTGCGCTTCACTGCCCGACAGCGGCCGGTGCATGCTGTCGGCGATCTGTTCGCCCGTGCGCTGGGTGGCCCAGATGCGGATGTCGGCCAGCTGCCCGTGCACGCCTGCGCTGTCGTCGCCAGGCAGGCCAGCCAGGCGGAAGCCGTCGCCCTTGCCGTAACCGCCAATGGCGTTGGCATCGTCCAGATAGGTCGGTGTGGTGGCCGCGTTGCCATTGACGTAGTACGCGTTGGTGGTAGTGGCGGCGAACAGGCCGCGCAGGTCGCCGCGGCTCAGGCGCACATCGTTGTCGCCCTTGGCGTCGAACGCCACCCGGCCGCCGGTTTCGTTGAACGGCCACCACGCCACCAGGCCATCGGCATTGGCCGGTACGCGCCGGTTGGCCTTCACCGCAGCCACTTCCGCCGCGCCCAGGCAGCGCGCCCACAGCCGCACGTCGGCCAGGCGCCCGGTCAACCAGCTGCTGCCGCCCAGCAGGGGCGAGCGGCCCAGGTTGAACGCCGAGCGCGACAGCACGCGCTGCACCGGGTCCTTGTAACGGGTATAGGTCTTGCCATCCTTGATGCCGCTGGCCGCCTCGACGCCGTCCACGTACAGGAACATGTGCACTTCGTACTGCGGCGTGGTGGCCTTGCTGGCATCGCCGTCCTGCACGGTGATCACTTCGAAGCTGGCCGCAAGGTAGGCCGCGCGCCCGTTGGCCAACGCGGTGCTGCCGGTGATGCTGAGCACCTGCTCCTTGTCATCGATGGTCACGCGCACCGAGAACACCGGGCGGCGCTTGCCGTCGAGCTGGAGTACGTAGTCGTCGCCCTTGGCCAGTACGGTCTGTGCACCGAACGCGGTGGGCGTGGCCGGTTCCACCCAGGCCTCGAGCGAGAAACTGTCGGCCAGGTTCAGGGTGTCATCGCGGCCACCGTCGCCATGGTCGGCACCGTTCAACGTGACCGCGTGCCCGGCCTGGTGCACCAGGGCCAGGTGCGCCCAGCCGTGGATGATGGGGTCGGCGTTGAGTACGGCCACGCTGTCGCCATGGCCCAGCACCGGTACCGAATACAGGCCGTCGCCCGACCATGTGGCCGTGGGCTGGATGGCCACGTTGAACTCGCTGCCCAGCGCCGAGCTGTTGATGGCGGTGGTGTTGACCCCTTCGTTGAACATCCACTTCAGCACCAGGTGCGCGGCGTTGTCGGGAATGCGCTGGCCGTTGTAGATCTCGATGGCATCGGTGTCCAGCGCGCTGCCGAAGAACGCGGTTTCGTTGAGGCGCATCGGCAGCGTGGCGCCGCCAGCGAGATCACCGAACACGAGGGTGGCCAGCTCGATGGGGTTGGTCACCGGCACGGTGGCCTTGAAGCTGGCGCTGCCCTGCGACATCCCATCCAGATACAGCTGCGCGGTGAAGGTGTAAGTGACGTTGCTTCCGGACTGCTCTTCCTTCATCCCGAAGGTCACCGCGGTCTGGTACCAGGTGCCGGCCTGCAGGGCGGCCTTGGAAACGATGGCCGGTGTGCCGGCATCCAAGGGGCACGAGACGCTCAGGTGCCCGTTCGCATCGGTCTTCAGTTCCAGCATCGGGTGCACCGCGCCCAGGCTGGCAATGGCGCCGACCACGCCCGCGGGGACCGGGTCGCCAGCCTTGCCGTCCGCGCACAGCCAGGTATACAGCGTGCCGGCGCTGGTGTTGAACGAGGCACGCACGCGCGTATCGGCCGTGAAGCGCACGCTGGGGCTGTCGTTGAGTGCGGCCAGGAAGCGCACCGGCGTGCTGCTGCCGGGGGCGGTGCGGGCGAAGGTGAGCAGGCGCTGGAACGGCTGCAGGTCATCGGCGGCGGCGCGGTCGGGGTGCGCCCACAGTTCCAGGCTCATGTCGCCTTCGATGGTCAGTGCCTCGATGCCGGGCACCTTGACCGGGTCGACCTCGAACTGCACCCAGCTGTCGGGGCGGTAGCCCAGCGTGCGTTGGCCCGGTGCGTTGAGCCAGCCACCGTTGAAACCCTGCAGGGTCAGTGGCGCGACGCCATCGGTGAACGCGGCGGTGTCCTGCACCACACCTGCCGCGCCCTGGTTGGGCAGGCTGTACGGGATGGCGCGGAACAGCGCCGAGCCGGCCAGCAGCGGCTTGTCCTGTGCATCGCGCGCGCTCTGGAAAGTGCTGGCCGTGACCGCGGTGGGCGTGATGGGAACATCGGTGGCGGCCGGGTACGCAGCAGAAGCGAAGATCGCCAGCAGGCCGCTGCTGGCACGCAGGTCCACATCGGATACCGGCGGCGTGTCGCCGCCCAGGTGGACATCCTGCAACAGCGCGTCACTGCCATCGGTGCTGATGATCAATGCCTTGCCGATGGCTGCGTAGTCGCCGCTGGCGAGTGTGGCGTAGTCGTACTCGTCCTTCGCGGCGGTGCCTTCCAGCACGCGGGTGAAGCTGCCCTGTGCGCGTGGCACCCGGATCCAGGTGGCGGTCTTCGCATCCTGGGTGATGGCGACATCGCAGAGCAGGTCATCGTCGGCCACGGCGCTGATGGCCAGCGTCTTCAGATCGCCGCTGTTGGGCTCCAGCAGCACCAGCACGCGGCTGGCGCTGGCCGGGCCGCTGCTGGCCACCAGGCTGTACGAGGCAATGTTGGCGCTGCCGCTGCGGTAGTCGTAACGGGTGGAAAGGCCGGCCAGCGTGTCCAGGAACAGCCCCAGGCGCCGCGGCACCGCCGGCCAGTTGACCGTCAAGGTCTTGCCGTTCCAGCGCAGCGGGGTGAACGCGAAGGTCACGTCGACCTTGTCGGTGCCGGCCTCGGTGATCGCCACGGACTGCAGCGGCAGTTGCGCGATGTCGCGGCTGATCACGCTGATATCGGCCAGCAGTGGCGAGCCAGGCAGCGGCAGGTACACCGCCGGGCGCGTGCCGGTGGCGTCGAAGTAGCTGCAGGCACCGGTGCGCAGGCGCGCGTCGGCCGGGTCGGTGACGGTGTTGCCGGCCAGCACGTCGGCCAACACCTGCACGCTGCGCGGCACGCCCTTCCAGTGTTCCAGCTGCCCGGTGGGCACGCTGAAGGTGATGTCGCAGAAGCTGGCGGCCCGGGTCGCAGCGGGCGCGAGGGTGACGCTGGCATCGTTCATGAAGGCGCCCGGCTGCGCCGAGACGAACTGCAGGCGGCCCTGTTCTTCGCTACCGGCGGCGGTGGTCCAGCGGGCTTCGTAGGTGGCGCGTGCGGTTTCGGTGTCCAGCTGCATCACCGAAAACGCATCGGAGCTGCCCTGGAAATAGCAGTGCAGCAGGCCGTCGGAGCCGGCCAGCAACGCTGGCGACGATTGCAGTTCGGTATACTCCTCAAGGCCATCGAAGTACGCGGCGTAGATGCTCAGGCCGCGTGCGTCCCAGCTCAGCGCGCCGGCGGCCACTGCTGCCGGGCTGGTGGAGGGCAGCAGGCGCGCGCCATGCACCTTGCCCGGTGCCGCAGGGTCATGGCTGTTCGGGGTGAGCGGCGGATCCAGCGGCTGCTGGTTGTTGTCGGTGTAATCGATGGTGTCGAACGGGAAACTGCCGACCAGCGTCTTCGGGTCCCAGCCGGCGCCGTCGTAGGCCATGACCTGGTCGACATACCCGATGAAACCCTGCTGCGGCGCACCGATGGCATCGATCTGCCCGGCGCTGGGGTGGTCGCCTTCGCCCTGTTCGTCCAGTGCAACGTTGGAGCCGTTGAGGGAGATGGTGTAGCGCGGGGTGGCCTTGGCATCGAAGGACACCTTCACCTGGGTCCAGGCCTCCTGGCGCACCGTGCCCGGCGCGGTGCGCGCCGAGTAGGGCTTGCCGTTCTTCCCGTTGAAGCCGACCTCGATCGCGTTGCCGTCGACCAGCCGCAGGTACGGCGCGTCGGTGTCGTGGATCGGGCCAAGCACCTGCTGCACGGCCAGGTCGGGCGCGCGCGGGTACAGCGACAGTTCCACGCTGTAGTGCTGCTTGGGTGCCCAGTGGGGCAGGTCTACGTAGGTGCCCGGGTCGAACACCAGCGTGTAGTTGGCCACGCCCACCGGGTCCACCTTCAACGCGGCGGCCGGGCGCGCCAGGCGGCCATCGGTACCGATGGCCAGGTCGACCGTGGCCAGCGTGGCCGGCGATGCGCCGCACGTGGCCTTGTGCGCGATCATCACCCGGCCGCTGCGCTTGACGGTGAATGAGCTGCCGTCGCTGCCGCGCACCCGTTCCTGCTTCAGGTACAGGGTGCTGGCCGGGCGGCCGTGCAACACCAGCGGCGTGCCGGCGGCGTCCACCAGGCCATAGCTGAAGTCCGGGCCGATGCGGCCGTCGACATGGGTTTTGTCGCCCAGCGAGAACAACCCGGCCGCGTCCAGGCGCAGCTCGTAGCCGTCCACGCGGTTGTCGGCGTTACGGCCGACGATCACCGCGCAGGTGAGCAGGGTGCCCTCGTTGCGTGGCAGCAGCTCCACCGCGAAGTTGCCGTCGACCAGGCCGTCGACCATGAACAACTCGAATGCCGGTTCCAGGAACGGAACCCGGTCGGGGGAGAGGTAGGACTGCGCATCGCGCGGGTCGGCCGGGACGTCCGGTTTGCCGCTGCGCTGGAAGCGCACCTCCCAGGCCGGTTCCAGGGTGAAGCCGATTTCCTGCGGGTTGTCGGCGGCGGCCTGGCGGACCAGCCGCAGGCGATTGACCAGCAGGGTGCCCTTGCGGGCCTGCCGGAACAGGTAGACGTATTCCTGGTTGGTCACCACCCGGAACGGCTGGTCGGCGTCTTCCAGCCCGTCGATGGCGCGGTCGCGCGACCAGGTGACCGGTACGTTGATCATGTTCATGCCGGCCGGGCGCACCGCGTCGGGCAGGGTCAGCGGCTGGAAGCCACTCCAGTCCGAGGCATCGCTGGCCGAATCGGTCTCCAGCGCCAGGACATTGAAGTAGAGGTTGGTGGCGATCCGGCCCTCGTCGGGCGGCGCGGTGGGCTGGTCGCCACGGGCGAAAGCAATGACCAGTCCCTGGAAGTTGACGGTAGCGACATCACGGAAGTTCATGCCGGCGGGCCTCGATGAGCGTGGATCGGACGGGACTGTCGGCGCTGGGAAGCGGCGACAGGGTGTGTGTCCGACGTTGGCTGATCGAGGAAAAGGGCGCTTGCCGGGAACCTTCCGGGCCGCTGGCGGGGCGCGCGGAATCTTCCGGAAAGCTTCCGGAGTGTGATGGGCTATTGATTTACCAGCCGTTTGTCAGCGCTTGACCGCGAGCACGCCGTCCAGCGCCAGCTCGGCCTTGAAGCCGGCCTTCTCCAGCCGCTTGGCCACTTCACGCGGCACGTCGCGGCCGCTGGTGAGTTTGTTGGGCGCGCCGGTGTAATGGAACATGCGCCCGCCCTTGCGGATGACCCGCGCCAGCTGGTCGTAGAACACCTGCGAGTACAGCTCGCCGGCAATGCCGAAGCGCGGCGGGTCGTGCAGGATGGCATCCACGGAACTGCTTTCCAGCGCTTCGATCGCCTGCGAGACATCGGCGTGGGTGAGCGACAGCCGCCCGCCGCTGCTGTCCGCGTCCGGGTCGGGCGACCAGGGGTTCAGCGTGCGCAGCCACAGCACGTCGGGGTTCTTCTCGAACGACTGGATGCGGGTGACCCCGGCGTCCAGGCAGCAGGCGGCAAAGTAGCCCAGGCCGCCGCAGGTATCGAGCACGGTCTTGCCGGCCGGGGCCACCAGTGCCACCTTGCGGCGTGCATCTTCGTAGGGCGAGACCTGCGCGCTGGGCAGCATCTTGATGCCGTCGATCTCGAAGGTGGGCGCGTCCCATTCGGTGGGCACCAGCTTGATCAGCGCCGAGCCGAACCGCGACACCGCCAGGAACTCCTCGCCATCCCAGTAATACAGGGTGCGGTCCCTGGTCTTGCCCGGGTAGGCATAGGTTTCGCCCTTCCACTGCCAGTTCTCCGCGCCCAGCATGGCGGTGCCGGTGGAGCGCGCCAGGTCGAGCGAGCCGGTCCATTCGGTGGCACCGCTGTCGCGGGCGCGGACCAGGGCTTCGGCAAGGGGGCGGGTGAGCAGGGGGCCGGTGTAATGGGGCACGGGATCAGGGTGGACCGCGCTGCAGGGCAGCCGGCCGACGGGCAGGAAGGGGGGGCATCGTAACCGAGATGGGCGCTGGGCTGGTTCACGGAGGTCTAGAATGACAGCATGCCTGTCTTCTTCCGCGCCGCGTTGCGCTTGCTGGGGTGCGTACCTGCCGTGCTGCTGGTGGCGTGTACCATGCCTGGCAGCGGGACGCCGCCGGCCTCGATGGACAACGTGCGCGCGGTGGAGATCCAGTACCAGTACAGCGGCTGGAGCAGGGCCGATGAAGTGCACCGGCTGCAGCGCAGCGGCGGCCAGCGCGCGTTTACCCGCACCTCGATGGTGGAAACGGCCGATGGCGTGGAAACCGCGCAGGCCACGGTGCCGGCACAGCGGGTAGGTGAACTGGTGTGGGCGCTGTCGGCGCCACCCTGGCCGCGCGAGCGGGCGGTGCAGGTGGTGGCGCGCCGGGTGCCGCCGGCGTGGATGATGGAGCATGCGCCGATCGTCGCCCGCGCCGACGTGGCCGGCTGCAGCGAAGAGGAGATCCGCAACCGCATGTTTGCACATCTGAGTGGCGCGGCCCTGCGTACACAGTTGGATGCGTACTACCAGAAAGCGCTTTGGACCGACGATTATCCCGTCATGCGCGTGGTGATCTCGTTCCGCAATGCACCTGACCAGGTGATCTCGTCAAGTTCGCAGATGCTGCTCATGCTGCCGTGGACGCTGGGGGACCTGCCTGCATCGGGCAGGAGGGATGCTGGCCCGCGCAGCTGGTCGGTGCCGGTCAGTGACGCGCTGCGCCGGCTGCTGCCGCCCACCTCGCAAGCGGCAAAGCGGTTGGCGAAGGACGCCGATATGAGTCTGGCGTTGAGGGTGAGTGACGCGGCTGGGCAGGACTGCGTGAGGGAGCTGGGTGGCGCGCGCGCTGCGCCATGAACTGATGCATGCCTGACGCTTCGCCGGGTGTCACGCCGACGCAGCCACACGTACTGACCTGATCGTTCGCGCCCGCGCAGATTTGCACACTGCGCGCATGGCCACTGACAACCACGCTTGGAAAACCGGCAGCGCGTACTTCTTCAGCGCGCATCTTCGCGACCGCTACAGTCGCCTGCTGGTGGAACACGCTCAGGTGCTGCGGTTGGCCTTCCGCGTAGCCCAGCAGGTGCGCCCATTCCGGATCAACGCGATCGTGGTGCTGCCCGATCATCTGCATGGCGTCTGGACGCTGCCGGCCGGCGACGAGGATGGCCACCGGCGATGGCTGCAGATCCAGGCCGTGTTCGACCGCCAGCTTCCAGGCCATCCCCCCCGCGCGATGGTGCGCGGAGACCGCACCGTGCGGCCGCTCTGGCACAACGACTTCCGTGAGCACCGGCTGGTGGATGCCGACGATGTGCAGCGGCATGTCGCCTATGTGCACGACAACCCGGTCAGGCACGGGCTGGTGCGTGACGCCTGCGAGTGGCCCTACAGCTCCATCCACCGTCGTTGCGCCAGGGGGGGCGAGCCATGCTGAAGTACGGGCAGGCGGTGCCGCGTGGCGTGCGCCGGATGGTGGGACGGCGAACCGGATGGCTGGCGCGTGCTGTGCGCAGGGTGCCACGTCATGCTGTTGTTGAACCACGTGGGCGCCGCCGGACGTTGCCAGCGGGGATGGCGATGCAATGGGGGCGTACGTGGCAATGGGCGGTCGCGCCCGTGCAGGCAGGCTCCACTGCATGCGCGGGTCGGCCGTACAGGGGAGAGGGAGCGCGGTGGCAGATCCGCCGCTACCTGCAGTGCCCACACCGGGTTTTGGTGCGGCGGGGATCCGCACCGACGAGGAAGCCCCGGCGGCAACTGCATATCCGCGGCTCGCCGCCGGGCTGCGCCTTGGGTGCGGCGCTCAGGGACAGGTCACCTGAAACACCGGGCCGGCACCGATCAGGACCAACGCCATGTAGTCGCTGTCCTTGTCCTTGCCCTTGAGGGTGGCGCCGGGATTGAAGTGGAAGATGCCGAAGCCACCGGTGGGGCGCACCAACGCCTTATCGATCTGGTTGGCATCGTCGTTGAAGAAGCGGGCAATGTCGGTGCGCGAGGAGATCTGCAGCGGCGTGGTGTCGCGCTGCCATTGCTCGTCGCGGTTGAAGGACACGAAGTACTGGCCCTGTTGTTGTTCGATGCGGAACTCGGCGGGCTTGCGTGGGTGGGTGGCGAAGCAGCCCAGCAGCGGGTCGGAGGAGAACACCCCGGCGGCGTTGTCGCGGTCGCGGCAGGCTGAGAGCAGCAAGAGGCTGGGTAGCAGAAGCAGGAATGGCAGTGTGCGCATGGTGGGTCCCCCCCAAGAGACAGGTTTTGGCGCATGATGCGCCAACGCGTGCAGAGGTTGTGTGCACGCGCGTGGTTGGGTGTACGGTTGGGGGAGACCTACGGAGCACGCCAATGTCACAGCCCCTTCAATCCCTGCACAAGGCCATTGATGCCCCTGCCGCTGGCTGGCGCTGGCCATTGCTTGGCGCCTGCAGCTGGCTGGTGGCGCCAGTGATCCTCACGGCGGCCTATGCAGTGGCGCAGGCATCACCCGAAATGGGCCGGCTGCTGGTGGGAAGCGCCGGGGTGGCGGTAGGCGTACTGGCGTCGTCGGTGCTGGGTCTGTTGCTGACCATCGGCTCACGGGTGCGCCGCGAGCGCTGGCCATGGGTAGGCATTGTGGGCGCGATCATCAGCGCGCTGCCGTTGCTGCTGTTCCTGGCGGGGATGCTGTTGCGGCTCTGAAAGGGCGCAAGCCCCGTAGAGCCAGGCTCTGCCTGGCTGCTCACCTTCAGCCGCACGTAGATCCGACATGGCAGCCACGCAGGGCGTGGCTCTACCGATTGTCTGCGCGATTCACCTCTACGGTGACGTGCACCAGCTCTTCGTGTATGGCCAGTGCATCGCGGAATACATCCGCCGACAGGTCGGCTTCGGTCACCACGCTGGCCACCACTGCGTACTTGCCCCGGCCGACCTGCCAGACATGCAGATCGGCCAGTTTCGCCGCCCACGGACCCTCTTCGATCACTTCGCGCACTTCGGCCACCACCGGAGCATCCATCTGCGCATCCAGAAGGATGCGACCGGTGTCGCGCAGCAGGCCGATCGCCCAGACCGTTACCAGCACCGCGCCTGCCAACCCCATCATCGGGTCAAGCCATGCCGCACCCCAGAGCTTGCCGCCGATCAACGCCACGATCGCCAGTACGGAGGTGGCGGCGTCGGCGATGACGTGCAGGTAGGCCGAGCGCAGATTGAGATCCTGGCCGTGCGCGTGGTGGCCTGCGCCGTGTTCGTGTTGCCCATGCCCATGATCATGATGGTGGTGCTCGTGGTTGTGCCCATGGTGATGACCGTGACCATGACCATGTCCGTCACTGTCATGCAGCCACCACGCGCAGACCAGGTTGACCACCAATCCGACAACCGCAATGGCGATGGCCTGGTTGTAGTGGATGCTGCTGGGCGAGAACAGGCGTTCCGTGGATTGCACGGCCATCAACAGCGCCACGCCCAGCAACGCGATGGCGCTGGTGTAGCCACCCAAGATCTCGATCTTCCAGGTGCCGAAGGCGAAGCGGCCATCGTGCGCGTAGCGCCGTGCACAGGCGTAGGCGAACGCCGCCATGCCCAGGGCGAGCGCATGCGAGCTCATGTGCCAGCCGTCGGCCAGCACGGCCATGGAGTTGAACCACCAGCCGCCGATGATCTCGACCACCATCATCACAGCGGTGAGGTAGAGGGCCTGGCGGGTGCGGCGTTCGGCCAGCGGGTTGCCGTCGTCGAAACGATGGCTGTGGCGGCGGGCGTCTACGGTGGCAGCAAGGCTCATGGGGTGGGGCTACGATTGGAATATACCCCCATAGGGTATATGCTTTGGCCCCATGGCGCATGTTCAACAGCAACGTAAGGCCCTTCTGGCCCGGGTCCGGCGCATGGCCGGGCAGGTGTCGGCCCTGGAAACCTCCCTGCAGTCCGATGATGCCGATTGCACGGACGTACTGATGCAGGCCTCGGCGGTGCGCGGCGCCGCGCACGCCCTGCTGATGGCGTTGCTGGATGACCACCTGCACGCGCACGTGGTATCACCGGAAGATCCGGCCGAACGGGCCGCCGAAGCCCAGGTACTGGTAAAGCTGCTGCGCGCCTACGGAAAGTAGAGCCAGGCTCTGCCTGGCTGCCCTCCGTCCGGCGCACGTGCACCGGACACACCAGCCACGCATGGCGTGGTTCTATTGAAAACTGAATCGTTGAAGGGCTGATTGATAGAGCCCGCGCACAGACCGTGCGTATGAAGACCAGAGTGATGGAACCAAGGAGTATCACTGGGCGTACTGCAAGGCATTGGGCATGGACCCCGACCAGGACGGCGAAACCACGTTTGAAGGCGCCTCCAGTGCATGGGTATGCGGTCGAGCGACAAAAGAAAGGGCGCTGGATGCCGTAATCGCTCAATGCCGATGGCGGCGCCAGGCGTTCCAGATGTGCGTGCTGGCCAGGAGCAGGCTGCCCGCTACCGTCATGGGGGTCTCGGCGTCGTGGCTCGGCCAGCCGGCAGCGCCTGCCAACAGCAGCAGGAGGCCTGCCACTGCGGTCATGCCGGCCAGGGCCGGCAGGGGTTGCTGGCGGTGGGCGCGCCATAGCGCGAAGCCGGTGGTGGGCGCGGCGATGGCCACGAACACGATGTGCACCCACTCCGCTTCGGCCCACACCCCCATCAGCGGCAGGGCGGCGGCGAGCAGAGGCAGCGCGAGGCAGTGCAGCAGGCACAGGCTGGAAAGGGCGATGGCGCCGGCGTCGAGCAGGACGTTGGTGGTTTTCATGGGGGAGGGGGTCTGGAGCTGAAGATGTTATATAGTAACATTTCAGTCCACTTCCAACCGTTCACCACCATGACTGCCTCTGCCACTCCCCTCGACTCCCGCTTGCCGGTCACGGTGCTGTCCGGCTTCCTTGGTGCGGGCAAGACCACCCTGCTCAACCACCTGCTGCGCAACCGCGAGGGGCTGCGGGTGGCGGTGATCGTCAACGACATGAGCGAGATCAACATCGATGCGCAGCTGGTCCGCGACGGCGGGGCGGCACTGAGCCGTACCGAGGAAACCTTGGTGGAGTTCAGCAATGGCTGCATCTGCTGCACGCTGCGCGACGACCTGCTGCAGGAGGTGAAGCGGCTGGCGTCCGAAGGGCGCTACGACTACCTGCTGATTGAATCGACCGGCATCGCCGAGCCGATGCCGGTGGCGGCCACATTCTCGGTGCGCGATGAGGCCGGGTTCTGCCTCAACGACATCGCGCGGCTGGATACGCTGGTGACGGTGGTGGATGGGCAGAACTTCCTGCGTGATTTCAGCAGCAATGCGCTGCTGGCTGACCGCGGGCAGCAGGCCGGGGCGGACGACACCCGCGGGGTGGTGGACCTGCTGGCCGAGCAGATTGAGTTCGCCAATGTGATCGTGGTGAGCAAGTGCGATGTGGTGGACGATGACCTGCTGCAGCAGACGCTGGCGGTGCTGCGCGCGATGAACCGCGATGCGCGGCTGCTGTTGTCGCGCAACGGTGATGTGCCGGCGAATGAACTGCTGGATACGCAGCGCTTTGATTTCGTGCGCGCGCAGCTGGCGCCGGGCTGGATGCAGGCGCTGCGTGGCGAGCACACGCCGGAGACCGAGGAGTACGGCATCACCAGTTTTGTGTATCGCGCGCGCCGGCCCTTCCATCCGCAGCGGTTCGCCCGCCTGCTGGAGCACGGCTTGGGCAGCGTGATCCGCAGCAAGGGGTTCTTCTGGCTCGCCAACCGCATGGACTGGGTGGGTGAGTTGTCCAGCGTGGGCGCGGCCACCCGCACCCAGGCAGCGGGGTTCTGGTACGCGGCGCGCGAGCGAGTGGAGGCCGGGTTGGAAGACACGGTGCCGCTGCTGCCGCCGCCGCGCGTGCCGTACACCGATGTGGGCTGGGTGCGGCAGCAGGCCGGGTGCTGGACGGCACCGCTGCCTGGCGTGCATGAGGTGGCCAACGCCGGCGAGTACCAGGCCATGCGCCGGATGTGGCACCCGTGGTGGGGCGATCGCCGCCAGGAGCTGGCGGTGATCGGGGTGGGGATGGATGAACACGCGGTACGTGCGGAGTTGGATGCGTGCCTGCTGGATGACGGCGAGATGCGGGCTGGGCCGATGTTGTGGCAGCTGTTGCCGGATGCGTTTCCTGCCTGGGCGCGTACGTGATATACGCGATTACAGCAGCTTCAACCGCCACCCCTCCTCGGTGGCATCCAGCTGATGGGTCAGCTGCACCGCATCCAGCAGCGCCTGATCGTGCGAGACGATTACCACGCTGCCGCGATACTGGTTGAGCATCTGCTCCAAGGCGGCAAGCGAGGCCAGGTCCAGGTGGTTGCCGGGCTCGTCGAGCAGCAGCAATTGCGGCGGTACTTCCGCATATAGCACGGCGGCCAGCGCTGCCTTGACCCGCTCGCCACCACTCAAGGTGGCCAGCGGACGCAGGCTGCGCTCGGCGTCCAGACCGAGCAGGGCCAGCTGGGTGCGCAACGTGGCATCGCTGGCCTGCGGGTTCGCGCGCTGCAGCAGTTGCAGCGCAGAGTCCTGCGCGGGCAAGGAGGACAAGGCCTGGTCGAGCAGGGCGGTGGTTGCCGCGCGCTTGACCTCGCCACTGAGCGGCTGCACCTCACCGGCCAGCACCCGCAGCAGGGTGGATTTGCCACTGCCGTTGTGGCCACGCACGCCGATACGGTCGCCGCGCTGGATGTGCAGGCTGACGCTCTGCCACGGCGCCATCACCCACGGCAGCTGCACGTTGGCAAGCGTGGCCACCTGTTGCGGGCCGGGAGTGGCCAGGCTTGGCCCGAGCATCGCAATCTGGGTGACGTCGTCGACGCCCGCCGCCGCCGCGCGCACCCGGCTGTCTGCCGCTGCACGCCGTTCAAGCTGCTGCGCCTGCAGCCGGCCAGCGCTGTTCTCGGCGCGGTTCTTCATGCCGCCCAGAAGGATCGGCGCCTGGTTGGCGGTGCGGGCATCGCGCTGCGCGCGTGATTGGCGGTGTTCCTGCCGTTCGCGCTGTTCGCGCAGCGCAACCTGCTCCTGCCGGCGCTCGCGCTTGCGCAGCGCCAGCTCCGCGTCGGCGTTGGCCTGCTCGGCCTGCTTCTGCTCGGCATACAGATCGTAGTTGCCGCCGTAGCTGCGCAACCCCGTGGGCGTGAGCTCGACAATGCGCTGCATCTCCCGCAGCAGTGCGCGGTCATGGCTGATGACGATCAGCCCGCCACGCCATTGCGCCAGCGCATCGATCAGCCGCGTTCGATGCACGCTGTCGAGGTGGTTGCTGGGTTCGTCCAGCACCAGCGCGTCGGCGTCGGACAGCAGGGCGCCGGCCAGCGCCACCTGCATGGCCTGGCCGCCGCTGAGCCGGGCTGCCGCTTGCGCGGGGTCCAACGCGGGCAGGCCGAGCCGCCGCCATTGCGCCTGTAACTGTTCGCGCAGGGTCCAGCGCTCGCCAACCAATGCGAAATCGTGGGGGTCCACGCTGCCGGCTTCGATCCGGTCCAGCGCGTCCAGCACCGGGGCGATGCCCGCGAGGTCGGCAATGCGCCCGGGCAGCACGCCACTGTGCTGGGCCAGCAGGTGCACGCGGCCTTGCTGCTGGATCTGGCCGTTGCTGGGCTGCAGCTGCCCGGCCAGCAGGCGGCCAAGCACGCTCTTGCCCACGCCATTGCGACCGACAAGTCCCGTGGGGGTGGTGTCGAACGACGCAGAGAAATCAGAAAAGAGCACCCGGCCATCGGGCAGGGTGAATGTCACGCGGTCGAGCGTGAGGGCCAATGCGGTCATGCGACCTCCAGGAATGCCAAGGGCTCCCCCTGCGAACAGGGCGGGAAGGAGACTGGCCGTCAAACGACGGCGGGCATTACTGGCGCATGCAGGCACACCTCATTACGGGGACGGCTGGATGCCGCGCGCCTATTATAGGACTGCACCCCAAGAGTCCGCTGAATCCAGGGTAGAGCCACCCCCTGGGTGGCTGCGCAGGAAACCCTATTCGGTAATCCCATTAGGGTTCTGCATATCCTCCGGCGCCTTCCCATACTGCGTCCGCCGCTGCTCATGGAAAGTAATGAACTCCGGGCCCGGCAGCGGCCGCGAGAACAACCAGCCCTGCCCGAATTCCACCTGCCGCGACTGCAGGTAGGCCAGCTGCACCGACGTTTCGATGCCCTCGGCCACGGTGAACAGCCCCAGCGTCTTGGCCATGTCGATGATGTGCGAGGTAACCGGGCTGGTCGCGCTATGGGTGCCGATGGAATCGATGAACGATTTGTCGATCTTCAACGCGTCCAGCGGCAGCTGCTGCAGGTACTGCAGGCTGGAATAGCCCACGCCGAAATCGTCGATTGCCACGCAGTGTCCGGCACGGCGTGCGGCGGCAAGCGAAGTGCGCGCACCCTGGATGTCGAGGAAGCCACGTTCGGTGGCCTCCAGCCAGATCTGCTGCGGGTGGATGCCGCTGCCCACCAGCTTGCCGGACAATACTTTCAGCGCACGGCCACTGCTGACATCGCCGGCGGAGAGGTTGATGGCGATATGCGCGCTGCGATCGTGGACGAGCAGCTCGCGCATGTCGCTGATCACCAGGTCCATGACGTGGTCGGTGAGCGCTTCGATCAGCCCGGTTTCTTCGGCCACCGGAATGAACAGATCCGGTCGCACCTGGGTGCCGTCGGCGCGCGACCAGCGCACCAGGGCCTCGGCGCCCACGCAGATGCCGGTATCCAGTTCGATGATGGGCTGGTAATCCATGCGGAATTCGCGGCGGCGCACCGCGCTGGCCAACTCGTTGCGCAACGACAGGCGGCGGCGCGACAGCCAGACGCCGGCGACGATGGCCAGCACCGCGCCGACCGCACCCAGCGGCACCAGCTGCCAGAACTGCTGCTGGAAGGCGGCCACCAGCCCGATGCGCGGGGCGATGGCGACGGCCAGCCATTCCTGGTCCTGCGCGCTGGCAAACAACGTGCGCGGGGTGTGCCCGTTGTGCGGTTGGCGCAGCAGCCGCTGCAGCAGCTCCGGGTCGGGCATGGGCTGCTGGGCAATCAGCCGGCCATCGGGGGTAGCCACCGCCAAGCGCACGCTGGGATCGGCAATGACATCCACGAAACGGGAGGGATCCATCAGGATGTCGTGGCGGCCCAGCTGTACCGACATCAGGGTGCCGGCGCCATCGCCGGCCATGGGCCGAACGCCCAGGGTGATGGAGGCGCCGTCGGCGGTGATGTGCTCCGGGGTGGGTTCGGGCACCAGGTCCTCGACCATGCCCCAGGAGGTGCAGCGCAGCCGACCATCCTCGAAATAGCCGACCTGTTCGGCCGAGGTGGTGCCCAGCGTCAGGCTGCGCATCAACTTCAAATGCTCGGGCGAACAGCCCGGCAGCTGCGACTGGTTGAGCTTGCGCAGGGCCAGCAGACCGGCCTCGTAGGCGCGGTGGGCGCGCTGCAGGGTGCGTTCGGCGGTACGCTCCAGACGGTCGGTTTCGGCGACCTGGGCGCGGCTCCAGCTGACATAGACCAACGCGGCGACAGGCAGAATCGCCCCAAGCAGGGCGGCAAGCGCGATGGCGGCGATGGTGCTGACGCGCTTCAAGCGGACCTCTCTGCCCGGCTGGGCGTGGATTGAGCCCTATCTGACCATCTGGAACGACCGTTTGGAACAGGGCTTCACGTAGATTCCTGTCGGTATTTCCCCAGTGTCGATATCAGGTCGCATGGACAGGGTGAAACCGTCAGGGCCGGCAACCCTGGCCAGCGCATACCGCCCTCGCTGACCCTGCAGCCGGGCCGGATTCACCTGCGGTTCGCGCCCCGCGCCGGATGATCGCGCCACCCCCCGATCCGGCCGCCCTGGCGGCCCCGGAGCCATGAAGCCCCTGCTGCCCGCCGTGCTGGCCCTGTTGCCGCTGCTGTTGCCCGGCACGGTGGCCGCGCGCACGGTGTACCGCTGCGTGCAGAACAACACGGTCAGCCTGGCAACCGCGCCGGAGCCAGGCTCCAGATGCAAGCCGCAGCAGATTGACGACAACGCGGTGCAGGCGCCGAACCTGTGGGGCAACATGGGGGTGTTCAGCGGCACGCTGTACGAGCGCGAGCAGGACGGGCAGAAGGTGTACTCCACCCGCAACCTGCCCGGTTCGCGGGTGTTCCTGAAGTTCACCGTGTCTACGCCGGCGGGCGAGCCGGCGCACGAAGGGCTGGGCAAGGTTGGCGCGCCGCAGCTCAACCGGCATGCCAGACAGTTCAAGGCAGCGGCGCGTTCCACCGGAGTGGACGATGCCTGGTTGCGCGCGATTGCCCACGCGGAGAGCGGGTTCGATGCCGGCGCGGTGTCGCCCAAGGGCGCGCAGGGGGTGATGCAGTTGATGCCCGATACGGCGACCGAGCTTGGCGTGTCCGACCCGCTGTCAGCCGAGCAGTCGATCAACGGCGGGGCGCGTTACCTGAAAGCGCTGCTTGTGCGATACAAGGGCGACCGTACGCTGGCGGCCGCCGCCTACAACGCTGGAATCGGCGCGGTAACCCGCTACAAGGGCGTGCCGCCGTACGCTGAAACGCTGGCCTACGTAGAGAAGGTCAGCACGTTGTACGTGCGCTACCGCGAGGCGATGGGGTTCAAGGCCGAGACGCCGGCGCGGTAGGTGGAAGTGGAGCGGCTCAGTTGGCGAACAGCGGGTAGGTGTCGATGCGACCCACGCGGTTCACGGCGGCCTGCACATCGGCGCGCTGCTTGAGTTGCTCCCAGCTTGCATGCAGGTCCGCATCGGCGGGCAGCACCGGTGCACGGCGCACGTCCTGCAGGTCGAACAGGGCGGTGCCGCGCTCCATCGGATCGGCCAGCTGCTCGAGCAGGCTTGCAGCGGCCTCATCCATGCGGTGGTCAACCAACAGGCCCTCGCGATAGTGGTCCGGGGTGAGCGCACGGTTGGCCAGCAGCCGCTCACGCGCGCGCTGTGCGGCCGCTGCATCCTTGAGCTGCAGGGCAGCGCGGAGCTCGATCAGCGCCTGCGTGCTCGCGCCGTAGGCGCTCATGTCCTCGCCCACGCTCTGCATGACCTCCCGCGCCTTCAGCGGGCGGTCAAGCGCTACGTACAGGCTGGCCAGGTTGAGGTTCTGGCTGACCGTATCCCCTTGGGGGTCGGTCATGCGCAGGGCCAGCAGCTGGGCAGCCAGCGCGTCGTCGGGCTTGCCGAGCCGGCGCAATGCGCGGCTGCGGATGTCGAGCATCCAGGCAACGTAGCGGCCCTTGCCGGGCGGTGCCACGGTGGCCTCGGTGGCGGCCACGGCAAGTGCCTCGGTCATGCCGACCACGTCCTGCAGTTCGCCGGCGACCATGAGCGCGCTGCTCAATTCCACGGCGGTTTCGTTCAAGCCTGGCGCCAGCATGGTGTCCACGCGCAGCTGATCGATATGGCGGCGCGCGGCCGCCACCGGGTCATGGCGCGGGTCGTCGCGGCGCAGGTAAGGATCAAAGCGCTTGTCGGCACGCAGCCGAACCAGGGGGATGGGGGCATCGATGCGCTCCAGCGTGGCGGCCACCTTGTCGCCCTGGCCGGCTTCGGCCTGCAGGGTGGCCAGCACCACCCACAGCTCGGCAGGTTCGATGCCTTCGATCTTCCACTCCGAATCGAACAGGCCCTGCAGCACGGCCAGGCGCTTGGTCGGCTGGTGCTTCAACTGCGTGTCCAGCTGCCAGACCATTTGAGGGGACATGTCCGGCGCGCCATCGCTGTCGGCAATGGCGCGCACAACGCTGTCAGCGGCCGCTTCGGGCTGCTGTTCGACCATCTGGAACCAGGCCAGCCGCAGCCGTGCGTAGGCATTTCGCGGGTTGACCGCCAGCGCCTGTTGCAGGCGTTGAAGCGCTACCGCCCCCTGTTTCTGCGCACCAGCCACCATCGCGGCGGAGGCCCAGACATGGCTGCGGTTTTCGACGTCGATATCCACCAGGCGTGGATCGGCCAGCAGGCGATCAATGACGATGGACGCGCCCAGGCTGTCGCCACGGTCGGCCTGCTGCAGGGCGGCGCCGAACTCGGCGAGATACGCGGTGTTCGCGGTGGGTGCCGCACTGCTGGCGTCCACGGTGGCGCCGCTGGCTGCAGTGGCCGCCGTTGCAACAGGCGCCACGCACAGTGACAACAGCAGGGCGAGGGCGGTGCCGGTGCGGCAGGTCATGGGGTGCATCCTTCCTTGGCGTAGGCTCCGATTGAAACCGGAACGCGGCATCCACACAAGTCGGCGCGGGCGGGCGCGGGGTTTGCAGGCACGCGGCGAGCGGCTAAGGTCATGTCCCGAACTGGCAGCAGGCAAGGACAGCGATGACGCGCGGACGATGGGCAAAGGTGGCGCTGGTGGGCGTAGCGGTGGCAGCGGCACTGGCCTGGACCTTCCTGCGCGAACCGGCGACGCCGGCACCGCCGCCTGGCCCGGTGGCCACCGTACTGGGCTGGTCCCCGCAGATCAGCCTGCTGGCCGGCGACGGCGTGGACGGGCTGCGCGATGGCCCCGCTGCGCAGGCGCGCTTTGCCGATCCGTATGGCATCGCGCTGGATGCGCACGGCGTGCTGTACGTGGCCGACGCCGGTGACAACAACCGCATCCGCCGGGTGTATCCCGATGGGCGCGTGGACACGCTGGCCGGGCAGGGCGAGGGCTGGCGCGATGGCCCGGCGCTGCAGGCGCAGTTCAATACGCCGTCGGCCCTTGCACTGGATGCGGCCGGCAACGTATTCGTGGCCGACACCGGCAACCATGTGATCCGCCGGATCGGCACCGATGGCGTGGTCAGTACGATTGCCGGCGATGGCACCGCAGGCTTTGCAGACGGCCCGGCAGCGCAGGCACGCTTCGATGGGCCGATGGGCGTGGCGGTGGATGCCGGTGGCCGCGTGTTCGTGGCAGATACCTGGAACGACCGGATCCGCGTGATCGAGCCCGATGGCCAGGTACGCACGCTGGCCGGCGGCGATGCCCCGGGCAATGTGGACGGTGCAGGCGTGGGTGCGCGGTTGGATACCCCGGTTTCGCTGGCACTGGATTCGCACGGCAATCTGTTGATCGCCGACCTGCTCAACGGTGCGATCCGCCGTCTGGCGCCGAACGGCACGGTGGATACGCTGTTGGCCTCTGGCAGCCTGCTCAACGGGCCGCTGGCGCTGGCGGTCACCCACGATGACGTGGTGTACGTGAGCGATTTCGACGGCAAGGTGGTGCAGCTGTCCGCGCTCGGCCATGTGGTGGACCTCACCGGCGCGGCCGCGCAGCCGCGGTTCTCGCGGCCGGGTGGGCTGGCGCTGGATGCCGAGGGCGGGCTGTACCTGTCCGATGCGGCGTCGTACCGCGTGCATCGCCTGCGTGCGTTGGCGGCAGGTGCAACCCCGGCGCCGTCGCTGATCGGGCCGGCCGCCGACGCCGCGCTGCCCGACACCGGCGGGCGCTGGCCACTGGCACCGCAGCTGGGCTGGCACGAGGTGGTGGGCACGCTGGGCGAGGTGCGCGGCAACTTCAGTGGGCAGAGCCGGCACCACCTGCACGATGGCTTCGATATCCGCGGCGATATCGGGCAGACGGTGCTGGCCATTGCCGATGGCAAGGTCAGCAGTCCATTCCCGAGCTGGTCGGTGGGTGGGCAGGCCGAAGGGCTCTCACTGGATCGGCTGCGCTACATCCACATGAAGGTGGGCCGCGATGCGCGCGACCGCGCGTTCGATGTGCGCTGGCCGCAGTTGCGGGGTCTGGATGGCAAGCTGGAGCGGGTGCGGGTCCGGCGTGGCACGCGCTTCAAGGCCGGTGAGCCGCTGGGCAGCATCAACCGCATGGCGCATGTGCATTTGAGCGTGGGTGCCGGTGGCTTCCAGCGCAATGCGGTGGCGCTGGGGTTTGTGGGGTATGCCGACAGCTTCGCGCCGCGTATTACCGAGGTGGCAGTACTGGATGACCTGGACCAGCCGATCAAGGCAGCGGCGAACGGGCGTGTGCCGATACCGCGCCTGGGTCCGGGCGTGCAGATCGTGGTGGAAGCGTGGGACCAGGTGGACAACAACCTGCCGCGTCGTCGGTTGGGGGCGTACCAGGTGGGGTATCAGGTCCTGGATGCGGGCGGTACGCCGTTGGCCGGCTATGAGCAGCCGCGCTTCAACATCGTGTTCAACCGGATGCCGCGCGAGGACAGTGCCACGGTGGTGGCGTATGCACCCGATAGCGGGATTACCGTGCACGGCAGTGCGGTGACCCGGTTCCGCTACCTGGTGACCAATACGGTGCGCGATGGGTTGGTGGAAACCGGGCGCTGGCAGCCGGGTGCGTTGCCGGCGGGAGATTACATCATCCGCGGCAGTGCGCGGGATTACAGTGGCAATGAGGCGTTGGGGGCGCGGGACCTGAAAGTCACGCTGTTGCCGTGAAGGGTCAGGCGCCGACGCGCCGGCGCTCTGCCTCGAAGTCGGCTACCGGGCGGACTTCGATGCTGCCGTAGCGGGACCACGGAAACCCCTGGGCGATGCGCATGGCGTCGTCGCGGTCGCGTGCGTTGATGAGGTTGAAGCCGGCGAGCAGTTCGCGGGTTTCTGCAAATGGGCCGTCGGTGACGCGGGCCTGCGATTGGCGCGTGCGCAGGGTGCGGGCCTGGGCGACAGGCTCCAGCTGCTGGGCAAGGACCAGCGTGCCCTCGGCCTTCAGTTTGTCGGCGTGCTGGATGCAGCCGCGCATCATGGCGTCGTACTCCTCGGCGGGTACGTCCTGGATCAGGGCTTCGTCGATATGGATCAGCAGCAGGAATTGCATGGTCGGACCAACGCTGGGCAGGGGATGCCCATGATGCCCCAGCCCGCGCTGCAGGCCTGTTGCAGTGCAGCGCCGCGTGCCTGTTCAGGGCCGTGACCGTCATCCCATGGCGGCATCGGAAAATTTTTTGGCGAGCGTGTCGATTTCCGTTTCACTGGGGCGTCGTAACCAGTGAAGGGCCCGCCAACCGGGCCGACAACGAGGACAAGCCGATGAAAGTCATGGTGATCGTGAAAGCCACCGAGGATACCGAGGCCGGAGTGTTGCCCACCGAGGCGGAGATCAGGGCGATGGGGGCCTTCAACGAAGAGTTGGTCAAGGCCGGCGTCATGCTGGCCGGCGATGGCCTGCGCCCCACCAGCCACGCCCGCCGGGTGGCCTACACCGGCGCGGCGCCGCAGGTGATCGACGGGCCGTTCGCCGAAACCCGCGAGCTGGTGGCCGGGTTCTGGCTGTGGCAGGTGCGCTCGGTGGATGAAGCCACCGAATGGCTCAAGCGTGCGCCCTTCGGTCCGGGCGACGTGGTGGAAATCCGCCCCTTCTACACCGAGGAAGATTTCGGCGCGGCCTTCACCCCGGAATTACGCGCGCAGGAACAGCGTCTTCGCAAGCAGATCGGCCAGGCCGACTGACCCACCCACCGTGCCTTTCTGGAGATTCCCATGAAACTGATTCCCTTCCTGAGCTTCAGCGGCCAGACCCACGAAGCCATGGCGTTCTATGCCCAGGTCCTGGGCGGCAAGGTCACCTCGGAAATGAAGTACAGCGATATGCCGCCCAGCGACAACATGGAAGGCTGCGGCGACAACCCCGGCCTGGCCGATCCGAACCTGATCGCGCACAGCCAGCTGGAAGTAGGCAGCGCCATCCTGATGGCGGCCGATGGCCCGCCCTCCTCTGACAAGGGCAGTACTACGATCAACATCGACGTGGAGACCCCGGAAGAAGCCGAGCGCGTGTTCAAGGCGCTGTCCGAAGGCGGCGAGATCACCTTCCCCATCGGCGAAATGTTCTGGGCCAAGCGCTGGGGCATGCTGGTGGACCGCTACGGCAAGCCGTGGATGGTCAACTGCATGAAGCCCTACTGATCACAGGAAATCCATCATGTCCGATACGCCCCAGATGATCTTCGTGAACCTGCCCGTCCGCGACCTGGACAGGAGCAAGGCGTTCTTCACCGCGCTCGGCTTCGCGCCCAACCTCACCTACACCGATGACAAGGCTGCCTCCTTCAACATCAGCGACACCATCATGCTGATGCTGCTGCTGGAGCCGTTCTTCGCCACCTTCATCAACCGGCCCATCGGCGATGCGCACGCGCAGGCGCAGGTGATCCTCGCGCTGTCCTCGCCCAGCCGCGCCGCCGTCGACGCCACCCTCGACAAGGTGCTGGCCGCGGGCGGCAGCGAACCGACCTCCGCGCGCGACTACGGCTTCATGTACCAGCGCAGCTTCGAGGACCTGGATGGGCACCTGTGGGAAGTTGCACACATGGATGGCGAGCCCGGCTGACGCCAAACACCGCGCCGCACCTTGTGCGGCGCGGAGGGGGATGCTCTGATTCGCAGCATGGATGCCGCACTGACGCAACGATTGGATACCCTCTGGCGCATGGAGTCGCCGGCCCTGATTGCACGCCTGGCGCGGATGCTGGGCGGCGATATCGGGCGTGCCGAAGAACTGGCCCAGGACACCTGGCTGGCTGCGCTGGAGCGCTGGCCCACGCAGGGCGTTCCGGACAATCCGGGAGCGTGGTTGATGACCACTGCACGCAATCGCGCCATCGATGTGCTGCGCCAGCACCAGCGCGTGGCCGGCCAGCACGCGCAATGGGGCAGCGAGCTGGAACCGCAGCCATTGCCGCTGCCCGACGACAGCGACGCGCTGCAGGACGATATCGGCGATGACCTGCTGCGGCTGATGTTCGTGGCCTGCCACCCGGTGTTGTCGGCCGATGCGCGGGTGGCACTGACCCTGCGCCTGCTCGGCGGGCTGACCACCGATGAGATCGCGCGCGCGTTCCTGCAGCCCGAGCCCACCATTGCCCAGCGCATCGTGCGCGCCAAACGCACGCTTGCCGACAGGCAGGTGCCGTTCGAGGTGCCGCGGCAGGCGGCGCTGCCCGAGCGGCTGGGGTCCGTGCTGGCGGTGGTGTACCTGATCTTCAACGAAGGCTACGCCGCCAGCAGCGGCGATGACTGGATGCGCCCGGCGCTGTGCGAGGAAGCGCTGCGTCTGGGCCGCGTGCTGCAGCAGCGCCTGCCGACCTGGCCACAGGTGCACGGGCTGCTGGCGTTGATGGAACTGCAGGCCTCGCGCGTGGCGGCGCGGGTGGACGGGCAGGGCAACCCGATCCTGTTGCCCGACCAGGACCGCACCCGCTGGGACCACCTGCAGGTGGCGCGTGGCCAGGTGGCGCTGCAGCAGGCGGTGGCGTTGGGCGGAGCCGACGATGGCTACGTGCTGCAGGCGGCCATCGCCGAATGCCACGCGCGCGCGCGGCAGGCCGACGATACCGACTGGGCGCGCATGGCTGCGTTGTACGCGCGGCTGGCGCAGGTGCAGCCGTCGCCGGTGGTGGAACTCAACCGTGCGGTAGCGGTGTCGCGCGCCGAGGGCGCGGCGGCGGCGTGGCCGCTGGTGGAGCAGCTGGCGGCGGACCCGCGGTTGCAGGCGTATGCGCCGCTGGCTGCGGTGCAGGGCGACCTTTTGTCGCAGATGGGCCGGCAGGCCGAAGCGGCGGAGGCCTTCGCACGCGCTGCGCGGCTTACGCCGAATGCCCGGGAGCGGGCGTTGTTACAGGCTCGTGCCGACAGCAAATGACGTAATTGGCTTGATTGCGTCTCGCTCACCGTCTATTGTGGCGCACTTCACAAAAGTGACCAGGCGCTTTGCCGGGTCCAGCCGATAAGGAACGCGGGACGATGTTTTCAGGGAAGAAGCGCACGCGCGCGGGTAGCGCGTGGCTGCGGGTGTGCGGGTTCGTGTTTGCTGGCACCGCCGTTTTCGCTGGCGCCGCCCAGGCTGCCGACAAGTCGCAGCAGGCCTATTGGGCCGGTTTTGCCTACACTGCCGATCAGAGCGCCGTGGAAGCCAGCACCCCGCGTGCGGCCGCGGTGCTCAAGGCGCGCGGCCTGGCCCCGCTCAACCAGGCCCTGTGGGCCCGGTTGCAGGCGCAGCGACCGGCCAGCCTGGAACTGATCGATCAACCGCTGGCGATGCTCGACGGCACCACCAGTGCCACGGTGCTGGCTACCGCGCTGGACCGCGAGCTGGTGTCGATCGAACCCATCGGTGGCCAGTACAAGGTGCTGGTGGAAGTGGCGCTGCAGGCGCTGTTCTTCGATTTCCGCGAACGCCAGGTGGTGGCGTCCTATCCGATCACGCTGCAGCGCATCGACGTGATGGAATTCCTGCCGGACGAGGATGACATCGACGCCATCGTCGCCGACCTGCTCTACGGCAAGGCCGCCACCGGCCTGCCGCAGGTACTGGCCGATACGCTGGCCAAGGCGCAGCTACCGGCCGCGTCGACGCGCCGCCTGCAGGTGGGCGAGGTGACCCTGTCCGATGCAGTGCGCGCCAAGCTGCCCGATGCGGTGGATGAAGAAGTGCTGCGCGCCACGCTGGCCCATGAGCTGTCCAAGACGCTGTCGTCCAACACCGGCATCGGCCTGCTGCCGCCGGCCACCGGCCAGGTGATCGGCGGGGCGATGGCCGCGCGCTTTGCCGACGGCAAGGTCTACCAGCTGAAGATTCCCGAGCCGGATTACGTGGTGAAGCTGCGCCTGGATGCGCTGAAGAATGGCGTGATCAATGAAACCCCGGCGATGAAGACGATGCTGTTCGGCGCGTTCTTCCAGGCCACGGTGGTGGAGCCGTTCTCGGGCAAGGTGTTCTTCGACCAGCCGCTGCGCAAGGGCGCCACCAAGGTGGTGCCGGCCACCCAGTGGCACGTGGACCAGTGGTCGGCCAGCTACGAAACCACGCTGGCCGGCCTGGACGCCTTCGCTGGCGCCGCCGCCAGACGCGCGGATGCGAAAGCGTGGCTGGACGAACAGAAGCCCGGCGGCAAGCCGCTGCAGCAACAGATCCAAGCCCTCCAGGAGTTGATCACCTCATGCCGTTGATTCGTGCCGTACTGCTGATTCTCATTGCACTGATGGTTGCCGCGCCGGTGTCGGCGCAGACCGCCAGTTCCCGTGGTACCGGTTCGGCCAGCTATGGCCTGCGCCTGAGTGCCGATACCCGCGCCCAGGCCCTGAACAAGGCCAAGGTCAATGCACTGGAGGCGTACATCGCCGAATCCGGTGCGGCCAAGCTGCGCCTGTTCGAAGATCGCCGCGCCGAGTTCATCGGTGAAATCGACCGCTACGTGCTGTCGGCCGTGCCGCTGTCGGACACCGAAGACAAGAAGGCCAAGACCTACACCGTCAGCGTCCGCGCCGAAATCAACGCCACCCTGCTGCAGACCAAGCTGGATGCCGGTTCGGCCACCGCCGGGGCGCGCGGCAACGAGCGTTCGCTGCTGACCTTCCTGTTCATGGCGCGCTCGCAGGACACCGTGCAGTCGTTCCAGGACAAGGAATACCGCCGCGTCGACGCCAGCCAGAGCTATGACGAGAAGACCCGCGAAGGCGACAGCTTCCGTGGCAATTCGGTGAGCACCAGCGGTAGCATCAACCAGAATGCGTCGGTGTCGGTCACCTCCGGTGGCAGCACCACCGCGCGCAGCGACACCATCAGCTGGAAGGTGGCCAACGCCAACGAAGTGAACACCGCCATGACCGGTGCCTTCAGCGCGGCCGGCTATGAAGTGGTGGAAGCGGAATACGTGGAAGGCGAAAGCCGCGGCCTGCTGAGCATCGAGCGCATCCGCAAGGACTTCAGCACCGGCAACGACCTGTCGGCCGCCACCCTGCGCGACACCGCCAACGGCATCAAGGCCGCCAACATTCCCTACCTGGCGGTGGGCACGCTGGACGTGGGCATGCGCGACCGCGACCCGGTCAGCGGCAACACCCGCGTGTTCGTCACCGTCACCGGCAAGGTGCTGGACGTGAGCGGCCGCTTCCCGAAGACCGTGTCTTCGGTGGGGCCGGTGCAGTTCTCCGGCACCGGCCCGAACGAGACCGTGGCCCGCACCAACGCGCTGCAGATCGCCGCCGAAAAGGGTGCGCAGCAGATGATCAACGAATTGAACGTCAAGGCCGTGCGCTAAGGCGTACTGACCAACGGTCGGTACCCACCGGTTCGCGTCAACATTTTCCACCAAGGAACACACCATGATCCGCAAGACCCTCATCGCACTGGCCATCGCCACCACCTTCGCCGCCCCGGCGCACGCGCAGTTCGGCAAGCTGAAGGACCTGGCCGGCGGCGGCAACAGCGCCTCGGCCGCCTCGGCCGGCGCCCCGGACGAAGCCGCGCAGGAAGCGCTGGTGCGTCGTTTCGTGTCCTCGCAGTCGCACTCGATCGACGCGCAGACCTCCTTCGCCAAGGCCTTCGGCCTGGCCGAGCAGGTGCAGCTGCTGGAAGCCGAGCGCCAGGCGTTGTCGTCCGGTTCGGTCAACGTGGACCAGATAAAGAAGTCGGTGTCGGTCAGCGAAGCGGCCCAGGCGGCGATCGATGAGCGCGTGGCTGCCCAGCCGGAGCTGAGCGCCGAATCCAAGCAGCACTACACCACCGGCCTGGTGGCCCTGGTCGCTTCGGCGGCCGAAGGCCAGAAGCTGAGCGGTGAAGCCAGCAACTTCGCCAGCGGCATGAAGAGCCTGAGCGCCACCCAGCTGGCCACCGTGGGCCGCAAGCTGGCCGCCGGTGCATGGGTTGCCAAGGAATCGCCGGGCTACCTGAAGGGCCTGTACTCCTCGTCGAAGGCCGCGCTGACCTTCGCCCGCGCCGCCAAGATCAAGGTGCCGGGCAACGCCGAGTCGATGCTCGACAGCCTGTAAGAGCAAGGAACGCCACGCATGCAGACCTCATGCCGACTGTTGAGCCTGGCCCTCGCCGCTACCCTGCTTGCCGCCTGCGGCAAGCAGGAGGCACCGGTGGAGACCACGGCACCGAAGGCCGAATCGAAGCTGGAAGTACCGGCTGAAAAGCCGCTGCGCGGCGCCCCGGATTTCGGCGGCACCACCCAGGTGGCGCGCGAAGCCGATGGCATCGGCAGCACGCCGGAGCTGGCGGTGCTGGCCGCGCTGCAGTCGGCGGTGGCACAGGTCAATGGCGTGCGTGTGGCCAGCCAGATGCAGAGCCTGCGTGCAGGCCTGCATGTGGACGTGGATGGGGAACACGTCGGCGATATCCGCGCCGACGCATTTTCCCAGCAGATGATTGCCGCTTCCCAAGGGGCGGTGCAGGGCTACGAAATCCTCTCGCAGGAAGAAGTCAGCCAGCTGGATGAAGAAGTGATTGCCCGCGTGCGCGCCAGCGACGCCGGCTACAGTTATTCGGCATCTGCCTCGGCCAGTGGTTCGGCGCAGGCGCAGGCCGAGGCAAGCGGGGGCGGCGGTTCGGCCTCGGCCAGCATCAAGGAAAGCTACAAGGAACAGGCCAGCGTGGACGCCAGGCGCGGCGCGCAGTCGTTCGAATCCGATGTCAGCCGCCGCACGATGCGCAGCTACTGGAAGGTGCGCGTGCGCGCCGACATCGCCCAGTACCGCGCCCCGGACGAGCAGGGCCGGCCGAAGATCGTGGTGGCCCAGCCGCACGTGCGCAGCGGCACCTATGCCGTGGGCGATGGCCGTGTGGCCAGTGAGGAAGTGGCTGCGGCCATCCGCGCGCGCCTGAACGACACGCTGACCCAGACCAAGCGCTTCATCGTGCTGGATCGTGAGTTCGGCGAAGAGATGCAGGCCGAGATCGACCACATCAACAGCGGCAACGTGCGCCTGCAGGACACCGCGCGGCTGGGCCAGCAGCTGGCCACCGACCTGATCCTGGTTCCGACCATCGAACGCTTCGAGTACCCGCGCAGCGTGCGCAACCTGCGCATGTCCGACCGCCAGGTGACTTCGTATTCGGGCGGTGGACGCATCACCCTGCGCCTGATCAACGCGACCACCGGCGAGGTGGTGATGTCCGACAGCTTCGACCACCAGTTGGCCTCGACCGGTCCGAGTACCCTGCCGCGCGTGGTGGATGGCAAGGGCATGGCGGCGGCGATGATGGATTCGCTGTCCGGGCAGATTGGCACGGCGATCATCACCGGGATCTTCCCGGTGTCGGTGGTGGCCATGACCGGTGACCAGGTGGTGCTGAGCCAGGGCGGTGAATCGCTCAAGGCCGGCCAGCGCTGGCAGGCGGTGATGCTGGGCGAGGAACTGAAGGACCCGCAGACCGGGCGTTCGCTGGGCCGCAATGAAACCCCGTGCTGCACGATCCGGGTGGACCGCGTGGCCGCGCAGACGTCCTACGGCACCATCGAAGGTGGTGCGGACCTGGGTGGGGCGACGTTCAAGCCGGGGGCGATCGAGCTGCGTGCACAGGCGGGTGCGGTGAAGCCGGCCGCGTCGGAAACCGCTTCCAACGCGGGCAGTGCCAAGCCGAAGCCGGCGCGTGCGGCCGCGCCGAAGGCCGCAGCGCCGGCGGAAGACCCGAACTGGTAAGAGCAGATCACCATCGGTAGCGCCGGCCGTTGGCCGGCCCAAGTGGCATGTCGGGTGAAGAGCCCCCGGAGTCCGGGGGCGGCCGCGGCGGGGGCATGGGGGCAACATAAGAGGGGCCCGCAATTCGCAACGCGAATTGTGGGGCGACAGCGCGCATGCGATGGCGCGTACCCGCCGGCCGTTGGCCGGCCCAGGCGGTGCCGGACCACAACGTGCGGTTATGATCCGTTGATGGTGGGGTTGTCCCAACTGCGGAGAAAACGATGAAGCGAGTGGTATTGAGCCTGCTGGCCCTTTCGGTGTCCAGCGCCCTGATGGCGGCGACGCCGAAATTCGATGGCGCGCGGATCTCCGCCGACGTCAAGGAACTGGCTTCGGACGCCTATGAGGGCCGTTCGCCGGCCACGGCCGGCGAAGAAAAGACCATCGCCTTCCTCAGCAAGCAGTTCGCGGCCGCCGGCCTGCAGCCGGGCGGCGACCTGAAGGATGGCAAGCGCCTGTGGACCCAGGCGGTGCCGCTGCTCAAGGGCGATATCGTCGGCACCCCGAGCCTGGCGCTGTCCAGCAAGGGCAAGCCGCAACCGCTTACCCAGGGCCAGGAAATCGCGGTGCGCGCAGCCATGAACGGCGCGTCCGAGGTCGACATCCAGAACGCCCCGCTGGTGTTCGTGGGCTATGGCGTGAACGCGCCGGAGCGCAACTGGAACGACTTCAAGGACGTGGACCTGAAGGGCAAGATCGCCGTGGTGCTGATCAACGACCCGGACTTCGAAACCGGCGAAGGCGACTTCGACGGCAAGGGCATGACCTATTACGGCCGCTGGACCTACAAGTACGAAGAGGCCGCCCGCCAGGGTGCGCTGGGCGTGCTGATCGTGCACGAGACCGCGCCGGCCTCCTACGGTTGGGCCACGGTGGCCGGCTCCAACACCAACACCATGTTCGACGTGGTCCGCGACAACCCGGCCGAGGCGCACCCGCTGCTGGAAGGCTGGATCCAGCGTGACCTGGCGGTGGAGCTGTTCAAGCGCGCCGGGCAGGACTTCGAGGCGCTGAAGAAGCAGGCCCAGAGCCGCGATTTCAAGCCGGTGGAGTTGAAGGGCGAAACCCTGTCGGCCAAGTACGCGGTGAAGAGCGAGGTGATCACCTCGCACAACGTGGCCGCGCGCCTGGAAGGCAGCAGGCACCCGGATGAAACCGTGGTGTACAGCGCGCACTGGGACCATATCGGCGTGGGCAAGCCGGATGCGAACGGCGACACCATCTTCAACGGCGCGCTGGACAACGCCAGCGGCACCGCCTCACTGGTGGAACTGGCGCGTGGTTTCGCCAAGGGCAAGCGCCCGGAACGCTCGGTGCTGTTCCTGGCCGTGACCGCCGAAGAAAAGGGCCTGCTGGGGTCGGAGTATTACGCCAGCCACCCGCTGTACCCGCTGGCCAAGACGGTGGCCGTGATCAACATGGATGGCATGGCGCCGTTCGGCCCATCGCGTGACTTCGGCATCTACGGGTCGGCCAAGCTGGAGCTGCTGGACCAGCTCAAGGACGTAGCCCAGGGCTGGGACATCCGCTACACCCCGGACCCGAAGCCGGAAGCCGGCCTGTTCTTCCGTTCCGATCACTTCCCGTTCGCCAAGCGTGGCGTGCCGGCCGTGTCCTATTCGGCCGGCCAGGACTGGGTGGACGGCGGCGTGGCCGCAGGCAAGGCGGCCTCGGACGACTACACCGCCAAGCGCTACCACCAGCAGGGCGACGAGTGGCAGCCGGACTGGAAGTTCGCCGGCGCCGCGCGCGACCTGGAAGTGCTGTACACGCTGGGCAACCAGCTGGCCAATTCGCGCAGCTGGCCGAACTGGAGCGATGATTCGCAGTTCCGCGCAACCCGGGATGCATCCGCCGCAGATCGAAAGTGATCGAAGCGACCCCGCCGACATCGTCGGCGGGGACCCGGACGCCGCGATGGCTCCAGCGCGGAACGGGTAGCGCCGACTGTTAGTCGGCGGCGCTTCGCCCAGCGTCGATGAACCCGACCGGAGAGCAGCGCGGTTCCGGGATATCGCCGCCGGAACGAAGGGCAGCCACGCAGGGCGTGGCTCTACGCTGCTTCGTACCGCAGATTCGGGGTTTCATCGCATGGCGCTTGTGCCCGTCCCCGGCAGGGCTATCCTCGCACCATCCCATCGTGAAGACGCCGCCGTGTTTGCCAGCCTTTCCCTGATTCTCCGTATTCTGGTGGCCTGGGCCGCGGCGATCGTCGTGGCCGGGTTCGTGTGGAGCGGCTTCTTCCACGGCATGGACGAGGGCCCGGGCTGGGTGTTCGGGCTGCTGGCGCTGTTCCTGATGGTCACCGCGCTGGGCAGCTGCATCACCCACCTGCGCCGGGTCTCGATCGTCGCCGGGCGCCTGGATGCGGCCACCCTGTCCAGCCGCCAGCGCCGCCAGATCGAGCTGCCGATGGACGCCGGTGCGGCCTTCAGCCTGGTCGAACAGGCGATCAAGGAACTGCCGCGCGTGGAAGACATTGAAAGCGCCGCCGGCAGCCTGCAGGTGCGCGCCTATGTGCGTCGCGTGGACCCCTACAACAACCGCCCGCCATCGCGCTGGAACCTGCCGGCGCGGCTGGCGATCAAGCGCAACAGCGTGCTGGCCACGGTGACCCCGGGGCAGGGCACCAGCAGCGTGACCCTGCTGTTCGAGCCCGACGCCGGGATCTGGGCCGACCTGCTGGCGGTGGACGAAGGCAGCAACTACGAGAACGCCGAGGCAGTCAGCCGCGCCATCACCCGCCGCGTGGCCGAACAGCGCCGCGACGAGCAGGCCGCGGCCGAACAGACCGCCACCGAAAAGGAACTGTCGGTGGCCCGCTTGAACCTGTTGCACGCCCAGGTGGAGCCGCACTTCCTCTACAACACGCTGGCCAACGCACAGGTGCTGACCCGCACCGACCCGCAGCGTGCCGACCAGATGCTGGGGCACCTGATCCAGTACCTGCGCAGTTCACTGCCGAGCGTGGACGAATCGATGTCCACCCTGGGCGTGGAGCTGGAGCGCACCAAGGCCTATCTGGAAATCCTCAAGATCCGCATGGGCGCGCGGCTGGCGCTGCAGGTGGATGTGCCGCCGGCCCTGGAAACGCTGCCGCTGCCGTCGATGGCGCTGCAGACGCTGGTGGAGAACGCGATCAAGCACGGGCTGGAACCCAAGCCCGGTGGCGGCACGGTGTGGATCATCGCGCGCGCCTTTGAAGACCACGTCACCCTCACCGTGGCCGACGATGGCCTGGGCTTTGGCCAGGGCAGCAGCGGCACCGGCATCGGCCTGAAGAACCTGCGCGAACGCCTGCGCCTGACCTGCGGCGAACGTGCCGGCGTGGCCATCGTGTCCAACTTCCCCAGCGGCGTGGCGGCAACGATCACCCTGCCGCGCGACGCACGCGAGGCGATCCATGCTGCTTGATGCCCTCATTGCCGAAGACGAAGACCTGCTGCGCCAGTCTCTGGTGGCCCAGCTGCAGCGGCTGTGGCCGGAGCTGCGGCTGGTGGCCGAATGCGAAGACGGTGCCAGCGCGCTGGAGCGGTTGGCCGAACTGAAACCGGACCTGGCCCTGCTCGACATCCGCATGCCAGGGATCAGCGGCATCGAGGTGGCGCGCGCGCTGCCGGAGATCAGCCCGCGCACGCAGGTGGTGTTCGTGACCGCCTATGACCAGTACGCCATCGATGCATTCGAGCAGGGCGCGATGGACTACCTGCTCAAGCCGGTCAGCGACGAGCGCCTGCTGGCCACGCGCGATCGCATCCTGGCGCGCATGCAGATGGGCCGCCCGGACAACGCGATGCTGGAGCAGCTGCTGCAGCGGCTGGGCCAGCAGCCGGGGACGCAGTCCAACGCGCCACCGCTGGCGTGGATCACCGCCAGCAATGGCCGCGATACGCAGCTGATCATGCTCGAAGACGTGGTCTACTTCCGCGCCGACAGCAAGTACACCACGGTGGTGACCGAAGCGGGCGAGAGCCTGTTGCGCACGCCGCTGCGCGAACTGCTGGAAGTGCTGGACCCGCAGCGCTTCCGCCAGATCCACCGCTCCACCATCGTCAACATGAAGGCGGTGGCGGCGGTGAGCCGCGATGACACCGGCCGTGGCCAGCTGCGCCTGAAGCAGCGGCCAGAGGTGCTCAACGTGAGCCAGCCGTTCATGAGCCTGTTCCGCGGCATGTAATGGAAAAAACAATGCCACCGTGTTCGCGCACGGTGGCATTGGGATCCCCCTGGGCGTTGCCGTGGAGCGGGGTGGGTCAGAAGGCAGGTTGCAGATGCAGGTTCTGGCGTGCGTCCGGCTCGCCGATATGGTTGAGTTGACCCACCAGTTCCGAATGCTGCTTCATGCGGCCGATCTCGCGCATGATGCGGATGTCTTCGTGGCGCAGCTCACGCCTGGCGGTGACCGCCTGCTTGTAGTCGAGCACTTCCGGGTAAAGCTGGGCCATGTCCAGCGCTTCGGCCACGCATTCGACGGTGTCGGCATCGGAGGTGATCCGCGCGCGGCTGTTGAATGCCTTCATCCAGCGCTCGAAACCGGCGGTGTGGTCGAACATGTTGGCCATGAACCAGATCACGAACAGGATCGAGACCCACGAGCCGAACACGATCACCACGCGGGTGAAGGTGATATGGAAGTCGTCCTTCCACAGGTAGTTGGCGATCAGCCCGAGGATCAGCAGCGAGGCGGCCTGCCAACCGACGATGGACGCCATCAGCCACTGGCCCTTGGCCCTGGCCAGGATGGCCACTTCTTCGCGGATCTGCTGCTCACTCTTGTTGCGCCAATGCGCGACCTGCTTTTCGAACGGGCTGCCGTAGAGCTCGTTGTCCTGGAGCAGTAAACCTAAACCTTTGAACAAAGCGATCATCACGGGCTCCTTCGGGAACGTGCAGCGGCGCATTTGGACGGACGGTGAGGCGGGTTCAGTTCTAGCACTTTGGTTGCGCTTGGCAATGGGCAGTGCGACAAAACGCCGCAGGACGGATAACTGAATGCGCGATGCGCGTAAATTTTTGCGCGGTGCACCATGTAAAACGGCTGGAGAAAGCGAAAAAATCGCCCCGTTTTTTGCTGCAGTTGCACAATCTGATGGCAGGCCCGGCACAGGACATGGTTGGGGCGTCATGAATCACGCAGAATTGACGCAACCGCGCAGGACTGCGGCCCTCCCGAGCCCTTGGAACCCCCTGATGTCGTCACTGCTGCACCGTCTCACCAGCCCCGCCACCGCGCCGATCCGGCGCTGGGTGCTGGGGGCCTTCCCACGGGGGCAAAGCGGCATCGATTACGACCACCCGCTGGGCGACCCGGGCTGGTTCGGGCCCGACAGCGTGACCTGGCGGGTGCATGCCGAGTTTCCCGGGATGCTGGCCGGCGGACTGTGCGCGTTGATGCTGCAGACCCTGCACCCGCTGGCGCTGGCCGGGGTGTACGACCATTCCAACTTCCGCGATGACCTGGTGGGACGGTTGCGCCGGACCACGGCGTTCGTGGCCTGCACCAGCTATGGCCCTGAAGGGGAAGTGGAAGCGTTGGTGGCGAAGGTCAAACGCATCCATGCGCAGGTGCGTGGGCAGACCCCGGATGGGCAGGCGTATTCGGCCGACGATCCGGCGCTGCTGACCTGGGTGCATGTGACCGAGGCGTACGGCTTCCTGCAGGGCTACCGGCGCTACTGCCGTGCGGTGCCGGAGGCGATTGCCGACCGTTACTACGATGAGTACCGGCGCGTGGCCGAAGCATTGGGCGCGACCGACGTGCCCGCCTCGGAAGTGGAGGTGGCGGCGTACTTCGCACGGCAGCAACCGGTGCTGCGATTCGATGCGCGCTCGCGCGAAGTGCTGTCGGTGCTGTCAAGCATTCGCCTGCCGGTGCCGATGGCCGGGATATCGCGCGAGTTGTTCCTGGGGGGCGGCGCGGCGCTGCTGCCGGAGTGGGCAACGGCGATGCTTGAACGCACGCCATTGCAGCGCACCCAGGCACGCGCCTCGGCGCGGTTGCTGCAGGGCATGTCGCCGCTGTTCCGCCGCGCGCTGCAGGATGGCGTGGCCGCCCGCGCCTGCGCAAGGGTGGGAGTGCCGGTGAGTATGTTGGCGCATTGGTGACGCCGCACGGTTCGGAGAACATCGGCGAACGCCCGGAGAACGGACCCATCCAAAAAAACGGGCGCCGAAGCGCCCGTCCTGATCACCACACCTTGACCCGCTTTTCCGGGGCCAGGTACAGCTTCTGCCCTTCCTTTACCTCGAACGCCGGATACCACGCATCCAGATTCCGCACGGTGAGCGCGCGGAACTGGCCGGGGGCGTGCACGTTGGTCAGCAGCGAATTGCGCAGCGCCTGTTCGCGGGCCTTGCTGCGCCATGCCTGGGCAAAGCCCAGGAAGAAACGCTGGTCTGGCGTGAAGCCTTCCAGGGTCTGCCCCGGCTTGCCCTGCAGCGACAGCTGGTAGGCATCGTAGGCGGTGGCCAGACCGGCCACGTCGGCAATGTTCTCGCCCAGGGTCAAACGGCCGTTGACCGACACGCCCGGGAACGGCTGGTAGCTGCTGAACTGCGCAGCCAGTGCATCGCCGGCCGCGTTGAACTTCTTCAGGTCTTCGGCCGTCCACCAGTTGTGCAGCCTGCCGGTTTCATCGAACAGTGCACCGGCGTTGTCGAAGCCGTGGCTGATCTCGTGGCCGATCACCGCGCCGATCGCACCGTAGTTCACCGCGTCATCGGCGGCACCGTCGAAGAACGGCGGCTGCAGGATCGCGGCCGGGAACACCAGGCGGTTTTCCAGCGGCACGTTCATCGCGTTGATGGTCTGCGGCAACATCGCCCATTCGCTGTGGTCCACCGGCTGGCCCAGCTTGGCCAGGTTGCGGCGGTACTCGAACAGGCTGGCGCGTTCGGCGTTGCCCAGCGCATCGTCGCGCTTCACTTCCAGGCCGGTGTAATCGCGCCACTTGTCCGGGTAACCCATGCCCACGGTCAGGCCATCGACCTTGGCCCTGGCGTGCGCCTTGGTTTCCGGCGACATCCATTCCAGTGCGTCGATGCGCTTGGCGAAGGCGGCGATGATGTTCTTGGCCATCTCATCGGCGCGCGCCTTGGTGGCCGGGTTGAAGTGGCGTTCGACATACAGCTTGCCGATCGCTTCGCCCACGGCGCTGTTGCTCTCATCCACCGCACGCTTCCAGCGCTCGCTCTGCTGCGGGGTGCCGTTGAGGGTGGTGCCATGGAAGGCGAAGCGCGCATCGGCGATCGCCTTGGGCAGGTACGGCGCGGCGCGGTCCAGCGCGTGGAAGGTCAGGTAGTCCTTCCACACATCCAGCGGTTCGGTGGCGACCAGGCGCGAAATGCCGGCCACGGCCTTGGGTTGCCACACGATGAAGTCGTCCTGCTTGTCCAGCCCGGCGGCGGCCAGGAACGCAGCCCAGTCCATGCCCGGCGCCTTGGCGCTCAGGTCGGCCTGCTTCCACGCATTGGCGCCCTTGGCTACATCGTTGGTTTCTTCCTGGGTGGCATGCGCCTGCGCGATGCGGGTTTCCAGCGCCAGGATGCGCTGTGCCTTGGCGGCCGGATCAGCCACGCCTGCCAGCTGCAGCACCTGGGCGATGTAGGCCTGGTACTGCTTGCGCAGCTCGGCCATGCGGCCGCCCTGCAGGTAGAAGTCGCGGTCGGGCAGGCCCAGGCCGCCCTGCACCAGGTACGGCGCGTTGCGGTCCGGCTGCAGCAGATCCACCGACACCCAGGTGCCGAACAGGCGGTCGGTATAGAAGTTGGTGGCGTTGAGCAGGTCCACGTCGGCGCGCAGGGTGCCGCCCAGGGCGGTGGCCAGCGCGGCCTTGTCGCTGATGCCACCGATGGCGTCCAGCGCGGGCTTGATCACGCCCATGCCGCGCGATTCGATTCCGGCTTCGTCCATGAAGGCGGCGTAGTAGTCGCCGACCTGCCTGGTTTCGCCGGTGGCCTGGGTATCGGCGGCGGCACCTTCGAGGATGGCGCGGGTGTCGGCCAGGGTCTTCTCGGCAATGACGTTGAAGCTGCCGTGGCTGGAGCGGTCTGCCGGGATTTCGGTGTTCTTGACCCAGCTGCCGTTGGCGAAGCCGAAGAAGTCATCGCCGGCGGCAACAGTGCGGTCCATGCCGGCGGCGTCGAAACCAAAGCTGCCCAGCTGTGGCGTGGGCGCGGCAGGCGCCGCTGCGGTATCGGCAGCCGGGGCGGTCGGCGTGGCCGCATCGCGGTCGCAGGCGGCCAGGCCCAGCGACAGGCTGGCGGCAATGGCAAGCATCAGGGTAGGGCGGCGCAGCTTGGACATGAACTTCTCAGGCAACGGGGAAACCCCAAGTCTAATCTGTCGCCGCCCCCGGGAAATGTCGTCGGCCGCTACCCCAGACAGGTTCCGATCATCGGTTGTTCACTCCCCGGGCGCGTGGCGAGGCGTTCATCGGAACGGTGCCCAGGTCCAGGGAGGCGCCCCCCTTCCCGCGCCGCGCGGGCTGGTGCATGCTGGAGCCAACGCCGGGGCCAAGGCCTCGCCCGTGGGGAACGGGCAAGAGGGACGTCAAGAAATTGCGACGTCGGCCGCTCAGGTTCGGGGAAACCAGGAAGCGTTTACATGAAGTCAGGCCGTCACCGGGGTAGCGGTACGTGATGCCCGCGCTGAGCCAGCCCCTGGCGCGGCCGTTGCGGACGATCGTGTGGCTGGGCATCGGCCTGGGCCTGCTGCTGGGCGTGGGCCTGGTGGTCATGCTGGTCAATGATTTCCAGCGCCGGCAGGAGGCCGCCCAGCGGCAGAGTACGGCGTTGGCCACCGGTTCGCAGCGCCTGCTGCGACTGGAACTGCGCAACCTGGAACGGGCCATGCGCGGGATTGCCGCCGACGGCGCCGAGCTGTTCGAACGCGTGCCGGCGCAGGCTCCGGACCTGCTGGACGAAGCCATCGACGGGGTGCTGCAGCGGCATGCGGAGCTGGAAAGCATCGTGGTGGTGGACCAGTTCGGCCGCGCGCTGACCAGCGGCAGCGGCGACCTGACCCTGCCGTTGTGGGTCGTGGACCAGCATCGTGGTGTGGACAGCTACCTGTACCTGGGCCCGCCGCAGGACCTGGGCATGCGACGCTGGGTGCTGCCGCTGGCATTGCGCATGGGCGAAGACCGTTGGCTGCTCAGCCGCATGCACACCAGTGAGCTGCAGTCGATCATCAGTGGGCTGGATACCGGCCACCACGGCGTGGTTTCGATCAGCGACACCACCGGTCATGTGCTGGCGCGCAGTCCCGACAACGAAGGGCTGACCGGCCAGCGCTTCGGCCTGAAGCATCGCGATCTGGTTCGCCGCGATGCGACCACCCCGCTGGGCATCGAGCGCAGCCCGATCGATAACGTGGAGCGTATCTCCACCATGACCACGCTGTCCGAGTACCCGCTGGCGGTGTACGCCGGGCTGGGCCGGCAGGATGTGATGGCGCCGTGGTGGCCGTATGTGCAGGTATCGGTGGGCATGTTCCTGTTGTACTGGGGTGCTTTTGCACTGGTGTACACCAGCCTGCGCCGCGCCACCCGCCGCCAGGATGCGATGAGCGAGGAACTGCGGACCGGTCATGCCGAACTGCACATGGCCCACCAGGTCGGCAAGATCTGCACCTGGACGGTGGACGAAGATGCCTCGGTGCTGCGTTGGTCGCCGCTGGCCCGCGAGATATTCGGCATCCACCTGGACTGCCTGCCGGTGGTCGATTTCTTCAACCGCGTGCACCGCGAGGATGCGCAGCGGTTGCAGGCGTCGTTCGACCATGCCTTCGCCGGCAACGGCGTGCTCGATGAGATGTTCCGCATCGTGCTGCCCGGCGGGACCATGCGCTGGGTGTCCGCGCGTGGCCAGCAGGTCGGCGCCAGCGACCGCGAGCGGCGCATGATCGGCGCGCTCACTGATGTCAGTGAACGGGTCCAGGCGCTGGCGCGCGCGCAGCAGGCCGAGCGCCAGTTCCGCCTGCTGTTCGACCGCAACCCGGCGCCGTTCTGGGTGTTCGACCCGGACACGCTGCGCTTCCTGGAAGTGAACGAAGCGGCGGTGAACCAATACGGCTACAGTCGCGACGAGTTCCTGGCGATGAGCATCCTGGATATCCGCCCGCGTGAAGGCCGGGAAGAGATCCGCGGCGCAATCTCCAATACGGCCAGCGGCGACCTGCAGGATGACAAGGTACGCCTGCACCGGCGCAAGGACGGCACCGTGTTCGAAGTGCGCGCGCACCTGGCGCGGCTGGAGTTCGATGGACGCGAGGCCTGCCTGGTGCTGGCCGAAGACATCAGCGACCGCATGGCTTACGAGCGCGACCTGGCCTACCACGCCACCCACAACCCGGCCACGGGCCTGCTCAACGCGCGCGCGCTGGCCGCGCAGCTGGATGAGGAAGGCGGCAGCTACACCATCGCCTATGTGCAGTTCCGCGGGTTGCAGCTGGTAGCCGATACGCTGGGCCGCGAAGTGGGCGATGTGGTGCTGCAGGCCATGGCCAAGCGCCTGGGCGGGCTGGGCGTACGCTACGGGCTGCTGGCATTCCAGCCGGCCGAGGATTTCATCTTCGCCATCCGCGACGACCACGAACGCCAGACCGCGCTGGATACGCTGGTGCAGACCGTCTCCGAGCCGGTGCGCGGGCAGGACTGGCTGCACCAGTTCGAACCGCGCATTGGCGTGGCGGTGAAGTTCGATGGCGGTTTGGTGCGTGCAGAGCAGGTGATCGGCATGGCCGCGCAGGCCGCGCATGCCGCGCGCGACGAGGGCAGCGTGATTGCCTGGTTCGACAGTGCCGTGAGTTCGCGGCTGGCCGACCGGTTGCGCCTGGCCGGGCGCATCCACAGTGCGATCGATGCCGAATTCGCGCTGTATTTCCAACCGATCTGCCACGCCAGCGATGGCAGTCCGGCCGCACTGGAGGCATTGCTGCGCTGGCCGCAGGCCGATGGCAGCTTCATTCCGCCGGGCGAGTTCATCCAGCTGTGCGAAGACACCGGGTTGATCCTGGCGCTGGGCCGTTGGGTGATCCGTGAGGCGGCGCGTGCGCAGCGGCAACTGGTGGATGCCGGGTGGGACCTGCCTATCGCGGTGAACGTGTCGGCGGTGCAGTTCTTCAACAGCGACCTGGTGGCCGAGTTCAGCCGTGCCAGCCAGGAGTTCGGGCTGGCGCGCGGAGCGCTGCACGTGGAGCTGACCGAAAGCAGCCTGATGCGCAAACCGGGCCAGGCCAAGCAGACCATGCAGCGCATGCATGAGCAGGGCATCTGCATTTCGCTGGACGATTTCGGTACCGGTTACTCGAACATGTCCTACCTGCAGCACCTGCCGCTGGACATCCTGAAGATCGACCGCAGCTTCGTGGCGGATGTGGAAACCAACCCGCGCAACGCTTCCATCTGCCGTGCGCTGCTGTCGCTGGGCCACAGCATGGGCCTGACGGTGATTGCCGAAGGCGTGGAAACCCCGGGCCAGCACGAGTGGTTGGCCGCGCATGGGTGTGACCAGGTACAGGGGTTCCTGCTGGGCCGGCCGGCGCCGTTGGTGGACGTCATCGCGAAGTTGGAGACCGCGGCCGCGTGAGGCGGTCGCGTCGGGGGCGGCTCCCAAACGACCGCCGAACCGGCTCATCCTTATCGCCCCCGTGTACGACATGCTGCCTATGTCGCTGGCACCCGCCCGCACCGGCGTTCTGCGCCAAGCCCTGCCAATGGGGGCTATTGCGCCAGGGCATGCCGGTCAGCTGGCCCACCTGCAATGGGCGGCCCCGCTCGCGGCGGACTACCGGCAACGCGTGGCCGCTTCCCTATTGCTGCGCTCAAACGCCCTGCGCGAACGGGCATCGGGTCAAGGGAATGGCACAGCGCTTTGGTTGAAGAGCCGCCGTTTCGGTCCAGCCCCAGTGGCAAGGCCCGGTTCGTCTCCACTACACTGTGCAACCGCGCAGGGCCTATAGCTCAACGGTTAGAGCAGAGGACTCATAATCCTTTGGTTCCAGGTTCGAATCCTGGTGGGCCCACCAGGCAAATCAGGCACTTAGGGCGTGTTATGAACTTTGATCAGTTCAAGCTACCGTATCGGGATGAGTACGCGCCGCCCTTACCCGACCGACGTTACCGACGAAGAATGGGCGTTCGCTGCGCCCTATTTGACGCTGATGGATCCACAGGCGCGGCAGCGCAAGTACGAACTGCGACTGATGTTCAACGCACTGCGCTGGATGGCGCGTGCTGGAGCGCCTTGGCGCCTGATGCCGCATGAATTCCCACCCTGGGAAGCGGTATACCAGCAGACGCAACGCTGGTTGCAGGCTGGCGGTTTCGAGGCCATGGTCAACGACCTACGCTCAGTGCTGCGTACGGCACAAGGAAAACAGGGACAGCCCAGCGCGGTGATCCTCGATGGTCGAACGTTGCAGTCCACGTGCGAGAGCGGGCCACGTGCAGGGTATGACGGTTACAAGCGCAAGAAGGGGAGCAAGGTGCATATGGCGGTGGACACGCTGGGCCACCTTTTGGCCGTGCAGGTGACGCCGGCGAACGAGCAGGAGCGTGCTCAGGTAGGCGCTCTTGCCCAGGAAATTCAGCACGTCACCGGCGAGACGGTGAAGCTAGCGTTCGTGGATCAGTGCTACACCGGCAAGGAGCCGGCCACCGCTGCGCTCGGAGAACGCATTGAGTTGCATGTGGTGAAACTACCTGAAGCGAAGGGGTTTGTACTATTGCCGCGCCGCTGGGTGGTCGAACGCAGCTTCGGCTGGGTCAATCGTTTCAGACGTCTGGCGCGAGACTACGAGCGGCTACCGGAAACGTTGGCGGGGCTTCATTTCGTGGTCTTCAGCATGCTGATGCTAGGGAATGCCGCGAACCTGCTTCAAAGTTCATAACACGCTCTAAGCGGTTGCCCGTGGGTGATACGGGCACTAGGCCAGCTAAAGGACTGTCTGAGAGGTGGTCGCCTGCAGGTCCAATATAATCCACCCGGACTCTGTGCTTGGGGGGGGGCGGGGAGCCTTGTCGCAAGGCGGGTGCTGGGTGCAGTATGCACGGGGGACCTTTACGCCAATGCTGTTCAACTCAGGGGATGAACGTGCACTACAAGGACTTTCAAGTACTGGTTGAAGTCACGGTCAAGGACGGTGACACCAGCAAGATGCGTGGTGACCTTCTTGAAAATGTTGCAAAGAGAGTTCTTGTAGCACTTCAGTTCACACACGTTAGTACGGACGTAAGAGTCACTGGGTGCGAGCTAGACATAAAGGCAAAGGACAATCAGACGGGTGAATCTATAATTGCGGAGTGTAAAGCTTATCGGGATAAGACCATCTCGGCTGACGTTCTGACAAAGATGCTAGGCAACATCATGGTGCATGGCTACGCGTCGGCATGGCTAATCTGCACATCGAAGTTGGGTAAGGACGCAAAGGGCATCGTCGACAAGCTCCAGGAGGATCCGACAAGAGCGAGACAACTGCGGGTCTATGAGCCTGAGCGCTTGGTAAAACTTCTTGTGGATACTGGCGGGGTATTTTCCCCCGAGCACTTGGTGGTCCCTGGTGGCAATCGTTCAGTCTCAGAGCGGACCCTACTTATCACTGATATTGGACAGTTCTGGGCAGTCCCGATCTTAGGCGTTCAGTCTGGTGTGGCCGACACAGTGCTGGTGTTCGACGCTACCAACGGCAAGCAAATATCCAACCCTGCGATAGTTCGTGAACTTTCGGAGCGCGACTCTAACTTGCGGTCGCTTACGTGGGTAGCTGGCGCCGCAGACCTAACGGCGATTAGTGCGCTTAATGACGCAGCCTTGCGTATTGAGCTCGATAACATCGCACCGGTACCCATTGCCGATGACTGGTCTGACTACCGTCCTTCTCGGCCACAAGACTTTGTTGGGCGAGATGCGACCCTTGAAGAAATCACGCGATACCTCTTCGAAGTCTCTGACCGGAGAGTTGCTACAAGACTCTTAGCAATCAAGGCCCCATCCGGCTGGGGCAAGAGCTCTTTTCTAGTTAAGCTAAGAAGCACTTGTCAGGGTCCGAAGCTAAGAGATCGGGTATTCCTGTATGCGGTCGATTGCCGCACGGCAGCATCGTCGCGATATCCGGAGCTGGCACTTAAGAAGTGCTTTGAGGATGCAAGCGAGAATGGTTTCATCAAGTCGGCTCCTCCTCCTATCGGCTCAGCTGGTCAGCCGTTTAGCTCTCCCGAGTCCCAGGTGGTCCTAGAAGAGCTGCGAAGGGACAGGAAGTGCATAGTTCTCTTTTTCGACCAATTTGAAGAGATAACGACAAAGCAGCAATTGTCTGATCTCTTCAATCAGGTGAAGTACATGTGCTCGGCAATTGAGTCTGCTGGGGAAAACGTCGTTCTAGGCTTCTCTTGGAAGACGGACGGGACAATTCCCACAGACCATCCTGCCTATCATGTGTGGCACTCCTTCTCTGATAGGCGGCGAGAATTTGAGCTTCCCCTGTTCAGCAAGGCTGAGACAAGTCAGCTGCTCTCGAAGCTTTCAAAGAACCTGAACCAGCCCATAGAAGTATGGCTCAGGAAGCTCCTTGCAGAGCATAGCCAGGGCTACCCGTGGCTCCTCAAAAAACTCTGTGTACACGTCTTTAGGGTTCTGCAGTCAAAGCCCGCCAGACAACGGGAGCTCTTTGAGCGCGCCCTTGACGTTGAAGCTCTCTTTCGGAAAGATCTCGCCGACCTTGACGCTGGCCAGACCGCCTGTTTGGAACGGGTAGCGAAGGAGTCACCGGCAGATAACTTCAGCATCACAGAGCAGTTCGGCGAGCCCGTGGTCTCGAGCCTGTTGCATCGCCGGTTAGTGATTCGCAACGCGGGAAAGCTCGTTGTCTACTGGGACATCTTCAGGGACTACGTACTTTTCCAGCAAGTGCCAGCGATTCCTACTAGGTACGTTCCGGTATCTTCGCCCCAGACTGCGAAAAGGCTGCTGCTAGAGCTTTCAAGTGGAAATCTGAACTCAATAGCAACGCTAGAGAGAAGGCTTCGATTGAATAGGGGGACGCTGGACAACGTGTCGCGCGATCTCGTCATGATGGGGGCTTGCCGATACGACCGGAAGAACGGCAAGGTCGGCCTTGTACAGCCAGACGAGCCAAGTACGCTCCGCTCGATGTCACTATTCTTCTCGAACCACGTTTTCTCTCGAGCGCTAAGCGAAGAGTTTGGCGCTGGGTTCCGTGGCGTCTCAGCAGAGTCGGTAAACGACACCCTTTTCCCTCTCTTTGATGCGGAATCTTTTGCCAACAAGACCATCCGGGTGTCCACGGCCCGCTGGTTGGCGTGGCAACAAGTCTTGGGATTTGTCGCAATCGACGGTGACGGTTCAATTACTCACAGTACCAAGCCAGTGCAGTTGCGATCTTTTGAAGACTTGCAGACTGAGCAACGGGCGCATCGGGGCAACTTCACGTTCAAAGGCGAGGCACCGCCTCTGCGGGTATCTACTCTCTTGAGGAGGCTGCACCTGGGTGGATACACGCCGACCAAGGAGGATCGCAACGCGCTGATGGTACTTAGGAGTTTGCGAATTATTCCATCGACAACCCAGCCTGTCCTAAAGGCACCGCCACAAGGTCTCGACCCTGATCTATGGCTAGCGTTGACAGCAATGCGGCAGAAGACTCTTCAAGAGGCGTCGAGGATCCTTGAGGGTGATCCAGGCGCAACTTCGCTAGAGATCGGCGAAGTAGTAGTCGACATCACCGGGCATCATCTAAGTGATGCCAGCAAGCGGCGCTACGGTGCCGGTCTACTAACTTGGGCAAACTGGGCGGGCGAGCAGATTATGGGCATCCGTACGAAGCCCGCAGGGGGACTTGTTCCGCCCACGCCAGCGCAACTCATCTGAGACTTCTACGCTCTGCTCCACCTGTACCTTCGCGCCAACGATCATGGTCCTGGAAGGATGAAGATGAGAAAGAAGATCAAGAGTAGACAGTCACCTCGCCCCGATGAATCATTCTCAAGCGGGCCATTCCAGATGGTGCGATTTGGACGGCACATCGTTGCTAAGACGAACTTTGCGCCGGGCCAGCTTGAAGCAATTCAGGACCAGTTTGCCGCAGGATACAGCGAAGTCGTCGCGGAGATCGACGAGTTGGTCGAGTCCGCAGCTAGGCTTGTAGCCAAACTTCCTCCGCTGGAACTCATGCATCGAGCGTGGTGGACGCGAGCGGGTGCAATGCTCCAAGTTAAGAGTGAGTCGGACGTCGGCCAATCAGAAGTGCTGGCAGAACGAATGGTCGATTACGTTCAAAGCCTGATAGCCAGCTGCCCTCGCGACGCTGAGCAAAAGACATCGGTGAGCGATGAGGACTGGGCGAACCTCAGATCATTCGTTGATGAAATATTCTCCAAGCTGAACTCTAGGTACTTTCTTGCCGCAACAGCAAAACGCAGAAAAGCGGATCCGGAAATTACACCTGCCATGGAGTACTTCCTATTCCAGTCCCAGCTGTACTGGGCCAACGTCAAGGCTTCTCAGTATCAAGTTCATCAGGTTTCGGCACTTCGCGATCTTCTACGACCCGAATCCTTGATCGTAAAGAAATTGTACGGCATGACTAGCGACGAGCTTTGCGATGAGCTCGCAAAACTGCAGCACGCGCAGACATTTGGTGTGTCAGACGCTTCCAGCGCGATGCATCAATTCAGGGAAAAGAGCCTGGCGCATTTGCAGTCAGACATCGAGAATGGCCTGGCTCATGGAAGCGACTTTGCCGAGATGCTTCGCGAATCGGTGGAGCGCCACGGGCTGAGCGGAGAGGGCGAGCGCGCCTTCGGCATGCTGTTGGGCTCCGACCTGCTGGATGTTGAGAAGAACAGCAATCTCCCGAGCTCGTTCAAAAAAGACTTCTCGTGGGGGCCGGGAGAGGATGGTGACTTCTTTTCTGAAGGAGATTTTAGGGGATGGCCGCTCAGAGTTTGGCCGACATTTAAACGCCCGTTCTTGATTCTGGATGGCAAGTACTACTGCTATGACTCCTCGACACTGTTCGATAGGATCTATCGTCAGATTGAGAAACGTGCCTTTGCATTAGGAGGAAGTGAGAAGCAGCAATGGATTGATGGGCGAAAGCTGGTCACAGAAGAGCTTCCATTTGCATACTTGCAAGCAATACTCCCAGGTGCACGCGTCCTGAAAGGCGTCTACTATGATGCAAGCGAGTCAGGCAAGGCTGCAAAATGGTGTGAACTTGATGGGCTTATCACGTTTGACGACCATCTATTTATCGTCGAAGTTAAGTCAGGGGCATTTACCTACACCTCTCCGGCAACTGATTCTGAAGCCCACATCAACTCTCTAAGAGCCTTGGTAGAAGACCCCGCAAAGCAAGGAACTCGCTTCCTTAACTACCTAAGGTCAGCAAAGGAAGTGGCGCTCTTCGATGTCCAGAAGAAGGAGGTTGATCGGATTAGTCTTACTGACTACAGGCAGGCGACATTACTTGCGTTCACGCTAGATCCGTTCACGGAAATTGCTGCACAATCACAGAAGCTTTCCGACATTGGGCTTTCGTTGGGGGAAGAATCCGTCTGGTCAGTATCGATCGACGACATCCGCGTGTACGCTGACATCTTTGAGAGCCCCTTTGAATTTTTGCACTTCGTCGAGCAGCGGACCAAATCGCTTCGGTCAAAACTGATTGAGTTGGACGACGAGTTGGACCACCTTGGCCTGTACTTAAAGCACAATCAGTACGAAAGATACGCCAATGAGCTTGCGGGTGGAGAAAGATTGGCGATGCGTTTTACAGGATATCGAGCTGACATAGATGTCTTCTTCGCGGAAAGGATGAAAGACCCTTCTGTGAGAAGCCCTCTTCGCCAAGAGCTCCCTAGCGCGATGGGTGCGGTACTAGAGCTCCTGAAGGACACCGGGCGCGACGGGAGCGCTCGCCTGGCGTCCCATCTTCTAGACCTCGCAGGTGATTGGCGGATCCACCTGTTCGATGGTATTGAGAAACGCCTTCGAGACGCCGCAGGAACTCCCATAGGGGCTCTTTCAACTACAGGCGAGGTCAGGATCACACTTCAGCCGTTGCTTAGTCATATTGACTCTGATAGTGAGGGAGCGGCGATTGATAACGTCAAGGCAATGCTGCTTTTGCACGGCGAGACTGATCGGCTACTCTTGATCCTCCAATACGATTCACCAACGGTGCTGCGCGATGTGAAGTGGAGTTGGATCAAGAAGGATGACATCACAGAACCTGAGATCCCTCACCTACAAGCATTGGCAGAGATGCTGCGTTCACGCAGGCATGGGAAGGCCGCTGCTGCGGGGAAGATTGGGCGGAACGCAGGGTGCCCTTGTGCATCCGGGAAGAAGTACAAGAGATGTTGCCTGGGGCGAAACATGTGACATGCTCTGACGTCGAATTCGTCACAGAGCATGTTCTCCCAGTCAAGGCTGTGGTCGAACGCTTGCAGTCGTTCGGCAATCTCCCTGTCCCACTTTAAACATCCACTTCGATCAGTGGCAATCTTAGCGCGGCTTCAATCAACCGATGCCACTCGAGGGGCTAACCCCCGGCCTCTGAACTAATCGAGAAGGCGTGCCGTAGGCCGCTTCGTCTCGATGAATAAAAAAAGTAGGTTTCGGATACTGCAAGAGATGATGGTTGCCGGCGGCCGCCGAGCCGGACCTGCATGCTGTCGATTCGTCACTGGAGTAAAGATGTCCAACGATGTCGAATTCATGAAGATCGGATCTGTCCGAACCACAAACGTCCTGTACTTTACCGGGGGGTTGCGTGCAGTTGAGACGACTGACCGAGGCTTGGCTCTGCTACCCCTGCGCGGGGAAGGGGAGTTGGTCGCCCTTTGCGATTTCACCTGGCCCGCATTACTTTCCTTGACACAGGAATGTGGTAGCAGGTTCGTCGGATACAGCCAGGAGTTTGAGGGCAAAGGAGTGTCTGAAGCGTTCTGGAATCCAGGAATTGGTCGCCTCACCAAGGGCCTCTTCGCGGCAGATCTTTGGGCGGCCATCTCCAGCAACTCCGACGCCTCAGGAGATCTAGATTACGCTCGTGCGGCGACGAGCGTGAGCACGTCATTGATGAGCGCAGGGCATCGAATTCGAGACCTGTCGGTTCATCATCACCAACAGCTGTGCTGGGCGATCAAAGATAGAGAGCCAGAAGCCAGCTTCTCCAACCTGCCGCTGAGTGACATCTATCGTGACTTTCAGGCCCTAGCGACGGACCTATGCGGAGCGAGGGACTACCTTGCAAAGGTGGCTGGCTTTCAGTTGGGTCTCAAAGACTCTGCCGACAGCATGGCCCGATTAGAGGGCGCGGTTGGCTCGAAGGTCGATGAAATTCTGGACCCGTTGGTGCGACATCTTTTTGCGAATTGGGGTAAAAAGGCTGATCCAAAGTGGCTGCGTGAGCTGGGGGACATAAGAAACAAGCTCGTCCACCGGCTGCCAATGGCTGTGGATCCCCAGACGCGCCTACTCATTCTCCACTCCCATTCGACCTCGAGAGGTACAGTCGAGACGATTCGACTGAGTGAATCGCGGCATGAGCGTGGAAATCGGCCCCAGCAGGTAGATCCGTTCGTGCTTTTCTCGGAGATGTATGACCGGGTTGAGCAGCTCTGTAGCGTGACGGCCGGTTTTGCTAAGTATCCCGCGGACCTTCCGACCTTCCGAGCACGGCGCTAGTGTAAATAATAGTCGGCCTTTTTGTGTTCTTGCGACGCCTTCGTGCTGTGCATCCCAGCGTCTTTATCAGTCGTAACGGCCATTCTTCCCAATTGCGGCCAACTTATGCTGCAAATATGTGGCCAACTTATGGTTGCGCCAACAGTCGCCACGGTTATCTCGAAGCCGTTGCCGGCAGCGTCAGGAAGCCGACCATCCAGGCGATGACTGGGGTCTATCGAGCCCAACCGGTTGCTCGCCATGCGTAAGAGCAACCGTACTCCGGCGGTTATGGTCAGCGTTACTGGCGCGCCATCGCGACCCGTAGCGCGTCTTCCGGGGAAACCTGGTGCTCGGGTTGATTCGCGTCCTCGCCGAGGGCCAGCTGCACGCCCCTGATGCTGCCGTTGAACTCGTTGCCGTGCGGACCATAGTCCGGCGATACCGGTGCGCCGGTGTCGCAACCCACGTCGAGCCCATCATCGGCTGAGAACACCATTGGCGCGGTGGCGCCGACGTCGCCCTTGCCCACCTGCTTGCCGTCGACGAACAGCGTGACCGACCCACCCTTGCCCAAGCCCCCGCCGGCATAAGCGAACTCCATCCGGACCTGATGCCTGCCGGCGGGCAGGTTGCTCTGCGACTCGACGAAGAAGTGCTGGACGCCGATCAAGTTGTAGCAATATTTCAGGTTGCCGCCCTTGGCATACAGCACCCAGCCGCCGATATTGCTGCCCTGCGCGATGATCACGCCCTCGGCGCCGCCTTCGGGGACGTCGAGCTCGGCGGTCACGGAGTGTGACTTGTTCTTGATGCTGATGACCGAGTTCTCAGAAAGCCGTCCCATGCCGCCGAACAGGATCTGCGTATTCCCGCGGATCAGCACCGGACGACCCGCCAGGTCGGAATTGAAGCGCTCGGCGGCACGATCATCCAGCGGCAACACGTTGTAGCGGGTCGCTTCGATCAGCCAGAGGCGCTGGAGCTCGCGCAACTTGTCGGGCATCTGCTTGGACAGGTCGCGTGCCTGGCTCCAGTCAGTGTTGGTGTCATACAGTTCCCAGGTGTCGTCGTCGAAGGCCGGGATGGTGTCGCCGACCAGCAGCCATGGGGTCTTGTGCCGGGTCACTGCGGTCCAGCCCTTGTGGTAGATGCCACGGTTGCCGAACATCTCGAAGTATTGCGTCTCGCGGCGCTCCGCCGCCTTCTGGTCGTTCATTGAGTAGAGCATGCTCACGCCTTCGATCGGCGCTTGCGAGATGCCGTCCACCGATGCCGGTTGCGGCAGGCCCGCCGCCTCCAGCACGGTGGGCGCGAAGTCAATCACATGGTGGAACTGCGTGCGGATCTCGCCCTTTCCCTTGATGCCATTGGGCCAGCTGACGATCGTGCCGTTGCGGGTGCCGCCCCAATGCGAGGCTACCTGCTTGGTCCACTGGTAAGGCGTGTTCATGGCGTGAGCCCAGCCAACCGCATAATGGTTGTACGATTCCGGGCCACCCAGCTTGTCCAGCCGTTCCATCAGGAATTGCGGCGTCTCCAGCGAAGCCAAGCCATTGAAGTTGGCCATCTCGTTGTAGGCGCCGATCAGCGTACCCTCCGCCGAAGCGCCGTTGTCGCCGATCACATAGTAGATCAGCGTGTCGTCGGTGAGATTCAACTGCTCCAAGGTATCCAGCAGGCGGCCGACATGATGATCGGCGTATTCGAGGAAACCGGCGTACACCTCCATCTGGCGGCGCAGCACCGGTTTCATTTCCTCCGGCATGGTGTCCCACGCGGGGATCTGCTCGTGTCGCGGGGTGAGTTCGCAATCCGATGGGATTACGCCCAGCTTTTTCTGCCGGGCATAGGTCTCCTCGCGCAGCGCATCCCAGCCTTGGTCGAACTTGCCTTTGTACTTGTCTGCCCATTCCTTCGGCACGTGGTGGGGCGCATGGGTGGCGCCCGGCGCGAAGTAGACGAAGAACGGCTTGTCGGGCATCAGCGCCTTTTGCTGGCCAATCCAGCCGATCGCCTTGTCGGTCATATCCTCCATGAAGTGATAGCCCTCCTCGGGCGTCTTCTTCACCTCGATCGGGGTGGTGCCCTCATACAACGAGGGGTACCACTGGTGCGCCTCGCCGCCGATGAAGCCGTAGAAGTACTCGAAGCCGCCGCCGCCGGTGGGCCAGGCGTCGAAAGGTCCGGCCGGACTGGTTTGCCAAACTGGCACTTCGTGGCACTTTCCAAACTGCGCGGTGCCGTAACCGTTGAGTTTGAGCGTCTTGGCCAGCGGGGCCATGGTGTTCGGCAATACCGACGAATAGCCAGGCGAGCCTGTGGCCGCCTCGGTGATGCACCCCATGCCGGCCGAGTGGTGGTTGCGGCCAGTCAGCAGCGCCTGGCGCGTGGGCGAGCACAACGCGGTGGTGTGGAAGCGGTTGTACTTCAAGCCGCGAGCGGCCAGGCGCTCGGCATTCGGCGTGCTGCAAGGCCCGCCGAACGCGCTCGCCGAGCCGAACCCGGCATCGTCGATCAGGATCAACACCACATTCGGTGCACCCTTCGGAGGGCGCAACTGCTCGATGGGCGGGAACGTCGAATCCGGATCCTTCGCGTCGTAGGTAATCGAGCCCCGTCGCGCGGCATTGGACATCGGCAGGTGCGAACGGAACAATTTTTCTTCGCTGCTCATGACTTGAACTCCCGAGGGGTGAGGCCGTTACGCACCACCATTGATCGATTCCGGATCCGCACCCACGCCGTCGCCTGCGCTCTGGGAAATCAATGAATCCAAGATGATTTCCGCGTGACTAGCGCTGCTGCAGGAACAACCAGGCCGAAGTGAATCCGCCGGCCAGGATGAGCAGCACCGTCAGCATGGTTACAGCCCGATCCAGCGGCCGGAAGCGTGCCTGCTTGATATCCTGGTTCACGTGCCAGTACCGATACAGCGACCACACGATGACCACCAGGCCGATGATGACCATGCCGGCGCCCGCGTACTCACTGCTGCGCATCATGGGGGCCGTATTGTTGGCGGCGAGCCTGCCCTGCTCCTGCAGGAACACGCTGAATCGATTGATGGTGATGCCGAAACCGATCAGCGAGATCGCCGTGCGCAAGTAAGAAAGATGTGTGCGTTCATTCGACAGGTGCGAACGCAAGTCGGACAGCCCGGTGCGGTGCGTGGAAAGCTGAGTTCGGTGGATCGAGAGCAGCGTGGACGCCGTTCCACTGTCCTTGCCCTCAATGGACGCTGCCAGGTCTTCTGGCAGCGAAGGTGGCGGTGACGGCATCGCACTCATGAATCTCTCCTGTACACGCTTCCAGAAGCGCGACGTCTCAGAGCTTGGTTGACGATTCGGGTGACACGGTCACGCGATCTAGAATATGAAGCCATAGCCCACCATCGGGCCATTCATGGTGATGTCGACGCGGTTGCGATGGTCCTCGACTTCGACAGACAGATAGCGATAGCCGAACAGCCAGGCGCCATGCGTCAAGCGGTATTGGCCGACGACACTCGCGTTCCACGTTCCCTCAGTCCCGCCGAGCGAACCATCGCCGCGCAACGTGAAACGCCAGCGATCGCCGAGAAGCCAGGTGTAGCGCGCGCCCAACATGAGGTCGCTGTAGGAACGGTCGGCTTCGAGCTCCGCCGATCGGAACAGCGGGTTGACCGGGTCGAACCGCGCCTTCAGATCCACATTGATGTAGCGAAGCCCTCCGAATACCTCCAAGCCTTCCAGCTTGTCGGCGCCAGGACTCCACACCGCCGCCAACTCGAACAGCTGCGAGTCCAGATCAGAGGAGGTGTTCACCCGCAGGAAGTTCTTGCTGTCGCCCAGGCCTAGATAGGTGTAGTCGGCGAACAGGCCGAAACGTGCGCCCTGTCCTTCGACGTGCACCTGGAAAGCACCCTCGAGCTTGTCGATGAGATCGGGGAAATCGGTGTCCTGGTCAGCGGGTGGGTGGCGCGCATTCAGGTCCGTTCCGACGGTGGCCCCCCACAGGTAGGGTGCGACCATCCAGTCCCAGCCCTCTTGTGAAGCGGCAAAGGATGGTGAGGTGGCTAGCAGCGCTGCAACGGCGGACGAGCGCATGAGCGCGATTCGTACCCGTACTTCCATGGCGATGTCCCCGCAGAAGCGAATTCGTCGTACCCGGATGCTTGGGCCTGCAGCCAGCGTGGCGTGCAGGAATCCGACCGTTCCAGCTACCAGGTCGTGGTCTCTCGGTGAGGTCTAAAGTGCCAACGCGTCTTTTAGCGATCAGCGGCCACTGGTGCGCGGCGAGGCAGGGGATCACGAGGTGAAGTACGCCGGACCAACGGTCCGGCGCTACCGGTAGCTTGAGGCCCCATTATTTCTGCTGCAGGAACGCCAACAGATCCTGGTTGACCTTGTCTTTGTGGGTTTCAGTCAGCCCATGCGGCGCGCCCGGGTACACGATCAGTTTGGCGCCCTTGATCAACTGGGCCGACATGCGCCCACCCACATTGATCGGCACGATCTGGTCGTCATCACCATGGATCACCAGCGTCGGCACGTCGAACCGCTTCAGGTCCTCGCGGAAATCGGTGGCCGAGAACGCGGCAACCGAGTCGTATGTGTTCTTGATCCCACCCAGCATGCCCTGCGCCCACCAGGAATCAATGATGGCCTGGTTCGGCTTCGCGCCTGGGCGGTTGTAGCCGTAGAACGGGCCGCTGGGAATATCCTTGAACAGCTGCGAACGGTTTTCCAGCTGCCCCCTGCGCAGGCCGTCGAACACCTCGATCGGCACGCCACCGGGGTTGTCCGCCGTCTTGAGCATGAAGGGCGGCACCGCACTGATCAACACGACCTTCTTGACCCGGTCGGTGCCATGGCGGCCGACGTAGCGCGCCACTTCGCCGCCACCGGTGGAGAAGCCCACCAGGGTCACGTCTTTCAGGTCCAGCGTGTTGATCACCGTGGCCAGGTCGTCGGCATAGTGGTCCATGTCGTTGCCGTCCCACGGCTGGCTGGAACGGCCATGGCCACGGCGGTCGTGCGCGACCACGCGGTAGCCGTGGTTGGCCAGGAACATCATCTGTGCATCCCAACTGTCCGAATCCAGCGGCCAGCCGTGGCTGAAGGTCACCACCGGGCCATCCTTCGGGCCCCAGTCCTTGTAGTACAGCTGCACGCCGTCGGCGGTGGTGATGGTGTTCGCGGTGTGGGCGACGGCAGTGACGGCGGCCGGGTGCACCGGCGCAGCGGCCTGCGCGGCAGTGCCAGCCTGGACGGCGAGGGCCAGCGCGGTGGTGGCCAGGGTGCGGGTGAGCGTGTTCATGGGTGGATCTCCTGCAAAGGGAAAGGGATGCGACAGGCGCTACATTGGACCCCTCGACTGGACTCGTGATGGCTGAAAGTCCTTTAAACTTGATCCGGGGTACAGATCAGCATGGCGGGCTCAGAAGTCCCAGAACACCGGCACCCAGCGGAAGACGTCACCATCCACCGAGACGCGGCCCACGGAGGGGAACGGCAGGTGCGTGGCCACCAGCATCTCGCCGGTGCCGGCCAGCTCCTGCAGCAGTTCGATGCGCACCTGTGCCGACGCTTCCGGGTCGTGTTCGAAGCCGTTGTGCCAGGTTGGCTGTTCGAAGCCGACGGCGAAGATGGCGTCACCGGCGAAGGTCAGCGCGCTGCCCTGCGAGTTCACCCGCACCACGCTGTGACCCGGGGTGTGGCCACCGGTACGGCGAACGGTGACGCCGGGGGCGACTTCATGTTCATCCTCGAAGGTGCGGATGTAGCTGCTGTACTCGGCCCAGAAGTGCTTGGCCGTCGCACGCAATGCATCGGGGAAGCCGGGCGGCATGTTGGTGCGGGTGAAGTCAGGCGATTTCCAGAACTCCACTTCGGAGGCGGCCACGTGGACGCGCAGGTCCGGGCGCAGCTGTTCTTTGACACCCTCAACCAGCAGGCCGCCGATGTGATCCATGTGCATATGGGTGATCACCACGTCGGTGATCTCGGTCAGGTCGATGCCCGACGCGCCCAGGCGGCGGATCAGCTGGCCGGCGCGCGGCAGCTGCAGGTCCGGGTCGGTACCCAGGCCCGCGTCGATGAGGATGGCCTGGTCGCCGCTGCGCACCACCATCACGTTCAACGCCCAATCCAGGGCATCCGGTGGCAGGTACATGTCCTTGAACCACGCGGCGCGTTCGGCCTGGCTCACGTTGTGGCCAAGCATCTGCGTGGGCAATGGCAACACGCCATCGCTGACTACGAGCACGTCGATATCGCCGACCTTGAGCGCATAGCGGGAGGGAACAAGTTCGTCGAGCGCCGGGGCGGGCGGGGCTACGGTGTTTTCCAGGCTGAACATGACGGAATCTCCGGGGAAGAGGCTGGCTGGCAACAATGCGAAGCTGGCGCTGCATGGGCGCAACCGCAGGTGGCCGGCCCGCACAGAAGGGGAATCGCCTTCGCGGCATTCACGGCAGGTGTGCCGTGCAGGATCAGCGTAGGGAAGGGCACGCGCGGCCAGTAGGCCCGCGAGCGGGCTCACGGTGTTGCCGATCAGGCAGCAATGCAGGGATCCGCTGTCGCCCACATCGGTCTCATTCCCGACCGGCCAACCTGATTCTCGCGAGCGCATGTGATTACCAGACGCGCAGCCACCCCGCCGGAAACGGCGGGGTGGCTTACTGCTCGTCCTCTGTCAGAACTTCCAACCCACCCGCGCGTAATAGAACCCGCCGTTGAAGCCATACGGCGTATGCACCGGGTATTCCGCACCGGCCACGCCCGACCACGGGTTCTTGGCCGGGGTGCGGTCGAACAGGTTCTGCGCGCCCAGGCTGAAGTACAGGCCCGAGTCGAACTTCCAGCCCACTTCGGCATCCACAATCAACGCGCTGCCGCCGTAGATCGGAAGCCCGCCATCGGCCGCCGAGATCACGCCGCTGTCGAGGTGATCTTCATACCAGGCGCTGTAGTAGTTGAAGCGCAGGTTTGCGTTGAAGATCTGCCGTTGGTGATGAATGCTGAAGTAGCCCTTGGTCTTGGGCAGCGACTTCTCCAGTTTGTACACGCGCGCTTGGTCGATGAAGTCCGGGTCGAAGCGGTCGACCTCGGTCTTGTTCCAGTTGGCCGCCAGCGAGTAGGTGGTGGTGCCACCGAAGTGGTCGCTGCGATAGCTGGTCACCAGGTCCACGCCGGTGGTGGTGGTGTCGAACGCGTTGCCGAAGTAGGTCACCTGCGAGATCGAGGCGGCTTCGGGATTGCCGCCGGCTACCAGCGCGGCGCGCTCTTCCGGCGTCACCGCAAAGCTGGTGCTCAGCGCGATGCGGTCTTCGACCTTGATCTGGTAGCCGTCCAGGGTGAGCAGCCAATCGCCTTCGGTCCACACCGCACCCAGCGAGACGTTCTTCGATTCTTCCGGGGTCAGCGGACGCGCGCCCTTGAGCTGGGCGATGGGATTGGTGGGCGGCAGGGTAGCGATATCTTCCAGTGCGGTGCCGCCGAACACGGTGCTGATCTGGCTGATGTTGGCCTGGCCGGGCGTGGGTGCGCGGAAGCCGGTGTTGTACGCACCACGCAACGCGAAGTGCTCGTTGAAGTCGAAGCGCCCCGTGACCTTGCCGTTGGTGGTGCTGCCGAACGAGTCGTAATCCTCGAAGCGCAGCGCACCGGCCAGCAGGAAGCGCTCGGTGACCTGCGCTTCCAGGTCCGCATAGGCAGCCCAGTTGCGCCGATCGAAGGTGCCGGCAGTGCGCGTGCTGAAGCCGTTGAAGCCGTTGGAGCCCAGCGCGAAGCCCTGCTCGGTGAGCGGGCCGATGGCGGTGGAGGGGCCATCGCCGGGGCTGATCCTGAAGCTTTCCTCGCGCCACTCGGCACCGGCGGCCAGGCGCAGTGGCTGACCGGTGAAGCGGGTGGCGATATCGCGCGTTACATCTACATTTACGCTCTTCTCGGTCTGGGTGTTGCCGCCCGGGCGGAAGTACAGGCCGTCGGGCTGGTCCGGGCCGAGCGAGGCGTTGACGGTGTTGTAGATGATGAACTCGATATCGTTGCGGCCCCAGGAACCACTCACGTCCCAGTACCACTCGCCCAGGTTGCCCTTGGCGCCGGCGAAGACCGAGCTGTCCTCCAGCTTGCCGCCGAAGCGTGGGGTGAAACCGCCCGGCAGACGGGACAGGAAGGTGTAGCAGTTGGCTGGCAGCGCAGCCACCGCGCCGCTGACGGTGCTGTAGGGCAGCAGGCTGCCACCGCCATCGCGCAGCGCGATGGTCGGGCAGGCGCCCACGCCGGTCAGGTTGCCAACCAGCAGCGTGTCGCCGCCATCATTGGAGTACACGCCCGAGCGCGCCGTGGGGTCGCGGAAGTAGAACCCGCCGTCCACCTCGCGTTTGGCGTAGTTGCCGAACAGGTAGAAATCCACCGCATCGGTGGTCAGGCCCAGGTTGGCCACCAGCTTCAGGTCATCGTCGACCTTGGGCGAACCCCATATCTGTGCCGGTTCGCCCACGCCGGGGTAGCCGGCGGCGATGGCGGCGGCCGCATCATCGCGCTGCACGCTGCGTGAGGTGTCGTCGGCCTTGCGCCATTCGGCGGTAAGGGTGGCAAAGCCGCGTTCGGTCAGCGGCAGGCCGATCTGCGCCGAGTACTGGGTGGTGAGTCCATCGCCTTCATAGAACTGGCCGGTGAACACTTCTGCGGTGCCGCCTTCGCGGAGCTTCTTCAGGCCGAAGTTGATCACACCGGCAATCGCATCCGAACCGTACTGGGCGGCGGCGCCGTCGCGCAGCACGTCCACCTGTTCCAGGGCCAGCGAGGGGAACACGGAAAGATCCGGACCCTGCGCGCCATCGGACAGGCCGTGGCCGAGGAAGGTGATGACCGCCGCGCGGTGGAAGCGCTTGCCGTTGACCAGCAGCAGGGTGTTGTCCGGTGGCAGGCCGCGCAGGTTGGCCGGGCGGATCAGGCTGGCCGCATCGTCGATGGGAATGGTGCTGACATTGAAGGAGGGGACCAGCACCCGGAGCTGGTCGAGGGCATCGGTAGCGCCCTGGTTGCGGAATTCTTCGCCGCTGATGATGTCGATCGGGACCGCCGAGGAGGAAACGGTGCGCGGTTTGGTACGACTGCCCAGCACCGAAACCGTATCCAGGGTGGTGGCCTGTTCGGCCGTACCCGATGCGCTGCTGTCCTGTGCCGCGGCCACGGAACTGGTGACCAGCAGTGCGGCGGCCAGTGCCGCTTTTACCGCAGATGCCAACGGCGAAATTGCTTTCGGAGCGTGAACACACTTGCCAATGCGGTCGTTCATGCGTGCACCTTGCAGTCTGATTGTGGGTAGGTCGTTCTCGTTACGTGCTCATCCGGTTGGTTCTCCTTGCGTGCCAGAGGGACTGGTGCGCTGCACAAATAATTAACAGAACGTAAACAGTACTGCAACGTATCTTTCGTTTTGACCTCATTCGTTCAAAACGCGTGAGGCAAATGGCGCCCGGATTCGCCTCATGGGAGAGGCAAATCAGGAGAAAGTGTGAATTGAATCTCACAATGGATGAGACGAACGCCTCATCTCGGATCGAAATCTCAGTCGCCGATCACCGCGGAGACCGCGTGCCGCAGCAGCCAGCGCACGGTGTCCGGAGGCAGATCGGGATCGCGTACGGCGCGCATCGCCAGTCCTTCGACGGTGATGCGGAACAGCAACGTGCGCTGCTGCAGCGCCACCTCGTCGATCATCACCCCACGCGCCTGGTCATGCTGCCGCAGCCAGTTGCAGATGCCTTCGGTGGCGAGCTTGTCGTGCCGTCGCAGCACGTCGGCCACCATCGGATCGCGCTGCGCTTCGGCGGTGATCTCCGCATACAGGGCCACGCTTGCAATGGCGGTGTCATGCCGGCTGATCGACTCGCCGCGCGCCCAGATCTGATAACAACCCAGCAGCGCATCGACCAGGTCGCTGGAAGCGGACATCTGCCCGATCGAGCGCTGATCGGCGCGGAGCTGGCGTTCAATCAGCGCAAGGATCATGGCGCGCTTGTTGGCGAAATAGCGGTACATCAGCCCCTGGCTGATGCCGGCTTCCACGGCGATGTCGTTGACCGATGCGGCGTGGAACCCGCTGGCCACGAAGCAACACTGGGCCGCGTCCAGGATGCGGTTGCGCTGGGCCTCGGCGCGCGCTGCGGCGGTGCTTTCGGGTGGGGAGGAGGGAAGTTCGGTAGGCGTCATTGTCGGCATGTGCGGTCGTCCATGGGGCTAGCGTAGTACATCAGAAATGAGAATGAACGGTCATTCATTTGTCATCAGGGGTGCGCAGACTGCGCCGGCTTGCCCACCCTTCACGTGACCGGATCCCCATGCGTCTTTCCCTCTCCCGTGTTGCCCTGCGCCCGCAGGTGCTTGCTCTATCCATCGCTGCGTTGCTGCCTTCGCTGGCCTTCGCCGAAACGCCGTTGCCGGCCGATGCGGCCGCCGGTACCAGTGCCGATGCCCGTGATGTGGTCGCGCTGGACCAGGTCGTCGTGACCGCGCAGAAGCGCGCCACCAACCTGCAGGCGACGCCGATCTCGGTCAGCGTGGTCGATGCGGGCATGCTCAAGGACCGCAGTGCGATTTCGCTCGGCAGCTTCGCCGACGGTGCCATTCCCTCGCTGCGGGTAACCCCGTTCGCCACGCGCAGTTCGGCGTTGAATATTGGCATCCGCGGCATCGGTGCCTCTGGCGACGCCAACCAGCCCGCGCGCGATGCCGGTGTCGGCGTCTACGTGGATGGCGTGTTTCTGGGCCGCTCGCAGGGCTTGGGTACGATGCTCTACGACGTGGACCGCATCGAAGTGCTGAAGGGCCCGCAGGGCACCCTGTTCGGGCGCAACACGGAAGGTGGCGCGGTCAGCATCGTCACCAAGGCCCCGACCGGCGAGTTTGGTGGCACCGTCAATGTCGGCGTGTCCAACTACAGCGGCTACAACACCGGACTGCACCTGGACCTGCCCAAGGTGGGCGATGTCAGCGTCAAGATCGATGCGGTGCAGGCCAAGCGCGGCGGTACCACCGACAACCCGATGCGCGGCGAGGAAGACTTCAACAGCTACGACAAGCGCGGCGCACGGATCAGCGCGCTGTGGGAACCGAGCGACACGTTCTCGGCGCTGTACGCATTCGACCGCTCCTACGACGCGACCACGCCTTACCACACCCAGGTGCTGGTGCCGGGCGCCTACCTGAGCCCGCTGCAGAAGGCCGGCGCCAGCGAAGACCGTCGCGAGAGTTCGATCCTGGGCGGACCGCAGGAAGAGAACATCGGGCGCACCAGCGGCCATCTGCTCAACCTGGGCTGGACGCTGGGCGACAACCTGGAGTTCAAGTCCATCAGCTCCTACCGGGAACTCGAGCAGGGCCAGTTCGACATGGGCCTGGTCGACGCGATCTCCGCCTACGGCGGGCCCAATACACCGTTCGCCCGCTACAGCCTGGCGCAGGTCTACCAGCACCAGTACAGCCAGGAATTCCAGTTGATCGGCAACACCTCGCAGGTGCAGTACCTGGTCGGCGCGTTCTACTACCACGAGACCGCCGGGGACGACGCACAGACCCCGAACATGCTGTTGTGGGGCCCGGGCGGCAACAGCTACACGCTCAATCCGGCGACCAATCCGCTGAACCTGGCCAACGTGCGCATCGACCGCGCCAGCAAGGCCTGGACCGACAGCCTTGGCATCTTCGGCCAGGCTACCTGGACGCCGGCCGCGCTGGAAAAACTGCACCTCACCGCAGGTGGCCGCTACACCCGCGATGAGAAGAACGGCAGCCTGTACACCGTCAACGGCGCCGCCGCCGACCTGACCTTCGACGATGCCTGGGGCCGCTTCGATCCGATGGTGAACGTGGCTTACGACGTGGGCGACAACGCCATGGTGTATGCCAGGTACAGCACCGGCTTCAAGGCCGGCGGCGCCAACTCGCGCTCCACCACCTACACCGCGTTCGATCCGGAAGAGGTGACCGCCTACGAGCTTGGCTTCAAATCGCAGTTCTGGGACAACCGCGCGCGCTTCAACCTGGCCCTGTTCGATTCGAAGATCGAACACAAGCAGATGGACTTCACCCTGCCGTTCGATCCGAACAGTGGCGAAACCCGTACCACCATGGTGACCACCAATGCCCAGGGCAGCACCAGGTCGCGCGGTGCCGAGCTGGAGTTCAGCATCATGCCGCTGGACAACCTCACCGTGGGCTTCACTCATGCCTACACCGACATCGACTCACTGACCACGCAGGATCCGTTCGGCGCAGGCGTGGAAGTCACCGTGCAGCCGTTGCTCGCGCCCAAGCATGCCAGCAGCCTGGCGGTCGACTACTGGGTGCCGTTCGCCAATGCGTCGGCGCTGAAGTTCCATGTGGACGGCAACTGGTCCGACGGCTTCTACACCAGCGAGTACGACCAGATGCTCACCGACAGCTCGTTCGTGGTGAACGCCCGCGTCGCCTTGGTGGACATGCCGCTCAACGCCGACGGCGCCAGCCTCGACATCTCGCTGTGGGCCCGCAACCTTCTGGACGAAGAGCACCTGTTCTACAAGCTCAACAATGCATCTCTCGGCCAGTCCGGCATCTTCAACGACCCGCGCACCTATGGCCTCGAACTGGCCGTGCACTTCTGATTCCCTGGAGCCTACCCATGAATAGTCTGCATCCCGTGTCCCTGAGCCTGGCCATTGCGCTGGTGTTGTCGCCGTGGGTCGCCGCAGCCAGCCCGCAGGCGGCCGCGGCCGCGGCTGCGCCGCAAAACGAGGCGCCGGTCGCCGGCAACGTGCGGCCGGTCGCCGACGATGCACAGCGCGTGCTGGGGCTGGAGGGCGCATGGAACGTGCGCACCTTCGCCGGCCTGCAGGGCCGCAATGGTCCGATCCCGGCGATGGCCTTTGTCCGTACTGCGGACCTGAGCCGCCTGACCGACGCCGACCGCGACACGCTTGCCGCTGCGGGCGTCAAGCTGGACATCGACCTGCGTACCGGCGACGAGGAACAGCAGTCGCCCGACGTGCTCGCAAAGGATGCACGCTTCGACTACCAGCGCATCTCGCTGATGGGTACCGAAAAGATGGACCTGCAGAAGATGATGACCAGCTTCCCCGATTCGCTGGGCGCGGCCTACGTGCAGTGGCTGGGCAGCAACCAGCCGCAGTTCCGCCAGGTGTTCCAGCGCATCGCCGCGCAGGATGATGGTGCGGTGCTGTTCCACTGCACCGCCGGCAAGGACCGCACCGGCATCATCTCCGGCATCCTGCTCGACCTGGCTGGCGTGCCGCGCGCGGACATCGTGCACAACTACGCGCTGTCCGCGCACTACCTGGAAGGGCAGCCCAAGGACAGCGCGATGAACGTACAGATGATGGCGCTGATGAAGCAGCATCCGGAGATCGCCCGCAAGATGGCCGGCATGGGCGGCACCGCACCGGAGAACATGGAAATGTTCCTGGATGCACTGCACCAGCAGTACGGCGGCGCGGCCGGCTTCCTCAAGGAAGTGGGCTTGAGCGATGCCGAAATCCACAGCTTGCAGGTTCGCCTGGGGCAGGCCGGCTGAGGAGGCGAATCAGGCATCGGGCGGCGACCGGCACGGGCAGCGCGTGGCTTACCAGCGCATGCCCTTGAAGGGGTTCCAGCTGGTGTCGCCCTTTACCTGTTCCAGGTAATAGTTGTAGTTGGTGGTGAGCGCGATGAACAGCGACCACGCAATCGCCAGGCCACGGCCGATCGGGTCGGGCAGGAACGCCAGCACCACGCCGAGCACCAGGGTCAGGCCCAGGATGGTCAGGGCCTTGCGCCACATGCCCAGGATGAAGAGGTAGATGCAGCCGAAGAACAGCGCGAAGAAATTGAAATTGACCTTGATCTTCTGGCCGAACGGCAGCGCCTTGTAGGCTGCCTTGAAGGCGGGCGAGTTGGGCGCGCCGTGAGCGTTGAAGAAGTCGAAGCGGAACTGCCACTTGGGGCTGTAGGGTGAGGCGATGTTGGAATCCATATCCATTTTCTGAGTGTGTAAACGATTACATCATAGTTGCTGGACATCGTGTTTCGCCAGTTTTTTGACGCGGGGCATGTGCGATCCTCTGTTGTGTGGGCGATGTCACACATTCGTCCGGAAATTGATATAGGGTTCGCATTCCGCGCGGCATGGGAGCCCTGCGGCGTATTGGAATGAATCGAGAGTCAGTTACATGTCGAGTGTTGTGATGTCTTCTGAGCGTCCTGTTGCCGGCCCGCAGATCGCGCCGTGCCCGGCCGCCACCCAGGCGCAGCATCTGCTGGCACAGCTGCAGTATTCCCACGTCGGTTCACGCGCCCTGGCGCGCCAACCTGTGGAGAGCGATGTGGCCGTGGAAGCCATGCCGGCCTGAATCGCGCGGGGCGTGGCGTGATCGCGCGTCCGTGGCTGGCTTGGGGCGCCTGCGCCTGCGCAGAATGGGGGCGGGTGCATCTGTTTCGGCCTTGACCCGGTTGGCTGGCCGGCCGGTGCCGCGAGTGCTGTTTCCTACATTCTGAATAGGCAAAGCCTTACAGCACTAGGCCTGCGGCCATTTGTCGCATTCTACCCGTCCGGGGTGCCCCTCCGTTTGCTGAATGGGGAGAAATGCCCCGAAAGCCCCTTCGCGCCCGGCTTACATTTGGCCCCCTATGCTGGGCCGCATTTTTCGCCTCAGTGCCGTTGGAGAGTTCGTGGGTTCGGGTAGTCATAGACATCAGCAGGGCGACGGCCACGGCCACGCCGATGCAGGACACAGCAGCACCGAGGTGTGCACCGGGATCGGGGCGACCCATCAGGTGCCGGGCAGGACCGGCTGGATCCGCGCGCAGGGTCGCCGCGCATGAGTGTGCAGACCGTCAACGCCACACTCGATGCCGGGCGCCCGGTGTTGCCCGCCGAAACGCCGATGGGCATGCCCGAACAGAGCTTCAACCAGGGCCGCCTGCAGACACGACGCCAGCGCACCGCGCCGCGCATGATCGCACTACGTCGCTTCTACATCTTCGGTGGCACCGCAGCGATGACCATGGCCGCCACCACGATGATGTGGAAGGTGCTGGCCCCCAACGGCATCACCGTGCTGGAAGGCTGCCTGCTGGTGCTGTTCGTGGCGCTGTTCGCCTGGATCGCGCTTTCTTTCGCCGGTGCCGTGGCCGGGTTCCTCACCGCCGTGTTCGATCGCGGCTACAAGCTGGGCATCGACCCGGACCAGCCGCTGCCGCAGGTGCATACGCGCACCGCGCTGCTGATGCCCACCTACAACGAAGACCCGCGCCGCCTGCTGGCCGGGCTGCAGGCCATCTACGAGTCGGTGGCCAGCACCGGGCAACTGGAACAGTTCGATTTCTTCGTGCTCAGCGATACCCGTCGCGACGACATCGGCGCCGCCGAGGAGCAGGCGTTCGCCGAGCTGTGCGATGCGGTAGGTGGGCATGAGCGCCTGTTCTATCGCCGCCGTGGCGACAACAGCGGGCGCAAGGCCGGCAACATCGCCGACTGGGTGCGCCGCTTTGGCGGCGGCTACCCGCAGATGCTGATCCTGGACGCCGACAGCCTGATGACCGGCGACACCATCGTGCGCCTGGTGGCCGGGATGGAACACAACCCGGATGTGGGCCTGATCCAGACCTTGCCGGCGGTGATCGGCGGGCGCACCCTGTTCGCGCGCATGCAGCAGTTTGGCGGGCGCGTGTACGGCCCGGTCATCGGGCGTGGCGTGGCGTGGTGGCACGGCGCGGAAAGCAACTACTGGGGGCACAACGCGGTGATCCGCACCGAAGCCTTCGCCGACAACGCCGGCCTGCCGCCGTTGCCCGGTCGCCAGCCGTTCGGCGGCCACGTGCTCAGCCACGATTTCGTTGAAGCCGCATTGATGCGTCGCGGTGGCTGGGCGACGCACATGGTGCCCTACCTCAAGGGCAGCTATGAGGAAGGTCCGCCGACCCTGACCGATATGCTGGTGCGCGACCGCCGCTGGTGCCAGGGCAACCTGCAGCACGCCAAGGTGGTCGGCTCGCGCGGCCTGCACTGGGTCAGCCGCATGCACATGATGATCGGCATCGGCCACTACTTCACCGCACCGATGTGGGCGATGCTGATGCTGATCGGCATCGCCATTCCGCTGTTCCAGGGCGGCATCGATGTCAATGAAGTGCTGCACCTGTCGCCCGGCGTGTATTGGCGCCAGCAGGATGAAACGCAGGTGATCCGCATGTTCGCGATCACCATGGCGGTGCTGCTGCTGCCAAAGGTGCTGGGCTATATCGCGATGCTGATCGACCCGGCCGAGCGGCGCGGTTGCGGCGGTGGCATTCGCGCGTTCGTGTCGATGCTGCTGGAAACCGTGCTGGCCGCGCTGATGGCGCCGGTGGTGATGTACGTGCAGTCGCGTGGCGTGGCCGAAGTACTGGCCGGCAAGGATTCGGGCTGGGATGCGCAGCAGCGCGACGACGGCGGCATCTCCTGGCCGGCATTGATCCGCGGCTACGGCGGCCTGAGCGTGTTCGGTTTGTTCATGGGCGTGCTGGCCTACGCGGTATCGCCGGCACTGGCGGCATGGATGTCCCCGGTGGTGGTGGGCATGGTGCTGGCCATTCCGGTGGTCGCCCTGACGTCCGGCCGTCGCGCCGGCGACCTGCTGCACCGCCTGCGCCTGATGGAGATCCCGGAAGAAACCACCCCGCCGACCATCCTGCAGCGCGCCGCCCAGCTGCGCCGCGCCGCCGCCGAACGCAGCGGCCACTGACCACGCCAACGACCGGCGCCACGCCCTGCGTGGCCCCTCTACCCCCATAATGCCTCCGGAACGTTCTGGAGCCGCATGATGTCGCAAGCGTTGGAAACCGTAGTCAACGAAACCGCCGCCAACCCGCAATGGTCCGTGCTCTGGCTGCACGGCCTGGGCGCCGACGGCCACGATTTCGCACCGATCGTGCCCGAGCTGCTGCGCCCGCACTGGCCGGCGATCCGCTTCGTGTTTCCGCACGCCCCCGTGCAGCCGATCACCATCAACAACGGCGTGCCCATGCGCGCGTGGTACGACATCGTCAGCATGGACTTCCGTTCGCGCGCCGACGCCGCCGGTGTGGATGCCTCGGTGCAGGCGCTGGATGCGCTGATCGACGCGGAGGTCGCGCGGGGCATTCCCGCCGAACGCATCCTGCTCGCAGGCTTTTCGCAGGGCGGGGCGATCATCCTCAGTGCTGCGCTTCGCTCGACCCGCCCCGTTGCCGGCCTGATCGCGCTGTCCACCTACCTGCCTGACCCGGAAGCGGCAATCAGGACCGCTGTCCCGAACGGCGCCCGCCCGCCGGTGTTCATGGCCCATGGTGCGCAGGATCCGGTGATCCCGCAGGCAATCGCAGCGCACACCGCCCAGGCGCTCACGGCAGCCGGCTTCCCGCTGGAGTGGCATTCCTATTCCATGGCCCACCAGGTCTGCGCCGAAGAACTGCAGGCGCTGGGCGACTGGCTGGACGCACGCTTCACCACGGCCTGAGCCATGAACGACCCGCGCCAGCAGCCGTGGTTGCCCGAGCTGTGCCGGTTGCCGCGGCTGGGTGCGATGCTCGGCCTGGCCGAGCTGGTGGTGGTGGTGGTGGCCTTGGCGCCGGACGGCAGCCGCCAGTGGAGCGTGTCCGATTTCCTGTTGGCCAGCGGCCTGGCCCTGTGGCTGGCGCTGGCGGTCACGGTGAGCCTGTGCGCGGCCCGCACCAGCTTGTCGCGGTTGCCCGAAGCGCTGGGCTCGGCCGTGGCGGTGGCCATGACGGCGCTGATCGCGGCGGTGTGCACCGGCATCGTGCATGCCCTCTACGCGGCGCTGGGGTCGAAGGGATTTGCCGGCGATATCGGCTTCTGGCGCTTCACCCTGGGCTGCGCCACCGTCACCGCGCTGATCGTGGCGCTGGCGCTGCGCTACTTCTACGTGAGCGACCGCTGGGGCGCGCAGACGGTGGCCAATGCGCGCGCGCAGGCCGATGCGCTGCAGGCGCGGATCCGCCCGCACTTCCTGTTCAACAGCATGAACCTCATCGCCAGCCTGGTGCGGCGCGACCCGGAAGTGGCCGAGCGCGCGGTGCTGGACCTGTCCGATCTGTTCCGTGCCGCGTTGGGGGCAGGCGAGGGCGATTCCACGCTGCAGGCCGAGTGCGAGCTGGCAGAAGCCTATCTGTCGATCGAGTCGTTGCGGCTGGGCGAGCGCCTGCAGGTGGAATGGCAACGCCAGGAGCCGTTGCCGTGGACGTTGCCGATGCCGCGCCTGGTGCTGCAGCCGATGGTGGAAAACGCGGTGCTGCACGGCATCTCGCGCTTGCCTGGCGGCGGCACGATTGTCATTGCGCTGACCTGCGAAGGCCCGCAGCTGCACATCCGCATCCAGAACCCCGCGCCCGACCCGGATGCGCGCGCGTTGCCGTTGATGCAGGGCGCCGGCCACGCGCAGCGCAATATCGCGCACCGCCTGGCCTGGCGCTTCGGCCCCGCCGCACGGATGACGGGAGCATGGAACGACGGCTACTATGCCTGCGACATCTTCGTGCCCGTCCAGTGAGGAAGCCTGCTTGAAAGTTGTCATCGCCGACGACGAGCCGCTCGCGCGCGAGCGCCTGCGCAGCCTGCTGGCCGAACAACCCGGGGTCGAGGTGGTGGCGGAGGCGGAAAATGGCGAGCAGGCCCTGCATGCCTGCGCCGAGCTGCAGCCGGACCTGGTACTGCTGGACATTGCCATGCCCGGGCTGGATGGTCTGGAAGCCGCGCGCCACCTGGCCACGTTCGACCCGCGCCCTGCGGTGGTGTTCTGCACCGCCTATGACGCGCATGCGCTGTCGGCGTTCGAGGCGGCGGCGATCGATTACCTGATGAAGCCCGTGCGCAGCGAACGCCTGGCGGCGGCGCTTGAACGTGCCCGTACGTTCCTGGCCGGTCGCAACGGGCAGCCCAGCGTGCCAAGCCAGCAGGCCCGCACGCTGCTGTGCGCGCGCCTGCGAGGGAGCCTGCGGCTGATTCCCATCGACGACATCCACTACATGCAGGCCGAGGAAAAGTACGTGGTGGTGCACCACGCACGCGGCGAGGACCTGATCGAGGAATCGCTGAAGTCGCTGGAAGAGGAGTTTGCCAACCGTTTCGTGCGCATCCACCGCAACTGCCTGGTGGCCCGCCACGAACTGGTGGAGCTGCGACGTAATGGCGCAGGCCAGGTCCAGGCGGTGCTGCGCCATGGCAAGGCACCGCTGGAGGTCAGCCGCCGCTGCGTGGCGAGCCTCAAGCAGGACTTGAAACACCTGTAACCGCGTATCGACCGTTGGTCGATACGCCTCCTGGCGGCGATAATGGGCGCATGACCACCCTGCGCATCGCCACCCGAAAAAGCCCGCTTGCCCTGTGGCAGAGCGAACACGTTGCCGACCGCCTGCGCTATGCCCACCCCGGGCTGGACGTGGTGCTGGTGCCGATGAGCACGCGTGGCGACGAGGTGCTGGACCGCTCGCTGGCCGCGATCGGCGGCAAGGGCCTGTTCCTGAAGGAGCTGGAACTGGCCATGCTGCGTGGCGAGGCCGACTGCGCGGTGCACTCGCTAAAGGACGTGCCAATGGAACTGGATGCGCCGTTTGCGCTGCCGGCCATGCTGACCCGCCACGACCCGGCCGATGGCTTCATTTCCAACCTCTACGCCTCGGTGGACGCGCTGCCGCCCGGTGCGCGCGTGGGGACCTCCTCGCTGCGCCGGCAGGCCCAGCTGCGCGCGCTGCGCCCGGACCTGGAACTGCTGGACCTGCGCGGCAACGTCAACACGCGCCTGGCCAAGCTCGACAACGGCGGCTATGACGCCATTGTGCTGGCCGTGGCCGGGCTGGAAAGGCTCGGGCTGGGCGGGCGCATCGTAGCGCGGCTGGCTGCGCCGGAGTGGCTGCCGGCCCCCGCCCAAGGCGCGGTCACCGTGGAATGCAACGGCGACGATGCCCGGGTGATGGCGCTGTTCGCCCCGCTCGACGATGCGCGCACCCGCGCCTGCGTGGAGGCCGAGCGCGCCATGAACCGTGCGCTGCACGGCAGTTGCCACGTGCCGGTAGCCGGCTACGCACAGTGGGAAGGCGACAACCTGTTCCTGCAGGGTCTGGTCGGCGGCGTGGCCGATGGCCGCCTGGTCCGCGCCGAAGCGCGCGGCCCGGGCAACAATCCCGATGCCCTCGGGAAAGCGGTGGCCCAAGGCCTGCTGGACGGCGGCGCCGGCGAACTGCTCGCGGACTGACGCTTACGCCGACGAATCTTCTGGTGTAGAGCCCCCTGAGTCAGGGGGCGGCCGCGCGGATGCGATGGCGCGTACCCTTACCTGAACGTGTAAACCACGTTCATCGTGGTCAACGTATCGGTCTTGCGCTTGTCCACGGCCACGTCGCTGTTGTAGCGGGCCTGCCACGCCGCCTTCAGCGCCAGGTGCTTGTTCATGTTTACCGACACGCCGAAATCATTCTGGCCGAAGGTGTTGTACGAGCCCGATTCCACCAGCAACGTGTTGATCAGGTCGGTGTTGGGGGTAAGCGAATACTTCACGTCGAACAGGCCGCGGCCGATAAGGCCGGTGCGGGTTTCGTCGTCCTCGGTGTTGTGCGTGCGGCGCACACCGGGGCCGATCTGCGCATCCATGTAGAAGCGGTCGCCCTGCAGCAGCCGGGTGCCGTAACCCAGGCCGAAGGAACTCTGGCGGTCGTAGGTGGTGAAATCGTCGCGCTCGTAGCGCACCGTGGCGGTGAGCTGGCGGTGTTCGCCCAGCTGCAGCGCGCTGCCGGCACTGCCGGTGTAGCGGTTGGCCGTGGTGTTGCTGCGCTTGGTGATGGTGCCGTCGTCGGCGGTTTCGGTGTATTCCGAACGCGAACGCAGGCCAAACAGGTCCATGCTATGCACCCAGTCGTCATCGGTGTAGCGCAGGCGCAGGCGGCCATTGGCGCTTTCGGAGTTGCTGTTGCCCCGTGCCGAGGCGAAGCCCAGTTCGCCGCCGCTGCCGCTCCAAGGCGAGGTCATCGCGGCCAGGTCAGTGGTGTCCTGGGCAAAGGCCGCCGGGGCACTGAGCAGCAGGGAGGCAAGCAGCGTCACACGCAGGGACATCAACGGTTCTCCGGATCAGACAGGGGGAGGAGCAACGCGTGATGATACTTGATGCCTTCACGCCATTTTTCCTTTTCCCGCCCGTGCTTTAGGAGAGGTTTGGACTTGTCGCCTGTTCAGGGTACCTCGATGCGCAGCGTGGGGTCGTCGAAACGGGTGTAGTCCACCGTGACCTTGAAGGCCTGGCCCTGGGTCTTGCCCTGGCGTTCGATCCGCACCGGGAGGCCCGCCGCATCGATCCAGTACAGCATCCCGTCGGGTGCGGCGCTGGCGTGGCGCACACGGTAGCGGCGCACGGGATTCCCATCCACGCGCGCTTCGCCCAGCGCCTCCACCTGCAGGTCGGCAGCGGTTGCATCGGCCGGCAGCGGGCTGCGCCATTGCGCCAGCAGGCCCGGCGGTACCGGTACCTGGCGGACTTCGCCGGCGCGCTGCAGGAAGAACGTGTCGCCGATGATGGTCTGCACGCCTTCAGCGGTCTGCAGCCGGTAGCGGTCCGGTGCCACGAACTGCATGGTGGCGTCCAGCGTGCGTGGGCCCTGCATGTGCAGGGCGGCGTGGAAGCTGCGCAGCTGGCCGAATCGCTGGCTGGCGTCCAGCACCGCCTGCGCCGGATCGCCGGCCACCGGTACCGGCGGCGTGGCTGCCGCGGAGGGGGCCGGTGCCGGAGCCCGTTCGCAGGCGGACAACAGCAGGGACAGCACGGCAACGGCAGGCAGCAGGCGCATGGCGGGGAAGAGGACGGCAGGGCAGGGCCCTCACGATAGCCGAAGTTCCGGTTCGGGCCGCCACAACGGCGGCGACTCGGACATAATCGGGTCATGGACCGATATGAACGCATCAACGCCCTGCATCGTCTGCTGAAGTCCGCGCGCTATCCGGTGACGGTGGCGACCCTGCAGGAAAAACTGGCGTGTTCCCGCGCCACTGTCTATCGCGACCTGGCCTTCCTGCGCGACGCGCTGATGGCGCCGGTCGAGGGCGATGGCGAGGCCGGCTTCCGCTACCAGGATGACGAGAGCGAGCGTTTCGAGCTGCCCGGGCTGTGGCTCAGTTCGGAAGAGCTGCATGCCTTGCTGGCCTCGCAGCACCTGCTGGCACGCACGGGTGGCGGGGTGCTGTCGTCGGTGCTGGCGCCGCTGCAGCAGCGCATTGAAGGGCTGCTGGCCGCACAGGCCGGCGTGTCCACCTGGCCGGTGGACCGGGTACGGGTCATTCCGCACCGGGGCCGCAAATTCGACGAAGCCAGCTTCCGCGCGGTGGCGTCGGCGGTGCTGGAGCGCAAGCAGCTGGCGTTCGAATATCGGGCCCGTTCCACCGATGAGGCGACCAAGCGCACCGTGTCGCCGCAGCGCATGACCCACTACCGCGACAACTGGTACCTCGATGCCTGGGATCATGGCCGCGAAGGGCTGCGCAGCTTTGCGGTGGACCGGATTTACAAGGCCCGCGTGATCGACACCGTTGCGCGCGACGTGGACGATACCGAGCTGGATGAGCAACTGGGCGCCAGCTACGGAATTTTCTCCGGTTCTCCCAAGGGCTGGGCCACCATCGTGTTCAGCGCCAAGGCCGCGCGCTGGGTGGCCGACGAGCATTGGCATTCCAAGCAGCAGGGTCGGTTCCTGGCGGACGGCCGCTATGAGCTCAAGGTGCCTTACAGCGTCTCGCGAGAGCTGCTGATGGACGTGCTGCACTACGGCTCGGATGCGGAAATCATCGAGCCGACCATGCTGCGCGAGCAGGCCAAGGCGTTGTTGATGATGGCGTTGAGCAATTACGAATGACCGGGGCCCGCGCAGCCACGCAGGGCGTGGCTCTACGATGATGGCCGATATCCGTAGGGCCACGCCCTGCGTGGCTGTGCGGCGCTGCAACGGTCATGCCGACGGGTAATGTCTCCCGGATACCCGCCAGCCCAGGGCTTGCGGTATGGTTGGCTGCTATCGCAGCCCCCCGGATTCCGCCCCCATGAAAAAGACCCTGTTGCTCCCGCTGCTGGCCGCCACACTGGCCTTGGCCGCCTGCGGCAAGCCCGCCGCCGATTCCAGCAAGCTGGTGGTCGCGGCCACTGCGGTGCCGCACGCCGAGATCCTGGCGGTGGTCAAGCCGATCCTGCAGAAGGAAGGCCTGGAGCTGGACGTGAAGGTCTTCAACGACTACGTGCAGCCCAACGACCAGCTGGTGCAGAAGCAGGTGGACGTGAACTACTTCCAGACCGAGCCCTACCTGGATGCCTACAACCGCGACCGCAAGACCGACCTGACCAAGGTCATCGGCGTGCACATCGAGCCGTTCGGCGCGTACTCGCGCCGTTTCAAGTCGCTGGAAGAACTGCCGGTCGGTGCCGACGTGGTGATTCCCAACGACCCCAGCAACAACAGCCGCGCGCTGATCCTGCTGCACAAGGCTGGCGTGATCACGCTCCAGGACCCGACCAATGCGTTGGCCACCCAGCGCGACATCATCGCCAACCCGAAGCAGCTCAAGTTCCGCGAACTGGATTCGGCGATGCTGCCGCGCGTGCTCGACCAGGTGGACCTTGCCCTGATCAACACCAACTACGCGCTCGACACCGGGCTCAACCCGACCCAGGACGCACTGGCGATCGAAAGCAAGGATTCGCCGTACGTGAACTTCCTGGTCGCCCGCCCGGACAACAAGGACGACCCGCGCGTGCAGCAGCTGGCCAAGGCCCTGACCAGCCCGGAGGTAAAAGCCTTCATCGCCGAGAAATACAAGGGCGCGGTCCTCCCCGCCTTCTGACAGGGCTACGGCAATCTGACCGAAGCACGTAGCGGTGACGTAGAGCCACGCCCTGCGTGGCTGGCCGCGCGCAGCGCGGCAATGATCGAAACCGGACCACGAAGCCACGCAGCGCGTGGCTCTACGAGACCCGGAACCCCATCGTCGCCTCCACCGCCTGCACCCAGCCGGCATACAGGGTTTCGCGCTGTTCGACCGCCATCTGCGGCACGAACCGGCGCCCCACCGCCCACTGCTCGGCAATCTCCGCGCGGCTGCTCCAGAACCCGGTGGCCAGCCCGGCCAGATAGGCCGCACCCAGCGCGGTGGTCTCGGCCACCTGCGGCCGCAGTACCGGTACGCCCAGGATGTCGCTCTGGAACTGCGCCATGAAGTCATTGGCAATCGCGCCCCCATCAGCGCGCAGTTCCTTCAGTTCAATCCCCGCATCGGCCTGCATCGCGGCCAGTACGTCGCGGGTCTGGTAGGCCATCGATTCCACCGCGGCGCGGATGAAGTGCTCCTTGGTGGTGCCCCGGCCCAGGCCGAACACCGCACCACGCACATCGCTGCGCCAGTAGGGCGCGCCCAGCCCGACAAAGGCCGGCACCATGTACACCCCGCCATTGTCCGCCGCACGTTCGGCGTAGGCCTGGCAGTCGCTGGATTTGCCGAACATGCGCAGGCCATCGCGCAGCCACTGCACCACCGCCCCGGCCACGAAGATCGAGCCTTCCAGCGCGTACTCCACCTGCCCATCGATGCCGCAGGCAAGGGTGGTGAGCAGGCCGTTGTTGGATGTCACCGCACGTGTTCCAGTGTGCATCAGCATGAAACAGCCGGTGCCATAGGTGTTCTTGACCATGCCCGGCTCGAAGCAGGCCTGGCCGAACAGCGCCGCCTGCTGGTCGCCGGCCATGCCGGCGATGGGGATGTGCTGGTCGAAGAAGAACTGCGAGCGGGTCGTGCCATAGACCTCGCTGGAGCTGCGCACCTCGGGCAGCATCGCGCGCGGGATGTTCAACAACGCAAGCAGCGCGTCATCCCAGGCCAGGGTGTGGATGTTGAACAGCAGGGTGCGCGCCGCATTGCTGTAGTCGGTGACGTGTACCGCACCGCCGGTGAGGTTCCAGACCAGCCAGCTGTCGATGGTGCCGAACAGCAGCTCGCCGCGCTCGGCGCGGGCCTGCGCACCGTCGACATGGTCCAGGATCCAGCGGATCTTGGTTGCTGAAAAATAGGCATCCACCAGCAGCCCGGTGCGCGCGCGGAACAGCGGTTCGTGGCCCTGCGCCTTGAGACGCTCGCAGATGCCGTTGCTCTGTCGCGACTGCCAGACCACCGCGTTATGGATGGGCTGGCCGGTGGCCTTGTCCCAGACCACCGTGGTCTCGCGCTGGTTGGTGATGCCGATGGCGGCGATCTGGCGCGGGTCGACCTGCTCGCGGTTGAGCAGCTCGGTCACGGTGGTGTAGACGCTGGTCAGGATCTCGCGCGGATCGTGTTCGACCCAACCTGGCCGTGGGAACACCTGCGCGAACTCGCGCTGGGCCACCCCGGCGATGCGGCCGGCGCGATCGAACAGGATCGCGCGCGAACTGGTGGTGCCCTGGTCGATGGCAAGTACGTAGCGTTTGTCCATGATGGTCCCGTCTGGTAGCGCCGGCCGCTGGCCGGCCCCTCGCATATGCTGCAGAAGGTACATGCAGGACATCCAGCCTGTCGTCCATCCGCCTTCCCTTTGCTTGGCGCGAGTATCGGGAGGCAAGCGGAAAAGACGCATGAAGGCGCCGTGGGGTGCCGCCTGGTTGGGTCAAAACGACAACGGGCCCACGAAGGGCCCGTTGCACAACCTGCGGCAGAAACGCTTAGAAGCGCGCGCCGATACCAAAGCCCACGGTCCACGGGTCCAGCTTGGCTTCATCGCCGGTGCTGCGGCCGTTGACGGTCAGCTCCGGGCGCGAATGCATGTAGCGGGCATCGGCACGGGCGAACCAGGTGCTGTTGATGTTCATGTCCACGCCGACGGTGCCGATGGCGCCCTTGGCGGTTTCCAGGCCGATGTGGCCGGCGTCGCTGGCCAGCTTCTCGTTGCTGAAGTTCGACTCGTAGTAACCCACGCCCACGAACGGACGGAACACGTTGTCGGCCTGGCCGAAGTGATACTGGCCGCTCAGCGCGATCGGCTGCTGCTCGACGGTACCCAGGTGCGCACCGTTGGCGCCGCGCACGCGGTGGTCGAACTTGTCGGCTGCGCCCCACAGTTCCACGGCCCAGTTGTCGTTGATGTAGTAGCTGAAGCTCAGCGTCGGCGCCGGGCCGCCATCGACCTTGTCGATGCCTTCCAGCGGATCGTTCTTCGGCTGCAGCAGCGCAACGCCGCCAACAACGGCGAAATGCTTGCCCGACGCGGTGTCGGTGGTGCTGTCCTGCGCGAAGGCGGCAGGTGCGAAGGCAAGGGCAGTCAGGGTAGCCAGGGTCAGAGTGCGGATGGATTGCATGGGGGATCTCCTCAGGTGTTTTTTTGTTCTGGGCCCCTTTGCAGCGGGGCGAGGCAAACGTAGTCCCCGCAACATGAATCGAATCCGACGCACGTTAAAATTTAGTTTGTTCTGTTCAGCCTGCAGCGTGAAAGCGTTGTGCTGCCGCGCCATCATGGAGTGCGCGATATTCATGCATCTGGAGACAACGTGACGAAGCCGACGCATTGCATCGGCCTGCCTGCGCAGGCCATGGCGGATTGCCGCGTGCTGGTCCTGGGTTCGATGCCCGGCGTCGCATCGCTGCAGGTCGCGCAGTACTACGCGCATCGGCGCAATCGTTTCTGGCCGTTGATGGGCGCACTCACCGGCATCGATGCAGGTCTTCCCTATGCCGCGCGCGTGCTGGCACTGCAATCGGTGGGCGTGGGGCTGTGGGATGTGATCGGTGCATGCGACCGGCGCGGCAGCCTGGACGCGGCGATCGTGCGCGGCAGCGAGGTGCCCAATGCAGTGCCGGAACTGATCATGCAGTTGCCGCAGCTGGCGGCCGTGGCCTGCAATGGCGCCGCCGCACACGCGGCCTTCGTGCGCTTCATCCAGCCGCAGCTGCACGCCCGCGCGTCATCACTGGCGGTGTGGGCGCTGCCCTCGACCAGCCCGGCCAACGCGGCCTGGCCGCTGTCGCGCCTGCAGGCGGCGTGGCAGCCCTTGGCGGATGTCCTGGCCAGCTGAGCGGGACCATGGCGGGACAATACGGTGCCGACTGGAACACAGGGCGTGGCACCGTCGTGCGCCGGATCGGCAAGGCCGACGCCTGCTGCAACAGGCTGTCCCGGGACAGATGCATTGAAAATTGCCCAAGCTGGTTGGCGCTGACGCCTCATGCCCCCACAATAGGCGATTCCCTACACCAGATTGCCGGAGTTATCCCCATGGCCGAAATCAAGGAAGCACTTGTCCCCGATATCGGTGACTACAGCGATATCCCGGTAATCGAGGTGCTCGTCGCCGTTGGTGACACCGTCAAGAAGGACCAGGGCCTGGTCACGCTGGAGTCGGACAAGGCCACGATGGAAGTGCCGTCCTCGGTCGCCGGCGTGGTCAAGGAAATCAAGGTCAAGATCGGCGACAGCCTGTCCGAGGGCAAGGTCGTGGCGCTGATCGAAGTGGCCGACGCCGCCGCTGCGCCGGCCCCGGCTGCGGCCCCGCCTCCCGCTGCGGCCCCAGCCAAGGCCGCGGCCGCCGCCGCCCCCGTCCCGGCCACCCAGAGCGCGCCTGCCGCTGCGCCGGCTGCCGGCGGTGGCACGGTCGAGGCCACCGTGCCCGACATCGGCGATTACACCGACATTCCGGTGATCGAAGTGCTGGTCGCCGTGGGCGACACGGTCAAGAAGGACCAGGGCCTGGTCACCCTGGAGTCGGACAAGGCCACGATGGAAGTGCCGTCGTCGGTCGCCGGCGTGGTCAAGGAAATCAAGGTCAAGATCGGCGACACCCTGTCGCAGGGCAAGGTGGTGGCCATCATCGAAGCTGACGGCGCTGCCGCTCCGGCCCCGAGCCAGGCCGCCCCGGCCGCGGCCGAAACCGGCACCAAGGTCGAACCGGTCGCCGTGCCGGCCCAGCCGGACAAGCTGGCGGCGCGCGAAATCGCCAGCGCGCCCTCGGCCGGTGCCCCGAGCAGCCCGCCGGTGCAGTTCAATGCCGACAGCGTGCTGCCGCAGAAGGTGCCCTATGCGTCCCCGGCGGTGCGCGTGTTCGCCCGCGAGCTGGGTGTGGACCTCAACCAGCTGACCGGCACCGAAAAGGGCGGCCGCATCACCAAGGGCGACGTGCAGAAGTTCGTCAAGTCGGCGCTGACCGGCGCGGGTGCCGGCGTTGCCGGTGGCACGGTCGCCGCCGGCGGCGGTCTCAACCTGCTGCCGTGGCCGAAGGTTGATTTCAGCAAGTTCGGCGAGGTCGAAACCCAGCCGCTGTCGCGCATCAAGAAGATCTCCGGTGCCAACCTGGCGCGCAACTGGGCCATGATCCCGCACGTCACCCAGTTCGAGCAGGCCGACATCACCGATCTGGAAGGCCTGCGCGTGGCGTTGAACAAGGAAAACGAGAAGGCCGGCATCAAGCTGACCATGCTCGCCTTCCTGATCAAGGCCAGTGCCGCAGCGCTCAAGCAGTTCCCGGAATTCAACGCATCGCTGGATGCGGCCGGCGAAACCCTGACCCTGAAGAAGTACTTCAACATTGGCTTCGCCGCCGACACTCCGAACGGCCTGGTCGTTCCGGTCATCCGCGACGTGGACAAGAAGGGCGTGGTGCAGATCGCCCAGGAAACCGGCGAGCTGGCCAAAAAGGCGCGCGACGGCAAGCTGGGTCCGGCCGACATGAGTGGCGGCTGCTTCTCGATCAGCTCGCTGGGCGGCATCGGTGGCACCGCGTTCACGCCGATCGTCAACGCGCCGGAAGTGGCCATCCTGGGCGTCTCCAAATCCTCGATCCAGCCGGTCTGGAATGGCAAGGAGTTCGCGCCGAAGCTGATGCTGCCGCTGTCGCTGAGCTACGACCACCGCGTCATCGACGGTGCGCTGGCCGCACGCTTCACCACCTACCTGTCGCAGGTGCTGGCCGACATGCGGCGCGTGCTGCTGTGAGGCAGCGCATGGCATCGGCCGTAGTGCCGGGCTCTGCCCGGCAGCGCATCGTGCAGCGGGGCAGAGCCCCGCTCTACGCGTTGTTGTTGGCTGCCATCGTGCCGGCGGCCAGCGCCGCGTGCACCACCGAGCTTGGCCACGGCTGGCCGCCGGCGGTGGGCAACTACGGCCAGGCCGTGGAAACCCTGTTCGACGGCAAGGTGCAGCCGACGCTGGCGCTGACCCTCCTGCCCAAGGGCGGGGTGGAAACCGGCGTGGCGCTGCTGCCCGGTACCCAGGACCAGGAATGGACCCTGCGTTACAGCAAGGCCGACAAGCGCGTGTACAACTGGAACAACAGTGCGCGCGGCGGCGGCCTTGAACTGCGCGTGGACCAGGAGCCGGACCAGTACCAGGTCGCCATCCCCGCCGCGCTGGCCCAGCGCCTGGTGCGCAGCTGGCAGGCCGCACTGGATTCGGGCGTGCCGGCCGGGCGCAAGGCGCCGGTGACCGACGGTGAGGTGCTGTCCTTCCAGGTTGCTGGCGAGCGCTACAGCGGTCCGCGCTGGGAGTGCGGCGCCGGCAAGCTGATGATGAAACAGGTGGCGCTGCTGATCGAAGCCAGCGACACCAAGGAAAAGAAGCTCGACCGTCGCTGGCAGGATCTGGACGAGTCGCTCGACGAACTGCAGCAACTGCTCGCCGGCAACGCCGGCTGAGACCCAGGAGAAGACGAATGGCCGCTATTGAAATCAAGGTTCCCGACATCGGCGATTACAGCGCGGTGCCGGTGATCGAACTGCTGGTCGCCGTGGGCGACACGGTGAAGAAGGACCAGGGCCTGGTCACGCTGGAATCGGACAAGGCCACCCTGGAAGTGCCGTCGTCGGCTGCCGGCGTGGTCAAGGAAATCAAGGTCAAGCTGGGCGACACGCTGTCCGAGGGCGACGTGGTGGTGGTGCTGGACGCCGAAGGCGCCGCTGCCGCGCCTGCGGCCGAAGCGCCCAAGGCTGCCGCACCGGCCAGCAAGCCGCCGGTGACCCCCTCGCACCGCGCCCCGGCCGAACCGGCCGCGCCGCAGCCGGCGCTGTCGTCGGGCAAGCCGGCCGACATCGAATGCCAGATGGTGGTGCTGGGCGCGGGCCCGGGCGGTTACACCGCCGCGTTCCGCTCGGCCGACCTGGGCGTGGACACCGTGCTGATCGAACGCTACGCCAGCCTCGGCGGCGTGTGCCTCAACGTGGGCTGCATTCCGTCCAAGGCACTGCTGCATGCGGCGGCGGTGATCGACGAAGTGGCCCACGCGGGCGATTTCGGCGTGGAATTCAGCGCGCCGAAGATCATGCTGGACAAGCTGCGCGGCTACAAGGAAAAGGTGGTTACCCAGCTGACCAAGGGCCTGGCCGGCATGGCCAAGCAGCGCAAGGTGCGCACCGTGCAGGGCGTGGCCACCTTCGTGTCGGCCAATGAGCTGGAGATCGTCGGCGACGACGGCAAGACCCAGCTGCTGCGCTTCCAGCAGTGCATCATCGCCGCCGGTTCGCAGGCGGTGAAGCTGCCGAACTTCCCGTGGGACGACCCGCGCGTGATGGATTCCACCGACGCGCTGGAACTGGCCGACATCCCCGGCTCGCTGCTGGTGGTCGGCGGCGGCATCATCGGCCTGGAAATGGCGACCGTGTATGCCGCGCTGGGCAGCAAGGTGACCGTGGTGGAGTTCATGGACCAGCTGATGCCCGGTGCCGACAAGGACCTGGTCAAGCCGCTGGCCGATCGCCTGAAGAAGCAGGGCGTCGAGGTCCACCTCAAGACCAAGGCCTCCGGCGTGAGCGCGGACAAGAAGGGCATCACCGTGACCTTCGAGGCCGCCGCCGAAGGCGAAAAGCCCGGCCTGGAGCAGGGCACCTTCGACCGCGTGCTGGTTGCGGTGGGGCGTTCGCCGAACGGCAGGAAGATCGGCGCGGAGAAGGCCGGCGTGGGCGTCACCGAGCGTGGCTTCATTCCGGTGGATCGCCAGATGCGCACCAACGTGCCGCACATCTTTGCCATCGGCGATATCGTCGGCAACCCGATGCTGGCCCACAAGGCCACGCACGAGGGCAAGCTGGCCGCTGAAGTGGCCTCGGGCGAGAAGAAGGAGTGGGTGGCGCGGGTGATTCCGTCGGTGGCCTACACCAATCCTGAAATCGCCTGGGTCGGCGTGACCGAAACCGAGGCAAAGGCGCAGGGCCTGAAGGTCGGCGTGGCCAAGTTCCCGTGGGCCGCCAGTGGCCGCGCGATCGGCATCGGCCGCACCGAGGGCTTCACCAAGCTGATCTTCGACGAGGAAACCCACCGCATCATCGGCGGCGCCATCGTTGGCGTGCACGCCGGCGACCTGCTGGCCGAGATCGGCCTGGCGATCGAGATGGGTGCCGAAGCCGAAGACATCGGCCACACCATCCACGCCCACCCGACGCTGAGCGAATCGGTGGCGATGGCCGCGGAAATCTACGACGGCACCATCACCGATCTGTATATCCCGAAGAAGAAATAAAAGAAGCCCGGCAAACGCCGGGCTTCTTTTATTTCGGTAGCGCCGGCCGTTGGCCGGCCCAGGCGGTACCGAGGGCCGGCCAACGGCCGGCGCTACCGATGGTGGGCTGCCGAATGACCGCAACAAAAAACCCGGCTTTCGCCGGGTTTTTCGTGCGGTAGAACAACGTGTCCCCGGGATCAGAACGAAACGCTGATGCCGGCCACCGGGCCCTTGAACTCCTGCTTCAGGCCGATGGTGCCATCGCGGCCGGTCTGGTCCACGTCCAGCTTGAACCAGTCGTAGCCGGCGAAGATGCCGAAGTTGTCGGTGAAGCGGTAATCGACGATCACGTTGGCGCGGCTCAGGTCGCCTTCGTAGTCATCGAAGTTGCCCCAATCGGTGTTGAGGTACTGGCCCTGCGCGGTGATCATCCACTTCTCCGACGGGGTCACGGTGAAGCGTGCGCCCACCACCGGTGCAATGCCGTCGGCCTTCTCGTCCAGGAACTGGCCTTGATACACGGTGCCCAGGTCGGCGTAGGCCTGGGTGCTCACCTTGGCGTATTCCGCACCCAGCTGCAGGCCCAGGTCGAACTTCCCGGTGTCGATCACCGAGTAGTCGTACACCAGGCTGGCCACCTGGTACTTCAGCTCGCCCTTGACGAAGCTGCCGGCCGGCACGGTTTCGCCACCGAAGCTGATGCCGTCATTGAGCGTCTCGCGGCGGTCCTTGTCGTACTTGAAGTAGTTGAAGATCAGGCGCTGGCGGTCGCTGATGCGGAACAGGCCGTCGACGCGCGGTTCCCATTCCTTGCCACCCAGGCTGAAGTCCTCGGAAAAGCCCACATCCTGGCCCAGCACCGCGCTGTTGCCGCGAATGGTGTTGTCCGAGTCGATGTTCATCGCACCCAGGCGCAGCGAGAAGCGGTCATCACCCTCGGCGGCGCTCGCGGAGGTGGCGTGGGTGAGAGCGGCCATGGCCAGCGGCAGAGCGAGCAGGGGAAGTAGACGCATGGTGGGTGTCCTTGCAGTGATTCGATGAAGTGGAATCACTCTGCCCCAACGCGGCGTCCACCATTCGTGAACGTATGGTGGATGGCATGTGTACCGTTCATGCCCCGCAAACTGCCGTCCGCGCTGCTGCGTGGCCGAACCGTGCACGGGATACCGTTGCGGTGCCCTGGGCGAGCTGCCCTGGAAAAAGAGCGGCCCCGGAGAGAGCTCGGGGCCGCCCGGTACCGGCCTGCTTCAGGGGCGTCGACGAGGATCGAATTGGCAGGCCCACCCCTCTGACCGGCCCCCACGACCAAAGTTCAATATGATGCGATGCGACATGAATTGGGGGCGCCTTTGGCGGGATCGACCCCCCATCCAGGCCAAAATCTGTGGCGATGCAGCAACTTGCGGCGTCCGGGATGAACAGGGGCAGGTTGTCTCGCAAATTGTCCCGTTGCTATACTTTGGCGGCTCGACGGGGCATAGGCAGTTGCAGTCCCGGTCATCTCCCCCACAACCATGCAGGACATACGTGTGCTGAACTCCGTTGACGCGGGTCGGCGACTGATGCTGCGCGCAGCGGTCTACCCGCTGGCCGCAGTGGCTGTCCTGGCTCTGGCCCTCCTGCTGCTGGCAGGCCCGAAGTACGCGCTTGGCGCGCTGGCATCGGGCGTAGCGGTATCGGCAGGTGGCTGGGTCGCTGCACGGATGGCGCTGGGGGGTGGGGTGCAGGCGGCAGGTTCAGCCATGTCGCGGCTGATCCTGGCGGTGGTGGCAAAGTGGGCGCTCGTATTCGGTGTCCTGGCGGTGGGTTTCGTGGTCTTCAAGCTGCCTGCACTGGCGCTGCTGGCCGGAATCGCCGTCGGACTGATGTTCCAGGTCCTGGCTCTGGCCAGGCGCTGATCCAATTTATTTAACTCAAGGTTCCGGACACATGGCAGGCGAGGCGCTTACACCCACCTCCTACATCCAACATCACCTGCACAACCTGACGTTCCACATGCAGGAAGGTGGTTTCTGGGCAATTCACGTCGACACCATTGTGACTTCGGTCCTGATGGGTTTGTTGATGGTGTTTGGCTTCTGGATGGCCACCCGCAAGGCCACCGCCGGCGTGCCGGGCAAATGGCAGGCGTTCGTGGAAATCTGCCTGGAATTCGTTGACCGCCAGGCCAAGGACACCTACCACGGCACCAGCAAGCTGGTGACCCCGATCGCGATCACGATCTTCTTCTGGATCCTGTTGATGAACCTCATCAAGATGATCCCGGCCGACTTCATCGCCCTGCCGCTGGAAGCACTGGGCGTGCCGTACTGGAAGCCGGTTCCCACCGCCGACGTCAATGCCACCCTGGGCATGTCGATCAGCGTGTTCTTCCTGATGCTGTTCTTCGCGCTGCGTGCCAAGGGCCTGGGTGGTTTCACCAAGGAATTCCTGACCGCGCCGTTCGGCAAGTGGATGATGCCGTTCAACCTGATCCTCAACATCGTCGAGTGGCTGAGCAAGCCGATCTCGCTGGCGATGCGACTGTTCGGCAACATGTTCGGCGGCGAAATCGTGTTCCTGCTGATCTGGGTGCTGGGCAGCGCAGGCATCATGGGCGCCATCGCAGGCGGTGCCTTCGGCCTTGGCTGGATGCTGTTCCATCTGCTGGTGATTCCGCTGCAGGCATTCATTTTCATGATGCTGTCCATCGTGTACCTGAGCCTGTCGGAAGACGCTCACTGAGTTTTCGCTTCACCTTTCATCCGTTTCATTACCCTTAGCTACTTAAGTTTCCGGAGATAACCCATGTACTTTGCCGTCCTGACCAACCTCGCCCAAGTCCAGAGCTCCACCGTCCTCGCCGTCGGCATCATGATCGGCCTGGCCGCGCTGGGTGCCGGTCTCGGTCTGGCCATCATGGCCGGTAAGTTCCTGGAATCGGCTGCCCGCCAGCCGGAACTGATCCCGGTGCTGCAGGTCCGCATGTTCATCACCGCCGGCCTGATCGACGCCGCGTTCATCATCTCGGTCGCCGTGGGCCTGCTGCTGGCCTTCGCCAACCCGACCATCGCTGAGTTCGTGACCCGCCTGCCGCCGGTTGCCGGCTGATCCAGCGAAAGCGAAACGATCAGGCGCCGTGTGCGCCTGATCGCGGATGAAGGAACGGATGCGCCGCTCCTGCGGCGCTTCCACCCCATCACCCCAGATTGAGCGAACCCCATGGAAATCGGTTTTACCCTCGTTGCCCAGGCACTGGCGTTCGCCGGTCTGATCTGGATCATCGCGACCAAGATCTGGCCGCCGCTGATGAACGCCATCGAAGAGCGCCAGCAGAAGATCGCTGAAGGCCTCGCCGCTGCCGACCGCAGCCAGAAGGATCTGGCCCAGGCGCAGGAAAAGGTCAACGAAGCACTGAAGGATGCGCGCACCAAGGCCAACGAGATCATCGACCAGGCCCATGCCCGCGCCAACCAGATCGTTGATGCTGCCAAGAATGAAGCCATCGCCGAAGCGAACCGCCAGAAAGAACTGGCCCACGCGGAGATCGAGGCTGCCGCCAACCGTGCCCGCGAGGATCTGCGCAAGCAGGTGTCCATGCTGGCCGTGACCGGTGCCGAAAAGCTGCTCAAGCGCGAAATCGACGCCAACGCCCACAAGGCGCTGCTCGACGAGCTGGCCTCGGAGATCTGATCGATGAGCCAGGCCCTCACGCTTGCACGCCCGTATGCCCGCGCCGCGTTCGCGACCGCGCGCGACGAAGGCACGTTCGCGCCGTGGTCGGACGCGCTTGCGTTCTCCGCCTACGTAGCCGCCGATCCACGCGTGTCGGCCCTGCTGTCGAACCCGGAGCTGGGCCGTGACGATGCCGTCGCGCTGCTGGTGCCGGAAAAGGCAGGCGAGTCGTTCGGTCGCTTCCTGGCCATCCTGGCCGAAGCGCACCGGCTGCCGCTGCTGCCGGAAATCGCAGGCATGTACGACCAGCTCCGCGCTGAAGCCGAACACGTGGTGAAAGCCACGGTGACTTCGGCCACCGGGCTGTCCACCGCTGAGCTGGACGCCATCAAGGCCGCGCTGCGCAAGCGCTTCGGCCAAGAGGTCGAGGTAACCACCGCCATCGATGCGTCGCTCATCGGCGGTGCGGTGATCGACGCTGGCGACGTGGTGATCGATGGCTCGCTCAAGGGCAAGCTGTCGCGCCTGCAGACCGCGCTCGCTAACTGAATTCATTTAACGTCCGGCGTAATCGCCGGCACTAGGACTTGACGATGGCAACCACGCTCAACCCCTCCGAAATCAGCGAACTGATCAAGAACCGCATCGAGAAGGTCAAGCTGGCCGCGGAATCGCGCAACGAAGGCACCGTGACCAGCGTGTCCGACGGCATCGTGCGCATCTTCGGCCTGGCCGACGTGATGCAGGGCGAAATGATCGAACTGCCGAACAACACCTTCGCCCTGGCCCTGAACCTGGAGCGCGACTCGGTCGGCGCCGTGGTCCTGGGTGGCTATGAGCACCTGCGCGAAGGCGACGTGGCCAAGACCACCGGCCGCATCCTGGAAGTGCCGGTGGGTCCGGAACTGCTGGGTCGCGTGGTCAACGCCCTCGGCGAGCCGATCGATGGCAAGGGCCCGATCGCTGCACAGGCCACCGCGCCGGTGGAGCGCGTTGCCCCGGGCGTGATCTGGCGCAAGTCGGTCGACCAGCCGGTGCAGACCGGTTACAAGTCCGTCGACTCCATGATCCCGATCGGCCGCGGCCAGCGCGAGCTGGTCATCGGTGACCGCCAGACCGGCAAGACCGCCCTGGCCATCGATGCGGTGATCAACCAGAAGGACACCGGCATCAAGTGCGTGTACGTCGCGATCGGCCAGAAGGCCTCGACCGTGGCCAACATCGTGCGCAAGCTGGAAGAGAACGGCGCCCTGGCCCACACCGTGGTCGTCGCCGCCACCGCCTCCGAATCGGCTGCCATGCAGTACATCAGCGCCTACTCGGGCTGCACCATGGGTGAGTACTTCATGGACCGCGGCCAGGATGCCCTGATCGTGTACGACGACCTGTCCAAGCAGGCCGTGGCCTACCGCCAGATCTCGCTGCTGCTCAAGCGCCCTCCGGGCCGTGAAGCCTACCCGGGTGACGTGTTCTACCTGCACTCGCGCCTGCTCGAGCGCGCCGCCCGCGTCTCGGAAGCGTACGTGGAGAAGTTCACCAACGGTGCCGTCAAGGGCCAGACCGGTTCGCTCACCGCGCTGCCGATCATCGAAACCCAGGCCGGTGACGTCTCGGCGTTCGTGCCGACCAACGTGATCTCGATCACCGACGGCCAGATCTTCCTGGAAACCGATCTGTTCAACTCGGGCATCCGCCCGGCCGTGAACGCCGGTATCTCGGTGTCGCGCGTTGGTGGTGCGGCCCAGACCAAGATCATCAAGAAGCTGTCGGGCGGCATCCGCATCTCGCTGGCCCAGTATCGTGAGCTGGCTGCCTTCGCGCAGTTCGCCTCGGACCTGGACGAAGCCACCCGCAAGCAGCTCGAGCGCGGTCAGCGCGTCACCGAGCTGATGAAGCAGAAGCAGTACGCCCCGATGTCGATCGCCAACCAGGCGCTGTCGATCTACGCCGTCAACGAGGGTTACCTCGACGACGTGCCGGTCAACAAGCTGCTGGCCTTCGAAGAAGGCCTGCACGCCCACTTCGCCAACACCCAGGGCGAACTGATCGGCAAGGTCAACGCCACCGGCGGTTGGGACAACGACATCGAAGCGGCCTTCAAGAAGGGCATCTCCGAGTTCAAGACCACCGGCAGCTGGTAATAATGGTGGCGTAGAGCGGGGCTCTGCCCCGCTACGAAACGACAAAGCGGGGCAGAGCCCCGCTCTACGGGATTAAAAGATGGCAAGCGGACGCGAAATCAAAACCAAGATCAAGAGCGTGCAGAACACCCGCAAGGTGACCCGCGCGCTTGAAATGGTCTCGGCCTCCAAAATCCGCAAAGCGCAGGAGCGGATGAAGACGTCGCGTCCGTATGCGCAGGCGATGAAGCAGGTGATCGGCCACCTGGCCCAGGCCAGCACCGATTACCAGCATCCGTTCCTGGTCCAGCGCGACGAAGTGAAGCGCGTGGGCTACATTGTGGTCTCTTCCGACCGCGGCCTGGCCGGCGGCCTGAACAACAACCTGTTCCGCAAGATGCTCGGCGACGTGCGCGAGTGGCAGGACAAGGGCGCCGAGATCGACCTGGTGACCATCGGCCAGAAGGCATCCACCTTCTTCCGCCGCGTCAAGGTCAACATGGTCGGCAGCGTCACCCACATGGGCGACGTGCCGCACCTGGAACAGCTGATCGGCGTCATCAAGGTCATGCTTGATGCCTTCACCGAAGGCAAGGTCGACCGTGTGTACCTGGTCTACAACCGCTTCATCAACACGATGACGCAGAAGGCCAGCTTCGACCAGCTGCTGCCGTTGCCGGCGGCCGAGAAGCAGGTTGCACACCACGACTGGGATTACCTGTACGAACCCGACGCCGCGACCGTGCTCGAGCACGTGATGACGCGTTACGTCGAATCGCTGGTGTACCAGGCAGTGCTGGAAAACGTCGCGTCCGAGCATGCAGCCCGCATGGTCGCGATGAAGTCGGCCAGTGACAACGCCAACAAGCTGATCGGAACCCTGCAACTGGTCTACAACAAGGCCCGCCAGGCAGCGATCACCCAGGAAATTTCGGAAATCGTCGGCGGCGCGGCAGCAGTCTGACGCGCGCAGTCAAAGCATTTAAATTAGAGGATGCAGCAATGAGTCAGGGCAAGATCGTTCAGATCATCGGCGCCGTCGTCGACGTGGAATTCCCCCGCGAGTCGGTGCCGAAGGTGTACCACGCGCTGAAGGTGGACAACACCGAAATCACGCTGGAAGTGCAGCAGCAGCTCGGCGACGGCGTGGTCCGTTGCATCGCGCTGGGCTCCACCGACGGCCTGAAGCGCAACCTGGTGGCCACCAACACCGAACGCGCCATCTCGGTGCCGGTCGGTGCGGGCACCCTGGGCCGCATCATGGACGTGCTGGGCCGTCCGATCGACGAAGCCGGTCCGGTGACCGCCAGCGACAGCTGGGAAATCCACCGTGAAGCGCCGTCGTACGAAGACCAGTCCCCGGCCACCGAACTGCTGGAAACCGGCATCAAGGTCATCGACCTGATGTGCCCGTTCGCCAAGGGCGGCAAGGTCGGCCTGTTCGGCGGCGCCGGCGTCGGCAAGACCGTCAACATGATGGAGCTGATCAACAACATCGCCAAGGCGCACAGCGGTCTGTCCGTGTTCGCCGGCGTGGGTGAGCGTACCCGTGAGGGCAACGACTTCTACCACGAGATGAAGGACTCCAACGTCCTGGACAAGGTCGCGATGGTGTACGGCCAGATGAACGAGCCGCCGGGCAACCGCCTGCGCGTCGCGTTGACCGGCCTGACCATGGCGGAATACTTCCGCGACGAGAAGGACGAAAACGGCAAGGGCAAGGACGTGCTGCTGTTCGTCGACAACATCTACCGCTACACCCTGGCCGGTACCGAAGTTTCGGCATTGCTGGGCCGCATGCCGTCGGCCGTGGGTTACCAGCCGACCCTGGCCGAAGAAATGGGCGTCCTGCAGGAGCGCATCACCTCGACCAAGAACGGCTCGATCACCTCGATCCAGGCCGTTTACGTGCCGGCCGATGACTTGACCGACCCGTCCCCGGCAACCACCTTTGCCCACCTGGATTCGACCGTGACCCTGTCGCGTTCGATCGCCTCGCTGGGTATCTACCCGGCGGTGGATCCGCTGGATTCGACCAGCCGCCAGATGGACCCGCTGGTCATCGGCCACGAGCATTACGACACCGCCCAGCGCGTCCAGCAGACCCTGCAGAAATACAAGGAACTGAAGGACATCATCGCCATCCTGGGCATGGACGAGCTGTCCGAAGAAGACAAGCAGGCCGTGTCGCGCGCCCGCAAGATCGAGCGCTTCTTCAGCCAGCCGTTCCACGTGGCCGAAGTGTTCACCGGCTCGCCGGGCAAGTACGTGTCGCTGAAGGACACCATCCGCGGCTTCAAGGCCATCGTCGACGGCGAATACGACCACCTGCCGGAGCAGGCGTTCTACATGGTCGGCAGCATCGAAGAAGCGGTCGAGAAGGCCAAGAAGATGGCTGAGAAGGCCTGATCATGAGCACCATCCGTTGCGACATCGTCAGCGCCGAGCAGGAAATCTTCCGTGGTGAAGCGACTCTGGTCGTGGCTACGGGTGAGCTTGGCGAACTGGGCATTGCGCCCAAGCACGCCCCGCTGATCACCCGGCTCAAGCCGGGCAAGGTGGTGGTCACCCTGGAGGATGGCGAACAGCTGGACTTCGCCATCTCCGGCGGCATCCTCGAGGTGCAGCCGCAGGTCGTGACCGTGCTGGCCGACACCGCCATCCGCGCGCAGGACATCGACGAATCGGCGGTCCGCAAGGCCAAGGAAGAAGCCGAGCGCATCCTGGCCAACCGTGGCGAAGCGATGGAAGTGGCCGAAGCCCAGCAGAAGCTGGCCGAAGCCGTGGTCCAGCTGCAGGCGCTGGAGCGCCTGCGCAAGACCCTCAAGCACTGAGTTCCAGCGCTTTCCGCTGCACACGACAACGCCGGCTGCCGCCGGCGTTGTCGTTTCCGATTTGCAGGAAAGGCAGCACGTTGACGGCAGGCGTTCTAGAATCGCACTACTACCGTCGATCACGCCCCACCCCATGACCCAAGCTCTGCACGTCATCATCCTCGCCGCCGGCGCTGGCAAGCGCATGAAGTCCGACCTGCCCAAGGTGCTGCAGCCGATCGCTGGCCGCCCGATGCTGGCGCACGTGATCGATACTGCGCGCCAGCTGCGGCCCGACGCCATCCACGTGGTATACGGCCATGGCGGTGAAGCGGTGCGCGCGGCCTTCGCCGACCAGCCGGACCTGCAGTGGGCCGAACAGAGCCAGCAGCTGGGCACCGGGCATGCCGTGCAGCAGGCCATGCCGCAGGTGCCCGATTCGGCCACGGTGCTGGTGCTGTACGGCGACGTGCCGCTGATCCGGGTCGACACCCTGCAGCACCTGTTGTCGCAGCCGGGCCGGCTGGCGGTGCTGGTTGCCGACATGGTCAATCCGACCGGCTACGGACGGATCGTGCGCAATGCCGAAGGCAAGGTTGGCGCCATTGTCGAGCAGAAGGATGCAACCCAGGAACAACTGGCAATCCGCACCATCAACACCGGCATCATCACCGCCGAGTCCACCGCACTGCGCACGTGGCTGTCGCAGCTGTCCAACAGCAACGCGCAGGGCGAGTACTACCTCACCGATGTGTTCGCCTCGGCCGCGGCGGACTACACCCCGGCCGACATGGCCTTCGTCGCCGATGCCCAGGAAGCCGAGGGCGCCAACGACCCGTGGCAGCTTTCGCAGCTGGAACGCGCCTGGCAGCTGCGCGAAGTGCGCGCGCTGTGCACGCAGGGCGCGCGCGTGATCGATCCGGCGCGGCTGGATATCCGTGGCACGGTCACGGTGGGGCGCGACGTGCAGATCGACGTCAACGTGATCCTGGAAGGCACCGTGGTGCTGGGCGATGGGGTCAGCATCGGCCCGTTCACCCGGCTCAAGGATGTCACGCTGGCCGCCGGTACCGTGGTCAAGCCGCACTGCGACCTGGAAGGCGTGGTCAGCGAAGGCGCGGCCGATATCGGCCCGTTCGCGCGGCTGCGCGCGGGCACGGTGCTGGCCGAAGGCTCGCACGTGGGCAATTTCGTTGAGACCAAGAAGGTCCGCCTGGGCGTTGGCAGCAAGGCCAACCATCTCACCTACCTCGGCGATGCGGTGATCGGCAGCAAGGTCAACATCGGTGCCGGCACCATCACCTGCAACTACGATGGTGTGAACAAGTCGCAGACCACCATTGGTGACAGCGCGTTCATCGGTTCGAACAGTTCTCTCGTGGCGCCGGTAACCATCGGTGAAGGCGCGACCATCGCCGCCGGCTCGGTGATCACCCGCAATGCGCCGGAAGGCAAGCTCACCCTGGCCCGCGTGCGCCAGGAAACCATCGACGGCTGGCATCGCCCGGTCAAGAAATGATCCCGCACCGCCTCGGCCGGCCAACGGCCGGCGCTACCGGTGGGCGGAACGGTGGTCGATTGATCCGGATCCCAATGGGCACGTAACGATTCGTAGCCCCGGCCGTTGGCCGGACACCGCGCGCAGCGCGGCCCAAGTGTCCGAAACCGATTGGCCACCGAACACGGCCATCGACCCGACGCTTAACAATGATCGACGCGATCCAGGGCCCCCGACCACCCCGACCATCACCCCGGCAAAAATATCGACACGCACAACCCGCCCTCGCGGCGGTTCTGCAGCGACACGCGGCCACCATGTGCTTCGACGATTTCGCGGGTAAGCGCCAGGCCCAGGCCGGTACCGTTGCGCTTGGTGGAATAGAACGGCATCAGCGCGTTCTGCAGCACCGCTTCGTTCATGCCTTTGCCACGATCCAGTACTTCAAGCCGCAGCCACTGCGGTAGACGGGTCAGGCGCAGCTCCACATCATCGTTGGGCGGCTCGGCTTCGCCGCACGCTTCATGCGCGTTCTTGAGCAGGTTCAACAACGCCTGGCCCAGCTGGGCGATGTCCACGCGGCCCTGCAGGTCATCGGCAATCTCGTCCATGCGGAACGGAATCTGCAGCTGCAGCCCGGCCAGGAACTGCTTCCACTGTACGTTCTGCAACTGCGGCTGCGGCAGCTTGGCAAAGCGCGCATAGCCCCGGATGAAGCCTTCCAGGTGCCGCGAACGGTCTTCGATGGTGGCGAACACCTCTTCCAGGCGTTCGGTCTTGCCGCGCCGGACCAGTTCGCCGCCCGAGTGCGCCAACGAGGCGATCGGTGCCAGCGAATTGTTGAGTTCGTGGCTGATCACCCGGATCACCTTCTTCCAGGTCTGCACTTCCTGGCGGCGCAGTTCGGCGGTGAGCAGGCGGATCAGCAGCAGGTCGTGCGGGCGCCCATTGAGATGGAAACTGCGCCGCGACAGATGGTAGACCTGCTCGTCATCCTCATCGGCCTCGTCGTCAGCATCGCCGGGGCCGTGCACCGCGAACAGGCTGTCGCCGCCGCGTTCGATGGCATCACGCAGCTCCACGGGCATGGTCTCCAGTACGTTCTGCATGGCTTGGCCTTCCAGCTTCCAGCCGTTGTGCAGCAGCTTGCGCGCGGCCAGGTTGGAAAACATCACACGCTGCACGCCGTCGCCGCCATTGGCCAGCAGCAGCATCGATACCGGCGTGTTCTGCACCATGGTGTCCAGCAGCAGTTCGCGCTGCACCAGCCCCTGGCGCTGTTGGCGCAGCACATCGCCCAGCTCGCGGTGTGCCTGGACCAGGTCGCCCAGCTCATCATTGCCCGGCCAGTACACGCTGAAGTTGTACTCGCCATCGCGGTAGCTGCTGGTAGTGCCCGACAGCGCACGCAGCAGCGAACGCACCGGCTCGGTAGCGCGGCGCAGTGTCCACCACATCAAAGCCAGCAGCATCATGCCGGACACCAGCGTCACCAACCAGCCATGGTCCAGCCAGAATGCCAGCAGCCACGGCCCGGCCGCAGCCAGCGCAAGCACCGGCAGCAGGCGCAGGAACAGGCGGAAGGTGAACGAGGTGCGCTTCATTCGCGCGGAATACCGTAGCGATCCATGCGGCGATAAAGCGCCTGCCGGCTCAGGCCGAGTTCGGCGGCGGCCTGGGCAATGATGCCGTGACTGTGCGACAGCGCCGATTCAATGCGGCTGCGGTCTGGATCGGTGGTGGGTGTGGCAGTACGCGGCCCGGGAGCAGCACGTGGCAGGTTCAGGTCGCCCACTTCAATGCGCGGCCCCTGCGCGAGCAGGCCGGCGCGCTGGATCACGTTGCGCAGCTCACGCACGTTGCCCGGCCACGCGTGGCGCTGCAACGCGCTGGCGGCGGCGTTGGACAGCGGCTTGCCGTCGCCCAGGAAGCGTTCGGCCAGCGGCAGGATGTCGCCGGGGCGCTCAGCCAATGGCGGCAGCGCCAGCTCAACGGTATTGAGGCGGTAGTACAGGTCTTCGCGGAACTGGCCGTCGCGGATCATTGCCGGCAGGTCGGCGTTGGTTGCGCTGATCACGCGCACTTTCACCTGGCGCTCGCGGTTGGAGCCCAGCCGCTCGAAGCGGCCGGTTTCCAGCACGCGCAGCAGCTTCATCTGGCCGCCCAGCGAGAGGTTGCCGATCTCGTCCAGGAACAGCGTGCCGCCGTCGGCGGCTTCGAACTTGCCCTCGCGGGCCTTGTTGGCACCGGTATAGGCGCCGGCCTCGGTGCCAAACAGTTCCGCCTCGATCAGCTCGGACGGAATGGCGCCGCAGTTGAGCGCCACGAACGGCCCCCTGGCGACCAGTGAATTGGCCTGGATGATCTCGGCGATCTTCTCCTTGCCCGCGCCGTTGGGGCCGGTGATCAGCACCGGAAGCTCGGAACGGGCGACCTGGCAGGCCAGGTTCACCACGCGCTCGCTGGCCGGGTCGGCGACCACCGCGCCGCGCAGGTCATAACGTGCTTCCAGCGCGGTGCGATCACGCTGTTCACGTGCACGGCGGCGGTCGAGTTCGCGGCGGGTTTCAGACAGCTCCAGCAGGTTGTTGACCGTGGTCAGCAGCTTGCGGTCGTCCCATGGCTTGGCCAGGTAGTCGGCGGCACCGGCCTTGACCAGGTCCACCGCGCTGCTCAGGTGGGTCCAGGCCGTGAGCAGGATCACCGGCAGGTCGGGGTGGCGGGCGCGGATCTGCTGGAACAGCGCCTCGCCCTCTTCACCGGAGGTGGTGTCTTCGGTGAAGTTCATGTCCTGGATGACCAGGTCCACCGGCTGTTGTTCCAGCATGGCCAGGCCATCTTCCGGCGACAGCGCATGCATGGCGTCAATGTCGTGCAGCGAGAACAGTACTTCCAGCGCGGTGGCCACGCTGGCGTTGTCGTCAATGATCAGGATCGAAGGCATGCGGCAACGAAAGACCGGAAGATAGGCAGAGAGTACCCGAGCGCCGGGCCCACCGGCAGGGTGGGCCCGAAATGCGGCTTACGGGCGGTCCGGCGGTGGGGGGCGCCGGTGGCCGCGGAAGGGTTCATGTCATGCGCTCCGGGTCGCGACGGCCGGCGGCACCGCCGCCGCACGGTGGGCCGGTCCGAACACCGCGATCTGGCCCAACAGCCACAGCAGCGCCGCACCGATGGGCAGGTAGCTGATCGGCATGCGTGGCAGCTCGTAGGCACCCATCAGCCACAGGTTGATCGAGTACGCCAGCAGCATGCCAAGCACGATGCCCACGGTGGCCAGCAGGAAGTTCTCGGTCTGGAAGTAGCGCAGGATCTGGCCACGGGTGGCACCCAGCGCACGGCGGATGCCGATCTGCTTGGTACGCTGCTGCACCCAGAAGCTGGCCAGGCCCACGATGCCAAGCGCGGTGACCACCAGCAGCGCCACGCACACGGTGATCAGCAGGCCGACCATCGCGCGGTCGTTCTGGAAGTACTTCTCGCGCTGTTCGGTGTAGGTGAGCTTGGCGCGCACCATGCGGCTGGTGTCCACCTTCTCCAGCGCGGCCACGGCGGCCGTCAGCACTTCCTGGCGACGTGCCGGGTCGGTCACCCGGATCAGGTACAGCCCCATATCGTAGTTCACCCGTACCGGCAGGATCATCGAGTAGCCGGTGTCGGACTCCACCGTCACCGGGCGCGCCAGTTCCTTCACCACGCCCACGATGCGCAGCGGCATGCGGCCGCTGTAGATGGTCTTGCCGACGGCCTGGCCATCCGGGAACAGCTTGTTGGCGGCCTTGCTGCTCAGGATCACCGCCGAGCCGCGCTGTTCGATGGTGGCGTCCTTCTCCACGTCTTCCAGGTTGGCGAACTCATCGCCCTGGAAGTCGCGGCCGGCCACCAGCTGCAGGCCCATCGTATCCAGTGTGCCTTCGCTGGCGAAGAACTGTGCGGCGTTGAAGTTGGGGCGTTCCTGGTCGGGGATCAGTGACAGGCTGGTATTCCAGGAATTGCGCCGGAACGGCAGCTGGTTGATCGGCACCGCGTTCTTCACCCCGGGGATGGCACGCAACGCAGCCAGGTCCTCGCGGGTGCGCGCGGTGGCGTTGACCTGGGTGCCGATGCCACCCAGGCGCACTTCCAGCAGTTCCTGCTCGGCAATGCCGCTGGGCTGGTTGATCTTCTCCAGGCGCTGGCCGATCAGGAACAACGCGTTGCAGACGATCGCGCAGGTCAGCGCGATCTCCAGCACGATGAGGGCGGCGGCGGTCTTGTGCCGGCGCAACGTGCTCAGGATGGGTCGGATATCCATGATGTGCTCCGGATCCTTACTGCGATTTGAGTTGAATGGCGGGGGTGACCTGCATGGCGCGCAGCGCCGGCAGGAAACCGGCCAACAGGCTGGCGGCCAGGGTCAGGCCGAAGGTGAGCAGCAGCATCCTGCCGTCCAGCGTGGCCAGCTTGGCGTAGTCCACCGGTTGCTGCCGAACCGCATACAGGCCCAGCAGGGCCAGTCCCAGGCCCAGCACGCCACCGGCCAGGCCGACGGTGCCGGCTTCGACCAGCGACTGCAGGAAGATCTGCCCACGGCTGGCACCCAGTGCGCGGCGTACGCCGATCTCGCCGCTGCGGCGCAGGAACTTGGCCAGCAGCAGGCCCACCGTGTTGATCAGACACACTGCCAGGAAGCCCAGTGCCAGCCACAACTGCAGGCGCACATCGCTCGGCACCACCTGCTTGAAGTCCAACCACTCCATTACGTTGCGCAGGCGCACGTTGGACGGACGCTGGAAGCGACCGGCGGCCTTCTGCTGTGCCGAGTAGTTTTCCAGGTACGCCCGGTAGTCGCGGGCGTCGGCCGGCGAGGCCAGCTCAACCCAGTACTGCATCCACACGCACGGTGCATTGAGCGCGGTTTCCTCGCCGTTGGCGTTGTCCCAGCAGTTCATGTTGCCGTTGCGGCCGAACTTCAGGTCCAGCGCGGTGAACACCGGCACGAAGATGTCTTCGCTGTCGCCGTAGCGGCCGGTTTCCAGGTCGTAGAAGTGCGGGTTGGGATTCCATTCGTCCAGCACGCCCACGATGTTGAAGGTGTGCCCATCCATGCGCAATGGCTTGCCCACGCTGTTCTGGCCGTTGAACAACTTCTCGTTCAAGGCCTTGGAGATCACCGCCACCCGGCCACGGCCTTCGTCCTGGTCGGCCTTCCAGCCCTGGCCGTACTTGAACGGCGCATCGAACATGGTGAAGAAATCGCTGGACGCATAGCGCGCATCGGTGTCGAACGGGCGCAGCGTGCTGTTGTCCGGTTCCACCGTGACGCCACCACCGGTCATCAGCACCTGGTGTATGGCCTTCTTTTCACGCAGCAGCGTTTCGCCATCGAAGCGGGTGACCTGCTCTTCGGGCTCTTCGCTGGGCTGGTAGCCGATCATCGGGCGCGGGTCGACCTGCACGTTGAACAGGCGGTCGCTCTTCTGCGGGATCGGGTCGCCCGACAGCACGTGGAACACGGTCAGGGTGGTCATGGAGGCGCCGATGCCCAGCGCGATGGCGATCACCATCAGCGCGGTGAGCACCTTGTTGCGCCGGAAGCTGCGCAGGGCCAGTCGGAAGTAGTAGGCGAGCATGGTGGCGGCCTCAGTCGTTGAGCGTGGCGACGGCAACGCGCGGGGTGGCCAGCGCCGGTTCGCGCACCAGGTCGGTGGCCTGGCCATCGACGATGTGCACGTTGCGCTGCGCGCGGGCGGCCAGTTCGGGATCGTGGGTGACCATCACGATGGTGGTGCCGGCAGCGTTGATCTCTTCCAGCAGTTCCATTACCCCGCGGGCCATCTGGCTGTCCAGGTTGCCGGTCGGTTCGTCGGCCAGCAGCAGGCGCGGGCTGCCGGCCAGGGCGCGGGCGATGGCGGCGCGCTGCTGCTGGCCGCCGGACAGTTCGGACGGGTAGTGCTTCATGCGCGAGCCCAGGCCCACCTGGCCCAGTGCACGTTCGATGCGCTGCTTGCGCTCGCTGGCCGGCATGCCGCGGTAGCGCAGCGGCACGTCGACGTTGTCGAACAGGTTGAGGTCGGAAATCAGGTTGAAGCCCTGGAAGATGAAGCCGATCTTCTGGTTGCGCAGGCGGCTGCGGGCGTCATCGCCCAGTTTGCTCACGTCCTGCCCATCGAGCATGTAGGTACCGCTGGTGAAGGTTTCCAGCAGGCCGGCGATATTGAGGAAGGTGGTCTTGCCCGAACCGGACGGGCCGGTCACCGCAACGAATTCACCCTCGCGAACGTGCAGGTCCAGCGAACGCAGGGCATGGGTTTCCACCTGTTCGGTACGGAATACTTTGGCGACCGAGCGCATCTCGAGCATGGCTGTTTCCTTGTGTGGAGTGGTGAGGGTGATCAGTTGATGGAGACGGTTTCGGCATCGCCGAACAGTTCGGCGCCGGAGACGACCACGCGGTCGCCGGGACGCAGGCCGGACAGGATTTCCACCTCGCCCAGGCTGCTGACGCCCAGCCGGACCGGGCGGCGGATCGCGGTGTCGCCATCCATGACGTAGGCCTGGCCGTTGCCCTGTTCCACGAACGGGCCACGCTCGACCTTGATCACGTTGCGGCGGGTATCGAGCACCACGCGGGACTGCATGCGCTGGCTCTGGCGCAGGCCCTGCGGCTGCTTGTCGGTGAAGCGGATGCGGGCATTGACCTCGCCGGCCACCACTTCGGGCGACACCGCGCTGATCTCGCCGGGGAATGGCTGGCCATTGCCGCTGGTGAGCTGGGCCGGAATGCCGATCGACAGATCGCGGGCGAAGCTCTCCGGCACCTTGATCTCGATCTCGAAGCGCGACAGGTCGACCACGCCGAGGATCGGTGCGTTGGCCGCCACTTGAGTGTGCTGGGTGGCCTGCACCTGGCCGACCTGGCCATCGAACGGTGCGCGCAGGGTCAGCGCTTCCACCTGGCGCTGCACTTCATCCACCACCGCGCGCTGGCGGTCGGCGAGCAGGCGCTTGTTGCGCGCATCCAGGTCTGCGCCCTGGCCCTGCAGGCGGGCGTCGGTCTGGGCGTTGGCCAGCGAGATATCGGCTTTCTTCAGGCTGTCATTGGCCTTGGCCAGGTCGATCTGCGGCACCGCGCCGCCGTCATAACCGCGCTGGTAGCGCTGCAGGTCGCGCTCGGCGGCCTGGCGCTCGATGCTGGCCTGGTCGGTTTCCTTGCTCGCCTTGGCGCGGGCCAGGGTGGCATCGAGCACGGCGCGGCTGGCTTCGGCTTCCAGCCCGGCCAGGGTGGCCGCCTCCTGGGCCAGTTTGCTGCGCAGCTCGGGGCTGTCGATGATCGCCAGCTCCTGGCCCTTCTTCACCACATCGCCGGCTACCACCTTCAGGTCCACTGTGCCGGCCGAGATCGCGTACAGGATCGGGCTGTTGGCGGCGATCACCCGGCCATCGGCGGCCAGGTCGCGCACCAGGTCGCCCTGTTTGACTTCGGCTATGCGCACCCGTGCGCTGTCGAAGGAGCGGCTGGCGCCCAGCCAGGCGCGGGCGGCGAAGACGATGGCCAGCAGCACCACCAATGTGGCGATGCCCGGCCACAGCCAGCGCTTCCACGGCGCGGCCGTGCCCGGGGTGGAGAGAGTCTGGTCCTGTGCGGAAGTGTCGCGGATCATCGGGCTCGTTCGCGGTTGGGTTACGGTACATCAAGCACATCGCGTGCCAACATTTTACCTTTTGAAAACAAAGGGTTGCGAAGCTGGTTCGATTGTCCGGGTGTCCGCGGACACCGAAGCGGACACTTCTGTTAAGCGGACAGCGTCCAAGCCATCTTGTCGCCCACGCTAGAATGGGTGTTCGACAGCAGGGATCTGAATCTATGTGCGGGATTGTGGGAGCGATCGCAGATCGCGATGTGGTACCGGTACTGATCGAAGGACTGAAGCGCCTGGAATACCGGGGCTACGACTCCTCCGGCATCGCGGTGCTGGACCAGACCCAGGCGCAGGCCGACGTGCGCCGCGTGCGCCGCACCGGGCGCGTGGCCGAGATGGAGAAGGCTGCCATTGCCGAGGGCTTCGACGCCACGCTCGGCATCGGCCACACCCGTTGGGCCACCCACGGCGGCGTGACCGAAGCCAACGCCCACCCGCACATCAGCCACGGCGTGGCGCTGGTGCACAACGGCATCATCGAAAACCACGAAGAGCAGCGTGAGCGCCTGCGCGGGCTGGGCTACGTGTTCGAGTCGCAGACCGACACCGAAGTCATCGCGCACCTGATGCACCACAACCTCAAGAACGGCGACAGCCTGCTCTCGGCGCTGCAGCGCACGGTCAAGGAGCTCACCGGTGCCTACGCGCTGGCGGTGATGAGCCGGGCCGAGCCGGATCACTTCGTGTGCGCCCGGATGGGCTGCCCGCTGCTGGTCGGCCTGGGCCAGGGCGAAAACTTCGTCGCCTCCGACGTCTCGGCGGTGATCTCGGCCACCCGCGACGTGATCTTCCTGGAAGAGGGCGACACCGCCGACATCCGCCGCGATGGCGTGCAGGTGTTCGATGAGCACAACCAGCCGGTGGACCGGGGCGTGCACCAGTCGGATGTATCGCTGGCCTCGCTGGAACTGGGCCCGTACCGCCACTTCATGCAGAAGGAAATCCACGAACAGCCGCGCGCGCTGGGAGACACCATCGAAGCGGCGATCGACGCCGGTGGTTTCCCGGCCGAGCTGTTCGGCAAGAACGCCGAAAGCGTGCTGGCCGGCATCGAAGGCGTGCAGATCCTGGCGTGCGGTACCAGCTACTACTCCGGCCTGACCGCGCGTTACTGGATCGAAGCCATTGCCGGGCTGCCGTGCAGCGTGGAAATCGCCAGCGAGTACCGTTACCGCGCCGCGTATGCCAACCCGAAGCACCTGATCGTCACCATCTCCCAGTCCGGTGAAACCCTGGACACGATGGAGGCGCTGAAGTACGCCAAATCGCTGGGTCACCTGCACACGCTGTCGATCTGCAACGTGCCCGAAAGCGCGATTCCGCGCGCCAGCGAGCTGGTCTGCTACACCCGTGCCGGCGCCGAAATCGGCGTGGCCTCGACCAAGGCCTTCACCACCCAGCTGGCCGCGCTGTTCCAGTTGACCGTGGTGCTGGGCAAGCTGCACGGCCGCATCGACGCGGCGCAGGAAGCGGACTATCTGGAGCAGCTGCGCTTCCTGCCGGGCAGCGTGCAGCACGCGCTGAACATGGAACCGCAGATCGCCGCCTGGGCCGAGCGCTTCGCACGCAAGAACAGCGCGTTGTTCCTGGGCCGTGGCCTGCATTACCCGATCGCGCTGGAAGGCGCGCTCAAGCTGAAGGAAATCACCTACATCCACGCCGAAGCCTACCCGGCCGGCGAGCTCAAGCACGGCCCGCTGGCGCTGGTGGATGAAGACATGCCGGTGGTGGTGATCGCGCCCAACGACAGCCTGCTGGAGAAGGTCAAATCCAACATGCAGGAAGTGCGCGCACGCGGCGGCGAGCTGTTCGTGTTCGCCGACCAGGACAGCAACTTCGTCGAATCCGAAGGCGTGCACGTGATCCGCACCCCGCGCCACGCCGGCGTGCTCAGCCCGGTGGTGCACACCATTCCGGTGCAGCTGCTGGCCTATCACACCGCGCTGGCGCGCGGCACGGATGTGGACAAGCCGCGCAATTTGGCCAAGAGCGTGACGGTGGAGTAACAGCAAGGCCGGTCAATGGCCGGCCTTTTTTTTGAACGTTGCACCGGCCATTGACACTGCCGGAGCCGGGGCAGATTCTGGGTCTTTCAGCAAGGACGCAGAAATGAATCCACTCGTTCGACGCGCGCTGCTGTGCGTGCCGCTCTCAGCTCCCTTCCTGTCCTGTGCCGCCGAGCCGCTCTCGCTGCGCGCGGACGACACGGTCTACTTCGCCAGCAGCAGCGCTGAACAGCAGGCGCGCATGGCGCTGGGCAACGCCATCCGGTCAGTACAGGCCGACACTCATGCCGCGCCGGCCAGTCGTTTCAGCCAGGCCGAAATGCTCTATGGCCGCTGCCTGCGTCATCGCGCGTACCTGGAGCTGCACGTGTCCCGCGATCGCGACGATACGGCCGCCCGGTCCGGCATGGACCAGGTCAGCGATGTCTGTGGTGATGTCGCCGCCCTGGCTCGCACGATTGTCCGCCAGGCACCTTCCGACGAGGCATGGGCGCAGCCTTACCGTTATTTCGTCCAACGAGGGCAGGGACGCGCACCGCATGCGCCTGCAGAAGGAGCCGGAAACGCCGTGGACCTGCTGGCGGATCCCGCCCTGTCCAGCTACCGGCGGTTGTATCGGGACGTTCGCGACACGACCCGCTACGAGCAGATTCCCTGGCAGGGGCGCATGCTGGATGCAGACAAGCAGGCCTCCGTCCTGGCCCTCGTGCCCGACCGCGCGGTGCGTGCGCGTGCGTGGCGCGCACGGTGGGAAGGGCGCGCGCGCCAGCGCGAAGCATTGGCAGATGTTTTCCTGGGCGTCGCGCGCGTCAACGACGGCCAGGCGCGGCTGCTGGGCTATGACAGTGCGCCGCAGGCCGCCTACCTGCGGATGGGATTGGATACGCAGCAGGTGCAGGCCATGTTGGGGGCGGTAAGGGCGAAGGCAGGCCATCTCGACGCCTGGCATACGGCACAGCGTGAGCGCCTGCAGCAGAACGGCATTGCCGCTGATCCAGCGCCCTGGGACCTGGGCATGCCGGAGCCGGGCTATGTGCCGCCGGTACTTTCCCTGATGCAGGTGCAGGGAGCCGCCGCGGGCTCCATGAAGATCGTGGGCCAGGACCATGCGGCGCTGCTGCAGGCGATCCTCGACCCCGCCGGTGGCCGCATCGATATGGACACCGATGCGGCTGGGCGTGTGGTGGACGCGTTCTCGATCAGCGCACCCGGTGTGCCCTCGGTGGTGTATGTCGGCCGGTTCCGCAACGATCTGGCGGGAGATGTGGAGTTGGTGCACGAGGCCAACCACGCCGCGCATGGCCAGTGGATGGATGCGCAGGGCGCCTCACCGCTGTACCGCAACGGCACCGGCTGGGTGAATGAGACATTTGCCATCTTCGGCGAACTCATGTTCCGTGATGAACTGCAGCGACGGGCCATCGACCCGCGCGCGAAGGCGTGGTACCAGCAGTCCCTGGTAGAGGACATGGTGCTGCAGGTGTTCACCTCCGCCCAGGAAGCGATGCTCGAACAGGCGCTGTACGACGGTGTCGCCGCCGGGAACCTGTCCGGCGCCGATGGCCTCGATGCGCTTTCCCGGCAAGTGATGGCGCCGTTCGATGCCACGTTGGAGGCCTATCCGCAACGACGTGCGTCATGGCAGGACAAGCGGCTGATGGTGGAAGATCCGCTGTATCTGGTGAACTACCTGCCGGCAGGTCTTGTGGCGGTACGTCTTTACGCCATGCAGCAGCAGGACCCGCAGGGCTTTGCCGCGCGCTATCGGCGTGTTCTCGGCCGTGGTTTCGACCGGCCGCCACTGCAGATGATGGAGGACCTGCTGGGTGAACCGGTGAACTGGAGCGCGCTGGTGGAAAAAGACATGGACGTGTTCGATCAAGCCGTTGCCTGTTTGCAGGCGTTGCAGCTGCCCAGAACGTGAGCCCCGGGGCGGGGTGGCCCTGCGGGGCTTACCGAGACACCGGAGGGCGGAAGGAATCAATCGTTAGGGCGGTCCCACGGGGCCGCCCTTTGCCGTTTCTGGCGTCGGGAAAACTTTAGTCGGGGGCGCCTGTCACATTCAGCGTCGGTTCTAGTCGAGATGCGATTCTCGGGGTGTCAGCCGTTGGCTGCGTCAATCGGTCCCACCACGCAAGGCGTGTGGCTTTAGTCAGTCTGCAACAGGAACAAGAATGAACGTTCGCGAACTTCTGCAATCCAAGAAAGATTCCGTTGTCACCATCGACGTTGAAGACACGATCGGCGCCGCCGCCCACAAGATGAGCGCGCACAAGATCGCCGCGCTGGTGGTGATGAAGGACGATGCGCCGGTCAGGATCATTTCGGAAAAGGACATCGTACGCAGCCTGGCCGACGACGGTCCGCAGGCGGGCAGGCGGGTCATTTCCAGTCTTCCCTCGGCGGGCCTCGAAGGCATTTCGCCGGAGGCGACCCTGAAGCAGGCCATGGCGCTGATGACCTACTCGCGCCACCGGCATCTGATGGTGACTGAAGGCGCCACGCTGGTCGGCATCCTCAGCTTGGGCGACATCGTCAAGAACCTGCTCAGCGAGCTGGAGCTGGAGAAGGCGGTGCTGCAGGACATTTATATGGCCGCGCACTGACGGCGGGATGGAGAGACGAAGCGGACGACCAGCCCGCTTCGTGTCGTAGCTGCTGCTTCGGCTTGGGTCTGGAATGCCGCCGGATTGTTTGCTTGAGAAATGCCTATGGATTTTCTCGGACCCACTCTTCCATACAGTCGATCAACTCCGAGATGGCCAGGTTCTCGATGTCTTTTCTTGAGAAGCCCCTTGCGGTCAAGGCATCGTAGTTCGCTGCCATGAAGTCGTTGAATGCACCCCAGATCTTTGCGGGGCCGGGTGCTTTGGGGCGGCATTGGCCGGCAAGCCAGCCTCGGACCTGATTGGCGACTTCCTCTGGCTCATTTCTATGCACGGCGATGTCGGAGCCCGACAGGTCCGAGAGAGCAGCTTGATATCGGTATCGTTCGGCCTCAAGGACAAGGCACTGCTTCTTGTTATGGACTTCATTTCCGAATGTGCGGCAACCAACGTCCAGGCCCAGCTCGAAGGGCATGTTCAGTCTGAAAATTTCGCCCTTTTTGCTGGCCGTAATGCGTGAAATATCATGAATGCCGTACTTCGACTCGCTGACGAGCTCAATGATCTTGCTGATCCTTGTCTCGCCGGAATCAGCACGCTCCAGCGCGATCCGCGGCCTCATTCCCAAATATATGACAGTAAAGAGTAGCGGCCTGAGGAGGGGTAGTAGGCTGCATCGAAGGGGCAATTTATGAAGACATTCTCCTCGAACTCCATCGATGTAACTACCGTTTGGCTTTCGGTGGGATGGGATCGTGGCCGAAGCTGCTTTTCTCTTTGATCGTTCCGTCTCTTCCGTGCACATACAGTTCGCCCTTCTCGCTCTTGGCGATGGTGCGTGCATGGGCGATGGCCTCTTTCTGAGTTACAAACAATTTCGACGCACGTTCCGCGCCGGAGCGCCGAACGGCCCAGCCACCGGAAGTGCTTGGCACAACATGCTGGCTTTTCTTGTTCATGAGAGATTTTCCAAGATTGGCGCCCCAAGAGGCCGACCGATCTATTCTGGACATGGCTGATCGCTCAAGTATGGCCGTCATGGGCCGGACTATGGGCGTGTTGGCCCTGGAGCGCAAAGGCCAATGCCGACAAAGGGCCCCGGAATTCAAGTTCAGAAGGTGACCTTCACCGAATCGACACTGTAGGTCGCTGGACCGTGATAGACGACCTCGATGTTGTTGCCATCCGGATCGATCGCGAAGGCCGCGTAGTAGCCCGGGTGGTAGGGGCGCTCGCCGGGAGCGCCGTTGTCCTTGCCACCTGCGGCCAGGGCGGCCTTGTGGAAGGCGTCGACGGTGGCGCGGTCGCGGGCCTGGAAAGCAAGGTGGTGGCGACCGGTCAGCTCGCCGGCGGCGGCTTCGCTGTCGGCAGTGGAGATGAAGAGTTCGTCGGCCCAGAAGTAGTCGTCGCCCTCGCCGGCGATGGGAATGCCGAGGGTGTCCAGCACAGCCTGGTAGAAGCGGCGGCTGGCGGGCAGGTCGCGCACGATCAGTTGCAGGTGGTCGATCAGGCGGCCGCGGTGCAGTTCCATGGTTTCCATACGGGTTCTTTGGGGTGGAAAGGAACGCAGGTATACCACCGGAGGTGCACCCCCGCCTTGGCGGGGCGTGCACATTGTTGAAGCCGGGGGCTCAACCGATCGGGGTGTTGGAGATGATCTCCACCCAATAGCCGTCCGGATCCTTGATGAAGGCCAGGTGCTTCATGCGGCCGTCTTCCAGGCGCTTCTGGTAGGGCACCTGCAGGTCGTCGAAGCGCTTGCAGGCGGCCTGGATGTCCGGCACGGAGACGCAGATGTGGCCGAAGCCGCGCGGGTCCTGGTTGCCGTCGTGGTAAACCGGACCGTCCTGGGTTTCGGTGCCGTGGTTGTGGGTCAGTTCGAGCACGCCCGGAAGGCCGGCCATCCACAACCGGCGGGCATCGTCGCCGTCCGGGATCTGCGTGCCGGCCGGCAGCAGCGCCAGGAAGTACAGGCTGAACTGCGCTTCGGGGAAGTCGCGCTGGTCGAGCAGGCGGAAGCCGAGCACGCGGGTGTAGAAGTCCAGCGAGGCGGCGGCGTCCTTGACCCGCAGCATGGTGTGGTTGAACACGAAACCGGTGGTTTCGGCCGGCGGCTGGGCGGCTACGCCCGGCTGGGACTGCAGGGAGGCAAGGCTCATGGGGGATCCTCTGGCGGGGCCGCAGGTGGCGGCAAGACCGTTCATTTTAGCGGGCCCCGGCCATTGCGACGTAGAATGCTGCATCTCCTCGCACCGTCGCCGACATGTCGCAGCGTGAATGGGTGGCCGCCGCCATCCGCAAGATCGAAGCCGATTTCAACCGTTCGGCCGATACCCACCTGATTCCGATGGACCTGCCGGGGCACCCGGGCATCGAGCTGTACTTCAAGGATGAATCCAGCCATCCCACCGGCAGCCTGAAGCACCGCCTGGCGCGTTCGCTGTTCCTGTACGCGCTGGCCAACGGCTGGCTGCGCGAAGGGCGCCCGGTGATCGAGGCCTCAAGTGGCTCCACCGCGGTGTCCGAAGCCTACTTCGCACGGCTGCTGGGCCTGCCGTTCATTGCGGTGATGCCGGCCACCACGTCGCCGGAAAAGATCGCCGCCATCGAATTCCATGGCGGCCGCTGCCACCTGGTCGAGCGCGCCTGCGACCTGAACTGCGATTCGGAAAAGCTGGCCCGCGAAACCGGCGGCCACTTCATGGACCAGTTCACCTACGCCGAGCGCGCCACCGATTGGCGCGCCAACAACAACATCGCCGAATCCATCTTCAAGCAGATGGCCGAAGAGCCGCACCCGGTGCCGGAATGGATCGTGTGCAGCCCCGGCACCGGCGGCACCGCCGCCACGCTGGGCCGTTATGTCAGTTACCGTCGGCACGACACCCGCATCCTGTGCGCGGACCCGGAAGTGTCGGTGTTCTTCGACGGCTACCGCGCCGCGTTGGCGGGCGAGCCGTGGCGCGAGCTGACCTGCAGCGGCGGCTCGCGGGTGGAAGGTATTGGCCGGCCGCGGGTCGAATCGAGCTTCATCCCGACCAGCGTGGATGCCATGGTCAAGGTACCCGACGCGCTGAGCCTGGCGGCCATGCGCCATGTCAGCCGCCAGCTGGGGCGCCGCGTCGGTGGCTCCACCGGCACCAACTTCATCGGTGTGCTGCACGCTGCCGGGCGCATGCGCGCGGCCGGCCGCAGCGGCTCGATCGTGACCATCCTGTGCGACAGCGGCGAGCGCTATGCGCACAGCTACTACAACCCGGAGTGGTATCCGCGACAGGGCATCGACGTGGACCAGGCCGACGCGGTGATCGCTGCGGCGGTGGCTGGGCAGGGCCTGCCGGAGCTGCCCAGCGCCGCGCTGGAAGCCCTGTACTGAGCACGGCGAGCCGGGTGAACGGCCACGAACCCGTGGCCGCCGGGGCTTGTGCAGCGCCGGATCCGGTGCCATATCGTGGGAAACGCCGGCGTGCCGGCCCCGCTGTCTGGAGACCCCTGTGACCCCTGCCAATCCCCTGCTCGATTTTTCCGGCCTGCCCCGTTTCGATGCGATCCAGCCCGAGCACATCGGCCCGGCCATCGACACCTTGTTGGCCGAAGCCGAAGCGGCGGTGAAAACCGCCGAAACCGTGCAGCCGGTCAGCTGGGCCAGCTTCGTCGAGCCGCTGGACGATGCCACCGAGCGCCTGTGGCGCGCGTGGGGCCAGGTGGGCCATCTGCAGGCGGTGGTCAACACCCCCGCGCTGCGCGAGGCCTACAACAGCAACCTGCCCAAGGTAACCCGCTTTGGCAGCGCGCTTGGCCAGAACCTGGCGTTGTTCGAGCAGTACCGCGCGCTGGCGGCCACGCCCGAAGCGACGCAGTACGATCCGGCGCGGCGCAAGGTGCTGGACAACGCGCTGCGCGATTTCCGCCTGGGCGGTGCCGAGCTGGATGAGGCAGGCAAGGCCCGTTACAGCGCGATCCGCGAAGAACTGTCGGCACTGTCGGCCACCTTCTCGCAGAACGTGCTCGATGCCACCGATGCGTGGTCGCTGCACGTGGAAGAGCGCAGTGAACTGGCCGGCCTGCCTGACGACGTGGTCGCAGCTGCGCGCGCCGCCGCGGACAAGGCCGGTCTGTCAGGCTGGAAGCTGACCCTGCAGATGCCGTGCTACCTGCCGGTGCAGACCTATGCCGAGCACCGGCCGCTGCGTGAGGCGCTGTACCGCGCCAATGCGCTGCGCGCATCGGAGTTCGGCGATCCCAAGCTGGACAACAGCGCGCACATCGATCGCGTCCTGGCGCTGCGCGCCGAGCTGGCGACCCTGCTGGGCTTTGCCAACTACGCCGAGTACTCCATCGCCACCAAGATGGCCGACGACGCACCGCAGGTGCTGGGCTTCCTGCGCGATCTGGCAGCGCGTGCGAAGCCCTACGCGCAGCGTGACCGCGCCGGGTTGGATGCATTCGCGCGCGACGAACTGGGCCTCCCTGCGCTGGAAGCGTGGGACCTGGCCTTTGCCTCTGAAAAACTCAAGCAGGCGCGGTACAGCTATTCCGAGCAGGAGGTGAAGCAGTACTTCACCGAGCCGAAGGTGCTGGACGGCCTGTTCAGTGTCATCCAGGGCCTGTACGGCCTGCAGGTACAGCCCGACCAGGCGCCGGTGTGGCACCCGGACGTGCGCTTCTTCCGCCTGGTCGATGCGCAGGGCGCACTGGTCGGCCAGTTCTACCTGGACCTGTATGCGCGCGAAGGCAAGCGCGGCGGCGCGTGGATGGACGACTGCCGCAACCGCCGCGACACCGCGCAGGGCGTGCAGACGCCGCTGGTGTACCTGGTGTGCAACTTCGGCAAGGGCGCCGATGGCAAGGCGTCCACCTTCAGCCACGACGAAGTGACCACGCTGTTCCATGAAATGGGCCACGGCCTGCACCAACTGCTGACCCGCATTGGCGAGCTCGGCGTGGCCGGCATCAACGGCGTGGAATGGGATGCGGTGGAGCTGCCCAGCCAGTTCATGGAAAACTTCTGCTGGGAGTGGGACCGCGTGCAGGCGATGACCGCGCATGTGGACACCGGCGAGCCGCTGCCGCGGGCGCTGTTTGACCGCATGCTGGCCGCGCGCAACTTCCAGAGCGGCATGTTTACCGTGCGCCAGCTCGAGTTCGCGCTGTTCGACATGCAGCTGCACAGCAGCTTTGATCCGGTGCAGGACAGCGTGCTGCAGCTGCTGGAACGGGTGCGCGATGAGGTGGCGGTCAATCGTCCGCCGGAATGGAACCGCTTCCCGCATCAGTTCAGCCACATCTTCGCCGGTGGCTATGCGGCCGGCTACTACAGCTACAAGTGGGCCGAAGTGCTCAGTGCCGATGCCTATGCGGCGTTCGAGGAAGCGCCGGATCAGGTGGCCGAGACCGGCAGGCGCTTCCGCGATGAGGTGTTGTCGCGGGGCGGCAGCCGGAGTGCGGCAGAGAACTTCGAAGCGTTCCGTGGGCGCGCGCCGAACGTGGACGCGTTGTTGCGCCACAACGGCATGAATGGCTGACGGGTGAAACGACGGTAGCGCCGGCCGTTGGCCGGCCCTCGGGATGGCGTGGGCCGGCCAACGGCCGGCGCTACCGGTGATGCGTAACCGCTATTCGGCGTAGATCATCGTGCGGCTCATGCCGCCATCGACGATGTGGTCCTGCCCGGTGATGAAGCCGGACAGGTCCGAGAGCAGGAACACCGCCAGCGCGCCGATGTCTTCGGGCTGGCCGACCCGGCCCACCGCATGCTGGGCGTGGTCGCGGCGCGACAGCTTCGGCGTGCGTCGCCGGGCCGGCGCCTGCCATGCATCGGTGGTGATCCAGCCGGGGCTGATGCTGTTGACCCGCACCTGCGGCCCGCTGCTGATCGCCAGCGCGTGGGTGAACGCCACCAGCCCGCCCTTCGCGGCGGCATAGGCTTCGCTGTCCGGCTCGGACTGCCAGGCGCGGGTGGAGGCGATGTTGATGACCGAACCACCGGCCTTGTCTGCCGCCTGCGCGCGCAGCGCCGGCAGTGCGTGCTTGCTGCACAGAAACGCCCCATGCAGGCTGGACAGGCGGCGCTGCCATTCCGCCAGCGTCATCTCCGCCAGCGGGGTGCCGTGCGCGCTGGCGATGCCGGCGTTGTTGACCAGCCCATCAATGCGACCGAAGCGCTTCAGCGTGGCCTTGACCAGCGCCTGCACGCTGCGCTCGCTGGCCACGTCCGCGCGCTGGAACGCGGCACGCTCGGGCAGCGCCCATTCCTTCAGGCAGGCGCGGCCCGCGTCGGCGTCCAGGTCGGCAATCATCACGCGGCCGCCCGCGCCCAGTACGGCCTGCGCGATACCGCGCCCCACGCCCTGCGCCCCACCGGTGACGATCACCACGCGGTCGCGCAGCGGTTGCGCGGGCCAGGCGGCGATGGCCGGGGTCAGTGGCACCGGGGGGTGTCCTTGCGGCCGAGCAGGCGGGTCCAGCCTTCCACGCCCAGCCTGTCCAGGGTGTCGATGTTGCGCTCGACGATCACGTCCGGGTCCGGGAAGGCGGCCACGGCGCGTTCCACGCTGTCTTCGCGCAGCAGGTGCAGGGTCGGGTAGGGCGCGCGGTTGGTGTAGTTGCTCACATCATCCGGCGCCACCCCGGCGAACTGGTACTGCGGGTGGAAGCTGGCCACCTGCAGGATGCCCTGCAGGTCCAGCGCCTCGATCGCGGCATCGGCGTTGTCCAGGAAGTCGTTGTAGTCCAGGAAGTCGGTGAGCACGTCCGGGTGCACGATCAACGTGGTGTCGATCTGCTCGGCCGGGGTGTCGCGCAGCAGCACCAGTTCTTCGGCCAGCTCTTCCACCAGCGCTTCGACGGTGGTGGCGTCGCTGAGTACGAAGCGGACCTGGTCTTTTACGTAGACGGCTTTGGCGAAGGGGCACAGGTTCAGGCCGATGACGATCTGTTCCAGCCAGCGCTTGGTTTCCGCGATGGGATCGCTGCCGTCAGGGGCGGTGTCGGCAAGCAGGGGCGAGTCATTCATGGCGGGCGATATCGCGGGCTGGGCAGCGCATTGTACGGGGGGGCTGGCGGGGGCGGGCGTGTAGGTCGGCGTGCGGGGTGTGCCGAGGGGGCGACCGACGGGTAGCGCCGACTGTTAGTCGGCTGCTCTCCGTTCAGGCGTCATGAACCCCTGACACACGTCTTCGGCAACGTTAAACGCCGGTCAGCTGGCTATGTCGAACCGTTATTCGGCTCCGGACCCTTGCGCCGCGCTTGCGCGCGGTCGCCGACTAACAGTATGCCCGCCGTCCTGGCGGTCACCCTTCGGGCCATCGCTGCGCGATGTTGAGAACGGCTCCTGCCGTTCTCTTCGGCGCTACGAATTTTTACGGGATTGCCATCATCCGGATACGTCCAGACGAGCACCCAGATGTTCGTTGGGTGCCCATCGCGGTGAATCAATCGCGGAAATTGTCGAATTGGAGGGGCACCTCGAACGATTCCTTCTTCAGTAGTGCCATTACGTCCTGCAGGTCGTCGCGCTTCTTGCCGGTGACCCGCAGCTTGTCGCCATTGATCTGGCTGTCCACCTTGAGCTTGGCTTCCTTGATCTTCGCGGCGATCTTCTTGGCTACCTTCTGCTCGATACCCTGCTTGACCGTGACCTTCTGGCGCGCGCCGGCCAGGTTGGTGTCGACGTCGCCAAACTCCAGGCACGCGGCATCGATCTTCCGCGCGGTCAGGCGCGTGCGCAGGATGTCGGTCATCTGCTGGAGCTGGAATTCGCTGGGGGCGGACTGGCTGATCACGCTGTCTTCCAGCACGAATTTGGCGTCCACGCCCTTGAAATCGAAGCGGGTGGACAGCTCCCGGTTGGCCTGGTCGACCGCGTTGGTCAATTCGTGGATGTCAACTTCGGAAACGACGTCAAACGAGGGCATGAGGATTCTCCTGCAGGTGAAGCACCCATTCTAGCCAACCACGCATGGACGTCCCGACAAGGACGGCGATAATGGGTCATGAACACCCAACGCTCCCCCTCCCGTGCCGTGGCCTGGATGCTGATGGCGGTGGCCTGCTTCTCGCTGATGGATGCGGGCATGAAGCAGCTCTCCTCCAGCTACCCGACCCTGCAGGTCACCTTCCTGCGCGGCGCGGCGTCGCTGCCGTTCGTGCTGGTCTGGGTGCTGGCCACTGCCGGCCCGCGTTCACTGATCCCGGTACGCTGGGGCCTGCACCTGCTGCGCGGCCTGCTGGGCATGGCCATGATCGGCTGCTTCGTGTTCGCCCTGCGCAGCCTGCCGCTGTCCACGGCCTACACCATCTATTTTGTCGCCCCGCTGCTGATCGCCGCGCTGTCGGTGCCGCTGCTCGGTGAACATGTCGGGCCGCGCCGCTGGATCGCCATCGGCATCGGCCTGGTCGGGGTGCTGGTGGTGCTGCGCCCCGGTGTGGACGGCTTCATCTCCGTGCCCGGGCTGATGGTGCTGCTGGCGGCCACGGCCTACGCCGTGGCGGCGATCACGGTCAGCATGTTGACCCGCACCGATACCCCGCAATCCATGGTGGTCTGGTTCCTGGTGATCCTGGCGCTGGGCGCCGGCCTGCTGGCCATTCCGGACTGGCAGCCGCTGCAGTTGGGCCACGCCGCGTTGATTGCCGGCATGGGCCTGGCCGGGGCGGGCGGCCAGGTCGCCCTGACCCGCGCGTTCCAGCTCGGCGAGGCCTCGCTGATCGCGCCGCTGGAGTACACCGGGCTGGTCTGGGTGATCGGCTGGGACCTGCTGTTCTGGGGCGTGCTGCCCGACCGGTTCACCTGGCTGGGCGCGGCGATCATCGTGGCGTCGGGGCTGTACCTGCTCCACCGTGAGCGGGTCCGCCAGGTCCGCGCGCCGCAGCCGCTGGACCACCCCTGAGCCCCGCCGGACGGGCGATGACGTTTACTTATAATCAAACGGAATATGATTCGGATCTGCTGCGCGGGCCAGGGCCGTCCCGCGCTGGTAGGCTGCACGCCCCCTCCCGTCGATGCCCCGGTTGACCGCGAAGTGATCGAGTTCCAGCGCCTGCACAAATCCTATGCCGTCGGCGGCCGCGCGATCGCCGCGCTGCAGCCGTTGGACCTGACCATCGAGGCCGGCGAAGTGTTCGGCATCATCGGCCATTCCGGCGCGGGCAAATCGACCCTGATCCGGCTGATCAACCGGCTCGAGGAGCCCACGGGCGGCCGCCTGCTGATCAACGGCGAGGACGTCACTGCGCTGGACAGCGACGGGCTGCGCGCGCTGCGCCGGAAGATCGGCATGATCTTCCAGCACTTCAACCTGCTGTCCTCACGCACGGTAGCGGCCAATGTCGCTTTCCCGCTGGAACTGGCCGGCACCCCGCGCGCGGACATCGACGCGCGGGTCAGCGAACTCCTGCACACCGTGGGCCTGGAAGCGCACGCCAACAAGTACCCGGCGCAGCTGTCCGGCGGCCAGAAGCAGCGCGTGGGCATCGCCCGCGCCCTGGCCACCCGCCCGCAGATCCTGCTGTGCGACGAGGCGACCAGCGCGCTCGATCCGCAGACCACCGCCTCGGTGCTCAAACTGCTGGGCCGGATCAACCGCGAGCTGGGCCTGACCATCGTGCTGATCACCCACGAGATGGATGTGATCCGTCGCGTCTGCGACCGCGTGGCGGTGCTCGATGCCGGTCACCTCGTGGAAACCGGCCCGGTCACCGAGGTGTTCCTGCACCCGCAGCACCCGACCACGCGCCGCTTCGTCAACGAATCCGAGCAGGTCGACGAAGGCGAGCTGCACAAGGATTTCGACGCTGTGGCCGGGCGCATCGTGCGCCTCACCTTCCTCGGCACCGATACCTATGAGCCGGTGCTGGGCCGCATCGCCCGGGAGACCGGCGTGGACTACAACATCCTGTCCGGGCGCATCGACCGCATCAAGGACACCCCGTATGGCCAGCTGACGGTATCGCTGGTGGGCGGCGACGTGCAGGCCGCGCAGGCCGGCTTCGTTGCCGCCGGCGTTCACCTGGAGGAGCTGCGCCGATGATCCTGGCCACTGCCGGCGGGTTCTTCCGCCATCTCGACGCGGCCAAATGGGCCGATATCGGCCAGGCCACCCTCGACACCCTGTTGATGCTGGCCGGCTCGCTGCCGCTCACCCTGGCCATCGGCCTGCCGCTGGGCGTGCTGCTGTTCCTGACCGGCTCGCCGCAGCTGCACCGCAGGCCGGTGCTGTATGGCGGGCTGGCGTTGCTGGTCAACCTGCTGCGCTCGGTGCCTTTCATCATCCTGATGATCGTGCTGATTCCGATCACGCTGTGGATGATGGGCACCTCGCTCGGCGTGCGCGGTGCGATCGTGCCGCTGGTGATCGGTGCGGCGCCGTTCTACGCGCGCCTGGTGGAAACCGCGCTGCGCGAAGTGGACCGCGGCGTGATCGAGGCCAGCCAGGCGATGGGCGCCACCACCTGGCAGCTGGTCAGCCGGGTGCTGCTGCCCGAAGCGCGGCCGGGCCTGATTGCCGGCGCCACCGTCACCGTGATCGCGCTGATCGGCTTCACCGCGATGGGCGGTGCGATCGGCTCGGGCGGGCTGGGCGACCTGGCCTTCCGCGATGGCTACCAGCGTTCGCACACCGACGTGGCCCTGGTCACCGTGGTGCTGCTGCTGGTGCTGGTCCAGTTGCTGCAGATGCTGGGCGACTGGCTGGTGGGGCGGTATTCGCGGAAGTAATCCCTGAAGCGCGGCTTCGGTCGGTCCAAACGCCGGTCGGATGATTACATGCGGATTTGAAATGACGTTGGATGTTTGTGCCGCGCTGCGCGCGGTGTCCGGCCAACGGCCGGGGCTACGAATTGTTACGTAACGTCCGCAGACCGGGATCAACCAACCGGAGGCCAATGGCCGTTATCAGTCATTGCGACCGGCATCAATCAACCCGGTAGCGCCGGCCGTTGGCCGGCCTGATCACCTTACGTTCGGAACCTCGTACCCCAGCCGGTCCACCTGCTCGGGGTGCTGCGGTACGCGCTTGAGCTTGTCGGTGTTGACCCCGTACTCGTCGCGCAGGCGGGTGGCCAGTTCCTTGTACAGCTCTTTGTCCATGTCCGGCTTGCGCGCGAAGATCCAGGCCATTTCGCGGCCCGGGTAGCCCAGCATCGCCCACGAATAGTCCGGCGCCACTTCCAGCACGCGGGTGTGGGTAGGCACCACCTTGTAGAACCAGGTGCGCCAGTTGTGGTTGCCGCTCTTCTCGTCCACCGAGGCGCGCACGGTCAGTTCCTGCTGCGGCTCGGAGAAGCCATCCCGGAAACGATAGGTGATGGACACCTTCTGGTCGCCGCGCAGCGTGTATTGATTGACGCTGGCCACGTGGCCGCGTTCGACCGGGTTCGGCACGCGGCCGATGACATACCAGGTACCCATGAACCGCTGCAGGTCGATCGGAGCGTTGGTCGCGGTACTGGCCGCCGGCGGCGGGGCCGGCTTGCTGTCGCCAAATGAGCAGGCGGCCAACAACGACAGCGACGACAGCAGCAGGGCAACGCGAAGCGGGCGGTTCGAAGACATGCGGCGGAAGGCTCCAGTGGCTTGCAGGGGCATGGTGGGTGGGACGACGACGAACGTCAATGGTGCAAGCGTGGAAGGTCGCAGCCTGTGAGATGGGAGCACGGCAAGGTAGCGCATCACTTTCGCACGGAGTCGTGTCATGCCCCTGTCGTCTTCGCGTCGTTCCCGTCCCACTGCACGCCTTGCCGAAGCCCCGCACCCGCAGGTACTGCGCGGGGTCCGGCAGGTCGCCCTGGCCGGCCTGGCCCTCGTCCTGGTCTGGCCGGCCGCGCGCGGCGACAGCCAATGGCTGGGCTGGTTGCCGCTGTGGCTGGTGGGCATGCCGTGCCTGGCCTGGTGGAGTCTGTACCGGTTCCGACTGCCGCTGGCCCTGCTGCGCCGGCAGGCCCAGCGCCGGCGCGCGCCGCAGGCAAAACGCCGGGCCCGGCTGCAACCGCGCCGGGCGCGCCCTGACCTTCGACAGGGGGGAGCGGGGCAGGCCGTGTGATAGCGTCCGGGGGATATGACCGCCTGGAGCCTCAATGTCACGACTCGCCTCTGCCTGCCTGATGGCAGGCCTGATCTCCGCTGGTGCGGCCGGAACCGCGATGGCCGCTGAGACTCCTGCCGATCCCTACGCGTGGCTGGAAGATGTCACCGGCGAAAAATCGCTGGACTGGGTCAAGCAGCAGAACGTCAAGTCCGAAGGCCGCCTGGCCCAGACCCCGGCCTTCAAGCAGATGGAAGCCAGCATCCGCGAGGTGCTCGATTCGGACGCCAAGATTCCCGGCGTGCAGAAGATTGGTGATTACTATTACAACTTCTGGAAGGACAAGCAGCACGAGCGCGGCCTGTGGCGGCGGACCACGCTGGAGGAGTACCGCAAGCCGGTCCCGAAGTGGGAAACCGTGCTCGACCTGGACGCACTGAACAAGGCCGAAGGCGAGAACTGGGTGTGGCACGGTGCCGAGTGCCTGCGCCCGGAGTACACCCGCTGCCTGATCGCACTGTCGCGCGGTGGCGCCGATGCCGACGTCACCCGCGAATTCGACCTGTCCAGCAAGAGCTGGATCAAGGACGGCTTCTTCCGCCCCGAATCAAAGGGTGGGCTGGGCTGGATCGATCGCGACACCGTGTTCGTGTATACCGATTTCGGCAAGGACAGCATGACCACGTCCGGCTACCCGCGCGTGGCCAAGCTGTGGAAGCGTGGCACGCCGCTGTCGGCGGCCAGCGTGGTGTACGAGGGCAAGCCCGATGACATGTACATCGCGGCGATGCATGACGATACCCCGGGCTATGAGCGCAACCTGGTCAGCCGTACGCTGGCCTTCTACAACAACGAACTGTACCTGCGCGCCGACGACGGCACGCTGACCAGGATCGATGCGCCCAATTCGGCCGAGAAGGGCCTGCGCAAGCAGTGGCTCACGCTGGAGCTGCGCGATCCGTGGACGGTGGGTGGCAAGACCTACACCGCCGGTTCGCTGCTGATCACCAAGCTGGACGATTTCATCGCCGGCAAGCGCGATTTCGAGGTGCTGTTCGCCCCGACCGGGACCACCTCGCTGGCCGGGTCGAGCTGGACGAAGAACCACCTGGTGCTCAACGTGCTGGATGACGTCAAGAGCCGCCTGATCGTGCTGACCCCGTCGGCGGACGGCTGGAAGAAGAGCGATTTCACCGGCGCGCCCTCGTTCGGTACCGTGGCGGTAGGCGCGGTGGATGCCGATGAAAGCGACGCGGTGTGGATGACCGTCACCGATTACCTGACCCCGACCACGCTGGCGCTGGCCGAGATCGGCAAGCAGCCCGAAGTGCTCAAGACCATGCCGGCGTTCTTCGATGCCGAAGGCAAGGTGATCGAGCAGCACTTCGCCACCAGCAAGGACGGCACCCGCGTGCCCTACTTCGTGGTGCATGCCAAGGACATGACGCTGGACGGGTCCAACCCGACCCTGCTGTATGGCTATGGCGGCTTCGAAATCTCGCTGACCCCGTCGTATTCCGGCGGCATGGGCCGCGCCTGGCTGGAGAAGGGCGGCGTGTACGTGGTGGCCAACATCCGTGGCGGTGGCGAGTACGGCCCGCGCTGGCACCAGGCCGCGCTGAAGCAGAACCGGCATAAGGCCTATGAGGACATGGCCGCGGTCGCCCGCGACCTGGTCAGCCGCAGGATCACCTCGCCCAGGCACCTGGGCGTGCAGGGCGGCAGCAACGGCGGCCTGCTCACCGGCAACATGCTTACCCAGTACCCGGAGCTTTTCGGGGCGGTGGTGGTGCAGGTGCCGCTGCTGGACATGAAGCGCTACAGCCACCTGCTGGCCGGTGCCTCGTGGATGGCCGAATACGGCAACCCCGACACGGCCGACTGGGCGTACATTCAGACCTTCTCGCCGTACCACCTGTTCGACCCGAAGAAGACGTATCCTCCGGTGCTGTTCACCACCTCGACCCGCGATGACCGCGTCCACCCGGGCCATGCGCGCAAGATGGCGGCCAAGATGATCGATGCCGGCAAGGACGTGACCTACTACGAGAACATCGAAGGTGGCCACGGCGGTGCGGCGAACAATGCGCAGGCGGCGCATATGTCGGCGCTGGCTTACAGCTTCCTGTGGGAACGGTTGAAATAACCGGTTTCCGGCCAACGGCCGGGGCTACCCGTCGATGCTTGCCCGCCGTGGCGCGGGCAAGCTTCTCCTCCGGGTGGTGGGGCGTCTGGTTGGCTCCACCCCTTTTGAACGCCGCGCGTAATGCGCGGCGTTTTTTTACGTGTCGCGGTAGCGCCGGCCGTTGGCCGGCCCTCAGGATGTCGTCGGCCGGCCAACGGCCGGCGCTACCGGAGGGATTGCAGGCCCCGCGCAATCCGCGCCACTGCTTCTTCCAACCTTGGAACCTCCTGCGTATACGCCAACCGCACATGCTGGTTCGCACGGTAATGACCGAAATCCAGGCCCGGGGTAAACGCCACGTGCTCGGTTTCCAGGAAGTGTGCGCAGAACGCCTGCGCGTCGTCGGTGAAGTCACTGACGTCGCAGTAGAGATAGAACGCGCCTTCGGGCTCGACTTCGATGCGGAAACCGAGCGCACGCAGGGCCGGCAACAGGTAATCGCGCCGCGCCTGGAACGCGTGGCGGCGCTGTTCGAAGATGGCGATGGTATCCGGCTCGAAGCAGGCCAGCGCGGCGTGCTGGGCAATGCTGGAGGCGCTGATGTACAGGTTCTGGGCCAGTTTCTCCAGGTCGGGCACGGCCTGTGGTGGTGCCACCAGCCAGCCCAGGCGCCAGCCGGTCATGCCGTAGTACTTGGAGAAGCTGTTGAGCACGAACGCCTCGTCGTCCACCTGCAGAACGCTGGCCGCGTCCATGCCGTAGGTGAGGCCGTGGTAGATCTCGTCCACCACCAGGTGGCCGCCGCGCGCTTTCAGCGATTCCGACAATGCCGCCAGCTGCGCCGCCGACAGCACCGTGCCGGTCGGGTTGGCCGGCGAGGCCACCAGGGCGCCGACGCTGGCCGCGTTCCAGTGCGTTTCCACCAATGACGGGGTCAGCTGGTAGGCGGTCTGCGGCCCGACCGGCACCAGCTGCGCGGCGCCTTCGACCAGCCGCAGGAAGTGGCGGTTGCACGGGTAGCCCGGGTCGGCCAGCAGCCAATGGCGGTCCGGGTCGACCAGCAGGCTGCTGGCCAGCAGCAGCGCGCCGGAGCCGCCCGGGGTGACCAGGATCCGTTCCGGATCCAGGTCCAGGTTGTAGCGGGTGCCGTAGAAGCCTGCGATGGCCGCGCGCAATGCGGGCAGTCCGCGCGCGGCGGTGTAACGGGTGTGCCCGGCAGCCAGCGCGGCCTGGCCGGCGCGCACGATGGGCGCGGCGGTGGTGAAGTCCGGTTCGCCGATCTCCAGGTGGATCACATCATGGCCGGCCTGCTCCAATGCCTGCGCGCGCGCCAGCAGGGACATCACGTGGAAGGGTTCGATTTCCTGGCTGCGGCGGCTGTAGCCGGCCGTGGGGGTGCGGGTGCTCATGCACCCCATGATAGGCGAGCGCCTGCACGCTTGCCGTCGGTGCCGCTCCGCCGCCAGACTGCGCCACACCCCATTGCATTCACCGGCAAGGAGCCCCAATTCGTGAAATCCACTGTCCTCTTTCTGGTTGCCACCCTGATGACCGCTTCCGTGCATGCCGCCCCCGCGCTGACCCCACCCGACGCCGAGAAGCATCCGCACGCGGTTACCGCCCCGTTCGGTGCCACCCGCAACGACGATTACTACTGGCTGCGTGACGACAAGCGCGAAGCGCCGGCCATGCTGGCCTATCTGAATGCGGAGAACGCCTACACCGACCAGGTGATGGCCCCACTCAAGCCGCTGCAGGACAGCCTGTACAAGGAGATCGTCGGCCGGATCAAGCAGGACGATGCCAGCGTGCCGGCGCGCGAGCGTGGCTACTGGTATTACAGCCGCTACGAAACCGGCAGGGATTACCCGATCCAGGCGCGCCGCAAGGGCAGCATGGAAGCGCCGGAGGAAATCCTCCTCGACCTCAACAGGATGGCCGAAGGCAAGGGCTACTTCGATGTGGGCGATGCAGACGTCAGCCAGGACAACCACCTGCTGGCCTGGGCCGAGGACGACGTGGGCCGCCGCCAGTACGTGATCCGCTTCAAGGACCTGCGCACCGGGCAGGTGCTGCCCGACCGCATCGAGAACGTCTCGGCCAACGTGGTCTGGGCCGACGACAACCGCACCCTGTTCTATGTGGAAAACGATCCGGAAACCCTGCTCACCGTGCGGGTGAAGAAGCACGTGCTGGGCACCCCGGCCAGCAGCGATGTGCTGGTCTACGAGGAAGCGGACGACAGCTTCTACATGGGCGTGGGCCGTACCCGCGACGATCGCTTCATCACCATCGACCTGCACAGTACGGTGAGCTCGGAAAGCCGCTACGCACCGGCTGCCGACCCACAGCAGTTCACCGTGCTGGCGCCGCGTGCGCGCGATGTCGAATACGATGCCGACCACTTCGGCGGGCGCTGGGTGATCCGCACCAACGATGCCGGCGCGAAGAACTTCAAGATCGTCACCGCGCCCACCGATGCCACCGCGCGCAGCCAGTGGACCGACTGGGTCGCGCATGACGACAACGTGCTGGTGGAAGGTTTCGAGCTGTTCGACGGCTTCACCGCGATTGCCGAACGCTCCAACGCGCTGGAGCGGGTGCGCCTGCTGTTCGCCGATGGGCGCCAGGACTACGTGAAGGCCGATGAGCCGGCGTACTCGATGGGCCTGGCGGCCAATCCCGAAGCGGATACGCCGTGGCTGCGCTACGCCTACACCTCGCTGACCACGCCGACCACCACCTTTGAGCTCAACACCGTCACCGGCGAGCGCCGCCAGCTCAAGCAGCAGCCGGTGATCGGCTACGACCCGGCGCAGTACACCACCGAGCGGGTCTGGGTGACCGCGCGCGACGGCGCCAAGGTGCCGGTGTCGCTGGTCTACCGCAACGGCTTCAGGAAGGATGGCACCGGCGCGCTGTACCAATACGCCTACGGCAGCTACGGCATGTCGATGGACCCGGGTTTCAACCAGACCGTGGTCAGCCTGCTGGATCGCGGCGTGGTGTACGCCATCGCGCACATCCGCGGCGGCGAGGAAATGGGCCGCGCCTGGTACGAGGACGGCAAGCTGCTGAAGAAGCAGAACACCTTCAACGACTTCGTCGATGTCACCCGCGAGCTGGTCAAGCAGGGCTATGCCGCCAAGGACCGGGTGGCCGCCTCCGGTGGCAGCGCCGGCGGCCTGCTGATGGGCGCGGTGGCCAACCAGGCCCCGCAGGACTACCGGGTGATGGTGGCGCAGGTGCCGTTCGTGGACGTGGTGACCACCATGCTCGACGCCAGCATCCCGCTGACCACCAATGAGTACGACGAGTGGGGCAACCCGGAACAGCGCGAGTACTACGACTACATGCTGCGCTACTCGCCGTACGACAACGTGCAGCGCCAGGCCTACCCGTCGCTGTTCGTCGGCACCGGGCTGTGGGACTCGCAGGTGCAGTACTGGGAGCCGGCCAAGTGGGTGGCGCGCCTGCGCGACGACAACACCGGCACCGCGCCGATCGTGTTCCGCACCAACATGGAAGCGGGCCACGGCGGCAAGTCCGGGCGCTTCCAGCGTTATCTGGAGCTGGCCGAATCGTATGCGTTCGTGCTCGATCAACTGGGTGTCGATCCGGCCCCGTGACGCAGCGTGCCGGCGCCGCCCGTCGCGGTCGGCGCCCGGCCTCGCTATCCTGACGACATGAACCTGCCCGAACGCCCCGAGCTTCCCGATGCCGCGCTCGCGCGGCCCCGGGTGCGATTCCGCTGGGCGTGGTGGCTGCTGGCCTACGTCAGCCTGGGGACCGGCATCGTCGGCATCTTCGTGCCGGGCCTGCCGACCACGGTATTCATCCTGATTTCGGCCTGGGCCGCCTCGCGCGGCTCGGAGCGGTTGCACACCTGGCTGCTGCGGCACCCCCGGTTCGGCCCGGCCATCTCCAACTGGCAGGCGCACGGCGCGGTCAGCCGCAAGGGCAAATGGATGGCGACCCTGACCATGGCGGTCTGCGCCGGGATCATGCTGTGGTGCGTCCCGGTTGCCTGGGTGAAATGGCTGTCAATCGGCTGCATGACGGTCGTAGCCGTGTGGCTGTGGACCCGGCCGTTGCCGCCGGAAGAGCGGCGCCCCCGGTAGCGCCGGCCGTTGGCCGGCCCTCGGTCGGCCAGCAGTATCGCGTGGGATGGCCAACGTAACGTCCGTAGCACCGCCTGGGCCGGCCAACGGCCGGCGCTACCCGCGGTGGCATTCACCGGTGCGGGTTTACCGGTCTCCGCTGCGCGTTCATTCAACTGGCACACCCGTTTCGCTGGCCACCGCTATACTCGGGTCATGAGCATCCCCCATCGCAATCGCATCCTGATTCCGTTGGCAGCGCTGGCGCTGCTGTTCCTTTCGGCCTGTGGCAACAAGGGCCCGCTGGTCCTGCCGCAGAAGCCGGTGCCGGTGGAAGAGCAGGCCGTCGAGCCGGCCGCTGATGCCGAGGCCGTGCCCGAAGACACCAACGCCACCGACGATCCGCCGGTGGTGCCCGATCCGGTCGACCCGCAGCTCAAGTCCGACGACGGGAATGAGTAAGGCCGCCTCCACCGCGCTGCGTTTCAGCAAGATGCATGGCGCCGGCAACGACTTCGTCGTGCTCGACCTGCGCGACGGCACCCCCGCACCCACCCCGGCGCTGGCCGCGCAGTTGGCCGATCGCCACACCGGCGTGGGCTGCGACCAGATCCTGACCATCGAACCGCCGCGCGCGGAGGGCTCGGTCGCCGCCTACCGCATCTGGAATTCGGACGGTTCGCAGTCCGAACAGTGCGGCAACGGCGCGCGCTGTGTCGCGGCCTGGCTGGTGCGCGATGGTGCAGCCCAGGGTGAGCACTTCAACATCGACAGCCCGCTGGCTACCCATGCCATCGAACGCGTTGGTGCGGACCATTACGCGGTGGCCATGGGCGTGCCGCGCTTCGAACCGCACAAGGTGCCGCTGCTGGGCTTTGCCCGTGCGCGCGAGGAATACCTGCTGCCGCTGCAGGGCGATACCGTGCGTTTCGGCGCGGTGTCGATGGGTAACCCGCACGCGGTGATCGAGGTCGGCCTGGTCGATGCGGCCCCGGTCGAACGGCTGGGGCCCCTGCTGCAGCAGCACGCCACCTTCCCGCAGTCGGTCAATGTCGGCTTCGTGCAGGTGATCGACCCGCAACATGCGCGCCTGCGCGTGTTCGAGCGCGGCGTCGGTGAAACCCTGGCCTGCGGCAGCGGTGCCTGCGCCGCGGCCGTGGTGATGATGCAGCGCGGCCGCCTGCAGCGCGACGCCACGGTGTCGCTGCCCGGTGGCGACCTGCGCCTGCGCTGGCCGGCCGATGACGCCCAGGTGGTGATGTCCGGTCCGGCCGCATTCGTCTTCGAAGGGGAGTGGAACGCATGAGCGACACCATCGAGAAGATCGGCGCGCACGAAGTTGCCGCCTGGCTGCGCCGGCACCCGGCGTTCCTGAAACAGTTCCCGGACCTGGCACTGACCCTGGTGGTGCCGCGCGACGACGGCCCTACCGCATCGTTGGCCAGCTACCAGCTGGAAGTGCTGCGCGACAAGAACCGCGAGTTGTCGCGCCGGCTGGCCGACCTGGCCGCGAACGCGCAGATCAACGAGCGCCTGGCCGTGCGCACCCACCAGTTGACCCTGGCGCTGATGAAGCAGGCCAACGCCGCCGATACGCTGCGCGCCATGGCCGCGTCGCTGGAAGAAGATTTCGCCGGCGACCTGGTACGGCTGGTGATGTTGCACCCGGTGCCGGGCCTGGAGCAGGCGCCGTGGCTGCAGGTGATCGAGGAAGGCAACCCGCTGCTGGCCTCGTTCCGCGATTGCCTCCAGGATGGCGAGCCGATCTGCGGCCGCCTGCAACCGGAAAAGAACGCCGTGCTGTACGGCGGGCGCGTCGAGGAAGTGCAGTCCAGCGCGTTGCTGCCGTTGCCCGGCGTGGGCCTGATCGCGGTGGGCAGCCATGATGGCAACCGCTTCTACCCGGGCATGGGCACGCTGTTCCTGCGCATGATGGGCGAAGCGCTGGTCGTGGCACTCAAGCGTTTCGACCCGGCCTGACACCGCGCCCGCGCGACCCCGCATGAACGCCGTCCAGGATTTCCTCGGGTACCTGCAGGTGGAGCGCCGCGCGTCGGCGCACACGCTGGATGCGTATCGCCGTGACCTGGATGCGCTCAGTGCGTGGGCGACCGGGCAGGACGCCAGCGCCGACGGCCTGGATGGCGCGCAGCTGCGCCAGTTCATCGCCGCCGAACACCGCCGTGGGCTGGCGCCCAAATCGCTGCAGCGCAGGCTGTCGGCCTGCCGCAGCTTCTATGCGTGGCTGCTCAAGCACCACCGCATCACGGTCAGCCCCGCCGCCGGCCTGAAGGCGCCGAAGGCGCCACGCAAACTGCCGCAGGTGCTCGATGCCGACGAAGCGGTGCGCCTGGTCGAGCTGCCCACCGATGCGCCACTGGGCCTGCGCGACCGCGCGCTGCTCGAACTGTTCTATTCCTCCGGCCTGCGCTTGAGCGAACTGTGTGCGCTGATCTGGCGCGACCTGGACTTCGCCACGGGCCTGGTCAACGTGCTTGGCAAGGGCAACCGCCAGCGCCGCGTGCCGTTCGGCTCGCATGCGCGCGAGGCGCTGCTGGGCTGGCGTGCCGAGAGCGGGGGGGGCGACGCGCAGCCCGTATTCCCCGGGCGCAAGGGCGGGCCGATCACCCAGCGCGCCGTGCAGATCCGGATCCGCCAGCTGGCCCAGCGCCAGGGGCTGTTCAAGCACGTGCACCCGCACATGCTGCGGCACAGTTTCGCCAGCCACATCCTGGAATCGTCCGGCGACCTGCGCGGCGTGCAGGAGCTGCTTGGCCATGCCGATATCGCCACCACGCAGATCTACACCCACCTGGATTTCCAGCACCTGGCCAAGGTGTATGACGCGGCGCACCCGCGGGCCAAGCGGCGCTCCGGCGACAACGAAAGCTGAATCGGGCCACTGCGTCACCCGGGCGCAGGGCAGGGCGGCTTGAAGGACCGGCAGGTGGCCCCACCTCTGTTCTTGTCACCCCGGAGGCTCCATGGACCCCAGTCAGAACCCCAACGTATTTCATGCCACCACCATCATCTCGGTGCGCCGCAACGGACATGTCGCCGTCGCCGGCGATGGCCAGGTCACGCTCGGCCACACGGTGATGAAGGGCAACGCGCGCAAGGTGCGCCGACTGGGCCGCGAAGGTCAGGTACTGGCCGGTTTCGCCGGTGCCGCCGCCGACGCCTTCACCCTGTTCGAACTGTTCGAGGCCAAGCTGGAAAAGCATGGTCAGCTGCAGCGCGCCGCCGTGGAGCTGGCCAAGGACTGGCGCACTGAACGCCGCCTGGGCAAGCTTGAAGCGCTGCTCGCCGTGGCTGACAAAGACACCTCGCTGATCATCAGCGGTACCGGTGACGTGATCGAGCCGGAAGACGGCATCATCGCCATCGGTTCCGGCGGTTCCTACGCGTTGTCCGCCGCGCGCGCGCTGCTGGCGCACACCGAACTGGACGCGCGCACCATCGCCACCGAATCGATCAACATCGCCGGCGACATCTGCATCTACACCAACCGGAATGTCGTGGTGGAGGAGCTTTAAGCGCGTAGCGCTTAAAGCGTGGTAGCCCCGGCCGTTGGCCGGACCAGACGGTGTTGGAATGCCGGCCAACGGCCGGCGCTACGTCACCGTTACGCCATGACCATTGACCGCCTCAGCGCGGGATTCCTCCAACAGGCATAGCGTCGCCTGCACGGTTCCCCCATATTTTCTGTGAGCACCCATCCCATGCCGCACAAGATCGAAGTTTCCTCCGCCACCATGACCCCGCGCGAAATCGTGCAGGAACTGGACCGCCACATCGTCGGCCAGCACGACGCCAAGCGCGCGGTGGCCATTGCGCTGCGCAACCGCTGGCGGCGCATGCAGCTGCCGGCCGAGCTGCGCGATGAAGTCATGCCCAAGAACATCCTGATGATCGGCCCAACCGGCGTCGGCAAGACCGAGATCGCACGCCGCCTGGCCACGCTGGCCAAGGCGCCGTTCGTCAAGGTGGAAGCCACCCGCTTCACCGAAGTCGGCTACGTCGGCAAGGACGTCGAGCAGATCGTCCGCGACCTGGCCGACACCGCGGTCAAGCTGTACCGCGAAATGGCCAAGGTGCGGGTGAAGAACCAGGCCGAAGAGCGTGCCGAAGACCGCATCCTCGACGCGCTGCTGCCGCGCCGCACCGGCGGCATCGGCTTCGATCCGGAAGCGGCCCGCAACGAACCCTCCGCGCAGGACAATGAAACCCGCATCAAGTTCCGCCGCATGCTGCGCAATGGCGAGCTGGACGAGCGCGAGATCGAACTGGAAGTGGCCCCCAACATCGGCGTTGACATCATGACCCCGCCGGGCATGGAGGAAATGGGCCAGCAGTTGCGCCAGATGTTCTCCAGCCTGGGCGGCGGCAAGGCGCAGAAGCGCACGGTGACGATCAAGGCCGCACGGCCGCTGCTGGTGGAAGAAGAAGCCGGCAAGCTGGTCAACGAAGACGACATCCGCAGCACGGCGATCGAGGCCTGCGAACAGCACGGCATCGTGTTCATCGACGAGATCGACAAGGTCGCCAAGCGTGGCGACAACGTCGGTGGCGGCGATGTCTCGCGCGAAGGCGTGCAGCGCGACCTGCTGCCGCTGGTGGAAGGTTCCAACGTGTCCACCAAGTACGGCACGGTCAAGACCGACCACATCCTGTTCATCGCTTCTGGCGCGTTCCACCTGGCCAAGCCGAGCGATCTGATTCCCGAACTGCAGGGGCGTTTCCCGATCCGCGTGGAGCTGGGCGCGCTGAGCAAGCAGGATTTCGTGCGCATCCTCACCGAGCCGAAGGCGGCGTTGACCAAGCAGTACGAAGCGCTGCTGCAGACGGAGGGCGTTGCGGTGAACTTTACTGCCGAGGCGGTGGATCGACTGGCCGAGATCGCCTTCCAGGTGAATGAGCGTCAGGAAAACATCGGTGCGCGTCGTCTGCATACGGTGCTCGAACGCCTGCTTGATTCGCTGAGCTACGAAGCCCCGGACCGTGACGGCGAATCCATCGCGATCGACAGGGCGTACGTGGACAAGCATCTGGGTGAGCTGGTCAAGGATCCCGACTTGAGCCGGTACATCCTGTAAGCGGCGGGTCAACGCGGTAGAGCCGGGCTTTGCCCGGCTGCTCTTCGCTCGAACGTCATGGCGCCTGATGGGCGGCTTCGGAACCTCTAAACGCCGGAATGTTGGCCGTGATCGTCGCGCAAACGCCTTCGGACGGTTGGGCCGCGCTACGCGCGGTGTCCGGCCAACGGCCGGGGCTACGAGTTGTTACGTAACGTCCGGAGATCTGGATATGTCAGCCGACGCCGATGGTTGATTGATCCCGATCCCAATGGCCCCGTAGAAATTCGTAGCCCCGGCCGTTGGCCGGACACCGCGCGCAGCGCGGCCCGAATGTCCGGAGCCGGTGAGGTGACCGGTCGGATTCATGCGTCCGGGTGTAAACCCAGACCGAAACCACCCACCAGTCACCCTTGTCGCCGGCACACGGGCGACATCGGACCAATCACGCCTCGTCGTCGGTCGGCAGGGCTTCGGGTGGGGCGCCCGGTACGAATACGCCGGGCTTTACGAAGGCGCCGAAAACGGCGTCCAGGGTCTGGGTGCCGTCGCGCTGCAGCTCGAACAGTTCCGGTTCCAGCATCGCGCTGTACAGCACGCCGGTCAGGCTGGTGCTGATGATGCGGGCCACCGTGTCCACGTCCACGCCCTCGCGCAGTTGCCCCAGCTCGCGCGCGCGCTCGAATGCCGCGCTGAAAATCGCCAGCTCCTCTCGCGACGCCTCCAGTTGCAGCTGCTGCATGGCCTGGCTCTCCACCGACAGATCGTTGCGCAGCATGATTTCCATCATGTTGCGCAGGCGCTCGTCCGTGGCCAGCTCCTGGAAGGAGACCAGCAGCGCCGAGCGCAGGTCCAGCACGGGCGTGTTGCGCCGTGAAGAGGTTGTCCGCCGCAGCCGCTCGATGAACGGCACCCGCTCGCGGTCGATCATCGCCGTCAGCACTTCGGTCTTGTTCTTGAAATGCCAATACACCGCGCCGCGGGTGTAACCGGCGCGCTCGCCGATCATCGCCAGGCTGGTATTGGCGACCCCGAATTCGTGGAAACAGCTCTGGGCCGCATCCAGGATGCCTTCCCGGGTGGCCTGCGCCGCTTCTTTGGTTTTTCTGGCCATGGCGCTGTGTGCACGTGCTGGATGAAACCGGCCTGAATTGTACTCGTTTACAAACAAACATGCATGTATGTATATTTACGCCCCACTGCTATCCGGTGAGGCGTGCGCGTATCTGCGCGGGCCTCGTCCGACCTGTCGTCGTCCGTTGCCCCGGTTCGTCGTTACCAGGCCGGTCCCTCCTTTCCGTTCTCCTGCGAGCCCTCTCATGTCCCGTTTCCCGTACCGTCTCCTCGCGCTTTCCCTGGCGATCGCCCTGACCGTGTCCGCCTGTGGCGGGGGAGGTGAAGGCGGTCCCCAAGGCGGGCCGGGCCAGGTCACCGTGGCCACCCTGAAGGCCGAACAGGTGGGCCTGACCCGCGAACTGCCGGGCCGCACCAATGCCTTCCTCGTCGCCGAAGTACGCCCACAGGTCAGTGGCATCGTCGCCAAGCGGCTGTTCACCGAGGGCGGCCTGGTCAGTGCCGGCCAGCCGTTGTACCAGGTGGATGACGCCAGCTACCGTGCCGAGGCCAACAGCGCCCGCGCCCAGCTGGCCCGCGCCGAAGCGACCGCCAACGCCGCCCGCCTGAGCGCCAGGCGCATCACCGAGCTGGCCAAGGTCGATGCGGTCAGCCAGCAGGACCTGGAAAACGCCGTGGCCGCGCAGAAGCAGGCCGAGGCCGATGTCGGTGCTGCCAAGGCTGCGCTCGACGCCGCCAACGTCACCTTGGGTTTTGCCCGCATCACCGCGCCGATCAGCGGTCGCATCGGCAAGTCCAGCGTCACCCAGGGCGCGCTGGTCAGCGCGGGCCAGGCCGATGCGCTGGCCACCGTGCAGCAGCTCGACCCGATCTACGTGGACCTCACCCAGTCGGCCAGCGAACTGCTGCAGCTGCGCCGCGAGCTGGCCAGCGGCCGCCTGCAGGACAACCAGAGCCTGCCGGTGACGGTGCTGCTTGATGACGGCACCGAGTTCGACCAGAAGGGCACCCTGGAATTCTCCGAAGTGAGCGTCGACCCCACCACCGGCAGCTACGCGCTGCGGGTCAAGGTCGCCAACCCCGACCAGGTGCTGATGCCGGGCATGTATGTGCGCGCGGTGGTCGGCAGTGGGGTGCGCGACAACGCGCTGCTGGTACCCATGCAGGGCATCGCCCGCGATGCCAAGGGCGAGACCAGCGCGATGGTGGTCGGCAAGGACAGCAAGGTTGAAGTGCGGCCGGTCAAGGTCAGCCGCGCCCTGGGCAGCAAGTGGCTGGTCGAGGACGGCCTGAAGCCCGGCGACAAGGTCATCGTCGAAGGCCTGCAGAAGATCCAGCCGGGCATGCCCGTGCAGGCCACCGAGATGGGCGCCGCGCCGGCCAAGCCGGCAACGCCGGCGGCCGCGGCCGACACGCAGTAAGCGGAGAATTCCATGGCTCGTTATTTCATTGATCGCCCCATCTTCGCGTGGGTGATTGCGATCATCATCATGCTCGCCGGTGCACTGGCGGTGCTCAAGCTGCCGGTGTCGATGTACCCGGAAGTGGCACCGCCCGCCGTCGAGATCAGCGCCACCTACCCGGGTGCATCGGCCAAGGTGGTCGAGGACTCGGTGACCCAGATCATCGAGCAGAACATGAAGGGCATCGATGGCCTGATCTACTTCTCTTCCAACAGCTCGGCCAATGGCCAGGCCACCATCACCCTGACCTTCGAAAGCGGCACCGACCCGGACATCGCCCAGGTCCAGGTGCAGAACAAGCTGCAGCTGGCCATGCCGCTGCTGCCGCAGGAAGTGCAGCGCCAGGGCATCAACGTGGCCAAGTCCAGCAGCGGCTTCCTGCAGGTGATCGGCTTCGTCTCGAATGATTCGAGCATGGATGCCAACGACATTTCCGACTACGTCGGCTCCAATGTCGTCGACCCGCTCAGCCGCGTGCCGGGCGTGGGCAACATCCAGGTGTTCGGCGGCAAGTACGCCATGCGCATCTGGCTGGACCCCAACAAGCTGCACACCTACAAGCTGTCGGTGGAAGAAGTGACTGCGGCGATCACCGCGCAGAACGCCCAGGTGGCCATCGGCCAGCTGGGCGGCGCGCCGTCGGTGAAGGGCCAGCAGCTCAACGCCACCATCAACGCGCAGGACCGCCTGCAGACCCCGGAACAGTTCCGCAACATCCTGGTCCGTGGCGGCACCGATGGCAGCGAGCTGCGCCTGGGCGATGTCGCCCGGGTCGAACTGGGTGCTGAAACCTACGACTTCGTGACCCGCTACAACGGCAAGCCCTCCACCGGTATCGCCATTACCCTGGCCACCGGCGCCAACGCGCTGGATACCGCCAACGGCGTGCGCGCCGCGTTGGAAGACCTGAAGGAAAACTTCCCGGCCGGGCTGGAATCGGTGGTGCCGTATGACACCACGCCGTTCGTGCAGGTCTCGATCAAGGGCGTCATCAAGACCCTGATCGAAGCCATCGTGCTGGTGTTCGTGGTGATGTACCTGTTCCTGCAGAACTTCCGCGCCACCCTGATCCCCACCATCGCCGTGCCGGTGGTGCTGCTGGGCACGTTCGGCATCCTGGCCGCGCTGGGCTTCTCGATCAACATGCTGACCATGTTCGCCATGGTGCTGGCGATCGGCCTGCTGGTGGACGATGCCATCGTGGTGGTGGAGAACGTCGAACGCATCATGTCCGAAGAAGGACTGTCACCGCTGGAAGCCACCCGCAAGTCGATGGGCCAGATCACCGGCGCGCTGGTCGGCATCGGCCTGGTGCTGTCGGCGGTGTTCGTGCCGATGGCGTTCATGAGTGGCTCCACCGGCGTGATCTACCGGCAGTTCTCGGCCACGATCGTCTCGGCGATGGCGCTGTCGGTGCTGGTGGCGATCGTGCTCACTCCGGCGCTGTGCGCCACCATGCTCAAGCCGCTGAAGAAGGGCGAGCACCACGTTGCGCACACGGGCCTGGCCGGTCGCTTCTTCGGCGGCTTCAACCGCGGTTTCGACCGTTCCAGCGAAACCTACCAGCGCGGGGTCAAGGGCATCCTGGCCCGCCCGTGGCGCTTCATGGCCATCTTCGTGGCGCTGGTGGTGGCCATGGGCGTGCTGTTCGCGCGCCTGCCCAGCTCGTTCCTGCCCAATGAAGACCAGGGCATCCTGATGGCGCTGGTGCAGACCCCGGTCGGTGCCACCCAGGAGCGCACACTGGAGGCGATGTACAAGCTGGAAGATCACTTCCTGAAGAACGAAACCGAGGCCGTGGAATCGGTGTTCTCGGTGCAGGGCTTCAGCTTCGCCGGCATGGGCCAGAATGCGGGTATGTCCTTCATCAAGCTCAAGGACTGGAAGGAGCGCGACGCCGACCAGGGCGTGGGGCCGATCACCGGCCGCGCGATGGCCGCACTGGGCCAGATCAAGGACGCCTTCATCTTCGCCTTCCCGCCGCCGGCCATGCCGGAGCTGGGCATTGGTTCGGGCTACACCTTCTTCCTGAAGGACAACAGTGGCCAGGGCCATGAGGCCCTGCTCAATGCGCGCAACCAGCTGCTCGGCGGCGCCGGGCAGAGCAAGCTGCTGGCCAACGTGCGCCCGAACGGCCAGGAAGACACCCCGCAGCTGCGCATCGACGTGGACGTGGAAAAGGCCAATGCGCTTGGATTGTCGACCAGCTCGATCAACAGCACCCTGGCCGCCGCGTGGGGCAGCAGCTACATCGATGATTTCATCGACCGTGGCCGGGTCAAGCGCGTGTATGTGCAGTCCGATGCGCAGTTCCGCATGAACCCGGACGACTTCAACCTGTGGTCGGTGAAGAACAACGCCGGTGAGATGGTGCCGTTCAGTGCCTTCGCCTCCAAGCGCTGGGACTACGGTTCGCCGCGCCTGGAGCGCTACAACGGCGTGTCGGCGATGGAAATCCAGGGCGAACCCGCGCCAGGCGTGGCCTCGGGCGATGCCATGGCCGAGATCGAGCGGATCGCCAAGGACCTGCCGCCGGGCTTCGAGATCGAATGGACCGCGTTGTCCTACCAGGAGCGCCAGGCCGGCTCGCAGACGCCGCTGCTGTACACGCTGTCGCTGCTGATCGTGTTCCTGTGCCTGGCCGCGCTGTATGAAAGCTGGAGCGTGCCGACCTCGGTGCTGCTGGTGGCGCCGCTGGGCATCCTCGGTGCGGTGCTGGCCAACACCATGCGTGGCATGGAGCGCGACATCTACTTCCAGGTGGCGATGCTGACCACGGTGGGCCTGACCAGCAAGAACGCGATCCTGATCGTGGAATTCGCCAAGGAAAACCTGGAGAAGGGCGTGGGCGTGCTGGAAGCCACCATGCATGCGGTACGCGACCGCCTGCGCCCGATCATCATGACCTCACTCGCGTTCGGCCTGGGCGTGCTGCCGTTGGCCATCGCCTCCGGTGCGGGCTCGGGGGCGCAGCGCGCCATCGGTACTGGCGTGCTCGGCGGCATGATCGTCGGCACCGTGCTGGGCCTGTTCTTCATTCCCTTGTTCTTCGTGGTCGTGCAGAAGCTCTTCAACCGCAAGGCCAAGGCGGACAAGGTAGAGAACCTCTGATAGCTGCCGGCATTGCCGGACGGTGATGTACCGCCTGGGCCGGCCAACGGCCGGCGCTACCGGCGCCCTCCGTCGGACGGCGTCACACCCGGCGTGCGTCGAAACCCGACGTGCGTCGAAACCCGACGTGCGTCGAAACCCGGCGTGCGTCGAAACCCGGCGTGCGTCGAAACCCGGCGTGCGTCGAAACCCGACGGGCGTCGAAACCCGACGAGCGTCGAAACCCGGCGGGCGTCGAAACCCGACGGGCGTCGAAACCCCGGTAGCGCCGGCCGTTGGCCGGCCCAGGTGGTCTCAAACGGAATCCATTCAATGAAACCCACTTACCTCGCACTGTCTCTCGTTGCACTTCTTTCCGGCTGCGCCTCACTGGAACCGCGCAGCACCGAGGTCGCCCCGGCGATTCCGGCGCAATGGCCGGCCACCACGTCCACCGCTGCGGCGGTGGACGTGGCTGACATCGGCTGGCGCGATTTCTTCGTCGACGAGCGCCTGCAGGCGCTCATCGCCCAGTCGCTGGAGAACAACCGCGACCTGCGTGTGGCCGTGCTGAACGTGGAAAAGGCGCGCGCGCAGTACCGCATCCAGCGTGCCGACCGCGTGCCTGCGCTCGGTGTACAGGGGCAGATGACCCGCAGCGGCGGCGACGTACCGGTCACCGAACAGTTCAGCGCCAACCTGGGCGTGGTCGGGTTCGAGCTGGATCTGTTCGGCCGCGTGCGCAACCTGAGCCAGGCGGCCCTGCAGCAGTACTTCGCCGAGGCGGCCAACCGCCGCAACGCGCAGCTGTCGCTGGTGGCTGAAGTGGCCAACGCATGGTTGACCCTGGGTGCGGACAGCGAGCAGCTGCAGATCGCCCAGGCCACGCTGTCCACCTACGAAGATTCGCTGCGCCTGAGCGAGGCGCGGCACCAGCTGGGCGGCACCTCGGCGCTGGAACTGAGCCAGACCCGTACGCTGGTGGAAACCGCGCGTACCGACGTTGCGCGTTTCCAGGGGCAGGTGGCCCAGGACCGCAATGCGCTGGCGCTGCTGGCCGGTGGTCCGATCGACGAAGCGCTGCTGCCCGGCAGCGAAGCCAATGACGTGGCCGCCGTGCGTGCGGTGCCCGCTGGCGTGCCGGGCGACGTATTGCTGCGCCGCCCGGACGTGATGGCGGCCGAGCACACGCTGCTGGCGGCCAATGCCAACATCGGTGCGGCGCGTGCGGCCTTCTTCCCCTCGATCAGCCTGACCGGCAGCGTGGGGTCCAGCTCGTCGGAACTGTCGGGGCTGTTCGATTCCGGCACCCGCGCGTGGAGCTTCATGCCCACGCTGAACCTGCCGATCTTCCAGGGCGGCAAGCTGCGCGCCGGGCTGGGCGTGGCCAATGCCAACCGCGACATCGCGCTGGCGCAGTACGAGAAAGCGATCCAGTCCGGCTTCCGCGAGGCCGCCGACGCGCTGGCCCTCAACGACAGCCTGGATGCGCAGCTGGCCTCCCAGCAGGCGCTGGTGGCGGCGGCCGAGCAGGCGCGCACGTTGTCGCAGGCGCGGTATGACGCGGGCCTGGACAGCTTCCTGACCCTGCTGGATGCGCGGCGGACGGCGTACACCGCGCGGCAGTCGCTGGTGACCACGCAGCTGACGCGCCTGTCCAATCAGGTGGCGCTGTACAAGGTGCTGGGGGGCGGGTGGTACGAGCGTGGGGACGTCGCCGCCCGGTGATGGGGCAGGTCCAGCAATTCGTAGTGCAGCCGTGGCTCAGGCACGCGCACTCAGGCGCGGACGGGCATTCTGGTCGTGGTGGCTGGTCAGGTACACGTGTTCCCAGACTTTTTCGACGAAGTCCCGGGCCACGTCCTGGCTCAGTTTCGCCATTATCTGCGCTGCGTAGTGATCCTGGAAGGCGAAGTCACGCTGTTCGTCGCTGGCCTTGGCATGGGTGATCAGCGAATCGCAGGCAAATTTGATCCAGGGTATGTAATGCCCGAACGAGGCGGAACTGAGATGACCGCCGATGTGCTTCTGGCGCCAGTAGTCGATTTCAGCGTCCACATTGATCACGGCGGGGATGGAAAGCGGGACGGAGGACATGGTTGCTTCGATTCGATAGGAAGGAAGGGCACCCCCGATAGTGCGTAACGCGCGGTGCATGCCGTGTCATGGCAATGTGCAGCAGGCGTGGGATTTTGCAGCGGTATCGGCGCGCGCTTTCATCCTGCGCGCGGGCGAACGCAAGGTTGTTAGCGTGGTGTGTTGGGTGTTTGCTCACGCCGCACTGACGGCGGATGGAGGAAGCGCAGAGCGAGCCGCAGCACGGCATGCGCGCCGTGGGGTGCAGCTGAAGCATTCATGACTGCGCGGCGCCGCCGGAAGGCGGTGCGGCGCAATCGGCACGCATCGTTGCGCGGTTGCGCAGGATGCGGCGGCGTTACTCGCCGATGTCTTCGTTCCAGACCTCGGGGTGGGCCGAGATGAATCCGCCCAGCAGGTCGATGCATTCCTGGCTCTGCATGTCGATCACCTGCACGCCATTTTCGCGCAGCCAGTCGATGCCGCCCTGGAAGGTGACCGATTCGCCCACCACCACCGTGCCGATGTTGAACTGGCGGACCAGCCCGCTGCAGTACCAGCAGGGGGCCAGGGTGGTGACCATGATGGTGTCCTGGTAACGGCGCTGGCGGCCGGCTTTGCGGAACGCGTCGGTTTCGCCATGCACGGACGGGTCGCCTTCCTGGACCCGGCGGTTGTGGCCGCAGCCGAGCAGGCGGCCGTCGTTGTGGTACAGCGCCGCACCGATCGGAATGCCGCCCTCGGCCAGGCCCTGGCGGGCTTCGGCGATGGCGGTTTCAAGCAGGGCGGCGTAGTCGGGGGTGGTGATCATGGGCGGTCCGTTCAACTGAAGGGGCCATCATAAGGTGCCGCCGGCCGGCCGGCGGTGCGATAATCGGGGCCATGAGCGAATCCCCCTACAAGACCGGCACCACCCATTTCGGCTTCCGCGATGTCGCCGCCAAGGACAAGCAGAAGCTGGTGGGCGACGTGTTCACCTCGGTCGCGCGCAATTACGACCTGATGAACGACCTGATGAGCCTGGGCATCCACCGGGCGTGGAAGCGCTACTACGTGGCCACCGCGCAGGTGAAGCCGGGCGACAGCGTGCTCGACCTGGCCGGCGGCACCGGCGACATCGCCGCGCTGCTCAAGGAGCGCGTGGGCGACGAGGGCCAGGTGGTGGTGGGTGACATCAACGCCGGCATGCTGACCGTGGGCCGTGACCGGCTGACCAACCGTGGCCTGGTGTCGGGCCTGGACTTCGTACAGTGCAACGCTGAAGCGCTGCCGTTCCCCGATGCCAGCTTCGACCTGGTGACCATCGCCTTCGGCCTGCGCAACGTGACCGACAAGGACGCCGCCCTGCGCGAGATGTACCGCGTGCTCAAGGTGGGCGGCCAGGCACGGGTGCTGGAATTCTCCGAAGTCACCGCCGACTGGTTCAAGCCGATCTACGATTTCCATTCGTTCAAGATCCTGCCCAGGCTGGGCCAGCTGTTCGCCCGCGACGGCGACAGCTACCAGTACCTGGCCGAGAGCATCCGCAAACACCCGCCGCAGGAGCAGCTCAAGACCATGATGGGCGAGGCCGGTTTCGCGCGCTGCCATTACAAAAACCTGACCGGCGGCATCGTATCGATTCACTCCGGCTACAAGGTTTGAGACACCGGTCCGGTTCCCGCTGAGGGAGCTCGTCCACACTGCAGGCAGGCTGTCAGAGAGGGCCTGCCATGCGTCTCTACCGCGGCTTGGCCCGCGTGTTTCCCCGTTCATTCAGCGCCAAGCTGATGACGGTGGTGTTCATCGGCGTGCACGTGCCGCTGCTGGTGCTGCTGCTGTGGATGGTCTTCAGTGGCCGCTACCAGCAGGAAGCCATGTGGGCCGTGGTCGCGGTGGTGTTTGGCGCCACCCTGATCGGTACCGGCATGGCGATGATGGCGCTGTACCGGCTGATGGCGCCGCTGCGCCAGGCCGCCGAGGCGCTGGAAGCGTATTACGACGAACAACGCCTGCCGCACCTGCCCGACCTGGGCCACGACGAGATCGGGCGGCTGCTGCGCGGGATCAACCGCAGCCTGCACGGGGTGGATGCGGGCCTGCGCGACCTGCGCCGCAGCGTGCTGCTTGACCCGCTGACCCAGGCGCTGAATCGCCGTGGTTGCGAACAGGCACTGGCCGACTCGGCCCGGAAGGCGCAGTCGCGGCTGCAGCCACTGACCCTGTTCGTGGTGGACCTGGACAATCTGAAGCCGATCAACGATGCGCACGGGCACCTGGCCGGCGACCAGGTGCTGGTGCGGCTGGTGGTCTCTGCCCGGCAGTGGCTGCGGCCCGGCGACTGGATCGGGCGCTGGGGCGGGGATGAATTCCTGCTGGCGGTGCATGACAGCCATGAGGTGGCCTGCGCGCGGCTGCGCGAGTGGCTGGATCGGCTGGCCGTGCCGGACGACCCGGCCGATCCGCCGTTGAGTGCCAGCGCTGGGGCGGCGGGCTACCGGTCGGGCGAGGACCTGCGCGAGCTGTACCGGCGCGCCGATACCGCGATGTACCGGGCCAAGGCGGCCGGCGGTGCCCGGCTGCTGTGTGAAGATGACTGAATGGGGAATGGGCCACGGACGGGGGTAAACTGGCGGTTTCACCCTGATCGGTCCCGATTCATGCGATCCCCGTTCCTGCTGATTCCCCTGGCCGTCGCGCTTGCCGCCGGCTGCTCCAAAGAGCCCGCCGCCCCGACCGCGGCCCCCGCCGCCCAGCCGAGCGCCGACACCGCCGTGAAAGCCGCCAACCGCAGCCACGATGAAAGTTCGTACGCCGAACCGGACAAGGTCGTCATCAAGGACCTGGCCCTGGATCTGAAGCTGGATTTCGACAGCAGGCAGATCGGCGGCACCGCCACCTACACCCTGGAGTGGAAGGACAAGGCGGCAACGCAGTTGGTGCTGGACACCCGCGAGCTGACCATTGAAAAGGTGGAAGCGGTGGCCGCCGACGGCAGCACCGCGCCGCTGCAGTTCGCGCTGGCACCGGCCGACAAGGTGTTCGGCAGCAAACTGACCATCGAAGCGCCGGAACAGCCGGGCAAGGTACTGGTGACCTACCACACCGCGCCGACCGCCTCGGGCCTGCAGTGGCTGGAGCCGTCGATGACCGAGGGCAAGAAGCTGCCCTTCATGTTCAGCCAGTCCCAGGCCATCCACGCCCGTTCGTGGGTGCCGTTGCAGGACACGCCCAGCGTGCGCTTCACCTACAGCGCGCACGTTGCCTCGCGCCCGGACGTGATGGTGCTGATGAGCGCCGACAACGATCCCAAGGCCGCGCGTGACGGTGATTACACCTTCAAGATGCCGCAGCCGATTCCGTCCTACCTGCTGGCCATCGCCGCCGGCGACCTGGTGTTCGAGCCGATCTCCGGGCGTTCGGGCGTGTGGGCCGAGCCGACCATGGTCGGCAAGGCGGCCAAGGAGTTCGAAGATACCGAGAAGATGATCGGTGCGGCCGAGAAGCTGTACGGCGAATACCGCTGGGGCCGCTACGACATGCTGGTGCTGCCGCCGTCGTTCCCGTTCGGCGGCATGGAAAACCCGCGCCTGACCTTCGCCACCCCGACCGTGATCGTGGGCGACAAGTCGCTGGTCTCGCTGGTCGCCCATGAGCTGGCGCATAGCTGGTCGGGCAACCTGGTGACCAATTCGAGCTGGAAGGACATCTGGCTCAACGAAGGCTTCACCACCTACGTGCAGGGCCGCATCACCGAAGCGCTGTATGGCCAGGAAATGGCCGAGATGGAGCGCGAGATCGACCAGAACGATCTGCTGGGCGAGGTCAAGGACATGAGCCCGGCCGACCAGGCCCTGGCCCTGCCGCCGCTGACCGAGCGCGACCCGGACGAGGCGCTGAGCAACGTGGCCTACGTCAAGGGTTCGTGGTTCCTGCAGTTCCTGGAACAGCGCTTCGGCCGCGAGGTGTTCGATCCGTTCCTGCGTGGCTGGTTCGATGACCACGCCTTCCAGAGCGCCAACACCGACCAGTTCGTCGCGTACCTGAAGAAGAACCTGCTGTCGAAGAAGCCCGGTGCGGTCACCGACGCCGAGCTCAAGGCATGGCTGGACGAGCCGGGCATTCCGGCTTTCGCCACCAAGGCGCGTTCGCGCAACTTCTCCATCGTCGATACCGCGCGCATTGCGTGGGAGGGCAGCGGCACGCTGCCGAGCGCGCAGATCACCAGCGAGTGGGGCACCCAGGAATGGGTCCACTTCATCGACGGCCTGGGCAAGACCCTGCCGGTCGACAAGCTGGCCGCGCTGGACCGCGCGTACAAGTTCACCGGCACCGCCAACGGCGAAATCGCCATGCGCTGGTACCCGCTGGCGATCCGCAGCGGGTACGCGGAGGCCAATGAAGCGGCCGGTGCCTTCATCGAACGTGTGGGCCGCCGCAAGCTGATCCTGCCGATCTACGCCGAGCTGGTGAAGACCCCGGAAGGCCTGGCGTTCGCCAAGGCCGCTTTCGAAAAGGCCAAGCCCAGCTACCACCCGATCACCACCGCATCGGTGCAGGACATGCTGGACAAGGCAAGCGCCGGCAAGTAACTGCCGGCCATGCGTTGAACGACAACGGCGGGGAAACCCGCCGTTGTCGTGTCCGGGGGCATGCGGCGGCTGCGCGTTCTTCGTTCGGGGGTCATGCCGCACCCGCGCGTTGGCGCGCTATCGGCGGTCGATCGGGATGCGACCTTACCGGTCTCCCCGTTACAGTAGGCGGGTGACGCGTGCCGTCGTCGACCCTGGGAGCCTGCAATGAAACGACTGATCCTCGCCGCCGCCTGCGCACTTGTCCTGGCTGCCTGCAGCAACCCGGAAGAGGAGCGTAAGGCGCAGGAGGCTGCCGCTGCTGCCGCCAAGGCGCAGCAGGAAGCAAAGGCCGAAGGCGTGGCCAAGCAGTACGACATGGCCGTGGCCGCGCAGGACTGGGAGCGTGCGCGCATCCATGGCGGTTCGCTGCTGGACCAGTACAAGGACACCGACGTGGCCGCGCGCATCGAGCCGGGCTACGCCGAGGTCAAGGCCAAGGCTGAAACCGCGCGCGAACTGCGCCGCATGCAGGGCCTGTGGCAGTACAACCAGGTGCCGGTGGGCAGCAAGGGCAACCAGGTCTCGGCCTCGATCTACAGCAAGGAGCGGGTGGACGTGGACGGCAGCGGCCCCAAGCCGGTGCAGTTGATCTTCCGCGACCACCCCGAGTGGAAGCGCCATGCCTACCTGGTGCTGCAGGCCGGTGATTTCCGTTGCCCGCAGTGCACGGTGAAGGTGACGGTGGACAACGGCAAGCCGATCCCCATGGCCGCCTGGCGCCCGAAGACCGACGAAGCCATCGCCATGTTCATCACCGACCAGAAGGCACTGTGGAAGCTGGCACGCAAGGCGAAGAGCATCAGCATCGAATTCCCGGTCAAGGCCGGCGGCACCCGCACGGCCATCTTCGAAACCGGCGGCGTAGACGCCAGCAGAATGCCGAACGGGTGGAATTGACCGGACGGTGATCCACCGCGCGAAAGGCAGCCGGGCAGAGCCCGGCGCTACCGGTGTCCGGAGCCCATGGTTGATTCATCCCGATCCCAATGGGCACGTAGCAATTCGTAGGTCCGGCCGTTGGCCGGACACCGCGCGTAGCGCGGCCCGAGCATCCGGAGGCGGAAGAATCACCGCCCCGTATTCCGTCCAACGTTGACACGAACCGGAGCCGGGCGTCAGGTGTTCATTACCTTGGAACAAAGCGCCGCCGGCCAACGGCCGGCGCCACCGAGCGGATCAACCGTTGAGCGCGTAACCGAATTGCTGTTTGAACTGCTCATTGAATTCTTCGAACGTGAACCGCTGGTTCTGCGTGCCGGGATGTTCCACCTTCAGCGCGCCCATCAGGTTGCCCATGCGGCCGATGGTCAGCCAGTCGTAGCCCTTCTCGATGCCGTAGATCAGGCCGGCGCGGAAAGCGTCGCCACAGCCGGTCGGGTCGACCACGCGGCGCTCGTGCGCCGGCGGGATGTCGTAGGTCTTTTCCGGGGTGTGGATGACCGCGCCCTTCGGGCCGCGGGTGGTGATGTAGGCCTTGACCCGGCTCACGATCTCCTTTTCGTCCCAGCCGGTGCGCTCCTGCAGCAGATTGGACTCGTAGTCGTTGACCACCACGTAGTCGGCCTGCTCGATGAAGGTGCGCAGCTCCGGGCCGTTGAACAGCGGCATGGCCTGGCCGGGGTCGAAGATGAACGGTACGTCGGTTTCGAAGAACTCCTGCGAGTTCTGGATCATGCCCTCGCGGCCATCCGGGCCGACCAGGCCCAGGGTCACGCCCGGCACGTCCCTCACGTGGTTCTCGTAGGAACGCATCATCGCGCCCGGGTGGAAGGCGGTGATCTGGTTGTTGTCGTGGTCGGTGGTGATGAACGCCTGCGGGGTGAACAGCTCGTCGATCACCTTGATCCGGCTCAGGTCGATGCCCAGGCCCTGGAAATACTCGCGGTACGGGCCGAAGTCCGAGCCCACCGTGCCCATCGGGATCGGCTCGCCGCCCAGCAGGTGCAGGTTGTAGGCGATGTTGCCGGCGCAGCCACCGAACTCGCGGCGCATGCGTGGCACCAGGAACGACACGTTCAGGATGTGCACCTTGTCCGGCAGGATGTGATTCTTGAACTGGTCCGGGAACACCATGATGGTGTCGAAGGCAAGAGAACCACAGATCAAAGCGGACATCGATTAAGGCCTATGCGGAATGGGTTTGAGGCCCGGCAGGCGGGCAACGAAACGGCGCCCTGAGGCGCCCAATGGCGCAAAGGTTAACGGGTGCGGCGCCGCAGGGCCAGAACCCCGGCTGTCCGGTTTCGACTGAATGGCCGCCAAGGCTGGGTTTGGGGGACATTTCTCCTTGCTCGCGAACAGGGGGATTGCTAGTCTTGTCGACCTCGAATTCTGCCCATTTTTTCGCCATCCCGCGTTGGGCGCGACACCCCTCAGGATCAACTCCCAGATGTTCAAGAAACTGCGTGGCATGTTCTCCAATGACCTGTCCATCGACCTGGGCACGGCCAATACCCTCATTTACGTGCGCGGGCAGGGGATCGTGCTGAACGAACCGTCGGTCGTGGCCGTGCGCCAGGACCGTGCCATCGGTGGCACCCGTTCGGTGGCCGCCGTCGGCGCCGAAGCCAAGCAGATGCTGGGCCGTACCCCGGGCCACATCACCACCATCCGCCCGATGAAGGATGGCGTCATCGCCGACTTCACCTACACCGAGGCGATGCTCAAGCACTTCATCAAGAAGGTGCACAAGTCGCGCTTCCTGCGCCCGAGCCCGCGCGTGCTGGTCTGCGTGCCGGCCGGCTCGACCCAGGTCGAGCGCCGCGCCATCAAGGAATCGGCCGAAGAAGCCGGCGCCCGCGATGTGTTCCTGATCGAAGAACCGATGGCCGCTGCCATCGGGGCCGGCATGCCGGTCACCGAAGCCCGTGGCTCGATGGTCATCGACATCGGCGGTGGCACCACCGAAGTGGCGGTGATCTCGCTGAACGGCATCGTCTATTCGGCCTCGGTGCGTATTGGCGGCGACCGCTTCGACGAGTCGATCACCAACTATGTACGCCGCAACCACGGCATGCTGATCGGTGAAGCCACCGCCGAGCGGATCAAGGTGGAGCTGGGCTGCGCCTACCCGCAGGCCGAGGTCATCGAGATGGAAATCTCCGGCAGGAACCTCGCCGAGGGCGTGCCGAAGATGATCAAGATCAACTCCAACGAAGTGCTCGAAGCCCTGCACGAACCGCTGTCGGGCATCGTCAGCGCGGTCAAGCTGGCGCTGGAGCAGACCCCGCCGGAACTGTGCGCCGACGTCGCCGAGCGCGGCATCGTGCTGACCGGTGGTGGCGCCCTGCTGCGCGACCTGGACCGCCTGATCTCCGAGGAAACCGGCCTGCACGTGCAGGTGGCCGACGACCCGCTGACCTGCGTGGCCCGCGGTGGCGGTCGTGCGCTGGAGCTGGTGGACATGCACGGCAACGAGTTCTTTGCGCCGGAGTAAGCCGTACCGTTGCAGTTCCATGGACGCGCCCCTGCGGCGTGATGCCCGCTGCGTGCCTGCCACGCCGGGCATCGCAGCGCCGGGGCGTTGTCGCATCCTGTTGCCCCGTTCTGCCGTTTCCCGTAGAGCGGGGTTCTGCCCCGCTGCCTTCCGCCCCTTGATCAATCGAACCTCCTCGTGCCGCCCTACGCCGGTCCTCCCATAGCCTCCCGCCAGGGTGATGCCAGCAGCCCACTGCGGTTGCTCGCCTACCTGGCCCTGGCCATCATCCTGATCGTGCTCGACGACCAGGCCGGCTGGCTGGCGCGCGCGCGCGCGCAGGCCAGCGTGCTGGTGCAGCCGGTGTGGGCGCTGGCTGGCCTGCCCGGCCGGCTCGGTACCCAGGTCAAGGACAATGCCGCCAGCCACGGCCAGCTGGTGAATGAGAACCGCGAGCTGCGCAACCAGCTGCTGATCGCCAACGCGCGCCTGACCCGCCTGCAGACCGCCGCGCTGGACAACGCGCAGCTGCGCGAGCTGCTCAACGTGGCCGAGCGCAGCGGGCTGGACGTGCAGCTGGCCCCGATCCTGGACATCGACCTGGACCCGGTCCGCCAGCGCCTGGTGCTGGCGGCCGGCAGCCGCGATGGCGTGCACATGGGGCAGGCGGTGATCGATGCTGGCGGCCTGATGGGGCAGGTGATCGCCACCACCGGCAGCAACGCCACCGTGCTGCTGCTCACCGACCCGGACCACGCAGTGCCGGTCACCGTGGCCCGCAACGGCGTGCGCCTGATCGTATACGGCCGCGGCGATACCCTGGAACTGCGCGACATCCCGCTCAGCGCCGGGGTGGAGGTAGGCGATGAAATCGTCACCTCCGGCCTCGGTGGTCGCTTCCCGGCCGGCTTCCCGGTAGGAAAAATCACGGCCCTGCGCCCCGACGACACCCACGCCTTCCTGGTAGGCGAACTCAAACCCGCCGCCCAGCTCGACCGCGGCCGCGACGTGTTGCTCTTGAGGCCAGGTGCCGCAATTCGCGTGCCTGTGGCACGCGAACTGCTTCAGCCGGATGCGTCTGCGACGAATCCGGCTGCCGGGGGGGCATCCCCCCTTAACCCCGCGCCTTCGGCGCACCCCCTTCAACAAGAAGGGGGCTCTCCTCCAGACGGGTCCTCGGTAGCGCCGGCCGTTGGCCGGCCCACGGAAAACCCACCGCAGCCAGCGGTAGCCCCGGCCGTTGGCCGGACACCGGGCAACTCGCCTCCGCAGGAGGCACACCAATGAGCCGCCTGCGCGACAAACCCTGGGTGCTGCCGGTCAGCATCGTGCTGGCGCTGCTGCTGGGCCTGCTGCCGTTGCCGGCGCTGCTGCAGCCGCTGCGCCCGTACTGGCTGGCACTGGTGCTGGCGTACTGGGTGATCGAAGCACCGGACCGGGTCGGCCTCGGCATGGCCTTCGCGTGCGGCGTGATCGCCGACCTGCTTTACGGCGGCGTGCTCGGCGAGCAGGCGCTGCGGCTGGTGATGCTCACCTTCATCCTGCAGCGCTTCCGCGCGCGCATCCGTTTCTTCCCGATGTCCCAGCAGGTGCTGGCGATCGGCGGCCTGCTGTTCAACGACCGCATCGTCAGCGCCGTGGTCCATATCGCCGTGGGCGAACCCACCCTGCCATGGTCGTACTGGTGGGCGCCGTTGCTGGGCATGGGCCTGTGGCCGCTGGTGTTCGTGCTGCTCGATGCAGTCCGCTTCGGACGTCGCGGGCGCTGACATGTACGTGCGCCGCCAGGCCAAGAATCCGCGCGCCGAAGCCGAGCAGTTCCGGCGCCGCGCCGCGCTGGGCTTCCTCGGCGTGCTGGTCTGCCTGGTCGGGCTGGGCGGCTGGTACTTCAAGCTGCAGGTGCTGGACCACGAGGTCTACACCACGCGCTCGGAAGCCAACCGCATCAAGCCACGGCCGGTCGTTCCCGGGCGCGGCATGATCTACGACCGCAACGGACGCCTGCTGGCCGAGAACGTGCCCGCGTTCCGGCTGGACATCACTCCGGACAAGGTCAAGGACATGGATGCCACCCTGGCCGGGCTGGCGAAGATCCTGACCCTGACCCCCGAAGACCTGGAAACCTTCAACAGGTCGCGCAAGGCCCGCCGCAGCTTCCTGCCGGTGACGCTCAAGCTGCGCGTCACCGATGAGGAAATGGCGCGTTTCGCGGTGGACCGCTGGCGCTATCCCGGCGTGGAGCTGGAACCCTACCTGACCCGCCGCTACCCCTACGGCGACCTGTTCGCGCACATCATCGGCTACGTCGGTCGGGTCGATGACAAGGACCTGGAAATGCTGGGCGAGGGCAACGCCGCGCTGACCCATATTGGCAAATCCGGCCTGGAACGCTATTACGAGCAGCAGCTGCGCGGCAAGGTCGGCTACGAACAGGTCGAAACCAACGTGCAGGGTCGGGCGATCCGCACCATCGGCCGGGTCGCCGCGCAATCGGGCAGCGATCTGCGCCTGTCCATCGATGCCGACCTGCAGCGCGCCATGGTGGCGGCCTTCGGCGATTTCGACGGCGCCGGCGTGGCGATGGACCCGCGCACCGGCGAAATCCTGGCCATGGTCAGCCTGCCGTCCTATGACCCGAACCTGTTCGTCAACGGCATCTCGCATGCCGACTTCAAGGCACTCAACGACAACCCCTCGCGGCCGCAGTTCAACCGCCTTGTGCTGGGCGGCGTGGCCCCCGGTTCGACCATCAAGCCGCTGATCGGCCTGGCCGGCCTGGACAGCGGCGTGCGCAAACCCGAAGACAAGATCCTCTCCACCGGCATGTTCTACCTGCCGGGCACCTCGCGTGGCTGGGGCGATGCCAACCGCGGCGGCCACGGCTGGACCGATCTGCGCAAGTCGATCACCCAGTCGGTCAACACGTATTACTACAAGCTGGCGCTGGACCTGGGCATCGAGCGGTTCGACCAGTACATGGGCTACTACGGCTTCGGCGAGCCCACCGGCATCGACCTCACCGGCGAGATCGGCGGCATCCTGCCCTCGCCGCAGAACAAGTACAAGGCGCGCAAGGAACGCTGGTATCCCGGCGATACGGTCAACGTCAGCATCGGCCAGGGCGACTGGAAGGTCACCCCGCTGCAGCTGGTGCACGGCGTGGGCGGCATCGCCGATGGCCAGCTGCGTACCCCGCACCTGGTCATGCAGCAGCGCGAGAGCTTCGATTCGGACTGGGTGTCCACCCCGGTTGGAAAGAGCAAGGCGGTGAGCCCCAGCCCGGGCAACCTGCAGGCCGTGCGCGAAGGCATGATGGGCACCATGCGTCCGGGCGGAAGCGGCGCACGCGCCGCCGCTGGCGCCCCGTACACCATTGCCGGCAAGACCGGCACCGCGCAGGTGATCAGCCGGCGTGGCACCGCTGCGGTGAACCCCAAGAGCCTGCCGATGCACCTGCGCCACCGCTCCTTGTTCGTGGGCTTCGCCCCGGCCGAAAACCCGGTGATCGTGCTGGCGATCGCCGTGGAAGGCGGTGGCTACGGCGGTTCGGCGGCGGCGCCGATCGCGCGCAAGCTGTTCGATGCCTGGCTGCTGGGCAAGATGCCCGAAGGCATGGAGCCGCTGGACAGCGTGCGCGGCACTACCGCGATCGGCATCACCGCATTTGAAGGCGACAGCGCCGCACGCCAGGCCGGTGATGTCGCCGCTGCCGTGCTGGAATCGATGCCGGTGCTGGTCGGCCTGCCGGAACCGGTTCCCGCGCCTGCACCGTTGCCCGGTACGCCATTGGCGCCAGCCGCCCACCCGCCAGCCCCGCCGGAGCGCGCCCGATGAAGGATTTCCTGCGCTGGGCCAGCGACATGGTCGTGCGCTTCTGCAGCACCCTGGACTGGGTGCTGTGCCTGGCGCTGGGCGCGCTGATGCTGATCGGCCTTGCCGTGCTCAAGAGCGCGGGCGGCGATTCCCTGGTGTTCGCCCAGGGCGCGCGTTTCGTGGTGGGGCTGGGGGCGATGTGGGCGATTTCACGCATGCCGATCCTGCGCATCCGCTCGGCCACGCCGCTGATCTACGCCGTGTCGATGATTCCGCTGCTGGCCGTGTTCGTGCTTGGCACCGGCAAGTACGGCCGGCAGTGGCTGGACCTGAAACTGTTCTACCTGCAGCCGGCCGAGCTGCTCAAGGTCAGCCTGCCGATGATGGTGGCCTGGTACCTGCACCGCATGCCGCTGCCGCCGCGGTTCTCCACGGTGATGGTCAGCGCGGTGATCATCGGTGTGCCCACCGGGCTGGTGATGCTGCAGCCGGACTTCGGCACCGGCGTGCTGATCGCCGCCAGCGGCGCGTTCGTGTTGTTGCTGGCCGGCCTGCCGTGGTGGTGGGTGGGCGTGGCGGTGGGGGGGGGCGCCGCTGCGGCGCCGGTGGCCTGGATCTGGTTGCTGCGGCCGTACCAGAAGGACCGCATCATGATGTTCCTGGACCCGGAGATGGATGCGCTGGGCGCCGGTTGGAACATCATCCAGTCCAAGATCGCGATCGGCTCCGGTGGCTTCGACGGCAAGGGCTGGGGGCAGGGATCGCAGTCGCACCTGAACTTCATTCCCGAACAGACCACCGACTTCGCCTTCTCCGTGCTCAGCGAGGAATTCGGCTGGATCGGCGTGGCCGTGGTGCTGTCCTTGTACCTGGTAGTGATCGGGCGCTGCCTGTGGATCGCCTCGCAGTCGCGCGATTCTTACTCCCGCCTGCTGGCGGGTGCCACCGGCCTGGCCTTCTTCGTCTACGTACTGGTCAACGGCGGGATGATCTCAGGCCTGCTGCCGGTGGTGGGCGTGCCGATGCCGCTGATCAGCTACGGCGGTACCTCGGCGGTTTCGTTGCTGGCCGGCTTCGGGCTGGTGATGGCCGCCCGCAGCCACAACCCGGTGCACGGCGGCTACAGCTGAGCCTGCCTCGGCAGCGCGCCGCGACGACATGCCGCCACAGCGGCTACACGACGTCACCCGTTAGGGTCAAAAGTCCGCCTGCGGAACGCCCGTGTCTGCGCAGAAATCGCCATTGGATCGTGCCGGATGCGACAAATCCGACGGTCGAGGTGGAGGTTGCGTCAATAAATCGGCAAAAAAGTGAGATGTGGTGCACAAATATGAATGCGATTGATCAGGATCAATGGACATGTCGTAATCGGCCGGCACAATGGCGGCCCGCAAGCAGCTGCGCATTGAGCCAAGCGATGCGCAAGGGCGCTGGCGGGAAGTAGTTGACCAAACAGATACAGGGAGCGCGGCGTGCGCTGGGGAGTTGCACGTTGCGCTGGTATCGACCGGGTCGGTAGCCCGGTTGCGCCCATGGGGATGGGGGCGCAACCGGTATACCTTTTAACAAAGGGGGCTCCTCGCCTGATCCACCCCGGTAGCGCCGGCCGTTGGCCGGCCCATGGGAAGATGGATCTACACGTGGACTTAACGAAGCAGGATATCTTCGGGCAAATCGTTGGGATTCATGGTGTTAGGGGTTTTATTTCACCTTTGACCTGCTAACCTGCGGCGATGATTCGACGCACTTTGGCTTGCATGCTTACGCTCGGTTTGGTTGCCTGCGCGACCCAGCCGCACTCCCCGTCACCGCCGCCACAGGCGTCGGGTGCGCCCAACAAGCCGGGGGTGGCCCACAAGGGGCCGGCCGAAGCAGCGCCAGAGGGGGCTGCGGCTACGGCGCCGCCGGTGGACCTGACCCCGGTACCGTTCGAGGTGGCGCGTGCCAACTTCGTGCGCGATACCGCTGCGCGCTACGGCATTCCGGCTGCGCAGATCGAGGCCACGCTGGCCCAGGCGCAGGTGCGCGATCCGATCATTGCCGCCATGTCGCGCCCGGCCGAGCGGGTCAAGCCGTGGAACGAGTACCGGCCGATGTTCATCAGCCAGGCGCGGATCGATGGCGGCAGGAAATTCCTGGCCCAGCACCGCGATGAACTGATGCGCGTGCAGGAACGTACCGGCGTGCCGGCCGAAGTGATCGTGGCGATCATCGGCGTGGAAACCAGCTACGGCGCCAATACCGGCAGTTACCGCGTGCTCGATGCGCTGTATACGCTGGCGTTCAAGTACCCGCGCAGCGGCGATCCGGCCAAACTCGAACGCGAAGTGCGCCGCGAGCTGTTCTTCCGCGATGAGCTGGCGCGCCTGTTTGTGCTGGCCCGCGACGAGAAGCTGGACATCCTCGCGATCAGGGGCAGCTATGCCGGTGCCATGGGCATGGGGCAGTTCATGCCGTCCAGCTACCTGGACTTCGCCGTGGACGGTAACGGCGACGGTCGCCGCGACCTGTTCACCCGCTACGACGACGTGTTCTCCTCGATCGCCAACTACTTCGTCAAGAAGGGCGGGTGGGTGCGCGGCGGCCCGGTCGCGGTGCCGGCCACGCTGGCCGCCGGCCGGGCGCCGTTCGATCCCACCGACTGGACCCCGACCTGGACGTTGTCCGACCTGGCCCAGCGCGGCTACCAGCCCACTGCGCCGGTGCCTGCCGGCCTGACCGCCACCCCGATCACGCTTGAAGGCAGCAACGGCAAGCAGTACTGGCTGGGCTTCCAGAACTACTACGCGATCACCCGCTACAACCTTTCCAAGATGTACGCGATGGCCGTCTACCAGTTGTCCCAGGCCATCGCCGGACAGGAGCTGCCACCGGCATGAACGTACGCGCACGCTGCAGATGGGCGGTTCCCGGCCTGCTGATCCTGGCGCTGGCCGCCTGCAGCAGTGCGCCCAAGAAGCCGCCCACTGCCAGCAGCGGTGCCGGCAAGCCCGGTGGCACGCTGGTGCAGGGGCAGGGCAGGGGCGGGCGGCCCGCCCATTGCCCGGAAGGCTCGCCGTACAAGGCGGCCGCCGAGGACCCCGGGACGCGCGGCAATTACCGCGCGGGCGGGCTGTACAAGCCAGGCGTCAACGACAGCACGCCGACCTACATTCCCAACGTGGCCTGCATCCCCGAGCCGGATGTGGTTGATCTGCCGCGCTCGACGATCGGCAACAAATCGCCCTACGTGGTGCTGGGCAAGAGTTACCAGGTCCTGGACCGGCCCAAGGGTTATGCCGAAAAGGGCACCGCGTCCTACTACGGCGCCAAGTTCCATGGCCGGCTCACCTCCAACCGCGAGGTGTACGACATGTACGCGTTCACCGCCGCGCACAAGACGCTGCCGTTGCCGAGCTTCGCGCGGGTGACCAACCTGGACAACGGCGAATCGGTGATCGTGCGCGTCAACGACCGCGGCCCGTTCCACGACGGCCGGGTGATCGACCTCAGCTACGCCGCCGCCGTGCGCCTGGGCATCACCCAGCGCGGCACTGGCAACGTCGAAGTGCGCGCGCTGACGCCGGGTGAAGACAAGCCGCTGGCCGACAAGCCGTCGCGCCGCGAACGCCGCGCGGCTGCGGCGGCTACGGTCCGCCGCGCCAGCGACATGGACAAACTGGTCGGCGCGTTGCCGGCCCCGGCTGCGCGTCCCGTGGGCAGTGGCCAGCCGGCCGCCACCCAGGCCGCCACGCTGGATGCCGGCCCGGTCACGGTGAGCTCGCTGCCTGCCGCCGCGCCGGCCGTTGCCGTGGCACGTCCCCTGCCTGCACCCGCAGCCGCTGCGGCACCCAGCCCCTCGCTCCAGCAGCAGGTCGGCAACGTGCTGCTGCAGGTGGCCAGCTTCGCCAGCCGCGAAAACGCGACCAAGGCGCTGGGCCAGCTGTCCTCGGCGGGCATCGTCGGCGCCAGCATCAGCGACATCGTCAGCGGTGGCCGTACCCTGTGGCGCCTGCGCGTGCCGGCAGCCGACCATGCCAGTGCCTCGGAACTTGCCGGCCGCATTGCCGGTCTGGGATTCGGGTCGCCGCAGATCGTGAAAGAGTGAATGCGTCCCGCCGGGCGCTTCTGCGTCCGGCCACCCCATGGGCCTACAATGGCCGTCCCCTGTAATCCCCCTTGGCGCCCTCCTGGAGCTTGCTGTCCGATGAAATTCCGCTTTGCCGCTGCTGCCATGGCCACGACCCTGTTCGTGGGCATGGTCTCCGCCCAGACCCCCCTGCCGACCCCGGCCCCGGCACCCGCTCCTGCCGCCGCCGCGCCGACCGCCGTCGCCACGCCGCCGGCGCCCAAGCCCAGCGTGTCCAAGGCCTGGGTGCTGATGGATTACGCCACCGGCCAGGTGCTGGCCGGCGAGAACATCCATGAACCGCTGGCCCCGGCCAGCATCACCAAGGTGATGACCTCGTATGTGGTTGCCGCCGAAGTGAAGAACGGCAAGGTCCGTACCGACGACCAGGTGATGATGAGCGAGCGCGCCTGGCGCGAAGGTGGCGCCGGCACCGACGGCAGCTACAGCGGCTTCCCGGTCAACCAGACCGCGCGTCTGGAAGACATGGAAAAGGGCATGGCGATCCAGTCGGGCAACGACGCCGCCATCGCACTGGCCGAACACGTGGCCGGCAGCGAAGAAGCGTTCGCCTCGCTGATGAACAGCTACGCCGCCAGGATCGGCATGAAGGACTCGCACTTCGTCAACGCCCACGGCCTGAGCGCCGAAGGCCACCGCACCACCGCCTACGACCTGGCGCTGCTGGGTCGTGCGTTCGTGCGGGACTACCCGGAAACCTACGCCTACAACAAGGTGAAGGAATTCACCGTGGGCAACATCACCCAGCCCAACCGCAACCTGCTGCTGTGGCGCGACCAGAGCGTGGACGGCATCAAGACCGGCCACACCTCCGAAGCGGGCTACTGCCTGATGAGCTCGGCCCAGCGCGGCGACCAGCGCCTGATCGCCGTGGTGCTGGGCGGTGCTTCTGAAAAGCAGCGTGCCGATGACAGCCTGGCGCTGCTCAACTGGGGCTTCCGCTTCTTCGAAACCCACCGCATGTACGAGCCGGGCAAGGCCGTGGCCGAACACAAGGTGTGGAAGGGCAAGGCCGATACGCTGCAGCTGGGCGTGGCCCAGCCGCTGCTGGTGAGCGTGCCGCGCGGCCGCTACAACGACCTCAAGCCGAGCATCGATGTGCCCAAGACCCTGGAAGCGCCGTTCACTGCGGGCCAGCAGGTCGGCACGCTGAAGGTCACGCTGGATGGCAAGGTGGTGGCGCAGGCCCCGCTGGTGGCGGTGGCTGCAGTGGAAGAAGCCGGCTTCTTCAAGCGCCTGTGGGACAGCTTCTGGATGTGGTGGGAATCGGAATAACGGTTCCTTCCGTATTCAATGAAAAAAAGACCGGCTCGCGCCGGTCTTTTTTTTTGTCGCGCAATGGGTCCGTAACGGTTCCTTGCTCTTGGTTGATTGATCCCGATCCGGGGACGTTACGTAACAATTCGTAGCCCCGGCCGTTGGCCGGACACCGCGCGCAGCGCGGCCCAAGCGTCCGGAGCCGGCGAACCGCGGCTCCGATACTCCGTCCGACGTTTAGACGATCCGAAGCCGGCGGTAGCGCCGGCCGTTGGCCGGCTGCTTTTCGATCCGGCGTCATGAAGGCCGGACGCGCGGCTTCGGAACGTGTAAACGCCGGGGTGGTGGCCACGACCATCGAGTGACCGGCTTCGGACACTTGGGCCGCGCTGCGCGCGGTGTCCGGCCAACGGCCGGGGCTACGAATTCATGCGTGCCCATTGGGATCAGGATCAATCAACCATGAGCCCGTAACCGTTACGGGCCCGTGGGGATTCTGGTGGTTTACAACGACCGGCTGATCGTGAAGGACCCATAGATCGGCGACTGGTCCTGCAGGTCGAACTCGCGGGTGCTGTGGTAGCGGGCGAGGGCGAACTTCCAGCGGTTGTACATCACCGCCAGGCCGTAACCGCCTTGGGCGACCCAGTTGCGCTTGTCCACGCTGTGGCTGTTGCGGAAGGTGTTGCCGTCCAGGGTGATGTCCCGGATCACCCAGGCAGCATCGGTGGTCGCGAACAGGTGGAACGACCACCCGGTGGGCTTGCCGCCGCGGGTAGGCGCGGTGTTTTCGCCGGCCGGGCGCAGCGGCGTGCTGCCGAAATCGTCGGGCAGCTTCCAGCCAAAGCGGACTTCGCCACCGGCATTGAAGTGGGTGGCGAGGTTGCCGACCGCGCCACCGTAGTGGCTGATCGCATCCCACCCCCAGCCGGCCAGGTTGTCCTCGGCGTCGCCCCACCGGTGCATGCGCTCATGGGTCAGCATGAAGACCGGCTCGTTGCGCAGCTGGTTGTCCCAACCCTGGAATTTCTCGTCGCCCAGCGCGTCATGCACGGCGTCCTGCACTTCCTTGCCCAATGCCCACGGCCCGACCACGCCCAGCGCCAGCTGGGTGGTCTGCAGCCGGTCGCCGCGGCGGGCGTTGTAGCCGAAGCTGCCGATCAACACGCCGGCATACGGCCGATCATCCTCGATCAGGTCTTTGCGGGTGAAGTCGGTGGGGGTGAAGATGCCCTGGGCCAGGCTGAAGATCATGTTCTGCTGCTCGAACTCGCCGGGGGCCAGGCGTTCGAGGTGACGGTTGACCCAGCGCGCCAGGCGCGGCAGGCAGGGATCGTCGGTGTAGTCGACCAGGTTGGGGGAGACGAACGTGATCTGTGCCCCGTTGGTGTAGCCCTGGTCCTGGTCGGCGCCGCCGAAAAGATCGTTGTCGACGCGGAAATTGATCTGCGGCGGGTGCTCGCGCATGGCGTCGGGCCCGCATTGTTCGGCTGCCTGTACCGCAGGCGCGGCGGCTGCAAGGGCGCCGGCAAGTGCGGCCGGCAACGCGTATCGCTTCAAAAACATGGGGTTCCCGCTGATGGTCTTGATCATTTTCAGGCAGCAGCAGGGTAGTCAGGGCGTGGTGCCATGACCAGCACCGCGCGCGCACTGGTGCGTCTTGTTCGTGAAGGCCGATCTTCACGTACTGTTCGGCGCAGCTGTGGGCACGATCATGCCCCGCTTGGGTTCAGGCGCATCCGTCCCCATAATCGCGGACATGGAAATCAAGTCTGACAATCCCGAACACGGCTTCCAGTTCCCCGGTGAGTTCGAGCTCAGCGCCATGGGCGCGGCGAACATCGGCCTGGAGCATCAACTTCCGCAACTTCTGCAGGCTGCCGGCATCCAGGTGCTCACCGAGCGCATCACCTGGCGGACCTCATCCAACAACAGGTACGTGTCCGTGAAGCTGGTCTTAAGGGCCGAGAGCCGTGAGCAGCTGGACCTCGCCCACGAGGCGCTGCGCGGCCACCCGGAAGTAAAGTGGACGCTGTAACCCGCGGCGATTCGACCGCCGCCCCGGGCCAGCGCCCGGCGCAGCCGGCCATCGTGCGCGACCTGGGCCGCCAGCCCTACGCGCCGGTCTGGCATGCAATGCAGCGTTTCACTGACGCGCGTACCGACACCACCCCCGACGAGCTGTGGGTGGTCGAGCACGATCCGGTGTTCACCCTGGGCCAGGCCGGCAAGGACGAGCACGTGTTGGCGCCGGGCGACATTCCCGTGCTGCATGTGGATCGCGGCGGCCAGGTGACCTACCACGGGCCGGGCCAGATCGTGGTCTACCCGCTGCTGCAGCTGCGGCGGCTGGGGATCGGGGTGCGCGATTACGTGTGCCGGATCGAACAGGCGATCATCGACACGCTGGACGAATGGAATATCGGCGCTGAACGGCTGGACGGCGCGCCGGGGGTGTACGTGGGCGGGGCCAAGGTGGCCGCGCTGGGCATCCGGGTCCGCCGCGGCTGCACTTTCCATGGTCTGGCCTTCAATGTGGCGATGGATCTGGAGCCGTTCCACCGCATCAATCCCTGTGGCTACCAAGGGCTGCAGGTAACCTCGGTGGTAGACTTGGGGGGACCGTCCGGCATGGCGGCCGTCAAGCCGGTACTGCTGGGCCATCTGGCCCGCCAGTTCGGCCTGGACCTCCAGCCTGCCACGGACCTGCCCGATCTTACTGACGCGGCCTGAGTGCCGCCGACCAAGGCCATGACTGAAACCACCGCTCGCATCATTCCCCTGCAGATCGTGCAGGGCGACACGCCGTCCGCCGCGCCGTTGCAGGCCGGGGTCAAACAGCTGGGCGGTGACAAGATCGGCCGCTCGCCGGTGCAGTTCGCCGATGCGCCGGTACTGCGCAAGCCGTCGTGGATCCGGGTCCGGATTCCGTCGGGCAACGCGGTGCAGACGCTGAAGGCCAAGCTGCGCGAAAACCGCCTGGTGACGGTCTGCGAGGAAGCCAGCTGCCCCAACATCCATGAGTGCTTCAGCCACGGCACCGCCACCTTCATGATTCTGGGCGAGGTCTGCACCCGGCGCTGCTCGTTCTGCGATGTGGCCCACGGGCGACCGAAGCCGCCGGACGCGGGTGAGCCGGCCAGCCTGGCGCAGACCGTGGCGGACATGGGCCTGAAGTACGTGGTGGTGACCAGCGTGGACCGCGATGACCTGCGCGACGGCGGTGCCCAGCACTTTGCCGACTGCATCGGCGCGATCCGGGCCAAATCGCCGAACACGCGCATCGAGGTGCTCACCCCGGACTTCCGCGGCAAGGGCCGCATGGAGCGGGCGCTGGACATCCTGGCCACCAACCCGCCGGATGTGTTCAACCACAACATCGAGACGGTGCCGGACCTGTACCGCAACGTGCGGCCGGGTGCGGATTACCAGTGGTCGTTGACGCTGCTGAAGAACTTCAAGGCCCAGCACCCGTCGATCGCCACCAAGTCGGGCATCATGCTGGGCCTGGGCGAGGACATGGACCAGGTGCGCGCGACCATGCGCGACCTGCGCGCGCACGACGTGGACATGATCACCATCGGCCAGTACCTGCAGCCGACCGCACACCACCACCCGGTGCTGCGCTACTGGACGCCCGAGGAATACAAGGAACTGGAGGTCTACGGTTACGAGCTGGGCTTCAGCCACGTGGCCTCCGGCCCCATGGTGCGTTCTTCGTACCACGCCGACGTCCAGGCAAAGGGCGCTGGCGTCGCCTGAGCCCTGGTTCTTCTCCGGTCTGATTGGAGCGCGCGCTCCGGTCAGACGCGGCTGCCGGTGAATCGAGCGCCGGGTCGCCATACCCTTTCCGGCGAATGTCCCCCGGCGTCGGCCTGCGGCCGACACCTCCTCCTTTAATTCGCCTCCAAGGGTATGGCGACCCGGCACTCGACCCACCGGCGTTGGCCCCCTGGCTCTTGCTCTTCCAGTGCGAACCGCAAGCCGAGCCCCGTCGCGGCCGGCAGGCTCCTGGCAAAGTAAAGGAGGAGGCCGTCGCCGCAGGGCGACCGCCGGGGGACATTTGCACAGGGGCCTGCCGGCCGCGGCGGGGCCCTCAACGCTCGCGATGGACCTGATCGAAGATCATCAAGCTGCTCCGGCCTGAATGCCTGCCGACCGCCAAATGGTCCAGGCCGCCGCGCGGTTCAGCCCGTAAACCCCATTTCCCGCGGCAATTCCGCGTCATTCACAATTTGATACAGCCCCGCGTTTAGGCTGGAAATCCGCGTTCTGTCGCGGCGGATGACAAACCCCGCAACTTTCGGCACTGTCGTGTGGTCAGATCCGCACGCAGTCTCCCCGTTGGCAAGGTGCCATGAGCAAGTCGATGAAATTCAAAGCCCCCGCATTCCTGATGGCCCTGGCGCTGACCGCGCCGCTGGCACTGGCTGCCTACGCCGATTCGCCGGCCCTGCCGTCGGCGGCCACGGCCGACCAGGTGACCACCTCCAAGCTGGTGTACGGGCTGCTGTCGGACAGCCGCTATGCGTATCGCCCGCGCGCGCTGGATGCGGCCACTTCCAAGGACGTGTTCAAGCGGTACCTGGAATCGCTGGACGGCAGCAAGCAGTTCTTCACCCAGGCGGACATCACGAAGTTCGCGCCGTTCGAGGCCAACATCTCCTCCGCGATCCGCGGTGGCGAGCTGGAGCCGGCGTTCCAGGTGTTTGCCGTATACAAGCAGCGCGTGGGCGAGCGGGTGGGTTACGCGCGCAAGCTGCTCAAGCAGGATTTCGATTTCAGCAGCGATGAGCGCTTCGAGTACGACCGCAAGGACGTGCCGTGGGCGGCCAGCAGCGCCGAGCTCGATGACCTGTGGCGCAAGTCGGTCAAGAACGATTGGCTGCGCCTGAAGCTGGCCGGCAAGCAGCCGGCGGACATCCGCAAGACGCTGGACAAGCGTTACGCGCAGCTGGAGAAGTCGGTCAACGAATTGAAGGGTGAGGACGTGTTCCAGTTCTTCCTCAATTCCTACACCAGTGCGGTGGATCCGCACACCGATTACTTCACCCCGCGCACGGCCGAGAATTTCAACCAGGCCATGTCGCTGTCGCTGGAAGGTATCGGCGCACAGCTGCAGCGCCAGGACGACATGGTGGTGATCCGTGAGGTCATCGCCGGTGGTCCGGCGGCGGTCAACGGCACGCTCAAGCCGGGCGACCGCATCGTGGGCGTCGGCCAGGGCAAGTCGGGCCCGGTTGAAGATGTCATCGGCTGGCGTATCGATGACGTGGTCGCCAAGATCCGTGGCAAGAAAGATACGCAGGTGCGGCTGGAGTTCATTCCGGCAGAGGAAGGCGTGGATGGCAAGCCGCACATGCTGGTGCTGACCCGGCAGAAGGTGCGCCTGGCCGAACAGGCCGCCAAGGGCGAAACGCTCACCATCCCGGCCAGGGATGGGGCGCCGGAGCGCAGGGTCGGCGTGATCAAGCTGCCCACGTTCTACCAGGACTTCGAAGGCCGTCGCCGCAACGCAACCGATTACGCCTCGGCCACGCGCGATGTGGCCAAGCTGCTGGCCGGCTTCAAGACCGACAAGCTCGATGGCGTGGTGCTGGACCTGCGCAACAACGGCGGCGGTTCGCTGGATGAGGCGATCGAGCTCACCGGTCTGTTCATCGAACAGGGCCCGGTGGTCCAGGTGCGCGAATCCGGTGGCCGGGTCACGGTCAACAACGACCGCAGCGAAGCAGTGGCATGGGACGGCCCGCTGGCCGTGCTGATCAACCGCGGTTCGGCGTCGGCCTCGGAGATCTTCGCCGGTGCCATCCAGGATTACGGTCGCGGGCTGGTGATCGGTGAAACCACCTTCGGCAAGGGCACGGTGCAGAACATCGTGGACCTGGACCGTTGGCCGAGCGGCGAAGCGCAGCGCTTCGGCCAGGTCAAGCTGACCATCGCGCAGTTCTTCCGCGTCAGCGGCAGCAGCACCCAGCACAAAGGCGTGGTGCCCGACCTGGCCTTCCCGGCCAGCGTGGATGCCACCGAGTACGGTGAAAGCACCTACGACAATGCCCTGCCGTGGACCCGCATCGCCGCCGTGCCGCACACCCAGTACGGCAACTTCGGCCCGCTGCTGCCCAAGCTGGAAACCCTGCATGCCTCGCGCATCGCCTCGGACAAGGAGTTCCAGTGGTGGAATGAGGATGTGGAGCAGTTCCGCACCGAAGCGGCCAAGAAGTACATCTCGCTCAACGAGGGCGAACGCCGTGCCGAACGCGAGCGCCAGGAAACCCAGCGCAAGCAGCGCCAGGCCATCCGCAAGGAACTGGGCCTGGACCTGGACCCGCTGGCCGATGACAGCAACGACGATGGCCTGACCGGCAACGAGCGCGACATCGTCAAGGACGCCGCCCGCGAGAAGGCCGCCGAGAAGCGCCCGGACCCGCTGCTGCGCGAATCGGCCGCGATCCTGGCCGATGCGGTGAACCTGCTGGCCGAAGACCGCCCGCTGTCGGCACAGGTGCTGCCGCAGTCGACCGCGGCAGGCCGCTGGGCCGATTGATCGGGTCGTGACCGCGTGAACCAGGCGAAAACGAAGGGCCGGCGGAAACGCTGGCCCTTTCCTATTTAGACCCTACGCATACGCCGCTCGGCTTATGCTGGGGTGATCCCATCCTGCAGGAGCGCCCATGCGGTCTTCCCATGCATTGGCAGCCAGCGTGCTGGCCGTAACCCTGAGCGCCTGTGGCGGCCACGCGGCCAACAGTACGCTGCTGCGCGAATCCTTCGATTCGGGCGACATGTACTCGCGCACCGTCCCGGGCACCCCGGCCCAGGCCTGCGAGGCGGCGCGGCGCACGTTGCTCAGCCAGGGCTACGCGATCATCCGTGCCGATCCGGATGCGGTGGAGGGAAACAAGAACTTCCAGCCGCGCGAGGACGCGCATGAGCAGTTGGTGCTGCGCATCTCCTGTGCGTCGCGCGGCGACGAGGCCTTGGTGTTCATCAGTGCGGTGCAGGACCGCTATGCGTTGAAGAAGAGTCCTACCTCGGCCAGCGTCGGCGTGGGTGCGCTGGGTTCGGTGTCGCTGCCGTTCGGCAGCAACGACGATTCGCTGGTGAAGGTGGCCAGCAGCACCGTGCAGGATGGCGACTTCTACCGCCGCTTCTTCACTCGCCTGCAGCAGTACCTGCCAGCGGCGAAAGCCAGCACGCCCGTGCCGGCGCCCGAGCCGGTTCCGCCGGCCCCGGCGCCGCCGGCCACGCCTGTTCCCGAGCCTGCGCAGGCGCCAGCTCCAGCACCGTCCGCCACACCGCCGCCACCTCCGATTCCGGCTGCCGATACACCAAGCGCCACGCACTGAGCGGACGCGCAGCATGCCGCGCAGGGGCCGCCATCCAACGCCCAGCCCGCGCGCTGCGGGCCTGCTGCTGGCCCTGATGCTGGGACTGCTTCCGGCGGCCGAGGGCCGGGCCGACGCAGGCGGCTGCGTGCAATCGCTGCTTGAGCGCCTCGGCTGGCGGCAGCTGGACGCCGACATCGCCGTGCCGCGCGTGCACGGTGGTCCCGTCTGCGAACGTGCCGACCTGCGCCAGGCGCAGGCCGCCGGCGATCTGCGCGTGCAGCTGCCACGCACGTGGCCCGCCGCGCAGCGCGAGCGCTTCCTGCACACACTGTTGGACGATCCGGCGACCGTGTGCGCCTACGCCTTTGAACTGGGCAAGGCCACCCGTCGCGCCACCACGCGCCTGCAGGACAACCCCGGTTACCGTTTCTCGGCGCTGCAGCTGGGCTGGATCAGCTTCGGTCCCGGGGGTGCGCGTGCGCAGGGTTGGGAGAGCTTCCGCAGCTTTGGCCGCGGCTACCAGCCGCACGGACCCAACAGCGTGGCCCTGCAGGCGTTCTATGACGGCCGGGTGCGCAGCGAGTGCGGTGTCGGCAGGCAGGTAGCGCAGCTGGCCACCCAGCGCGAGCTGTACGGCGATGCGGCGTTCGATACGGCGTTCACCCCGGGCGAACTGTCGATCGGTACCTTCCTGACCCTGCACGACACCGACAGCATCCTGCTGGGGCATCGCGCGGGCGAATTCCTTGCCGACGGCAAGGCCGTGCGGACCTCGCAGCGCGGGCGCCAGGCCTTCGTCGGCGCGCCGGGTTTCATCGAACACGTTTTCGATCCGGTATACCTGGACGACAGCAACAACCAGGCCGAAAACTTCGTCATCGTCGATGTGAGTGCGGCGGCGGCCGACGCGCTGCGCGCGCACGAGGGCTTTGCTTATTACGACCGCATCAACCGTCGCATCTGGGAAGTGGCTGGGCGCATGCCGGGGCCCGGGCTACGTCGCTTCGAGCGGCTGCTGGCCGAGCGCGACCCGGTGCTGCGCGCCGGGTTGCCGGCCGACCAGCAGCCGCTGCTGGCTGAACTGGACGCGCTGTTGGACGATCCGTTCTACCGGGAGTTCGTGATTTATGTGCACCCACGCGGTATACGTCCGGTGGGCTATCACATCGCACGCCTGCTCGACCGCAATCCGCGCACGCCGTTCGCGTTCGAGCTGGGCCTGCACAACCTGCATACCACGCTGTACCACCGCTGGATCCAGTCGCAACTCCAGCAGTGCACGGCAGCGTCGACATATTCGCAACCCGAGCAAAGGTGAGTCATGGACATCGCAATGATTGGACTGGGGCGCATGGGCGCCAACATGGCCGAACGGCTGCACCGCGGCGGCCACCGCGTGATCGGCGTGGACCCCGGTGACGCGGCCCGCGCCAGCGCTGCCGAGCGCGGCTTCGAGGTGAGCGCATCGGTGGCCGAGGCGCTGGCGAAGCTGTCGGTGCCGCGCGTGGTGTGGCTGATGGTTCCGGCCGGTGAGGTGGTCGACCAGACCCTGGCTTCGTTGTCGCCGCACCTGTCCGAGGGCGACGTGGTGATCGACGGCGGCAACTCGTACTACAAGGATTCGATGCGCCGCGCCGCGCAACTGCTCGAAGAAGGCGTGACCTACCTCGACTGCGGCACCAGCGGTGGCGTGTGGGGCCTGCAGGAAGGCTACAGCCTGATGATTGGTGGCGATGCCGCGGCGTCCGAACGCGTCGGCGCAATCTTCCGCGCCCTGGCACCGGCCGAGGACCGTGGCTGGGCGCACGTGGGGCCCAGCGGTGCAGGGCACTTCTGCAAGATGGTCCACAACGGCATCGAGTACGGAATGATGCAGGCCTACGCCGAAGGATTCGCGTTGATGCAGCGCAAGACCGAGTTCGAGCTTGACCTCGGCCAGGTGGCGGCTGCCTGGCAACACGGCAGCGTGGTGCGTTCGTGGCTGCTGGACCTGAGCGCCGACGCGTTGAACCGCAACCCGCAGCTGGACGGTATCGCGCCGTTCGTACCCGACTCCGGCGAAGGACGCTGGACCGTGGCAGAGGCCATCGACCTGGACGTGTCCGCGCCGGTGATCACCTTGTCGCTGCTGGAGCGGCTGCGCTCACGCGAGAAGAATTCCTTCAGCGACCGCATGCTGTCGGCGCTGCGCAACCAGTTCGGCGGGCACGCGATGGTGAAGGAGTAAAGGGCCACCGCTGCTGGCTACCGCAGGTCCACGCGCCGGCCGCTGTCGGCGCTTTTGTGCCCCGCTTCCAGCAGATGCATCACCTGCAGCGCCTGCCCGGTGCTGACCGGCGCTTCGCCTTCGCCCCGCATCGCATCGCGGAACGCGGCGTAGAAGCGGCGGTAATCGCCTACGGCGTTGTCCACGCTGTGGCGATGCACCTGGCCATCGGCATCGACCTGCACGAGTTGCCCATGTTGCGGATCCAGGCCCCAGCCCGGTGCGCCCGGCGCGATGCCCTGGCGCAACTGGTCTTCCTGCACATCCAGGCCTTCTTTCAGATAACTGCCCTGGCTGCCGTGCACCGCAAACCGCGGCGCCGGCGCCGCCACCAGCGAACCGGCATGCACGATCGCGCGCAGCCCGGGATAATGCAGTACCGCATGGAAGTAGTCGTCGCTGCGCGCGCCCTCGCGTTGCGCGGCAATGTCGGCGCTGATCGCCTCGGGCCAGCCGAACAGCTGCAGCATCTGGTCCAGCAGGTGGGGGCCCAGGTCCATCCACAGCCCGCTGCCCGGCGCATCGCTCTCACGCCAGCGGTCGCGTACCTGGGGGCGGAACCGGTCGAAATGCGAGTGTATTTCCGCAATGCGTCCGAGCGTGCCCGCTTCCAGCAGGCCACACAGGCTGAGAAAGTCGGCATCGTAACGCCGGTTGTGGAACACGCTCACCACGCGTTCGGCCTCGCGCGCGGCATCGACCACAGCCACCGCTTCGGCGCTGCTCAACGCAAATGGTTTATCGACCAGAACATGCTTGCCCGCGCGCAGCGCGGCCAGCGCCAACGGTGCATGCTGCTCGTTGGGCGTGGCGATCACCACCGCATCCACTGCAGGATCGGCCAACAAGGACTCCACCTCGTCATGGATATGCACATCGGTGAAGCTGCGCAGCAGCCGGTCGCGCTGCGAACTCACGATGCCGTGCAATTTCAACCCGGGCGTGTGCTGGATCAACGGCGCATGGAACACGCTGCCGGCCAACCCGTATCCGATCAAACCCACCTGCGTGATCGTCGTCATGCGTTCCACCTGCTGCGTTGTCGCGTCCAGGAATAATTGCAGATGATGCACTGCGGAAACCTGAATCGTTATGGCTGAACCTGAGCGGTTCACGGTGACGTGATCTGGCAGCGACGTGCTGTGTACGTGCCGGCATCGACACTGGCTGCACACACCAGGAGATACCGCACATGACCAACACTACCCGTAATCTGCTTGCTGCTTCGCTCGCTGTCGGCATGCTGCTTGGTACCTCGGCGGCGATGGCCCAGGATCCGCCGAAGACCACCGACCATCCCATGACCCATGCCGACAAGCATGAATCGACCGAGCCGGTATCCGACACCTGGATCACCGCCAAGGTGAAGGGTGATCTGGTTACCAGCAAGGCCGTTTCCGGCACCGACGTGAAGGTGGAAACGGTCAATGGCGTTGTATCGCTGTCCGGCACCGTGGCCACCCAGGCCGAGCACGACAATGCTATCAAGAAGGCCAAGGCCATCAAGGGCGTCAAGAGCGTCGATGCCGGTGCCTTGACGGTCTCCACGGCCGCTGCCAAGCGCTGATCGGCGACGTCGCGACAGACACCCGGGGTGCGCCGTCAGGCGCGCCCTTTTTCATCCCGTGCGATCCGTGTCCGCTCGTATCCCGCATTCACGTTGGTGTGGAGTATATTCAGGACTTCGCCCCCGCAAGGCGTCGCTCCCGGATCGGGGGTAGGGCCGGCGGGGAGGGGGAACATGCGAGCTGACGAGGGTCTATGGCGCTGGTTTTCAGTGATGAACTCTGGGACCGCTGGCGGTTGCCGGCCCTCGGGCTGGCGGCTGTCGCCATCATCGTGGTGCCATGGCTGACGCTGCGCAAACTCTCCGAGGAGAATCTCGACGCGATGCGCTGGGTCACCCACACCCAGGACGTCGGCGTGGCCGTGTACCAGCTGCAGGCCGATGTGCGTGACGTCGAATCGGCGGCGCTGACCCTGTCCAAGGGCATTGATGCCCCGGGCCTGCGCGAGCGGCTTGACCAGGCCAGCTACATTCCGCAGCGGCTGGCCCGGCTCACCGAGCTGACCCGCGACAGCCCCGAACAGCTGGTTCGCATCGGCCGCATCCAGTCCCTGCTGGACCGGCGCATGGAGCTGGCCCGCGAGCTGGCACGCTCCAGGCCCGACGACGACCAGCGCCAACTGGTGCAGGACCTGACCACCCGCTATCCGATCCGCGGCCTGATCGAGGAACTGCAGGGCCGCGAGGAAGCGCTGCTGGCCCAGCGTTCGGCGGTGTTCGCCCAGCAGCAGCGCCAGAGCGAGCTGGTCTCGTGGACCGCGCTGGTCGTCCAGCTGCTGCTGCTTGGCCTGGTGCTGTGGCTGTTGCATCGGCAGATACTGCACCGCGCCACCGCCGAACGTGCCACGCGGCGTGCCTCGGCACGTGCGGCATCGGTGCTGCATACCGTGCGGGAGCCGATCGTGCTGCTTGACCGCGAACTGAAGGTGCAGCTGCACAACCCGGCGTTCTCGGAGTTGTATGGACTGCACGATGACGCGTCCACCGACGGCCGTGCCCTGGAAACGCTGGGCGATGGCGCCTGGAGCGATCCGGCGGTGCGCCAGCGGCTGATGGACGTGCTGCTGCGTGGCCGCGAACTGTGGGACTTCGAACACGAACAGCGCACCGACGACGACCAGGTGCGTACCATGCTGATCAATGCCCGACGCATGCCGCTGCCGGACCGCGATGACGAAGTGGTGCTGATGACGGTCAGCGATGTCACCGTGCAGCGCGCCGTGCAGCAGCGCGTGGAAGAACTGAACCGCCAGCTGGAAGGCAAGGTGGAGCAGGTGTCGGAAGTCAACCGTGAGCTGGAAGCCTTCAGCTATTCGGTGTCGCATGACCTGCGCGCGCCGCTGCGCCACGTGGCCGGTTTCTCGGACAAGCTGGCGCGGCACCTGGGCGATGGCGCGGACGAGAAGTCGCAGCACTACCTGGACGTGATCGCCGACTCGGCCCGGCGCATGGCCGCGTTGATCGATGACCTGCTGGTGTACTCGCGGCTCGGTCGCGCCGCGATGCGCCTGCAGGCGGTGGACATGCAATCGGTGGTGGCCGACACCCGCGCACTGCTGGATGCCAACGTACGGAGCGATGTCGAACATACCGGGGTGTCGCGGCGCATCGAATGGAAGATCGCCGCGCTGCCGATCCTCGTGTCGGACGCCAACATGATGCGGCAGCTGTGGTTGAACCTGCTCGGCAACGCGGTGAAGTACTCGGCCAAGGTCGATCCGGCCCGTATCGAGGTGGAGTACGAGCGGCAGCCCGATGGCAGCCACCTGTTCAGCGTGCGCGACAACGGCGCCGGTTTCGACATGGCGTACGCCGACAAACTGTTCGGCGTGTTCCAGCGGCTGCACAAAGCCAGCGATTACCCCGGTACCGGTATCGGCCTGGCCAGCGTGCGTCGGGTGCTCACCCGCCACGGCGGCCGTATCTGGGCCGAATCGGCGGTGGACCAGGGCGCCACCTTCCACATCCTGCTTCCTTCCTCCCTCGACGCACTCAGCAAAGGACCTGTCGCATGACCGCTCTCCGTACCATCCTGCTTGCCGAGGACAGCCCCGCCGATGCCGAGATGGCGGTCGACGCCCTGAAGGAAGCGCGCCTGGCCAACCCCATCGTGCATGTCGAAGATGGCGTGGAGGCGATGGACTATCTGTTGCGCCGCGGTGCCTTCGCCAACCGCGAGGAGGGCCTGCCGGCGGTGCTGCTGCTGGACATCAAGATGCCGCGCATGGACGGGCTTGAAGTGCTGCGGTCCATTCGCGAAACCGAGGAACTCAAGCGCTTGCCGGTGGTGATCCTGTCGTCCTCGCGCGAAGAAAGCGACCTGGCCCGCAGTTGGGACCTGGGGGTGAATGCGTATGTGGTCAAGCCGGTGGATGTGGACCAGTTCTTCGGTGCCGTGCAGACCCTCGGCAGATTCTGGGCGGTGATCAACCAGGCCCCGGAGGTCGAGTAGCCCATGCCGCTCACCGGCCCCTCGCTGGGACACCTGCGCATCCTGCTGGTGGAGGACTCGTCCGAAGATGCCGAGCTGATGTGCGGGCAGATGCTCGACGCCGGGCTCGAGGCCAGCTTTGAACGGGTGGAAACCGCCGCTGAACTGCGCGATGCGCTGCTGCGCTTTGCACCGGACATCGTGCTGTCGGACCTGGCCATGCCCGGGTTTTCCGGCAACCTGGCGCTGGAGATCGTGCGCGGCTGGCACCCGGACGTACCCTTCATCTTCGTGTCGGGCACGATCGGCGAAGAGAACGCCGTGGCCGCACTGCACCAGGGTGCCAACGACTACATCATCAAGCACCAGCCGGCGCGGCTGCCCTCGGCGGTGGAGCGGGCGGTACGCGAGGCGCGCGGCACGATCGATCGCCAGCGGGTGGAAGCCGAGCTCATGCGCGCGCAGCGACTGGAAAGCCTGTCGCTGCTGGCCGCTGGGCTCAGCCACGATCTGCGCAACATCCTGCAGCCGCTGTTGATCATGCCGGAGCTGCTCAAGGCCCGTACCGACGACCCCCAGCTGCACCACCTGGCCGATGTCATCGCCGAATGCGGCCGGCGCGGCCACGAGATGGCCGAATCGATGCTGTCGTTCGTGCGCGGCTCGCGCAGCCCGAGCGAACGGATCCGGATCGCCCATCTGTTCGAGGCGATGGAACTGCTGTTGCGCAGCACCCTGCCATCCCAGGTCAGCCTGCACCTGGACGTGGACGATCCCGCTCTGGCAGTGGATGCCAACTACACCGAGCTGCAGCAGGTGCTGTTGAACCTGGCGCTCAATGCGATCCAGGCCATGCCCAACGGTGGCCGCCTGACCCTGCGTGCGGTGGCCGACGCCGATGCGCACGGGCAGGACTGGCTGCGCATCTCAGTGTCCGACGAGGGCGTGGGCATGAGCCCGGAGGTGCTGGCGCACCTGTTCAATCCCTTCTTCACCACCAAGGCCAACGGCACCGGCCTGGGCCTGATGTCGTGCAAGCGCATCATCGAAGGTGCGCGTGGCAGCATCCAGGTGGACAGCACGCCGGGCGTGGGCAGCCGCTTCGACCTGCGCCTGCCGATGCGCGAGGAGCCCACCGACGATGCGCCGCAGGAACAGCCGGTGGCGCCAGGTACCGGTCAATCGATCCTCGTGGTCGACGGCGAAGCAACCCGTTTGTCGCTGCTGGGCAACGCCCTGTCCAGCCAGGGCTACCACCTGCAGCTGGCTTCCGATGGCGGCGCCGCGCTGCGCTGGATGCAGCAGGAAGCGATGCCGGCGCTGGTGATCGCAGATGCCGGCGCCAAGCTGCTCTCGGCCAGCCACCTGCTTGATGAGATGGCCGCGCTGGGCTACCGCGGGCCGGCGCTGGTACTGGAAGAGGCAGAAGTCGCGGTGCCGCTGGAAACCTTCCCCGACGGTGTCGAGGTGCACGTGCTGCGCAAGCCGCTGGAAATGCAGCAGGTGTTCCGCTCGGTGGCCGAGGCGTTGGCGGGGGGGGAGGTGGCCAGCCTACCCGGTTTCCCAAGGGAAACCGGGTAGGCTCGCTACCGCCTGCTCCAATCGCCGCGACCAGTTGCCGTGGATTTCGGCGTAGAGCGGGCTGTCGCCGGCCAGGCGCATGCGGTGGCTGATGCGCAGGTCGCCGCTGCGCAGCAGCACCAGGTCCACTGGCAGGCCGACGGAGAGGTTGGAGCGGATCGTCGAATCCAGCGACACGACCGCCGTACGCGCCGCATCGTCCAGACGGGTCTGCGGGCGGATGATGCGGTCCAGGATGGGCTTGCCGTACTTGGATTCGCCGATCTGCAGGAACGGCGTCTCCGGCGAAGCGGCAATGGCGTTGCCCAGCGGGTAGATCATGTACAGCCCCGGGTGCTCGCCGCCGACCTGTCCGCCCAGGATCAGGGTCGCCTGGGTGTTGACCCCGTCATGGCCGTGCTCGGGGTGGATGCACTTGACCTGGCTGTCCACCAGCACCCGGCCTACGTACTCGGCCACCTCGAAGAGATGGCGATAGGCGCGCAGGTTCTCCGGCCGCTGCTCCTCCACGTCGCGGTGCAGCCGCGAGATCAGCAGCTGGGTGGTGGCCAGGTTGCCGGCGGCCATGATCACGAAGACGGCCTGGCCCGGAAACTCGAACTCGTGCAGCTTGCGGTGCACGCGTACGTCGTCCAGCGACGCGTTGGTACGGGTATCGGCGGCGAAGACCAGGCCTTCATCCACCGCAATGCCGACGCAATAGGTCATGTCGGTGTCCTATGATGTGCACCCCGATTCTATGCGGTGGCCCTGTTGGCCCCGTGTGGATTCGCCCCAAGTACGCTGAATACCATGACCACTGTGCTCCTGAGCCTGGGCAGCAACCTGCAACCGCAACAGCATCTTCACGCTGCGGTGGCCGCGCTGCGCGGGCGTTTCGGCGATATCCGGGTGTCCCCGGCGTACCGCACCGCCGCCGTTGGCTTCGAGGGCCCGGCCTTTCTCAACAACGCGGTGGCGATCGAGACCGACGAGCCACTGGAGGCGCTGGACCAGTGGCTGCACGCCCTGGAAGACGCCCATGGCCGCGACCGCAGCGGGCCGCGCTTCAGCGACCGCACCCTGGACATCGATGTGGTGTTCTATGGCGACCTGATCGTGGAAGGGCCTGGGCACCTGCGGATTCCCCGACCTGAGCTGAAGCATGCCTTCGTGCTGAAGCCGTTGGCGGATATCGCGCCGGCGTTCGTCGACCCGGTCAGCGGGTTGGACCTGGCGACGTTGTGGCGGGCGCACCGGCAACATGACGACGCATTCGAGGTCGTCGAACTGGGGTAAACCGTGGGGCCCATGGTTGGTTAATCCCGATCTCCGGACGTTACGTAACAATTCGTAGCCCCGGCCGTTGGCCGGACACCGCGCGCAGCGCGGCCCAAGTGTCCGGAGACTGGTATACGGTCGGTTGCGGCCGTGCGCCCGGGTGTGCAACCAGAACGAAATCGTATATCAGAGGTCATGAACGCCTGACGCGCGGCTTCGGAACGTGTAAACGCCGGGGTGTTGGCCACAACCATCGAGTGACCGGCTCCGGACGCTTGGGCCGCGCTGCGCGCGGTGTCCGGCCAACGTTATGCCCGCCGTCCTGGCGGGCACCCTTCGGGCCATCGCTGTGCGATGTTGAGAACGGCTCCTGCCGTTCTCTTCGGGGCTACGAACCGTTACGGGCCCATTGGGATCCGGATCAATCAACCCGGGGCTTCGGATGCATGGCGGCGAGGTCCCGGTAGCGCCGGCCGTTGGCCGGCCCTGGCATCACGTCAACATCCGCCCGCCATCCACCCGCAGGGTGTGCCCGGTCACGAACGGGGCGTCGTTGACCAGCCAGTACACCGCCTCGGCGATCTCCTCCACCGTGCCGGTGCGGCCCAGCGGGGTGCGCGCCAGCAGCGCCTGCCGGGCATAGTCGTCCTTGCCCTGTTCGGGCCACAGGATCGCGCCGGGCGCCACCGCATTGACCCGCACCTTGGGCGCCAGTTCCAGCGCCAGCGAGCGGGTGATCATTTCCAGCGCGGCCTTGGCCGCAGCGTAGACCGGGTGGTCGCGCATGGGCTGGGTGCCGTGCAGGTCGGTGAGGTTGACGATGCAGCCCTGGTGCCGGCGCAGCTGCGGCGCTGCCGCCTGGGCCAGCAGCAGCGGGGCGCGGGCGTTCACCGCGAACAGGTCGTCCCACTGTTCGGCGGTGATCTGGCCGAGCAGGGTGGGGTAGAAGTTGGAGGCGTTGTTGACCAGCGCGTCCAGCCGGCCGAACTGGGCCACGGTCTGTTCGACCAGGTCGGGCAGGGCCTCGGCATCGCGCAGGTCGGCCTGCAGGGCCAGCACGCTGCCGGGGCGCAGCATGTCCAGGTCGAAGGCCATCTGCTGCAGCTCGGCGGTGGAGGTGTGCGCATGCAGCACCACCGACCAGCCGCACCCGTGGAACTGGCGGGCAATGGCCGCGCCGATCCGGCGCGCGCTGCCGGTGATCAGCACGACGGGTGTGGTGGCGGTCATCGGGGCTCCTTCCTGCTCGGCTATGCTGTGCATTGTCACCGCAATTGCCCGCACCATGCATTCTTCCCTGCCCACGCCCGATGCCGACGCCCTGGCCCACAGCGACGAACTGGCTGCCGCCCTGCGCGCGGAAATCCTCGCCAATGGCGGCGCCATGCCGTTCGCCCGGTTCATGGAGCTGAGCCTGTATGCGCCGGGGTGGGGCTACTACAGTGCCGGTGCCAGCAAGTTCGGTGCCGCCGGCGATTTCACCACCGCGCCGGAACTGGGCCCGCTGTTCACTGCGACACTGGCCAACGCCATCGCCCCGGTAATGCAGCAGCTTGGCCCGCAGGCGCGGTTCCTGGAGCTGGGCGGCGGCAGCGGCGCGTTCGCCGAGATCCTGCTCAAGCGCATGCTGGAACTGGATGCGCTGCCTGAGCGCTACGCGATCCTGGAACCCAGCGCGGACCTGCGCGAGCGCCAGCGCGAGCGCCTGGAGAAGGCGCTGGTTCCACCGCTGTTTGCTTTGGTGGAATGGCTGGACGGCCCGTTCGACGACGACTGGGACGGCGTGGTGTTTGCCAACGAGGTGATCGACGCATTGCCGACCCCGCGCTTCCTCGCGCGCGACGGCATGATCTACGAGGAAACCGTGGAGCTGGATGCCGACGGGCGGTTCATGCGCGGGGCGCAGCCGGCCGATGCCATGCTGACCTCGGCGGTGCGGCACCTGGAACGCTACCGTGAAAAGCCATTTGCCGATGGTTACCGTTCCGAGCTGCTGCCACACCTGCCGTACTGGATCCAGGCGGTGGCCGGGGGCCTGAAGCGCGGCGCGATGCTGTTCGTCGATTACGGCTACCCGCGCAACGAGTACTACCGCGACGACCGCGACGATGGCACCGTGCGGGCGTTCTACCGCCACCATGTACACAACGACGTATTCCTGTGGCCGGGCCTGCAGGACCTGACCGCGTCGGTGGATTTCACCGCGCTGGCCGAGGCCGGCACGCATGCCGGGTTCGAGCTGGCCGGCTACTGCACCCAGTCCAGTTTCCTGCTGGGCAACGGCCTGGATGGGTTGCTGGCGCTGGCCGAAGCGCGCGCCGACGAGATCGGCAAGATGCGCCTGCGCGACCAGGTCAAGAAGCTCACCCTTCCCAGTGAAATGGGCGAACGCTTCCAGGTGATGGGCTTCCAGCGCGAGGTGGATTTCGACGCGGCGTTCCTGCTCGGCGACCTGACCTGGCGGCTCTGAGATGACGGCGGCAGGGATGTTGAAGCCGTTGCGCTTCCCGCGGGTGTGGCTGGGGCTGTGGTGGCTGGCGATCATCGCCACGATCGTGGTCTGCCTGATGCCACCGCCGCCGCTGGCGCTGCCGCAGAACAGCGACAAGGTCGAGCATTTCCTGGCGTATTTCCTGCTGGCCTCGGCGGCGGTGCAGATCTACCGCACACGTGCTGCGCTGCTATGGGCCGGTGCCGGGTTGGTAGCGTTGGGCGTGGGCATTGAGTTCCTGCAGGGCGCGCTGACCACCACGCGCATGGCCGACCCGATGGATGCGCTGGCCAACAGCATTGGCGTAGTGGCCGGCATGGCCATCGCGCTGACGCCATTGCGCGATCTGTTGCTGCGCCTGCGCGGGTGATCGGCCACGGATTGCCCACGGCGGTAGAGTCGGTTCCCGAACGACTGCCGATACCGGCTGGGACCCCGGTAACGCATTGCAATCAACGGCAACGGCGTTTGCTCCGTTGCGGGTCATGCGCCACCGGACGTTGATGGTTTCACGGCGGTCGTTTGGGAACCAAGCCTACGGGCTTTGCAGCTTCTCCCGGAGGGCCGGCCATTGGCCGGCAACCTCGCTCAACGCGGCACCAGTTCCAGCGTATCCAGCACCCACATCGTCGGCCGCGTATCACCGGTGAAGCGCACGCACAGGTCCTGGCGACCCTTCAGCGAACGCGGCAACGCCGCCTCCAGGGTGATGAAGCCATCGGCCCCCGGCTTCGCCGGCAGCGGCACGCTGGCCAATGGCTTGCCGTCGCACTGCGCATTGAGGATGTCCATCTCGCCGTGCGCGCTGCGTGCCGGCACGAAGCGTCGTTGCGGCTCGTCATGGGCCAGCTGGAAGTAGTACGGAATCTGCCCCGCGCGGATCCGCAGCTTGGCGATGCCATCCACGTCCGCCCCTTCCCACAGCCAGCACGGGTTGAAGATGTTCACGTTGAAGATCGCGCGCTCACCCACCGCCGGGCCGTCATCTTCCAGCCGCAGCAGCAGCTTGCCTTCGCCCGGGCACAGCGCCAGCTGCTCGTCGGTACGGCGCAGCAAGGATGCCGCAGTCACCTCGAAGCGACTGGCCGCACGTGCCAGCGCCCGGCCGTCGAAGAACGTGGCCGCCTGCAGCGCCACCGGCAGCTTCTGCTGCAGCGGCGCGGCGAAGGCGGGCGACTGCGCGCTGACCGTGCCGTCCACGCTGTAATGGATCGGATAACCCAGCGGAGTGCGCAGCGTCAGCGTCGCGGTGCCGGCCCTGCGCTCATCGCGCGTGTCCAGCTCCACCTCGAACGGGGTCTGCGCGTAATCGATGCCCATCGCCTGCCAGCGTTGCAGCTGCGACGGCAGCCGGGCCAGGAAGTCGGCGTAGTCGCGGCGGCCGCGCGGCGACCAGCCGGTTTCGGCCACCGCGGCCAGGCGTGGGAACAGGTTGTGCTGCAGGCGTGCGTAGCTGCGCGTGTGCTCGGTGAACATGTTGGCCTGCAGGCCCAGGATGTGCTGCTGCTTGTCCCTGGCCAGCGCGTCGGGCACCGGCTCGAAGCCATACACGCGCGCCAGTGGAATGGTCGCCGGGCGGCCCGGCGGCTCATTGGGCGAGTTGGTCTGCAGGTAATCCATGTACATGTCGGTGACCGGCGACATCACCACGTCGTGGCCTTCGCTGGCGGCCTTCAGGCCACCTTCGGTACCGCGCCAGGACATCACCGTGGCTTCTGGCGGCAGGCCGCCTTCGAGGATTTCATCCCAGCCGATCAGGCGCCGGTCGTGCTTTTCCAGGAACGTTTCCAGGCGCTTGATGATATGGCTCTGCATGGCCATCTCATCGTTGGCGCCCAGCTCGCGCATGCGCGCCTGCACCCGCGCCGACGCTTCCCACTGGTCCTTGACCGCTTCGTCGCCGCCGACATGCACGTACCTGGCGGGGAACAGCTCGATCACTTCCTCCAGCACGTTTTCCAGGAACTGGAACGTGCCTTCCTCGGTGTTGAACAGGTTGGGGAACACGCCCCATTCGCTCAGCGGCTGCAGCGGGGTATCGATCGTGCCCAGCTCGGGGTAGGCGGCAATCGCCGCGGTGGCGTGGCCGGGTACGTCGATCTCGGGAATGACCTGGATGTGCAGCGCGGCCGCATAGGCGATCACCTCGCGGATCTGTTCCTGGGTGTAGAACCCGCAGTACGGGCGCGGTGCGCCGGTGGCCGGGTCGAGCCCGCCATCGCCGGCCGGAATGCGGCAGCTGCCCACGCCGGTGAGCTTCGGGTAGCGCTTGATCTCCATGCGCCAGCCCTGGTCATCGGTGAGGTGCCAATGGAAGGTGTTGAGCTTCTGCTCGGCCATCGCGTCGAGCACGCGCTTGATCTCGTCCAGGCTCTGGAAGTGGCGGGCCGAATCGAGCATCAGGCCGCGCCAGCTGAAACGCGGTGCATCGTCGATGCGCAGCGCGGGCACTGCGCCATTGCTGCCACCGGTCAGCAGCTGCGACAGGGTGGCCGCGCCATAGAACAGGCCGGCCTCGGTGGCGGCCTGCACGGTCACACCGTGCGCATCGCTGCGCAGCTGGTAGCCCTCGGCGCCGGTCTTGAGCGCGCCATCGAGCACGAAGCGGATGCCATCGGTGCCGCGCGCGTTGGACGGCTGCAGGGTGGGGCCGCCGCTCTGGCGCAGCAGCGTGGCGAACTGCCCTGCCACGCGTTGCGCGGCCGCGCCCTGCGCGCGCAGCGCGGTGGAGGTGGTTACGGTGTAGTCGGCACCGTCCAGGCGTTCGACCTGGGCGGGCGCGGGAATCAGCGGCAGCGAACCGGGCAGGGCGCGCGGGCCATCGGGGGCCTGCGCGTCGGTGGCATGCGCCAGCGGGGCCAGCGACAACGCCAGTGCCAACGGCAGCAGCGAAAGCGAGGTACGACGGGTGCGGGTGTGCATCGGGTCATTCCTTTGGTGCGGTGTGAAAAGAAAACGGGCCCGGTTCCGGGCCCGTTTTCAGTGGGCCGGTACGGCCCACGGGTAGCGCCGGCCATTGGCCGGCACACCAATGCCACATCAGTACTTGAAGCGGAAGTTCAGATAGTACTGGCGACCATTGGAGTAGAACGAGGTCGGAATCAGCGAGCTCTGGTAGTACTTGTAGGTCGGGTTGTTGAGGTTCAGGCCATCCAGGCTGATGCTCAGCCAGTCGGTGGCCTTGTAGCTCAACGATGCCGACAGCGTGCCGAAATCATCCTGGTAGTACGGGTTGGCACCGGACAGGCTGATCAGGAACGACGAACGGCGGGTGTAGCTGACGCGTGCGCCGAAGCGTTCGTTCTCGAAGTACGCACCCACGTTGTAGGTGTTCTTGGAGGTGCCCAGCAGGTTGTTCGAGCCATCGGCCCAGGTGTGGTTGGTCTTGCCATTGGCGTAGGTGTAATTGGCATTCACGCCGAAGTAGTCGCCGATCGGCTGCTCGTAGGCCACTTCCACGCCGGTGACCTGCCCGTCGGCATTGATCGGGGTGGAGATGTCGTACGTTTCCAGCTGGTTGGTCAGCTCGCTGAAGAGCTGGCGCTGCACCACGTCGAAGGCGATGTAGTCCTTCAGGCGCATGTGGTAGGCACCCAGCGACAGCAGGCCGCGCGGCGTGAAGTACCACTCCAGGTTGGCGTCCAGGTTGCTGGACAGGGTCGGCTTCAGGTCAGGGTTGCCGCCACCGCCGGTCTTGTTCAGGTCCGAGCCCCACGAGGACGCGCCCAGTGCCGAGTAGTCCGGCAGGGTCTGGGTCTGCGAGGCGGCCACACGCAGCACCAGATCGTCGTCCAGGTCGAACTTGATGTTGGCGCTAGGCAGCACGCGGTCGTGCTTGTTCTCGAAGGCCTGGCGCTGCCACATGCCGAACAGGCTGCGCACGTCGGCGCGGGCCGGGTCGCTGACGGCCAGGTAGGTATCGATGTCCTGCTTGATGTTGACGTAGCGCAGGCCGACGTTGCCGCTCCACCAGTCGCCGCTGAAGTTGGCCTGCACGTAGCCGGCGAAGTTCTTTTCCTTCACCTTCCACTCGGCACCATAGTTGTGGCGGCCATCGGGACCGTCATTGCCGCTCAGCCAGGTGGAGTTGTTGATGATGGCGGTCTTCAGCGAATCCGGGGTGTAGTACCAGATGTTGCGCGGGAAGTTGCCGCCAATGCCGCTGGCGAAATTGCCCGGGTACTGGCCGGTGGCGCTGCCCTGCAGGGCCGACCAGATGTCGCCGGGGGTGGCGCCTTCGGGCGACAGCGCTTCACGTTCGTGGTCGGCGAAACGCAGGCCGAAGTCGATGGAGTTCAGCGAACCGCCGTTGCTGAAGTACTGGTTGAAGTCCAGCGACGCCCAGTCTTCCTTGTCCTCGGCCTTGACCAGCTGGTTGCCCCAGGTACCGAAGCTGCTGACGCCGGCTTCGCTCAGGTCGCCACCGATGTTCCAATCCACCGGCGAACCGGCGCCGTGGGTGGCGTAGGATGCGCCGCCGCCCTGGCCCACGGTGACTTCGGCGATGAACTGGCGCGGGGTTTCGCCGGTGCCCTTGGTGGTGCCGGCCTGGAACTTTGCGGTGAGGTTGTCGTTGATCTGCCAATCCGCGTCGAAGGTGACGTAGCTGGTCTTCGCCGTGGCCTCACGGTAGATCATGTCGTACACACCGTAGTTGGTGCCCGGCACACCGGTGTACGTCGCGTTGGTGATGACCCCATCGACCACCGTGTAGCCCGGGTCCGGCGCCTGGGTCTTGCCGAAACCGCTGCCGAACATCATGAAGTTGCGGTTGTAGTTGTTCGCTTCCAGTTCGGAAGTGAACCCGCTCAGGCCCAGGGTGAGGGTATCGATCGGCTTCCACTGCAGGGTCACCATGCCACCCTTGCGCTTGCGGGTCTGCTCGAACAGGGTCGAACCCAGCAGGCCGGGAATGGACAGGCCTTCCAGGTCAGGACGCGGCGCCTGCAGGAACTGGCCGGGGTTGGCCGGGTCGGGAATGCCTGCCACCACCGGGTCGGTCGCCTTGAGCGCGAAGAAGCCGCCCGGGATTTCCTGCGCTTCACGGCGCAGTTCGCGCTCCTGGTAGAAGCCCTGTACCAGCACGCCGAAGGTGTTGGCGTCGTTCTTGTAGTTGAACAGGGCCGAGTACTGCGGATCGGTCGAGTCGGCCTGGTCCGAGCGCACGGCGCCTACCGAGGCTTCGGCCGTGAACTGCTTGGCAAAGCCCAGCGGGGTACGGGTGATGATGTTCACGGTGCCGGTGGTGCCGCCGTCCTGCAGCTTGGCCTGCGAGGATTTGTTCACTTCCACCGAGCTGACCAGTTCGGACGGCAGCAGCGAGTAGCTGACGCTGCGGCCGACGTTGTTGCCCTGGCTGAGCACGAACCAGTCGGCCGAGCCGACGCTGTGGCCGTTGATCAGGGTCTGGGTCAGGCTGGGGCTGGTGCCGCGCAGGCTGACGCGGTCGGCTTCGTCGAAGCCACCTTCGTCGGCGCTGGCCGAGCTGATGTTCACGCCAGGCAGGCGCTGCAGGGTGTCGGCCACGTTGTGCGCCGGCAGCTTGCCGACGTCTTCGGCGGTCACCACTTCCAGGCGTGCGTTGGCTTCACGCTTGGTGTCGAGGGATTTCTCCATCGAACCGCGGATACCGGTGACGATCACGGTGTCCAGGTCCGTCGGGGTGGGTTGTGCGTCCTGCGCGTGGGCGCCGAAGGCGATGCAGCTGAAAATGGCTGCCGAAAGCAGGCTCTTGCGGTGGTTCATGATGTCTCTCCTCATCAATCGTTTGTGCGCCAGCGACGGCGTGCGGTTTGCGATGCGTGCGACCTTGCCCAGCGACCGTTGCCGGTGCGCGACTTACCTTCCACGTACTACGTGTTGCGGTGCCATGCGCCCGGGAGGGGCGGCGCGGTGACTCAAGCGTCCGTGCGGCCGAGGTACCAGCTGGCGGCGCCGATGACGCCCAGCTGCCCGTGCTCGACCACCTTCACGGGAATGCGTTCCAGCGCCTCGCGCATCGGCCCCTTGTTGAGGTAGCGGGCGACGAAGGTGCTGTTCAACAGGAATTCGCGGATCTGCGGCAGGATCCCACCGGCCAGGTACACGCCACCGTGGGCGCCGTACTGCAGGGCCATGTCGCCGATGGTGCTGCCGAGCAGGCCACAGAACACTTCCAGGCTCTGGCGCGCCAGCACGTCCTGGTTGTTCACGGCCGCTGCGGTGATCGCATCGGGCGTGGCCAGCACGGCCGGCTGGCCTTCGATCGCGCACAGCGCGCGGTAGAGGTTCATCAGGCCCGGGCCGGACAGCGCATGTTCGACCGATACGTGCGCAAGCTCGCGCTGCATCTGCCGCACGATCGCCATTTCCAGCTCCGTGCTCACTGCCAGCGTCGGCTGGCCGGCTTCGGTAGCCAGCACCACCGCGCCATGTGCGGTGGGAATCCACAACGCCGCGCCCAGTCCGGTGCCGGGGCCGACCACCAGGGTCGGGCCGCGCGGGGCGGTGGCCGGGCCGGTCAGCTGCAGCACACCACTGGCATCGACCTGGGCGGCGGCGTAGGCCACGGCCTCGAAGTCGTTGACGATGTAGACCGTTTCCAGGCCCAGGTCGGCTTCGATCTGGCGCGCCGACAGCGGCCACGGCACGTTGGCGGTGATCACCGTGCCGTCTTCACGGGCGTAGCCGGCGGTGGCCACCACACAATGTGCGGGGCGCTCGCCATCGGCGATGAAGGCACGCAGGATCGCGCTCAGGCCGGCGTAGTCGGCATTGCGGAACTTGCGGTATTCCAGCAGCTGGACCGGATGGGCTGGATCCTGGCTGGCCTGCACACGGGCCACGCGGACATGCGTGCCGCCCACGTCGGCCGCCAGGAAAGGCGGCGTCGAGAGGGGGGCGTTGGCCGATACGGCGTGGGCGGCTGCGGTCACACGGGCTCCCTTGGGATACGTACGGCCAGGTCTGGACCCCGGCGATTGAGCGGAGTCTGTAATCGTTCTGACAACGATGTCAACGATAACCTCACACTTTCGATGCTGCGCCGCAACGGTCGTCGTCACAAGAAAACGTTTTCAGCCCACTCCCGTCAAGATTTCGTAAACCCATTGCAATCACTGGCCGCGTGAAGGCAGGGCGGGGCATTGCGGCGTTTCTGCGCAGGTGCAGCATGGGGGTTTCCCGCAGTGGGCGCAGAAACCAATTGTTGACAAAGCCGGGTGGCCCATCGAATAAATGTGACAACGTTGTTCCCAGCCACTCTTCCGACGCCGCCCGCGTGCCGTCGATGCAGGAGCCTTCCAGATGTCTGTCGTGCCTGCTGCTACCGCGCGTTCGAGCGTGGCCACCTCGATCCTCATCATCGGCGTGTTGTTCTTCCTGATCGGCTTCTTCACCTGGCTCAACGGCCCGCTGATCACCTTCGTCAAACTGGCCTTCGAGCTGGATGAGGTTGGCGCCTTCCTGGTGCTGATGGTGTTCTACCTGTCCTACTTCTTCCTGGCGCTGCCGGCCTCGTGGATCCTCAAACGCACGGGCATGAAGAAGGGCCTCAGCCTGAGCCTGCTGGTGATGGCCGCCGGCGCGGTGGTGTTCGCCCACTTCGCGCAACAGCGCTGGTACCCCGGAGCGCTCAGCGGCCTGTTCATCATTGGCAGCGGCCTGGCCCTGCTGCAGACCGCGGTGAACCCGTACATCAGCATCCTGGGCCCGATCGAGACCGCTGCGCGGCGCATCGCGCTGATGGGCATCTGCAACAAGATCGCCGGCATGATCGCCCCGTTCCTGATCGGCACCCTGGTGCTGCACGGCATTGGCGATCTGTCCGGGCAGGTGGCCAGCGCCGACCCGGTCACCCGCAATGCGCTGCTGGATACCTTCGCGGCCAAGATCCAGATGCCGTACATGGCCATGGCTGGCCTGCTGGTGGTGCTGGCGGTGGGCGTGCTGTTCTCGCCGCTGCCGGAAATCAGGACCGCCGAAGCCAACGCCACCCCGGCGCGCGCGCCGGGCCTGGCCGAACGCAGCAGCATCTTCCAGTTCCCGCACCTGTGGCTGGGCGTGCTGTGCCTGTTCGTGTACGTGGGCGTGGAAGTGATGGCCGGTGATGCCATCGGTACTTACGGGCATGGCTTCGGGCTGCCGCTGGACCAGACCAAGCTGTTCACCTCCATCACCCTGTTTGCCATGTTGGTGGGCTACCTCGCCGGCCTGGCGCTGATCCCGCACATGGTCTCGCAGTCGCGCTACCTGAGCCTCTCGGCCAGCCTGGGCGTGCTGTTCTGCATCGGCGCGCTGTTCACCCATGGCTACGTCTCGGTGGGCTTCGTCGCCGCGCTCGGCTTTGCCAACGCGATGATGTGGCCGGCGATCTTCCCACTGGCCATCCGCGGCCTGGGCCGTTTCACCGAAACCGGCTCGGCGCTGCTGGTGATGGCCATCGCTGGCGGCGCGATCATTCCGCAGGCGTTCGCGGTGCTGAAGCAGCACTTCGACTTCCAGTGGGTGTTCGCCGGCCTGATGGTGCCGTGCTACCTGTACATCCTGTTCTACTCCCTGCGCGGCCATCGGGTCGGGCTGCCCCGCGACGGGCAGTGATCGGCGATCATGGATGCCCAACCGGTGAGCCAGGAAAAGAGCATGCGCAGAGCGACCATCAAGGACGTCGCCGAACGGGCCAAGGTGTCGTTGAAGACCGTCTCGCGTGTCATCAACAACGAACCGTCGGTGATGCAGGCCACGCGCGCGCGCGTGCTGCGCGCCATCGCCGAGCTGGACTACGAACCGGATCCGGCCGCGCGCAACCTGCGCACCGGCACCACGCTGGTGATCGGGCTGGTGTACGACAACCCCAACCCGTACCACATCATCGGCGTACAGAACGGCGTGCTTGCCGCCTGCCGTGAGACCGGCTTCGGCCTGCAGATCCATCCCTGCGATTCCAGTTCGCCGATGCTGGCCGAAGAGCTCGCTGACTGGGTGCAGCGTTCGCGCCTGGCCGGGCTGGTCCTGACCGCACCCATGTCCGAGCGCCGCGACCTGGTGGCCGCGCTGACCGCCCGCGGCATCAAGCTGGTGCGCATCATCGCCGCCACCGCCGATCCGCAGGATGGTGCCTGCGTCTTCGTGGACGACCGCGAGGCCGCTTACGAAATCACCGAACACCTGATCCAGCTCGGCCACCAGCGCATCGGTTTCCTCTGGGGCGGCTCCTCGCACCGTTCCAGTGGCGAGCGCCATGCCGGCTATGAGGCCGCCCTGCGCGATTACGGCATGATGATCGACAAGCACCTGGTGGTTCAGGGCGACTACACCTTCGATGACGGCTTCCGCGGCGCGCGTCGCCTGCTGGCGCTGCGCGAGCCGCCTACCGCGATCTTCGGTTCCAACGATGAAATCGCCGCCGGCGTGCTGGCTGCGGCCAAGTCGGCCGGCATGAACGTGCCCTATGACCTGTCCATCGCCGGCTTCGAGGACAGCCCGTTCTCGCGCCAGTCGTGGCCACCGCTGACCACCGCCAAGCAGGCTACCGAAGACATCGCGCGCCACGCCGCGCGCCTGCTGATCGCACAGCTGCGCAGCGATGCGTACGACGATGCGCCGCTGCAGCTGCAGAACCAGGGCTTCGTACCGCAGCTGGTCGTGCGCGGTTCCACCGCGCCGATGCGGCCGGTCGGCACGCGGCCTCCCACCCCTGAAACCACCTGAGCCCCGCATGTCCCTGCCAGCCCCGCACGACACCCTGATGTTCCGCGAAGCCGCCGAAGCGGCCGACGTGATCGCCGCGCAGTTCGCGCGCAACGAAGCGACGGTGCAGACGCTGGCCGCGACCCTGCGCGCGGCACCGCCGCCGTTCGTGGTGACCTGCGCGCGCGGCAGTTCCGACCACGCCGCCACCTACGCCAAGTACCTGCTGGAAACCCGGCTGGGCCTGGTTACCGCCTCGGCCTCGCCATCGGTGGGTTCGGTATACGAAGCGCCGCTGCAGCTGCGCGGGGCGTTGTACATCGTGATTTCCCAGTCCGGCAAGAGCCCGGACCTGCTGCGCAACGCCGAGGCCGCGCGCGCGGCGGGCGCACGCGTGGTGGCGCTGGTCAACGTGGAAGATTCGCCGCTGGCGCAGCTGGCCGAAACGGTCATCCCGCTCGGTGCTGGCGCCGAGCGCAGCGTGGCGGCCACCAAAAGCTACCTCGCTTCGCTGTCGGCGATCCTGCAGCTGGTGGCGTACTGGAGCCAGGACGCCGGCCTGATCGCCTCGCTGCGCACGCTGCCCGATGCGCTGCGCCAAGCCTGGGGCAGCGACTGGTCCGCACTCACCGATGGCCTGGTGCCGGCGCACAACCTGTTCGTGGTCGGCCGTGGCCTCGGCCTGGGCGCGGCGCAGGAAGCGGCGCTGAAGTTCAAGGAAACCTGTGGCCTGCACGCCGAAGCCTACAGCTCGGCCGAGGTCAAGCACGGTCCGATGGCATTGGTTGGCCCGGGCTTCCCGGTGCTGGCCTTCGCCCAGCCCGATGAAACCGGCGCGGGTACCCGTGCGGTGGCCGCCGAGTTCGCCGCGCGCGATGCGCAGGTGTGGCTGGCCGCACCGGACGGCGACCTGCCGCTGCCGCAGGCGCCGCACCCGGCCTGCGCACCGCTGCTGACCGTGCAGGCGTTCTACAAGGCGATCAACGCGCTGGCGCTGCGCCGCGGACACAATCCGGACCTGCCGCCGCACCTGAACAAGGTCACGGAGACCGTCTGATGAAGACCGTCCTGCGCAATGCCCGCATCCTTACCGCCGACGGCTTCCGCGATGACCTGGCGGTGGTGATCGAAGCCGGGCGCATCAGCGCGCTGGTCTCCGACGCCGCACCGCAGCTGGGTAACGCCGCAGAGCAGGTGGATCTGGGCGGTGGCTGGCTGCTGCCGGGCTTCATCGACGCGCAGGTCAATGGTGGCGGTGGCGTGCTGTTCAACAACTCACCCGATGTCGAGAGCCTGCGCACGCTGGCCGCCGCGCATCGCCGTTTTGGCACCACCGCGCTGCTGCCGACCCTGATCAGCGACGATGTGCAGGTCATGCGCAAGGCGATCGATGCGACCCGCCAGGCGATTGCCGACGGCGTGCCCGGGGTGATCGGCATCCACCTGGAAGGTCCGTACATCGCACCGGCACGCAAGGGCACGCACGATGCCAATAAGTTCCGCGTGCCCGATGCCGCCGAGATCGCCATGGCAGCCTCGCTCGACAACGGCGTGACGCTGCTGACGCTGGCGCCGGAACGGGTGCCGCTGGAAAGCATCCGCGCGCTGGTAGAGCGTGGCGTGATCGTGGCCGCCGGACATACCGCCGCGACGTATGAAGAAGCCCGCGCCGGGCTCGATGCCGGCATCCGCGGCTTCACCCACCTGTACAACGCGATGTCGCCGTTGACCGGACGCGAACCCGGTGCAGTGGGCGCGGCGCTGGAAGATCGCGGCAGCTGGGTCGGCATCATCGCCGACGGCGTGCACGTGCACCCGGCCAGCCTGCGCGTGGCCTTGGCGACCAAACCGCAGGGCAAGGTCATGCTGGTCACCGATGCGATGCCGCCGGTGGGTGCCGACAACCCCAGTTACGAACTCTACGGTGAAGTGATCACCGCCGTGGATGGAGTGGTGCGCAATGCGGCCGGGTCGCTGGCCGGTTCCGCACTGGACATGGCCACCGCCGTGCGCAACACGGTGCAGCTGCTCGGCCTGTCGCTGGAGGAAGCCGCGCGCATGGCCTCCCGTTATCCGGCGCAGTTCCTCAACGTGGATGACCGCCTGGGCGAGATCGCGCAGGGCTACCAGGCCGACCTGGTGCTGCTGGACGACGCGCTGCAGGTGCGCGCCACCTGGATTGCCGGCCAGCGCGAGGACGCATGAACACTTCCCTGTCGTCGCGCATGGGCTCCATCGATGCCCTGCGCGGGCTCACTGTGGCGGCGATGCTGCTGGTCAACAATCCCGGCGACTGGGGCCATGTGTACGCGCCGCTGCTGCATGCGCAGTGGCACGGCTTCACGCCTACCGATCTGATCTTCCCGCTGTTCCTGTTCATCGCCGGCGTCTCACTGGCCTTCAGCCTGGTGCCGCGCGCTGCCGATCCCATCGCGCGCCCGGCCCTGAGCCGCACGTTGCTGCAACGCGCGCTGCGCATCCTGGTCGCGGGCGCACTGCTGCACGTGTTGGCGTGGTGGCTGTTTGAACTGCCGGCCTACCGGCTGTGGGGCGTGCTGCAGCGGATCGCGCTGTGCGTGGCGGTGGTGGGCATGCTGGCCATCCACACCCGGCAACGCACGCAATGGCTGGTACTGGGCGGCCTGCTGCTGGGCTATGCGGCATTGCTGCTCGGTGCCGATACGCTGGAGCCTTGGCTCAACCCGGTCAGCCGTGCCGATACCGCGCTGTTCGCGCCGTTCCTGTACAAGTACGACGCCGTCACCCGGCTCGGGCACGACCCGGAAGGCCTGCTCAGCAGCGCCGGTGCCCTCGCCACCACGTTGTTGGGCTTGATTGCCGGCCGCTGGCTGCGTGCTGGCAGCGTGGGCGCGCTGGCCGGCCTTGGGCTCGTCCTGCTCGGCGGCGGCCTGCTGCTGGGGCCGGTGCTGCCGTTCAACAAGAACCTGTGGACGCCCAGCTACGTGCTCTTGACCGGCGGCCTGTCCATTGTGGCGCTGTTGCTGGCGCACCTGCTGGTTGACCGCTGCCACTGGCCGGCGCTGGGCCGCCGCTTCGGGGTCAATGCGATTGCCGCCTACCTGGGCTCGTCGGTGATGGCACTGGTGTTGATCGCCAGTGGTGCCTGGGCGGCGTGTTACGCCGCGCTGGCCACGGCGCTGCCGGCGATGCCGGAGCTGGCCTCGCTGCTCTGTGCGGTCGGATTTGTCCTGTTCTGGTGGTGGGTCGCGTGGGCGTTGGATCGCCGACGGGTATATCTGAAAATATGAATGCGCGGAAAGTTGTGGCGGTTGTCCGAAAACCGCCCAATTTTTACCTTCACCTCACATCCGGCCAGTAAAAGTACCAGCGTCGGTCTGCGTTGGTAACGGGGGACGCATCGGCAACCGTAATTCCCTTCATTGGAAAAGGAACGGTCTATGCGCCCCATGAAAGAGATTCCGCCACGTTCCCGGCTGGCGGCAGGCATCTCGCGCAGCCTGCGCCTGGCCTGCGGCAGCATCCTGCTGGCCACCACCGCACCGGTCTGGGCGGGCTGCGACACCACGGCGCCCACTGCAGGGCAGACCGTTACCTGCACCAGCGCCGCTCCCAATCCGGTCACCACGCCGGTGGCCAGCGTGGCCGATGCGGCCAACATCACCGTCAACGTAGGCACCGGCGCGCAGCTCGCCGTGCCCAGCGGCAATGCGATCACGCTCCAGGGCGGCAGCGGGCACACCGTCACCAACGACGGCAGCATTGTCGCCACGGCCGGTACCGGCTTGTTGCTGACCGGCGCGACGCGGCTGGTCAACCGCGGCGTGATCAGCGGTACCACCGGTGGCGTCGTGTCTGGTGCGGGCAACGACCGTCTGGAGATGCTCGCAGGCAGCATCGCCGGTGGCGTGCTGCAGGGCGCCGGCAACGACGCAGTGGTCATCAGTGGTGGCACCATCAACAGCATCGACCAGGGCGACGGCCTGGACAGCCTTGAGGTGAGTGGCGGCACGGTGACCGGCAGCGTCCAGCAGGGGTCGGGGGTCGATGACTTCCTGATGACCGGCGGCACCATCGGTGCCCTGCTGCAGGGCGATGGACTGGACCGCTTCCGCATGACCGACGGACGCATCGTGGGTGCGTTCGAAGACGGCGATTACGCCGAAATGACCGGCGGACGCATCGGCCGGGTCAACATGAAGCTGGACGACAACACCTTCCTGATGTCCGGCGGCACCATCGACGGCAACCTCGTCACCGGCTTCGGCAAGGACACCATCGTGCTGTCCGATGGCTACATCGGCGGCAACATCAGCGTCAGCGGCGGCGACGATTCGGTCACCATCACCGGCGGCACCGTGCGTGGCGAAATCCGCCTCAGCTTCGGCAACGACCGGGTCGACTGGAGTGGTGGTGGCGTGGTGCATGGCCTGGTCGACCTGGGCGAAGGCGACGATACCGCTGCGCTGGCCGATCTCAATGTTTCCCACCTGGGCGCATTGCCCGGGTTCAGCGGTGGCCTGGGCGCCGATACGTTGAGCATGGACAACGTCAAGACCAACGGTGTCGCCCGTTTCACCGGTTGGGAAGCGCTGGCGTTGCGCAATGACAGCCAGCTGACCTTCGATGGCGACCTGACCCTGGGCGACAGTGGCAGCGGCTCGGGCACACTCGATGTGGACGCAACGAGCGCGCTCTTCGCCGGTGGCATCAATGCCAGCATCGTTGCATCCACCGGTGGCTTGCCGGTGAACGTAACCAACGCCGGGCGCATCGACCTGAGCAACGGCAGCACGGGTGCCGGCGATGCATTCACCATCGCCGGCAACTACACCGGCAACGGCGGCGCGCTTTATCTGGACACCGTCCTGGGCGCGGACGATTCAGCGTCGGACCGGTTGGTGATCTCCAACGGCGTTGCCGCTGGCACCACCGGCGTAGGCATCCTCAATGCGGGTGGTGCCGGCGCCGAGACGGTCGCCGACGGCATCCTGGTGGTGCAGGCCATCAACGGCGCCAGCACCGGCGCCAACGCGTTCGCGTTGTACGCCCCGGTCGCGGCCGGAGCGTTTGAGTACTTCCTGTTCAAGGGCGGCGTCAGCGCAGGGAGTGGCGAGAACTGGTATCTGCGTTCGACCCTGGTCAATGGTGTGGTCGCTGGACGCGCTGCGCCGCCGACCGGTCTGGGCTCGGTGACACCTGAGCCACCGCCGCCGGAGGCGCTGGGGACGCCGCCGCCTGCGCTGCCGCCGCCCCCCTCGCCGGATGTGCCCGAGAATCCTGATCCGTTGGCCGCCGAACCTGCGCCGCCGCCGGAACCGGCCGCGCCGCCCCCGGTGCCTGCGCCCCAGGACGATGTGCCGCCGCCCGTGCCAACCGAGGCAGCTGCCGTGCCCGGTCCGCTGGCGGTGCCGCCGACGCCGGATGCGCGTCCGTCCGAGGCGGCCATCGTGCCGTTGTACCGGCTGGAAACCGGCCTCTACTCGGTGGTGCCGCCGCTGTTGCGCGAAGCCAGCCTGGCCAGCCTGGGCACCTTCCACGAGCGCCAGGGTGAGCAGCGCATCCTCGCCGGGCAGGGCGGCGTGCGGGCCGCTTGGGCGCGCCTGGTCGGGCAGAGCCATGAACAGTACTGGGAGGGCGATGCCCAACCTGGATTCGATGGTGACATCCAGGGTGTGCAGGCGGGCCTGGACCTCTATGCAAACGCAGGGGATGCGCACCGCGACCAGTTCGGCGTGTTCGTCGGCCGGACCCGCGCGCAGGGCAACGTCAACGGCTTTGCGATCGGCTGGGAAAATGTTGCGGTCGGGCGCACCCGTCTGGACGACAAGCACGTGGGCCTGTACTGGACACGTGCCGGCAGCGCCGGCGGCTATCTCGACGTGGTGGTGATGCAGAGCCGCTACGACGGTGAGGCGACCTCCGCACGCGGCATCGGCATCGACGTGGATGGCGATGGCACCACCGCATCGGTGGAAGTGGGCAAGCCGCTGCTGCGCTTCGGCCAGTCCGCCTGGTGGCTGGAGCCGCAACTCCAGGTGATCTGGCAGCGCACCTCGGTGGACGATACCGCCGACCGTATCGCGCAGCTGCGCTTCAACGCCGACAACGCCTGGACCGGGCGCGCCGGGGTACGCCTGGCTGCGGACTACGAGATCGCCGGCAACGGCTGGCAACCCTACTTCAAGCTCAACTACTGGCAGACGCTCGACGGCGAAGATCGCATCGATTTCGACACCAACCGGATCACCAACCAGCAGGATTCGCGCGCGCTGGAGGTCGGGTTCGGCGTGGTGGCACGCTTCAATGCCAACGTCAGCGCGTTTGCGGTAGCCGATTACACCCGCGACCTGGAAAGCAGCCAGCAGAAGGAGCGCAAGGTCATCGAAGGCAACATCGGCATGCGGTTCGACTTCTAGCTGCGAAACGGATCCTGCTGCCGGGCTGCGGCAATCGCCTTGATGCGGGCCCGGACCAGCGCTTCGCCGACCGCAGGGCCGTTCAAATGCGCGAGATCCAGATCGCGCGCCTGCACCGACAGGGCCGCCTGGTGCAGGCGTTTGAGCGTTTCGCCTTGCGGGTAAGGCCGATCCTCGAAGCCGAGCCGGCCACGCGCATCCGCCTCGCAGCACAGGGCAATGCGCGCGATGCGCTCGGGACGGCGGAAGCCATCGCAGCGGCCCAGCAGTTCCAGCACCGTGGCATCACGCAGTTCGTCTATCCGGTGCACGTTGAGATGGTCGCGGCAGACCGCCTCGGCCAGCTGGCGGTGGTCCAGCGGCACCTTCAACCGATCACACAACGCCTGCAGCGGTTTCAGCCCGCGCTGCTCATGCATCACATGGCGCGGCCATTCCGCCGCCGGCGTCCGCGCCTTGCCCAGGTCATGGGTGAGCGCGGCAAAACCGACCAGGTCATCGCCCGGTGCCAGTTGCGCAGCCATGTCGCTGACCATTTCCTGGTGCACGCCCGTATCCACTTCCGGGTGGTACTCGGCGCGCTGCGGTATCCCATAAAGCGCCTCCAGTTCCGGCAGCACCGCACCCAGCGCACCGGCATCGTGCAGCGTGCGCAGGAATGCCGACGGCTGCGCCGAGCCAAGTACGCGGCGCAGCTCCTGCCAGACGCGTTCGGGAACCAGTGCATCCAGTTCGCCGCTTTCGGCGATCTGCCGCATCAGCTGCAATGTGTCAGGCGCCACGGTGAAGCCCAACGGCGCAAAGCGTGCCATGAAGCGCGCCGCCCGCAGCACCCGCAGGGGATCTTCCACGAAGGCCGGGCCCACATGGCGCAGCACGCGCTGTTGGATGTCGCGCACTCCGCCATAAGGGTCCACCAGCTCGCCGGTGGCCTCATCGCAGGCGATGGCGTTGATGGTGAAATCGCGGCGCAGCAGGTCTTCTTCCAGCGTCACCGATGGATCGGCATCGACCACGAAGCCACGGTAACCGCGCCCGGATTTACGTTCGGTCCGCGCCAGCGCGTATTCCTCGCCCGTGTCCGGGTGCAGGAACACCGGGAAATCCTTGCCAACGGCCTTATAGCCCAGCGCCTCCATTTCCGGCTGGGTAGCGCCGACCACCACCCAGTCGCGGTCGCCGGCAGGACGCTGCAGCAGGCGGTCGCGCACGGCGCCACCAACGAGATAGATCTTCATGGGGGAATGATGCCACGGCGTTCCTCGGGGTGCCGGTAACACCGACGGTAGCGCCGACCGTTGGTCGGCCCACGTAACGTGCGGCGCCTCGGGGCGGCGGGCCCACGTAACGTCCCGGCACCTCCTGGGCCGACCAACGGTCGGCGCTACCGTTGCAGTCGTCGTTCCCGTGCCGGATGCGTTCGCGTGTCGCCCGTGTTCAATCCCCGCCTTTGTCCGCGTCGCTCGCGCACGCGAAGGCTTTTCGCTTCGCCTGCAGCCGCCCGTTCATGCGGTCGGTCACCGGCAGCGCGTCGCCGTTCAAACGCCAGTCGTAGATCACGCTGAAGGCCAGGATCCGCGCCACGTACTCGCGGGTCTCCTTGTAGCTGATCGTCTCGATCCAGATATCCGGATCGAAGCCCGGCCGCTGGGACTGCCAGCGCGCGGTCGGGGTTGGCCCGGCGTTGTATGCCGCAATGGTCACGTAGGGCAGGCCTTCGTACTTGTTCATCAGCTGGCGCAGGTACGCGGTGCCGATGGCAATGTTAGTGTCGGCGTCATACAGGCTGGCCGCGCCGCCATAGTTGTTCAAGCCAATCGCCTTGGCAACGCTCGCACCGGTGGCCGGCAGCACCTGCATCAGGCCCATCGCATTGGCCGGCGAACGTGCCTTCGGGTTGAAGATGCTCTCGGCGCGGATTTCAGCTGCCACCCAGGCCGGGTCGATAGCGTTGCGCGCCGATTCGCGGCGGATCGCATCGTCGTGGTGCAGGGGGAAGCGCAGGCTGTACAGGCGCTGCTCCTCCGGGGTCTTGCCCAGTGAAAACACCGCGCGGTCGAACCAGCCGTTGTCGCGGGCCACTTCCACCGCGATGCGGCGCTGGGTGGTGTCAAAGCGGGTCAGCGCATCGTTCCATTCGGCCACGGCCCAGCCCGAACGTTCGATCTTGAACAGCTCCATCGCGCGCACGATCGCCGGATCACGCGCCACGGTGGCCTGCGCCTGCGCACTGTCCCTGGGTTCCACCGGGCACAGCGTATAGGTGCTTTGGCCGAGCTGGTCGGCCGCCAGGAAGCCATGGAACGTCGCCGCGCGGGCCGCTTCGCGGTACAGCGGTAGCGCCTCGTTGTGCTTGCCGGTCTTGTCCAGCATGCGTGCCTCGAAATAGCGCCAGCGCGAGTCGCTGCGCTGGGTCGGGCCCATCCTGCGGATCGCCGCCAGCGTGGCCGGCCAGTCGCCGCGCGACATCGCCTCGCGCGCGCGCCATTCGTGCAGCCGCTCGTCATAGGCCGAATCCGGCACCGCGTTGAGCCGGCGCGCGGAATCGGGCCCATAGGAGGCCACCGTCCACAGCGCGATCTGGTACTTCACGTCTGCCTGCTGGGCCGCGCTCAACTGCAGCGCGTTGGCGTACTGCGGCAACTGCTGCTCGGTCGCGTCCGGGTCGGCCTTGGCCAGCTTGGCCAGGCCATCGGTGGCGATGCGGCGGCTGCGTTCGTTGCGCGGCCAGTTCAACGCGCTGGCATTGGGCTTGTCGACGAAGGCCGCATAGGTGTTGGCCAGCGCCAGGTCGGCAGCCGGCAGCCCGCGGGCGGCACTGCGCATCACCGCCGGCTGCTGCGCATCGGCAGCAGCATCGATACGTTCCCAGCGCAGTTCCGCGCTCAACCCGCCCTTGGCATCCAGTACCGCGAACACCGGGTCGCAGGCATCGGGCAGAGACTTGCCGGTGCTGCGCCAGATCGCCTGCGCCTCGCTTACCCACTGCGCGTCGGCCTTGCCGGTGGCCTGGCGCGCATTGAGCTGGGCGCAGCGCAGGCCGACATTGTCGGTGGGTGCCCAGTTGGCCAGCAGGGTGGGCCAGTCCTCGCGGCGGGCCACCGCCGGCAGCCACACGCTGCGGAAGCTGCTGGCCACGGCCTGGCCGTTGTAGCGCTTGAGGAAGTCCTGGGCCTGGGCACTGGTGATCGTATCGATGTTGCGGCGCAGGTTGGCGTATTCCAGCCAGCCGTAAAGCGGGTGCCTGCTCAGCCCCGCCGCCTGGGCAGGGTCGAACTGGCCACGCTCGGCATTCTCGATGGCCGCCTTCATCTGCGCGCGCTGCGCATCCAGGCTCTGGGCGCCCGCATCGGCGCTCACCCCGGTGCAGGCAAGCAGGGTGGCGGAACTGAGGATCAACAGGGGGAGTCGGTTCATGCCGAAAGGATAGCGGGCGGGGGTGAAAGCCGGTGACGGCAAGCCAACTCAATGATGAACGAAACCCGTCACCCCCCTGAACAGGCGCGACGCACGGGCGTAATGTCAAAGCCACCAGCCCCAACGGCTGCAGGAGACTCAAGCGAAACGGTAGCGCCGGCCGTTGGCCGGCCCGCAGGAAAACCAACAACAAGGACCCACACCATGGCATTCAGTGCAGCAGGCAACGCCGGACCACTGGCCGACATCAACGTCACCCCGTTGGTGGATGTAATGCTGGTGCTGTTGATCATCTTCATCGTGACCGCCCCGATGGTGTCCATGCCCATCCCGGTCAACCTGCCGCAACCCACCGACGTGGTACCACCCACCGCCCCGCCGCCGCCGATTGAACTTCGGGTGGACGCCAGCAACCAGGTCAGCTGGAACGGCCAGCTGGTCGCCGTCGCCGCGCTCCAGCAGCGCATGCAGGACGCGGCCCAGGCCAACACCGGCAACATCCCCGAACTGCGCATCGCCACCGATCCGAACGCCGAGTACGACGTGATGGCCAAGGTGTTGGCGGCTGCCAACAACGCGCACATGGAAAAGATCGCCTTCGTCAATCCGTAGCAGACAGGGCGGCCCGCCCACCGACGGGCCGCCCTGCGTCACGAACGGGCACCCCGGTAGTCCCGACCGTTGGTCGGTCCCCCCGGAGACCACCCCGAAGCCGACACACGCCCCGTCACCAGCCTCTATCAATGCGCACGCGTCAGCGTAGGGAAACCTCGCGCGAGCATGTAAGAAAATCCCATAATCAAGGCAGATTCAGCGCCCGCCACTTCAATCAGTGCGAGTGGTCACGCTTTTCCACCTTGTCCCAAGCACCCCCATCGTGCATAAACCTTCCTGTCACTCACCGCCCGCATAGTCGGCACACGCGGTGACGCCCGAATGATGTTGCCCGTCAAACGCGCAGTCTGCCTCCAGGAAGGAGTACAGGGATGTCCAGCTCAACCCCGCACCGCACGCGCCAACGTGTGCTCGTTGTTCTCATCGCACTTTTCTGTGCCCCGTTCGCGTATGCGCAGGAAGTGGAGAAGAAGTGGGAAACCATGGCCGCCTTCGGCCAACCCAAGAACACAGAGAGGGAAGCCCAGTGGAAGGTCATGTCGATGACTACAGGCGCGGTCGTAAGGGAAAGAACAACCGCTAGAATCTTGGATTCGAGGAGACGCGCATGGGTAGTACGCGTGACTTTCCGGGAGTTGGAGCAGCGATTGAGTATTGTGACGAGGTGACGAAATGAGTCAGTTGCTATCAAACGTCTCTGTTCGGGTCTGGCATCCGCAGATGTCTGCCGCGCATGTATCTTCTCATCTGGGGCTCATTCCAGAATACTTCAGAAGTATTGGTGAGCCCCGAGCAGCACCCAATGGGCGGTTGCTTGGAGGGGTGAATGAACAGACGTATGCTTGGGCTAGGCTTGTCTACAAGGAACGCGTGGAGCTTGGGATGCAACTGAACGCTTGCTACGAAGATCTGCGAGAGCGTCACGCCTTCATTCAAGAGATTGTTGAAACAGGTGGAGAGGTTGAATTTTATGTCAGCATCTTCCTGAAAGGGTTGGGTGGCTTTCGTCTCGAGCCAGGGCTCGTGGAGAAGTTTGCGGTGTTGGACATCGGGTTGTCTGTGGAGCTCTATCCGGATGATGAGTAGATCTAATGCGCACACTCCACCATGAATGGGTCTGCGCGGTTCAGAATCTCATTAAGGATTCGGCACCCTGAGATGCGGAGCGATGAAATTACCAAGAAGCTGGACTGGCTCGGAGGTATGCTCCGATCTTCGACCAAATGATCTTCCGCCAAGTTACTAGCGATGAAAAGGTTTCTCAGAATTTCTATCATCCTGGCGATCGTTGTATCGCTTGTCGCTGCTGGATTGTGGCTGCGAGGACAACTGGACATTGATGGTTGCATGGACCAAGGTGGTAGCTGGGACTATGCGCTATCCCGGTGCAATCGGTGATTGTCAACAAAGTTGTCCGCGATTTCATGCCGCGAATGGCAGGTTTGATGCAGCGGGATCCTCAGATTTTTCCGGGTTGAGCCATACCTCGCCGACAGGGTTCCAGTTGCGGTGCCTCGTTCACGCCACCGGCTCGGGTTGAGCGTTTTGGCTCGCTGGCAGCCCTTGTGGCGGTGCCCCAGCAGGGCAGCGTCCCAGCCGCCGTGGCGCTGCTCCGGCGTTACGAAACGGATTGCGCTGTGACGATGCTCGGTGTTGCGTCAGCCGACAAACCGCTGCACCAAGATGCGTGCTGCAGCGATGTCCTGGAATGGCTTGGCCGGATACGTCGGGTGTATTTGAGCCTGCGGAACAGTGCTTCGGAATACGGATTGTCATCGCTGACCGAGGGACGGCTGAAAGATGTAGCCGCCCCCAATGACTGCAGCGTCGCCAGCATCGTGGCGCCCTTCATCGGGCCACCGTTGTCGGCATGCAGCACCAACTGGTCAGGCATCACGCACCCGCGTGCACAGGCCCTGCGGATCGGTTGTGCCGCATGACTGGCCAGCTCATCGTGAGGACTGACCATCTTGGCCTGAACAGTGTTGGCATCTTGTCCGGATCAGAGCCGGGGGGGATTCCCGGTGTTAGCGGAAACTATTCATTTGGACACATCGCGATAGCAACTTCGCCGAGTGCATACAGCTTCGGGACGGCTCATCCATACGGGTCACCTACCGTTGAGTACATCCAATCGCAAGTCGCCAGCCGCAATGTTGAGCTGGTTACATTCGATACAACGCGGGAGCAAGAAACGATGATCGAGAAGGTAATGAAGACCCATGATAAGAGTACATACAACGTAAGGAGTCGCAATTGCGCCACAGCAGTCGCCGATTCGCTGATTCCGACTAAGCTAATAGACGATAGGTCTCCGCTTCCCGGGATAGTGTTTCAAGAGCTTATGCTGATCGAGGGCGCCAAGTATCATTTCATGCCTAAGGGTGGAGATATTCCGCAGGCGGTTCTCGATGCAGTCAAGTGACCTGTTCAGGCGTATGAGCTCTATTGGGGGATTCATTATCCTTGATGTTTCCAGGAAGGTGGCTTCAATACTACCATTGACGCTACTTGCGGTGCTCCTTGGCGGGTGTGACAACGGGGTGCGGGGTGAGCTTGATACAAAGGAGATATATGGAGACCTAAGTGGTCTTTACTACGGTGAGATGTGCGGGGAGGGCGTGAAGGAGTTGAGCGAACTTCGAAGCCGAGCAGCTCGAGTTTCGGTCAATGGTGGCCAGTGCGCAGCGCTCTACCTGGATGGAGTCGATAGTCAGGGGGGGCTGCTTGTCTATCCCGGTGGTGTGTCAGTAACGGTAGATTGCGAAGGGCTGGTTGTTAAGCTTGAGAGGTACAAGGCACACGTTCGTACTGTGAATCGGGTGCTGGCTCTCTGTAGTGGTGGCTGAGCCGCGTCGTGCAGGTGAAGTTCTCGTAGCGATAGCCGCCATTGTCGTGACCCGAGGCGTCCCGGGATTTTTCCCGAGGCGCCTTCGTGACAGTGGTTGTTTCGGAGCGCGCAGCACGCTGCTAACCAGCACGACGCTGTCGTTAAGAGCAGGCGATTTTTCTGTTCTTCGAAGGGACGACCGCACAGCGCCCATGGATACAAGCCGTCGGCGACGGTACGCCGAAGTTGGTACGAACCGGATGTGATCCCAACCGAACTCACTGCTTGATTGGCCACAAGTTTCGTACGCAGGTCAATCACGCTCGACTTGAGGAACCCTCCATGCAGTTGTCATTCGGTGATGCCGAGAGGTCGGGATAGAACCCCGCCGGTGGCAAGCCGTCCGGCGTGTCAGCGATATCCATTGGCCACGACACTCCGCGTCCATCTGTTACAGCAGTGGGTTTGACCGCGTTCCAGACGAGACCTCGATCCGCAATGTCCGAAGGGTGAAAGCGACGCCTTGCGTCTTCGGTCATGCCTTCGGTGCGTCGATCATCTGTGCCTGCAGTCGGCCGGGGCACGACCCTACCGATTCCTCGGTGGCTGCGCCGTAGGTCCGGGTTCAAACCAGGTTCCATACGGCGTTTGCAAATATCGTCTGGATATTGCCCGGGTAGAGGCCGCTCGTCGGCCCAGATACGCCGCTTGGTGCCGCGTCCGTAACGTCCGCGTGAAATCCACACTTTCATCACGCCTTCATCTTTACAGGTTGTTTACAAAGGAGACGCTGCCGCGCTTCAAGGGGAGGCGCGGTGGTCCCAGCCAGCCATTCCTTTGGAGAGAGAGCGAATGAACACCCTGCATTACCGCCCCTTGGCGGCTGCCGTAGCGCTGTGCCTGCTGTCCGTTCCCGTTCTTGCCACCGCGCAGGACGCTCCCCGCACCACCACTGATCTGGACCGGGTGGAAGTCACCGGTACCCGCATCAAGCGGGCCGAGGTCGAAGGCCAGGTGCCGATCCAGACCCTCACCCGCAGCGAGATCGAACGCACCGGCCTGAATTCCATCGGCGAGGTGCTGCAGCAGTTGACCGGCTCCGGTTCGGCGCTCAACGCCAAGTTCAACTCATCGGGCAACTTCGGCTTCCCGCCTGATGGCAGCGGTGTCGGCGCTGGTTCGGCCCAGGTCGACCTGCGTCACCTGGGCGCCAAGCGCGTGCTGGTGCTGGTGGATGGCATCCGCTGGGTCAATGAGTCCTCCGCTTCGGGCGTGGGCGCGGCCACCGACCTCAACACCATTCCGTTGGCCATCGTCGAGCGCATCGAAGTGCTCGAAGACGGCGCTTCGTCGCTGTACGGTTCGGACGCGATTGCCGGCGTGGTCAACATCATCACCCGCCGCGAGTTCGACGGCGGCCAGGTCACCGTGAACTACGGTGAATACAGCAAGGGCGATGGCACCCAGAAAGGCGTGGACCTGGCCTGGGGCACCAGCGGCGACCGCTACACCCTGTTCCTCGGTGCCAGCTGGACCAAACAGGATCCGGTGTATGCCAACACCCGTGAGCAATCGCGCTACCCGATCCCGCAGACCGGGCTGGCCTTCGGCAGCTCGGCCACGCCGGCCGGGCGCTTCATCTTCACCGACCCCAACACCGGCATCGAGCACGACCTGACCCCGAATACCGGGGCGACCTCGCCGGTGTTCAACGGCGGCGACGGCTGCGTGCGCACCGACGATTACCACTGCTTCGCCACCGCCGACCGCTTCAACTTCGCCGAATACAACATGCTGCTGACGCCGTCCGAGCGCAAGGGCATCTTCGGCCAGTTCCGCTTCGACATCACCGACAATATGCAGTGGTACATCAAGGCGCTGGGCAACCGCCGCGAATCGACCAACCAGGCCGGTCCGGAACCGTTGTTCTTCGGGCCTGATGGCGCCACCGGCAACCCGCTGGCCGACAACATCGTGATCTCCGCGCTCAACCCGTACAACCCGTTCGGCTTCGACCTGGATTCGGCCGACAACCTGATCATGATCGGCCGTCGCCCGGTCGAAGGCGGCCCGCGCGTGTTCGAGCAGCAGGTCGACACCCAGTACTTTGCCACCGGCCTGACCGGGTTGTTCGACGCCGCCGACCGCAGCTGGTCGTGGGACGTCAACGGCATGTACAGCAAGAACAAGGCCGAACAGACCAACTACGGCAGCTACAACATCTTCAACGTCAACATGGCGCTGGGCGATCCGGCCGTCTGTGCGGCCACCCCGGGCTGCGTGCCACTCAATATCTTCGGTGGGCCGGGCACGATCACCCCGGAAATGCTGGCGTGGATCCAGCCGGTGGTGCGCGACCGCAGCCAGAACGAGCTCACCCTGTTCACCGCCAACCTGAGCAGCGATCTGTTCACGCTGCCGGCCGGTCCGGTCTCCTTCGCCACTGGCTACGAGTACCGCAAGTACGAAGGTGAGTACCAGCCGGATCCGATCACGGTGGCCGGGCATTACAACGGCGTGCCCTCGCTGCCCACCGCGGGTTCCTACGATGTCAACGAGGCGTACCTGGAACTGGCGGTGCCGATCTACGCCAGGGCCGACCGCGGCGAACGGCTGGATCTGAGCCTGGCCGGGCGCTATTCGGATTACTCCACCTTTGGTGGCGAGTTCACCCCCAAGTACGGCCTGCGCTGGCAGGTGAGCAACGACTTCGTGCTGCGCACCAGCTATGCCGAAGGCTTCCGTGCGCCGTCGATCGGTGAGCTGTACGGTTCGGCCGCGCGCGCCGACCTGCAGTTGTTCGACCCGTGCTCGGTGGGGCTGGGCGGTACGCCGCCGCGCGGCAGTGCCGCCAACTGCGCCGCGCTCGGCGTGCCGACCGGGTTCCAGCAAGCCAATTCGCAGATATCGGTGACCACCGGCGGCAACGACCAGCTGGACCCGGAACGTTCGCGCAGCTTCACCGCCGGCTTCGTCTGGAGCCCGTGGTTCGGCAGTGATGCGGCGTGGTCCGAGCGCTTCGACGTGGAAGTCACCTTCTACCGCCACACCATCGAAGGCGCGATCCAGGCAATCAACGCGCAGACCCAGCTCGACCTGTGCGTGGACACGCTCGATCCGCTCTACTGCGGCGGCATCACCCGTGCCTCCACCGGTGCGGTGAGCGGCTTCAACAACCGGCTTACCAACCTGGGCTCGATCAAGACCGATGGCTGGGACGTGGACCTGTTCTGGACGTTCCCGCAAAGCGATGCGGGACAGTTCAAGCTGGGCTGGCAGAACACCTTCGTTGGTCGCTATGAGGCAATCGGTGCCGCTGGCCAGCGCCAGCCGCAGGAGCCGGGCGTGGAGGTGAACGACAGCTCCATCCCCGAATGGACCAGCAACGCGACGCTGGGCTGGACCTTGTCCAACTGGAGCGCCTCCTGGACGGTGCGACACATTTCCAAGCTCACTGAGCAGTGTGGCGATGCGGTGGCATTCCCGGTCTGCAGCGACCAGGCCGCCGGCACCAACGAGCTGGAAGCGACGACCTTCCACGATGCGCAGGTGGGTTACAAGATCGACTGGATGAAGGGGCTGCAGCTCACGGCCGGGTTGAACAACGTGTTTGGCAAGGATCCGCCGATCTGCCTGTCGTGCTCGCTCAACGGCTACGACGCGTCCACCTACGACATCCCGCGTGGGCGCTACTGGTACCTGCGGGCGGACCTGCGGTTCTAAGGCTGGAAAAGCACAGGGGCGCCCATGGCGCCCCTGTTTGCCGGGCAGAGCCCGGCGCTACCGGATGTAGAGCCGGGCTCTGCCCGGCTTACGCATCAGAACGACCAGGTGAAGGTGATCGAGCCGTTGCGGCCGTCGCCGTAGGCACCGTAGCCGTTGATCTGCGAGTAGTACTGCTTGTCCAGCAGGTTGTTGAGGTTGGCCTGCACGCTGAACTGCGGGGCCAGGCGGTAACGCACGAAGGCGCTGACCAGCGCGTAGCCGTCCTGCTCGATCCGGCCGTACGCCGGCACCGGGTAGTAGATGCCGTTCTGCCAGTTCACGCCGCCGCCCACCGTGAGGTCGGTCAGCGCCTGCGGGGTGTAGCTGGTGAACAGCTTGAGGGTGGTCTGCGGCAGGTTGGTATTGATGTCCGCGCCGTTGATGTCCTTGGCCACGTAGCGCGAGGCGCCGAAGGTGGCGTTCCAGCCCGCGGCCAGTTCGCCGTTCAATTCCAGCTCGAAGCCACGGCTGACCGTGCCGCGCGCGGCGGTGTAGGCGAACTCGTTCGGGCTGCCCTGCACTGGAATCGTGGTGGCCTGGCCGACGTTGTCCTGCTCGATGCGGAACACCGCCAGCGAGGCGTTCAAGCGGTTGTCGAACCACGCGGCCTTGACGCCCACTTCGTAGCTCTTGCCGTCCACCGGATCGAGGTAGCTGCCGTTCTGCTGCTTGAGCGTCTGCGGCTGGAAGATCTCGGTATAGGCGGCGTAGGTCGACCAGGTGTCGTTGAGGTCGTAGACCAGGCCGGCATACGGGGTGGTGACCTTGTGCGAACGGTCAGCGCCTTCGCCCTCGCTCTTCCAGTCGGTGTAACGCGCGCCGAGGATCAGTTTCAGCGGGTCGGCCAGCGACAGGCGGGTGGCGGCATAACCTGCCTTCTGGGTGATGGTGCCCTCGCTGGCCAGGCTCAGCGGGTTCCAGTTGGGCTCGCTGATGTTGCCGGTCCAGTTGAGATAGCTGGTGAACGGGTCCCAGGTCATGCCCGGGCCGCCTACCTGGTAGTCACCGTAGTTGGCGTAGTCGCGCTTGTTGTAGCTCACGCCGGCCATCAGCTGGTGCTCGCGGCCGAACAGCTGGAACGGACCTTCCACGTAGCCGTCGACGGCGTCGACCTTGCGCCTGGTGTTGTAGAAGCCGGCCGACGGGGAAATTCCCGTGCCGGTGACCGGATCGAACAGCGAGGCCCCGGTCACCCAGTCGTTGTAGGCCGGGTAGAACAGCTTGTCATCGGCCTTGGTTTCGTCATGCGATGCGCCGACGCGCACCTTCCAGTCGTTGGCGAAGCCGTGTTCCAAGGTGGCGAATGCACGCTTGCTGGTGGTGTCCCAATAGGTCCACTTGGCGGCCGAATTGAACGACTCGTCGTACGGCGTCGGGCTGCCGTCGGAGAACAGCATCGGGAAGCCGCCCCAGGTGGCGCCGTTGGCGCGCTTCTGCTGGTAGTCGTAACCCACGCTGAGCTGGGTGTCGGGGGTCAGGTCCGCATCGATCACCGCATAGCCCAGCGTCTTGTGCTGGTTGTAGCGGTCCATCTGCGATTCGGTATCCAGGTAGCTGCCGATCACCCGCGCGCGCACCGAACCGCTGGCATTGAGCGGGGTGGTCACATCCACGGTGCTGCGGGTGCGGCCCCAACTGCCCACGTTGACCGACACACTGCCGGTCAGTTCGGCGCTGTCGGCATGCTTGCGGATCAGGTTGACCGAGGCCGACGGATTGCCGGCGCCGGTGAGCAGGCCGGTGGCGCCGCGCACCACTTCCACGCGGTCGTACAGGGCCAGATCCAGGCCGGAATCGCCGTAGCTCCAGTTCTGCACCATCTGGGTGGGCAGGTTGTCGTACTGGTAGCTGTCGATGTAGAAGCCGCGCGAATAGAACTCGGTGCGCTCGGTATCGGACTGGGTGCTGCTTATGCCGGTAGTGTTGGCCAGCACGTCGATGATGTCGTCGAGGTTCTGGTCCTCGATGCGCTGGTGGCTGATGATGCTGACCGACTGTGGAATCTCGCGCGGGGCCAGGTCGAATCGGGTACCGGCCGAGGTGCGGCGGACCGAATAGCCTTCGGCGCGCTCGCCCTTGACCACGATCTTGTCCAGGGTGGTGGCGTCGACGGCCGCCTCCTGGGCAAGGGCAGGGGCGGCGGCGGCCAGCGCGATCAGCAGCGCCTGCGGCAGGCGGCCTTGTGGCAGGGTGCGGGACAGCACAACGGCAGTACGGGTCATCAGGGTTTCCTGGCGGCGGCGCGCACCAGGCGGCGATCCTCGGATGCCAGGCGCTGCGGACAAAGTGGGGGTCAGTAGGCGACTGGCGGGTGCCGGATGGCCGGCACGGGCGTTGGCAACTGATCGTCGCTGCACCTCCCTGGCGCGAACGGGATCACGGCATGATAATGCGAATCACTCTCAGTCGCAATGTGGCGATGCGTCGTAATGGTGCGAATTGCGACACGTCGGCCGGGCGCGGCCGACCCGGCCTTAACGACCACGCGCCTAGGGTTGGTGCACCGGGGCCGGTCCCCTTCCAGGAATGCCACCCATGATCGCCAAGAACACCCTCTGTCTCTGGTACGACGGCACCGCCGAGGAAGCCGCCGCGTTCTACGCCGCCACCTTCCCCGACAGCGCGGTGCAGGCGGTGCATCGCGCACCCTCCGACTACCCGTCGGGGAAGAAGGGGGATGTGCTCACGGTGGACTTCACCGTGCTCGGGATTCCATGCATCGGCCTCAACGGCGGCCCCGCCTTCAAGCACAGCGAAGCCTTTTCCTTCCAGGTGGCCACCGACGACCAGGCCGAGACCGACCGTTACTGGAATGCGATCGTCGGCAATGGCGGGCAGGAGAGCGACTGTGGCTGGTGCAAAGACAAGTGGGGGCTGTCCTGGCAGATCACTCCGCGGGTGCTGACCGAGGCCTTCACCGGCAAGGACCCGGCGGTAGCCAAGCGCGCCTTCGAAGCGATGATGACCATGAAGAAGATCGACGTAGCCACCATCAAGGCAGCAATCGCGTAGCGACACGCCACGCGTGTCCCACGCGGTGCCGCATCGTTCGCGATAACGTGGTGTCGGGGTTTCCGTGGGACACGCACGGTGTGTCGAAACGACGGGTTCGACTCTTCTGCCGGCGCGCGCGCGTGCGTATCCTCGCGCGATGTCCACCTCCCGCCTTCCTGCCCTGTTCCCCTTGCTGGCCGTACTCGGTTCGGTAACCGCGCTTGCCATCGGAACCTCGTTCGCCAAACAGTTGTTCCCGTTGATCGGAGCGCAGGGCACCAGTGCGCTGCGCGTGGGATTCTCCGCTATGGTGCTGCTGTTGGTGTTTCGCCCGTGGCGCTGGTCCACCACCCGCGTCGACGCCGGCGCGATTCTCCGCTATGGGTTCACCCTGGGAACAATGAACCTGCTGTTCTACATGGCACTGCGCACCATTCCGTTCGGCGTTGCGGTGGCGATCCAGTTCTCGGGTCCGCTGGCAGTAGCGATGTGGTCCTCGCGACGCCCGGTCGACTTCCTGTGGGTCGGTTGTGCGCTGGGCGGCCTGCTGTTGCTGCTGCCGCTCGGGCAGGGCAGCGCGTTGGATCCAGCCGGAATGCTGTACGCGCTCGGCGCAGCGGTGTGCTGGGCGCTGTACATCATCTTCGGCAAACGCACGGGGCACCTGCGAGCGGGGCACACCGTGTCGCTGGGCATGCTGGCCGCCGCGGTGGTGGTGGTGCCCGTGGGAGTGGCACACGCGGGCATGGCATTGCTCGACCCGAAGCTGCTGCTGTTCGGGCTGGGCGTTGCCGTGGTGTCCAGCGCGATACCCATGTCGCTGGAAATGGCGGCGCTGAAACGACTGCCAAAAGAAACCTTCGGCATCCTGATCAGCATGGAACCGGCGGTGGCCGCGTTGTTGGCGATGGGCCTGCTGGCCGAGTACCTGACGCCGCTGCAGTGGGCGGCGATCGGTTGCACGGTGGTGGCATCGGTGGGCAGCACGTTGACCTCGAGGCGGGCAACGACCGGGATCATCACCTGACGCACTTCGATCCACGGGCCGGCCGCCGGAGTATCCTGCCACGATGTCTACCTCCCGCCTCTCCACGTTGTTCCCGGTGCTGGCCGTACTTGGTTCGGTCACGGCCCTGTCCGTCGGTACCTCGTTCGCCAAGCAGCTGTTCCCGTTGATCGGTGCGCAGGGCACCAGCGCGCTGCGCGTGGGCTTTTCCGCGCTGGTGCTGCTGGCGGTGTTCCGGCCGTGGCGCTGGACCACCACCCGTGCCGACGCAGGGGCGATCTTCCGCTATGGCATCACCCTGGGGGTGATGAACCTGCTGTTCTACATGGCCCTGCGCACGATCCCGTTCGGCATCGCGGTGGCGATCGAATTCTGCGGCCCGCTGGCGGTGGCGATGTGGTCCTCGCGCCGGCCGATCGATTTCGTCTGGGTCGGTTGCGCGGCCACCGGCCTGCTGCTGCTGTTGCCGCTGGGCCACGGCGAGCCGCTGGACCTGGCCGGGGTGCTGTATGCGCTGGGCGCGGCGGTGTGCTGGGCGCTGTACATCATCTTCGGCAAGCGCGCCGGCCACCTGCATGCCGGGCACACGGTATCGCTGGGGCTGTGCGCGGCGGCGCTGGTGGTGGTGCCGGTGGGCGTGGCGCACGCGGGCATGGCGTTGCTGGACCCGAAGATCCTGTTGTTCGGGCTGGGCGTAGCGGTGGTTTCCAGTGCGATTCCGATGTCGCTGGAAATGGCCGCGTTGAAGCGGTTGCCGAAAGAGACGTTCGGCATCCTCATCAGCATGGAACCGGCGGTAGCCGCGCTGCTGGCCATGGGCCTGCTGGCCGAGCACCTGACGCCGCTGCAATGGGCGGCGATCGGCTGCACGGTGGTGGCATCGGTTGGCAGTACGGTGACCGCCAAGCGCCGCGAGCCGGTGTTTGCCGAGCCGACGGCGTAAACCCCATCACCGCTTCACCGGTGTATCAGGCGGTCAGCGCAAGGCGTCGCTGGGCACATCGATCGCCATGGCCAACGCCAGGTGATCGGAAAACGCGGCCGGCACCGCTTCGGCGCTGCGCTGCTGCAGGCCGCTGCTGAGCAGGATGTGGTCGATGGCCCGGTCCGGGCGCCAGCTCGGGAAGGTGGGCACCGCACAGCCGGGCGGCTGCAGGTTGGTCTTCTGGTACAGCACCTGCATTTCCGGGCGTTCGGCCAGGCAGTTGAAATCGCCCATCAGCACTGCGTTGGAGTGCTCGGACAGCAGGTCGGCGATGAAGGCCAGCTGCGACATGCGCGAGTTGGTACCCAGCGACAGGTGGGCCACCGCTACGGCCAGGCCCTCGGTGCCGTCGCCGAATTTGGCCAGCAGCACGCCGCGCCCGCCGATCCGGCCGGGCAGGGCGTGGTCCTGTACTTCCACCGGTTCCAGCCGGCTCAACAGGCCGTTGGCGCTGGAGGCGACCCCGCCCATGCGGCGGTTGGGCTGGTGGCTCCAGTAATTGAAGCCGGCGCGCTCGGCCAGATAATGGGTCTGGTTGGTGAAGCCCGAGCGCAGGCTGCCGGGATCGGCCTCCTGCAGGCCGACAATGTCGTGACCGCGGGCCAGCTGGGCGATGGCGTCCAGGCTGGTCCGCTTGCGGCCCGCCGGCAGCGCATGCGACCAGCTGCGGGTCACATAGTCGCTGTAGCGGCGGGTGCTTGAGCCGGCCTGGATGTTGGCCGTAAGCAGGCGCAGGGTCCGCGTGTTGGGGGAAGTCACGACGGTAGCTTGCTCTGGATGGCTCAGTTGCCCTTGGCGGCGCGTTCGCGGGCGATCAGGTGATCGGCGATGCGCAGCATGTCCGGGAAGCTCTTGCCCTTGACCAGGTACCTGCCGTTGACGATCACCGACGGCGTGCTCTGGATCTTGCTGCGCAGGGCGAACTGCTTGGCGGCACTGGTCTTGGCGCTCACCGCGAAGCTGGACATGGCCGCTTCGAACTGCTTCGCATCGGCGCCGTGCTTGGCGTAGAAGGCGGCGATGTCCTGCACCGAATCGCGACCGCGCTCGCCCTTCAGGGACTGGTCGACGTGGATGGCCCTGTACAGCGCCTCATGGGTTTTGTCTTCCAGGCCCAGCGACTGCGCGGCATAGAACGCCTTGGCGTAATCGTCCCAGGTGCCGCCGAACATGGCCGGTATGTACACGAAGTTCACATCGCTGGGCAGGCCGGCTTTCCACGGCCCGATCAGCGGCTGGAACGCGGCGCAGGCCGGGCAGACGAAGCCGAAGACTTCGGCCACTTCGATCTTGCCGGTGGCCGGCTGGAACGGCTTGCCGTCGGCGATGACCAGGTAGTCGGTGCCTTCCACCGGTTCCGGACCGGTCGGGCGCGACGAAGCCGGTGCCGGTGCCGGGGTGGTGGCTTCGGCAGCGGCGGTTTCGGCGGCGGCGGTTTCACCGCTGGCCGCCGGTGCGGCCTCGGTCGGGGCCGGGGTGGTTTCGGCGGCCGGGGTGCTGGTCGGCGCGGCCGGTTCGGTCGGCGCAGTGGTGTTGGTGGTGCCGTCCTGGGCCTTGCAGGCGGCCAGGATGGGCAGCAGGGCCATGAGCATGAGGGCGAAACGGGTCTTCATCGAAGCGTCTCCAGCAGAGCATGTTGGGGCCGCCGCATCGGGCGCCGGCCAAGGGGGAATGATGACACGCGGCCGCCGGGGCGCCACGTGCAGGGTGCGTGATGGTTCAGCGAGCTTCCGCCGCGCGCTCGCGGGCGATCAGGGCATCGGCGTTGCGCAGCATGTCCTCGAAGGAGGTGCCCTTGACCAGGTACTTGCCGTTGACGATCAGCGAGGGGGTGCCTGGCACCTTGGTGCGCTGGGCGAACTTCCGGGCGGCGGTGACCTTGCTGTCCACCGCTTCGCTCTTGAGGGCTGCGGTGTACTGGGCAGCGGTGACGCCGTAATCCTTGTAGAAGCCGGCCAGTTCGTCGGAGGACACGTTCTGCATCGGCAGTTTGCCCTCCTCATGCAGCGCCTTGAACATGGCGGCATGGCTGCGTTGGGCCACGCCCAGCTGGTCGGCGGCGTAGTAGGCGCGGGCGTAGGAATCCCAATGACCACCGAATGCGGCGGGTACTGCGGTGAAACGCACGTCCTTGGGTAGCTTCTTCTGCCAGGCCTCCAGGATCGGCTCGAAATGCGCGCAGTGCGGGCAGGTGTAGCCGAACATTTCCACCACCTCGATCTTGCCGGCCAGCGGCGCCCATGGCTCCGCCGCCTCGATCACCTCGTAATCCTTGCCTTCCACCAGCGCGGCGGGGGCGGGCGCGGCCAGCACGGACAGGGGGCTCAGGGCCAGCAGCAACAGCATCAGGCGGGGCATCAACGTCATCTACATCCATCTCCATCGGAAAAAACAACGCCGGCCCAGTGCCGGCGTGGCGGTGAACATAACCCGCCGCTGCGGCGGGGCGCATCTGTCATCGGGCCCGGTGCGTCCTCACTGCCGTGCTGCACCGGCGCGCGGCGTGGCGGTGGCCACGTCATCGGCGCGGCTATGCAGGCCCTGCAGGTAGCTGCCCAATGCCTGGATCTCCTGTTCGGTCAGCGACTTGGCAATGCTGGCCATGATCTGGAAGTGCGTCTTGTCGGTTTCCTGGGTCACGCCGGCCTGGTACTCCTGCAGTCGCCGCGCCACATATGAGGCGTGCTGCCCACCCACATGCGGGTAGGCCGGGCCCGGGTTGCCGGCACCGGTGGGACCGTGGCAGGCCATGCACGCCGGAATGCCACGCTGGGCATCGCCGCCGCGATAGAGCTGCTGGCCGATCTCGTAGAACTTCTTGTCCTTGTAAGGACCTTCGGTTACCAGGCTGTCGTCGGCAAGCCCGGCGCTGGCCTTCTGCGTTGCGAAATACGCACCGATGTCGCGCATGTCCTGCGGGCTGAGGTCCTGCACGAACGGCACCATCGCCGCCGAGGCCCCGGAGGTGCGCTGGCCGTTGGCGATCAACGCCATCTGCTGGGCGATGTGGCGTTCGCTCTGGCCGGCGATGCTGGGGTACATCTCGACCGTGGCATTGCCGTCGGCCGAGTGGCAGGCCGCGCACGCGGCGGCCTTGGCCTGGCCCGCCTTGGCATCGCCCCAGGTGGTCTTGCTGAAATCGACGTCGAGCGACGCCGTTCTCACCGGCGTGTTGTCCGGCAACGGGGTTACCGCGGTCTGGGCGTATGCAACGGCGGCGAGCAACGATACAGCGACAGCGGAAACGGCAAGAACGCGAGCATGGCGCATGCGAAAGCTCCGTGTGGACCGGCCTGGCATGTGCAGGCTGCACACGCGGGGATCACCCGATTATCCACGCCGTTTCACGCCGGGGTCAACGCGGCAGTGCGGCAAAACCGGTGACCGACAGCACGCGGCCGGCCCGGACATGCGATCCTATGCCCATGTCATTGCTCCTCGAACGTGCCCATTACCTGCTCTCGGCCCACAATACCCGGCAATTGCCGGACGACGTGGGGGCCGAAGTGGCCTTTGCCGGCCGCTCCAACGCCGGCAAATCCAGTGCCCTCAACGCCCTGACCCGCCAGAACAGCCTGGCCCGGGTCTCCAAGACCCCCGGGCGCACCCAGCAGCTGGTGTTCTTCGAAGTCACCCCGGACGCCAAACTGGTCGATCTGCCCGGTTACGGCTATGCCAAGGTGCCGCTGGACCTGCAGGCGCACTGGCAGGCCTTCATCGACCAGTACTTCCGCACCCGCGAGGCCCTGCGCGGGCTGGTGGTGGTGATGGATATCCGCCACCCGCTCAAGGACTACGACCGGCAGATGCTGGCCTACGCGGTTCGGCGCGGGCTGCCGGCGCACGCGCTGCTGACCAAGGCCGACAAGCTCGGCCGTGGCCAGCAGGGCATTGCCCTGCAGAAGGTGCGCAAGGAGCTGCAGTCCGCCTTCGGCGACACCGTCAGTGTGCAGACCTTCTCCGGCCCGGCCCGGCAGGGCGTGGACGAGGCACGCGGGATCATCGGTGGCTGGCTGGGCCTGAACAAACCGGCGCCCGAGGCGCCGTAACCCCGGTCATCGCACCGGCAACGGCGCGCATTCCCCATGTCCACCGACTGCGCGCCGTGTTCGCGGCGCGCGGTAATGCAGGCATAGCCGCCCGCACGCTGGCAGTCGGCCAGGCTGGCCATCTCGGCCAGCAGCGGATCGGGGCGAACAGGCATGTCCATTACAGCGCAGTATCGAACAACTGGCCGATCAATGCCGCCGCGCCCATCGCCAGCGCGCCCCAGAACATCACGCGCAGTGCGCCGCGCAGCGGCGGCGCGCCACCGGCGCGCGCGGCCAGGGCACCGGTCACGCCCAGGCCCAGCAGCGTGGCGGCGGTGGTGACCTGGGCGACGTGGTCGTGCGGTGCCAGCAAGGCGGTCAGCACCGGCAGTGCGGCGCCGCTGACGAACGCGCCGGCCGAGGCCAGTGCCGCCTGCAGCGGGCGGGCGCGCAGTTCTTCGGTGATGCCCAGTTCGTCGCGCGCGTGGGCGGCCAGGGCGTCGTGCGCGGTCAACTGCACGGCCACCTCGCGCGCGAGTTCCACGCTCAGGCCGCGATGGTGGTAAATCGCCACCAGCTCTTCCAGTTCGCTGTGCGGGTCTTCGTGCAGTTCGCGCCGTTCGACGGCCAGGTCGGCCCGCTCGGTGTCGGCCTGCGACTGCACCGACACGTATTCGCCAGCGGCCATGGACATTGCGCCGGCCACGGTGCCGGCGATGCCGGTGGCCAATACGGTGGAGGCGCTGGCGCCGCTGGCGGCGATGCCCACCACCAGCCCGGCCACCGAGACAATGCCATCGTTGGCCCCCAGCACGGCCGCGCGCAGCCAGCCAACCCGGTCGGAGCGGTGCACTTCAGGATGCCTGGATCGACTCATGCGGACAGTCTAGGCCGGGGCCGGGCTGCGTGCAGGAACGCGACGCAGCTGCGTTGGCAGGGGAGCAACACCGGCGTGGCGGGGCATCGGCAGCGTCAAGTAGCTCCCAGTAGGATGCAGAAAACCGTCACGGTGGCACGACGGCCGGAACGGCCACCTTATACTGCGCCCTTGCGATGCCGGGCGATGAGCCCCACATCCCCGTCCAGTCCAGAATCCCTGCGAGCCTTCCCTTGTCGAGCCCCAGCCACGTCGCCGCGACGCCGATCACCGACCGCAATGAACTGGTCGCCACGTTGGCCTCCGGCGAAAAGCCCAAGGCGCAATGGCGCATCGGTACCGAACACGAGAAGTTCGGCTTCCGGCTGGACGACCTGCGCCCGCCCACGTTCGATGGCGACCGCGGTATCGAAGCGCTGCTCACCGGGCTGACCCGCTTCGGCTGGGCGCCGGTGCAGGAGAACGGTCGCACCATCGCGCTGCTGCGCGACAACGCTTCGGTCACGCTTGAGCCGGCCGGTCAGCTGGAGCTCTCCGGTGCGGCGCTGGAAAGCATCCACCAGACCTGCGTGGAAACCGGCACCCATCTCAACGAAGTGGCCCAGGTGGCTGCCGAGCTGGAGCTGGGCTTCCTTGGCATGGGCTTCCAGCCCAAGTGGACGCGCGAAGAAATGCCGTGGATGCCCAAGGGCCGCTACCGCATCATGCGCGACTACATGCCCAAGGTCGGCTCGCTCGGCCTGGACATGATGACCCGCACCTGCACGGTGCAGGTAAACCTGGATTACGCCACCGAAGCGGACATGGTGAAGAAGTTCCGGGTGTCGCTGGCGCTGCAGCCGATCGCCACGGCGCTGTTCGCCGATTCGCCGTTCACCGAAGGCAAGCCGAACGGTTACCTGAGCTACCGTTCGCACATCTGGACCGACACTGACGCTGACCGCACCGGCATGCTGGACTTCGTGTTCGAGGATGGGTTCGGTTACGAGCGTTACGTGGATTACCTGCTCGATGTGCCGATGTACTTCTCTTATCGCGATGGTGTGTACCACGATGCCAGCGGGCAGAGCTTCCGCGATTTCATGGTGGGCAAGCTGCCGGTGCTGCCGGGTCAGCTGCCGACGTTGAGCGACTGGTCGGACCACATGACCACGGCGTTCCCGGAAGTGCGCCTGAAGAAGTACCTGGAAATGCGCGGTGCCGATGGCGGCCCGTGGGCGCGTCTGTGTGCGCTGCCGGCGTTCTGGGTCGGCCTGCTGTATGACGATGCGGCGCTGGATGCGGCGTGGGACCTGGTGCGCGATTTCAGCCTGGTGGAACGCCATGCGCTGCGCGATGGGGTGCCGAAGCATGCGCTGAACCTGCCGTTCCGCGGCGGCACGGTGCGTGATCTGGCGGCCGAGGCGTTGAAGATCGCCGTGGCCGGCCTGCAGCGCCGCGCGGCGCGCAACGCCGATGGCCAGGATGAAAGCCACTTCCTGGATGTACTGCAGGAAATCGTCGCCTCGGGGATCACCCCGGCCGAGCGCAAGCTGGCGCTGTACCACGGCGAGTGGAACCAGAGCGTGGACCCGGTGTTCAAGCAGTTCGCGTATTGATTCTTCGTCGCTGGTCGCGCGAACGGCAGCGTTTCGATTGTTACGTGCTGGGGCGGCCAACGGGCCGCCCCTCTTGCATTGCGCGATACTGCCGGGAAACCCTCCGCGCCCGGTAACGCATGAAAAAAATCAAAACCGGTAGGTGACGAATGTTGGTCGTCACCTTGCTCGACGCCGCGGTTATGCCGCCAACGTCGCCATGTCGATCACGAACCGATACCGCACATCGTTCTTCGCCATGCGTGCCCACGCTTCGTTGACGGTCTTGATGTCGACCACTTCCACGTCGCTGACGATGTTGTGCTCGGCGCAGAAATCCATCATTTCCTGGGTTTCGGCCATGCCGCCGATCGCCGAGCCGGTCACGTGCTTGCGGCCGAAGATCACGCTGGAACCCATCAGCGGCGGGTCCAGTTCGGTGATCACGCCGACCAGGCACATGGTGGCGTCACGCTTGAGCAGCGACATGTACGGGTTGGTGTCGTGGCTGACCGGGATGGTGTTGAGCAGGAAGTCGAAGCTGTTGGCGTGTGCCTTCATCTGCGCCGGATCGCGTGAGACCAGTACGTCATCGGCGCCCAGGCGCTTGGCATCGGCACCCTTTTCCGGGGTGGTGGTGATCATCACCACGGTGGCGCCCATGGCCTTGGCGAATTTCACGCCCATGTGGCCCAGACCGCCCAGGCCGATCACGCCGACCTTCTGGCCGGGGCCGACCTTCCAGTGGCGCAGCGGGGAATAGGTGGTGATGCCGGCACACAGCAGCGGGGCGGCGGCCTTCAGGTCCAGGGTTTCAGACACCTTCACCACGAAGCGCTGCTCGACCACGATATGGTCGGAGTAACCGCCGAAGGTGAGCTGGTCGCTGCCGCGTTCGGTGCTGTTGTAGGTGTAGGTCGGGCCCTTTTCGCAGTACTGCTCCAGGTCGTGGTCGCAGGCATCGCAGTGGCGGCAGGAGTCGACCAGGCAGCCCACGCCGGCGAAGTCGCCGACCTTGAAGCGGGTGACGTTGGCGCCGACTTCGGTCACGCGCCCGATGATTTCATGGCCCGGCACCATCGGGAACTGCGCGCCGCCCCAGTCGTCGCGGGCCTGGTGCAGATCGGAGTGACAGATACCGCTGTAGAGGATCTGGATGCGGACATCGTTGGCGCCGACCGCGCGGCGTTCAAAGGAAAACGGCACCAGCGGGGCGGTCTGGTCGTGCACGGCGTAGCCATGGGCAAGCGACATGGGGGTATCCTGGATTTGTGGAAAGGCGCTTTACAATACGCCCGCTCATCATGGGTATACAGTCAGAATATCGGCATGATTCATCAAGGCAGACTGCACAATTGTGGCGACTGACAACCTGACCCACCTGGCTGCGTTCGCGGCCGTGGCCCGCCACCGCAGCTTCCGCCGCGCGGGGGCGGAGCTGGCGCTGTCGACCTCGGCGGTGAGCTATGCCATCCGCGCACTGGAAGAGCGCCTGGGGGTGGGCCTGTTTCACCGTACCACCCGCAGCGTGGCCCTGACCGAGGCCGGGCAGCGCCTGCTCGACCGCCTGCAGCCGGCGCTGGGCCAGGTGCACGACGCGCTGGAGGAGATGAACCACTTCCGCGCGGCGCCGGCTGGGCTGCTGCGGATCAATGCCACCCGCGCGGCGGTGCACACCCAGCTGGGGCCGCGCCTGGCGCGCTTCCTGCGCGCGCACCCGGATGTGCGGCTGGAGGTGGCACAGGACGACGGGCTGGTGGATATCGTGGCCGAAGGCTATGACGCCGGGGTGAGGCTGCATGAGTTCGTGCCGGAAGACATGGTGGCGGTGCCGCTGGGTCCGTCGTTGCGTGGACTGATCGTGGCGTCGCCGGCCTACCTCCAGGTCCGCGCGGTGCCCCGGCATCCGCGCGAACTGGCCCAGCACGAGTGCGTGCGTTTCCGGTTCGCCAGCGGGCATCTGTACAAGTGGCAGTTCGAGCGCGATGGCCAGACCCTGGACATCGATGTGCCGGGCCGGCTCACCCTGGGCGACCAGCACACCATCCTGCAGGCAGTGCTGGACGGCTTGGGTCTGGCCTATGTACTGGAGGACGCGGCACGTCCGTACCTGGACGACGGCCGGCTGGTGGCGGTGCTGGAGGACTGGAGCGAACCGTTCGTCGGCTGGGTGCTCTATTACCCGCGCCAGCGCCAGATGTCCTCGGCGCTGCGCGCCTTCGTGGATATGCTGCGCGAGACGACCGATCCGGTGTCGGACTGATGGCGCGCGTCAGCCGCTGATCTCGTCGTAGCCGCGACCCAGGAACTGCAGCAGGCAGAAGCCGTGGCCGAACGGATCGGCGAGCAGGGCGATCCGGCCCCATGCGTGCGTTGCCGGTGCCTGTTCCACGCGTGCGCCGGCGGCGACCGCGCGCACCAGGGCGACGTCCAGATCGTCCACCACCCAGTCCAGGTGCAACGGCGTCCAGTGCCGCCGGTAGTCGCGGCGGTCGCGCACCTGCGGCGTGGCGGTGCTGCCTGCTGGCTTGGCCAGCAGGTAGATCGGTGCCGGCCCGCCCAACAGCTCCACCCCATCGTTCCCGAAGCGGCGCCCAACACGCAGCTCGAACGCACGCGTATGAAACGCCACCGCAGCATCCAGATTGTCCACATCGATATTGACCAGAAAATCCATGCCAGACCCTCAAGCAGCAGGTAGAGCCAAACTCTGCCTGGCTGCCGCGTAAAGCACCATCGTAGAGCCAGGCCCTGCCTGGCTGCCACGTAAAGCAGCATCGTAGAGCCAGGCCCTGCCTGGCTGCTACGCAGCCCCAACCGTAAGTACATTTACTGGCGCCCCCCCAGCCAAAATCACCTTTCCAACCGCCCCCCGTGGTGCAACCATGGTTTCCAGACTGGCGGACCCGCAACATCCAGTTTGAGCTCGGCCATCCCGGAGCCCCGGACATGTCGCTCTCCCTGCCGTTCCGCAACATCCTCATCGCCCTCTGCCTGCCGACCCTGGCGCTGGTGTTCGCTCCCCAAGCCCACGCCGTGGAACCGCTGGACACCTTCAGCGTCCACGTCAGCGGCTATGTGACCTCGTTCGATACCGAGATCCGCGCCGATGGCGAAGGCCGGCGCGGTACCGACATCGACCTGCACCGCGACCTTGGCCTGGGCGACGACAATCTCGTGGCTACCGTCGGCCTCACCTGGCGGCCGTGGGAAAAGCATGAGTTCGCCGCCTCGTACTACACGCAGAGTGCGGATGCGACGCGCCGGATCGACCGCGACATCGAGTTCGACGGACGTCTTTACGAAGCCTCCAGTACGGTACGCACGGACGTGGACATCGATGCCTACGAGGCCTCCTATACCTGGTGGGCGGCGTCCAATACCCAATGGGCATTGGGTCCGCGCGTTGGCCTGGTCTGGTACCGGATGGAGCTGGGCATCAAGCTGGATGTGGACGTGGGCGGCAACCAGGGCGGAGGTTCTGCCAGCAGCAGGGTCTCGGCGGACGTACCGGCGCCGATGATCGGCGCCGGCTGGCGCTGGACGCCGTCGGACGACTGGCGCCTGTCGGCGGATGTGGGCTATTTCACCGTCAGCCTCGACGACATCGACGGCGACATCTACTTCGGTCGTGCAGGTGTGGAGTGGTTCCCGTGGGAGCGGACCGGCTTCACCCTCGACTACACCTACACCCGGATCGAAGCAGACGCCGACAGGGACAGCTTCAGCGGCAATGTTGACTTCAAGGATGCCGGCCTGCGCCTGGGGTTGGTGTACCGGTTCTGACGCACGGATACCGCGCGGCGCGCCCCTATGTTGCAGTGCGCACAAACCCAGGGCTTGAATCGATCTAAACTGGTCCTTCGATGAACTGGCACGGGAGGGCAGGGCATGGGGGTTCGCAGCACGATGATGGTGGCCGCCGCACTGGCGGCAGCAGTTTCGTTTGGCGCGGTGGCCGCGCCGATGTCGGGCAATCCGATCCTGCCCGGCTGGTACGCCGACCCCGAAGCGGCGGTGTTCGGCAAGACCTATTGGATTTTCCCGACCAGCTCGCGCCCGTATGCCGAGCAGACCGCGTTCGATGCCTTCTCGTCGCCCGACCTGGTGCAGTGGACCCGGCATCCCGGTGTGCTGAAGATCGAAGCGGTCTCCTGGGCCAGGGAAGCGCTGTGGGCGCCGTCGGTGGTCGAGAAGGACGGCAGGTACTATTTCTTCTTTTCCGCCAACGACATCAAGAACGACAGCGAGCTGGGTGGCATCGGCGTGGCCGTGGCCGACCGGCCCGAGGGCCCGTACCGCGACCTGCTTGGCAAGCCGCTGATCGGCTCGTTCCACAACGGCGCCCAGCCCATCGACCAGTTCGTGTTCAAGGACGACGATGGTGCCTGGTACATGCTTTATGGCGGCTGGAAGCACGCCAACATCGTGCGGCTCAAGGACGATTTCACCGGCATCGAGCCGCTGCCCGATGGCACGCTGTACAAGGAAATCACCCCCGCACCGGAGTATGTCGAAGGCTCGCTGATGTTCAAGCGCGGCGGCCGCTACTACTACATGTGGTCCGAAGGCGGCTGGGGCGAGCCGGACTACTCGGTGGCGTACGCCATCGCCGATGCGCCGACCGGTCCATTCAAGCGGATCGGGCGGATCCTGCAGCAGGACCCGGCCATCGCCACCAGCGCCGGCCACCATTCGCTCATTCACGCCCCGGACGATGACAGCTGGTACATCGTCTACCACCGGCGCCCGCTGGGCCTGACCGACCGCAACCAGCGTGCCACCGCCATCGACCGCATGGTGTTCGATGCGCAGGGGCACATCCTGCCCGTGAAGATGACCCACGACGGGGTGCCGGCGCATCCATTGCCCTGACGCGGGGGCGTGCCACCCGGCCGCCCCTGGGATGTGCCATGCTGCTCCCCACCAACAGAGAGCATGCCGCCATGGCCAAGGGTCTGGACAAGCAGAAAGAGCAGAAGAAGAAGCCTGCCAAAACTGCGAAGGAAAAGAAGGCGGAAAAGAACGAGAAGAAGAACACGCGCGGTTTCGCACCGACCTGAACCCTTCCGTTCGCACCACCGGTGCCACAGCGTGGCGGCCCTGCCCGCAGGCAAGGTCGCCACGCTGACTCACCTGCACCTGCACCTGCACCTGCACCTGCACCTGCACTGTGCACCGGGCTTTCGTCGTCCATGTATACTATCCCCCAGTATAGTTTCATGGTCGCGGTGCCGTGCCTCATTCCCCTGAAGAAAAGAAGAAGGTCCTGGCCCGGGTGCGGCGCATCCGCGGCCAGTGCGATGCGCTGGACCGCGCGCTGGAATCCGGTGCCGATTGCGGCCCGGTGCTGCAGCAGATCGCGGCGATCCGCGGCGCGGTCAACGGGTTGATGTCCGAAGTGATGGAAGCCCACCTGCGCGAAGAATTCGGCCAACCGGCGCAGTCCGACGCGCAGCGTGCCGAACGCGTGCGCGACATGAGCGCGCTTATCCGTTCCTACCTGAAGTAAGCGCGCGTCCTGCCGCGCGCTGTCCTGCCTTGTCATCTGTCCTGGAGACCTCCCCATGAAATCCCGTGCTGCCGTTGCCTTCGCCGCTGGCGAACCGCTCAAAATCGTCGAGATCGACGTTGCCCCGCCGCAGAAGGGCGAAGTGCTGGTGCGCATCACCCACACCGGGGTTTGTCATACCGATGCCTTTACGCTCTCCGGCGATGATCCGGAAGGCCTGTTCCCCGCCGTGCTGGGCCATGAAGGCGCCGGCATCGTGGTGGAAGTGGGTGAGGGCGTGACCAGCGTGAAGCCGGGCGACCACGTCATTCCGCTGTACACCGCCGAGTGTGGCCAGTGCCTGTTCTGTACCTCGGGCAAGACCAACCTGTGCGTGGCCGTGCGCGCCACCCAGGGCAAGGGCGTGATGCCAGATGGCACCACCCGCTTCTCCTACAACGGCCAGCCGATCTACCACTACATGGGCTGCTCGACCTTCAGCGAGTACACCGTGGTGGCTGAAGTCTCCCTGGCCAAAATCAACCCGGACGCCAACCCGGAGCACGTGTGCCTGCTGGGCTGTGGCGTGACCACCGGCATCGGCGCGGTGCACAACACTGCCAAGGTGCAGGAAGGCGATTCGGTGGCCGTGTTCGGGCTGGGCGGCATCGGCCTGGCGGTAATCCAGGGCGCGCGCCAGGCCAAGGCCGGCCGCATCTTCGCCATCGACACCAACCCCTCCAAGTTCGAGTTGGCCAGGCAGTTCGGTGCCACCGACTGCGTCAACCCGAAGGACTTCGACAAGCCGATCCAGCAGGTCATCGTTGAAATGACCACCTGGGGCGTGGACCACACCTTCGAGTGCATCGGCAACGTCAACGTGATGCGCGCGGCGCTGGAATGCGCGCACCGTGGCTGGGGCCAGTCGGTGATCATCGGCGTGGCCGGCTCGGGTCAGGAAATCTCCACCCGTCCGTTCCAGCTGGTCACCGGCCGCTCGTGGAAGGGCACCGCCTTCGGCGGCGTGAAGGGCCGCAGTCAGTTGCCGGGCATGGTCGAAGATGCGATGAAGGGCGACATCGAGCTGGCGCCGTTCGTCACCCACACCATGGAACTGGAAAAGATCAACGAAGCCTTCGAGCTGATGCATGAAGGCAAGTCGATCCGCTCGGTCGTCCACTACTGATCACGGCGGGTATGCCCATGGAACGCATCGAACACCGCGCCGCCTTCGGCGGTTGGCAGGACGTCTACCAGCACCGCTCTACCGTGCTGGACTGCGAAATGAAGGTGGCGGTGTACCTGCCGCCGCAGGCGGCCACGCAGAATTTGCCGGTGCTGTATTGGCTGAGCGGGCTGACCTGCACCGAGCAGAACTTCATCACCAAGGCCGGCGCGCAGCGCTATGCCGCCGAGCATGGGGTGATTCTGGTCGCGCCGGATACCAGCCCGCGTGGCGACGATGTCGCCGATGCGGAGGGCTACGATCTGGGCAAAGGCGCCGGGTTCTACCTCAATGCCACCGAGCAGCCGTGGGTGGCGCATTACCGGATGTACGATTACATCGTCGATGAGCTGCCGGCGCTGGTCGAGGCGCACCTGCCGGCCAGTGGCGCGCGCAGCATCAGCGGGCATTCGATGGGCGGCCACGGTGCGCTGGTGATTGCGTTGCGCAATCCGGGGCGCTACCGCAGCGTGTCGGCGTTCTCGCCGATCGTGGCCCCGACCCGGGTGCCGTGGGGGCAGAAGGCTTTCAGCGCCTATCTGGGTGAAGACCGCGCCGGCTGGGCGCAGTGGGACGCCAGCGAACTGGTGGCAACGGCGGCGGAAAGGCTGCCGCTGCTGGTCGACCAGGGGGCGGGCGATGAGTTCCTGGACAGCCAGCTGCAGCCGCAGTGGCTGCAGGCCGCGTGCACGGCGGCAGGGCATCCGCTGCAGCTGCGCCTGCAGCCGGGGTATGACCACAGCTATTACTTCATCAGCAGCTTCATCGGTGAGCACATCGCGTACCACGCGAAAGCGTTGCACGCCTGATCTGCGCTGGACATCGCACAGCCACGCAGGGCGTGGCTCTACGGACGTGGGACGATAATGCGTAGAGCCACGCCCTGCGTGGCTGTGCCCATCAGGCGTCTTCTTCTTCCGCCGCCTCGCGGCCCTGCTGGCGGATCAGCGCTTCTTCGCGGGCATCGTTGATGGCGTGGCGCACGCTGTCCAGGTCGATGGTCGATTCGTCATGGACGAACTGCCCGGTCAGCGGGCTGTCCGGCAGCAGTTCGCCGGCTTCGAACAGCGCCCACATCTCTTCGCCGTACCAGGTGTCCAGCAGTTCGGGCGCCGAGCGGCCCAGGTAAGCGGTGAGGTTGTTGACGTCACGCAGCAGCATGCTGCGCGCGGCGTTGTTGCCGCCGGCGCTGACCACCTGGGGGAAGTCGATCACCACCGGGCCGTCCGGTCCGACCAGCACGTTGTAGGGCGACAGATCGCCGTGGATCAGGCCACAGCACAGCATCAGCACCACCTGGCGCACCAGCACCTGGTGGAACTCACGGGCCTGGTCGGCATCCAGCTCGATCTCGCCCAGGCGCGCAGCAGAGAAGCCTTCTGCGTCGGTCACCAGTTCCATGACCAGCACGCCGTGGAAGTAGCCATGCGGTTCAGGCACGCGCACGCCGGCGTCGCGCAGCTGGTACAGCGCGTCGACCTCGGTGTTCTTCCAGGCGGTTTCCTGCTGCTTGCGCCCGTACTTGCTGGCCTTGCCCACGGCGCGTGCCTCGCGGCTGCCACGCACCTTGCGGCCTTCCTGGTACTGCACGCGCTGCTGGAAGCTGCGTTGGGCCATGTCCTTGTAGACCTTGGCGCAGCGCACGTCGTCGCCGCTGCGCACGACATATACGGCCGCTTCCTTGCCGCTCTTGAGCGGGCGCAGCACTTCATCGATCACGCCGTCTTCAATCAGCGCCTGCAGGCTTTCGGGGGTCTTCACGTAATCTCGGTCAGAGGGGAGGCGGCGCCAATGCGCCAGCCGACAAGGGAGGGCCGGCGATTCTCGCACCTTCGCGGCGGCCGGGCCAATTTCGAACCCCATTCCGGTTCAGCCAGGCCGGTCGGGCGGGGCCCAGCAGGCGTTTGGGAGCCCATCCTGCCAAGGCGGCCGACGGGCAGCCGGCTCTAGAAACGCACGTCGCGCAGTTCCCAATGGTGGCCGGCGAGCAGGCGCATGCGTTGCTTGAATACGTCGCTGTCGATGGTGGTGGTGACGACCAGGTTGATGCGAAGGTCTCTCTGTTCACCGGTGACGGTGGCGTTCGGATCGGTGACGCCCCACTGCGGTTCGACCGCTTCGGGATCCTGCTGCTTGGCGCGCCAGCGGTCGAACAGCCTGGTGGTCTGCAGGGCCTCCTGCAGCTCCTCGGCCAAACCGGCTGCACCGCTGGAGTGGAAGGAAAGCTCGCGATCGCTGCCGTGTGCCTCTCCCGGGTCGGGCAGGCTGATGAAATACTGGGACATGGTGGTCTCCGTTGAATGCGCCAAGGCTGGCAGATGTGCGGTGCAACCGGTGTGCAGAAACCGGCCGCTGCCCGGACCGTCATGGCGACGGTCCGGTCTGTTGGCTCAGGCGGTAAAGGTGTGCGGCTCGTCGGCAAAACCAATCGTCACCGCGCCCTTGCCGACGTTGACCATGCCGGTCAGGCTCATCACCGATTCGTACACGTCCACCCCGTGCGCCCGGCAGGTCTCGCGCAGGCTGGCAAAGCCCGGCAGTGCCTGCAGGTCGGCCAGTTCGCCGCCGTAGCTCACGCACACGGTCGGGGTCATCAGCCCGCCCCGCACCCGCTGGCCGACGAAATCGAACAGCTTCTGTACCGCGTTGTCGAAGCCCTTGATCTTGGCCACCGGGCCGGTGGCGCCCCGGTAACCGTGCAGCACCGGCTTGATGTCCAGCGCGCTGCCCAGCGCGGCGCTGATCAGGCCCACGCTGCGGTCGCCCTTATGCCGGGCGCGGGCGCGCATGTAGTACAGGTCGCGGGTAACCATGTAGCCGTGCACGTTCAGCGCCAGCTGCTCCAGCCGCTCGCGGATCTGCTGCACGCCGGCACCGCTGTCGCGCAGGCGCACCGCCTCCACTGCGGTCACGCCCTGCGCGGCGAACAGGTTTTGGGTATCCAGCACGCGCAGCGCGAACGGCGAGTTGTAGCCTGCCGCCTGGCGCACCGGCTTGTAGTCGTTGAGGATCGCGAAGCTGGCCTGCATCGCGTTGTCGTGGATCGGGCTGCGGGTCTTGGTGATCGTCATGCAGAACACATGGTCGTAATCGATCACCAGCTTGCCCAGGAACAGATCGCGGATCTGCACCACGCTGAAGGGAATGGTTTCGGCCTCGGCGCCGTGTTCGGCAACGTGGGCATGCAGGAAACTCAGGGTGGCCTGTTCGTCGCGGTGGTCGGCCAGCACGGCCTCGCCAATCCGGACGGTAATGGGCAACAGCACGATGTTGTGCTGCTGGATGAAGTCCTGCGGTAGATCACAGGCAGAGTCGACCACGATTCCGATGCGCATCCTGTTTGCCCCCTCCAGGCAGGGTGTCCGTTCGAAAGTGTGAAAGCTATCTCAAAACACGTCCGGTTGCCTGACCGCGCCGGTCAGCTTGGCCGGCTGCGCTCCACCGCCACCGGCAGGGTGTCGATCCGCTGCCATTCCGGCTGCTGCAGCATGGCCGGGTCGGCCAGCACCGCTGCCATCAGGGCGTGGCTTTCGTTGCCCCAGAACAACTCGCCGTCGATGGCCAGGGTGGGCACCCCGAACACCCCCGCGGCGATGGCCGCCTCGGTGTTCTGGCGCAGCTGCTCCTTCACCGCCGGCGCCGATACCGCCGCCGCGACGTCACCTACATCCAGCATCGCGCCGGGCAGTGCCAGCGCCTGCGGGGAGTCGGCGGCATGGCCGTCGCGCCAGATCCAGTTGAACAGGATGTCCACCGACGCCGGTGTGGCGCCCGCCGCCAGGCACAGCCGCAGTGCCGCCAGTGGGTTGAACGGATGGCCCGGCGGGAAGCGCAGCGGGGTGCCCTGCTGCTGCGCCTGCCACAGCACCTGGCGGTAGGTGAAGCGGCGCTTGGCCGGGATTTCGGCCGGGCCGAGGTTGCCAAGGTGGTGCAGTACCGCGCCCAGTGCGATCGGCACCGGGGTGATCCGTTCGAACTGCGGCAGGGTGGTGAGCTGCTGCCAGTGCAGGTAGGCGAAGGGCGAAACGAAGTCGAAGTACCAGCGCAGGGTCATGGCGTTCCTTGGCGGCTTCAGCCAGGCAGGGCCTGGCTCTACGGGGCTTGACCGGGGTGGGGCCGGCGTCAGGGGGGACCTTACCGCGAATACGCCCTGGGTTCGCTGCCGGCTGGCGCCGCATAGCGGTCGCGCAGCTCGGTCTGGCGTGAACGCATCGGCATCGCGCGGCCGCCCAGCCAGACCTGCTCGGCGTAATGGCCCACGTCCAGCGGGTCGCCTTCCCACAGCACCAGGTCGGCCAGCTTGCCCGGCTCGATGCTGCCCAGCCTGTCGCCCACGCCCAGCACCTGCGCCGGTACCCGGGTCAGACCGGCCAGGCCGTCCTGCCAGGGCAGGCCGTTGGCCACGGCATTGCCGGCCAGCTGGCGCATCTTGCGCGCGTTGTGCGAGGCATCGTCGCGCTGGGCGAAGCTGACCTGCACGCCGGCGGCATGCAGCCGCGCGGCGTTTTCCAACGTCGCGCCGAGCTGGTCGAAGCTGGCCGGCAGGTTGCCCAGCGCATCCACGAACACCGGTACGTTCGCCTGGGCCAGCTGTGGCGCCACCCGCCACGCTTCGGCGCCGCCGGCAATGGCGATGCTCACCTTCTCGCGCGCAGCCCAGCGCAGCAGCTGGCGGATGTCCGCCGCGCGGTCCACCTCCACCACCAGCCGTCCCTGGCCGGCCAGGTAGCGCGCCAGCGTGGCGCGGCCGGCGGGGGTGAGCAGGGCATGCGGCGAATCGACCGGCACCCGGTTGCGGGCTTCGCTCACCATCTGCTCCAGCAGCATCCATTGTGCCGCGCGCGAGCTGCCGGTGAGCTCGGCCCCGGACGAGCCGAGCCGGATGAACAGCGCCCGCGGCCCGATCGGGTCGGCGCTGCCGTCCAGCCGCATCACCCCGCCCTGGCCGGCAATGAAGCTGCCGTCGGTGTTGGCGCCCAGCGCGGTGAAGCCGATGCCGTCCAGGCGTGCGACCGGAATCAGTACCGAGGCCGGGTTGTAGGCCAGGGTGACGTCGAATTCCGGCCGCATCGGTTGGTCTTCCAGCTTCAGCGAACTGTCCACCGTGGCGGACTCGCCGGAGACTTCGTCGATGCCGATATCGGTGATGCCGCCAAAGAACGCCGGGGTCAGCGGGCGTCCATTGGCTTCCACCACCGTGGCGCCGGCCGGGGCCGCCAGACCGGCGCCAACGGCGCGGATGACGCCCCCCTGGACCAGCACATCGCCGTGCTCCAGGCTGCCGCGCGCACTGGCGGTGTGTACCGTGGCATTGCGGATCAGCAGATCCTGCGCCCAGCCGGCCGGTGCGGCGCCGAACAGGGCCAGCACCAGCAGGCCGCGCCGCAGGACCCGCGCGCGGTGCGTGTTTGGTTGAGCGTTACGAACGGTCACGGGCGTGCCTCCTGGCCGAGCATGAAGTCCGACAGCGGCTGGCGGCGCACATCCTGGCGGTCATAGACCTGGTGGCCGTCGATGTAGACCTTCTCGGCCAGCGCATAGGAACTGAAGGGGCTGCCGTTCCACACCACCACATCGCCCATCTTGCCCACCTCCAGGCTGCCGGTCTGCTTCTCCACGCCCAGCGAGCGGGCGGCGTTGGAGGTCAGCCAGCCGATGGCGCGCTCGGGCGCGATCTGCATGCCGGCGCGGCGCGCGTTGGCGATCACCTTGGCCGCTTCCTGGTTGAGCCGCTGGATGCCTTCGGGCGAATCCGAATGCACGATCGCGCAGCTGTTGGCCGGGCGGTCGACCAGCGCGATGTTTTCCTGGATGCCGTCGAAGGCTTCCATCTTGAAGCCCCACCAGTCGGCCCACAGTGCCCCGCACACGCCTTCGGCGGCCAGTCGGTCGGCCAGCTTGTAGGCTTCCACGCCATGGTGGAACGCGGCGATCTTGAAGCCGAACTCCTTGGACAGGTCCAGCATGGTGGCCATTTCATCGGCGCGGTAGCAGTGGATGTGCACGCGGATGTCGCCATCGATGGCACCGGCCAGCGTATCCAGCTTCAGGTCGCGCTTGCCGCCGGTATCGCCGGCGCTGTCGCCCTTGTCGCTGCCGCCGAACCAGCGCTTCTTCTTGACCTTCTTCGGCGAGTTCTTGGCCAGGTATTCGCTGGCATCGATGAAGGCGGCGCGGTAGCCGGCCACGTTGCCCATGCGCGTGCCCGGCGCCACGCCCTTGCCGCCGCCGTACACGCGCTTGGGGTTCTCGCCGCAGGCCATCTTCAGGCCCCACGGCGCACCGGGGAATTTCATCGCCTGGTAGGTGGTGGCCGGCACGTTCTTCAGCGTCACCCCGCGCCCGCCGACCAGGTTGGCCGAGCCGGGCAGGACCTGCATCGAGGTCACCCCGCCGGCCAGCGCCGCGGCAAAGCCCGGGTCCTGCGGCCATACCGAATGCTCGGCCCACACATTGGCGGTGACCGGTGCGGTCATTTCATTGCCATCGCTGTGCGCGCTCACCCCGGGGCTGGGATACACGCCCAGGTGCGAGTGCACGTCGATGATGCCGGGGGTGACCCACTTGCCGGTGCCATCGACCTGCACCGCATTGGCGGGCGCGTCCAGCGCGGTGCCAAGTGCGGCAATGCGGCCGTCGCGCAGCAGCAGGTCGGTCTGTTCCAGGCGGCTGCCGGTGCCGGTGAGCACGGTAGCGTTGCGGATCAGTACCGGGGCCGAGGCGATCGGCGCATAGGTACTCGGGTACGGATCCTGCGTGAAGCGCGATGCGGCCGACGCAGAGGGCGCAGCCAAGGTAAACAGCGCCAGGCCCAGCCCGGCGGTCAATCGTGTACGCATGTCGTCCCCGATACGGCGTGAAAGATCCCCCGCGACGCTAGCCGCTGGCCAGCGCGTTGCCAAGTGGCCAAATGCATGCCGCACCATTGTTGGCTTGCTTATTCGTTGCAGCGCAGGACAATTGCCGGTAGCGCCGACCGTTGGCCGGCTGCCGCAGGCAACAGGAAGAAGGACCGGACCGCACCATGAAGAACAAACAGGAAATCGTCGAAAACTGGCTGCCGCGCTATACCGGCGTGGCGCTGGACCAGTTCGGCCCGCACGTGCTGCTGACCAACTTCGGCGGCTATCTGCACATGTTTTCCCATCTCACTGGCGCACCCGTGCAGGGCCTGGACCGGCCGATGGCCAGCGTCACCAGCGATGGCATCACCCTGATCAACTTCGGCATGGGCAGCCCCAACGCGGCCATCGTGATGGACCTGCTGTCGGCGGTGATGCCCAAGGCGGTGCTGTTCCTGGGCAAGTGCGGCGGACTCAAGCGCAAGAACCAGTTGGGCGACCTGATCCTTCCCATTGCGGCGATCCGCGGCGAGGGCACCTCCAGCGATTACCTGCCGCCGGAAGTGCCGGCGTTGCCGGCGTTCGCGCTGCAGCGCGCGGTCTCCACCATGATCCGCGACCTGGGTCACGATTACTGGACCGGTACCGTCTACACAACCAACCGGCGGGTCTGGGAGCACGACGAGGCGTTCAAGGAAAAGCTGCGGCTGATGCGCTGCATGGCCATCGACATGGAAACGGCCACCCTGTTCGCGGCCGGCTTCGCCAACCACATTCCCATTGGCGCGCTGCTGCTGGTATCCGACCAGCCGATGATCCCCGACGGGGTCAAAACCGAAGCCTCCGATGCCAAGGTCAGCTCCCAGTTCGTCGAAAACCATATCCAGATTGGTATCGAGGCGCTTAAGCTAATACGGCGCAACGGCAAGTCGGTCCGCCACCTGCGCTTTGACGAGTGATGGCATTGGCTTGGGTGGGCGCCCGGAAGGCGCGCCGCCCGCAGGGGTAATGAATGGACGTGGCGGCACAAGTAGTGGAATTCTGGCGCGACGCGGGACCGCAGCAGTGGTTCGCGCGCGATGACGCGTTCGATGCGCGTTTCCGCGAGGTGTTCCTGGACGAACACTACGCCGCCGCGCGGCGCGCGCGCGAGCATTGGCTGGAATCGGCCGACGGCGCGCTGGCGCTGATGATCCTGCTCGACCAGTTCCCGCGCAACTGCTTCCGCGACACCGCCCATTCCTACGCGACCGACGGCCTGGCCCGCCACTACGCCATGCGCGCGGTGGAAGAGGGCCTGGACCTGAAACTGGTGCCCAAGCTGCGCGCCTTCATCTACCTGCCGTTCGAGCATTCCGAAGACCCGCAGGACCAGGAGCGCTCGGTGGCGATGTTCGACGCACTGGGCGACAAGGAATACCTGCAGTACGCCGAACTGCACCGCGACATCATCCGCCGCTTCGGCCGCTTCCCGCACCGCAATGCGGTGCTGGGGCGGATGCCTACGCCCGAAGAGCTGGATTATCTCGCCGAGGGCGGGTTTGCGGGCTGATGCAGTGATGGGCGGTGCGCAGCGACGCAGGGCGTCGCTCTACGGGGCGGGGGCTGGTGAGGGGGCCAAACGACTGCCGTGACCGCCCCCACGCCCGGCAACGCCGGAGAATGATCAAAAAAACGCCGGCAATGCCGGCGTTCTTTCATCATGCGCGATTCAACCCGCGATCAATACTTCGGCACGCTGTTGTCCACCGCATCCGACCAGGCATCGATGCCGCCGGTAATGTTGAACACCTTGCTGAAACCCAGCGCACGGAACTGCTCGGCCGCCTGCGCGCTGCGGCCACCGTGGTGGCACAGGAACGCCAGCGGGGTGTCCTTGGGCAGGGCTTCCAGGCGGGCACGATTGTCGCCGTCGAAGGTTTCGAACGGCGCTTCGATCGCGGCAATGGCGCGCTCGTCGGCCGGGCGCACGTCCACCACGGTCAGGGTGCCGGCACGGCGCTGGTCGTCGGCGTCGCGAACAGCCAGTTCCTGCACGGCCTTCGGCGCGTTCGGGTTGTCGATGGCCAGACCCTTGCCGCGGATGTCATCCACCCAATCGATGGTGATGCCGTCGGCGCGGCGCGCGCTGGCCAGGTCGAACTGCACGCGCAGGCCGTTGGATTCAGCGGCGATGGCGTTGTCATCGTGCGGGGCCAGCTGGAAGTTCGGCTGGAAGCTGGCATCGATGCTCAGCTGCAGCGACGCCCCCGGTGCATCGGCCAACGCGCCACGCAGCATTTCCACCGCCGCGGGGGTCACCGTGATGCCCGGCGGCGTGCGGTCCGGCGCGGACAGCCCCAGCACGCTGCTCAGCTCACCGCTGCTGGCCATCTGCAGGATGATGTCGCTGCCGCCCACCAGCTCGCGGTCGATGTACAGCTGCGGGATGGTCGGCCACTCGCCGTAGGCCTTGATGCCTTCGCGGATTTCAGCGTCGGCCAGCACATTGACGTGGGCGAACTCCACGCCCAGGTCCTGCAGCGCGCCCACGGCCTTGGCCGAGAACCCGCACTGCGGCATGGTCGGCTGGCCCTTCATGAACAGCACGACGCGGTTGGCGGTAAGAATGGATTCGATGCGCGAACGCAGGGCGGGATCAAGGGACATGGTGGTCGGGTCCGGAGTTTCGAACCGTACATTCTACGCGGCATGGCATCATGGGGCATGACCGTACCGGAAACGTTGCATCGCATTCCCCGCCGCCCGTGGCGCTGGCTGCCCTGGCTGCTGCTGTCCCAGCTGGCCGTGGTACTGGCCTGGTGGGGCTGGGGCTGGGCCATCGGGCTGCCGCTGATGGTGGCCTCCCACGCACTGTTCATGGTGCCGGTATTCCTGCCCAACAGCCGCTTCTACGCGCCGGTGCTGAGCCACCTGCCGGAACCGGCTGAACAGGTCTGGCTGACCATCGACGACGGCCCCTCGGCCGAGACCCCGGCGGTGCTGGACCTGCTGGACCGCTACCAGGCCAAGGCCACCTTCTTCATGGTCGGCGAGCGCGCCGCCGCGCGGCCGGAGCTGGTCCGGCAGGTGCTGGCCCGTGGCCACGACCTGGGCAACCACAGCCACCGCCACCCGCAGACCCGCTTCTGGCGGCTCGGCCCGGCCACCATGGCCGAGGAGATCGCGCAGTGCCAGCAGGCCCTGACCGACATCGCCGGCAGCCCACCGCGCTGGTACCGGTCGGTGGTGGGCATGACCAACCCGTTCGTCGCCCCGGCGTTGAAGCAGTGGGGCCTGACCCGGGTCGGCTGGAGCGCACGCGGGTTCGACGGCGTGGACTGCCAGCCGCAGCAGGTCATCGGCCGCGTCGTCGCAGACCTGCGCCCCGGCGCGATCATCCTGCTGCACGAAGGCGCCGCCCACGGCCACAACCTGGCCATCATCGAGGGGGTGTTGCAGGCAATCCAGGCGCGCGGCCTCCGTGCGGCGCTGCCGACGTCGTGATATCCCGTGGGCCGGCCAACGGCCGGCGCTACCGAGGGTTCCCGGCGCCCTTGGTTGATTGATCCCGATCCTGATGGGCCCGTAACAATTCGTAGCCCCGGCCGTTGGCCGGACGCCGCGCACAGCGCGGCCCAGGCATCCGAAATCGATCAACACCACGCCGCGATCACGTTTCCGGCGTTTAACCCCACCGAAGCCATCCGTCAGGCATTCATGACCCATCCACGCTCGGGTGCGCGTCTTGCCACTGCTGGTGCACCCAGCTCCCCAGCGACGCCTGCGCCCACAACAACGTGATCGCCAACCCCAGCGCCAGCACCCCGGTCACCCGGCGCCGCTGGTGCTGCAGCGCGCTGCCGATGCCCAGCAACAGGCCAACCACCGTCACCCCCAGCCCCACGAACAGCATCACCAGTACCGCCACCGGCACCTCGTGCATGCCCGCATGGCGCGGCAGGTGCGCCACATGCGCAGTAACGGCAAACACCACCAGCGCCACCAGGCTCACCACCAGCGCCGCGATGCCCAAAGCGGAATGCCGCGGGCGCGGATCGTTCACGTGCCGTCCCCACGTACCGCTGTCACCAGCCAGTTGTTGAACGGCGTATTGCCATAAAGCGGCACCATCTCCAACTGCAGCCCCGCCGCTTCCAACGGCGCCCGCACACTGGCCGCATCGGGGTAGTGGCGCGGGCGCGTGCCCATCCAGCCCACCAGATGCGCCAGCATGTCGGTAATGCGGGTAGTACGGTCGCGGCCGCTGTTGTCGGCCAGCGTGGTGCGGATCACCAGCCGCCCACCGGGCGCGACCCGCGCGGCCGCATCGTGCAGCAGTACCGGTTGGGCTTCGGCCGGCAGGTACTGCAGCACGTCCAGCAGCGCCACGCTGCCAAGGTGGTCGGGCAGGTCGGCGCTGGCATCCACACACGCAAAACGCGCGTCAGCAAGCGCTGCACGCGCCCCCGCGCGCTGCGCACGGGCAATCTTGTCCGCATCGATATCCACGCCGAAATAGGCTTGCGTACGCTGGTTCTGCCGTAACACATGGGCCAGCAGCCCCAGCCCGCAGCCGATATCCAGCAGCGGCTGCGAACATGGCGCCAACGCGCGCAGTACGCCCGGATACAGCGGGTCGCTGCCGAGCTTGCCCCGGCTGTAGTAGTAATCGCGGCGGTTGCCCAAGCGCCGTGCCGGCATGAAGGCATCGGCGATGCGGCGAGCCTGCTCCCTGGCCAGTGGTAACGCGTCCGTGCTCAGCGTGCTGCCTCGTCATCAAGGTGGGCGCGAACGACCGGAAAGGCCCGGCGCGTCCATTCGGTATACATCGCAGCCGACGGATGCAGGCCGTCCTCGACCAGCATCGCCGGCTCGGCACCGCGCTCGCGACTGATTGCGGTGATGTCCACGAACGCTACCGCGTATTCGGCGCAGATCGCCTGCGCGGCCGCGTTGTAAGCATCCAGCTCGTGCGCGATCTGCGCGGGGTCGCGGTTGTTGTCGCGCGCGAACGGGGTCACGCCCCAGTCGGGAATCGACAGCACCAGAACGCACCGCCGCTGCTGGCCGGCAAAGCCGAGCGCGCGCTGCAGCAATGCGGTGAAGCGTGGGCGGTACTGGTCCACGCTGCGCCCGCGGTACTGGTCGTTGACCCCGATCAGCAGGCTCACCAGCCCGAATGGCCCCTGCGGCGCTGCGGAGTCAATGCCCGTGTCCAACTCGTCGGTAGTCCAGCCGGTAGTGGCGATGATCTGCGGCTCGGCCACCACGTGGCCGGCTTCCTGCAACGCCGTGGCCAACTGCACCGGCCAACGCCCGGCCGGGGCCACGCCTTCACCGATGGTGTAGGAATCGCCCAGCGCCAGGTAGGACAGCGCCACCTCAGGCCACCGCGCTGCGCGGTTTGAGCGGAACCACCTTGGTGTTGGCTTCGGCGCGGCGCGCCAGCGCCCGGTCGATGCGCGCGAACACATCGCGCATCACCTCCGCTTCCGGCAGCAGCGTCACGCGGAAATGGTGGCGGTAGGGCACGTTGAAGCTCGAACCCGGCACCACCAGCACGCCTTCCTCGTTCATCAGTTCCAGCGCGAAATCATGGTCGTCGAAGCTGCGCGCGGCCGCGCCCACTACCGCCGGGAACGCGTACAGCGCACCTGCGGGGGCAACCAGCGACAGATGCTCGCTGGCGTTGCACGCCTCGATCACCGCGCGGCGGGTTTCGTACAGGCGGCCGCCGGGGGCGCACAGCGCCGACACCGTATCCGGGCCATTCACCGCCGCATCGATCGCATACTGCCCTGGCACGTTCGCGCACAGGCGCAGCGCACTGAGCAGATCCATCGCCGCGCGGAATTCGCCCAGCCGTTCGGCGGCGCCGGACAGCATCGCCCAGCCCACGCGCCAACCACAGGCGCGGTGCACCTTGCTCAGGCCGCTGAAGGTGATGCACGGGTGCTCGCCGGCCAGTGGGGCCACCGGCTGGAACTGCGCGCCGTCGTACAGAATCTGGTCGTAGATCTCATCGACCATCAGCAGCAGGTTGTGCTTGGCCGCAATCGCCACGATGCGCTCCAGCAGCTCGCGCGAATAGCTGGCGCCGCTGGGGTTGTTCGGGTTGATCAGCACGATCGCGCGGGTGCGCGAGGACACCAGCGTTTCGATTTCGACCGGGTCCGGCTGGAAACCATTCTCCGGCGCGCAGCGGTAATACACCGGGCGGCCGTCGTTGAGGATGGTTGCCGCCGACCACAGCGGGTAGTCGGGCGAGGGCACCAGCACTTCGTCGCCCGGGTTGAGCAGGGCGCGCAGGGACAGATCGATCAGCTCGCTCACCCCATTGCCGATGAACACCCGGTCCGGGTGCGCATCGGGCGCGCCACGGCGTGCGTATACGGCGGCAATCGCCTCGCGCGCCTCGGGCAGGCCCTGCTGGTGGGTATACGGATCGGTGCGGCCCATGTCGTCGGCAATGGCGCGCTGCAGGTGCTCCGGCGCGCGGAACCCGAAGTTGCCCGGGTTGCCGATGTTCAGCTTGATCAGCTTGCGCCCCTGCGCCTCCAGCTCACGCGCTCGCCGCGCCAGTTCGCCCCGGATCTCGTAGCGGACTTCGGACAGGCGCTCACGGGTGGCAAGCGGCTTCAGCGGGGGCGTGGACATGACGGGGCCGTGGGTCGGGCATGGAAATCGCATACTAGCGGAAATGCTGCGATGCAGGGCAAGGGCTGCGGGGCAAATTCCCAGTATTGGCAGGCAGTTGCCGCCGATGGCTGAGACGCCGGGGGAGGTGGACCCCTAGAATGGGCGGATGAGCGAACCGATCGACTACCGCGCCCTGCAGACCATGGGCTGGCCCTGGGCAGGCGCCCCCGAGCTGCCCGCCTGGCAGGCCCTGTTCGAGCAGCACCCGCAGGCCCGTCCGGGCCGGGTGGTCGAACAGCACCGCACCGGCTACGTGGTGGCCGACGCCCCGGGCGCGGCGATCAAGACCGAATCGCCCGCCGAATGGCAGCGCCCGCGCTTCCCCAGCCACGAACGTGCGGCGGTGGGTGATTGGGTGCTGCTGGACGGCAAACTGATCGTGGCCCTGCTGCCGCGGCGTACCGCCATCAAGCGCGGCGCGGCTGGCGAGCATTACCACCAGCAGGTGATCGCGGCCAACATCGATACCGTGTTCATCGTCTGCGGGCTGGATGCGGACTTCAACCCGCGCCGGATCGAGCGCTACCTGATGCTGGTGGGTGGCGGCGGTGCGCAGCCGGTGGTGGTGCTGACCAAGGCCGACCAGACCGAATACAGCCAAGATGCCCTGGCGGTATTGGAGGAGCTGGCCGCGCAGGACATCCCGCTGCTGGCCATCAACGGCCGCGACCCGGCCAGCGCCAGCGCCCTGTTGCCGTGGCTGGGTGCCGGGCAGACCGTGGTCCTGGTCGGCTCGTCCGGCGCGGGCAAATCGACGCTGACCAACACCCTGCTGGGCCAGGAGCGGATGAAAACCGCCGAAGTGCGTGGCAATGATTCCAAGGGCCGCCATACCACTACCCACCGCGCGCTGATCCCGCTGCCGGCTGGCGCCTGCCTGATCGATACCCCCGGCATGCGCGAACTCAAGCCCACCGGCGAAGAGGCGCTGGGCGAAGCCGGTTTCGCCGATGTCGAAGCATTGGCCGCACAGTGCCGCTTCCGCGATTGCGCCCACCAGCGTGAACCGGGTTGCGCGGTACGTGCCGCGATCGACTCGGGCGAACTGGACGAAGAGCGCCTGCTCAACTACTTCAAGCTGAAGGAAGAAGTGGCCGCTGCCGCCGCCAAGCTGGCCGTACGCCAGGCCCAGCAGGCGCTGGAGCGCAAGCACGTAAGCAAGGGCGCGCAATGGCGCCCGCCCGGCAAAAAACGCTGACGAAAAGCCGGTAGAGCCACGCCCTGCGTGGCTGCTCTTCGCGGCCTCCTGCGGCCCCGCCCGATGCCCCGCAGCCACGCAAGGGCGTGGCTCTACCGGTGAGGGGCCGACATTGCTAAGGTCCGCTTCATGAGCATCGCTCCTCACCGCCCGCCGATGGCCGTGGATCGTGACGTGGCCCACCACACCGCGCTCGACGCCCGGTTGGTGGAAGCCGTAGGCGGCATCCGGCTGCTGGGCCTGACCAGCTGGCCGGCCGCCCTGCAGGCTCCGTTCCTGGCCAGCGTGGCCCGAGGCCAACCGGTGCTGCCGGTGCTGGACTACCCCACGCTGGACTTCGCCGACACCCGCCGCGAACTGGCTGCGATCAGCGCCCAATGCGACCCCAGCCACCCGATCGGCCTGTATATCCGCCGCTCCGCGCACAGCTGGGACCTGGCTGCCGGCCTGCTGGAGTCGTTGGGCACCGCCGCTGTGGACCGCTACTCGGTGGAGTTGTTCGGCTCACCCGAACAGCCGCTGCCGGGCAATGGCCCCAGCACCCGCGAGGCGGCCCGCCATTTCATCCAGATCGCCCAGGAACTGGACCACGAACTGCTGGCGCCGGAAGAACAGGTGCCGGTCTCGGCAACCGCATTGCAACTGCAACTGCAGAGCGACCTGGATTCGTTCTTTGAATCCCGCATCATCAGCGTGCAGTTGGACCCGGAGCTGATCTCCAAGGCCGCCGCCGGGCCCACCCGCATCCGCCTGCGCACCAGCGCACGCTTCAGCGCCTACGACCGTGCGCAGCTGTTCCACCATGAAGCGCTGGTGCATTCGCTCACCGCGCTCAACGGCCGTGAACAGCCGCACCTGCCCAGCCTGGCACTGTCTTCGCCGCGCGTGACGGCCACCCAGGAAGGACTGGCCACGTTTGCCGAGCAGATCACCGGCAGCATCGACATCGAACGGCTCAAGCGGATCAGCCTGCGCACAGAAGCCATCGCCATGGCGCGCGAAGGGGCGGACTTCATCCAGGTGTTCCGCTACTTCTGCGATGCCGGGCAGAACAACGAGGAAAGCTTCGCCTCGGCCCAGCGCGTGTTCCGTGGTGTGCCTGCTACCGGTGGCGCGGCGTTCACCAAGGACACCGTGTACCTGCGCGGCCTGGTTTCCGTGCACACCTTCTTCCGCCACATGCTGGCTGAAGACCGCCTGCAGAATTGCCGTTGGCTGTTCGCCGGCAAGATGTCGCTGACCGACGCGATGGATTTCGCCCCGCTGTTCGAAGAAGGCATCCTGCGCCCACCGCGCTGGTTGCCACATTGGGTCAGTCGCGCCAACGGCCTGGCTGGCATGCTGGCGTTCTCGCTGTTCGCCAACCGCATCCGCATGGATCAGCTCGCGGCGGAATGAATGCCGTGGCAACCCACATGCGGGCATCCTGGCCCGGTAGCGCCGGCCGTTGGCCGGCTGCTCTTCGTTCCGGGGCATGAATGCCTGGTTTCAAAACATGTGCAACCCACCGTTGACCGCGTAATCGGCACCGGTCACATACGCCGCATCGTCCGAGGCCAGCCACGCACACAGGCTGGCCACCTCTTCCGGCTTGCCCAGGCGGCGGATCGGAACCGAGCCCGCAAGGCGGTCCAGCACGTCCGGCGGAAAGCTGCTGATCGACTGGCTGGCGATGTAGCCCGGTGAGATGGTATTCACCGTTACCCCGCGCGTGGCCACTTCGTTGGCCAGCGCACGGCTGAAACCGTGCATCGCCGCCTTGGCGGTGGCGAAATTGACCTGGCCGATCTGGCCCTTGTGCGCGCTGACCGAACCGATGTTGATGATCCGGCCCCAGCCGCGCGCGGCCATGCCATCGATTACCTGCTTGGTGATGTTGAACAGCGCATGCAGGTTCGAGCCCATCACCGCGTTCCAGTCGTCCTGGGTCATCTGCCGGAACAGCACGTCGCGGCTGCCACCGGCGTTGTTGACCAGCACATCGATCTCGCCGACTTCTGCCTTGACCTTGGTGAAGGCAGCCACCGTGGATTGCCAGTCTGCCGCGTTGCCTTCGGAGGCGATGAAATCAAAGCCCAGCTCGCGCTGTTCGCGCAGCCAGCCGGCCTTGCGCGGCGAGTTGGGGGCGCAGCCGGCCACTACCGTGTGGCCGGTGCGGGCCAGTTTCTGGCAGATGGCAGTACCCACGCTGCCCATGCCGCTGGTGACGTATGCGATACGAAGGGTCATCTCGGAATCTCCAGGGTCAAGCAGCGAGGGGATACAGCGCGAACAGCAGGCTGCCGGCCATCAGCACCAGCGACACCAGCACCGCCCACTTCAGGGTGAATTTCTGGTGGTCGGCAAATTCCACCTTGGCCAACCCCACCAGCAGGTAAGTGGACGGCACCAGCGGGCTGAGCAGATGCACCGGCTGGCCGGCCAGCGAAGCGCGCGCCATTTCCACCGGGGTGATGCCGTAGGTGCCTGCCGCTTCGGACAGGATCGGCAGCACGCCGAAGTAGAAGGCGTCGTTGGACATGAAGAAGGTGAACGGCATCGAGGCCAGCGCGGTGATCACCGCCAGGTACGGGCCCCAGGCATCGGGAATGACCGCCAGGAAGCTGTGCGACATCGCCTCCACCATGCCGGTGTTGTTGAGGATGCCGGTGAAGATGCCCGCCGCGAAGATCAGCGATACCACCGACAGCACGTTGCCCGCATGGTTCACCACGCGACGGCGCTGCTCGGCCAGGTTCGGGTAGTTGATCACCAGCGCGATCGCAAAGCCGACCATGAACAGCACCGGCATCGGCAGCACGCCCATCACCAGCGCGGTCATCAGCGCCAAGGTCAGGCCCAGGTTCACCCACAGCAGCTTCGGTCGCTTGGTGTCTTCGGCATCCTCCACCGTAGGCAGCGCGCCATCATCGGACACGCTGGCATCCATCCAGCTGCCGCCCTTCGGCAAGGTCACCACGCCCAGGCGGCGGCGCTCTTTCAGGCCCAGATACCAGGCCAGCAGCAACACCGAAATGCAGGCCAGCACCATCGCCGGAATCAGCGGCACGAACACGTCGGCCGGGTCCACGTGCAGGGCCGTGGCCGCGCGCGCGGTCGGCCCGCCCCACGGGGTAAGGTTCATCACGCCGCCGGCCAGGATGGTCACGCAGGTCATGTTCAACGCGTTCATGCCCAGCCGCTGGTACAGCGGCAGCATTGCCGACACGGTGATCATGTAGGTGGTGGAGCCGTCGCCATCGAGCGAGATCAGCATCGCCAGCGCGGCCGTGCCCAGCACGATCTTCATCGGGTCGCCCTTGACCAGGCGCAGGATGATGCGCACCAGCGGGTCGAACAGGCCCGCATCGATCATCACCCCGAAGTACAGGATGGCGAACATCAGCATCACGCCGGTGGGCGCGATCTTCTTGATGCCGTCGAGCATCATCTGGTCGATGTCCGCACCGAAACCACCCATCAGTGCGAACACGATGGGAATGGTGATCAGCGCGACCAGGGGCGACAGTCGTTTGCTCATGATCAAGTACATGAACGTAATGACCATGCCAAAGCCGAGGATGCTCAGCATCATCTGCGGGTTTCCTTGCAAGGGGAGGTTAGAAATCGAACTGCAGGCGGCCGGTGACCGCGCGGGTGTGGTCCACGGTGGCCGCTGCGATGTAGTCGCGGTTGCGGCTGTCGATCAGGTTGAGCATGAAACGCAGGTTTGGGCGCATGTACCAGTTGCCGCCCAGCGTCCAGGCTTCGGTGCGTGCATCGATCAGGTCCGGCTGGCCGAACAGGTGCTGCTCACCGCGCATCTGGTCGTACCGCAGCGCCAGCTCGAAGGCACCAGCCTTGTGGCGGATGTCCTTGATGCGTGCAAAGCGCCCGGTCTTGCGGTCGTAGCCGCGCGATTCGCCGGTGACGAACCAGCTCAGCATCCCGTAACCGGCCAGCACCGTGCCGCGCTGGCTGCCGTCATCGAAGGTGGCGCCGCTGAACTCGCCCTGCCACGACAGCGGGCCACGCACCTGCGCGTATTCCAGCGACCACTTGTTGACGTCGGTATCGCGGCCGGACGAGAAGTCGATCAGGGTCAGGCGGCTGTTGTCGGACAGGTGCCCGGCCGGGCGCGGGCGGATCTTCAGCGCCGGCACCCCGTTGGCGCCGGGCGTGTCGTAGCGCTCGTGCGCCAGCGACAGACCCAGGTGCAGCACATCGCCTGCGGTGGCGCCCGGTGCCCAGGTGGCACGGCCACCGGCTGCACGGCCCTTCACCTGCCACGCATCGATGCTTTCAAGGCTGTAGGCGCTGGCGGCCCAGGTCATGTCGTTTTTGGCCGCTTGCCACGATGCGCCCAGCCGGTACAGCGGCGCCAGCGTGGTGCCGGCGTTGCCGCGTTCCAGGAAGCTGCCGTAGTTGGAGCCGGTGCGGTCATCAAGCGAGAAGAACTGCTTGAACTGGCCCACGCTGAGCTTGCCGCCGCTGAAATCGCGGCTGATGTAGACGTCCTTGGCTTCCACCTGGTCGCCGGAGAAGTCCGCTTCCAGCTTGTAATCCACCACGAAGAACCTGCCGGACATGTCCAGCCAGGCACGCCGGATCTCGGTGTCATCCTTGTTTGGCGTGCCGCGCGAATCGTTGTCGAAATCGGCGAAATCCAGGTGCAGGCGGCCGCCGAAGGTGGCGGTGACCGGGCGGTCCGCCTCGGCATCGTCGGCGGCCCAGAGCGGGGCGATGGGCAACAACAGGGCGCAGGCGGCGAGCCCGCGGCAACGCAGGAGATTGAAGTGCATGAACCCTCCCAGGTACATGGCAGTGGGCGGGCAGGGCCATGTGGCCGTGCCAGCCCGCAGGTTGTCGGGACGCGTCCGCACCGGGGTGCCTGGCGATGGCGCAGCCTAGTGCGGGGAAGCTGTCATCCACCTGTCGGCGCCTGCTGCAGCGCAGCGCAACCCACCCAACACGCCGCTCGCGCTAGGATTCCCGCACCCCCGCCTGTTCCCGCCCGATGCGCATCCTGCTGGTAGAAGACAACCCGGACCTGGCCGACGCCATCGTCCGCCGCATGCGCCGCAGTGGCCACGCGGTGGATTGGCAGAACGACGGCCTGGCCGCCGCCAGCGTGCTGCGCTACCAGAGCTTCGACCTGGTGGTGCTGGACATCGGCCTGCCCAAGCTCGATGGCCTGCGCGTGCTGGCCGGCATGCGCGAGCGCGGCGATGCCACTCCCGTGCTGATGCTCACCGCCCGCGACGGCATCGAAGACCGCGTGCAGGCGCTGGACGTAGGCGCCGACGACTACCTGGGCAAACCCTTCGACTTCCGCGAATTTGAAGCGCGCTGCCGCGTGCTGCTGCGGCGCACGCGCGGGCAGGCCAGTGAGGTGGTGCAGATCGGCGGCTTCCAGTTCGACAACGCCTCGCACCGGGTCAGCCTGGATGGCCAGCCGATCGAACTGCCCAACCGCGAATACCGCCTGCTGGAAATCCTGATGGGCCGGCTCGGCCACGTGGTGGGCAAGGACGAGATTGGCAACGGCCTGTTCGGCTTCGACGACGAAGCCGGCCCCAATGCCATCGAACTGTATGTCGGCCGCCTGCGCCGCAAACTGGCCGACGCGCCGCTGCACATCGTTACCGTGCGCGGCAGCGGCTACCTGCTCGAGGCCATCGACGGCGCGCCCGATGCCCAAGGCTGACGCCCGCGCACCCAGCTCGCTGCGGCGCACCCTCACGCTGTACCTGGGCGTGCTGCTGGCCGTGTTCGCCGTGGCCCTGCTGTTTGCCGCGCGCGATTACGGCCAGCGCGCCGCCAACCGTTCCTATGACCACCTGCTGGTGTCCTCGGCGCTGTCGATCATCGACTCGGTGGCGCTGGTGGACGCGCAGTGGCAGGTCGACCTGCCGTATACCTCGCTCGACCTGCTGGCGATGGCGCCGGATGACCGCGTGTTCTACCGCGTATTCGATACCAGGAACCGTACCGTCACCGGTTACCCGGACCTGCCCGCGCCGCTGCGCACGCCTACCGACGAACCGCAGTTGTTCGACGCGCACTACAGCGGCGAAACCGTACGCTTCGTGGTGGTGTCGCGGCGGGTCTCCTCGCCCTCGGCGCAGGCCGAAGTACGCGTGCAGGTCGGCCAGACTCGTCGCGCGCGCGAAGCGGTGGCGCAGGACATCGTCAATCGCGCCTTGCTGGCCATCGGCCTGCTCTCGCTGCTGTCGCTCGCGCTGGTGGCCTTCGGCGTGCACCGTGCGTTCCGCCCGCTGGTGAAGGTGGAGCGCGAACTGTCGCGGCGCGAGCCCTCCGACCTGAGCCCGCTCGATGCACGTGTGCCGCGTGAGATGGACCAGATGGTGGCGGCGCTGAACCGCTTCATGGCACGCCTGTCCAGCAGCAACGAAACCCTGCGCGCGTTCATGGCCGAAGCCGCCCACCAGATGCGCACCCCGTTGGCCGCCCTGCGTGCACAGGCACAGCTGGCACTGGATGACGAAGACCCTGAAGACATGCACCGCAGCCTGGTCGCCATCGACCGCAACGCCACCCACATGAGCCGCCTGCTCAACCAGCTGCTCAGCGATGCGAGCGTGATCCACCGCTCCAACCTGCAGCGTTTCGCCCTGGTGGACATGGTGGAAACCGTGCACCAGGCGCTGCATGAAGCCCTCCCGCAGGCATTGCCGGCCCCACGCGTGCAGCTGGCCGTGGGCGTTGCCTCCTCGCGCGTACAGGGTGACGCACTGCTGCTGCGTGAGGCGATCAAGAACCTGATCGACAACGCCCTCAAGTACGGCGGCAACGGCGCGCTGCAGGTCGCACTCACCGAAGAAGGCAAGTACAGCGTGGTCACCATCGCCGACCACGGCCCCGGCATTTCCCCCGGCGATGCCGAACGCGTGTTCGAACGGTTCGCCCGCGGTGAGGACGCCGCGCCGGGCGGGGCAGGCCTGGGCCTGGCCATCGTCAAGCGCGTGGTTGACAGCCATGGCGGCCAGATCGACCTGAGCAACCGGCCCAGCGGCGGGCTGGTCGCCACCATCCGCCTGCCGAGACTGCACGCATGATCCGCCCACTAATGCTGATGATCCTGCTGCTGGCAGGGCCGGCGATGGCCGCGCCCGGCGATGTGCAGCGCTTCCCCGCCAAAGGGCAGGTCACCGCGCAGCTGCGCCTGCACGGCTCCACCGACATCGAAGTGTTCGGCACCGTCATTGCTGATTACCAGCGGCTGCACCCGGGCACCGAGATCATCTACGAAGACGTGATCGCCCAGGACATGTACACCCGCTACGTACGCGAGCGCCACGACCCTACCGGCCCGGACATGCTGATCAGCAGCGGCATGGACCTGCAGGCCAAGCTGGTCAACGACGGTTACGCCCTGCCGCACCGCTCGCCACAGACCAACGCGCTGCCCGCGTGGGCGCAGTGGCGGCACGAAGCGTTCGGCATCAGCTACGAACCGGTGGCGATGGTCTACAACACCCGCACCCTGCCAGCGGCCCGCGTACCGAAAACCCGCCGCCAGCTGCTGGAACTGCTGCGCGCCCCGGATGCTCCGTTGGCCGGCAAGGTAGGTACCTACGACGTGGAACGCAGCAGCGTCGGCTACCTGCTCGCCACCCAGGACGGCCAGCGCGGCAGCATGGCCGGCGCCCTGCTGGGTGCACTGGGCGACAACCAGGTGCAGTTCGAAGAGCGCACCGGCGTCCTCCTCGACCGCGTAAGCAGTGGCCAACTCTCCCTCGTCTACAACGTACTGGGCTCCTACGCCCAGGCCCGCATCGACGCCGGCGCCCCGCTGGGCATCGTCGAACCGGAGGACTACACCCTGGTCGTCCTGCGCACCGCCGTGATCCCCCGCACCGCGCTCAACGCCGCAGAAGCCCGCCGCTTCCTCGACTACCTGCTATCCCCACGCGGCCAGCAGGTGCTCTCCCGCGAAGCGCGCCTGATGTCGATCCTCCCCGCCCAACGCGGCCGCGCCCCCGGCCGCAGCTATCGCCCGATCCTCCTGGGCCCGGGCCTGCTCGTCTACCTGGATGGGCTGAAGCGCCGTCAATTCCTCGACGCCTGGCGAGGCAGCACCCGCCAACAGCCACCCACGGATCACCCGTAGAGCCACGCCCTGCGTGGCCGCTCTGCGCCGCAGCCCAAGAAATGACCCCTACAATGCAGCCATGAGCGAAATCACCATCCTCGTCGCCGACGACCACCCGCTACTCCGCGCCGCCGTAGTCCACTCCCTACGCCAGGCCCTCCCGGCGGTGCAGGTCATCGAAGTCGCCAGCGCCCAATCGCTCGAAGCGGCCCTCAACCAGCACCCGGAAATAGAGCTGGTCCTGCTCGACCTCACCATGCCCGGCGCCCGCGGTTTCTCCTCGTTGCTCCACGTGCGCGGCTCGCACCCTGACATCCCGGTGGTCATCGTCTCCTCCAACGACCACCCGCGCGTCATCCGCCGCGCCCAGCAGTTCGGTGCGGCCGGCTTCATCCCGAAGTCCGCCCCCGCAGACGCCATCGGCAAGGCCGTAGAAACCGTCCTCGACGGCGGCCTCTGGTTCCCGGCCATGGCCGCAGAGCGCTCCGAATCCGATGCACTGCTTGCAGCGCGCCTCGCGCAGCTGACCCCGCAACAGTTCCGCGTGCTCCTGAGCCTCGCCGACGGCCTGCTCAACAAGCAGATCGCCTACGAACTGGGCCTTGCCGAAAACACCGTAAAAGTCCACGTAACCGCCATCCTGAAAAAGCTCGAATGCCACAGCCGCACGCAGGCAGCCGTGCTGGTAAAAGCACTGGAACCAGAAGGCGACGCAGGCGTGGGTCTCGAAGGATAGGCGGGGGCTCGGTAGGGTCGCATCCCAATCGACTGCCGACCCTATTTCCAACATTCGGTTGTGGCATGAGCCCCGGCGAAAGAGCGCTCTTTGTTCAGTGGTCATGCCTTCGCCGCATCCGGCACCCTTACCGGCGGTCGACAGGTGTGCGACCCTACCGAGGGGCTGCCGGTCGCGGGGAGTGGCGCGGTGTCGGTGGCGGGCATTTTTGCCTGGGCAATCAGGGGATTTTCATGGCTGCCGACCGCAACCAATTCGTGCCGATCAAGATGGCTGTGTTCATGGCAGCCATGCTGCTTGCTGGCTGCGGCGATTCCACCACAACGTATCGATTCGAGGGCGCACAGGGTGACTTCTGCGTACCGGGTTCGGTGGATGTAACATTGCCAGGCCCCGGTTCGGGGAACGTTGTCCAAGGTGGCTTTGCCCTCGGCGGATGTTGGAACCGGCAGGGCAAGGCGTGCATGGGACCGCAGAGCCTTCTCTCGATGGCTGTCGGGAGCCGGAAGGACCATCACGGTTGGAGATTTGCTGATTTCGGCCCAGGTGCTTATATAGGCGATTTCGCCATTGAGGAAGAAGCGAACGCAATGGTGTTGAGTGCCGATATGATGGCGATTCTCGACGCGCCAAACAGGGACTACCGCAACTGGTATGTCTGGCGCATGGACGCGACGCCCCACACGGGTATGCGTGCAGATGATCAATTGATGGCTGTGTGTAGTGAGGCGCGAGGATACCGTGGATACTTCTGCCACAGAATCATGCTGGGTCCCGACTACGAGGTTACGTACTCGTACTTTGCCAGGGAAAAGCTGCCGACGTCGTTTGATACTCTGGATGCGAAGATCATCAGCACAGCAGAGGCGCTGAGGTGCAACCAGGGGCAGCAGTAGACGCGGGCCATTCGCGCGCCGACCGGTAATTGGATGGACTCGTCCCTCGCTGTTGGTGGCTATAGGTTGCCACCATGGCGCCCAGACGCCTCGGCGAGGGGTGAGTCCATCCAATTACCGGAGCAGCACTCGGGGCCGGTGAGTTGGACGCCGGTTCAAGCCCGGTGCCGTACCAGCAACTGCGTCATCAGCGCCCGCAAGGCCGGCGGGCGCACCGGCTTGGACAGGAAGCCCCAGCCGTTCTCCGCCGCCTGCGCCTTCAACGCATCGTCGCGTTCGGCAGTGACCAGGATCACCGGCGGCCGTGCCTGCCACAGTTCGCACAGCTGCCCGTACAGATCCGGCCCATGCCACTGGCCCATGCGTACATCCAGCAGCACCAACTGCGGCACGTTCAGTGCCGAGGCAATCTCCAGTGCGGCATGCGGGCCATCCGCCAGCTCCACCCTGCAGCCCCAGCGTTCCAGTAGTGCCCGGGTAGCGGCGCAGACGCGCGGGTCGTCATCAATGCTCCACACCCGGCACTGCCGCAACGGGCTGTCATCGCCAGAATCGGCAGACACCGCCGGGGCAGGGGCGGGCGCCGGTATCGCATCGGCATCGCCCAGCGGCACGGTCACTGCAAACACGCTGCCGCTGCCGAGCGTGGAACGCAGCGTGATGCGGTGCCCCAGCAGCCGCCCGATGCGCTCCACAATGGCCAGGCCCAGTCCGGCCCCGCGCTCCTGGTCCACACCGTCATCCAGCCGCCGGAACTCCTCGAAGATCTCGCCCTGCAGGCTTTCCGGAATACCCGGGCCCTGGTCATGCACTTCAATGCGCAGCTGGTTGCCCACCCGGCGGCAGCCCAGCAGCACCCGCCCACGCGGCGTATAGCGCAGCGCATTGGACAGGAAATTCTGCAGAATGCGACGCAGCAGTGCCTCATCGCTCACCACCACCGCACGCGTATCCACCCAATCCAACCGCAGCCCACGTGCCTGTGCGGCAATGCCGAACTCACGCGCCAACGTTTCCAGCAACGGCGACAGCGCGAACGCGCGCACATGCGTCTGCAACGTGCCCGATTCCAGCCGCGAGATATCCAGCAGGCTGTTGAGAATCGCATCCTGCGCGGCCAGCGCTGCATCCACATGCTCGCTCAACTCCCGCGCATCGCCGCCCAGCTTGCCGCGCAGCACGGAAACGAACATGCGCGCGGCATTGAGCGGCTGCAGCAGGTCATGCACGGCCGAGGCCACGAAGCGGGTCTTGTAACGATTGGCCCGCTCGGCCTCGCGGCGTGCCTCGTCCAGGTCGCGGGTACGCTCGGCCACGCGATGTTCCAAGGCGTCGGCCAGCGAGCGCAGCTCGCGCGCAGTGTTCTTGTAGGCAGTGATATCAGCATAGCTGGTGACGAAGCCGCCGTCGGGCAGCGGGTTGCCACGGATCTCCAGCACCGTGCCATCGTCCTTCTCGCTCTCGCGCATGTGTGGCCGGCCACTGCGCAGGTGATTCAGGCGGCGCTCGATGGCCTCGTCGATCGGCCCCGGGCCCAACAGGCCACGGCGCGCGTTGAAGCGGAACGCTTCGGCGATGGGCACGCCCACCCGGATCAAATCCGGCGGGAAGCGGAACAGCTCCAGGTAGCGCGCATTCCACGCCACCAGCCGTTGCTCGTTGTCGATCACCACCACGCCCTGCGGCAGGTGCGCCAGGCTGCGGCTGAGTCCGCTGTCTGCCTGCTGCGCGGCCTGCAGTACGCCGTCCTGTGCGGTACGCAGTTCCTGCGCGTGCTGCTGCAGTACCGCTTCCAGCTCCAACCGGCTGCGTTGACGATGCGAGGCCAGGCGCCGCCGCTGCTGGATGAACAACGTGAGGAAGCACAGCGCCAGCCAGATGCCGCCGGCCGCCAGCGCGGTACTGCGGCCCACGGCGGCGCTGGCGCCGGCATCATGCAGCAGGTGCAGCTTCCACTGGGGATCATCCAGCACGTAGGTCTGCCACAGCATCGGGCGCGGCAGCGAGGGCTGCTCCAGCCGCACCATGCGGCCGCCATCGGCCAGCATATCCAGCGTGCGCGCCTGCAGGGGCTGCAGCGAACGGTCTGCGTATTGGCGGGTGGCCAGCATCTCGCTGCGCTCGGCCGGGGAGAGCGGGCGCAGCAGGCGGTAACGCCATGCATCGCGGTTGGCCAGGAACACCACGTCATGCGCATCGCTGGCCATCACGATGTCGGGGCTCTGCAGCCATTCCTGTTCCAGCGCCCGCAGCTCGATCTTGATGGCAATCACACCTAGCACGTCGCCCTTGTCGTTGAGGATCGCCTGCGACAGGAAGTAACCCGGCACCGCCGTGGTCATGCCGATGCCATAGAAGCGCCCGGTGCCCTTGGCCATGGCCTGCTGGAAGTAGGGCCGGTAGCTGTAGTCCTCGCCCACGTTGGTGGTGGGCTGGTCCCAGTTGCTGGCGGCCACTGCCACGCCGTGATGGTCGATCAGGGTGAGGGTGGAGGCGCGGGTGACGTTGTTGGCTTCCTGCAGCTTCAGGTTGAGCCGGTGGCGCCCGGCGTCATCCAGTGGATGGCTCACCGCCTGCTGCAGGTCCGGATCGAGTGCCAGCAGCTGCGGCAGGGTGCGGAAGCGGTCGATGCGCTGCTGCAGCGTCTGCGCGTACAGATCCAGCTGGCGGCGAACCTGGGTGCTCTCCGCAGCCAGGGCGCGTTGCTGGGCATAGCGGCCAGCCACCAGTGCGGCCAGCAGCGTGCCGCCGACCATGACGAGCAGGGTCAGCAACAGGGGGCGATAGCGGGAAGTCCTGTACATGGCCGGCGCTTGGGGTGGTGAGGCAAGGATACCGGCTCCTTCCCCTGTTGACGGCGATCCAAAAATAGACCAATCGAGCAACCAGCCTAGACGGTCAGCGCCTGGTCATGCTCTGGAGTGGGCGTGTGTTCTTCGATCTCGCTCTTCGTCGCGCTGATTCGCAGCCTCTCTGCGACCAAGCTGCTGACGCCTGCCAGTAGGACCAATGTGAGCCCGCCCACGGTCGACTTCAACCCGGCGTATGGCGCCAGAAGCAGCAGTACAGGCAGGCCGAGGTAGAAGCCGTGCCTTGTGCTGTCGACGACCAATGTCGAACGCCGGAAGACAAATTTCTGCATGTCGGCTGTTTGTTGGTCTGTAGCATCAGGCTGTTGAAGCCTTTTATAAAGGTCCAAGTCGAATGCCTGCGCCGAGACGAGTTGCCTCATCGAAATGATGACTTGGAAGATTTCGAACGATGCCTCTTCTGGTAGCTTCATGTCGTAGAAGGTGGTCAGGCTGAGCTTCGCTTTATCGTTCCGAAACCCTGACGCGACGGGCGTTATGCCAACCCAATCCTTGCCGACTGTTGGGCCTGTGAATTCATCCAGATACCCCACGTAGACTTTACCGCTTTTCAACGTCAACGCAGTCAACGACCCATTCTCATAGCACTGCATTGCAAGATCCTCGATCGCGTCGATGCCCCCAAGTCTCGACGCGATCAGCTGCGCAAGCGACCGGACCCGGACCAACGGGTCATTGAGAATGATGGGAAGCACGGTCGCTAACGACAGGCACCATAGGGTCAGCCCCAAGTGCAGGGTCAGTCCTTCGGCCGTCTGCTTGTCAATCACCTGCAAGGGCAGCATCGCCTGCAGTTTGCCGAGATACAGGCCGTAGTCTGAGTACCTCATCGCCAACGCGTGAAGGCCGACGCTCATGCCAGACAGATAAACGGAGCAAAGCGCAGCGCCGAAGTACTGTGGATGACCCGGGTGATGCAGTGCTTCGAAGCGCGTGTAGCGCCACTGCCGGTAGAAATACCACCCTGCGGCCAACAGCACGGCAAGCAGGACAAGGCTGGTCACTTCGTGGAGCGGTCCTTCTCTGCCGCCAGGTAGAGAGCGCGGAGATCGCGTGCCGCATCCAGCTGGCGCTTCATTCGACCAGACTTCAGGAGATCCTCCCGATTAAGCACAAGAGAGCCATCTCGATTGACGTCGTAACAGCTCTCGTTGTGGCCGCGCTTGGCAATGCTGAACTGGCTGAAAAATCGTTTCATGACCGATGGACGCTTTCGCCGGGGGTGTTCGAAGATGTTACGCCGCACCCGGCGTACGCAACAGAGGCACTTCACCCATTCCTGCGTCAGATTCGCCCCATTTGGCGTGCTCTGGAGGCGGGGTGCCGAGAGGCACCCCGCCGCCTTCACGCCATCAGAAATGCACCTGTGCGCGCAGCTCGAAGATTTCCGGCTTGGTCCGCACGCCACGGCGGCTCGCATCGGCCCACACGTAGTTCGCCTGGAACTTGAAGTGGCTGGTCAGGTACCAGTTCGCACCCACGGTCCAGTCGTTCTGGCGGCCGCCAAACACGTCGCCGTCGTCCAGGTCGATGCGGCTGTAGCGGGCCAGCAGTTCCACCGCGCCGTAATCATGGGCCGGCTTCACGTTGGCCACCGCGCCGGCGCTGTACGGGCGCGATTCGCCGGTGACGATCCAGCTGCCCATGACGTACTGGCCATCGCCGGTGTAATCGGGCTTGCCATCACGGGTGACGGTGGTACGCAGGGCTTCGGCCTGCACCGAGAACGGGCCGTGGATGTAGATGCCTTCCAGCCCAGTGCGGCGGATCTGGTCGGCGGTGACCAGCGCGCCCGAATCCACCAGGCGGATGTCGGTCAGGCCGGCTTCCGGGCGCGCACGCAGGCGGGCGCTGGCGTCGAAGTGCACATCGCGGCCGTCACGGTAGCCGCGCGGGTTTTCCTGCGAATAGGCCAGGCCCAGGTGGATCACGTCGCCCGGTGCCTTCACCGGGGTCCACACGCCGCGCACGGCCTGGGTGGTGCCGGGGTTGTCGCCCTGCAGGTCCTTGCCGCCATAGGCGCCTACCTGCATCAGGTACTGCGGGCGCTCCAGCACCCACTCGGCACCGGTGCGGCGGCCGGCGTAGAAGGCCTGCACGGGCAGGGCGGTTTCCATGAAGCTGCCGGCGCGCGAGGACGTGTTGGAATCCAGGCCCACCGGGGTCTTGATGTAGCCGAAGCGGAAGCGGCCGATGTCCTTGCCGAACACGGCCTTGCTCTCGAAGCGGAAGAACACGTCCAGCCAGGTGTCGGCCTGGAAGTCGTAGTACACCATCGCGTCGTACACGCCCTTCTTCTTCAGGGTCGCGCCGAACTCCTTGCGGCGCACCGCATCGTCATCTTCGAAGACGTCGGCACCGGAGAAGTTGTTGAGGTCGTAGGCGATGTTGCCAGTGGCGGCCAGTTCGGTGCCGTCGCTGAAGGTAACCTTGGTCGGCCAGTTGTCCCAATCCGCGGCGGACGCGGCGAGGGGGGCGGACAGGGCGGAAAGTGCAATGAACAGGGGGGTCAGGCGCATGGAATATGGTCTGGCTTCAAAATAAGTGGGGCAGAACAACAACGGCCGCGAGCGGGAAAACTGTTGGGCCACAAGGCCCGCAACGACACGGCCACCCGCCGCCGTGGGGGCGCGGTGCCCCTGCAGTGTAGGCACTGCGCTTGGCTGAACAGGGGGGCTACTACCAATAGGTTATCTGCGTGGCGATGCAGCCGGCGTAAAAAGGCCACGCCCGATGCCGCCGCCTGCGGCCGGCATCCCCGTGACACTGCCGGAGTTTTCCATGCACGTTCCCACCGCTGCCCCCCTTGCGGCCAAGCCGTTGCCGTTCTACCGCCAGCTGTATTTCCAGGTGGTGGTGGCGATCGTGCTGGGCGCCACCCTCGGCCATTACGAGCCGGCGTTTGCCGAATCGCTCAAGCCGCTGGGCGATGGCTTCATCAAGCTGGTGAAGATGATCATCGCCCCGGTGATCTTCCTCACCATCGTCACCGGCATCGCCGGCATGACCCACCTGCGTACCGTGGGCCGGGTATTCGCCAAGTCGATGGCCTACTTCCTGTTCTTCTCCACCCTGGCGCTGATCGTGGGCATGGTGGTGGCGCACGTGGTGCAGCCCGGCGCCGGCATGAACATCAACCCGGCCGACCTGGACCAGACGGCGGTGCACAGCTACGTGGAAAAATCCCACGAGCTGACCCTCACCGGCTTCGTCATGGACATCATTCCGGCCACGCTGGTGAGCGCCTTCGTGGATGGCAACATCCTGCAGGTGCTGTTCGTGGCGGTGCTGTTCGGCATTTCGCTGGCCCTGGTGGGTGAGCGCGGCCGCCCGGTGCTGAGCTTCCTGGAGGCGCTGACCGCGCCGGTGTTCCGCCTGGTCCACATCCTGATGAAGGCCGCTCCGATCGGTGCCTTCGGTGCCATCGCCTTCACCATCGGCAAGTACGGGGTGGGCGCGCTGATCAACCTGGCCTGGCTGGTGGGTTCGTTCTACCTCACCGCGTTCCTGTTCGTGGCGGTCATCCTGGGCGTGGTCTGCCGCCTGTGCGGGTTCTCGGTGTTCAAGCTGGCCCGCTACCTGAAGGCCGAACTGCTGCTGGTGCTGGGTACTTCGTCCTCGGAATCGGCGCTGCCGTCGCTGATGGAAAAGATGGAAAAGGCCGGCTGCAGCAAGTCGGTGGTGGGTCTGGTGGTCCCCACGGGTTACTCGTTCAACCTGGACGGCACCAACATCTACATGACCCTGGCCGCGCTGTTCATTGCCCAGGCCACCAACACCGAACTGACCCTGGGCCACCAGATCGCACTGCTGCTGGTGGCGATGCTGAGCTCCAAGGGCGCGGCCGGCGTGACCGGGGCGGGCTTCATCACCCTGGCCGCCACCCTGGCGGTGGTGCCGGAGGTGCCGGTGGCCGGCATGGCGCTCATCCTGGGCGTGGACCGCTTCATGAGCGAATGCCGTTCGCTGACCAACTTCATCGGCAATGCGGTGGCCACCGTGGTGGTCTCGCGCTGGGAAAACGCCCTGGACCGCGACCGCCTGGCGCTGGCCCTGGACGGCCGCGAGGCCGAACTGCCGCCGCTGGCCACCGACGACCTGCCGTCGCCGCTGGCCGCCCCGGCGCGCTGAACACGCCCCTCCCCCCGATGTGTGTGCAAGCAGGTCCGTGCCGTCCCCTTTGGGCGGCACGGCCTGCTTTTTCATAGGGGTTTCCGGTGATGTAAGTTGTCATCGGAGTCCGCCAGGCTGGCGTGGCATACGCCGACGCACGGCCTGCCCGATGTGCGGTCGCAGCATGATCGCGACAGCGTAGCGACAGGTCCAACATCGCCAACGGGGGTATGATCCCCTGTTCCTCACGCCCATTCATCTGCAGAAAGCGATGTCCAACGAAGATTTCAAACAGGCCGCCCTCGACTATCACCGCATGTCGCCGCCGGGCAAGATCAAGGTCACGGCGACCAAGCCGATGCTGACCCAGCGCGACCTGTCGTTGGCCTATTCGCCGGGCGTGGCCCACGCCTGTGAAGCCATCCTGGCCGACCCGCAGCAGGCCAGCGAGCTCACCGCCCGCGGCAACCTGGTGGCGGTGATCTCCAACGGTACCGCCGTGCTGGGCCTGGGCAACATCGGCCCGCTGGCCGGCAAGCCGGTGATGGAAGGCAAGGGCGTGCTGTTCCAGAAGTTCGCCGGTATCGATGTGTTCGACATCGAAATCAACGAAAACGACCCGGACAAGCTGGTCGACATCATCGCCTCGCTCGAGCCGACCTTCGGCGGCATCAACCTGGAAGACATCAAGGCGCCGGAATGCTTCATCGTGGAGCGCAAGCTGCGCGAGCGCATGAACATCCCGGTGTTCCATGACGACCAGCACGGCACGGCGATCATCGTCGGCGCGGCAGTGCTCAACGCCATGGTGGTCACCGGCAAGAAGATCGAAGAGGTGAAGCTGGCCACCACCGGCATGGGCGCCGCTGGCGTGTCGTGCGTGAACATGCTGGTCTCGCTGGGCCTGAAGCCGGAGAACATCCTGGCCTTCGACCGCGAGGGCGTGATCCACACCGGCCGTGCCGACCTGGACCCGGAAAAGAAGCGCTATGCCCGCGATACCGACAAGCGCACGCTGGCCGAAATCGTCGATGGCGCCGATATCTTCCTGGGCCTGTCGGCCCCGGGCATCCTCACCGCGGACATGGTCAAGACCATGGCCAAGGACCCGGTGATTTTCGCGCTGGCCAACCCCACCCCGGAAATCATGCCGGAAGTGGCGCGCGCGGTGCGCCCGGATGCGCTGATCGGCACCGGCCGTTCGGACTACCCGAACCAGATCAACAACGTGCTGTGTTTCCCGTACCTGTTCCGCGGTGCGCTGGACGTGGGCGCCACGGCGATCAACGAAGAAATGAAGATCGCCTGCGTGCATGCGATCGCTGCGATGGCACGTCGTGAAGCCAGCGACCTGGGTTCGGCCTATGGCGATGACACCCCGAGCTTCGGCCGCGATTACCTGATCCCGCGCCCGTTCGACCGCCGCCTGCTGGTGGAGCTGTCGGCCGCCGTGGCCCAGGCCGCGATGGATTCGGGCGTGGCCACGCGCCCGGTGGCCGACATGGGCGCCTACCGCGAGAAGCTGGCCCAGTTCGTGTACCGCACCAGCCTGATGATGAAGCCGGTGTACGACCGTGCGCGCGCCGACAAGCAGCGCGTGGTGTACGCCGAAGGCGAGGAAGAAGTGGTGCTGCGCGCGGTGCAGAACGTGGTCGATGAAGGCCTGGCCTTGCCGATCCTGATCGGCCGCCCGGACGTGATCGAATCGCGCATCGAGCGCATGGGCCTGCGCATGAAGGCCGGCGTTGATTTCGACGTCACCAACATCAACGACGACCCGCGCTTCAACGAGTACTGGCAGTACTACCACAACCTCACCGGCCGTCGCGGCGTGACGGTGGCGGCGGCCAAGAACCTGATGCGCTCGCGCCCGACCCTGATCGCGGCGGTGATGGTGGCACGCGGTGAAGCCGATGCGCTGCTCACCGGCGTGGTGGGCCGCTTCCACAAGAAGCTGGGTTACGTGCGCAGCGTGCTGCCGCTGGAATCGAAGGTCACCTCGACCTCGGCCATGACCGGTGTGATCAACCAGCAGGGCGTGTTCTTCTTCGTGGACACCCACGTGCAGGAAGACCCCACTGCCGAGCAGATCTGCGAAGCCACGCTGCAGGCGGCCTACCGCATGAAGCTGTTCGGGATCGAACCGAAGGTGGCGTTGCTGTCGCACTCCAACTTCGGCAGCCACGATTCCAGGGACGCGCTGAAGATGCGCACCGTGCGCGAGCTGCTGCTCAAGCGCAACCCGCGTTTGAACGTGGACGGCGAAATGCAGGGTGATACCGCATGGGATGAAGCGCTGCGCCAGAAGCTGCTGCCCGACAGCACGCTGAAGGGCCGTGCCAACCTGTTCGTGCTGCCCAACCTGGAAGCGGCCAACATCGCCTACAACCTGGTGCGCGTGTTCACCGACGGCGTGGCGATCGGCCCGATCCTGATGGGCGTGGCCAAGCCGGCGCACATTTTGACCACCAGCGCGACCTCGCGCCGCGTGCTCAACATGACCGCCATTGCCGCGGTGGATGCGCAAATTCGCAAGCAATTGGAGGCTGAAAAGGCCTGAGGCCTTTTCAGCCCAACGCACGCAGTGCGTTGGTTTCGCGCAGCGAAACGGGTAGCCCCGGCCGTTGGCCGGATGCTCCAAAAGGAAGGGATCGGTGCACCGCACCGATCCCTTTTGCTTTTGAGGTTCCCGTGGGCCGGCCAACGGCCGGCGCTACCGGACACTTTCCCGCAGTCCCACGGTCACTCCCGTGCAACCTCCAACGGGCCAAATACCCCCACGCGGCCCGGCCGTGGCGGTGGTCCGCTGGACCCCGCCACCCTGGGCCCGACCACTTCCCCCCTCTGGAACGGCGCCATGCGCACTCGTCCTGCAAAGCGGTACTTCAAGCAGTTGTTGGCGTTGTATGCAGGGTTGGTCGGCGCCCGCTGACCGGTAACGAACACCCGGTGGGGCGGTATCCCCCACCGGGTAGAGCCACGCCCTGCGTGGCTTGCGCGGGCCCGGCCGAAGAGCAGCCACGCAGGGCGTGGCTCTACGTCATCGGGTGAGGTTACTGCGCCAGCAGCTCCACCTCGGCCAGCTGCATCCGCCCCGGCCCCTCGATCCGCAACCGGTACTCGGCATAACGGCCCGGCTTGGCAATCCGGAACGGGCGGGTCTGCTGCTGCCACTCGAAGGTCTCGCCACTGCGCTGGTCCAACGCAACCCAGCTGCCACCGGCCTTGCGCGCTTCCAGCGTCCACGTGCCGCCACGGATCGGCGCATTGCCACTGGTCAGCGTGTACATCACCGGCGTTCCATCGGTCACGCCAGTGAACACGATGCTGCCCTTGCCACCGAACGGCACCACCGTCCCTGCATCATCATCGGTCAGCGCCGCCAGCACCCGCCCATCATCCAGCTGCGCACGCGCGCCGCTACCCAACAGGTCGTGCAGGATTGCCGGCCGCTCCCCACGCGCGGTCAACGAACGCGGCGCATCCTCCGGCCCGGTGCCCCAGGTCGATGGCGTCGGGCCCATCTCGAAGTCCAGCGTCGCGCCCTTGGCGATCACCTCGTGCGGCACCCACGTCTTCGTCCACGGCTGGCCGTTGATCTTCAACGACTGCACGTAGATGTTGCGGTCCGAGTTCTCCGGTGCGTTCACGGTCAGCACCGCGCCACCCTGCAGTTCCACCTTGGCATGCTTGAAGGCCGGCGAGCCGATCGCGTATTCCGGCGAGCCCATCCGCAGCGGGTACAGGCCCAGCGAGGCCAGCACGTACCACGCCGAGGTCTCGCCGTTGTCTTCATCGCCCGGATAGCCCTGGCCGATCTCGCTGCCCACGTACAGCCGCGACAGGATCTCGCGCACGTGCTGCTGGGTCTTCCACGGCTGCCCGGCGTACAGGTACATCCACGGAATGTGGTGCGAGGGCTGGTTGCTGTGCGCGTACATGCCCATGCGCACATCGCGCGCTTCGGTCATTTCGTGGATGGTGCCGCCGTAGGAACCGGAGAACGTCGGGTCGGCGGTTTCCGGCGTGCTGAAGAACGTGTCCAGCTTTTCGGCCAGCTTTTCGCGGCCACCGTACAGGCCAGCCAGGCCTTCGCCGTCATGCGCGGCGGTGAAGGCGAACGTCCAGCCATTGGATTCGGTGTAATCGTGGCCCCACACGCGCGCGTCGTAGTCCTTCGCGTCCACGCGCCAACTGCCATCGTCCTTGCGGCCCTGGAAGAAACCGGCGGCAGGATCGAACACGGTGGCGTAGGTGCCGGCACGGGCACGGAAATACGCCGCTTCGGTGGTGTAGCGCTCGCGCGCGGCCGGGCTGTCGGCGGTTTTTGCCAGCGCCGTGGCCATGTTGGCGATGCCGAAATCGTTGAGCGCACCTTCCATCGTCCACGACATGCCTTCATGCACGTCGGCACTGGCGTAGCCACGGAAGGTCGATTTGTCCATGCCCTTGCGGCCGACATGGCGGTCCGGTGGCACCACCGTGGCGTTCTTCAATGCGGCTTGGTACGCCTCATCCGGATCGAAGCCCTTGATGCCCTTCAGGTAGGCATCGGCGAAGGCCACGTCCGAACTGGTGCCCACCATCAGGTCGGCATAGCCCGGCGAGGACCAGCGTGCCACCCAGCCCCCGGCGCGGTACTGCTCCAGGAAACCCTGCACCAGCGCGCCGGCATCGTCCGGGGTGAACAGTGCATATGCTGGCCAGGTGGTGCGGAAGGTGTCCCAGAAGCCGTTGTTGACGTACACCTTGCCGTCGCGGATCGGCGCGAAGCTGCGCACCGCGCTGCCATCGGTATTGTCCTCGGCGGCGCTGGCCTGGCTGGCGTAACGCCAGTCCGGGACAGCGGCGGTACCGGCATTCTCGTAGCCGGAATTTGGATACAGGTACAGGCGATACAGGCTGGAATACAGCGTGGTCTTCTGGTCGTCGCTGGCCTGCCCGATATCGAAGCGGGCCAGGCGCTGGTCCCATGCATCCTGCGCGCGGGCAGCAACGGTGGCGAGGGTGTCGTCGGTGGCCAGTTCCAGCGCCAGGTTGTGGCGGGCCTGGTCGATGGAGATCAGCGAGGTGGCGATGCGCATGGTCACGCGGCGGTCACTGCCCGGGTCGAACTTGATGTAGCCGGTGGGCCGGCCGCTGGCGATGCGGCCGCTGCTGCGCCACGGCCTGTCGAAGCTGGCCACCACGTACATGCGGGTGGCGCCGTTGGACAGGCCGCTGCGCGTATCGGTGTAGCCCGACAGCGTCTGCGTGGCCGCATCCAGGGTCAGCCCACCGCGCGCGTCCACGTTGTCGAACAGCAGGTTGGCATCGCCGTCCTTGGGGAAATCGAACTGGAACAGCGCGGCGTGGTCGGTTGGTGCGATGGCCGCGGCGATGCCGTTGTCGAAGCGCACCGCATAGCGGTACGGGCGCGCGCTTTCGTTGTCGCGCGAGAACGAAAGCGCACGTTTGGTGCGATCCGCCTCCGGCACGCCCCGGCTGGCCGAGGGCATCACCTGGAAGGTCTGGCGGTCGCCCATCCACGGGCTGGGCTGATGGCTCAGCGCCAGCGCCTGCAATTGCGGGCGGTTGGCCGCGTTGTTCTGTTCGTTCCAGCGGTACAGCCAGTTCAGCGCGCCGGCGTCGGTCACCGGGGTCCAGAAGTTGAAGCCGTGCGGCATGGCGGTGGCGGGGAAGTTGTTGCCGCGCGAGAAGGTGCCATTGGCCTGCGTGCCGCGGGTGGTCAGCACCCAGTCGGAGGGGCGGGACGGGGCGTTGCGCGGCTGGCTGTCCAGACGCACGTCATCGATCCAGCCGGAGACCGGCGCGTTGGCGGCGCTGGCCAGGGCCAGTTCGATGGCCACCACGCGGCGGCCGCGCAGTGCTTCCACATCGCCCAGTCGCACCGACTTGTGCGCCCACTGCTGCGGGTAGAGGGTCTTGGAGTCGCCCTGCGCCCTGGCGCCAAGCGCGATGCCATGCAGGTCGCGTGCGGTGCTGGCCGAGACGCGGCTGCCATCGTCCAGCACCAGGTCCAGCGAAACATAGGTGGAGGCCACCGTGTCGTCGCCGACGATCTCCGGCAGCACCAGCCAGGACAGGGTGGTGTCGGCCTCGATGGTCACATCGGTGGTGAACAGCCTGGTGGTGGCGGTGCCGCCAGCGCTGGCGTAATGCAGGGCGCGCAGCCCGCTGTAGCCGACCCCGGGCTTGGCCGCATAGGGCGCCTGCGGGCCTTTGCCGATCTTCACCTGCACGCCGCCCTGGCTGGCCTGCGGGGTCGGTTCGCCCGGTTCGAAGGACGTCTGCAGGCCCTGCGCGAAGGCGGGCAGGGCCACCGGCGCGCAGACCAGGGCGAGGGCCAGCGGAAGCAGGGCGCGGCGGACAGGGCGGGGGTGCGGCAGGGTCATGCAGGGATCTCCCGGGTGGGACAGGCAGCAGGCGAAGCCCGCATCGGCGACCTCGGCAGACAGCATCACGCCGGCCGCCCACGGGGGCAGTCGAAGCGATGCGGGTCCGGCGGGGGACGGGCCATGCGATCGGGTGTTTGATCGAAACGATCCTGATCCTGCAACACCCGGAGCGGGTCTGGCAAGTGAAATTAGTTCGATCTAAACCCGTAAAAATCGCATATCGGCGTTTTCCCCGTGACGTGCTGCACGGAACCGGCCGCGCCGCGCCCGGCGCCCCGGGTGTTAGAATCGAGCCCCTCGCAATCCCTTTCCGTGCCCCCGCCATGAGCCATACCGTCACCGCGCCTGCCAATGCCGAAAAGCGTTACACCGTGCACCGCAGCGACCTGCCGCTGAGCTGCCCGACGCCGGAAATGGCGCTGTGGAACTCGCACCCGCGCGTGTACCTGCCGATCGCAGATGAGACCAACTGCGAGGCGCAGTGCCCGTACTGCGGTTCGGTCTTCGTGCTGGCCGACTGAGCAGGCGGAACCGAACGTGCGCCGACTGACCGTGGTGCAGCTGCTGCCGGCGCTGCACTCCGGCGGGGTTGAGCGCTCGACGCTGGAAATTGCCGCCGCGCTGGTCGCGGCCGGGCACCGCGCCATCGTGGTATCGGCCGGCGGCCGGCTGGTCGAGCCGCTGCTGGCCAGTGGCGCCGAACACCTCACCCTGGATATCGGCCGCAAGTCGCTATGGACGCTGCGCCACGTGCGTACGCTGCGCAACCTGTTGGCAGAAACCGGCGCGGACATCGTGCATGCGCGTTCGCGGCTGCCGGCCTGGCTCGGTTTTTATGCCGTGCGCAACCTGCCGGCGGCCACGCGCCCGCATTGGGTCACCACCGTGCATGGGTTGAATTCGCCCAGCCGCTACAGCGCGGTGATGACCAGTGGCGAACGGGTGATCTGCGTGTCCAACTGCGTGCGTGACTTTGTGCTCAAGCAGTACCCGAGCGTGCCAGCAGAGCGCCTGCAGGTGATTCCACGTGGCGTGGATACCGCGCAGTTCCCGCACGTGGGCCGACAGGACCGGCGGCCGCGCCTGGCGGTGGCCGCGCAGTATCCCGCGCTGGCCGGCGAGGCACCGCTGCTGCTGTTGCCTGGGCGTGGCACCCGGCTCAAGGGGCATCATCACGCGCTGGGGCTGCTGGCCGGATTGCACTCAGCCGGTGTGCCGGCGCTGCTGTGGATGCCGGGCACCCGCGAGCCGGGGCGTGAGCGCTATGTGGCTGAGCTGGAAGCGCAGGCGCGCAGCCTGGGCATCGCCGAGGCGGTGCTGATGACGCCCCCCACCTCGCGCATCGCCGAGGCCTATGCGGCCAGTGATCTGGTGCTGCAGCTGTCTGACAAGCCCGAGGCCTTCGGCCGTACCGTGGTCGAAGCGTTGTCGGTCGGCCGACCTGTACTGGGCTGGAACCAGGGCGGCGTCGGCGAACTGCTGCAACACCTGCAGCCATCTGGCGCGGTACCCTTGGGCGACGCCGGGGCATTGCAGGTGCGTGCGCTGCAACTGCTGGCGCAGCCGCCTTCGCTGCCCTCGCGTATTCCGTTCACCCTGCAGGCGATGCAACGTGACACGCTCCAGCTCTATACCTCCCTCGCTGGCTGAGCCGGTCAAGGCGCCAGGTTCGCCGGGCTTCCGTGCGGGCCGCTGGGCACCGTGGTGGGTGATCGCCTTCGTGGCGCTGCTGCCGTTGCCGGGCATTGCCGAAACCGCACTGGGGCTGGGCGCGCTGTACGCGGCCGCACGCATGGTGCAACTGCGCCTGCAGGGCAAGCAGCGCATGCTCAGCAGCCCGGCGTGGGCACTGACCAGCATCCTGTTCCTGGGCTATTGGCTGCCGCAGGCGTTTTCCACCTTCGATGCGATCGATCCGGGTACCGCCTGGCGCAAGACCGCCGCCGGCCTGCGCTATCTGCCCTTCATGTGGCTGGTGGCGATCGCGGTGGCCACGCCGGAGCGCCGCGCGTTGACCCTGAGGGGCATTGCGGTCATCACCGGTGCGTGGACGCTGGATGCGTTGGCGCAGGCCGCCTTCGGCACCAGCCCGCTGTTCTGGTCGATGGACCAGTTGAAGTGGGCGATCAGCGGGCATGGATTGTGTGCGCCTGACGAGATGGCTGCCGCCGACCGCCTGAGCGGCGTACTCGGGCCGTGCAATCTGAAATTCGGCCAGGTACTGGCCAGTCTGTCGCCGTTCCTGCTGTTTGCCGCCGCCGCGCGGTTTGGCCGCTGGGGCTGGATGCTGGTGGCGGCCGCCGTTGGCGTGGTGCTGGTGTTGGCAGGTTCGCGTGCGGCGTGGCTGACCTACGCGCTGGTGCTGGTGTTTTCCGGTTGGCGCCTGCTCGGCGTGCGCGGATTGTTGGCCTGCGTGGCCGTCGGCCTGGCCGTGGCGGTGGCGCTGGGCGTCGGCTCGCACCAGGTGCGTGAGCGCCTGGAACGTACCGCGATGGCCTGGGAAGGCGAAAGCGATGGCGTGAACCAGGCGTTGTCAGGCCGTGCGCAGATCTGGGCGGCTGCTGGCTGCATGATCGAGCGGCACCCGATCAACGGCGTGGGCGCGCGCGGTTTCCGCGATGCGTACCCGGAGTGCAATCCGCGCCCGGAGGAGCAGGAAGTGTGGGGCGCAGGCCCGGCGTTGCACGCGCACCAGATCCTGCTGGAAATCCTGGCTGAAACCGGCGTGCTGGGCCTGCTGCTGTGGCTGGCCGCCGCAGCGCAGGCGTGGCGCGCCTGGCGTTTCGCCCCGCTGCCCGCGCGCGAACGCGCCCGCCCGGCGATGCTGGCGCTGGCGGTCACCATTTTCCCCCTCAACACCCACCTGGCGTTCTATTCCACCTTCTGGGGCGGCCTGACCCTGCTGCTGGCCGCGCTGTACGCAGGCAGCCTGCTGGCCAGCGACGAACCGTAGAGCCACGCCCTTGAACTGACCCCCAGAAGTTGGACACCCATCCAGCCTCTGGGATTTGTTCATGATCCGATACGACGGACGTTTCAAGCTCAAGGTCGCCCGGGAGGGCGCCGCAAGCACCCTCCCGGCAAGTGCACTTGCTGGCCGATATGGCCTGGACCGAACCATGGTCCATCGCTGGATTGAGACCTATCGCCAGCACGGCCAAGAAAGCTTCGTGGGGCTTCGAGGACGACGCTACTCCCCCAAATTCAAGGTTTCTGTTCTCAAGCGGATGGAACGGGATGGCCTGTCGGTCAGGCAGGCGATGGTCAAGTTCGGGATAGGCAGTGCAACTGCGATCAAGAGGTGGCGAGCTCAGTATGATTTGGGGGGTATGAGCGCCTTGGCCCCTGTTCGAGATCAACCCCGAATGAAAAAGAAGCCTGCCGTTCCCAAGCGACCTGAAGACATGACCCCAAAGGAATTGCTCAAGGAGCTGGAGTACCTGCGCGCGGAGAACGCGTTCCTAAAAAAATACGATGCCTTGATCCGGGAAGAGCAGGCGACCGAGCGCGCACAACAGCGCAAGCCGTCCAAGGATTGAGGCATGAGCATCAGCTGTCGCTTCTGCTCAAGGCGGCAACTCTTTCGCGCAGTACGTTCTACTACCAGGTGCAAGTCGCCGAGCGCCCTGATGGGAATGCGAAGCTCAAGCGCGAGATAAAAACCATCTATCACCGCCATGAAGGTCGGTATGGATATCGGCGTATTGCTGAGGCGCTCCGGACAACAGGCAAACAGATAAACCGCAAGGTAGTGCAGCGCTTGATGAGGCTGATGGGCCTGAAATCCATCGTGCGCGTAAAGAAATATCGGTCCTATCGCGGATCGGTGGGCACGGTCGCGCCTAACCATCTGGATCGCAACTTCCAAGCATCGCAGCCCAACCAGAAATGGGTCACTGACGTCACTGAATTCAACGTAGGCGGCAAAAGGCTCTATCTATCGCCGATCATGGATCTATTCAATGCGGAAATTGTGGCCTATCAGATCAGCACAAGTCCCAAGCTGGAAATGATCAAGAACATGCTGGGAAAAGCCTTCCGAAAGCTGGAACCTGTGGAAGCACCCCTGCTGCACTCCGATCAGGGCTGGCAATACCAACACCCTACCTATCAGCGTCTGCTGGCAGACCGGAACATCTCGCAAAGCATGTCCCGCAAGGGCAACTGCTTCGATAACGCTGCGATGGAGAGCTTTTTCGGCACGCTGAAGGAGGAATGCTTTCGCCTCAAAAGCTTCGCCAGCATGGACGAGCTGAAGCGCGGACTAGATGGCTATATCCGGTACTACAATCACACACGCATCAAGCTGGGCCTGAATGGCATGAGTCCGGTTCAGTACCGGACCCAAGCTTCCGTGCCCTAGCCCCACCTGTCCAACATTTGGGGGTCAGTTCACCTGCGTGGCTGCTCTTCGTTCCGGCATCGCGAAGCCACGCAGGGCGTGGCTCTACGTCCCGTCATCGCCAGCCTCCACGGCGTGGCAATATGCCCTGTCGGTTCCTGACGCGTTGATGCGTCATTCGGCGATACCGCGCCTGTCCACACATCCCCATCGTGGCGGCATGTCCAGCCCACGTCTCCGCCAAGGCCGCGTCTCTGAAACCGGCTACGTGTACATCCTCACCACCGTCGTGGACGGTCGACGCCGCCTGTTCGATGATCCTGTCAACGCAGAGGTGGTGATCGATGCACTACGCCACGTCGAACGCTGCGGCCGCAGCCGTTCCATGGCGTGGGTAGTGATGCCCGATCACGTGCATTGGCTGATGGAACTGCGGCGCGGCACCCTCGCCACCTGCATGAACGTGTTCAAGTCATACAGCAGCCGCAAGCTTGGTGTTGGGAAGATCTGGCAGCTGGGCTACTACGACCACGCCGTGCGCACTGACGAATCGTTGGAACATGCAGCGCGTTACATCATCGCCAATCCGCTGCGCGCCGGTCTCGCCGAAAACATCGGCGAATACCCCTACGCCTGGTGCCGCTGGGACCTGTAGAGCCACGCCCTGCGTGGCTTCGCGGGAGCCAGATCCCCGACGGGTAGAGCCACGCCCTGCGTGGCTTCGCGGAGCCCGACGAAGAGCAGCCACGCAGGGCGTGGCTCTACGGCAAGAATCGATGTCGCGCAGCCACGCAGGGCGTGGCTCTACTTGTAGAAATCGCTTCGGCCGCCGGGCTGGCGCTTGAAGCGGCGGTGGATCCACAGGTACTGGTCCGGGGCTTCGCGCACCATCGCTTCGATGGCCTGGTTGACCCGCGCGGTATCGGCTTCCACATCGTCGCTGGGGAAATTCTCCAGCGGCGCGCCAATCTTCAGGAAGTACCTGCCACCCTCGCGGCGATGGAAGTACGGAATCACCGCGCACCCCGTCATCCGCGCCAGCTGGTGGGTAGCGGTGATGGTCGAGGCGGTGTGCCCGAAGAACGGCACGAACACCGTGTCCTTGCCACGCATGTCCTGGTCCGGCGCATACCAGAGGAACCCGCCCTTCTTCAGGTGCCGCACCGTGGCCCGGATGTCCTCGTTGGCATACATCGCCTTGGCATAACGCAGCCGACCAAACTTCACCGCCCATTCGTACACGGGGTTGCGGTGCTTGCGGTACATGCCCGACAGGTCGACGTGGTCGCACAGCAGCCGGCCGCACATTTCGAGCGTCATGAAGTGGCCCGACACCAGCAGCACGCCGCGGCCCTCGGCCTGCATCCGGTGCAGGTGCTCCAGGCCTTCGACCTGCACCTTCGGGCGGATGCTGTCGATGCTGCCCCACCAGGCCCGGGCGAATTCGAAGATGCCCACGCCCAGCGCGTCGAAACTGTCCCGCAGCAGGCGCTGGCGCCAGGCGTCGTCCTTCTCGGGGAAGCACAGTTTGAGGTTCACCTCGGCCGCGCGCCGGCGGCTGCCGGCCAGCCGGTAGGCCACGGTGCCCACGCCACGGCCCAGCGCGCGCTGCAGACCCCAGGGAAGGCGGGCGACCACGAAGGCGGCCAGAATGAAGGCGAAGGTCGGCCAGTGGCGGGGATTGCGCAGGGACGGCCGGGGGGCGGTGGAAGGGTTGTCTGACATGCCCCGATTCTAAGTCATGCGTCCGCGAAGGTGCGCCTGCAGCGCCGGGATACCGTCCTGCATGTCTTTCCCGCGGCTGCTCCCGTATCCTCTGCGCATGCGTAAAAGCCCTGTCGAATGGATCCTGCGCGGCCTGTATTCGGCCGTGTTGTACCTGTTGTTGCCGATCACCGTGTACCACCTGGTCTGGCGCGGTTTCCGGGTGCGCGAATACTTCCAGCGCTGGGACGAGCGCTACGCCTCCTACCCTCATTCCAGCGCGCAGCCGCGGGTCTGGCTGCACGCGGTGTCGGTGGGCGAGGTGAACGCGGCCGCGCCACTGGTCAACGCGCTGCGCGAGCTGCGCCCGGACATCCGCTGGGTGATCACCACCATCACCCCGACCGGCTCGGAACGGGTGCGCGCGCTGTGGGGCGATGCGGTCGACCACGTGTACCTGCCGTATGACGTACCGGGCAGCGTGGGTCGCTTCCTGGGCCATTTCAAACCCAGCCTGGCGCTGATCCTGGAAACCGAGTTGTGGCCGAACCTGCTGTTCGGCTGCCGCGATCGTGGCATTCCGGTGTACATCCTCAACGCGCGGCTGTCGGCCCGCTCGCTGCGCGGTTACCGCCTGCTGCGCCCGTTGATTGGGCGCACGCTGCGCACCGTCACCTGCGTGGCGGCGCAGTCGGCCGACGACGCCGAACGCTTCATCCAGCTCGGTGCGCTGCCCGAGCAGGTGCAGCCGCTGGGCAACCTGAAGTTCGATATCGCCACGCCCAATGTGCGCGAGTTCACCGCCAATTTCCATGCGGCCGTGCCCGGCACGCGCCCGGTGTGGATCGCCGCCAGCACGCACGAGGGCGAAGAGCAGGCCACGATCGACCTGCACCGCCGCCTGCGCCAGGAGATTCCCGGCCTGTTGCTGCTGTGGGCGCCGCGCCATCCCGAACGCTTCCCGCGCGTTGAAGCGCTGGCGCGCGAGCAGGGCTGGAAGGTCAGCACCCGCCGCCAGCAGCAGTGGCCGCAGGCCGACAGCGACGTGTTCGTGATCGATACGCTGGGCGAACTGATGGCGTTCTACGGCTGTGCGCAGGTCGCCTTCGTCGGCGGCAGCCTGCAGCCGATTGGTGGTCACAACCTGCTCGAACCGGCGGCAATGGGCACCGCCACGGTCACCGGCCCGCATCTGCACAACTTCGCCGAGATCTCCCGGCGCATGCGTGAAGCAGGCGCGGTACTGATCGCCGACGACGTAACCGGCGTGGGCGATGCGCTGCTCACCCTGCTGCGCGATCCGGAAGCGCGGGAAGACATGGCCAGCGCAGGATGTGCGTTGGTGAGCAATGGCCGAGGTGCGCTCAAGCGCACGGTCGAATTGATCGCCCCGCAGTTGCCGCCGCCGGTGGAATGAACGGCCGCCGCACAACGCCGATTCCGACCAGCGGCGTAGAGCCACGCCCTGCGTGGCTGCGCGGTGCCTGACGGAAAGGCAGCCACGCAGGGCGTGGCTCTACGTCCAGTAGACCCGCAGTCGTTGAAGAATTGCCACGAAAAAGCCACCCTTGCAGGTGGCCTTTTCGTTTCCGCGTTACACCCCGATCAATTATTGACCGTGGTGCTCGGCGTGGCGGCCTGCTGGGTCAGCAGGCGGTTGATGTCCTGCAGGTCGGCGATGTCCAGCGTGCCGATCGCCTGGCCCAGCTGCAGGCGGTTCTGCAGGAAGGTGTAACGGGCGTTGGCGTACTCGAGCTGTGCCGCGAACAGGATGCGCTGGTTCTGGATCACGTCCAGCACGGTGCGGGTACCCACTTCCAGGCCCACCTGCGAAGCGTCGTAGGCGCTCTGGGCCGACACCACGGCCAGGCGGCGCGCTTCGACTTCGCTGATGCCGGCCACCAGGGTCTGGTAGGCGTTGCGGGTGTTGCGGTCCAGGGCGCGCTTCTGCTGCTCGTAACCGTCCTGGGCGATGTCGCGCTGGGCCAGGGCCTGGCGTACGCCGGACTGGGTGGCGCCGCCGGAGAAGATCGGCACGTTCAGGGTCAGGCCGATGCTGTTGCTGCGCTGGTCCGGGCTGAAGTTGGAGCTGCTGCCCACCACGTCACCCCAGCTGGCCGAACGGCCGGCGGTGGCACCCAGCGACAGGGTCGGGTAGTGGCCACCACGGGCGGCGGACACGCTTGACTCGGCCGCGCTCACCTTCAGCTCCTGCGCCTTCAGCGCCGGGTTCTGCGCCACCGCTTCGTTGACCAGCTGGTCAACGGTGGCGTACTTGGGTGGCAGTTCCGGGCGGAAGTCGGCCGGCAGTGCGCGCAGGTCGGTAACCGGTTGGCCGGTCAGTTCGGTCAGCGCCTGGTAGGCGTCGGCCAGGGTGTTCTGCGCGATGATGGTGTTGGCGCGGGCCTGGTCGTACTGGGCGCGCGCTTCATGCACGTCGGTGATCGGGGCCAGGCCCACTTCCAGGCGCTTGTCGGCGAAGTCGAACTGCTTCTTGGCCGCCGCTTCGTTGGTCTGCGCCGCCGACAGCGACTCGATGGCCACCAGCACGTTGAAGTACGCCGCCGAGCTGCGCACGATCAGGTCGTCGTTGGCCGAATCCAGGGTGAAATCCGCTGCCTTGCTCAGCTCGCGCTGCGAGCGCAGGTTGGAGATCTGCGTCCAGTTGAACAGCGTCTGCGACGCGTTCAAGCCGTAGTTGCGGTTCTTGGTGGTGAACGAGGTCGAACTCACGTCATGGTTCGGCGTGGTGCGGTTCTGCGTGAGCGAGGCCTCGCCGTTGATCTGCGGCAGCAGCGCGGCACGCGCCTGCACGGCGCCTTCCTTGTCGAACAGGCGGGTCGATTCTGCGGCAGACAGCTGCGGATCGCCGTTGCGCGCCATTTCGTAGACCTGCAGCAGGTCGGCGGCAGAGGCGGTCATGGGCAGCAGGGCGGCGGCCAGCGCAATAGCGAGGGATCGGCGGATCATTGCGGCTTCCTTGGACTCAGAGTTGGAACTGGGGTGCCGGAGCGGCACCGCGCAGGTAATCGATATCGGTTTCAAACAGCGAATCAATGCTGCCATCGGCGTTGACCAGCACCGCTTCCATCACCGGCGAATGGCCACGGATCACGAACAGGCGGCCGCCGGGACGCAGCCACTGGGTGAAACGGGCCGGGATGGTATCCACCGCGGCGGTGACGCAGATGGCATCGAAGCGGCGTTCGGTGTCCCAGCTCAGTGCGTCGGCCACTTCAATGCGCACATTGTTGCCCAATGCTGCGGCATCCAGGCGCGCACGCGCAGCCTCGGCCAGGGCCGGGTCGATTTCCAGGCTCAGCACTTCGCGGGCCAGTTCGCCCATGCACGCGCTGAGGAAGCCGCTGCCGGTGCCGATTTCCAGCACTTCATCGCCCGGCTGCAGGTTCAGCGCCTGCAGGGTGCGGCCTTCGATGACCGGCTTCATCATCTTCTGGCCGTTGCCCAGCGGCAGCTCAATGTCGGCATAGGCAAGGGCGCGGTTCGTTTCGGCGACAAACGCCTCCCGCGGCAAACGTGCCAGTACCTCGAGCACACGGATGTCCAGCACGTCCCAGGGACGGATCTGCTGTTCAACCATCAGTTCGCGGGCATGGGCGTAATCGATCGTCATGAGGTTCTAATCCAGCGCAGTGGGCCGGCCATTTTACCGGTGCCGGGAGCCGGCGGCGCGTTGAGAGCATCGCTGCCGTCGCGCCGGGGTCGCAGTGCCGGAAGTCACCGCGACCTCCGGTCCATTCATGTTGTCATCAACGCCCGGGGCGGGTGGCGTAAGCCCTCAGGAAAAAGGTCACGCTGGCCTCCACGTGGGCGTCGGCGTCGCACTCGGCCGGGGCCGTTCGCAGCCCGCACATCATATGCGTATGCAGCTCGCCTTTGATGAGGGTGAAAAACTGCAGGGCAGCGGTCTGGAAGTCGGTGATCTCCAGTTCGCCACGTTCGGTGCGGGCGCGCAGGAACTCGGCCAGGGCATCGCTGGTGCGCTGCGGGCCGGCCCCCCAGAACATCTCGCGAAGCCGGTCGTCGGTATCCGGGGCCATCATCACCCGCTGTACCGCCACGGCGGCCGGCGAGGTGATCATGGTGAAGAACGCGCGGCCGATGCCCAGCAGCTGCTCGCGCAGTGCACCGTCAGCGTCGGTGACAAACAGCGCGTCGGGCAGCATCTCGACACAGGTGGACTTCACAGCTTCGGTGAAAAGCGTCTCTTTATCGCCGAAATGGCTGTAAACGGTCAGCTTCGACACCCCGGCCTGGGCCGCAATGCTGTCCATGCTGACGCCGCCATACCCCTGGTCGACGAACAATGCCTTGGCTGCATCCAGGATCGCCGCACGCTTGCCCAGATCCTTCGGGCGGCCGGGTCCAGCCGCCTTGGCGGCAGGCTTGGACGGCACGGCGGAAGTGGTCGAAACGGTCATGCAAACAATACTAGACCAATCGGTTCGATATTTATACTATACCGGCTGGTTCACTATTTGCCGTCGTGGAATAGAGTGTCGCTTCCACGCGGTCCCCCCCGGTACTTCAAGGTCCAGGACCTCATGAACAACTTGCGATGGATGGGCAGTGGCCTGCTGGCGTTGATGCTGGCGGCGTGTGGCAGACAGGATGCCGAGCCGGCCGCACCGATTCCGGTGCTGGTGGTACAGCCGGGCACGGTCAGCGGCCAGGAAGTGGCGGCTTACCCGGGCGAGGTGCATGCCCGCGAGGAAAGCCCGCTGTCGTTCCGGGTCGGGGGCAACCTGGTCAAGCGGCATGTCGATGCCGGCCAGCGCGTGCGCAGGGGCGACCTGCTGGCCGAACTGGACGCGGCCGATTTCGCCTCGCAGGCAAGCGCCTCGCAGGCGCAGCTGGCCGCGGCCGAAGCCGACCTGGTGCGCGCCCGCGATGACCAGAAGCGCTACGCCAAGCTGGCCGAACAGCAGCTGGTCAGCCAGTCCACGCTGGATGCGCAGACCGCTGCCTTCAAAGCCGCGCAGGGCCAGGCCAATGCCGCCCGCGCCAACCTGGCGGTGGCCCGTAACCAGACGGGTTACGCGCAGTTGCGCGCCCCGGCCGACGGCGTGATCGCCAGCCGCCAGGCCGAAGCCGGGCAGGTGGTGGGCGCCGGGCAGACGGTGTTCACCCTGGCCGCCGACGGTGGCCGCGAAGTGCTGATCGCCCTGCCGGAAAGCAACATCCGCGATTACCAGGTCGGCCAGGATGTGCGGGTGGAACTGTGGAACAAGCCGGGCCAGATGCTGCCGGGAACGATCCGCGAGATCGCGCCGGCCGCCGATGCACAGGCGCGCACCTACGCCACCCGGGTCAGCCTGGCGCCGGAAGCGGCGGCTGAAGTGGAACTGGGCCAGAGTGCGCGCGTATTCGCCACCGCTGGCCGCACCGGCACGTTGCAGCTGCCGCTGGGCGCGGTGCTGCGTGGCGCCGATGGCAAGGCCAGCGTGTGGGTGGTCAATCCTTCCAACGGCGCGATCAAGGCCACGCCGGTGACGGTGGGGGCGTATGGCCCCGACGCGGTGCCGGTGCTGTCCGGCGTGGCCGCGCAGGACTGGGTGGTGGCCGCCGGTGGGCACCTGCTGCGCGAGGGTCAGGCGGTCACGCCGGTGGACCGGCAGAACCGCCCGGTGCTGAAGCCTGCCGCCGCACCCGCTGCCGCAGCCAAGGGGCACTGACCCCGTGCGCCGCTTCAATCTTTCCGAATGGGCGTTGGGCAACCGCGCGCTGGTGCTGTTTGCGATGCTGGCCTTCGCCATCATCGGCGCGTGGTCGTACAAGCACCTGGGCCAGTCCGAGGATCCGCCGTTCACCTTCAAGGTGATGGTGGTGCGCACGATGTGGCCGGGTGCCACCGCCGAGCAGGTTTCGCGCCAGGTCACCGAGCCGATCGAGAAGGCGCTGCTCAACACCGGGCAGTACGAGTTCATCCGCTCGTACTCGCGCCCGGGGGAATCGCAGGTGATCTTCATGGCCCGCGACAGCCTCCGCTCCAGGCAGATTCCGGACCTGTGGTACCAGGTGCGCAAGCGCGTGGGCGACATCAAACCGACCCTGCCGCGCGAAATCGTCGGCCCGTTCTTCAACGATGAGTTCGGCGACACCTTCGGCAACATCTACGCGTTGACCGGGCAGGGTTTCGATTATGCGGTGATGCGTGACTACGCCGACCGCATCCAGCTGGAACTGCAGCGCGTGCCCGACGTGGGCAAGATCGAGCTGGAAGGCCTGCAGGACGAGAAGGTCTGGATCGAACTGTCCAACACCAAGCTGGCCACCCTGGGCGTTTCGCTGCAGCAGGTGCAGCAGGCATTGGCCGACCAGAACGCGATTGCCGCCACCAGCTTCTTTGAAACCCCCACCGACCGCGTGCAGCTGCGCGTGACCGGCCAGTTCCAGAACATCGACGACATCCGCCGCTTCCCGATCCAGGCCGGCGACCGCACCGTGCACCTGGGCGACATTGCCGAGGTCAAGCGCGGCTTCGCCGACCCGGCCTCGCCGAAGATGCGCTTCATGGGCGAAGATGCCATCGGCATCGCGGTGGCCATGAAAGACGGCGGCGACATCCTCAAGCTGGGCGCCACGCTGGATGCCGAGTTCGAACGCCTGCAGAAAACGCTGCCGGCCGGCATGCAGCTGCGCAAGGTATCCGACCAGCCGCATGCAGTGGAAGAGTCGGTCGGCGAGTTCGTCCAGGTGCTCACCGAAGCGGTGGTGATCGTGCTGCTGGTCAGCTTCTTCTCGCTGGGCCTGCGCACCGGCCTGGTGGTGGGCGTGACCATTCCGCTGGTGCTGGCGATGACCTTCTTCGTCATGCATTACTTCGACATCGGCCTGCACAAGATCTCGCTGGGTGCGCTGGTGCTGGCATTGGGCCTGCTGGTGGACGATGCGATCATCGCGGTGGAAATGATGGCCACCAAGATGGAGCAGGGCTACGACCGCCTGCGCGCAGCCAGCTTTGCCTGGGAGAGCACCGCGTTCCCGATGCTGACCGGCACGCTGATCACCGCCGCCGGCTTCCTGCCGATCGCCACGGCAGCATCGAGCACCGGTGAATACACCCGTTCGCTGTTCCAGGTGGTGACCATCGCGCTGGTGGTGTCGTGGATCGCGGCGGTGCTGTTCATTCCGTACCTGGGCGACAAGATGCTGCCGGACCTGTTCAATCCGCAGCCGCCCAAGCCGGAGAGCCTGGCCGGGCGTTGGCGTGCGAAGCGGCTGCAGTGGGCCGACCGCCACCCGGCGTTCGCGCGCTGGATTGCGCCGAAGGAGCTGGCGCACGACCACGACCCCTACCAGCGGCCGTTCTATGCGCGTTTCCGCCGCTTCCTGGACATGTGCCTGCGCCACCGCTGGTGGGTGATCGCGGCCACCGCGGCGCTGTTCGTGTTCTCGTTGCTGATCTTCCGCTTCGTACCGCAGCAGTTCTTCCCCGATTCGACCCGGCCGGAACTGATGGTGGATATCGAACTGGCCGAAGGCGCGTCGTTGCAGGCCACCCAGGCGCAGGCAGGCAGACTGGAGAAGCTGCTCAAGGGCCGCGAGGGCATCACCAACTACGTGGCCTACGTGGGCACCGGTTCGCCGCGCTTCTACCTGCCGCTGGACCAGCAGCTGCCGGCCACCAACTTCTCGCAGTTCGTGGTGCTGACCGAGAACGCAGAGGCACGTGAGGCCACGCGCGACTGGCTGCTGAAGGAGGTCATTCCGCAGTTCCCGGACGTGCAGATGCGCGTGACCCGCCTGGAGAACGGCCCACCGGTCGGCTACCCGGTGCAGATGCGCATTTCCGGCGAGCACATCGAGCAGGTGCAGGCGATCGCGCGCAAGGTGGAAGCCAAGGTGCGCGAGAACCCGCACGTGATGAACGTGAACCTGGACTGGAGCGAGCCGAGCAAGGTGGTACGGCTGGTGATCGACCAGGACCGTGCGCGCGCGCTGGGCGTCAGCAGTGCGCAGGTGAGCCAGCTGCTGGGCACGTCGCTGTCGGGCATGAGCGTGAGCACCTACCGCGAGGGCAACCGCCTGATCGAGATGCTGCTGCGCGGGCCGGACAACGAACGCGTGCGCCTGGACATGCTGGGCAGCCTGGCCATTCCCACGGCGAGCGGCACGTCGGTGACGTTGTCGCAGGTGGCGCGCCTGGAGTACGTGTTCGAGGACGGCATCATCTGGCACCGCAACCGGCTGCCGACGGTGACGGTGCGCGCGGATATCGGCGATGGCAAGCAGCCGTTGGACGTGGTGCAGCAGATCCTGCCGACGCTGGAGGGTATCCGTGCCGGGCTGCCAGCCGGCTACCTGCTGGAGACCGGCGGCACGGTGGAAGATTCGGCACGCGGGCAGGATTCGATCAAGGCGGGCATGCCGCTGTTCCTGATCGTGGTGGCGACGTTGCTGATGCTGCAGCTGCGCAGTTTCTCGCGGGCGGCGATGGTGCTGGTGACCGCACCGCTGGGCATCATCGGGGCGACGCTGTTCCTGCTGTTGTTCCGCGCACCGTTCGGGTTCGTGGCGCTGCTGGGCACCATCGCGCTGGCGGGCATGATCATGCGCAACTCGGTGATCCTGATCGACCAGATCCAGCAGGACATCGACGCCGGCCACGACCGCTGGCACGCGATCATCGATGCAACGGTGCGCCGTTTCCGCCCGATCGTGCTGACCGCGCTGGCAGCGGTGCTGGCGATGATCCCGCTGTCGCGCAGCGCGTTCTACGGCTCGATGGCGATCTCGATCATGGGCGGGTTGATCGTGGGCACCGTGCTGACGCTGGTGTTCCTGCCGGCGCTGTATGCGGCGTGGTTCCGGGTGAAGCCGGATGAAGCCCGATAGGGCTTCATCCGGCGGCGTCACGCCCCTCGGGCGTGACGCCCGGCGTGACACCCCGGCGGGGTGTCACGCCGGGTAGCGCCGGCCGTTGGCCGGCCCTCGTGAACCCGGCACCGCGCGATCGTCCGGGCGGCTTCGGCCGGATTTAAACGTCGGATGATTTGATTGGGGCATCGTTGCCACCGGTTCCGGAGGCTCGAGCCGCGCTGCGCGCGGTGTCCGGCCAACGTTATGCCCGCCGTCCTGGTGAGCACCCTTCGGGCCATGGAACCTGCGCGTTCCAGCTTATAGACGCGCCAACACCGCGTCGGTTGCTTGGGTCGTGCTCACCGCTTGGCCCTTCGCCGCCAAGTCAGCAGTAAACACCCCATCATCCAAGGCGGCATGCACGGCCGCCTCAACGGCAGCCGCTTCGGCCTCCAACCCCAGCGAATGCCGCAGCAGCATCGCAGCACTGAAGATCGTGGCGTACGGGTTGGCAATGCCCTTTCCGGCGATATCCGGCGCAGACCCATGGATCGGCTCGTAGATCCCGACCGCCCCAGGCTCTCCCAATGACGCCGACGGCAGCAGCCCCAGCGAGCCGGCCAGCATCGAAGCCTCATCGGTGAGGATGTCGCCGAACATGTTCTCGGTCACGATCACGTCGTACTCGCGCGGCTTGGCCAGCAGGTGCATGGCCATCGAATCCACCAGCTGGTGCTCCAGCGCGATCTCCGGGAATTCCTCGCGACCGATCCGCGCCGCCACGTCACGCCACAGGCGTGAGGTTTCCAGCACGTTGGCCTTGTCCACCGAGGTGACCTTGCCACGGCGCTGCTGCGCCAACCGGAACGCACTGCGCATCACCCGCTCGATCTCACCCACGCTGTAGCTGCACAGATCGCTGGCCGTGTCGGCGGTGCGGGTCTTTTCGCCGAAGTAGATACCGCCGGTGAGCTCGCGCACCACCACGAAGTGCACACCTTCCAGCAGCTCGGCCTTGATCGGCGAGGCGCCCAGTGCGGCCGGGTGGGTGCGCACCGGCCGCAGGTTGGCATACAGCCCCAGCGCCTTGCGGATCGCCAGCAGCCCCTGTTCCGGGCGCACCTTGGCGTTCGGGTCGGACCACTTCGGGCCGCCCACCGCGCCCAGCAGGATCGCCTTGGCCTGGCGGCAGGCATCGAGCGTGGCGGCCGGCAGCGGCTCGCCGTGGCGGTCGATGGCGATGCCGCCGATATCGTGTTCGCTGAACTGGAAGGTGTGGCCAAAGCGTTCGGCGACCGCACCCAGCACCGCGACGGCGGCGGCAGCGACTTCCGGACCGATGCCATCACCGGGCAATACGACAATCTCAGCGTGCATGTTCACTCTCGTAACGTTCAATGTCAGGGGTACGGCCCAACAGATACCCCAATTGGTCCACGCCTTCCAGCAGGCAGGTCTGCGAGAAGCCGTCCAGCGGGAAGGTATACACACGCCCATCGGGCGTGCGCAGTTCGCGCGCGGCGATGTCCACGGTCAGCGCATCGTCGGGGCGCTGCATCAGCGTCTGCACGTCCGCTTCGTCCAGCACGATCGGCAGCAGTCCGTTCTTCAACGCGTTGCCCCGGAAGATGTCGGCGATCTCGCTGCTCACAATCGCACGCAGGCCCAGGTCGGCCAGCGCCCACGGCGCATGTTCGCGCGAGGAACCACAACCGAAGTTGCGCCCGGCCAGCAGGATGCTGCGCCCGGCGTTGTGCGGCTGGTTGAAGGCGAAGCCCGGGTTGGGCGTGCCGTCGGCCTGCCAGCGCCAGTCGTTGAAGGCGTGCTTGCCCAGCCCGGCGCGTTCGGTGGTGGACAGGAACCGCGCCGGAATGATCTGGTCGGTGTCGATGTTGGTTTCGCGCAGCACTACGCTGGTCGAAGTCAGGGTACGGAAGCTGCTCATCAGGCCACCTCCTGGCTGGCATACAGTTCACGCGGGTCGGCTACGCGGCCGTTCACCGCCGCCCACGCGGCGGTCATCGGCGAGGCCAGCAGCGTGCGCGAGCCCGGACCCTGGCGGCCTTCGAAGTTGCGGTTGCTGGTGCTCACCGCCAGCTGCCCGGGCGCCACCAGGTCGCCGTTCATGGCGATGCACATCGAGCAGCCTGGTTCGCGCCATTCGGCGCCAGCGGCGCGCACGATGGCGTCGATACCTTCGGCTTCGGCCTGGCGCTTGACGATTTCCGAACCCGGCACCACCAGCATGCGCACGCCTGCGGCAACACGGCGGCCCTGCAGCACCTGCGCCACTTCACGCATGTCGCTCAGGCGGCCGTTGGTGCACGAACCGACGAACACCACGTCCACCGGGGTGCCGGCCAGGGTCTGCCCGGCCTGGAAGTGCATGTAGTCCAGGCCTTTCTGGTCGGCCGCATCGTTGGCCGCCGGGATCGGCGCGTCCACTGCGATGGCCGTGCCCGGGTGGGTGCCCCAGGTCAGGGTGGGGCGGATGTCGGCGGCGTTGATGTGTACTTCCACGTCGAAGCGCGCGCCCGCATCGCTGCGCAGCTGCGACCATTGCGCCACGGCCTCGTCGAACGCCACGCCCTTGGGGCCGCGCGGGGTGTTGGCCACCCAGTCGAAGGTGACCTGGTCCGGCGCCACCATGCCGGCGCGTGCGCCGGCTTCGATGGACATGTTGCACAGGGTCATGCGCTGCTCCATGTCCATCGCGGTGATCGCGCTGCCACGGAACTCCAGCACATGGCCGGTGCCGCCGTTCACCCCGATCACGCCGATGATGTGCAACACCACGTCCTTGGCGCCCACGCCTGGCGCCAGCGCGCCATCGACGGTGATCGCCATGGTCTTCGCCTTGCGCTGCAGCAGGCACTGGGTCGCCAGCACGTGGCCGACTTCGCTGGTGCCGATGCCGAACGCCAATGCACCAAATGCTCCATGGGTGGAGGTGTGGCTGTCGCCGCAGACGATGGTCATGCCCGGCTGGGTGAAGCCCTGCTCGGGCGCGATCACGTGCACGATGCCGCGGTTGGCCGACTGCAGGTCGAACAGCTCGATGCCGTGTTCGGCGCAGTTGCGCGCCAGCATCGCCACCTGTGCTTCGGAGGCGGCGCTGGCGTAGGGCAGCTTGCCGTCGGCATCGGCCGGCAGGGTCGGGGTGGAGTGGTCCATGGTGGCCTTGGTCCGGTCCGGGCGGCGCGGCGCCAGGCCGCGCTCGCGCAGTTCGGTGAAGGCCTGTGGCGAGGTCACTTCGTGGATCAGGTGCAGGTCGATGTACAGCACGGCGGGCGCGCTGTCCGATTCGGGCACGACCACGTGGGCGTCCCACAGTTTGTCGTACAGGGTGCGGGGAGCTGGGGTCATGGAATGGCCTTGCTGTGGTTCATGTGACGATAGGGTGGTTCGGGTCGGTCAGGAAGTGCGCAGCCGCGCATCGAAGCGCAGCCGCACGTAATCGGCGCTCCACTGGCCATGCTTATCACGCTGGGTCGGTGCCAGCAGCGCCACGGTGTCGTCGAGCACGCGTTGACGCTGGGTGGCATCCAGCCCGACCAGGAACGGCGGGGCGAAGGTGCGCAGCCAGCCCTGCATGCCGGTGGGCAGCACGGTGGGACGCGCCAGGCATTCGATATGGCGCACCTGGAAGCCATGCGCGCGCAGGCGTTCTGCGTACGCGTCGGCGCTGGGGAAGTACCACGGGAATGCCGGCACCGCATGGCCGTTGCTGCACAGCGCGGCCTGCAGGGCGCTGGTGATGGTGGCGACGTTGCCCTGGCCGCCCATCTCTGCGACGAAACGGCCGCCCGGACGCAGGGCACGGCGCACGCCGTCGATCACCTTGTCCGGCTCGCGCATCCAGTGCAGGGCGGCATTGCTGAATACCGCATCGAATCGGCGCTCGAAGGTCAGCGCGTGCGCATCCATCAGCTGCGCATCGATGCCACGAGCGCGGGCGCCGCCGATCAGCTCGGGCGAGCTGTCCACGCCGGTCACGTGCGCACCGCTGAGCGCCAGGTCGAAGCTCAGCACGCCATCGCCACAGCCCAGGTCGAGGATCCGCTCGCCGCGCTGCGGGTCGAGCAGGCGCGCCACCGCGCCGCCGAGCACCGGCACGAAGCCGGCGTCGATGGCGTAGTCCTGGGCATTCCAGTGCTGGGATGCGTCGGCGGTGTAGGGGCTGTCGAAGGCACTCATGGTTGCTTCCTCAGGCGGCGGCGGTGGCCGCAGGTTGTCCGGCGCCGGCCTGGCGCTGGCGCAGCAGGCGGTTGGCCACGTCCAGCCAGGCCAGGGCCGAGGCTTCGATGATGTCGCGGCTGGTACCGGTACCTTCGTACTCCGCGCCGTCATGGCGCACGCTCAGGTTGGCCTCGCCGCGCGCGTCGGCGCCAATGCCCACGCTGTGCACGTGGTAGCTGTCCAGCATCAGCTGCACGCCGGTGGCGGCAGCCAGCGCGCCGAACAGCGCGTCCACCGGGCCATCGCCCTGCGCGGTTTCGGCCACGCGGTTGCCATCCGGGTCGGACAGCTCGACCAGCGCGTTGGCGCGGCTGCCCACGTCGCTGATGGTCATCGAGGCCAGGCGGTAGCCGTTCTGGGTGGAGCTGCCCTGCATCAATACCTGCAGGTCGGCATCGGTCACCACGCGCTGTTGCTCGCACAGGGCCTTGAACTGTTCGAACACCAGTTTCAGCTCTTCTTCCTCCAGCCAGAAGCCCAGCGCACGCAGGCGCGCCTCGACCGCAGCGCGGCCGCTGTGGCGGCCCAGCACCATCTGCGAGTTTTCCCAGCCTACGTCTTCCGGGCGCATGATTTCGTAGGTGCCGCGATGGCGCAGCATGCCGTGCTGGTGGATGCCCGACTCGTGCGCGAACGCATTGGCGCCCACGATCGCCTTGTTGCGCTGGACCGGCATGCCGACCAGGCGCTGCAGCAGCTGCGAGGTGGAGACGATGCGCGGGGTGTTGATCCGGGTGTCTTCCTCGTAGAAGGCATTGCGCACCTTCAACACCATCGCCAGCTCTTCCAGCGAACAGTTGCCGGCGCGCTCACCGATGCCGTTGATGGTGCACTCCACCTGGCGCGCGCCGCCTTCGATGGCGGCCAGCGAATTGGCCACGGCCAGGCCCAGGTCGTTGTGGCAGTGGGCGCTGAAGATGATGCGGTCGCTGTCGGGCACCCCGGCGATGACCCGCTGGAACATGCCGCGGATCTCTTCGGGGGTGGTGAAGCCGACCGTATCGGGCAGGTTGATGGTGGTGGCACCGGCGGCCACGGCCACGCGCGCCACTTCGATCAGGAAGTCTTCTTCGGTGCGGGTGGCATCTTCAGCCGAGAACTCCACATCGTCGATGTAGCTGCGTGCCAGGCTTACGTGCTTGTGCACCGATTCCAGTACCTGCTCGCGGCTCATGCGCAGCTTGTGCTCGCGGTGCAGCGGGCTGGTCGACAGGAACAGGTGCAGGCGCGCATTGGCGGCCGATTCCAGGGCCTTGGCCGAGGTTTCGATATCGGCGGCCAGGCAGCGCGACAGCACCGCCAGGGTCGGGCGGCGGACCTCACGGCCGATCATCGCCATGGCGTCGCGGTCGGACTGCGAGCTGGCCGGGAAGCCGGTCTCGATGACGTCCACGCCCAGCTCATCGAGCGCGCGGGCCATCACCAGCTTCTGCTGCGGGCTCATGCTGCAGCCGGGCGATTGCTCGCCGTCGCGCAGGGTGGTATCGAAAATTCGAATTCGGGGGGAGTTGGGCGTGGTCACCAGGAGGTCTCCTCGACGGCAAGGTCGGATGGCAAGGCAGGGGAAGGAAGGACTAGGGAATTCGGGGGTGGTGCGAGCACGGTTGGTAGCGGTGGCCGTGTCCGCTCGCTGGCGCGGCGGCGCGGTTTGCGCGGCGGGCGCGGGCGGATGTCGGAAAGCAGCTGGGCCAGCACCATCGCGTCGATGTTGCCGCCGGAGACCACCGCGCACTTGCGCTTGCCGGCCACGCGGCGGCCGGCGGCCAGCGCCAGCGCACCGGCGCCCTCGGCAATGATGTGTTCTTCCAGCGCCAGCCGGACCAGGGTTTCGCGCAGCTCGGCTTCGCGCACGATCACCACGTCATCCAGCAGCGCACTGCACAGGCGGCGGGTCAGGGTGCCGGGAATCTTTACTTTCACGCCGTCGGCCAGGGTGGCGACCGGCGCGATTTCGCGTACATCGCCGCGGATCGCGCGGGCCATGGAATCCACGCCCTCGACCTGTGCGCCGACGATGCGCACGCCCTGCGATTTCAGCGCCAACGCGACACCGGAAGCCAATCCGCCGCCGCCGATCGGCACGATCACCACGTCCGGTGCGTGCGCGGCCAGTTCGATGCCCAGCGTGCCCTGGCCGGCGATCACGTCCGGATCGTCGAATGCGGACAGGAAGCGGTAGCCGTGCTGGTCGGCCAGGGCGCGCGCGAACGCGTACGCCTCGTCATAGCTGTTGCCGTGCTGGCGCACGGTGGCGCCCCAGTGAGCGACCCCGGCGATCTTGGTGGCCGGGGCCCCGTGCGGCATCACGGTGATGGCCGGGATGTCCAGCCGGTAGGCCGACCACGCCACGCCCTGGGCGTGGTTGCCGGCCGAGGCGCAGATCACCGGCCGGTCATCGCCGCGTTCGCGCCCGGCCAGCAGCGCGTTCAATGCACCGCGCACCTTGTACGACCCGGTGCGCTGCAGGTTTTCCAGCTTCAGCCACGTACCGAACCGCTCCGCATAATGCAGCGGCGTAGGCGGCAGGAACCGGCGCAGCCGCGCCTGCGCGGCCAGCACATCGGCGACGCTTACGTCGCCCACCTCCGATTCCTGCGGCGCACGGCTAGCCGGCATGACCACCCCGGTGCCTGCGGCGGCCATGGTGTAGAGCCACGCCGCGCCCCATGACCAGCGGGCGCCTGTGCGATGAACGCATCGCCATGCGCGCGGAACCCGCCGCAGGGACGGAACGTGATTCACGCGTGGCTGCGCGGACCAACAGGCCCTCCGGAAGAAGACCCCTCCGTACCGGCACCGGAACCACGGCACGGGCGTTCATACAGTGACTCCACTACCCGATTCCAGCGCACTGATCCGCACCGAAACACAGTCATAGATCTTCTCGATCTGCCGGCACAGCGTCTCCGGCGGACGGTTGCTGTCCACCACCAGCTGCAGGTGCCAGCGACCGTCATCGGCCGCATTGGGCGCACCGACGATCGCGCGTGGCGCAAAGCCACGGCGTTCGGCCATGCCGATCACGCGCAGCAGCGCGCCTTCGGCGGGAACCAGCACCAGGTCAAGCCGGTATTGCATGGGGGAACTCCTGGGGCTGATGGGCGGGGTTGCTTTCCAGCATGGTGCTGTTGGCGTTGTTGGGCGGCACCAGCGGCCACACGTTGGCGCGCGCGTCGATGGCCACGTGCAGCAGGGCCGGGCCAGGTTCGGCCAGCAGCGCGGCCAGGCCGCCTTCGACATCGTCGCGGGCGTCGATGCGGGTGGCCGGAATGCCGAACACCTTGGCCAATGCAGCGAAGTCCGGGTTGTCGGACAGGTCGATCTCGCTGTAACGCTCGGCGAAGAACAGTTCCTGCCACTGGCGGACCATGCCCAGCGAACTGTTGTCCAGCAGCACGATCTTCACCGGCAGGCGGCAGCGGGCGATGGTGGCCAGCTCCTGCACGTTCATCATGAAGCTGCCGTCGCCGGAGACCAGCACCACGGTGCGGTCCGGGCAGGCGAACTGCGCGCCCATCGCCGCCGGCAGGCCGAAGCCCATGGTGCCCAGCGCGCCGCTGGTCAGGTGGTTGCGCGGATGGTTGAAGCGGCAGTGCTGGGCCACCCACATCTGGTGCTGGCCGACATCGCAGGCAATGATCGCGTCGGCCGGGGCCACTTCGCTCAACCGCTTCAGCAGCGCCGGGGCGTAGATGTGCGCGCCCGGTGCGTCGTAGCGGGCGGCGAACCGCTCGCGGTGCCCGGCGCAGCGCTTTCGCCATGCATCCTGCGATGCGGGCGTGTGGGTCAGTGCGGAAGTCAGCGCACGCAGCGCGGTGCCGACGTTGCCCGGCACCGCCACATCGGCGGTACGCAGCTTGGAGATCTCATACGCATCGGCGTCGATATGGATGACCCGGGCGAACGGCGCGAACTCGTTCAACTTGCCGGTGGCGCGGTCGTCGAAGCGTGCGCCGACCACCACCAGCAGGTCGCTTTCCTGCACGGCCATGTTGGCCGCGCGGGTGCCGTGCATGCCCAGCATGCCCAGGTAGTGCGGGTGCTGCGCCGGCAGCGCACCCAGCCCGCGCAGAGTCAGCACGGTGGGTATGGCGGTGGCGTCGACGAAGGCGCGGAAGTCCTCCACCGCATCGCCCAGGGCCACGCCGCCGCCAGCGTAGATCACCGGCTTTTCGGCAGTCTGGATCGCGGCAATGGCCTGAGCCAGCGCGGCATCGCTCGGCGCCGCCGGCGGGTTGACCGTTTCCGGCACGTGCGCCGGCAGGTGGCTGGCGTCGGCAACCTGCACATCCTTGGGCAGGTCGATCAGCACCGGGCCGGGGCGGCCTTCGCGCGCGATCCGGAACGCTTCGCGGACCACCCGGGGCAGGTCGTCGACCGAGCGCACCAGCCAGCTGTGCTTGACGATCGGCAGGGTCAGCCCGAACACGTCCAGTTCCTGGAACGCGTCGGTGCCCAGCAGCGGGGTGGCGACCTGGCCGGTGATGCAGACCATGGGCACCGAATCCAGCATCGCATCGGCGATGCCGGTGACCAGGTTGGACGCGCCCGGGCCGGAGGTGGCCACGCACACGCCAACCCGGCCGCTGGCGCGGGCATAGCCGTTGGCGGCCAGGGCGGCGCCCTGTTCGTGGCGCACCAGGATGTGCTTGAGCCCCGAATCCACCAGGGCGTCGTAGAAGGGCATGATGGTGCCGCCCGGATAGCCGAACAGCGTATCGACGCCCTCGGCTTCCAGGGCCTGCGTCAACCAGCGTGCGCCGTTGCGGGGCGCGGTGCTGTGTGCGGAGGTGTTCATGCGGTGACCTTTGCGAAAGCGGTGGGGGAGCCGCGCGGTTACGCGGCTTGACTTTGCAACCAGACCATCTTGGCGCGCAGTTCCTTGCCTACCTTCTCGATCGGGTGTTCCAGGTCGGCCTGCTTGAACTTGTTGTAGTTCGGCAGGCCCGCTTCGTATTCGGCCACCCAGTTCTTGGTGAACGTACCGTCCTGGATGTCGGCCAGCACTGCCTTCATGCGTTCCTTGGTGCCGGCGTCGATCACCCGCGGGCCACTCACGTAATCGCCGTACTGCGCGGTTTCGGAGATGAATTCCAGCATGCGGGTGATGCCGCCTTCATAGAACAGGTCCACGATCAGCTTCAGTTCGTGCAGTACTTCGTAATAGGCGATTTCCGGCTGGTAGCCGGCTTCCACCAGCGTCTCGAACCCGGCCTGGACCAGCGCCGAGGCGCCACCGCACAGCACGGCCTGCTCGCCGAACAGATCGGTTTCGGTTTCTTCCTTGAAGGTGGTCTGGATCAGGTTGGCGCGGGCGCCGCCCAGGCCGGCCGCATAGGCCAGCGCGTATTCGGCGGCCTTGCCGCTGCGGTCCTGGTAGACCGCCCAGATGCACGGCACGCCACGGCCGATTTCGTATTCGCGGCGGACCAGCGCGCCCGGGCCCTTGGGCGCGACCAGCACCACGTCCAGGTCATCGCGCGGGGCGATCATGTTGAAGTGCACGTTCAGGCCGTGGGCAAACAACAGCACCGCGCCCTGTTTCATGTTCGGCGCCAGCACGTCTTCGTAGAGTTTCTTCTGCACCATGTCCGGGGTCAGCACCGCGACCAGGTCCGCCTCCTTCACTGCTTCGGCCGGTGCCTTCACGGTGAAGCCATCGGCCTGGGCCTTGACCTCGGTCGGGCCGCCCGGGCGCAGGCCGATGACCACATCGAAACCGGATTCACGCAGGTTGAGGGCGTGGGCGCGGCCCTGGCTGCCGTAGCCGACAACAGCGATCTTGATCTGGGGCAGGTCGTTGGTGCTCATGGGGGAGGTCCTTTGGAGGAAGAATTGGAGGGTTCTGAAACGAAAAAACCCGCACCAGGGTGGGTGCGGGTTTTGATGGATACCTGGCAGTTCTGCTTACACGCCGGTCCGTCCCGCACCTGTTGGTTGGGTAATAAGTACGAGGACAAGAAGCGAACGGATGGAGGCCGCGCCGGGATCGGCGTGCTCGATGGATTCGCGAATGGGTGTGTGGCGCTGCAACATGTGATCGAGAAAACCACAGCGGTTTTGTCGCTGTCAACCGTGTTGCCACAATTTCCAACGGTTTCGGCTGTATCCAGCGCAAAGCCCCGCCACGTAACGATGGTTGCGACTGAAATCGTTCTGGTGAACGCCAATTCAAGTTTTGAAGCGCAGTTTCTGCGCGGATCGGACTGTCGCGGATGACCCCCGTGCATGACCATTGTCGGATGTGCGCAGCAGGCCGCAGCGGCGACCATCGAGCGCTTGCCATCCCTCCAGGAACCGCTCCCCGTGCCCCGACCCTTTGCCCGTGCCGTACTTGCCACTGCGCTGCTGTGTGCGCTGCCGCTGCTCTCCTCCGCTGCCGACCGGGTCACCGGCCATGGCTTTGCCACCCGCTCGGAGGTGATCGCCCCGCACGCGATGGCCGCCACCTCGCAGCCGCTGGCCACCCAGATCGCGCTGGATGTGATGAAGGGCGGCGGCTCGGCGGTGGACGCGGCCATTGCCGCCAACGCCGCGCTGGGGCTGATGGAGCCCACCGGCAACGGCATGGGTGGGGACCTGTTCGCGATCGTATGGGACCCCAAGACGCAGAAGCTGTACGGCTACAACGGCTCGGGCCGTTCGCCGAAGTCGCTGACCCTGGCCGAGTTCCAGCGCCGTGGGCTGAAGGACATCCCGGCCACCGGTCCGCTGCCGGTGTCGGTGCCGGGCGCGGTGGATGGTTGGTTCGCGCTGCACGACCGGTTCGGGCGCAAGCCGATGGCCGACAACCTGGCGCCGGCGATCCGCTACGCGCGCGAGGGCCACCCGGTGGCTGAAGTAATCGCCTACTACTGGGACCGTTCGGTGCCCAAGCTGTCGCAGTACCCCGGCTTCAAGGAGCAGTTCACGATCAACGGGCATGCCCCGCGCAAGGGCGAGCTGTGGAAGAACCCGAACCTGGCCAACACCCTGGAGCAGATCGCCCAGGGCGGCCGCGATGCGTTCTACAAGGGCGACATCGCGCGCACCATCGGGACGTACTTCAAGGCCAATGGCGGCTACCTGAGCTACGAGGACATGGCCAGCCACCACGGCGAATGGGTGGAGCCGGTGAGCAGCAACTACCGTGGTTATGACGTGTGGGAGCTGCCGCCGAACAGCCAGGGCATCGCGGCGCTGCAGATCCTGAACGTGCTGGAGGGATACGATTTCTCGAAGATTCCCTTCGGCTCACCGGAACATGTGCACCTGTTCGTGGAGGCCAAGAAACTGGCCTTCGCCGACCGTGCGCGCTTCTACACCGACCCGGCGTTCCAGCCGGCGCCAGTGGCCAGGCTGGTGTCGAAGGAATACGCGGCCGAGCGCCGCAAGCTGATCTCGATGGACAAGGCGCTGCGTGAAGTGCAGCCGGGCACGCCGAAGCAGCTGGAAGAGGGCGACACGATCTACATGACCGTGGCCGACGCCGACGGCATGATGGTGTCGCTGATCCAGTCCAACTACCGCGGCATGGGCAGTGGCATGGCGCCGCCGGGGCTGGGATTCATCCTGCAGGATCGCGGAGAGATGTTCGTGCTGCGCAAGGATCATCCCAACGGCTACGCGCCGGGCAAGCGTCCGTTCCAGACCATCATTCCAGGTTTCGTGACCAAGGATGGCAAGCCGTGGATGAGCTTTGGCGTGATGGGGGGCGCGATGCAGCCGCAGGGCCACGCGCAGATCGTGATGAACCTGGTGGACTTTGGCATGAACCTGCAGGAAGCCGGCGATGCGCCGCGCATCCAGCATGAAGGCTCGACCGAGCCGACCGGCCAGGCCACGGCGATGAGCGACGGCGGCGAAGTGAACCTGGAAACCGGCTACCCGTACGAGACGGTGCGCGCGCTGATGCGCAAGGGCCACCGCGTAACGTTCGCCGACGGCCCGTATGGCGGCTACCAGGCGATCATGCGCGACCCGGAAACCGGCGTGTATTACGGCGCCTCGGAAAGCCGCAAGGATGGACAAGCGGCAGGGTACTAACGGTCCCCGCCTGCACGGCTGCTCATGATTGCAATCTTACGTAGAGCCGGGCTCTGCCCGGCTGCTTCATGCATTTGGGCGAACAGCCGGTGGTTCTCGCATGCCCTGAGCTGGGCCGGCGTGTCCCGGAGCGTGGCTGGCCGACGGCCGCCCTGCACGGATGAACTGAAACACTGCTCTTGAGCGCTACGTATCCGCCCGCGACGCCTCATCGCGCGTCTCTTCCTGCGCGGCAATCTCGCGCTCGATCCACGCATCCATCATCTGCCGCGCGCGTCTGGCGCGCCGGTGCTGCAACTGGTACTCCAGGTCCAGCACGCGGTACAGCGACCACATCACCGCCAGCATCAGCAGGGCGAAGGGGAGGGCGGCGATGGTGATCATGCCCTGCAGCGCATCCAGCCCGCCCGCCAGCAGCAGCACGGCGGCGATCAGCGCGATCGCCACGCCCCAGGTGATCCGCCGCGACAAGGGCGGGTCGCCGGCTTCGTCGGTGGACATGCTGGCCAGTACCAGCACCGCCGAATCGGCGGAGGTCACGAAGAAGATCACCAGCAGCACCAATGCGATCACCGACAGCACGGTGGGCATGGGCAGGCTGTCGAACATGGTGAACAGCACGGTCTCGTAGCCGGTGCCCAGCGCCTGCACCAGGTCGACATGGCCGAAGATCTGCGACCACAGCGCGGTGCCGCCGAATACCGAGAACCAGAGGAAGCCCAGCACGCTGGGCGCGATCACCACGCCGAGTACGAACTCGCGGATGCTGCGCCCGCGCGACACGCGTGCGATGAACGAACCCACGAACGGCGCCCAGGCGATCCACCACGCCCAGTAGAAGATCGTCCAGTCGGCCACCCAGGTGCTGCCGGAGAACGGCGACATGCGCAGGCTCATGGTCACCAGCTGGTTGAGGTAGGAGCCAATGGTGGTGGTGAACGTATCGAAGATGAAGGCGGTGGGGCCCAGCACCAGGACCAGTGCCAGCAGCACTGCGGCCAGCCCAAGGTTGAAGTTGGACAGCCACTTGATGCCACGGTGCACGCCGCTGGCGGTGGAGGCCATGTACAGCACGAACGCCACCGCGATGATGGTCAGCTGCAGCGGCGCGCCGGCGTGGATGCCGAACACGCGCTGCAGCCCGGCGGCGATCTGGATGGTGCCGAAACCGAGCGTGGTCGCCACGCCGATCGCGGTGGCCACCACCGCCGCCACGTTGACAACCGTACCGATCCAGCCACGGTGGTGCACGCCGATCAGCGGTTGCAGCAGGTCGCTGATCAGCCCGCGGCCATTGCGGTTGAACTGGAACCAGGCCATCGCCAGCCCGATCAGCGCATAGATCGCCCACGGGTGCAGGCCCCAGTGGAAGAACGCATAGCGCATCGAGGCGCGGGCCGCTTCCATGCTCTGCGGGGGCAGGCCTTCGGGTGGGGTGACGAAGTGCGAGACCGGTTCGGCCGCGCCCCAGAACACCAACCCGATGCCCATGCCGGCGGCAAACAGCATCGACATCCAGCTGGCATTGGAGAAATCCGGTTCGGCGTCTTCGCCGCCGATCCGCAGCGAGCCGAGCCGGCCGAATGCCAGGTACAGCAGGAACGAAAGCGTGATGAACACCACCAGCAGGTACAGCCAGCCGGCGCTGCGGATGATGTGCACCAGGCCGCCGCGCACTACCTCGTTGAACGGGTCCGGGGCGATGCCGGCGGCCAGCACCAGCAGCACCACCAGCGCGATGGAAAGTCGAAATACCATGCGCGGCAGTGTAGCCAAGGCAGCATGACCGGGCTGTTCACATTTCCCGTGCCGGTCGCCACCGGCTGCACAAACCGGGCGCAGCTGTGGTCTAATCCGCCCCGAAGCGGGGGTACCGCGGCCATGTGGCCACGGTTGAGACAGTCCCTTCGAACCTGATCCGGTTGATACCGGCGTAGGGAAGCTTCGCAACAGCCGATGCACCGCGCCGCCCAGCCCCCGCCTGGAAACCGCGCGCCGTGCGCCTGCCGTGCGCCGCCGCTTCGTCCCTTGCCGTGCGAACCCTCGCACCGATAACCCAGGACGATGCCCGATGAACGCACACCCTTCCGCCCTGCAGCAACAGGCCCAGCAGCTGTCTGAATCGGTCACGCGACCCATTCCCGGCTCGCGCAGGATCCATGTGCAGGGCTCACGCAGCGACCTGCAGGTGCCGATGCGCGAAATCGCGCTGACCCGCACGCCCACCCTGTTCGGCGGCGAAGAGAACGCGCCGGTGACCGTGTATGACACCTCCGGCCCGTACACCGATCCGGATGCCCGCATCGATCTGTCCACCGGCTTGCCGGCGCTGCGCGCGGGCTGGGTGGCCGAACGGGGCGACACCGAGCTGCTGGACCGGCTCAGCTCGGCCTTCGGGCGGTCGCGCGAAACCGACACACGCCTGGATGCGGTGCGCTTCCCTTCGCGCCTGCAGCCGCGCCGCGCCGTGGCCGGCGCCAACGTCACCCAGATGCACTACGCGCGGCGCGGCATCATCACCCCCGAAATGGAATTCGTGGCGATCCGTGAGAACCAGCGCATCGAGGCGATCGGCGACAAGGCGCTGCTGATGCAGCACCCGGGCCAATCGTTCGGCGCCTCCATCCAGGCCTCGATCACGCCGGAGTTCGTGCGCGAAGAGATCGCCCGCGGGCGCGCGGTGCTGCCCAACAACATCAACCATCCTGAAAGCGAGCCGATGATCATCGGCCGCAACTTCCTGACCAAGATCAACGCCAACATCGGCAACAGCGCAGTGTCTTCGGGCATCGCCGAGGAAGTGGAAAAGCTGGTATGGGCGATCCGCTGGGGCGGCGATACGGTGATGGACCTGTCCACCGGCAAGCACATCCACGAAACGCGGGAATGGATCCTGCGCAACTCGCCGGTGGCGATCGGTACGGTGCCGATCTACCAGGCGTTGGAAAAGGTCGATGGCCGCGCCGAAGAACTCAGCTGGGAAATCTTCCGCGACACCCTCATCGAGCAGGCCGAGCAGGGCGTGGACTATTTCACCATCCATGCCGGCGTGCTGCTGCGCCACGTGCCACTCACCGCACGCCGGGTTACCGGCATCGTCTCGCGCGGCGGTTCGATCATGGCCAAGTGGTGCCTGGCCCACCACCGCGAGAATTTCCTCTATACGCACTTCGAGGATATCTGCGAGATCATGAAGGCCTACGACGTGACCTTCTCGCTGGGTGACGGCCTGCGCCCAGGTTGCATCGCCGATGCCAACGATGCCGCGCAGTTCGGCGAACTGGAAGCGTTGGGCGAGCTCACGAAGATCGCCTGGAAGCATGACGTGCAGACCATGATCGAAGGCCCCGGCCACGTGCCGATGCAGCTGATCAAGGAGAACATGGACAAGCAGCTGCGCGAATGCGGCGAGGCGCCGTTCTATACGCTGGGGCCGCTCACCACCGACATCGCGCCGGGCTACGACCACATCACCAGTGCCATCGGTGCAGCCATGATCGGCTGGTACGGCACCGCCATGCTCTGCTACGTGACGCCCAAGGAGCACCTGGGCCTGCCCAACCGCCAGGACGTGCGTGACGGCATCATGGCCTACCGCATCGCCGCCCATGCTGCCGACCTGGCCAAGGGCCATCCGGGCGCGCAGGTACGCGACAACGCGCTGAGCAAGGCGCGCTTCGAGTTCCGCTGGGAAGACCAGTTCCACCTGGGCCTGGATCCGGAGAAGGCCCGCGAATTCCACGACGAGACCCTGCCCAAGGACGCGCACAAGCTGGCCCACTTCTGTTCGATGTGCGGGCCGCACTTCTGCTCGATGAAGATCACCCAGGACGTGCGTGACTACGCGGCCGGGCAGGGCCTGGACGAGCAGGAGGCGCTGGCGGTGGGCATGGCCGAGAAGTCGACCGAGTTCCGCGCGCAGGGTGCCCAGGTGTACCGGCAGGAATAAGCAGGGGAGGGGCAGCATGGCCATCATGCTGCCTCGGCACCGCAGCCGGTAAGCTTCGGCCCACCGACACAGGGGCGAGGACCACGACGATGGCGATAGCACGCACCACCCGATGGCTGGCCATCGCCCGCCGGCATCCCTCGGCCTGGCTGCTGGGCGTGCAGTTGCTGGGCGTGCTGCTGTACCCGGCCATGGACGAGTCCGGGGCGAGCCGCGCGCTGTTCGGCGCCTTCGGCATCGCGGTGCTGGGCCTGGCGTTGTGGGTGGTGCGACGCAGTCCGCTGGGGATGTGGCTGGCGCTGCTGCTGGCCATCCCCTCGGTGGTGTTCTCCGTTTCGGGGGCGCTGCTGGGGCGACCGGCGCTGGTCACCACCGCGCAGCTGCTCGAATGCCTGCTGTACTTCTACACTGCCGGCAGCCTGATCGCGTACATGCTGCAGGACCATAAGGTGACCCGCGACGAACTATTCGCCGCAGGCGCTACCTTCACACTGCTGGCCTGGGCATTCGCGTTTGCTTTCGCGGTGTGCCAGTACTGGTATCCGGGCAGTTTCGTGGCCACCAGCGAGAGCGAATTGCGCACCTGGATGGAGCTGCTTTATCTCAGCTTCAGCTTGTTGTCGGGGGTGGGGTTGAGCGACGTGGTACCGGTGCACCCGCAGGCACGCGCACTGGTGATGCTGGCACAGTTTGCAGGCGTGATGTACGTAGCGTTGGTGGTGTCGCGTCTGGTCGGGCTGACCATGATCCGTAACGCGCGAAACTGAATAGACGATAAAATATTACTGAATCGCAGATAAAAAAATCGCGCCAGAGGGCGCGAATGTTGAAGCGATTTATGTGGATTCGTCGGCGAGAGAGGCCTGATGTCCTCTGCGCGCATAGGCGCAGTTAACCGGCATAGGCTAGTATTCGCGCGCTTCAGTGTTTTTGCCCTTTGCGCTGATGCCTTGTGCGGAATCTGGCGGTTCGTTCGATCGGTGGTTGATTCGATGAATGCTGCGTTCCTGTTGTTCAGTTGTTTGTGCGTAGCACCGGAATGATCAACCTGGATAGTGAGACACCCGCTGCCGACCGCTTCCGGATCGGCGATTGCACCATCACGCTGTCGTCGCGTGAGGTGGTGGTGGAGGGCGCGCGCCTTCCGCGCCGGCTCACGCCCAAGGCGTTGGGCGTGCTCAGGGTGCTCATGCGTGTTCCCGGTGCGGTGGTGACCCGCGAGGAACTGTTCGCCGAGGTCTGGCCCGATACGTTGCCTACCAACGACGTGCTGACCCAGGCCATCACCCAGTTGCGCAAGGTGTTCTCGCGCGATGACGAGGCGGGGACGGCCTACATCGAGACCATCGCCAAGTCCGGGTATCGATTGCTGCAGCCGGTGACGGCGCTGGTCGAGCCTGTGGCCGATGCCGACCCGGCCCCGAATGAGAATGAACGCCACGCGCTGGCCGCGGAATCTGCCGTTGCCAGCCCCGTGCCGCGTCCGCGCAGCCACTGGCGGCGCACACGGCGCCATGTGTTCCTGGCCATCGGGCTGGCCATGGCCGTTGCACTGCTGGTGCTCACCGCGCTGCTGCTGCAGCGCCCAGCGCAGGAGCACGGTGGCAGTGGCGTGCTGGAAGATGGCAGCCGCGTGGTCGGCAGCCCGCAGCGTCCGTATCGTTTGATCACCGCCACGGCGGGCTTCGAAACCTACCCGACCGTATCGCCGGATGGCTCGCAGGTCGCCTATGAGGCCGATGACGCCGTGGGCGGCGGTAGCGCAATCAAGGTGCAGACCTCCGGCAATGCACCGGCGCGCCTGCTTGCCGACACGCCTTCGGGTCATTCCGACCGCTTCCCCAACTGGTCGCCGAACGGGCGCGATATCGCGTTTGCGCGATTCGGGCCGGACGCCAGCTGTGAGGTGCTGATCGCCAGCGCCACGGGCGGCGCGATCCGCCACGTGACGCGCTGCGACGGCACCGAGCTGCTCAGTTTCGACTGGACGCCCAACGGGCGCGGGCTGGTGTTCGGCTCGTTGTCCGGTCGCCATGCCCATCGCGGCATCCGCGTGCTGGACATCGCCAGCGGCGCCTGGGCCTCGATCGACTACCCGATGGCCGATGACAGTTTCGACTACGCGCCGCGTTTTTCGCCGGACAGCCGCTGGATCGTGTTCGTGCGCAACCCGCAGATCGGCGACCTGTGGCGGATGCCAGCCGGCGGCGGCGTGCCCGAACAGCTCACCAACGATTCGGCGGAGATCCGTGGCTGGGCCTGGCGCGGCGACAGCCGGCACATCGTGTTCGGGCGCCGGGTGGACAGCGAAGCGCGCTTGTACGAACTGGATACCCAGACGCGTACGTTGCGCGACGTTGGGCTGGACGATGCCCAGTCTCCGGCGCTGTCGCGCAGCAACAACATGCTGGCCTTCGTGCACCGCAAGGCGCAGTTCGGGTTGTTCCGGGTCCCGGTGAAGGACGGGCGCCCGGGTACGCCAGAACGCCTGTTCCCCTCCAACGGCCGCGATGGCCAGCCGATGCTGGCCCCGGATGGCCGGCAACTGGTGTTCACCTCCGATCGTTCGGGCAACTACGGCCTGTGGTGGGCCGACCTGTCCCGCCCCGAGTCGCTGCGCCCGGTGGACGGCCTGCGCCCGGAAACCCGCCAATCCGCCGACTGGTCCCCGGACAGCACGCGCCTGCTGGTGTCCGGCCGCGATGCGCAGGCGCGACCGGTGATTTACGAGGTTTCGCCGCGCGATGAACAGATCGTGGCGCTGCCGGTACCAGTGGCGCAGCCGCTGCAGGCGCTGTATGCCGGCGATAACGACCACGTGCTGGTGGTGGAACGCGACGAGGACGAGCGCATGCGCCTGTTGCTGTTCGATCGCCGCGCTGCGCCGTGGAAACTGCTTGGCCACGTGGACGGGGTATCGCAGGCGCGCCTGGATGCGGCCAACCAGCGCGTGCTGTTCACCCGTCTGGCGGCAGGGGGGCTGTGGTCGGCCGATCTGCAGCTGACGCCGGCCAGCATCCAGCAGGTCAGCGAGGATCGGCCTTCGCGTTGGCGTTACCGTGCCTGGGCGGTGGCCCGTGGCGGCAGCCTGGACTACCTGTCCAGCCGGGCCGACTGTTCGACCGTGTTCGCACGGATCAACGATCCCTCCGAAGGTGCCGGGTACTGCCTGGATGCCCATCGGCTCAGCGCCGGCAACGGCTTCAGCGCGCAGCCCGATGGCAGCGCGCTGTACCTGGCCCTGGCGGTCGCCGATGGCGCCGACATCGGGGTGATGACGCTGCCCGAACCGACGCGCCCGGTGTTCTCGTTGGCACCCAACCAGTTGTTCTGGAAGGGAAAGTAGTCTTCGTACTTCTTTCGTGATGGCGTCGTGACGATTTCGGATCAATCTCGTCGAATCGTCCTGACGCAGACGGCCTGATTTGGCAAAACGGGTGCCCCGTAACGGCAAACCCCGGTGTACGTCATGCGTCAGCTTTCCCTCGCCGATCGCGGCCAATCGCTCTCCCTGGACAAGATCGTCGACGACGGTCTGCTGCCGACCTGCCTGGGCGTGGCCCGGCTGGGCAGCCTGCAGACCGCTGGCACCACCTTCACCGTGTGGATGCAGTTGCGGGGCAGCGCGTGGGTGGAATCCAAGGAGGGCCGCTTCCGCCTGCGCCAGCGCGAGTGGATCGCGTTCGAAAAGGAATCCAGGCCGATGATCCAGGCGGGGCGCGATGGCCTGTGCATCGGCCTGAGCCTGGCACCCGAGGCCCTGCGCGCACTGGGCGAGCTGGCCGACTGCAGCCTGTACGCTGGCCGCGGCAGCATGACGCGCGGCGAAGTGCGGGTGGCGCTGCGCCTGTGGCGTGATGCGCTGGCCAGCGGCCAGCCCGCGCAGGCCCTGCGCCCGGTGTTGCTGCACCTGGCGTCGATGCAGCGTGGCATGGCCACCGGCGTGCAGCGTTGCCCGGGCCGTTCGCGCATCCGCAAGCGCCAGGTGTTCGGCCGCATGCAGCGTGCGCGCCTGTACCTGGAAGGCAACAGCCACCGCGTGGTGCGCATCGGCGAACTGGCCGAGCTGACCAACTTCTCCAGCTGGTACCTGTCCAAGACGTTCCAGAGCCTGTACGAAGAGAGCCCGCAGTCGTTGTCGGCGCGCCTGCGCCTGGAGCGCGCGGCGGACCTGCTGCGCGACACCGACATGATGATCGGCGAAGTGGCTGCAGCCAGCGGCTTCGATAACTGCTGCAGCTTCGCGCGTGCGTTCCGCGCCCGTTACGGCCAGTCGGCGTCGGGCTATCGGCAGACCGGTGGATCGCTTTCGCCAAAGTCGGCAAAGAGTACGGTTGCATCGCGCAAATAATTAACGGTAACGCAATCGTAACTTTCCGAGGCGGTTTAACACGCTACTAACGTACCTTGGAGAGATTGATGAATTTTCGTACTCCCGCAGTGCGGCTGGGTCTTCTGCCTGCCGGCATTGCGCTGGCGCTCGTGCCGAGCTTCGCTTCGGCACAGGAAGCAGCCTCCGGCACCACTGACCTCGATCGCATCTCGGTCACCGGCTCGCGTATTCGCGGCGCCAACATGGAGACCCAGCAGCCGATCCTGACGATGACCCGCGAAACCCTGGAAAAGCAGGGCTTCTCGAGCGTCGCAGACGTGCTCAACAACCTGACCTCGGCCGGTTCGCCGGCCATCTCGCGTTCGGAATCGCTGGCTTCGGGCGAGAACGTGGGCGGTTACTACGTCGACATCCGCAATCTGGGCGCCGAGCGCACCCTGGTGCTGATGAACGGCAAGCGCCTGGGCGCCACCACCGCCGGTCTGCAGGATCTGAGCCAGATCCCGATGTCGGCTGTTGAGCGCATCGAGATCCTGAAGGACGGTGCATCGTCCATCTACGGTTCCGACGCCATTGCCGGCGTGGTCAACGTGATCACCCGCAAGAACTTCGATGGCGGCGAAGCCAACGTCTATGTCGGCCAGTACGACAAGGGCGACGGTGAAACCCAGAATTACGCGATGACCCTGGGTGCTACCGGCGAACGCGGCAGCCTGACGCTGTCGGCCGAGTACAACAAGCAGGATCCGGTGTGGGCCAAGGACCGTTGGTACAGCCGCGATGGCGGCCTGGGCCCGCTGTCCACTCCGGACGACTGGAGCCCGATCAGCCAGAACGGCAGCTGGTGCAACCCGCTGGCCTCCGACTGCTCGCGCACCTCCAAGACGGCGGTGTGGCAGACCCTGAACCAGGGTGGCAACCCGAACAACCCGAACGACTACCACGAGCTGACCCCGGCCGAGTACGCCAACTCCAACGAGCAGATGACCCTGCTGACCGGCGTTGAGCGCAAGTCGCTGTACGTCAACGGTACCTACGACTTCACCGACACCATCAGCCTGAACACCGACGTGCTCTACAACGAGCGCAAGACGTTCCAGCAGATCGCCGGTTACCCGTACCAGTCCTCCTCGTTCGGCACCCCGCTGACCGCTGGCAGCGCCTTCAATCCGGTTGGCCAGAACGTCGACTTCCGTCGCCGCCTGTGGGAAGTGCCGCGCACCACCGACAGCCAGCTGAAGACCCTGCGCTTCGCCCCGACTGTCAGCGGCTACTTCGAGCTGGCCGGCAAGACCTTCGATTGGGACGTCGGCGCGCTGTGGAACCGCAACGAGTCGGTCAAGTCCAACTACGGCGACATGAGCCTGATCGCCGCCGAGCAGGCGCTGGGCCCGTCGTTCATCGACGGTAGCGGCGTTGCCCGTTGCGGCACCGCCGCCAGCCCGACCCTGGGCGACTGCCGTCCGTGGAACCCGCTGCTGCCGTACGGCGTTGCCGGCGCCGGTTCGCTGTCGGATCCGGAACTGGTGAGCTTCCTGTTCCCGACCTACACCACCCGTGGTGAAACCAAGACCACCAGCTTCACCGCCAACCTGGCCGGTTCCATCGTGACCCTGCCGGCTGGCGACCTCGGCTTCGCCGTGGGCGTGGAGCACCGCAAGGAACAGGGCAGCTACGTGCCGGACGCCTTCGCGCAGTCGGGCATGTCCACCGGCCTGGGCCAGAAGCCGACCCAGGGTGAGTACGATCTGAACGAGGTCTACCTCGAACTGAACGTGCCGATCCTGGCCGACATGGCGTACGCCAAGGAACTGACCCTGAACGTTGCCAGCCGTTATTCGGACTACAGCAACTTCGGTGGCACCACCAACAGCAAGTTCGGCATCACCTGGCGTCCGCTGGATGAACTGCTGGTCCGCGGCACCTACGCCGAGGGCTTCCGCGCTCCGACCATCAGCGACCTGTACGGTGGCCTGAGCTCGAGCTTCGAGTCGTACATCGACCCGTGCGGCACCACCGCGCCGGGCAGCGTTGCCGGCAATGCCGCCTGCTCCGCCGCTGGCGTTCCGGCCGATTACGTGCAGCTGGGCCAGGGCAACAAGCCGTGCTCGACCCTGCCGTGCCAGTCGGGTGACCAGTTCATCTCGGGTGCCAACCCGAACCTGTCGCCGGAAACCTCCAAGAGCAAGACCATGGGCCTGGTCTGGAGCCCGCGTTGGGTGCAGGGCCTGGACGTCTCGCTGGACTGGTACCGCTACGAAATCAGCAACATGATCATTGCTGACAGCGTCGACCGCATCCTGCGTGACTGCTACGTGCTGGGCAACAGCGCGCGTTGCGAAAGCGTCGTGCGTGCCGATGACGGCCACGTCAGCGCGATCACCTACGGCACCGCCAACCTCGGCATGATGGAAACCGAAGGTTACGACCTGGGCATCAAGTACCGTCTGCCGGAGCTGGCCATCGGCCAGTTCAACATCGATTGGCAGACCAGCTACATGGCCAAGTACGACGAGCAGGGCCAGAACGCTGCCGGCGACAACATCATGATCGGTCGCGTCGGCGAAGCCGGCCTGTTCCGCGTGCGTTCGAACCTGGGCGTGAACTGGCAGTACGGCGATTTCGGTGTGAACTACACCGCTCGCTACTACTCGGGCATGAAGGAAGGCTGCATCGACACCGGCGAGTTCTGGTGCAATGCGCCGGACCACATGGCCAATGGCGAAGCTGATCCGCTGCGCAAGACCGGCTCCAACACCTTCCACGACCTGCAGGTCAGCTGGAAGGCGCCGTGGGATGCCACCATCGCCCTGGGCGCGAACAATGTGTTCGACCACAAGGGTCCGCTGATGTACTCGGCACCGAATTCGAGCTTCGCCTACTACGGCGGTTTCGATATTGGTCGCTTCCTGTACATGAAGTACACCCAGCGCTTCTGATCCATCGAAGCATTGGTGCAATGAAAGAAGGGCGGGCCGCAAGGCCCGCCCTTCTTCTTTGCCCGAAGAGCAAAGAAAAAGCCGACCTGCGAGGTCGGCTTTTTCGGTAGCGCCGGCCGTTGGCCGGCTGTTGACCTTCCGTAAAAAGGAATCAGGCGTCAGCTGCAGCCAACCCCATCAACCCATTGGCATGATCGCGCCACTGCGGCAGCTTGCCCAGCACGCCGGCACGCTGCAGGTATTCCTCGTCCACCGGGTCGCCGTTGACCAGCGCCAGCGCCACGTGCACCGCGCCGGTCACCCAGAAGCTGCGCGTGTTCGAACGCTGCGGCTGCAGGTGGAACGCCACCGCTTCGATGATCGGCATCGGCAGGCCCCACAGGCCCAGCAGGTAGGCACCGGCTTCGCTGTGGCCCGGGCGCGGGTCGGCATCGTTGGCCGGCTCGCTGCGTTCGTTGCGCACGCCCGGCAGCAGCAGGCCGATATCGGCCAGCAGCGCGGCGGTCGCGCCCAGTTCGGCGCTCGATTCCGGCAGCAGCTTGGCGGCCAGCCGCGACGCCATCAGCGCACGTTGCTGCAACGCGTTGCGCTCGGCGCCGGACAACGCCGACGCCGAAAACACTTCGCTGGCCAGCACCAGGTCGCGCAGCGTGGCCAGGCCCAGCCGCGTCACCGCGCTGCGCAGGTCGGAAATGGTGCGGCCGCTGTTGAAGAACGCCGAATTGGACAACTGCAGCACCTTGGCTGCAATCGCCGGGTCGGCCGAGACCAGCTTGGCCACGTCGGCCGTGTCGGTGTCGTCGTCGTGCTCCAGCGCCTGGGTCAGGCTCAGGTACAGGTGCGGCGGCGAGGGCAGCTTCTCGATGCGGCCAATGGCGCTGCGCAGGCGCTCGCTGTCGAGCAGTTCGCGCAGCTCTTCGAGGCTGGTCAGCGCTTCCAGCAGCACTTCGGGGGCCAGCGGCAGCGGCAGGAACCGGTGCGCCACGCCGATCAGGCGGGCCGGCGGCGGCCGGTTGCCCTGCGGCGCTTCGACCAGCGCGATGCGGATCGTCTCCGGGCGCAGGGTCCGGATCTGGCCCAGCAGCGTGGTCGCGGTCAGATCGGGCAGGGTGGGGCAGGCAATGACCGCATCGACCGGCGAAGCCGCCACGATGCTCATGGCCGTCTGGCCATCGGCGGCCGTCAACGGCTGCCACTCTTCCCCAAGATCGGCAATGAATTCCAACAGCTCAGCCGACAGGCTGGCTTCGTCCCCAACTAGCAGAATACGCACGACACAGTCCCCTGGGTGACCACGGTGGAATGCACCGTGGACGGTGTAGAAGTCGCAATGTACCCAATTCGGCCCAAACAGTGATGGGCCTCATTGTAAAAACGTGATGGCCATCGCTCCGCCGCTGGGCGCCGGAGCGGTGGTCATTCAGTCTCAGCTGTTGCTGGACAGGTAGCGCTGGTGCGCTTCCACCAGGATCTGCTTGGCCTCAGCGGCGCCGCCCCAGCCGTCCAGCTTGACCCACTTGCCCTTTTCCAGGTCCTTGTAGTGCTCGAAGAAGTGGCCGATGCGCTCCAGCCAGTGCTTGGACACCTGTTCGATGTCTTCCACGTGCGCGTAGCCGCTGAACACCTTGGAGATCGGCACGGCCAGGATCTTCTCGTCGCCGCCGGCCTCGTCGCTCATCTTCAGCACGCCCACCGGACGGCAGCGCACCACCGAACCCGGCACCAGCGGCAGCGGCAGCACGACCAGCACGTCGGCCGGATCGCCGTCGCCGCACAGGGTGCTCGGCACGTAGCCGTAGTTGCACGGGTAGCGCATCGGGGTGGAAAGGATGCGGTCGACGAAGATCGCGCCGGTTTCCTTGTCCACTTCGTACTTGACCGGCTCCGAGTCCTTCGGGATCTCGATGATGACGTTGATTTCTTCCGGCGGATTCTTGCCGGGCGAGACGAGTTCCAGACCCATGGTGTGCTCCGAGAGGGGGGATGCGCGATAAGACCTCCCATTTTATGCCTTTGCCGGCCAACGTGCAGGGTGGGGGGTATCCGACCGGCCGCAGTGGAGATCACCGACCTGCGCCTGCGCACCCACCTGATCCCGCCGGGGCGCGCGCAGGCGCACGGTGGAACTCCCTTCACGGAGTCCGCCCATGACCGTTTCCCTGCCTTCCCGCCACCCGTCGCTGCCCTTGGCAAGCCTGATCCTGTTGGCGTTGTCCGTTGCGGGCCCGGCCGCGGCCAGCCCGCCGCGCTACATCGATCTGGCCGAGCGCCTCGAACCCGGCGAGCCCGCCGACGACACCGCCTACCAGGACCTGAACCGGTGGCTGGCCAGCGAGTTCACCGATGCCTGCCCCGATGCCTTCTGCGCAGGCGCGTTCGACAACTACCGCCCGCTGCGCCTGAACTGCGTGGTCGATACCCGCCAGGACCAGATCCACGCCTGTCGGTTTGCCGTGGTCGCCAGCCAGAGTCGGGTGCACCCCGGCAACGGGGCGATCACCACCGAGCTCAGCCAGTGGTACTGCCCGGTGCCGTTGCCGCCGGGATTGCCGGTGGCGGCGTTCCTCTCGGCCATGACCACGCTGCAGCCGGACAGTTCCGGCTACCTGTTCAACCGCCTGCCCGGCTCGTCGCAGTCGCTGTTCGACGTGCTGCGCCGCTGCCTGCCCTGATGTCCTGACCCGAGGAGAACCACCATGCCTGTCATTCCCTTGCTGATCCGGTGTTCCCTGTTGTCCGCCGCGCTGCTGTTCCTGCTTCCTGCCTCGGCGGCGCGCGCCGCAGCGGGTGTTCCGCCCTTGCACGTCGACCTGGTCGACTACCCCACGCCGCAGGCGAACTGGTCCGCGTTCCGGGACCTGCGCCACCGCCTTGAAGCCGGGTTCGACGACGTCTGTCCCGACACCTTCTGCGAAGGTGAATACACCGATTACCAACCGTTGAAGCTGCGCTGCTCGGTCGAGCGGGCCACTGGCAGGGTCAACGTCTGCGGGTGGGCATTTGCCGCCAGCGAGCTGCGGGTCGATCCGTCGACCGGGGCGCTGCAGCGGCAGCAACCGACCTGGCTGTGCCATTTCCCGATCGGGGGCGGAACCACCGTAGCGGCGTTGCTGGCGGCAATGGAGGGACCGCAACCGCTGTTCCAGCGTCTTCCCGGTACGGGGGAGACCCTGTTCGAGGCGCTGGGAGACTGCCTGCGCTAGCCTGCACGCATGGACTCCCTGCTTGCCGCCGCCGCACGTGCCCTTACCGCAGGCGATGTACTGACGGCGTTGGGCCATGTGGCCCTGCGCAGTGATCCGCCGGCACTGGCACTGCGCGGTGTCGCCATGGCCCAGCTGGGCGAGCTGGAACGGGCTCGGGAACTGCTGCGTCTGGCCTGGCGCGGCTTCGGTACCGACGAGGTACTGGCCCGGGCGCGTTGTGTCGTCGCCGAGGCGGAAGTGGGGCTGGCGCTGCGTGATCTGGCCGGCAGCCCCGCGCCACTGCTGGCTGCAGCCCGTGCACTGGAGGCCCGTGCCGATCCCCACAATGCGCTGCAGGCATGGTTGATCCTGGCCCGCCGCTGGTTGTTGCTTGGGCGGCGGAAGGAAGCCGAAGCGGCCTTGGCGCAGCTGCAGTCGCAGGTACTGACGCCGGCCCTGGCAGCCATGGCCGGCCTGACCGAAGCGGCCTTGGCTGCACGTGCGCTGCAGGTGCCGCAGGCAGCGGCCGCGCTGGAAGCGGCGACCGCTGCCGCGCAGGCGTCGGGCATCACAGCGTTGCAGGCGGAAGTCGCGCAGGCACGCATCCACCTCGCCCAGCCGGCAGCGCGTCGGGTGGCGCGCGACAGTACTGACCGCCTGCTGGATCTGCATTCAGTGCAGCATCTGCTTGCCTCATCGGCCTGCGTGGTCGACGGCTGCCGGCGCGGCCTGTGGGTGGGCGGCCGCTGGCGGCCACTGGCACGGCGGCCGCTGCTGTTCGCGTTGCTGCGTGCGTTGGGCCAGGCCTGGCCCGGGGATGTCGAACGGGACGTATTGATTGCTGATGTGTTCCGCACACGCGATGGCGACCACACCCACCGCGCGCGGCTGCGTGTGGAAATCGGGCGTGTCCGCGTTGCGGTGCAGGGGCTGCTTCAGGTCGAAGCGACCACTGGCGGTTACCGGCTGGTGGCAGCGCCCGGCAACGAAGTTGCGGTACTGATGCCACCGATCGAGGGGGAACCGGGCGCGGTCGCTGCGCTGTTGGGCGATGGGGCGGCCTGGTCCAGCTCGGCCCTGGCCCTGGCGCTGGGCGCCAGCCAGCGCACGGTGCAGCGCGCGCTGGTGTCGCTTGAAAGCACCGGCCAGGTGCGCGCGACCGGGCGTGGGCGCACGCAGCGCTGGCTGGCCGCGCCGCTGTCCGGATTCACGACGATCTTGTTACTCCCCGCCTCGCTGCCGGGCGACTAGGGTGGTTGGCAGGCACCCCTTCCGATGTGCCAGGAGACGCTGCAATGAATACTGAAACGCTGAGCCCTGCCATTGCCCCGCGCGTGCGCGACGCCGAAGTGGTGCACGAATACGGTCCCTTCGACGGTGCCGACTGCATCCACGGCGTCAGCTTCGATGGCACGCATGTCTGGGCCGCCACCGGCACGGCGCTGCTCGCCCTGGAACCGGACAGCGGCAAACCGGTTCGCACGCTGGCCGTACCCTGCGATGCCGGCACCGCATTCGACGGCACCCACCTGTACCAGATCGCCGAAGCGCGCATCGACAAGATCGACCCACAGACCGGCAAGGTGTTGGCTTCGATTCCGTCGCCCGGCGCCGGTACCGATTCGGGCATGGCCTGGGCCGAGGGCAGCTTGTGGGTGGGGCAGTACCGCGAACGCCGCATCCATCAGGTCGATCCAGCCACGGGCAAGGTGCTGCGCACGATCGAATCGGACCGCTTCGTCACCGGCGTGACCTGGGTGGACGGCCAGCTCTGGCATGGCACCGATGATGGCGAACGCAGCGACATCCGTCGCGTGGATGCTGGCAGCGGGCAGGTACTGGAACAGTTGCGCATGCCCGCGGGCATGCATGTCAGCGGGCTGGAGGCAGACGGTGCAGGGTTGTTCTACGCCGGTGGCGGGCGCAGCGGCAAGGTCCGTGCGGTGCGCCGCCCGCGCGCTTGATCAGCGCGCAACCGAACCGGCCCTGCGTGCCTGGCGTGAGCAGGGTGCGGGAGGTGCACCCGACCGTTGGTCGGGTGCACCTGATACGTCCTACAACAACGGCACCAGCAACAGCGCCACGATGTTGATGATCTTGATCAGCGGGTTGATCGCCGGCCCGGCGGTGTCCTTGTACGGATCGCCGACCGTATCGCCGGTCACCGCCGCCTTGTGCGCCTCGCTGCCCTTGCCGCCGAAATGGCCATCTTCGATGTACTTCTTGGCATTGTCCCAGGCGCCGCCGCCGGTGGTCATCGAAATCGCCACGAACAGGCCGGTCACGATGGTGCCGATCAACAGCCCGCCCAGCGCACGTGGCCCGAGCAGCAGGCCTACCACCACCGGTACCGCAACCGGCAACAGGGAAGGCACGATCATTTCGCGGATCGCCGAGCGGGTCAGCATGTCCACTGCGCGGTCGTACTGCGGCTTGCCGGTGCCCTGCATGATCCCGGGAATCTCGCGGAACTGCCGGCGCACTTCCTCCACCACCGCACCGGCTGCACGGCCCACCGCTTCCATCGCCATCGCGCCGAACAGGTAGGGAATCAGCCCGCCGATCAGCAGGCCGATGATCACCGTGTGGTCGGACAGGTCGAAGGCAAACACTTCACCTGGATGGGCGGCCTGCAGGTTGTGGGTGTAGTCGGCAAACAGCACCAGTGCGGCCAGTGCGGCCGAGCCGATCGCATAGCCCTTGGTTACCGCCTTGGTAGTGTTGCCGACCGCATCCAGCGGGTCGGTGATGCTGCGGATCTCCGGTGGCAGTTCGGCCATTTCGGCGATACCGCCAGCGTTGTCGGTGATCGGCCCGTACGCATCCAGCGCCACGATCATGCCGGCCATCGACAGCATCGCGGTGGCGGCGATGGCGATGCCATACAAGCCGCCGTGCAGATGCGCCAGCCAGATCGCCAGGCACACGGCGATGACCGGCAACGCGGTGGATTTCATCGACACGCCCAGCCCGGCGATGATGTTGGTGCCGTGGCCGGTGGTGGAGGCCTGCGCCACATGCTGCACCGGCTTGTACTGGGTGCCGGTGTAGTACTCGGTGATCCACACGATCAGCCCGGTCAGGACCAGCCCGATCAGCGCGCAGATATACAGATTCGTAGCCCCGTGCGCGTTGTCCGGCATCAGCTGCAGGGTGATCGGGTAGAAGGCGATGGCGGCCAGTACGCCCGATACGATCACGCCCTTGTACAGCGCGCCCATGATCGAGCCGCCCGGCTTCACCTTGACGAACAGCGCGCCGATGATCGAGGCGATGATGGACACCCCGCCCAGCACCAGCGGGTACAGGATCGCGTTGCGCCCGGCTTCGGCGATCATCAGGCTGCCCAGCAGCATGGTGGCGATCACCGTGACTGCATAGGTTTCGAACAGGTCGGCGGCCATGCCGGCGCAGTCGCCGACGTTGTCGCCGACGTTGTCGGCGATCACCGCCGGGTTGCGCGGGTCATCCTCGGGAATGCCGGCTTCCACCTTGCCGACCAGGTCCGCCCCCACATCGGCGCCCTTGGTGAAGATGCCGCCGCCCAGCCGCGCGAAGATCGAGATCAGCGACGAACCGAACGCCAGCCCGACCAGCGCGTGCAGCGCCGCCGCCGTATCCAGCCCCAGCCGCAGCAGCAGCGCGTAATAGCCGGCCACGCCGAGCAGGCCCAGCCCGACCACCAGCATGCCGGTGATCGCCCCGCCGCGGAATGCCACGTCCATGGCCGCACTCAGCCCCTTGCGCGCCGCTTCGGCGGTGCGCACGTTGGCCCGCACCGACACGTTCATGCCGATGTAGCCGGCTGCACCGGACAGCACCGCACCGATCGCAAACCCGATCGCGGTGTACCAGCTGAGGAAGATGCCGACGAGCACGAACAGCACCGCGCCGGCGATGCCGATGGTGAGGTATTGGCGGTTGAGGTAGGCGCGCGCGCCTTCCTGGATGGCGGCGGCGATTTCCTGCATGCGGGCATTGCCAGCCGGTTGCCGGAGGATCCAGCGTGCCGACACGATGCCGTAGAGAATCGCGAGAATGGCGCAGAACAGCGCCAGAGAAAGCCCATAACGTTCCAGCATGTCCCCTCCCGGGTGATGGATGGCATCCAGTCGACGGATGAACCTCACCACGCGGGGCACAACGGGCTGCAACGATGGACCAACCCGTTCAGACCGTGCCCGGTCATCAAGCGTGTGGCTTTGTTCAGCAATCCTGGTGCCCCCCGAGTATGCCGGGAAATGATCAGCCCTGCCCACCACATGCGCCAATGCGTGTGGCGACAACCGTTTGCGTCGCGCACGAGGCGGTAGCCCCGGCCGTTGGCCGGATCGGCACTTGGCGTAATCCCCCGACCACCAGCGCCCCCCTTGCCACACCATTCATCCACCCAATGCCAGCCTCCCCCCATCCCCAAGGAGGCCCCGCCCATGTCCCCCCGCCACCTCATCCTGCTGGCCCTGCTTCCCTCCCTTGTCGCCACCGCTGCCGAAACCCCCGAACGTCAGCGCCCGGTCGGCGCAGCGCAGGCAGTGAACGTCACCCACACCCTGCGCCAGATTCCCGAGGCGTGCACGCGCCTGGAAGGCACGTTTACCGGTGATACCGCCGCGCCCTACACGTTCGCCGTGGTCCGCACCAGCGAGCAGTGCCAGCCGCGCGCCAGATTTGTCGATTACGACAAGGCGCAGCCCAGCGAAGCCAAGGGCTGGAAACTCAACGACGTGATCCGGGTGCCTAGCGCCGCCTGTCCCGCACAGCAGGCGGTGGTACGGGTCTGGCGCCTGCCGGTGGAGCAGAAGCCCGAGCTTGACGGCCAAGGGCAGTCGCGCATCTACCTGGAAGAGGCGAAGAAGCAGGCCGCCGCCGGCCAGATCGCCAGGATTCCGATGTTCGCTGCGCAGATGAGCATCGAAGGCAAGGCCTGCCGGTAACGCTGGCTTCTGGTCCCGACGTATCCGGATCTGCTTGCGTTCGGGAGAATTCGTAGGTCCGGCCGTTGGCCGGACACCGCGCGCAGCGCGGCGCAAGCGTCCGGAGCCCGGCGTGCCGCCATTGGCGGCGATCCAACCGGGTGTATACCCAACCGAAGACATCCATCAGTGTTCATGACCTCTGAACGAAGAGCGGCCGGGCAGAGCCCGGCGCTACGGTTGGCTTCGGCTGGTTTAAACGCCGGAAGGTGGGTTGCGCGCGGTGTCCGGCCAACGGCCGGGGCTACGAATTGTTACGGGTCCATTGGGATCCGGATTAAACAACCGTGGCGCCGGATGCATGGCGGTGCCCGGGTTTCCGTTACGCCTCAAATGCCGGCAGCTTCTTCTTCACCGCCACATTCTTCAGGGTCACGTATTTCGGCAGGCCATCGGCGCCGTAGGGCAACGGTGCCTCGCCCTTGATCAGCGGCGACAGGTACGCGCGGGCCTTGTCGGTGATGCCGAAGCCATCGCGGCGGATGAACCCGGCCGGCATCTTCTTTTCATGGTTGGCCACCTTGTGCAGCGGCGCCGGCTCGATCTTCCAGCGGTATGGGGCATCGCTGCTGCGCACGATCACCGGCATCACCGCGTTCTGGCCCTTCAGCGCATACTGCACCGCCGCCTTGCCCACCGCCTGCGCCTGTTCCCAGTCGGTCTTCGAGGCGATATGCCGCGCCGAACGCTGCAGGTAGTCGGGCAGGGTCCAGTGCACCTTGTAGCCCAGCGTGTCCTTGACCCGCGCGGCCAACGGCGAGGCCACCCCGCCCAGCTGGGTGTGCCCGAACGAATCCTTTCCGCCGCCGGCATCGGCCACGAACCGGCCATCGGCGGTCTGGATGCCTTCGGAGGCCACCACCACGCAGTGGCCCACGCGTTCCACCACCTGCTTCACCTTGGCCAGGAACGCGGCCTCGTCATAGGCGCGCTCGGGCAGCAAAATGATGTGCGGGGCCTCGTCCGGTCCATTTCCGGCCAGCCCGGCCGCAGCCGCCAGCCAGCCCGCATGCCGGCCCATGGCCTCGTACACGAATACCTTGGTGGAAGTTTCGGCCATGGCCGCCACGTCCAAGGCCGCTTCGCGCACCGACACGGCGGTGTATTTGGCGGCCGACCCGAAGCCCGGGCAGGTGTCGGTCACCGCCAGGTCGTTGTCGATCGTCTTGGGTACGCCGATGCAGGTCAGGTCGTAATCGAACGCCTTGGCCAGCTGGGAGACCTTCCAGGCGGTATCGGCCGAGTCGTTGCCGCCGTTGTAGAGGAACCAGCGCACGTCGTGGGCGCGCAGCACCGCCAGCAGCCGCTCATAGCGGGCCCGGTCGGCCTCCAGCGATTTGAGCTTGTAGCGGCACGAGCCGAAGGCCCCGCCGGGGGTATGGGCCAGCGCCGCAATGGCCGCCGCCGACTCCTTCGAGGTATCGATCAGCTCCTCGCGGAGCGCGCCCAGAATGCCGTTGCGCGCGGCCAACACCTTGATTCCCTTGGCCCTGGCGGTGCTGATCACCGCTGATGCGGTGGCGTTGATGACGGCGGTGACGCCGCCTGACTGGGCATACAACAGGGTACCTTTGGACATGGTGGGACCTTTGTCGGGGGGAAGGACATTGCAGGGACATTACCGGTATGAGGTAAAGTGCGCCTATTGCGGTGCAGCGTGATTGTGGACAAACCCGCCGCACGCGCTTCCATTTTTTACCAAGTTGGAGTCAGGTTGATGCGATTGGTTCTGTTGGGACCGCCCGGTTCGGGCAAGGGGACACAGGCGACGCGCCTGAAGGAACACCTCGGCATTGCGCATATTTCCACCGGTGACCTGCTGCGTGCCGAAGTGGCCGCCGGTACCGAGCTGGGCAGGCAGGCCAAGGCCGTGATGGATGCCGGCAACCTGGTGTCCGACGCCATCCTGCTGGGCATGCTGGAATCACGCCTGGGCCAGGCCGACGTGGCCAATGGCTTCATCCTGGACGGTTACCCGCGCAACGTGGCCCAGGCCAACGCGCTGGACGCCCTGCTGGCCAAGATCGGCCAGCCGCTGGATGCGGTGGTGCAGCTGGATGTGGCGACCGAGCTGCTGGTCGAGCGCATTGCCGGCCGTGCAAAGGAACAGGGCCGCGCCGATGACAACCCCGAATCCGTGCGCCAGCGCCTGCAGGTCTATAACGAACAGACCGCGCCGGTGGTGGATTTCTATGCTGGCCGGGGCACCCTGACGCGCGTTGATGGCGTCGGTGAACTGGAAGAAGTGGAAGCGCGCATCCACGCGGCGCTCAAGCGCTGATCAACCTACACGCGCACGCCCGGTCCTATCGGAACCGGGCGTGCGGTGTAAGGCGCCAGCGATCGGGCTTGCTCAGAGCCCCACAATATGAGCCCCCCTGGGGATGGCCTCTTGGGGAGTAGGACCAACGGGGGTACCGCGGCTGGCACGACGAATTGTGGACGTGTTCACAGTAGGCCGCTATCGGGATTCTCCCGACATCCCGCGTTCCGGCCAACGGCCGGGGCTACGCCTTCGGATTGCGATCGGCGACAATCGGGTGATGAGCACGATCCACATTCTTGGAATTGCCGGCACCTTCATGGGCGGCGTGGCCGCCCTGGCGCGGGAACGGGGCCATACGGTCCGTGGCAGCGACCAGGCGATCTATCCGCCGATGTCCACCCAGCTGGAACAGCTGGGCATCGCCCTGGACCCGGGCTATCGCGCCGACAGCGTGGCCCGCGATTGCGATGAAGTCGTGGTCGGCAACGCGCTGTCGCGCGGCAATCCGGCCGTGGAAGCAGTGCTGGATGCCGGGCAGCGCTACATTTCCGGCGCGCAGTGGTTGTCCGAACAGGTGCTGCCGGGCCGCGACACGCTGGCCGTGGCCGGTACCCACGGCAAAACCACCACCACCACCATCCTGACCTGGCTGCTGCAGGCCGCCGGCCGCGAGCCGGGCTTCCTGATTGGTGGCGTGGCCGAGGACTTTGGCGTGTCCGCACGCGTGGGGCAGGGCCGCGAGTTCGTGGTCGAGGCCGATGAATACGACACCGCGTTCTTCGACAAACGCAGCAAGTTCGTGCACTACCGCCCGCTGGTGGCGATCCTCAACAACCTCGAATACGACCACGCCGACATCTTCCCGGACGTGGCCGCGATCCAGCGCCAGTTCCACCACCTGGTGCGCACCGTGCCTGCGCGTGGCCGCTTGATCGTCAACGGCGAAGATGCGTACCTGGCCGAGGTGCTGGCGATGGGTTGCTGGACGCCGGTGGAGCGGTTCGGTTTCGATCCCGGGCTGGAATGGCACGCCGAGCTGGTCAATGCCGACGGCAGTGCCTTCATCGTGCATCACCGTGGCGTGGCGATGGGCCAAGTGCGCTGGTCGCTGCTGGGTCGCCACAACGTGCTCAACGGCCTGGCTGCCCTGGCTGCCGCGCATGCCGTGGGTGTTGAGCCGGCGACGGTGATCCCGGCGCTGGCCCGGTTCCGCAGCGTCAAGCGCCGCATGGAAGTGATCGGCGTGGCCGGCGACATTACCGTGTACGACGACTTCGCCCACCATCCCACCGCCATCCACACCACGCTGGAAGGGCTGCGCGCCAAGGTCGGCGAGCGTCGCATCGTGGTGGCGATGGAACCGCGCAGCAACTCGATGCGTCTGGGCGCACATGCCGACGCCTTGGCGCCGTCGCTGGCGTTGGCTGACGCGGTGGTGTTCCTGCACCGGCCGGAACTGGCCTGGGATGCGGCCAGCGTCATTGCCGCCGTGCGCGGGCAGGCGCATGCCGTGCCCGATACCGATGCGCTGCTGGCACAGCTCGGCGCGAGCGTGCAGCCGGGCGACCATGTCGTGTTCATGTCCAATGGCGGCTTCGACGGCGCGCCGCGCCGTTTCCTGGCGCAGCTGCAGGCGCGATAATCGGTTGGCCATGACCGATTCCGTTGCCACGCTGCCCCTGTTCCCGCTGCATGCGGTATTGCTGCCCGGCGCCGCGCTGGGCCTGCGCGTGTTCGAGCGTCGCTACCTGGACATGCTGCGCGAGTGCAGCCGCAACAACACCCACTTCGGGGTCTGTTTGATCCTGGACGGCAACGAGGTCGGCGCGCCGGCCACGCCCGCCGCGCACGGCGTGGAAGCGCGGATCGATGATTTCGACATGGGCGCCGATGGCGTGCTGGTGCTGCGCCTGCGTGGCCACCGCCGCTTCCATGTACGCCAGGTACGCGTGCGTGACAACGGCCTGATCATGGCCGACGTGGAATGGAGCACGCCCGACCACGACGACGAACTGCGCCCGGAACACGCGTTGCTGTCCACCGTGCTGGGCCACATCATCGAACAGGCCGGCACCGCCTTCGCGCCTGCGCACCCCGCGCTGATGGATCAAGCGGCCTGGGTTGGCTGGCGGCTGGCCGAGCTGCTGCCGCTGGAAGAATCGCAGCGCTTGCAACTGCTGCAGCACGACGACCCGCACCAGCGCCTGGATGCGCTGCTACGCTGGATGCCGGCCAACTCAACGCCCATCGACGAGAATTGGTAGGTCACGACCGTTGGTCGTGACTTCTCAATAGGTTCTTACGCGCAACACCGGCATCCCGGTTTCCGGATGTGTGTCCACTTCCTGCGGCAACCCTGCCAGTGCCTCGCGCACCGCCTTCAACGACGGATCGATGCCGCGCATCGGCCGCCACATCCCGATCAGATGGAAATGCTGCTGGTAGTGCAGCGTCTGCGCACTGCCCAGCCACAACGGGTGGTCGCCTGGCTGCAGCTGCGCCGGCGCCGGCCACAGGCGCAGCGCGAAGATTTCGTTGGGCGCATTGCCCGGGCGCAGCAGCAGCAGCGATTCCACCTGGGTATCCAGCGTGGCCGGCAGCACCGGCACTTCGTCCGGCGTGGCCGACTTGTCCAGCATCAGCAGCGCCTGTTCCCAGCCGGCCTGCGGCTGCACGCGCCAGCCCTGGCTTTCCAGTCGCTCGCGCAGCGGCGCCAGCGGCCCGGCCACCTGCACATCCAGCGGCCAGCGCTGGTCGTCGTCGAACTCATTGCGGCGCGACGGGAGAGTGCGCCACTGGTTGCCCCACCAATCCTGCGCGGCCACGTTGGCAGGTGCCGGTTGGGCCGGTTCGAACCGTTCCAGCTTCACCGCGATGTTGCGCGGCGCATACCAGAGCGCGGCCACCGCGAAGGTGCCGTAAAACAGCAACGACACCGGCTTGACCCAGAACGAGCGGTTGAAGCGGCGGCGGTAGGCGATGCCCAGCACCAGCAGCCAGAAGATGCCGAACAGCATCCCGCCGATCACGTCGCTCAGCCAGTGCGCACCCAGGTACAGGCGGGCAAAGCCGATCAGGCTGACAATGATGCCCGACAGCAGGTACGGCCACACGCGGGTGCGGCCGGGCAGCTCGCGGGCGATGAGCACTGCGAAGAAGCCGAAGGTGATGGTGGCCATGGTCACCGATACCGACGGGAAGCCGAAGCCGCTGCTCGCATCCGGCGGGCGCACCACGTGCACCGTGGCACCGAGCAGCTTGGTCAGCGCCAGCCCGAAGGCCAGCGCCGCCAGCCAATGCGCCGCCGCCATCCAGCGTCGGCGCCAGATCAGGTAGCCCATGGTGACCGCGGTGGCCGGCAGCAGCACCGGCCAGGCACCCAGCGAGGCCAGCGCGGCCATCGGGTAATCGGCCAGCGGGTTGCGCAGCGCCAGCATCGCCTGGTGCACGGCCAGGTCCAGGCTGAGCGGCTCGCCATGGGCGACCACGGCCATCAACAGCGCGAACCAGCCCCAGCCCAGCACCAGCAGCATCAGCGCCAGCATCGCCAGCGGTACCGATTCACGGCGCTGCGGGTCGAACACGGACACCGAATAGCGGCCCAGGGTGGGGTGACGCTGGGACCAGCGCAACAGGCTGGCCAGCCAGCTGTCCATGCGCGCGGCCGACCAGCGGTAGCCGTACAGCACGATCGCCCAGACCACGCCCATCACCACGCCGACCAGCGCCAGTACCATCACCAACCGCCCGGCCACGGCAGCCACCGCGTCATACGCTTCGCCCAGCACCCAGCCCGGGGCCAGGAACAGCACCGCCCAGGAAATGCTGGCGATACCGCTGGCCTGCACGTAGCGCATGGCCGGCATGTTCATCATGCCGGCGATGGCCGGCACGAACGGGCGGATCGCGCCCACGTAGCGCGCCATCAGGATGCTCTTGAAGGCGTTGCGGCGGAACATCGTCTCGCCGCGGTCGAGCAGCTGCGGGTAGCGGTTGAACGGCCAGAAGCCACGCAGCCGGTCACCCCAGCGCCGGCCGATCCAGTAACTGATGCCATCGCCGGCGAACGCGCCCAGTGCCGCACACGCCACCGCGTACGGCCCGGAAATCTGGCCCAGGCCAATGAACACGCCCACCGCGAACAGCAGCGGCAGGGCGGGCACGATGGCGCCAAGCACGATCACCGCATCGCAGAAGGCGATGAGGAAGATGACCGCGCCGGCAAGCACCGGGTGAGCTGAGATCCACGCAAGCGTGGCATCGATCCATGACGAGTCCATCGGGGGATTATAGAGGGGCCAAAGTGACTGACTGCCGGCCAGCTAGAATGGCCGCCATGAATCGCCCGCTCCCGCCCGCCTCACACGCCCTGAAGGCCGACAGCTTCGGCCGCATCCTGTTGATGGAAGAGGGCGGCAAGCGCTTCGTCCGCCGCGATCTGCTCGCCACCCCGTGGTGGTTGCGCCTGCCGGCCTGGTGGCTGGCCCGCCGTGAAGCGCGCGCGCTGGCGCACCTGGACGGCATGCCCGGCACTCCGGCGCTGCTGGCGTGGAACGGCCGTTGGCTGGACCGCAGCTTCATGGCCGGCGACGCCATGTACCAGCGCCCGCCGCGCGGCGACCTTGCCTACTTCCGCGCCGCGCGCCGGCTGCTGCAGCGGGTGCACCGCCATGGCATCGCCCACAACGACCTGGCCAAGGAAGCCAACTGGCTGGTCCGCGAAGATGGCAGCCCGGCGCTGATCGACTTCCAGCTGGCGGTGATCGGCAACCCGCGCTCGCGCTGGATGCGCCTGCTGGCCCGCGAAGACCTGCGCCACCTGCTCAAACACAAGCGCATGTACTGCCGCGAGTCGCTGACCCCGGTGGAGAAGCGCGTGCTCAAGCGCCACTCGTGGGTACGCGACCTGTGGTTCCGCACCGGCAAGCCGGTATACCGGTTCGTGACCCGGAAGATCCTGCACTGGGAAGACAATGAAGGGCAGGGGCCGAAGCCGTGAGGGGCGTAGGTCCACGCCCTGCGTGGACGCTCTTCGCTCCGGGTCATGAACGCCCGACCATCCGCTTCGGACCGTCTAAACGCCGGTCAGTGATCCGAGGCCGATGGCATACGGCTTCGGATGCTTGTGCCGCGCTGCGCGCGGTTGCCACGCAGGGCGTGGCACTACGAGTTGCTACGTACACAGGAGGATTGCGCTGTCAGAGCGTAGAGCCACGCCCTGCGTGGCTGCTCCTCATTTGAGCGCTGACGGAACGGCCTGCTGCGCGATGAAATTGCGCTTGGCATCAAAGTCATACCCGATCTGCACGGTGCCCACATCCACACAGGCATGGCACTCGCGCAGCGGTGTGCGGTATAGCAGGCGAACGCCGCCGCCGTCCAAGGGAGCGCTGCCTGCCGCCTGTGCCGGAGCGAACGGGGTAGCCTGCGGATCGGTGGTCAACAGCGCCTGTACGCCGGGGTCGGCGCGCAGGGTGTCATCCAGCTGCACGTTGTCCACGTCGATGCGCTTGCCGCTGGCATCGATCAGGCGGGTGCCCTCGTTGGTGTTGGCGCGGAACGGGTAGGTCACCGTGGCCACGCCGATGCCGTCCTGTTCGTGCCAGGCGCTGACAAACGCCAGCTCGCCCCCGCTGGACAGCTGTTCGGCGGCCGCGATCGCATCTGCGCTGGCGCCCGCGCCCCGCATCGCCTTGACCAGGCACTCCCGTGTGGCCGCGGCCTCGCCCTGGCGGCAGCTGTTGAGGTCGCCACTCCAGACCACCGCATTGCTCCAGCGCAGGGTGCCGTTGGCCGGCGCCTGCCCAGCGGGTGCGGTCGCTGCAGCGCCGGATGCGCTGGGATCGGCGGTTGCCGCTGCAGGCTCGGACGGACCGCGCTGGCAGGCACTGGTAAGAAGGATGAAGCCGAGGACGGAGAGCAGTGAGCAGGAACGGCGCATGGCAGACACCTCGCAGCGGTAACCAGGCTGTCACTATCGTCAGGAGGCGGTTAATTGCGCGTAGGCGCGGCATACTGGGCCGACCATGAATTCGCGGGAGTACTGGACGTGGCGAGTCTGCAGGGAAAGACCCTATTCATTACCGGCGCATCGCGCGGCATCGGCTTGGCCATTGCGCTGCGGGCGGCCCGCGACGGTGCCAACATTGCCATTGCAGCGAAGTCCGCAGTGCCCAACCCGAAACTGCCCGGCACCATTCACAGCGCGGTCGAGGCGGTCACGGCTGCAGGTGGCCAGGGCCTTGCGTTGAAGTGCGACATCCGCGAGGAAGACCAGGTGCGCGCAGCGGTGGCCGCCACCGTGGACACCTTTGGCGGCATCGACATCCTGGTCAACAACGCCAGCGCGATCTGGCTGCGCGGCACGCTGGATACGCCAATGAAGCGCTTCGACCTGATGCAGCAGGTCAATTCACGCGGCAGCTTCCTGTGCGCGCAGGCCTGCCTGCCGCACCTGCTGCAGGCGCCCAACCCGCACATTCTCAGCCTGGCGCCGCCGCCGAGCCTGGACCCGAAGTGGTGGGGCCCGCACACAGGTTACACGCTGGCCAAGATGGGCATGAGCTTCGTCACCCTGGGCCTGGCGGCAGAGTTCGGGCCGCAGGGCGTGGCGGTGAATGCGCTGTGGCCGCGCACGGTAATCGCCACTGACGCAATCAACATGATTCCGGGCGTGGATGTCGGCGGCTGCCGCACCCCGGAGATCCTGGCCGCCGCCGCGCACGCGGTGCTGACGCGCGAGGCGGCGGGTTTCAACGGTCAATTCCTGCTGGACGACGAGGTGCTGGCACAGGCCGGGATCACGGATCTGTCCGGGTATGCGGTGGATCCGACGCGCCCGTTGTTGCCGGATCTGTTCCTGGATTGACCGCGCGCCCCGCGTTTGCTGTCGCCATCGTCCTGCGCACGTAAAAATTCGTAGCGCCGGGCTCTGCCCGGCGACCGCGCGCAGCGCGGCACAAGCATCCGAAGCCATATGCCGTGGGCCCCCGATCGGCGACCGACGTTTAGACGATCCGAAGAAGACTGTCAGGCGTTCATGACCACGGAACGAAGAGCATCCACGCAGGGCGTGGATCTACGCCAGTACCAATTCGTAGGTCCACGCCGCGCCCAATGATCGATGGGCGCGCCTCGGCTCATTGGGTTGGCACACGCCGAAGCAGCGTGATTGAGGTGGCAATTATTTTGACAGATTCCGTATGCCATGAATATAACTATTGCCATCGGTAGATTTCAAGAAATCCTTGGACGCGATGCATTTGGAGTCCAGGTAGGTTTTGAAATGCTTTACTGAGATCTCGTCTTCGCGAGTCAGGCGTCTATCAGCGCGCGTGTCAATGAATCGCGGAGCCTCTTCCAGGAAGACGATGAATTGATCGCACCAGGAATGGGAAGGGTTCTGCGATTTGGATGCCGGTATCGACAGATATTCCAGAAAGGCGGAGGACACATTTTTCAGATTGACCTCTGAGCACGCCGGTGAATCGCCGTTATGAACGGTCGATGGCACTGGCTTGGCGAGCGCTTCGCCAGCACGCAATTCCGCGGAGCTGGCACGCGCCGGCGCCGGAACCCTAAGGGACGTTAGACTCGTGGGGAGGTTCGAAGCAGGTTGCATGTCGGCAGGCGCACCAGAGGATGGGGGAGAAGATTCTCCCTGCGCACGAGCCCTCATCCTTCAAAAATTCAATCATTCGTGCGCGCTGGCCGCAGAATCGAAGCCGCCCGTTCGACATCATGACCCGGAACGAAGAGCAGCCACGCAGGGCCTGGCTCTACGCCGTGAATGCCTCACGTCTCCGAGGCCTGGCTCGGGACAGGCGCCTGGTCACAACTTGTAGACGAACGCCATGTCCAATTCCCTGCGATGTTCGGCCACATTCTCAAGGATACGGAGATTGTTCTCGGCAGCGATCAGTCCATTCATCGCCCGCTCTTTCGCCACATTCGCCGCGTGCAGCATCTCATCGCGTGATTCACCCTGGGGGACTGCTTCAAGTGCGTCACGCTGCCATTGATTCGTGCGGTCGACCGTGGCCCGGGCGTCGGTCACCGTCGCCCGCGCGTCGATCACGGCTGAATTGTTGACGGCGATCGGCGCAGTCGCAGAGGGAACCAAGGCGGCCGAGGTTGATTCAACGCGCGGATTGGCTATGGCGCTCGGCGCGCGCATGGAGCATGGGGCGGAAAGGTTGGCAGGTTGCATGAAAGTAGCGCGCATGTATGAACGAGCACATAGTGTCCGCTGAAGAACGCCGAGAGCCTTCAAGCTTCCGATCATTTTGCATCAGTCCGTATCGCGCCCCGGCAACAAGGCGCCTGGCGCTTTGCTGTCGCCATCGTCCTGCGCACGTAACAATTCGTAGTGCCACGCCCTGCGTGGCAACCGCGCGCAGCGCGGCACAAGCCTCCGAAGCCATATGCCGTGGGCCCCCGATCGGCGACCGACGTTTAGACGATCCGAAGAAGACCCTCAGGTGTTCATGAGCACGGAACGAAGCGCATCCACGCAGGGCGTGGATCTACGCACCCAAACCCCGCGTTTGTCCGTTTCGCGCGGGGTCGTTCAATGATTGAACGCTTCCGGCAACCCCGCCCCACACGCCCGGCAATGCTTCGCATCCGCTTCATGCCCTTCCAGCCCGCACTGCGGGCACCCGCGCGCATCGCGTTTGGCGGCGCGTTCGGCATCACGCATGGTGTTGGCCAGCTCGGCGGTGTAGATCCCGGTCGGCACCGCAATGATGCTGTAACCGATCAGGATCAACACCGAGGTCACAAACCGCCCCAACACCGTCTGCGGCACGATATCGCCAAACCCCACCGTGGCCATCGTCACCACCGCCCAATACATCGCGCTGGGAATACTGGTAAACCCGTGGTTGGGCCCCTCGATCACATACATCAAGGTGCCGGCAATGATCGTGATGGTGACCACGGTGAACAGAAACAGCAGGATCTTGCGCCGGCTGCGCCACAACGATTCCATCAACACGCCGCTTTCTTCGATGTAGCGGGTCAGCTTGAGGATGCGGAACACGCGCAGGATGCGCAGCGCGCGTACCACCAGCAGGCTCTGCGCGCCGGGGATGAACAGCGACAGATAGGTGGGCAGGATCGAGGCCAGGTCGATGATGCCCCAGATGCTGAAGGCATAGCGCAGCGGCCGCTTGACCACCACCAGCCGCAGCAGATACTCGGCGGTGAACAGGAGGGTGAAACCCCACTCGACCACGTACAGCCAGCTGGCGTGCTCGATGTGGAAGCGCTGCACGCTGTCGAACATCACCACCAGCACGCTGGCGATGATGGCGTACACCAGCAGCAGGTCGAAGTTGCGCGAGGGCCGGGTATCGTGGCGGTAGATGATGTCGAACCAGGTCCGGCGCCAGCCGGATTCGGTGGCGGGATTGAGCTGGGGGGCGCGGAAGGGGTGCATGGGCCGCATTGTGCCCCAGGCGGTGGAAGGGGAGAATGGAGCCTTTCCAGGACCCCTGACCGCCATGACCGCCGCTGCCCCCGACCCGCTCCTGTCCCTGTCGCATTACTACCTGCCGGTGTACAAGCCGCGCCAGGTGGTGCTTGAACGTGGCCAGGGCGCCCGCGTCTGGGACAACCAGGGCCGTGAGTTCATCGACCTGGCCGCCGGCATCGCCGTGTGCGGCCTGGGCCACAACGATCCGGACCTGAAGGCCGCGCTGATCGAGCAGGCCGGCAAGCTGTGGCACACCAGCAACGTGTTCTACAGCGAACCGCCGCTGCGCCTGGCCGAAGAGCTGGTCACCGCTTCGCGCTTCGCCGAGCGTGTGTTCCTGTGCAATTCCGGCGCCGAAGCCAACGAAGTGGCGATCAAGCTGGTGCGCAAGTGGGCCGCTTCGCAGGGCCGCCCGGCCCATCAGCGGGTGATCGTCACCTTCCGCGGCAGTTTCCATGGCCGCACCCTGGCCGCCGTGACCGCCACCGCGCAGCCGAAGTACCAGGAAGGCTACGAGCCGCTGCCCGGTGGCTTCCGCTACGTGGACTTCAACGATGAGGTGCAGCTGGAAACGGCGATGGCCGCCGGTGATGTGGCGGCGGTGATGCTGGAGCCGATCCAGGGCGAGGGCGGGGTGATGCCGGCCAGGTCGGGCTTCATGAAGCGCATCCGTGAACTGTGCGACCAGCACAACGCGCTGATGGTGCTCGATGAGATCCAGGTCGGCATGGGGCGTACCGGCACGCTGTTCGCGCACTGGCAGGATGAGGTCAAGCCGGACATCGTGACCCTGGCCAAGGCGCTGGGTGGCGGTTTCCCGATCGGCGCGATGCTGGCCGGGCCCAAGGTGGCCGAGACCATGCAGTTCGGCGCGCACGGCACCACCTTCGGCGGCAACCCGCTGGCGGCAGCGGTGGCGCGCGTGGCGCTGCGCAAGCTGTCTTCGGCGGAGATCGCGCGTAATGTGAGCCGCCAGTCGCAGGCGCTGCGCGATGGGCTGGGCAGGATCAACGACGAGTTCAAGGTGTTCAGCCAGGTGCGCGGTCGCGGGCTGATGCTGGGCGCGGTGCTGGACAAGGATTTCGCCGGGCAGGCGGGGGCGATTCTCGACCATGCTGCCGAACACGGGTTGCTGACGTTGCAGGCCGGGCCGGATGTGTTGCGGTTCGTGCCGGCGTTGAACATTACCGATGAAGAGATTGCCGAGGGTTTGAAGCGGCTGCGGGCCGCGGTGCAGTCGTTCATCGCGTCGCGTTGAGGTTACGCAGCAGCGCGCCGGGCACTGCCCGGCATCAGGCGTTGATGCCGTAGCGGTGCATGAGCTTGCCGAAGCTGCGGCTGTCGCTTGCGGTGTCGGCGTGCAGGCCCGCCTGGCGGGCGCCGCGTACGTTGACGAACAGGTCGTCGACGAACAGGGTGCGGGTGGGGCGCGCGTCGAGTCGTTCCACCGCCCGCAGGAACACGGCCGGGTCGGGTTTGCGGCCACCCAGTTCGCCGCTGCACAGGATGCGCCCTCCAAGCATGGGCACCAGGCTGGGCAGGATGCGCGGGATGGTCTGCGCCATCAGTGCGCCGTTGTTGGTGAGGATGGCGATCGGCAGCTTCTGCGCGATGCGTTGCACGCGCTCGATCACGCCGGTCTGCGGTGGTGAGGCGGCAATGCGGGCATCCTGCCATTGCGCGATGCTGATCGACACGCCGAGCGCATCGCCCAATTGCTGCAGGTAGCTGGCGCTGTCCAGACCCAGGTCGAACTGCCGTTCCAGTCCGCTGTCGAACAATGCCGCGTGCACCTGTGCGGGCGTGCGCGCGCAGGTGTCGGCCAGATGGCGCACGCGCAGGTGCCTTGCGTAGTTGACCAGTACGCCATCGAAATCCAGCAGCAGGCAGTCCAGGGCGGCCGGCATGGTTCCACTCGTGTGCGAAGCGACAACCGACGTTACCGCACTCCCGGGCGTCGCTGCGACATCCCGTCGCACCTCATCCAGAGTCCGGCTGCCTAGAATTGCAGTGACTGAAGGATGGAGAGTGCCGTGAGAGTGTTTGTCCCCGTGATGCTGGCTGGCCTGGCCCTGGCGCCTGCCGCGCAGGCGCGCGTGTGCGCGGTCAACCTGGACAGCACCGACCAGATGAGCTTCAGCACCAGGGAGATCAAGGTCGCGGCCGATTGCAGCCAGGTGACGCTGACCCTGCGCCACACCGGCAAGCTGGCGGCCACGGCGATGGGGCACAACTGGGTGCTGACGAAGACGGCCGATTACCCGCCGGTGGCGATGGCGGGGATGCGGATGACGCTGGCTGACAGTTACCTGCCGAAGAAAGATCCCCGAGTGCTGGCGCATACGGCGGTGATCGGTGGTGGGCAGCGCACCAGCGTGACGTTTTCCACCGCCGCCCTGCGCAAGGGCGGCGACTACACGTTCTTCTGCTCGTTCCCCGGGCATTTCGCGATGATGAAAGGGAAACTGGTGTTCGGCTGAGGGCCACGTCCGTCCGCGCGATGATGGGTTCATGCGGGCCGGCCAACGGCCGGCGCTACCGAGGCATGGACCACCGTACGTCCGAAGCCAATCCATCACCGGCGGCGATTCGCCAACCGGCGTTTACGCCCACCGAAGCCGCATCACCCAGCCGCAACCACCTTGAACGCTTCGCGCGCGGCGTCAATCGTCGCGTCGATGATGCTGTCATCGTGCGCGCTCGACAGGAACCCGGCTTCGTACGCTGACGGCGCCAGGAATACGCCGCGTTCCAGCATCGCGTGGAAGAAGCGGTTGAACGCCGCCGTGTCGCAGGCGGTGGCCTGGGCGTAGGTCTCCACCTTCTGGTCGGTGAAGAACAACCCGAACATCGCGCCCACCTGGTTGGTGGTCACTGCCACGCCCGCCTCGGCCGCAGCCGCTTCCAGCCCGGCGCACAGGCGCGCGCTGGCCGCCGACAGGCGCTCGTGGAAGCCCGGTTCCTGTACCAGTTCCAGCATCGCCAGGCCGGCGGCCATTGCCACCGGGTTGCCGCTCAGCGTGCCGGCCTGGTAGATCGGGCCGGCCGGGGCGATCTGCGACATCAGCTCGCGGCGCCCGCCATAGGCACCCACCGGCATGCCGCCGCCGATGATCTTGCCGAAGGTGGTCAGGTCCGGGGTGATCCCGTAATGCGCCTGCGCGCCGCCCAGGGCCACGCGGAAACCGGTCATCACTTCATCGAAGATCAGCACCGTGCCGTACTGCGTGCACAGCGCGCGCAGGTGCTGCAGGTAACCTGCGCGCGGCGGAATGCAGTTGGCGTTGCCCACCACCGGTTCGATGATCAGACCGGCGATGTCCGCGCCCTGTTCGGCGAACAAGGCGGTGGCGGCCTCGAAATCGTTGTAGGGCAGGGTCAGGGTGAGTTCGCTCAGGCCCGTCGGCACGCCCGGCGAAGTGGGCACGCCCAGGGTCAGCATGCCGCTGCCGGCCTTGACCAGGAACGAGTCGCCGTGGCCGTGGTAGCAGCCTTCGAACTTCACGATACGGTTGCGGCCGGTGGCGCCGCGCGCCAGCCGGATCGCCGACAGCGTGGCTTCGGTACCCGAATTGACCATGCGTACCATCTCGCACGACGGCACCAGTCGGGTCAGGGTTTCAGCCATGGTGACTTCGGCCGCGCACGGCGCGCCGAACGACAGGCCATTGTTGATCGCGTGCTTGACCGCCTGGCGCACGGCGCTGTGGTTGTGGCCGACGATCATCGGGCCCCAGGAGCCCACGTAGTCGATGTAGCGGTTGCCGTCGACGTCGTACAGGTAGGGGCCGTCGGCGCGCTCGACGAAGAACGGTTCGCCGCCCACCGACTTGAACGCGCGCACCGGCGAATTGACGCCGCCCGGCAGCAGGGCCTGGGCGCGGGTGAACAGGGCGTGGGACTGGTCGTGCTTCATGCGGAAGGGTCCTGGAAACAAGCAAGGTAGGCGTGCAGGGTGGCCACCGGGTCGGCGGCGGCGAACACGCTGCTGACCACGGCCACCAGATCGGCACCGGCGGCAATGATCGGGCCCACATTGTCCGGCGTCAGCCCCCCGATCGCCACCCGCGGCACCCCGAGTGCGGCGCTTTGCCGCAGCAACGCCGGTTGGGCGCGGCTGCTGGTGACCTTGGTGGTGGTCGGGAAGAAGGCACCAAAGGCCACGTAGCTGGCCCCGGTGGCTACGGCCTGTTCGGCGTTGGCCAGCTGGTCGTAGCAGGAGGCGCCGATGATGGCGTCCGGGCCGAGCAGGGCACGCGCCGTGCCGATGTCGCCGTCGGTACCACCCAGGTGCACGCCCGCAGCGCCCACGTCGCGGGCCAGGTGCGGGTCATCGTTGATGATCAGTGGCACGCCATGGCCCGCGCACAGGCCCTGCAGGGCTGCCGCCTGCTCGCGTCGCAGCGCGTCGCTGGCGGTCTTGTTGCGGTACTGCAGCCAGGTCGGGCCGGCGGCCAGCAGCGGCGCCACGCGGGCCAGCAGGCGGGCGGTATCGGCTTCGTCGGGGGTGATCAGGTACACGCCGCGCGCGGGCGCGGCCGGGGAAGTTGGGGCGGTCATCGATGGCTACCGGTAGGGCGGCGGGAGTGGGACAATGGCCTATGACCGTACTGTCCCACGCCTGATTATCCGATGACCGACGCCACCGCTCCCACTTTCCGCACCTGGATGTGCGTTGTCTGCGGCTTCATCTACCGCGAAGAAGACGGACTTCCCGAAGAGGGCATCGCCCCGGGCACCGCCTGGGAAGACGTGCCCGATACCTGGACGTGCCCGGACTGCGGCGTGACCAAGGACGATTTCGAAATGGTCGAGGTCGATTGATTGCAGGCAGCCGGGCAGAGCCCGGCGCTACGTCGGGTCCGGCGATGCATGCTTGTAGAGCCGGGCTCTGCCCGGCTTGCTTTCAATGCAACCTCGGCACGCGGCCGCCCATTTCCACCAGCTTCTCGCGCACCCACTGCGCATCATTGGCCTGGCCGTTGCGCTGCAGATACAGCGCCAGGTCCTGGCGCGCCCCTGCCTGGTAATCCAGCTGCAGGTAGGCCAGCCCGCGATCACGCAGGGCATCGTCCTGTTCGGGGGCCAGCTTCAGCAGGCGGTCGGCACTGCGCGCGGCGCGGTCCCACTCGCTGCGCTCCACGTACACGCCATGCAGGTTGCGCAGCATCCGCATCAGGATCGCCCGTGCCGGGGCCGCATCCAGGATCTGCGCCAGCACGTTGTCGTCGGGCACTTCGCCGCCCAGGTGCGAGCGCGCGCGTTCACGCAGCTCCTCCACGTCCAGCGGCCGGCCGCCATTGAACGGGTCCATCACCAGCATTCCATCATCGACCGGCAGCCGTACCAGGAAGTGCCCGGGGAAGGACACCCCATCCAGCGGAATGCCCAGCCGCCGCGCCACTTCCATCTGCACCATGGCCAATGAGATCGGGTTCCCCAGCCGGCGTTCGAACACCTGGTTGAGGTAGCTGTTGCGCGGGTCGTAGTACTCGCCATGGTCGCCGCCATAGCCGAGTTCATCGAACAGGTGGCGATTGACTGCGGCTATCTTGAGCGGCCAGTGTTCGATGGTGTCCACCTCGGTCCGCAGGTGGTCGGCATGGCTCTGCACCAGCGCCTCGTAAACCTGCGGGTCCAGGTCGGGGTACTCGTCGCGGGCGATCAGCAGGGCAGTGGGCAACAGCGGCAGCGCCTCGTCGTCCAGTTCGGCCAGGGAGTCCCACGCCGGCAATGTCATGGTCGCCTGCATGCCTACAGACTGGCGACAAACGCGACCCGATTCAAGCGGGGCGGCGTGAAAACATTCCGGGCGCTGAAAGCGTCCGCCAGCGCCCTGACGGGGCTGGCGGGGTGTGCCTGGTGGCTGGGCTCAAGGTTTGTCGGCGATGCCTGGGCCGAAGGTGATCACCGCGCCATCCTGCAGGCCCAGTTTCTCGGCCTGACCGGCATTGAGTTCCAGCACGTAACGGGCCGGGCCGCTGCTGGGGTAGGGCGGGCAACGATCGCCGGCCGAACATGGCGGCACGTCGCGCTGCTGGCTGACCAGGCGGCGCTGGTCGTCGAAATACAGGATGTCCAGCGCGATCTTGGTGTTCTTCATCCAGTAGGCCAGCGGTTCCTGGCGGTCGTGCACGAACAGCATGCCGTGGTCGGCGGCCATCTCGTCGCGGAACATCAGGCCGCGCGCGCGGCTTTCATCATTGTTGGCCAGCTCCACCTGGTAGCGGGCGCCACCCAGTTCCACCCAATGGCGGGTACCGGTGCTGGCGCAGCCGGACAGGGTGAGCAGCAACAGCAGGGGCAGCAGCAGACGCATCAAGGGCATGGGCAAACCTCGCAGGAGAGCCGGCACGGACGTGCCGGCGGGGGTATCAGAACACCATCGGCGGTTCACCGCCAACAATCACCACATCGGCCGGGCGGCGCGCGAACAGGCCCACGGCGACCACGCCGGGCAGCTGGTTGAGCTCGCGCTCCAGCGCGACCGGGTCGGTGATCTGCAGGTGGTGGATGTCCAGGATCTGGTTGCCGTTGTCGGTGACCACGCCTTCGCGCCAGGCCGGCTGGCCACCGGTCATGTCCATGATGCGGCGGGCGATCAGGCTGCGCGCCATCGGGATCACTTCCACCGGCAGCGGAAACCTGCCCAGTACCGGCACCTGCTTGCTCGGGTCGATGATGCACACGAAGCGCTCGCTGGCCTCGGCGATGATCTTCTCGCGCGTCAGCGCCGCGCCGCCGCCCTTGATCAGGCACTTGTTGCCGTCGCACTCGTCGGCCCCGTCCACGTACAGCGACAGCGCGCCGGTGTGATTGAGTTCGAGCACCTCGATGCCATGCTGCTTCAGGCGCGCGGTGCTCTGCTCGGAGCTGGACACGGTGCCCTTGATGCGGTGCTGGATACGGGCCAGGCCGTCGATGAACCAGGCAACGGTGGAACCGGTGCCGACCCCGACGATCATGCCGTCTTCGACGTACTCCAGGGCTTTTTCTGCGGCAAGGCGTTTGGCTTCGGACATGGCGGGAAACTCGTGAAAGAAAGGGTCAGTGCTTTTCCAGCGACAGCAGCAGCTTCCACTGCGCGGCGGTCACCGGCAGGATCGACAACCGGTTGCCGCGCGCGATCAGGGGAAACCCTTCGCCCAGCGCGTCGGCGTGCAGCTTGATCTCGTCCAGCGAAATGGTGTCGCGCAACTTGCGCTCGAAGGCCACATCCACCAGCAACCAGCGCGGTGTTTCGCGGGTGGCCTTGGGATCGTAGTAATCGGACTTCGGATTGAACTGGGTCTCGTCCGGGTACGCCTCGCTGGCGACCGTGGCCACGCCGACGATGCCCGGCACCTTGGTGTTGGAGTGATAGAACAGCACGCCGTCGCCGACCTTCATGCCGTCGCGCATGAAGTTGCGCGCCTGGTAGTTGCGCACGCCGTTCCAGGGTTCCTGGCCCACGCGCTTGAGGTCATCGATGGAAAAGGCGTCCGGTTCGGACTTCATCAGCCAGTAGCGCTTGCGTGCGGTCATGCGTCGTTCTATCGGGGAAGGTACGTGGTGGTGTCGGTGCAGATCGCATCCACGGCGACGTCCCACGGCTGCACCGGAAGAACATCGACCTGCTGCACCGAAAAACCGACGCCGGCCAGCCACGGCGGGGCCGGGCGCTGATTACGGAATGCGAAGCTGCGATCATACCAGCCGCCCCCCATGCCCAGCCGCCGGCACTGCGCGTCGAAACCCACCAGCGGGGCCACCACCAGTGCCATCTGTTCCGGTGCCAGGGTGTCGTCCACGGCAACATCGGGTTCGGGAATGCCGAAGCGGTTGCTGGTCAGCGGCTGGCCCGGGCGCCACGGCGCAAAGCGCAGCGTATCGCCGGCCAGCACGGGCAGGCAGTAGGTGGCGGTGTCGGGCAGGCGCATCTGCCAGCGGTGCAACGCGATTTCGCCATCCAGTGCCCAATAGCCGGCAACGTGGCCGTGGATTGGCGCAAATGGCAGTGCAAGCAGGGCATCGGCGAGCTGTTCGGCGGCGGCCAGGCGCTGCGCGGCGGGAATGTCTCGGCGGCGTTGGCGCAGCTGCTGGCGCAGTGCGGAGCGCGGGTCGGTCATGCCTGGGTCCGTTGGGGCCGGATAAAACAAGAGCGACGTTCCAGTGGAACGCCGCTCTTGCCGGAATACTGCATTCTCCGCGGTGACGATGCGTGCGAAACGACCTTGAACCCGGGGTTCAAGTGGGTACGCTGGGGCTCCTTCGGGCTTCCCGCTACAAGGCGGACCTGCACTCCCGGCGCCGTCGCGCACCCGTGGTCGTAATTAAGGGACAAGGCGAATGTTTGCACACGCCGTCGTTCACAGCAGAGAACGCGTGGCCATTATAGCCAACCGCACCGGATCGGATACCCCGTTCGTCGGCCCGATTACCTGCCAATTCAGAACAATGAAGGAACGCTGTGGGGCCGCCGAAGCCCTCAACCGTCGATCGCCCGATCCAATCGCCTGTTCAGATCGGCCAGCGTCTGCTGCAGGGCCACCGCCTGGCGGGCGTGGTCGTCGCGCAGCTGCTGCAGTTCGTGGGCCAGGTTCAACGCGGCCAGCACTGCCACCCGGTCGACGGCGGCCATGCGGTTGCTGCCACGGATCTCGCGCATCTTGGCATCCAGCAGGCGTGCCGCAGCGGTGAGGCTTTCGCGCTCGTCGGCGCCCACGCCTACCGTGTATTCGCGATCCAGGATGCGGACACTGACCGGTTCGGTCTGGCTCATGTGTGCTGCTCCAGGGATTTGAGCCGGGTGATCATCGCCTCCACCCGCGAGCGGGCCTGCTCGTTCTTGGCCAGCAGTTGCGAGCGCTCGTTGACCAGCTGTTCCTGCTGGTGGCGCAGGCTGCGGTTTTCCTCGGCAAGCCGCTGGTTGCGTTCCAGCAATGCCTCCACCCGGGCGGCAAAGGCCTGCAATTGGGCGATGGCATCGGCGGGTTCCATGTCCGGCACGATAGGCAAGGGGGGTGGAGGCGGTCAAGCGAATAATGAAGGGGGACGGATTGATACACTGTGGCGCTGCCAACCCCAGGGTTGCCGGCTGCGCCGCCGACCCACCTGATCGAGCCCCAAGATGACCGAACTTCCGAGTGTCAACGACGTTAACCAGGCCAGCCAGGCGGCGGGCCTGGGCGCTACTGCCGCCGAGCTCCACGGTGGCCTGTGCGGCTGGCTGTCGGCCGGTGGAGCGCCGGATCGGCGCTGGCCGGCGTTCGTGCTGGCCGATGACAACCTGCCTACCCCGGCCGAAGGCGGTGCGCTGGACCAACTGCTGGGCGCCAGCGTGGCGCAGCTGGAGGACCGCGATTTCGCCTTCGAACTGCTGCTCAGCGATGCCGAGGACACCGCCGTGCAGGCCGATGCGCTGTTCACCTGGGCGCGCGCGTTCCTGGGTGGCTTCGGCTTGGGTGCGGGCCAGCAGCGTCCCACGCTGTCTGAAGAAGGCGAGGAAGCGCTCAACGACCTGGCCAAGCTGGCCCAGGCCTCCAGCGAGGATTTTGAGAGCGGCAACGATGACGACGAGGATGCACTTGCCGAGATCGAAGAATTCATCCGCGTGGCGGTGCTGATCCTGCACGGCGACTGCGTGATGGCCGCGCGCCACCGGCAAAGCCTGAACTGAGATGGGCATCCGCGAGTTGACCGGCATCAGCGCGGCCGAATACGCGGGGCGCCGCCAGGCGTTGATGGAAATGGCCGGCGATGACGCCATCCTGGTGCTGCCGGCCGCGTCGGAGCGGGTACGCAGCCTGGATACGCATTATCCGTTCCGGCAGGATTCGGACTTCTGGTACCTGAGTGGCTTCCCGGAGCCGGACGCGGTGCTGGTGCTGATTCCCGGCCGCCGCCACGGCGAGGTGATCCTGTTCTGCCGCGAGCGCGACGCCGACCGCGAAGCCTGGGACGGCGCACGCGCCGGCCAGGAAGGTGCAGTGGCGCAGTACGGCATGGATGATGCGTACCCGATCGACGATCTGGACGACATCCTGCCGGGGCTGCTGGAAGGGCGTTCGCGGGTGTACTACCACTTCGGCCGCGATGCCGAGTTCGACCTGAAGCTGATCGGCTGGGTGAACCGGGTACGTTCGCAGGTGCGACATGGTGCGCAGCCGCCGCATGAGTTCCTGGAACTGGGCCACCTGCTGCATGAGCAGCGGCTGTTCAAGTCCGGTGCGGAGATCGCACTGATGCAGCGCGCTGCCGACATCACGGTGCAGGCGCACCGGGCCGCGATGCGTGCGGCGCGGCCGGGTATCCACGAGTACGAACTGCAGGCGGATCTGGAGCGCGAGTTCCGCGCCAACGATGCGTGGGCGGCATACGGCAGCATCGTCGGCACGGGTGCGAACGGCTGCATCCTGCACTACCGCGCCAACAACGCGCGCAGCCGCGATGGCGAGCTGGTGCTGATCGATGCCGGCGCGGAGTACCGCGGCTACGCCAGTGACATCACCCGTACGTTCCCGGTAAATGGCCGCTTCACGGCCGAGCAGCGCGCGCTGCACGATCTGGTCGGTGCGGCGCAGGCGGCGGCGCTGGCGCAGGCCAAGCCGGGCGTGCCGTACGAGGCCGGCCATCTGGCGGCGGTGCAGACGCTTACCGAAGGGTTGCTGCGGTTGGGCCTGCTCACCGGCACGCTGGAAGAGAACATCACCGACGGCCACTACCAGCGTTTCTACCGGCACAAGACCGGCCATTGGCTGGGCCTGGACGTGCACGATGTGGGCGATTACCGGCTGGCGGGCGATTCGCGGCTGCTGGAACCGGGCATGGTGTTCACCATCGAACCGGGCCTGTACATCAGTGCCGACGACCACAGCGTGGAAGCGCGCTGGCGTGGGATCGGCATTCGTACCGAGGATGACGTGGTGATCACCGACAGCGGGCATCACGTGTTGACGGCTGGTTTGGCGCGAAGTGCTGATGAGATCGAGCAGGAAATGAACGCTGCTGGCTGATTCGAGTCCAAGGCGAAGAGCGGCGTTTCAGTTGCTACGTGCTGGGGAGGCCGACGGGCAGCCCCTTACGGGACACGCCGTAAATACATCCTTGTAGGCTTGTCAAAAACATCCATGTTTTTGACAGTCCCTACAGGGGCTGCCCGCCGGCCTCCCCCGATGGTTGATCGCGTGCGGATGCAAAGAGCAGCCACGCAGGGCGTGGCTCTACGCGGTGCTGCAGGTAGGTTCGGTTCCCGAACGAACGCACGGAACGCATCACCGTCCGGTAACGCATGGAATCGCACGGCGCCGCCGTTGATCTTCCGTGGCCACCAGCACACCGTGGAGGGTCGGCGGGGGCGGGGGTACGGGGGCTTTGCGAAACATGGATGTTTCGCAAGAGCCTACACGGACGTATTCACGGCGCCCCCCGTACCCCCGCACCCGCCGGCCCAGCTCAGGCCATGCGATGACCACCGGCTGTTCGCAAGAATGCATGAAGCTGCCGGGCAAAGCCCGGCAGCATGGGAAAGCATCGACCGACGTTACGCCTTGGCGAATTCCGGGCGGGTCAGGTTGTCCGCATCGCCCTCGGTGCACAGCACTTCGTCTTCGATGCGGATGCCACCGTAAGGCCGGAAGAAGTCCACGCGAGCCCAGTCGATGCTGTCGCCGTGGCCACGCTGCTTCACTTCGTCCAGCAGCATGTCGATGAAGTACACGCCCGGTTCGATGGTCACCACCATGCCCGGTTCCAGCACGCGGGTCAGGCGCAGGTACGGATGGCCCTGCGGGCGCTCGACGCGGCCGCCACGGTCGCTGGCGGCGAAGCCGGCCACGTCGTGGACCTGCAGGCCGATCAGGTGGCCCAGGCCGTGCGGGAAGAAGGCCGCGCTGACGCCGGTGGCCAGCGCCGCTTCCGGCGAAACCTTCAGCACCCCGAAATCCTTCAGGATGCCCATCAGCGACAGATGCGCATCGATGTGCAGCTGCTTGTAGTCCACGCCCGCGCGTACGCCGACGCCCATCTTCTGCTGGGCAGCGTCGACTGCGTCGATCATCGCCTGGAACTCATCATGGCCGGCGGCCGCGTAGGTGCGGGTGATATCGCTGGCATAGCCGAAGGCGCTGGCACCGGCGTCGATCAGGAAGCTGCGCAGCGGCTGCGGTGCGCTGCGGCCCAGGTCGGTGTAATGCAGCACGGCGGCGTGTTCGTTCAGGCCAATGATGTTGCCGTAGGGAAGCTCGTTGGCATCCTGGCCGACCGCGCGGCAGTAGGCCATGTGGATCTCGAACTCGCTGGCACCGGCGCGGAACGCCGCCTCGGCGGCGCGGTGGCCGCGCACGCCCAGCTGCTGGGCCTGGCGCATCAGCGCGATTTCATACGGGGTCTTGCTGGCGCGGTGCCAGTCCAGGTAGTGGATGACCGGCTCGGGATTGTTCGGGGTGAACGCGCCCAGCGCGCTCTGCGGCTCGCCCAGGACCGCGCAGCGCGCCGCGTCGCGCGGCAGCAGCGCCAGCGCCTGGTCGGGGGTGCGGATGATCTCGATGTCGAAGTGTTCCACCCACCAGCCGTTGGGCGCATCGGGCACCACGTGCCAGTAATCGAACGGCTGGTGGAAAATCACCTTCGGGCGCTGGCCCGGGGTGTAGACCAGCCAGCTGTTGGGCACCTTGGTCAGTGGCAACCAGGCCTTGAAGTTCGGGTTCACCGCATAGGGATAGTCGCGATCGTCGAAGGCCTGGTAATGCAGGGTGCCGCTGGGAATCACCAGGTGGTCGAAGCCGCCGCGCGCCAGCGCTTCGTCGGCGCGTTGGCACAGCACGCGGACATGATGGGAATACAGGGCGCCGAGGTCGGGCTGGTTCATCGCGGAGGCTCACAGGGCAGTGCGGAATGCAGTCCCTGATTCTGCCGCAATCAGCCCGCGCGCGCTGTGCCGGAACCGGCACTCACACCGCCGAAGATTCCTCGGCGATCCAGGCGCGCAGCTGTTCGCGGTGCTCGCCGCTCAGGGTCAGGAAGCGGAAGCCGGCCCAGGATTGGCCGGGGGCATTGCTCTTTTCGTTCCACAGCAGGTGCGCGCCCACGTCCACCTGCACGGGCTGGCCGTGGGTGCCCTGGATGGCAAAGCGGAACTGATGGAGCGCGTCGGGCGTCATCGGTACCGAGCAGATCATCAGCATGCCGGTCTCGGACACATTGCCCAGCCGGCCGATCACGGCCTCGGTCATCATGTCGGTGACCGGCACCTGATCGGCCACCTCGCGGCGGGGGGCACGGCGGGTGTCGTCGTTCATTCGGCAGTCTCCGCAGTCTCCGGGGGGCCGGCCAGCGAGCGCAGGGTGCGCAGGGTGGCCTGCCAGGCGCGGTCGATCAGGCGGCTCTTGCCCTCGCTGACCAGGCGCGCCTGGCCATGCGCCATCAGCCGGGCAAGGCCGTCGAGTGAATGCTCGGCCACCTTCTGTCCGCGCGGATTGACGAACAGCGCGTTGTCGGTGATCAGGCTGTACCAGGACAGCCGCTGGCGGCGCAGGTCACCCTGCTGGTTGGTGGTGAATTCGAACCAGGTGCCGAACGGCAGGGTGCGCAGCTGGCGGTACCAGTCTTCCTCGGCGGGGCTGCGTGCCAGCGGCGCCTCGCGCCGCGCTTCGTTTCCTTCGGCCGGCTCTCCCAGCCGGGTGCGCGCGCGGATGCGGGCGGTCAGTTCAGTGCGTGAGCTGCTGTCGTCTTCGCCGCCCGGGGTGGACAGCCGCCGCGCGATCGCCGCCGCTTCATCCTGGTGGTAACCGATCTGCAGCAGTGCCGCTTCGACCTGCTGGCCGAGCTGGGTATCGCTGTCGGCGCTGCCGGGCGGCTGGCAGGTGACCTCGGCGATGCGGGCGGTTTCCTGTTCGCGCGCCTGCCATTGTTCGGAGCCCTCGCCGTTGCGCAGCAGGGTCAAGGTCAGCACGTCCGACCAGGCCTGCTTCAGCAGCGACTGTACGAACCGCGGTGGGGCGGCCTGCGCGCACAGCTGTTCGATACTGGCGCCGGCCTGCTGCTTGGCCGATTCCAGCCGTTCCTTGCCGCGCGCCGCTTCCACATGGCGGCGCTCGGCCAGCTCGGCCTTGTGCGCCAGGGCCCGGAAGTGCTGCTGGATTTCGTCGTTGGCTGCTTCAAAGACCGCCGCGTCGCCTGCATAGTCGGTCACCACCTTGTCAACGGCGCGGTCCAGCTTCTGTACGAGCTGCGGGTCGACATCGTCCTCGCCCAGCCAGTTGGCCCCGGCTTCGGCCACCGCATTGAGCAGCTCGCGTGCCGGATGCTGGTCGCGGACGAAGAATGCCGGGTCGGTCAGGGCCGCGCGTGCCACCGGCACCTGCAGGCGGGTGAGCAGGTCCACGGCGGCCGCGTCGGGGCGGACTTCGCGGTGGATCTGCCCGTACAGCATGTCCAGCAGGTCGAAGGTATCGGTGTCCTTGACGGTCAGCGAGGCCTGCGGCCCGTGATCGGCGCGCACCTGCGCCAGCAGCGCGTTGTGCAGGTCGGCCATGGTCCGGCGCACGCCGGCCGACTGCGCCTGCAGCTTGGCCAGGGTGGCGTGCAGGTTGCCGCTGGAGATCGCCACGGGTGGCGGGCGCTCACCGTCCACGGAAGGATCGGTTTGGGACGACGACGCGCCCGGGGTCTGTGTGCCCGTCGCAGCCGGGCTTGGGGCGGCACCTGGTTGATCCGGCGCGGTGCCCGGCGCACGGTCGCCGCCTGCCACCGAAGTGCCTGCGGCGGCGACAGGGCCGCCGTGGCCGAGACCGGCGGCGCCCTGGGTGTTGCGGGCGGCGTCGAGCAGGTGATGCAGGGCCGACAGCGCCGGGGCGTTCATGTCGTCCGGGACGCCTTCCGCCGGCACTGGCGGCGCCGCCGGGGCGGGGCCGTCCGCCGCCGCTTGCGGCGCCATCTGCCCGATCGCTTCGCTGGTCATCGCCGCCCAGCTGCCGGTGCTGGGCGAGCCGCTCCAGCCGGTGAGCGGACGTCCGACCGCGCCGGGTTCGCGCGCGGGCGCAGTGCCCGGGCCGCGTTGGGGGCCGGTAACGATGCGGCGGGTGGTGGCCGAGCGTGCCAGGTACGGCATATAGACCAGCCCGGGCAGCACGCCTTCATGGGTAAGCAGGACGTTGGCGCGTTCCAGCAGTTCGCCCAGCCGTTCCAGCAGCTGGCGGTCGAACACGCGGTACAGCGCCAGCTGGGTTTCCAGGCCAAGCTCGAACGCTTCGCCCAGCTCACGGGTGATCCGGCACAGCGCGTAGGGACCGAATGGCAGGTCCTCCACGTCGAACGCCGGGCCGGCGGCCAGCACGCCAAAGCGTTGCCCCAGCAGCTGCAGCGCACTGGCCGAGCGCTGCGCTTCGCGCCGGGTGATGTCGGCGAGCACGATGTCGCGGTCGATATCGGTGTCGGTGACCAGGGTCAGCGTAGTGGCCGACACCGGCGCGCTGGAGGTGGAGGCGTGCCGCATCCGCGGTTCGCGCAGGTTGGCCAGGGTCGTGGCCAGCGCGTCCAGGAAGCGGGACGCGAACTGCGCGTTGATATCGTGCAGGCGCCGGGCCTGGGCGTAGATATCGGCCTGGATCTGGCTGTTGCGCGCGCGCTCGGCGTCGCCGAACAGTTCGCGCTCGAGCTCCACGATGGTCAGCTTGAGCGGGGTGCTCAGGGTCTGCACGGCCAGGGCGTGCAGCGCGGCCAGCAGGCGGCGCACGCGCGGGGGTGCATTGACGCTGGCGAACCGGGTCGGATCGGGTGGCGATGAAGGTGCGGACGCAGACATCCGTTGTTAGGTTCCGGCTCCCCTGAGAGCACAGAATCTAACGTTTTCCCAAGGCCCCCGCCAGAAGGGATCTCCCGACACCCTCAGCCCAGGAACAATTCCACCACATCATTGGTGAAGCGCCGGCCCAGCTCGGTCGGCTGGACGTGGTCGCCCCGCACCGTCATCCAGCCATTGGCGAGGGCGACCTGCAGCGGCGCGGCGATCCGTGCCCGGTCCAACCCGGTGCGCGACTCGAAATCCTTGAACCGGAAGCCTTCATGCAGGCGCAGCAGGTTGAGCATGTACTCGAAGGGCAGGCGGTCGGCACCAATCACCTCATCGCCGCCGATCGAAGCGGCCGTGCCGGCCGTGTCCATGAACGTCTGCGGGTGCTTGTGCTTCCAGCGGCGCAGCACCTGCTGTCCGGCACCGGAACTGATCTTGCCGTGGGCGCCGGCGCCGATGCCCAGGTAATCGCCGAAGCGCCAGTAGTTGAGGTTGTGCTGGCTTTGCCGCCCGGGCCGCGCATAGGCGCTCACTTCGTACTGCGCGTAGCCTGCCTCGGCCAGCAGGCGCTGGCAGTGTTCCTGCATGTCCCACGCCGAATCGTCGTCTGGAATGCCCTGCGGCGGTCGCGCGAAGAACACCGTGTTCGGCTCCAGGGTGAGCTGGTAGTGCGAGAGGTGGGTGGGCTGCAGCGCGAACGCGCGTTCCAGGTCGTGCTCGGCCTGGGCCAGTGTCTGCTGTGGCAGTGCGTACATCAGGTCGATGTTGAAGTTGTCGTAGCCGGCGTCCTGGGCCAGCTTCACCGCCCGCTCGGCTTCGCCGCTGTCGTGGATGCGGCCCAACCGCTGCAGCGCTTCATCGTTGAACGTCTGGATGCCGAAGCTGATGCGGTTTACCCCGGACGCGCGGTAACGGTCGAAGCGACCATGTTCGGCCGTGCCCGGATTGGTTTCCAGGGTCACTTCCAGGTTCGGTGCGAAGCGCAGGCGTGCCGAGGCCGCCTGCAGGAAACGGTCGATCGCCTCGGGCGGGAACAGGCTGGGCGTGCCGCCGCCGAAGAACACGCTGTTGACCACCCGGCCCCAGACCAGCGGCAGGTCCTGGTCCAGGTCGCGGATCAGCGCATCGATGTAGGCCTCGAACGGCAGTTCACCCTTGGCCTGGTGCGAATTGAAATCGCAGTACGGGCACTTGCGCACGCACCAGGGCAGGTGCACGTAGAGCGACAGCGGTGGCGGCACCAGCGACACGCTGTGGTCGTGGTCGCAGCGTTCGCCCGGGTGGCAATGGTGGTCTGACATCGTGCTCATCGGTAGCGCCGGCCGTTGGCCGGCCCCCAGGAAATGGTCAACAAACGATTCAAATCAACGCCGACAACTTCTGCTTCAACACCTGCAGCGCCTTGCCGCGGTGGCTCATCGCATTCTTCACGTCCGGCGCCATTTCAGCGGCGGTCTGGCCCAGCACCGTGTCCAGGAACAGCGGGTTGTAGCCGAAGCCATGGCTGCCGCGCAGTTCATCAAGGATCTCGCCTTCCCAGCTGCCTTCGCAGATCAGCGGCTGCGGATCATTGGCGTGACGCAGCAGCACGATCACCGCGTAGAAGCGCGCAGTGCGGCGCTCGGCCGGCACATCGCGCATCGCCTCGAGCAGCTTGGCGTTGTTGGCCGCATCATTCGTCGGGCTGCCTGCATAGCGCGCGCTGTACAGACCGGGCGCGCCGTCGAGCGCATCCACGATCAGCCCCGAGTCGTCGGCCAGCGCCGGCAGGCCCGTGCTCGCGCAGGCATGCCGTGCCTTGATCAGTGCGTTCTCGACGAAGGTCAGGCCGGTTTCGGGCACATCGCTCACGCCCAGCTCGGCCTGCGCCACGATCTGCAGCGGCAGGCCGGCCAGCATGGCCTGCAGTTCCTTCAGCTTGCCGGCGTTGCCGCTGGCCAGTACCAGTTTCATTGCTTGGGCTCCAGCAGGTCCCACGTGTTGCCGTACAGGTCGCGGAACACCGCGACGGTGGCGTAGGGCTCTTCGCGCGGGGCTTCAAGGAATTCCACGCCGCGCGCAGTCATGGCGGCATGGTCGCGGTAAAAATCGTCGGTGTTGAGGAAGAAGCCGACCCGGCCACCGGTCTGGTTGCCGATCCGGCTCTGTTGTTCCTCGTTGCTGGCGCGGGCCAGCAGCAGCGCGGCAGCGCTGCCATCGGCCGGGCCGACCACCACCCAGCGCTTGCTGCCCTGGTCGATGTCATCGATCAGGTGGAAGCCGAGCTTGCCCGTGTACCAGGCGATCGCCTCGTCGTAATCGGCCACCACCAGGGTGGCCAGGGCGAGGCGCCGGTTCACGGCTGCGCCAGCGCGGCCTGCTGGGCCGCGAACAGGTCGGTGATGCCCTTTTCGGCCAGGGCCAGCAGCGCGTCCAGCTCTTCGCGGCGGAACGCGTGGCCTTCGGCGGTGCCCTGCAGTTCGATGAAGCCGCCGCCGTCGTTCATCACCACGTTCATGTCGGTGTCGCAATCGCTGTCTTCGGCGTAATCCAGGTCCAGCACCGGGGTGCCGCGATAGATGCCGACCGACACCGCGGCGACGGCGCCGAAGATCGGGTTGCGCTTGATGTCGCCGCGCTTGAGCAGGAAGTTCACCGCATCCACCAGCGCCACGTAGGCACCGGTGATGGCGGCGGTGCGGGTGCCGCCATCGGCCTGCAGCACGTCGCAGTCCAGGGTGATGGTGCGTTCGCCCAGCGCGCCGCGATCCACGCAGGCGCGCAGGGTGCGGCCGATCAGACGCTGGATTTCCAGCGTGCGGCCACCCTGCTTGCCACGGGCCGCTTCGCGGTCGTTGCGGGTGTGGGTGGAGCGCGGCAGCATGCCGTATTCGGCCGTGACCCAGCCTTCGCCCTTGCCGCGCAGGAAGCCCGGCACGCGGTTTTCCACGCTGGCGGTGCACAGCACGCGGGTTTCACCGAAGCTGACCAGCACCGAGCCTTCGGCATGGCGGGTGAAGGCGCGTTCGATGCGCACTTCGCGCAACTGGTCGGCCTGGCGGCCGCTGGGACGGGGATCGGACATGGATGGCTTCCGGTAAGACGAGGGATGCGGGACCGCGCCCGGACCGGGGACCGGCAGGCGAGGAGGCTCCAAAGGAAGCGCTAGGGTACCATTTGCACTTTGAGAGCACCGGAAACCCGCATGATTCGAAGCATGACCGCCTACGCCGGCGGCGAGCGCGCCACACCCTGGGGCACGCTGGCCTGTGAGCTGCGCTCGGTCAACCACCGGTTCCTGGAGGTGGGCGTACGCCTGCCCGAGGAACTGCGTGCGCTGGAGCCGCAGCTGCGCGAACGTGTCGCGAACCGCTGCAGCCGCGGCAAGATCGATCTGGTCATGCGCCTGCGCGCGCCGGAGGTCACCGGTGCGCTGGTGGTCAACGATGTGCTGCTGGCCCAGCTCGGCGAGCTGGCGTCCCGGCTGGCCCCGGGTTTCCCCAGCCTGCAGGTGAGCTTCACCGAGCTGCTGCAGGTGCCGGGCGTGATGCAGGGTGAGGCGGTCGACGCCGCTGCGCTGCAGGCCGAGGCGCTGGCCCTGCTGGACGAAAGCCTGGACGGCTTCGTCGCCGCCCGCGAGCGTGAGGGCGACAAGCTGGCCACGGCGATCCAGGAACGCGTCGATGGCGTGGAGCGCATTGCCGCCGAGGTCACCACCCTGATTCCGCTGATCCGTGAAGGCCAGCGCACCAAGTTGTCTGCGCGCCTGGCCGACCTGCCGCACCCGGTCGACCCCGGCCGCGCCGAGCAGGAACTGGTGCTGTGGCTGCAGAAGCTGGACGTGGACGAGGAGCTCGACCGCCTGCGCAGCCACATCGTGGAAATCCGCCGCGTGCTCAAGCAGCGCGAGCCGGTCGGCCGCCGCCTGGACTTCCTGCTGCAGGAGTTCAACCGCGAGGCCAACACGCTGGGCTCCAAGTCGGTGGACAGCCGCACCTCCAACGCCGCCGTCGAGCTGAAGGTGCTGATCGACCAGATCCGCGAACAGGTGCAGAACATCGAATGAGCAGCCAGCCCCTCCAGAGCCCGGAGCCGGCCCGCGGCACGCTGTACATCGTGGCCGCCCCGTCCGGGGCCGGCAAAAGCAGCATCGTCAACGCCACCCTGGCGCGCGACCCGCAGATCGCGCTGTCGATCTCGTTCACCTCGCGCGTCATGCGGCCGGGCGAGGTGAACGGCGAGCACTATCACTTCGTCAGCGCCGCGGAGTTCGAACGGATGATCGCTGCGGGCGATTTCTTTGAACACGCCTGGGTGCATGGCGACTGGAAGGGTACCGCCCGCCAGTCGGTCGAGCCGCAGCTGTCGGCCGGCCAGGACGTGCTGCTGGAGATCGACTGGCAGGGGGCGCAGCAGGTGCGCCAGTTGGTCCCGGGCACGGTCACGGTGTTCATCCTGCCGCCCTCGAAGCAGGCCCTGCAGGACCGCATGCGCAAGCGCGGGCAGGACAGCGAGGCGGTCATCGCCCAGCGCCTGGCCGCTGCCCGTGAGGAAATGCTGCACTTCAACGATTTCGACTACGTGATCGTCAACGAGGTATTCGAGACCGCCGTGGACGAACTGTGCGCCATCTTCACCGCCAGCCGGCTGCGCCGGGAGGCCCAGAAGGTCCGCCACGCGGGCCTGATCCAGGCCCTGTTGACCCAGGACGCAACGGCAACTGACTGATTCACAAGGGGTGGGTAACCGGTCGGCTTGATTTTGTCCAGTCCCGGCAGGTACAATCCGTCCCCTTTCCCTCATTCGATTGAGCAGCCCTTACCGGCTGCCGGGAGCCCGCATGGCCCGCATCACCGTAGAAGATTGTCTGGAAGTCGTGGATAACCGTTTCGAGCTGGTCATGATGGCGTCCAAGCGCGCCCGTCAGCTGGCCAACGGCGTCCAGGCCACCCTGGACAACAGCGAATCCGAAGACAAGCCGACCGTACTCGCCCTGCGCGAAATTGCTGCCCGCAAGATCGACAACGCCCTGATCGACGAAGTCGAGAAGGCCGAACGCGAGCGCGCCGAGCGTGAAGCACTGGAATGGGCCGCTGCCGAAGTCGTCGCCGACGAAGACATGTCCAAGAACGACGACTGATCGCACGCGATCGTTCGTTGTTGCCACAGACAGCCCGCCATGTGCGGGCTGTTTGCATTGGGTCATGAGGCAATGATTTGCCGTTATCCCGTCGCTGGAATAGTCTTCCAGCCATGAACCCAGGCCCTTCTGCCAAGGTCGCCACGTCCCCCGGCGCGGCCGTACCCGACTATGTCCTCCAGCTTGAACGTGCAGCCCATTACCTGCCGCCCGAGCAGCTGCCGCTGCTGCGTCGTGCCTGGGAGGTAGGGGCTTCCGCGCATGCCGGGCAGACCCGCAAGTCCGGCGAACCGTACATCACCCATCCGGTGGCAGTGGCGCAGGTGCTGGCCGAGCTTGGCCTGGACGTGGAAGCGCTGATTGCCGCGATCCTGCACGACACCATCGAAGACACCCCGCTGACCCGCGAAGCGCTGGCTGCCGAATTCGGCGAAGCCGTGGCCGAGCTGGTGGACGGGGTCACCAAGCTGGACAAGCTGAAGTTCCGCGACCGCCAGGAAGCGGCTGCCGAAAGCTTCCGCAAGATGCTGCTGGCGATGTCGCGCGACCTGCGCGTGATCATGATCAAACTCGCCGACCGCCTGCACAACATGCGCACGCTGGGCGCGCAGAGCAGTGAGGCACGTGGCCGCATCGCCCGCGAGACCCTGGAAATCTACGCCCCGATCGCGCAGCGGCTGGGCATGAGCCTGGTCAAGAGCGAGCTGCAGAACCTGGGCTTCAAGGCGCTGTACCCGTGGCGCCATGCGATCCTGGAAAAGCACATCCGCAGCCAGCCGGTGGTCCGCCGCGAGGCCATGGCGCAGGTGGAAGTGCAGCTGTCGCAGCGGCTGGCCAAGGAAGGACTGGAGCACCGGTTGGTCAGTCGGATCAAGACCCCGTGGAGCATCTACAACAAGATGCGCGACGAGAACAAATCCTTCGACCAGGTCATGGATGTGTTCGGGTTCCGCCTGGTCGTGCGCAGCGTTCCCAACTGTTACCACGCGCTGGGCTCGGTGCATGCCACCTTCAAGCCGCTGGATGGGCGCTTCCGCGATTTCATCGCCATCCCCAAGGCCAACGGTTACCAGTCGCTGCACACGGTGCTGTTCGGCCCGTACGGCTCGCCGATCGAAGTGCAGATCCGCACCGAGGAAATGGACCTGATCGCCGAGCGCGGCGTGGCCGCGCACTGGACCTACAAGTTCGGTGGCGACACCCCCAACAGCGCGCAGAGCCGGGCGCACGCCTGGATCGTGGAGCTCATCGATTCGCAGCGCGCCGCCGGTTCGTCGCTGGAGTTCCTGGACAACGTCAAGGTCGACCTGTTCCCGGACGAAGTCTACCTGTTCACCCCCAAGGGCAAGATCCTCGCGCTTCCGCGTAATTCCACCGCGCTGGACTTCGCCTATGCGGTGCACACCGACGTGGGCAACATGGCGGTGGCCTCGCGCGTGGACAAGAAGCTGGTACCGCTGCGCACCAAGCTGGTCAGCGGGCAGACCGTTGAAGTGATCACCGCGCGTTCGGCAACGCCCAAGCCGCAGTGGCTGGAGTTCGTGGTCAGTTCCAAGGCGCGCACCGCGATCCGCCATCAGCTCAAGCAGCTCGAACACGAAGACGCCGTGCAACTGGGCCACCGCATGCTCGACCGCGCGCTGGAGTCGATGGACAGCTCGCTGGAGCGGTTGCCGAAGGGGCGCTTGGATGCATTCCTGGCCGAACACCGTTACCCGCGCCTGGAGGCCCTGCTGGCCGAAGTGGCATTGGGCAACTGGATGCCCAACCAGGCCGCGCAGGCGCTGATGGCCTATGCCGAACTGCGCGGCGGCGCGCATTCGAAGCATTCGCAGGAAAAGATCCTGATCAACGGCAGCGAGCGTGGGGTGGTCAGCTTCGCCAACTGCTGCCAGCCGATCCCCGGCGACGAGATCATGGGCTATCACACTGCCGGCAAGGGCATCGTGGTACATCGCATGGACTGCCCGAACCTGGCCGAGCTGCGCAAGTCGCCCGAGCGCTGGGTGCCGATCGGCTGGGACACCGCTGTGTCCGGCGACTACGACACCGCACTGGTGGTGGAAGTGGAGAACGGCACCGGCGTGCTGGCCCAGCTGGCCGCAGCGATCGCGCAGAGCCACTCCAACATCGAGCGGGTGGACTACCTGGACCGCGATTTCAACGCGGCGGTGCTGGCTTTCAGCATCCAGGTCCGCGACCGTAACCACCTGGCCGAAGTGATGCGCCGCCTGCGCAGATTGTCGGTAGTCCAATCCGTACGCCGCCAGTGACGTAGAGCCACGCCCTGCGTGGCTGCTCTCCGCTCGGGCGTCATGAACGTCCGGGCATGCTTCGTTCGGCGCTAAACGTCGGTAAAACGCTGGCGCCGCCTGGAACCGGCTTCGGACGCTTGCGCCGCGCTGCGCGCGGTGTCCACGCAACAGAATCATGCCCCACCTGACGCGGATTTCCCCGGGCGCGTGGCGACGCGTTCATCCACATGGCGCCCATCGGGTCATTGGGCGCGGCGTGGACCTACACCCACGGTTACGTGGTTTCGATGCATCCCGATAGCCCCACCATGGGGATCGATACGCCCCGATGGCTCGACCATGGGGCGGTACAATGTCCCATCACTTTCGACATAACGAGGCACCCCATGTCCCGCCAGATCATCAATACCGAAAACGCACCGGCCGCGATCGGTCCGTATTCGCAGGCCGTGCGTGCCGGCAACACCGTGTATTTCTCCGGCCAGATTCCGCTGGACCCGGCCACCGGCGACATCGTCGGCGTTGGTGATGTCCAAGCCCAGGCCCGCCGCGCCTTCGACAATCTCAAGGCCGTGGCCGAAGCCGCTGGCGGCTCGCTGGACAAGGTGGTCCGCCTGGGCCTGTACCTGACCGACCTGGCCGAGTTCGCCAAGGTCAATGCGGTCATGCAGGACTACTTCCAGGCGCCGTTCCCGGCCCGCTCCACCATCGAAGTATCCGGCCTGCCCAAGGGCGCCAACTTCGAGGTTGATGCGGTGATGGTCATCGACTGACCGCCACGTGGCACGCAGACCGGCGGTCACCCCGGCGCTGGCGCCGTCCGGCGAAGCCTCGCTGGCGGCGCTCGCTGGCGTGGGGCCGGCCGTGGCCGCCAAACTGGCGGCGCGCGGCCTGTCCTCGCTGCAGGACCTGTGGCTGCACCTGCCGCTGCGTTATGAAGACCGCACCGCGCTGACCCGCATCCAGGATCTGCGCAGCGGCGTGCCGGCGCAGGTGGAAGTCCGCGTGGTGGCGGTGGACCGCGGCATGCGCTTCCGCCCGACGTTGAAGGTGGCGGTGGAAGACGAAGGGCAGGGCACCCTGGTGCTGCGCTTCTTCCACTTCCGCCAGCAGCAGGTGGCCCAGTTCGCGGTGGGCACCCGCCTGCGCTGTTTCGGCACGCCCAAGCCGGGCCAGCTGGGGCTGGAGATCGTGCACCCCAGTTACCAGGTCCTCGGCCGTACCGATGACCCGGCGCTGGGCGACAGCCTGGACCCGGTGTATCCCACCGTCGAAGGCATCGGCCCGGCCACGCTGCGCCGCTTGATCGGCCAGGCGTTGGACCGGTTGCCCGAAGAATCCACTCTGGAACTGTTGCCGCCTGGCTGGCTCGATGGCCTGGCGCTGCCCTCGCTGCGCAGCGCACTGATGACCGTGCACCGCCCGCCACCGGATGCCAACCTGGCCGCGCTTGCCGCAGGCACCCATCCCGCACAGCGCCGGCTGGCGCTGGAAGAGCTGCTGGCCCATCACCTGAGCCTGCGCCGCCAGCGCATTGCCCTGCAGGCGCACCACGCGCCCCCGCTGGCCGGCCCCGGAAAGCTGGCCAAGGCCCTGCTCAAACAGCTGCCGTTCGCCTTGACCGGCGCGCAGAAGCGGGTGTTCACCCAGATCCGCGACGACCTGGCGCAACCCCGCCCGATGCTGCGGCTGGTGCAGGGCGATGTCGGCTCGGGCAAGACCGTGGTGGCCGCCCTGGCGGCCATGTTGGCGGTGGAGCAGGGCAAGCAGGTCGCGCTGGCCGCGCCGACCGAACTGCTGGCCGAACAGCACCTCACCAACCTGCGCGGCTGGCTGGAACCGCTGGGCGTACAGGTCGCCTGGCTGGCCGGCAAGGTCACCGGCAAGGCGCGCAGCAAGGTGCTCGAACAGGTCGCCAACGGGCAGGCGCAGGTCGTGGTGGGTACCCATGCGCTGATGCAGGAAACAGTGGTGTTCCATGACCTGGCGTTGGCCATTGTCGATGAGCAGCACCGCTTCGGCGTGCACCAGCGGCTGGCGCTGCGCGACAAGGGGCCGGGCGGGCGCAGTGTGCCGCACCAGCTGGTGATGACTGCCACGCCGATTCCGCGCACGCTGGCGATGTCCGAATACGCCGATCTGGATGTGTCGGCGATTGACGAGCTGCCGCCCGGGCGCACCCCGGTGCAGACCGTGGCACTGAACAATGATCGTCGCCCCGAACTGATCGAGCGCATCGCCCTGGCATGTCGCGAAGGTCGGCAGGTGTACTGGGTATGCACCCTGATCGAGGAAAACGAAGAACTTGATGCCACCCCGGCGCAGGCCACGTTCGAGTCGCTGCAGGCGCTGCTGCCGGGCGTGCGGGTGGGGCTGGTGCACGGGCGGCTGAAAGCCAGCGAGAAGCTGGCCACCATGGTCGCGTTCAAGGCGGGGCAGATCGATCTGCTGGTGGCCACCACCGTGATTGAAGTGGGCGTGGACGTACCCAATGCCTCGCTGATGGTGATCGAGAACGCCGAGCGGTTGGGGCTTGCGCAGCTGCACCAGCTGCGCGGTCGGGTCGGGCGTGGGTCGGCGGTATCGCGCTGCGTGCTGCTCTACCAAGCGCGGCTGTCGGCCATGGCGCGCGAACGCCTGGAAACCATGCGGCAGACCAACGATGGCTTTGTCATCGCCGAAAAGGACCTGGAACTGCGCGGTCCCGGCGAGCTGCTGGGGACCCGCCAGACCGGCCTGGCCGGGTTCCGCATGGCCGACCTGGCCCGCGACGCAGACCTGCTGCCGGGAGTGCATGCGCTGGCCGAACGGTTGCTGGCCGAGGCGCCGGTGGTGGCCGATCGGGTGGTGGAGCGCTGGATCGGATCTGCGGTCAGATATGCGTCGGCGTAGCACGGTCATGCATGGGCCGGCCAACGGCCGGCGCTACGAACTGTTACGGGCCCATTGGGATCGGGATCAATCGACCGTCGGGATCAATCGACCCGGTAGCGCCGGCCGTTGGCCGGCCACGACGCTGCCGGACCCTGCCTTGTATTTGTCATGCGAGGGTGCCAAAGTCCCTTGCCGCTACATCAAAGACGGCACGCATGACCAAGAAGATTCCGCTGTTGATCGACACCGACCCGGGTGTCGATGACGCCCTGGCCCTGTTGATGGCCTTTGCCGACGAGCGCCACGACGTGGTCGGCCTGACCATTGCCGCCGGCAATGTCGGCCTGGACCACACGGTCCGCAATGCGCTGAAACTGTGTGAAGTGGCCGGGCGTGAAGACGTGCCGGTGTTCGCCGGTACCGCCGATCCGCTGCTGCACCCCTCGGTCGATGCCGCGCACGTGCACGGCGCCGATGGTTTCGGCGACGTCAACCTGCCGGCCGCCAAGCGCCAGGCCGAGGCCGAGCATGCCGCGCTGGCCATCCTGCGCCTGTCGCATGAGTATGCCGGCGAGCTGTTTCTGGTCGCCCTTGGCCCGCTGACCAACCTTGCCCTGGCACTGAAGCTCGACCCGACCCTGCCGCAGCGCGTGAAGCGCTTCCTGGTCATGGGTGGGGCGGTGACCTGCCACGGCAACATCACCCCGGCGGCCGAGTTCAACATCGCCTTCGATCCGGAAGCGGCCCACGTGGTGTTCACCGGCTTCCCGCACATCGAAGTGGCCGACTGGGAAGCCACCGTCGCCCACGGCCTGCTGCACAAGGATGTCGAGCAGTGGCTGGCCTTCGACAGCGACAAGGCCCGCTTCTACGAGCTGATCTCGCGCCAGACCCGCCTGTGGTCCGAAGACAGCCGCGGCGAGCGCTGGTTCGCTGCCGATGCCCTGGCCATGGCCTGGGCGCTGCAGCCGGAAGGTGCGCTGCGGGTCGAATCGCGCCCGCTGAACGTGGAACTGGCCGGTGTGCACAGCCGGGGTGCTACCATAGTCGACTGGAACCGCCAGACCGGGCAGCCGGACAACACCCAGCTGCTGATGGCCTATGACCAGGGGCGCTTTGAAGCCCAGGTCCGGAGTGCGCTCGGCGTCGTCTGACGCCGCAGCGGCGGTCTCTTCACGCGGGATATGGTCTTGGCTTGCCCCTGGCGGCGGCTCCGGCTATAATGCCGCTCTTGCGTTTCCCTGACCTTATTTACGGTGTGTGCCCCATGAAGGACGATATCCATCCGAACTACCGTGACGTCGTTTTCCAGGACGTCACCTCCGATTTCAAGATCCTGACCCGTTCCACCATGGCGTCGAAAGAAACCGTGAAGTGGGAAGACGGTAACGAGTACCCGCTCGTCAAGATCGAAATCTCCTCCGCTTCGCACCCGTTCTACACGGGCAAGCACAAGGTGATCGACACCAGCGGCCGTATCGACAAGTTCCAGAAGCGTTTCGGCAAGCCGGCTGCGGCTGCTGCTGCCGAATAAGCTTTTCGAAGCTGCTGCACGCAAACAACGGTCGCCTCGGCGGCCGTTGTTTTTTTGTGCGCGCGGGAAACCCTGCTGGCGGATGAACGGCGGTTCATAAATTACTGCTGCCAGGCGGAACGCAGTGTCCATTCCGGCCCGGCTGGAGTGCCATGGAGCCTGCGCCAACAAGGCCGGACGGCTGCGCGTCTACGACTTCCGTCCTAGGGCGTGGCAAATGTTGCTGTGCGATAATGACGTGATCCACAGCACAGGTTGTGGACTTCTTTCACGTGCCTGCCCCATGCGCTTGGGTGGGCGCCTTCCCCTGAGGAGCGCACACAGTGTCCGATCTTGATCAGGTCACGCTCAACGCCGGCGACACGTCGGTTGTTCTGCCTGTCATCAAACCCACGCTCGGCAACGATTGTGTCGATATTTCGAAGCTGACCAAGGAAACCGGTCTCTTCACCTACGACTCCGGCTTCACCGCCACCGCCAGTTGCAAGTCCGCCATCACCTATATCGACGGCGACAAGGGCGTGCTGCTGTATCGCGGCTACCCCATCGAACAGCTGTCGGAAAAGTCCAGCTACGTCGAAGTGGCTTACCTGCTGATCAACGGCGAGCGTCCGAGCGCCGAGCAGTTGAAGGCCTTCACCGATGAGCTGGCCGCCGAAGCCAACGTCGATGCCTCGATCAATGCCCTGATCGCCAGCTTCGACAAGGATGCCCATCCGATGGCCATCCTGGCAGCGGCCATCGCGCAGCTGTCGGCCAAGTACCACGCCTCGCTGGACCTGTCCGACGCCGAACAGCGCCGCCAGTCGGCCGTGCGTCTGATCGCCAAGGTGCCGACGCTGTCGGCGCTGATCTACCGCCACGGCAAGGGCCTGCCGGCCAACACGCCGGACACCTCGCTGGATTACGTCAGCCGTTTCCTGAAGCAGACCTTCGAATCGGCCGATGGCCAGTACGAGCTGAACCCGGACGTGGTCAAGGCGCTGGACCTGCTGTTCATCCTGCATGCCGACCACGAGCAGAACGCCTCGACCTCGACGGTGCGCCTGGTCGGTTCGACCGGTGCCAACCCGTACGCGTCGGTCGCCGCTGGCGTCACCGCGCTGTGGGGTCCGGCCCATGGCGGTGCCAACGAAGCCGTGCTGAAGATGCTCGAAGAAATCGGTTCGGCCGACAACGTCGAATCGGCCGTGCTCAAGGCCAAGGACAAGACCTCCGGCTTCCGCCTGATGGGCTTCGGCCACCGCGTGTACAAGAATTTCGACCCGCGCGCCAAGGTCATCGGCGAGATGACCGGCAAGGTGCTCAAGCAGCTGGGCGTGCAGGATCCGTTGCTGGACGTGGCCGTGAAGCTGGAACAGGCCGCGCTGCAGGATGACTACTTCGTTGCCCGCAAGCTGTACCCGAACGTCGATTTCTACAGCGGCATCATCTACAAGGCGCTGCAGATCCCGACCGAAATGTTCACCGTCATGTTCGCCCTGGGCCGCACCTCCGGCTGGGTCGCGCACTGGCTGGAACAGCAGGTCGACCCGGAAATGAAGATCGGCCGTCCGCGCCAGGTCTACACCGGCCACGACGTGCGTGACTACCAGGGCTGATCGGCCTCGGTGATGCATGAAAGAACGCCTCCGCAAGGGGGCGTTTTTTTTGGTGCGAAAGGCAGGAGCAAATGCACGAAGCAAAGGTCTTCGTTTGCCGGCCCTGCGCGCAGGATTCCGCAAATGAAGGCTTCTGCACTTCGCACTTCGCACCCGCAATGTCGCCTTCAGCAACCGCACAACACCACGCCGTGCCGCGGCGAGCATAGGGCAAGCAAGCGTTGCATGCGCATCGCAGCAGCTCGGAATGCTTGCGTTGCAGCGGTATCGCGCGCGCTGTCGCAGAACCGGTTCCCGCTTGCCGGGTTTAAGAATGGTTGCGTGGGGACGACCACGCGCTTTGCCTAACGTGACCGTGTCGTCGGCACTGCGCTTGGCCGTGCCCATGACCGCCTCGAACGAGGCGCTTTTCAATCACGGGAGAGAAACACATGTACCGCACTCTGAAGCAGGCCGCGTTGGGCCTGGCGATCTTTACCGCCGCACTGTCCGTCCATGCCGCCGAAGCGCACATCACGGTCTGGGCAAACGTCGACCCGACCCTGTCGCTGCTCAAGGCCGACGGCAGTTCGCTTCCCGATACCGCGCAGTTGCCTTACCGTCCCGGGCACGGCCTGGGCAGCTGGAGCGAGCGCGTGCGCGTGTTCTCCAACGACACCAACCTCGACGTGGATGTGCGGCTGGCCGAATCGGCCGTACTGAAGCCCAATGTCACCGCGGCCGGCGCCGTCGATGTGCCGCTGGCGGTCAGCCTCAATGGCCGTGAACTGGGCCTGGCGCCGATCGCGTTCACCGCCGACGAGTTGTTCCAGGGCGCCATTCCCGGTGCCTCCATCGAAATGCCGCTGACCGTGGCCCAGGCAACGCCAGGCCCGATCACCGCCGCCGGCCTGTACGACGGCCCGGTCAGCCTGGTGCTTGTGCAGAAGGCCAGCAGCCTCTGACCTGCCACGCCGGCGCCGACCCTCGCGGGTCGGCATCCGTGCGGCTCCACCATGCGCATTCCTGCTCCCGCCCTTGTCCGGCTGGCGGTGGCGCTCGTCCTGCTGCTGGCCGTCATGGCCGCCCAGGCGAGCCCGGTGCCGGCCGGTTTTGAAGATCTTGTCAGTGGTCAGCGCGAACGCGTCGACGTGCGCGCGTTTGGGCGGTCGGCTGGCTTGTGGCCCGCGTGGGTGACCCTCGACCACATCCAACTCGAACAACCCGAACAGGTGCTGGCCGCACTTGATCTGTCTGCGGCCGCGCAGCAGGCCCTGCGGCCGGCCTTGAGTGCACCGCTGCCGCGCGACAGCCACCTGGCCTGTGCCCATGCCCAGCCGCAGCCCGGTTGCGGCTGGCGCGCCCCGCCCGAGGATCCCACCCACGTGCATGCCATCTTTGACGAAGGCGACGGCGCGCTGCTGCTGTTTCCCGCCCTGCGCTGGCTGCCGCGCGTGCAGCACGCCGATGCCGGCCTGCACGCCCTCAGCGAGCAGGCGGAAAACGCGTTGCTGCACCAGCAGAGCCTCACCCTCAGCGGCAGTGGCCGTCGATACGCCCTCAACGCACATGGCAGCGCGGTACTGGGCGTGGATCGCGCCGGCCACCTCGGCGGCAGCTGGAACTACGCGCGACAGGCCTGGCCGGGGCAACCCACGCGTGCGCATGGCCAGTTCGATGACCTCTACTACCGGCACGACCTGGCGCGGCGCCATTACCTGCAGGCCGGGCGCATGGACCGCCGCAACCTGGCCAGCACCCAGGGCGGCCAGTTCGGACTGGGCCTGCTTCCGCTGGAGCGCTTCGACGGGCTGCGCGTGGGCACCACCCAGGCATACGTGGATGCGGACGCGGCAATCGATGCCGCGCCGCTCACCGTACTGCTGGCACGCCCGGCGCGGGTCGATGCATTCGATGGCGAGCGGCTGCTGCAGACCTTCTATCTTCCCGCGGGTGCCAGCGACCTGGATACCCGCCAGTTTCCCGCTGGCAGCTACGACGTCACCCTGCGCATCCACGAAGACGGCCACCTGGCGCGCAGCGAAACCCTCCCGTTCGCGCGCGCGCAGGACTGGGGCGAGCCCGGTCTGCAATGGTTCGTGCAGGGGGGCCGCCAACGTGCGCGCCACAACGCCGCCCACGCCGGCAACGGCGCCCTGCAGGCCGGCCTGCGCCTGCCGCTTGCTCGCCAGCTCGGCATGAGCCTGGGCGTGGCGCACATGGCCGATGGTCGCTACGCCGAAGTGCGCACCGGTACCCGCCATCGCGTTGGCACGCACGATCTGCATGCCGAGATGGGGGCGATCATCGGCAGCGACGGCAGCCGCGGCCACCAGCAGCAGCTCAGCCTGCGTAATTCAGCATCCTGGAGCCTGTACCGGCAGCGTCTGCGCGGCAGTCGCTGCCGCGCAGGCACCGCAGCCAGCCGCGACCGACTTGGCTGCGCCGACGCGCTCAGCGCGTCGCTGACCGTGCCGCTCGCCGGCGGCAGCCTGTACGTGGGGCACACCCGCCGGCGGACGGCGGCACAGGCGTGGTACGCGCCTGCGGGCGACAACGACCGCTGGCCTGACGTCGAACCGGCCACGCCTGCCGTGGGTGCACCGGTGGCGCAGCGCACCCGCAGCGTCCAGGCCACTTTCAGCCTCACCGGGCAATGGCGCGGCGTGAGCGTCGCTACCCGCTTCGGCGCCTGGCGACAGGGCGGAGACGGACGCGACCAGGGCCTGCAGCTCGGGGTCACGCTGTCGCGGCTGGAACACAGCGCCGGCACCAGCCGCCTGCGCCGCATCGGCGTGGAAGCCCACCAGCCCCGCCATGGCGATGCGGAGCAGCGCCTGCTGCTGGCCCGGTCCTGGCGGCAGGAGCAGGCAGGCGCCGCACGCGAGGCCGCCGCCGAGCTCAGCGTGCAGGACAACGGCGCCGCCGATGGCCTGCTGGCGGTGCGCGCCGACACCCCCCTTGGCCACACCGGTGCGGTGCTGACGCACTACCGGCAGTCGCACGACAGCGGCACTGCCTACAGCTTCAGCCATGCGTCGGCGCTGGCGGTGTCGCCGCGTGGCGTCTACTGGGGCAGCGCCACTGGCGCCGATGCGGGGCTGGCGGTGAGTGTGGAGCAAGCCGATGCCGCGGGGCTGGATGGCGCAGCGGCCGAAGTACAGGCCGGCGCCAATCGACGCCAGGTGCTTCATTTCGGTCAGCGCCGGCTGTTGCCACTCGGTGGCTACCAGCGGCATCGGGTCGAAGTCCACGATGTTGCCGGCCACGACCATGACGTCGCCGTTCGTGTCGCGCGGCCTGGCGCGGCGCACCAGCCCTTCCTGCTGCCCGGGCGCGTGCTCGCATTGCCGGTGGGCGTGGAAGCAACCTTCACCTACATCGGCAGCGCGCGCGATGCGACGGGCACCGCGCTGACCGGTGCACGCATCCTCAACGCTGCCGTACCGCGACTCGGGCACGACGGTGGCTTCATCGCCGAGTTCCCGCAGCGTGAAGCGGTGCTGTACCTGCTGCTCGACGGGCGCGTGCTGCAGTGTCCGCTGCTCGTACGCGAACAGCGCAGCGTGGTGCAGCTGGTGGGGCAGGTAGCCTGCGCGGCGTTGGCGCGCGAGGCCCTGCCGCCCAGCATCGCGCAACAGCCGCGCGTGCAACGGCTGCTGGACGAATCCGCGCCGGTCGCCCTGGGCCTTCTGCGAGGTCCGCCATGAGCCCGGTCCGCGCCCTGGCGGTGATGCTGGCGCTGCTGCCCGCCGTGCCGGCGCTCGCGCAGCGGCCACCGGTGACCATTCCATCACCCGGAACCACCACCACTACATTGACCCATGCTTTCGACCGCGCGGCGCCGCAGCCGCTGCAGTTGTGGGCGCCGCGCACCCTGCTGGGCTTCCAGAACGTGGAGCACGGCCACGGCCGCCTGCATGTCACCTGCACCGATACCCCGGCACGCGGCCGGTGCCCGCGCGGCGACAGCGGCGAAGGCCCCGGCGGGCGGCAGCCGATCCTGCTGGAATTCCACGAACCGCGTAGTGGCCAGCGCCGGGAGGTGGGCGTCACTGGGTGGCTGGAGCGCGTCGAGTGGGAGCGGACCTGCAGCGACGACTACTGGGACAAATCCGAGTACCCCCTGTGGACATCGGCGACCCGCGAGTGCCATGTCGCGCCGGCGGGCACCGCCGCGACGCTGCAGGTGGCGGCGTCGGAGATCGGGGCGCTGGTGGCGGGGCGCTGGCAGGCCGAGCTGCACCTGGACGTGCGCAGTGGCCTGGGCGGCGCCGTGCTGGGCCGGCATGCGTTCGTGCTGGAGGTGAACGTCACCGATCCCGGCCGCGCCGCCATCTACCTGCCCGAACATGGCGCATCGGCCGCGCTGATGGACCTGCAGCTGCAGCTGCGCGCACAGCCGCCCCCGGCCAGCGTGGGTGGGGAAGGGGTGCTGGACATGTGCCTGTATGACGGCCTGGGCTCGCTGAGCAGCCAGCTGGTGCTGATCGCGCGCGATGGCGGACCCGACGCCCCCGGGCGACCACGCGAGTACTTTTCAGTCTGGCACCAGGGCGGTGGGCGCCAGACGCACGACCGCGTCGACTACCGCCTGCAGCTGCTGCATGCCGGCCAATCGATCGCGCTGCACCCCGGTGCAGACACGCTGCTGGCCGACATCGACAGCGCCGAACTGCGGCCGGTGCTGCTGCCGGGCATGGACCAGACCGTGCACTGCGTTCCCACCCCGCTGACCTTCATCACCCCCCGGGTACCGGCCGCCGAAAAACGCGATGGACGCTACCAGGGCGATCTCACGCTCGAGATGCGCCTGCCGACCCGCCGCCCCTGAACTCCATCGAGGCTTCCATGCGCCCGCATCGCATTACCGTCCTGCTGTTGTCCCTGCTTCCTGCCGCACCGGTATCGGCCAATCTGGACGTGCACCCGATGCGCGTGCACGTCGACGCTGGCCGCACCACCAGCATCCGCGTGCAGGCGCAGACACCACGCACGCAGTACGTCAAAGCCACGGTCAAGCGGGTAGTCTCGCCTGCGACTGATGTCGAACACGAAGTGGACGCGCCGCCCGGCGACGCCGCAGCGATTGCCGTGACCCCGGGAATGTTCGCCCTGGCCGGCGGCGGCAGCCGGCTGGTGCGGGTGATCGCGCTGACGCCGGTGGAGCAGGAAACCGCGTTCCGGGTGTACTTCGAAGGGGTGCGCGGGGTGGACCCTGACGCACCTGACGACACGGCGGAGACAGCCAGCGCCACCATCGGGGTCAGCCTGGTCTGGGGCGTACTGGTCAACGTTCTGCCCGCCGAGGGACGGGTCGAGATGCAGCTGGCCGACGGCAGCCTGCACAACCGCGGCACGCTGCGGCTGGGCATCGACCGCATCGAGCATTGTGCGGGCACGACCTGCACCACCCATGACATCGAACGCAGCGTCTATCCGGGCGACGCGCTGGCGCTGCCGTTCCAGCCTGCGGCCGGCGCGCGGTTGCGCGTGCATTACCGCCTCAGCCGCGATGGTTATCGCGAACACCAGCAGACCCTGCTGCCCTGAAAGGAAACCACCATGCACCTCCTTCATTCCATTGCCGGCGCCATCGGGCTGTCGCTGATGCTGCCAGGACCTGCTGGCGCCACCTTGCCTTCCGCGCCGCCTGACCCGGCACCGGGCGCCGTACAGGACGACGGCGTGTCGCCCTCGGCGCGCGCGCTGTCCTTCCTTGGCGGGCTCGGGGTGGGCGTGGGCGTGGCCGGTGTGTACGGGCGTTACCCCGCGCGTGATCGCGTGATCCACTGCGAGGCGCCGCCGCCGGTGCAGGCCTCGATCCCGGAGTGGTCCGACGCGCTCTGGCAGGTCAACAGCAATGGCACGCAGATCGCCCGCAACCGCACCGACATCGGCCTGTTGCGCGACAGCGTGCTGGGCGTCAGCGCCGACCTGGGCGATGTGGTGCGCTTCGGCAAGGACGCCACCGTGCACCTGCGCGGTGCGCGGCTGGTGGCGTTGGGCGAGGGGGAGATCAGCGCCGACAGCCGCCAGGCCATCAACGGTGCGCAGCTGTTTGCCGCCACCCGGCGCGTGGCCGCGCTGGAGTACACCCAGCGGTATGTCCGGGTCGGGGCCGACGACCAGAGCCTGCCGGCGCAGGCCGGGCACCTGGGCACCGCGATGGGCAGCGATGCCCGGGCGCAGGGCGCAGGCTCGACCGCGATCGGCAGCTTCGCCACCTCGCTGGGCAGGAATTCGGTCGCACTGGGGCGTGCGGCGATCGTCCTGGAAGATGCCCACGACGGCTTCTCGCTTGGCTCGCGCTCGCGCGTGCTGGCCGAAAACGGGATGGCCATCGGCGCGTCCACCCAGGTCTGGGAAGGGGCGCACGACAGCGTGGCATTGGGCTTCGGCTCGATCGTCCAGCAGCCGTTCGAAGTGTCGGTGGGCGGGCAGGGCATGCGCCGGCGGATCACCAACGTGATGCCCGGCATCGCCGCCGACGACGTCGTTTCATTGCGGCAATTGTCCGCTCTGGCGGCGGTGCTTGGCACCGGGATCGACGCCGAAGGTGGAGTGCGTGGACCTGGCTTCGCCGTGCAGGGCAAATGGCATGGCACCGTGGCCGGCGCGCTGGGCGCGCTCGATGATGCGGTGAGCGCGACGCAGGACGCGCTCGGCGACAGGGGCGAGCCGGGGGCCGCATCGACTGCACGGCCCGCGCCGGATGCAGCAGGCGAGGCGGTCGCTGCGGCCGATGGCGCAGTGCCCGACGCCTCGCCCGGCGTGCCCGCCGACGCCGAGGTCGCGTCCGTCCTGGGCGCCGTCAAGGGTGCTTCCGCATCGGCCGCGTCTACCGTACAGCCTCCGTTGCCACCGGTTGATACGCGCGCCGTGGACGAAGCCGTGCAGCGCGCCAATGCCTATACCGACCAGGCGATGGCCGGGGTCGACCGCCGCTTCGACCGCCTCGACCGCCGGATGAACCGGATGGTGGCGATGGGCAGCGCGCAGGCGGCCATGGCCATGAACACCGCCGGGCTGCCCACCTGGAACCGGCTGGGCGCCGGTATCGGCCACGCCGATGGCGAATCGGCGCTGGCCGTTGGCTACCAGCGCGTGCTGGAGCGGCGTGCCGCCACCACCTTCAGCCTCAATGGCGCCTTCAGCCAGGGCGGCGAAAGCACCGTGGCGCTGGGCGTGGGCATCGGCTGGTAAGGCGTTGCGAAGCGAGGCTAGGGGCTGTCCAGATAGCCCCTGATCTCGTCATCGGCCAGCAGCGTGCGCAGTTGCGCCGCCGAAGCGCGCCGCATGGGCTTCTCATCAATGGCCGACAGCGGCGGCTGGCGCAGCGCATCGTAGGGCAGCACCGCCATGTCGAACGTCAGTTCCTCCGCACTGAACACCCACACCGGCACATCCAGCGTGCGTTCGCGGTCCAGGCGCAGGCGGCGCATGCGCGATTCGGCCGGAATGCGGTGCTCTTCCAGGAAGCGCTGCACCGCGTCGGGGTCGTCACAGTGCAGCTGCAGCTGCACCGGGCTGTTGGCATCGGCGGTGCCGTCCAGCACCGGCCCGCACAGGCGCGGGGCAAAACCGTGCAGGAACTCCAGCGCACGCAGCGCCGCTTCGCGCCGTTGCCGCAGCTGCGCGCCATGCCCGGCACCGGCGAACAGGCGCTGGTACTCGCGCAGGGCGTCTTCGATCTCGGTATTGCGCGGCAACGAGGCATCGTCATGGATGCCCAGCCGTCCGGCGGCCTTCAATTTGGCCTGGTGGTAATCGCGGATGCCGCCTTCAGCCATCAGCCGGGCGGCTTCGTGGGCGAGCCGGTGGCGGCGCTCGCGGGTCTGGCTCTCCGCATGCTGTCGTGCCCGATGCATGAGCGTTTGTCCCCGTACGACCTGCCACCGAATGTACACCGATCGTGTGACATCGATGTGGTGCCGGCCGCCGGCCGGCACCACATCTGCGCTCAGAAAATATCAAACGCCGCGTCGTCGGCCTGCGGGGTCTGGGTGTTGAAGTCGTACTCGGCCAGCTTCTCCATGTCCTCCACCTTGACCCACTCGGTAGCCCCATTGAGCGTGGCCTGGACCATCCCGGACGGCGGCTCGTTCTGCGCGATGGGGGTGTCCTTCAGCGCCACCCGCATGTAGTCGATCCAGATCGGCAACGCGGCGCGGCCGCCGTACTCGCGGTACCCCAGCGAACGGAAGTCGTCGCGGCCCACCCACACGGTGGTGGCGTACGGGCCGCCGAAACCAGAGAACCAGGCATCGCGGTGGTCGTTTGTCGAACCGGTCTTGCCGCCCACGTCTTCGCGGCCCAACACTTTGGCCGCCGTGCCGGTGCCGCGCTGGACCACATCGCGCATCATCGAGACCAGCTGGTAGGCGGTGCGCGCATCGATCGCGCGCGGCGCAGTGCGCGCGTTCGGATCCACCGGCGCCGCCGGTGCGGCCGGCTGCTCCGGCTTGGCCGGTCCGGCCGGCGCAGGCGCGGCGGCGGCACCGAAGTTGAAGCCGTCCACCACCTGGCTCACCGGGGCGCCGCCACTGGTGCCCACGCACTCGCGGCAGGCCCGGGCTGGGTTTTCCTTGAACACCAGGTTGCCGTCGCGGTCGCTGACCTGGTCGATCAGCCAGGTATCCACGCGCGAGCCACCGTTGGCGAACACGGCATAACCGCGCGCCACCGACAGCGGGGTCAATGACGCCGTACCCAGCGACATCGACAGGTTCGGCGGCAGCTCGGCTTCGGCAAAGCCGAATTCGCTGATGTACTTGCGCGCGTACTCCACGCCCATGCCATCGAGCAGGCGCACCGACACCAGGTTGCGCGACTGCACCAGCGCTTCGCGCAGGCGCATCGGGCCACGGAAGCCGCCGCCGTCGTTCTGCGGCTGCCAGGTCTTGCCGCGGCGGTCGCGGAACACCACCGGGGCATCGAGCACGATCGAGGCGGGATTGAAGCCCTTGTCGAACGCGGCGGCGTAGATGAACGGCTTGAAGCTCGACCCGGGCTGGCGACGTGCCTGGGTGGCGCGGTTGAACTTGTTGCCGGAGAAGCTGAAACCGCCCACCAGCGCCTTCAGCGCGCCGGTTTCGGCGTCCAGCGAGACCAGCGCCGACTGGCCGCGCGGGATCTGGTCGAGCAGCCATTCGCCTTCCTTGGCGCCGGCGCGCACGCGCACGATATCGCCGCGCTGCACCAGCTTGGCCGGGGTCTTGTTGGTCCACTTGGCCGCCGAGGCCGGCAGTACCTGCTCGGTGCGGTTGGCCAGCACCACCGTGGCGCTGCCATCGGCGCCGGTGCCGGCCACGATGGCCGGCAGCAGCCCCGACTGGGCGCTGATGCCGCGCAGGTGCGCGGCCAGGGCGGCGGCATCGTCGCCCGCGCCCAGCGCCACCTGCTGCTCCACCCCGTGCCAGCCGTGGCGGTGGTCGTATTCCAGCAGGCCATCGCGCACGGCCAGGTTGGCAGCGGTCTGCATGTCGGCGTTGATGGTGGTGGTGACGTGGTAGCCCTTGTTGAGCACGTCGCCGCCGAAGCGGGCGATCATCTCCTGGCGGACCAGTTCGGCCACGTAGGGCGCCTCCACCTGCACCGGCGGCTCATGCGCGCTGGCGTGCATGGGCACGGCCTTGGCCGCATCGGCCTCGGCCTGGCTGATGAAGCCCAGGTTGGCCATGCGCTGCAGCACGTAATAGTCGCGGCGCTCGCGGGCGCGCTCGGGGTTGCTGATCGGGTTGCCGCTGGAGGGGAACTTGGGGATGCCGGCCAGCGAAGCCATCTCATCCAGGCTCAGTTCGCCCAGCTTCTTGCCGTAATAGAACTCGGCCGCCGCGGCCACGCCGTAGGCGCGGTTGCCGAAGAAGCTCTTGTTCAGATACAGCTCGAAGATCTCGTCCTTGCTCAGTTCCTGCTCGATCTTGCGCGCCAGCAGGATCTCGGCCAGCTTGCGGGTGTAGCTGTACTCGGAGCTGAGGAAGAACTGGCGGGCCACCTGCTGGGTGATGGTCGACCCACCCGGCACCCGCTTGTCGTTGGTGGTGGCCAGCAGCCAGACCGCGCGGCCGATGCCCTTGTAGTCCACCCCGCCGTGCTCGTAGAAGCGGGCGTCCTCGGTGGCCAGGAAGGCCTGCTTCAGGCGCTCCGGGACCTCCTTCATGGTGATCGGGGTGCGCCGGGACTCGCCGAAGACCGCCATGAGCTTGCCGTCGGCGGCATAGACGTACATCGGCTCCTGCATCTCGATGTCGCGCAGGGTCTGCACGTCCGGTAGACGGGAGGAAATGGCGTAGTACAGGCCCCCGGCGACCGCAGCGCCGATCAGTGCCAGGACCAGGAAGGCGACCAGCAACCAGCGCAGCCAACGGCGAAGGCGAGTCATCAGTGTCAGATTCCGATTGCGAATTTCGTGGCCGCAGAGTATAGATTACGCAAGGGAACGGCTGGGGTTGTTCCCGGGGAGAGCATTTCGATTACCGTCAGGGGACGAGTGAAACGTGAGCTACTGCGCGTTTTGCACGTTGATGGTTGCGATTTGCAAATAAACCGTTATTAATGCGCGGGCGCAGTTGTGCGTCCAAGTGCCCGTCGGCAGGGGAGAAACCGTGGGGCTTATCCCAAAAAGCCAGTCGCCGCTTATTGGCGTCGACATCAGCTCGACTGCAGTAAAGCTCTTGCAGCTTTCCCGCAGTGGCAATCGTTTCCGTGTGGAACACTATGCTGTGGAACCACTTCCGCCGAATGCGGTCGTGGAAAAGAACATCGTGGAAGTGGAGGCCGTGGGTGAGGCCATCCGGCGTGCGGTGAACCGTTCAGGTACCAAGGCCCGGCATGCCGCCGCAGCCGTGGCGGGCTCTGCGGTCATCACCAAGCTCATCCCGATGCCGGCCGACCTCGACGAGAACGACATGGAAGCCCAGGTCGAGCTCGAAGCGGTCAATTACATCCCCTACCCGATCGAGGAAGTGAACCTCGATTTCGAGGTGCTCGGCGCGATTCCCAACAACCCGGAAATGGTCCAGGTGCTGTTGGCCGCCTCGCGCTCGGAGAACGTGGAGCTGCGCCAATCGGCGCTGGAGCTTGGTGGCCTGACCGCCCGGGTGATGGACGTGGAGGCCTTCGCGGTCGAAAACGCCTTCGCGCTGGTGGCCAGCGAACTGCCGATCGCCAGCGATGGCGTGGTCGCGCTGGTCGACATCGGCGCCACCATGACCACCCTGAACGTGCTTCGCGGCGGGCGCAGCCTGTACAGCCGCGAACAGGTGTTCGGCGGCAAGCAGCTCACCGACGAGGTCATGCGCCGCTACGGGCTGACCTACGAGGAAGCCGGGCTGGCCAAGCGTCAGGGCGGGCTGCCGGAAAGCTACGAGATGGAAGTGCTCGAGCCGTTCAAGGAAGCCACGGTCCAGCAGATCAGCCGCCTGCTCCAGTTCTTCTATGCAGGCAGCGAGTTCAACCGGGTCGACCACATCGTGCTGGCCGGCGGTTGCGCGGCGCTGGCCGGTCTTCCGGAGATGGTGGAGGAACAGCTGGGCGTGGCCACCGTGGTGGCCAATCCGCTGGCGCAGATGACGCTGGGTCCGAAGGTCCAGGCACATGCCCTGGCCCAGGACGCCCCGGCGCTGATGATTGCCACCGGTCTGGCGCTGAGGAGCTTTGACTGATGGCAAGAATCAATCTATTGCCCTGGCGCGCCGAGCGGCGCAGGCAACGCCAGCGTGAGTTCATCACCATGCTGGGCTTTGCGGCCATCGCAGGCGTGGTGCTGTCTGCGCTGATCTGGTTCTACTACGATCGCCAGATCAGTGGCCAGAGCGATCGCAACACCTTCCTGACGGCCGAGATCGCCCGGGTCAAGGAGCAGAACAAGGAAATCGACCGCCTGGATCGCCAGAAGGACCGCCTGCTGGCGCGCAAGAAGGTGATCGAACAGCTGCAGGCCAAGCGCTCGCAGATGGTGCACCTGTTCGACGCGCTGGTCCGGACCATTCCCGATGGCCTGGTGCTGACCGCGTTGAAACAGGAAGGCGACGTCCTGACCCTGGAAGGTCGCACCCAGTCCAACGCCCGGGTCAGCGCCTACATGCGCAACCTGGAAAATTCGGGCTGGATGACCAAGCCGGAACTGTCGGTGATCGAGGCCAGGAAGCCGGAAACAGACAAGAACAAGCCGATCGGCCCCGTTTCGGATATCTCCGCGCTGCCGTACGTGTTCGTGGTCAAGGTGACGCTGCCGGCGCAGAGCGAAGCGGTTGACGGTATCGCGCTGGATGGCACCGTGGTGGCACCGGGTACCGACCCGAATGCCGCGCCGGCCGCCCCCGCCGTGGCCCCGCTGGCACCGGCCCCGGCCGGAAGCGCTGCACCGGCAGCCACGCCCGCACCGGCAGCCGAGCCCGCCGCGCCAGCGCCATCGGGCAGCCGTATCGTTCCCGCCCCGGCCACCGAACCGGCGGCGTCCAGCACGCCGCAGAAGGGGGCCGCATGAGCCAGAAGAAAGTCAACCTGAAGGACCTGGACTTCAACAACATCGGCAGTTGGCCGCAGCGGGCGAAGATCGTCTTCTGTGCGCTGCTGTCGCTGGTGATCGTCGTGCTGGCCTGGTTCGTGCTGATCAGCGGCAAGCGTGAAGAGCTGCAGTCCCTGGAGCGGACCGAAGTCTCGCTGCGCGCCGATTTCGAGAAGGAACAGGGCCGCGCGGTCAACCTGGAGCCGCTCAAGCAGCAGCTGGCCCAGATGGAACAGGTGCTGCAGCAGATGCTGCGCCAGCTGCCCAGCAAGACCGAAATGCCGGACCTGATCATCGACATCTCGCAGACCGCGTTGTCCAGCGGCCTGGTCAACGAGCTGTTCCAGCCGGGTGGGGAAGTGCCCAAGGAGTTCTACGCCGAGAAGCCGATCGCCCTGCGCATGGTGGGCAGCTACCACCAGTTCGGTGCATTCGTCAGCGGCGTGGCCTCGTTGCCGCGCGTGGTCATCCTGACCATGCACGACATCAACCTCAAGCCCAAGGACCCCAAGACCGGCATCACCGCGCGCAGCGGTGCGCTGGAACTTTCCGGCACGGTCAAGACCTACCGTTACCTGGACGACGTGGAAATGGAAGCGCAGGAGAAAGCGGCCGCCCAGGCAGCAGCACCGAAGGGAGGCAAGCGATGAGTCTCTCCAGTACCGCACGGGTCTGTGGTCTGCTGATGCTGGTCCTGCTGGCGGGCTGCGCACGCAGCATCACCAGCACGCCCGGTGACGCGCCGAACCTGGAAAAGTGGGTGGCCGACGTGCGTGCCCGCCCGGCACCGCCACTGGAACCGCTGCCCGTCATGCAGCAGTTCGAAACCTTCGAGTATTCCGCGCAGGGCATGCGCGATCCGTTCACCGACGCCTGGGCCAATCCCCAGGCCGGTGGTGGCTCGGGACTGCGCCCGGATCCGAACCGCCGCAAGGAGCCGCTGGAAGCCTTCCCGCTGGACGCCTTGGACATGGTGGGTTCGATCGGCAAGGGCGGCGCACTCGTCGCGCTGGTGATGGCACCGGACAAGGTCACCTATCGGGTGCGTCCGGGCGTCTATCTGGGGCAGAGCGACGGCCGGGTGACCGGGGTCTTCGAAGACCGGATCGAACTGATTGAACTGGTGGCGGATGGCGCGGGCGGCTGGCTGGAACGGCCTGCATCGCTTGCGCTTGAAGATCAATGAATGATTATGGGGATAGCACGATGACCTTTTCCAACGCCATGCTGCAGCGCCCCGTCCGGCGCCCGAAGCTGATCCACCTGTGCGCGCTGGGAGTCGCGCTCATGGTGGCCAATGGCACCCTGTTGGCCGCCACGCCGGCGGCCGCAGCCACGACCCAGGGGGCTGGCGCTGCGCCGGCCGCCGCACCGGCTTCGCTGGCGGTGTCCAAGATTGACTTCAAACGCGGTGAAGACGGCAGCGGCCGGCTGATCCTGCAGTTCGATGGAAAGGGCGCCAATCCGGACCTGCGCAGCCAGGGCAACAGCGTCGTGATCGACGTCGGCAACGCGACCTTGCCGGAGAGCCTGCAGAAATCGATCAATGTGGTCGACTTCGCCACTCCGGTGCAGCGCATCGATCCCCGGCCCTACGGCGGCGGCACGCAGCTGGTGCTCGATACCAACACGGCCTTCGAGTCGCTGGCCTACCAGACCGGCAACGAGTATGTGGTTGAGATCAGCGCACGCAAGAGCGCCCCGGCTACCGGTGCGATCAACGCCACCACGGTGACCCAGGCGGCAACTGCGATCGCCCAGCGTGGCTACAGCGGCAAGCCGGTGACCTTCAACTTCCAGGACGTGCCGGTACGCACCGTGCTGCAGTTGATCGCCGAGGAGTCCAACCTCAATGTTGTCGCTTCCGATACGGTCGAGGGCAATGTCACGCTGCGACTGGTGAATGTGCCCTGGGACCAGGCGCTGGACATCGTGCTGCGTGCCAAAGGCCTGGACAAGCGTCGCGATGGCGGCGTGGTCTGGGTGGCACCGCAGGCCGAGCTGGCCAAGTTCGAGCAGGACAAGGAAGACGCCCGCATCGCGATTGAAAATCGTGAGGACCTGATCACCGACTATGTCCAGATCAACTACCACAACGCCGCGCAGATCTTCAAAGCGCTGACCGAAGCCAAGGGCATCGGCGGCGGCAGTGGCGGCGGTAGCGGTGGCGGTGGTGGCGGCAGTTCGCAGGAAGACAGCGGCTTCCTGTCCTCGCGTGGCCGTCTGGTGGCCGACGAGCGCACCAACACGCTGATGATCAGCGACATCCCGAAGAAGGTCGCGCGCATGCGCGAGCTGATCAGCGTCATCGACCGCCCGGTCGACCAGGTGCTGATCGAAAGCCGCATCGTGATCGCCACCGACACCTTCGCGCGTGAACTGGGTGCCAAGTTCGGTATCACCGGCAGCCGCGACAACGTGTACTTCAGCGGCAACACGGACGCCAACCACAAGAACATCACCAGCGATGGCGAGAACGCGACCGAGTACCAGGAAGCGCTGAACGAGTGGGCCGCAGGCGGTGGTACCGGCCCGGTGCCGGTGCGTGCGCCGCGCAGCATCACGCCCGGCCTGAACTGGAATCTGCCGGTTGCAGCGGCCAGCAACCCGGGCTCGCTGGCCTTGTCGATCCTCAACGCCGGCTACCTGCTGGACGTCGAACTGTCGGCCATGCAGCAGGAATCGCGTGGTGAAGTGATCTCCAACCCGCGCGTGGTGACCACCAACCAGCGCGAAGCGGTGATCAAGCAGGGTAAGGAAATTGGTTACGTCACCATCACCGGTGGCACCGGCGGCCAGGCAGCCACGCCCAATGTGCAGTTCAAGGAAGTGCTGCTCGAGCTGAGGGTCACCCCGACCATCACCAACGACAACCGCGTGTTCCTGAACATGGCGGTCAAGAAGGATGAAGTCGAGAGCTACATCGTGCTGGACGGCTATGGCCAGGTTCCCTCGATCAACCGCCGCGAAGTCAACACCGCTGTGCTGGTCGATGATGGCCAGACCGTCGTGATCGGTGGCGTGTACGAGTTCACCGACCGCAACAGCGTCAACAAGGTGCCGTTCCTGGGCGACGTTCCCTTCCTGGGCAACCTGTTCAAGAAGCGCAGCCGCAACAAGGACAAGGCCGAACTGCTGGTCTTCGTCACCCCGAAGGTGCTGCGCGTGGCAAAAACCAACTAAATCGCCGTTTCAGCAGGCGGTTGGTGAAAGGATCCGGTGCCCATGGTGGCACCGGATCTTTTTTTGGGTCAAGGCAGCGGGCTGTGCCGACTTGGGCGCTTGGCGCCCTTCGCGGTCAGCGGCGGGGCTACGCGCTATGCTGGCCCGCATGTCAGCCCCCCATTGCTCCCGTTGTACCGCGCAATGTTGCCGGTTGACCGTGGTCCTGGATGCGACCGAGTGCATCCCGCCGCAGCTGACCACCCGGATTGCCGGAGGACTGCGGGTAATGGCCAAGGACGCGGACGGCTGGTGCGCGGCACTGGACCGGGCCAGCATGAACTGCGGCATCTACGACGAACGGCCGCAGGTCTGTCGACGTTTCAGGATGGCCGGTCCTTACTGCCGCGCCATCTTCGCTGGCGCCGCCGATGACCCTCCCGGCCGGTAACCGTTGTCGCGTTCAGGCAATCTTGATCCCTTTGCGTGGCCAGCCCTGCCATCATGTGTGCGGAACCTTACGCCTGTTGCGTGGGTCAGACGGACGCCATGAACCTGCCACCCCCCATGCCCGCAATCGACCCCACGCCCCTCATCACCGCCCCGGAACACGACCGCCTGCATGCCGGTTTCCTTGCACTGCGCGATTCGCTGTCGGCTGAAATCGTCGGCCAGGACGCCCTGGTCGAGCGCCTGCTGACGGCCTTGCTGGCCGATGGCCACCTGTTGGTGGAGGGCGCGCCCGGTCTGGCCAAGACCACCGCCATCCGGGCTCTGGCCGCCCGGCTCGAAGCCGATTTCTCGCGGGTGCAGTTCACCCCGGACCTGCTTCCGGCCGACCTGACCGGCACCGAGATCTGGCGCCCGCAGGAAGGTCGCTTCGAGTTCGTGCCCGGCCCGATCTTCCATCCCATCCTGCTCGCCGATGAGATCAACCGAGCCCCGGCCAAGGTGCAGTCGGCGCTGCTGGAGGCCATGGGCGAACGCCAGGTCACCGTGGGCCGGCATACCTATGCGCTGCCATCGCTGTTCCTGGTGATGGCCACCCAGAACCCGATCGAGCAGGAGGGTACCTTCCCGTTGCCCGAAGCGCAGCTGGACCGGTTCCTGATGCACGTGCGGATCGGCTATCCCGATTCCAACGCCGAAGCCGAGATCCTGCGCCTGGCCCGCGAGCGCGCCCGCGATGCGCTGGGCACGCCCCCGGGCGCACCGGCGCGCATGCCGCTGGAGGACGTATTCGCTGCCCGTCGCGCGGTGCTGTCGCTGCATATGGCCCCGGCCCTGGAGCGCTATCTCATTGAACTGGTGCTGGCCACCCGCGACGCGGGCCGCTACGACCCGGCGCTGGCACGGCGCATCGCCTGGGGCGCCAGCCCGCGCGGCTCGATCGCGCTGGAGCGCTGTGCACGTGCGCGCGCCTGGCTGGCTGGCCGCGACTTCGTGACCCCCGAAGACGTCCGCAGCGTGGCCCCGGACGTGCTGCGCCACCGTGTGCTGCCCAGCTATGAAGCTACCGCCGAAGGCTGGGATGGCGAGCGGCTGGTGGCCGAACTGCTGGCCCGCGTGCCGGTGCCTTGAGACCGGCATGACCGCTTCGGACGACACGGTTGCCACCGCGCTGGCGGGCAACGGCGTGCAGCCGACCCTGGCCGAACTGGTCGCATTGCGCCGCAGCGCGCACCGGCTGGCACCGGCGCGGCGTGGCCGCCTGGCCCATGCCGGCCAGGCGCCATCGCCGATGCGCGGGCGCGGCATGGAATACGCCGAATCGCGCGAGTACGTGGCCGGCGATGATGCGCGGCACATCGACTGGCGCGTGACCGCACGCACCGGGCGCGCGCATACCAAACTGTTCCAGGCCGAGCGCGAGCGCCTGACCCTGCTGGTCGCCGATACCGACCCGGTGCTGTACTTCGGCACCCGGGTGCGTTTCAAATCGGTGCAGGCTGCGCGGGTCGGTGCCGTGGCCGCGTGGCTGGCACAGCGCCAGGGCGACCGCCTGTCCGCGCTGCGTGGCAGCCGCCTTGAAGCGCCGGTCCCGCCTGCCGGCGGCACCCGCGGCGTGCTGCGCGTGCTGGATGCGCTGACCCGCTGGTACGCCGCGCCACCGCCAGACGATGCGGGCCTGGACCACGCGCTGCAGCAGGCCGCGCGCGTGCTGCGTCCCGGTGCGCGCGTGGTGGTGCTGGCCGACCCCGCACGCGCCGCCGCGATCGACGTTCCGCGCTGGACCGCCCTGGCCATGCACCACGAAGTACAGCTGATGCTGCTGGCCGATCCCCTGGAGCTTGCGCCGCCCGATGGCATCCTGCCGTTCTTCCCGCAGGGCCAACAGGTCGTGCTGGACCTGCACGACAGCGCGGTGCGCGAGCATTGGCGCGCACGCTTCGTGGAGCCGCTGGAAGCCCTGCAGCGCAGCCTCGGTGCGCGCCGGATCCAGGTGCACGTGGTCAGCACCGATGATGCCAGCGATTGCTGGCTCGGGCCGCTGCCATCGGCGGTTGTGGCATGAGCGCGGCCGCCTCGCTGCCACTGCGTGACGTGCATCTGCCTGCCGTTCCGTCCTGGTGGCCGCTGCCGCCTGGCGGGTGGCTGGTGCTGGCCGCCTTGGCGCTGGCCGCGCTGCTGGCATGGGCGTGGCGCGCGCATCGTCGGCGCCAGCAACGCCGATGGTTGCAGCTGTTCGACAGCGCCGTCGACGCGGCCGATACCAGCAGCGCCCAGGTCGCCGCGATGGCCGAACTGCTGCGCCGCGCCGCGCGCGGTCACTCACCCGGCGCGGAACTGCTGCAGGGCCAGGCCTGGCTTGAATTCCTGGATGCACCCGGCAGCCGGGCCTTCTCCGACGGTGAGGGCCGGCTGTTGCTGGATGGCGGCTACCGCCGCACGCTCGATGCCGCCGCTGTCCAGCGCGTGCGCGCCCTTGCGCGCGGCCGCTTCCTCGACCTGATCAGCGGGCGCGCGCGATGATGGCGCAGACCCTGTCTTCCGTGCTGCCGTGGTTGGACCTGTTGGCCTGGCCGTGGGCGCTGCTGGCGTTGCCGCTGCCGTGGCTGATGCGCTGGTGGCCGCGTCGCAACGCACCGTCACCTGCGCTGCGCGTGCCCTATGCCGCCGGCGCGCTGGCCGCGCTCGGCCAGGCCGGTGGCGGAGGCCCGTGGCGGGTTGGACGCCTGTTGCTGTGGCTGGCCTGGGCCAGCCTGTGCGTGGCGCTGGCCCGGCCGCAGCAGCTGGGCGAACCGGTCAGCCCGCCACAGCAGGGGCGTCAGATGATGCTGGCCGTGGACGTCTCCGGCAGCATGAGCGAACCGGACATGATGCTGGGCAACCAGGTCGTGGAACGCCTTTCCGCCGCCAAGGCGGTGCTGGCCGATTTTCTTGATCGACGCGCGGGCGACCGGGTGGGGCTGCTGATCTTCGGCGAACGTGCCTACACCCTGACCCCGATCACCGCCGATCTGGCCACCGTGCGCAACCAGCTCGCCGACAGCGAAGTGGGCCTGGCCGGGCGCGATACCGCGATCGGCGATGCCATCGCGCTGGCGGTCAAGCGCCTGCGTGAACAGCCCGAGGGCCAGCGCGTACTGATCCTGCTCACCGATGGCGTGAGCAATGCCGGCGTGTTGCAGCCACTGCGTGCGGCCGAACTGGCCAAAGCAGAGGGCGTACGGGTGTATCCCGTGGCGTTCGGTGGCGACGGTGGCATGAGCCTGTTCGGCGTGCAGATCGCCGCAGGCGACGATCCGGTGGACGAGGCGACGCTGCGTCGCATTGCCGAACTCACCGGCGGCCGCGCCTTCCGCGCGCGCAATACCGACGAACTGGCCGGCATCTACGCCGAGCTTGACCGCCTGGAGCCGATCACCGCTGAAGGCGCCGCGGTGCGCCCGTACATCGAACGCTATGCCTGGCCCTTGGCCCTGGCCATGCTGCTGGGCGGGCTGGCCTGGCTGTTGCCGAGGCGTTGGGCATGAACGCCCTGATGACCCACGTGCACCTTGCGCGCCCGGAGATTCTCTGGGCGCTGGCCGCGCTGCCGCTGATAGCGCTGCTCTGGTCCTGGCGCCGCCACCGCAGCAGCGTGTGGCGGCAGAACGTGGATGCGCACCTGTTGCCGCACCTGCTGGTGGCCGGCGGGCGCCGCGCCTGGGGTGGCCTGGCGGTGCTGCTGGTCGGTTGGACGCTCGCGGTGCTGGCCCTGGCCGGGCCCGGCTGGCGCCAGCTTCCCCAGCCCTTGTGGGAATCGCCTGCGCCGCTGGTGGTGGCGTTGGACCTGTCCTCGCGCATCACCGCCACCGACCTGCCGCCATCGCGCCTGCTGCAGGCGCGCGCCAAGCTGGCCACGCTGCTGCGCGAGCGCAGCGGAGGCGAAGTGGCGCTGCTGGCCTACGCCGACGATGCCTTCACCGTTGCACCGCTGACCGACGACACGGCCAACGTGGCCCTGTACCTGGATGCGCTCGCACCGGATGTGATGCCACGCGATGGCCAACGCGCCGACCGCGCCATCGAAGCGGCGGTGCTGTTGCTGCAGCAGTCCGGCGCCAAGGGCGGCGACATCCTGCTGTTGACCGACCGCGCCGACGGCGCGGCGCGCGCTGCGGCCGCCGCCGCAAAGGCGCAGAACATCCACGTCTCCGTGCTCGGGCTGGGCACGCCCGCGGGCGCGGCCTTCCGCAGCAGCGATGGCCAGATCGCCCGCGCGCAATTGGAACCGGACATCCTGCGCGCCGTGGCCGATGCCGGCGGCGGGCGCTATGCGCCGATGGCCGACAACGATGGCGACCTGCAGTCGCTGGGGGTATTGAAGCCCCGCACCGGTGCAGGCGAACGCGAAAGCCCGCAGGGGCAGGGCCTGGCCTGGCGCGATGAAGGGTTCTGGCTGCTGCCGCCGCTGATGCTGCTGTCGCTGTGGGCCTTCCGCCGTCGCGGCGTGGCGGCCGTGGCCCTGTTGTGCGTGATGCTGCCGATGGCGCTGCCGGCGCCCGTGCACGCCGCCGAACGCTCCTGGTGGCAGCGCGACGACCAGCGCGACCAACAGCGCGTGGCCGAAGGGGTCGATGCTTATCGACGCGGCGATTTCCAGGCGGCGCAGCAGCAGTTCGAAGGCGTGAACGGCGCCGAGGCCCGCTACAACCTGGGCAACGCGCTGGCCCGGCAGGGGCAGTACGACGCGGCCATTGCCGCCTACGACCAGGCGCTCAAACTGCGCCCGGGCATGCCGGATGCCGTGGCCAACCGCGCTGCCGTGGATGCCGCACGCAAGCGCAAGCCGCCACCGGGTGCCGGGCAACAGCAGCAACAGCAGCAACAGCAGCAGAACCAGCAACAGCAACAGCAGCAGTCGCAGCAGCAACAACAGAAGCAGGATCCCACCACGCAGGGCGAACAGGGTCAGCCGAAGCCGGGGCAGGGCACGCCACCGCAGGATCCCGACGCCGGCAAGCCGGACCCCGCCGAACAGGCGCGTGCCGATGCAGCCCAGCGCGAGCGCATGCGCCAGGCGCTGGAGAAGCAGCAGGTCGAGGCCGGGAAAACGCCAGCGCAGCGCCGCGAGTCGTCCGAGACCCCGCAGCAGCGCGAGCAGCGGCAGGCGGTCGAAGCGTGGATGCGGCGGGTGCCCGATGAACCGGGCAACCTGCTGCGCAAGAAATTCCAACTGGAAAACGAACGCAGGAAACGGGAAGGACAATGAGCGCAGCAACCTCCACGCGACGTTGGTGGCGTGCCTGCGCCTGGCTGCTGCTCGGCGCGAGCAGTCTGGCCCATGCGCAGCCCCGCGCCTGGCTGGACCGTGATGCGATCAGCGACACCGACACGGTCACGCTCAACATCGAGACCGATGCCGGCGCGCCGGATTACGCGCCGCTGCAGGCCGACTTCGAACTCAGTGGCCAGACCAGCAGCCGCCAGGTGCAGTGGAGCCAGGGCGCCATGCAATCGCGCTCGCTGTACGGCGTGGCACTCAGCCCGCGGCGCAGTGGCGTGCTGACCATTCCTGCCTTGCAGGTGGGCGCGGCGCGGACCGCGCCGCTGCGCCTGACGGTGGCGGCCAGCGCATCCGCGCCTGGCAATGCCACCGCGTTCGTCGAAATGGAGGTCGATGACCCCAATCCATACGTACAGCAGAGCGTAGGCGTGGTGGTGCGGCTGTACTACGCCTCGCAGTTGCTGTCCGGCGAGCTGGGCGTGGATGCGCCGGAAGGCGCGTCGATGCAGCGCGTCGGCGAAGACCGCAGCCTGGTCCGTGAAATCAACGGGCGTCGTTACAACCTGGTCGAGCGCCGCTACCTGCTGATTCCCGAACGCAGCGGCCCCTTGGTGCTGCGCGGCGCGCGCTTCAACGGCCGCAGCGCCGGCGGCTTCTTCGACGACCTGTTCGGCGGCGATGGCCGGCTTCGCGCCAACGCGCCTGATCGCACCCTGCAGGTGCGCGCGCAGCCCGACGCCGCACCACTGCCGTGGCTGCCGCTGCACGACCTGCGCCTGCGCTATACCGCCGCGCCCACGCAGGGCCGCGCAGGCGAGGCGGTCACGGTTGTGGTGGAGGCCGTTGCCGACGGCGCCACCCGCGCGCAGTTCCCCGAACTGCCACCGCTGGATGTCGGCCCGGGCGCGCAGGTGTTCGCCGAGCCGCCGCAGTACGACGAAACCTTCAACGGCAGCACCCCGCGGCTGACCCTCACCCGCCGCTATTCGGTGGTGCCGCGCCAGCCCGGCACGCTGGTCATTCCCGGGCCGCGCATGGCGTGGTGGGACGTGCGCGGCAGCCAGGCGCGCACCGCCACGCTGCCGGACCTGAGCGTGGCCGTGGCGGCCGGTGCCCCGGCCACGGCACCTGCTCCGACCGCGCTGGATACCACCTCTGCCTTGCCCGGCGCCGCGCCAACGCCGTCCGACGCGGTGATGGTGGCCGCAGCGGATCGCCGGCCCTGGGGTTGGATCGCGGCGGCGGTCGGCTTCGCCGTGCTGTGGCTGCTGACCCTGGTCTGGGCATGGCGCCGCCGCGGCACCGGCGACAGGGGCAGCTCCCGCGCCGTCAGCGCGGCCCCGGCTGCGGGACATACCCCGTCGCGCGCCGCGCTGCGCCGCGCGCTGGACCACGAAGGGCTGGATGAGATCGTCGCGCTGCTGGGCGCGATGGGCGGCGTGCATGGGCTGGATGCGGTGCTGGCGCGGCTGGCCGACGCCGACCAGCGCCAGGCCCTGCGCGACCTGCAGGCCGCACGCTGGAGCCGCGATGGTGGCGACGCGGCCCAGGCGCGACAAGCACTGCGCCGCGCCTTCCATGACCGACCGCACTGGCAACCGTCGCCGGCGGCGGAAAATACTGACCTGCCGCCCCTCTACCCGCCGGGCTAAACTCTTTCTCTATATTTCAAGGAACGCCGCTCCATGACTGAGGCCGCAACCACCCGGCAGAAGCTGCCATTGCATTGGAAAATGGGCATTGGCTTCGGGCTTGGCCTGCTGCTGGGGCTGATCGTGCACGCCGTCGGGCCGGGCATTCCCTGGTTGCCCGATGCTGCCCGCGCGGTGATGACCTACCTGACCACGCCGCTGTCGGGCCTGTTCCTCAACCTGATCTTCATGCTGATCGTGCCGCTGATCTTCTCGGCGCTGGTGATGGGCGTGTCGGAGATGGGCGACATCCGCTCGCTGGGCCGGATCGGCTGGAAGACCCTGGCCTACACCGTGCTGCTGTCGGGCATCGCGGTCGGCCTGGGCCTGGTGCTGGTCAATGTGCTCAAGCCGGGCGTGGGCGTGGACCCGGCCATGGCCCAGCAGCTGCTGCATGAAAACGTCGAGCGCAGCCGCGAGATCGTGGCCAACATTGGCGAGCAGCCCAAGGGCATGGACATGCTGCTGTCGATCGTGCCCAGCAACGTGCTGGCTGCCGCATCCAGCAACGGCGCGATCCTGTCGCTGATGTTCTTCGCGCTGATGTTCGGCATCGGCATGGTGTTGTCCCCGGACGAGAAGACCGCGCCGCTGCGCAAGGTCGTCGAGGGCGTGTTCGAAGTCTCGATGACCCTGATCAACCTGGTCATCCGCCTGGCGCCGTACGCCGTTGCCTGCTTCATGTTCAACCTGGCCGCGATCTTCGGCTTCGACCTGCTGATCCGCCTGGGCGCCTACGTGGGCGTAGTGGTGCTGGCGCTGGCCCTGCATATGGTGGTGACCTACGGCGCGGCAGTGTGGCTGTCGGGCCGATCGCCGCTGGCGTTCTTCCGCGATACCCAGGAAGCCACGGTGATGGCCTTTTCCACCGCCTCCAGCAACGCCACCCTGCCGACCGCGCTGCGCGTGGCCGACCAGATGGGCCTGCCGCAGAAGGTCTCGCGCTTCGTGCTGACCGTGGGCGCCACCGCCAACCAGAACGGTACCGCGCTGTTCGAAGGCGTGACGGTGATCTTCCTGGCCCAGTTCTTCGGCGTGGACCTGAGCATCACCCAGCAGCTGATGGTGATGGTGGTCTGCATCCTGGGCGGCATCGGCACCGCCGGCGTGCCGTCCGGCTCGCTGCCCGTGGTGGCGATGATCTGCGCCATGGTCGGCGTGGACCCGATGGGCATCGGCCTGATCCTGGGCGTGAACCACTTCCTGGACATGTGCCGCACCGCGCTCAACGTCACCGGCGACCTGGCCCTGACCACCCTGGTGGCCAAGGGCGAGACCGACGAAAGCCCGGTCCCGGGCCCGGTCGTACCCCGCAGCTGACGGAGTCCATCGCTCCTGACCTCAAACGCCCCGCCCAGCGGGGCGTTTTCGTTGGTGTACCGGAGCCGTCTTCACACGCCTGACCCGGTCGGTGGACTATGGGACAATAGGCCACCGCAGCCCCGCGGCAGCCATTCGACCCCGACAGAACCATGACGCAGCCCACCCGCCGCCAGTTGGCCAATGCCATCCGCTTCCTTGCCGCTGATGCGGTCGAAACCGCCAAGTCCGGGCATCCCGGCATGCCGATGGGCATGGCAGATATCGCCGAAGTCCTCTGGAACGACTATCTCCGTCACAACCCGAACAACCCGAAGTGGTTCAACCGCGACCGTTTCGTACTGTCCAATGGCCACGGCTCGATGCTGCAGTACGCGCTGCTGCACCTGAGCGGCTATGACCTGCCGATCGAGCAGCTCAAGCAGTTCCGCCAGCTGGGCAGCAAGACCGCCGGCCACCCGGAACACCACGAAACCCCCGGCGTGGAAACCACCACCGGTCCGCTCGGCCAGGGCCTGGCCAACGCGGTCGGCTTCGCGCTGGCGGAAAAGCTGCTGGCCCAGCGCTACAACCGCCCCGAGCACGAAATCGTCGACCACCGCACCTGGGTGTTCCTGGGCGATGGCTGCCTGATGGAAGGCGTATCCCACGAAGCGGCCTCGCTGGCCGGCACCTGGGGCCTGGGCAAGCTGGTCTGCTTCTGGGATGACAACCACATCTCCATCGACGGCAACACCGCAGGCTGGTTCACCGACAACACCCCCGAGCGTTTCCAAGCCTATGGCTGGAACGTGGTGCGCGGCGTCGATGGCCACGACCCGGACAGCATCAAGGCCGCCATCGACAGCGCATTGGCGCAGTCCGACAAGCCGACCCTGATCTGCTGCCGCACCACGATTGGTTTTGGCTCGCCGGGCAAGGCCGGCAAGGAATCCAGCCACGGCGCCCCGCTGGGCAAGGATGAGCTGGAAGCCACCCGCAAGCAGCTGGGCTGGAATTACGGTCCGTTCGAGATTCCGGAAGAGATCTACGCCGGCTGGCGTGCTGGCGGTACCGGCACCCTGCGCCAGGCCGAATGGGAACAGCAGTTCGACAAGTACGCCGCGCAGTTCCCGGCCGAAGCCGAAGAACTGACCCGCCGTTCGCACGGCGAACTGCCGGCCGACTTCGTCGCCAAGGCCGATGCGTACATCGCCCAGGTCCAGGCCGAAGGCCAGACCATCGCCTCGCGCAAGGCTTCGCAGCTGGCCATCGAAGCCTTTGCGCCGCTGCTGCCGGAGCTGGTGGGTGGTTCGGCCGATCTGGCGCATTCGAACCTGACGCTGTGGAAGGCCAGCAAGTCGGTTGCCACCGATGATCCGAACGCCAACTACGTGTACTACGGCGTGCGCGAGTTCGGCATGACCGCCATTGCCAATGGCCTGGCCCTGCATGGCGGGTTCATTCCCTTCGATGCGACCTTCCTGGTGTTCAGCGATTACGCCCGCAACGGCGTGCGCATGAGCGCGCTGATCCCGGCCCACGCCATCCACGTGTACACCCACGATTCGATCGGCCTGGGCGAAGACGGCCCGACCCACCAGCCGGTGGAGCACCTGGCGTCGCTGCGTTACATCCCGAACAACGATGTGTGGCGCCCGTGCGATGCGGTCGAGTCGGCGGTCAGCTGGAAGGCCGCGATCACCCGCCAGGATGGCCCCAGCTGCCTGGTCTTCAGCCGCCAGAACCTGCCGCACCAGCCGCGCAGCACCGACCAGGTGGCGCAGATCGCCCGTGGCGGTTACGTGTTGGCCGACGCCGAAGGCGGCGTGCCGGACGTGATCCTGATCGGTACCGGTTCGGAAGTGGGCCTGGCCGTAGCCGCCAAGGCCGAACTGGATGCTGCCGGGATCAAGACCCGCGTGGTCTCGATGCCGTCCACCGACGTGTTCGAGCGCCAGGACGCGGCCTACCGTGAATCGGTGCTGCCCAACGCAGTACGCAACCGCGTGGCGGTGGAAGCCGGTGTCACCGGTTTCTGGCGCCAGTACGTAGGCCTGGACGGCGCGGTGATCGGCATCGACACCTTCGGCGCCTCGGCCCCGGCCGATGCGCTGTACAAGCACTTCGGCATCACTGCCGATGCTGTGGTGGCAGCGGCCAAGGCACAGCTGGCCAACTAACCGCCAGCAGGTGAAGTAACGCAAACGGCGCTTTCCGCAAGGAAAGCGCCGTTTCTGTTTTTGGATGGCAATGGCAAGCGATCTGTAGAGCGGGGCTCTGCCCCGTTGCTGTCGGATCGTGGCGAACAGCCTGCGGCGGAGGCGCGTCCCTGGCTGGGCCGCCGGGTGCGGGTTTGCGGGACACGCTGCAAGTACATCCATGTAAGCTCGTTCGCGCCATCCATGGCGCTCTACGGTCCCGCAAACCCGCACCCGACGACCCTCGACAGTGGATAGGTGGCCATCGGAAAAGCGGCAGCGCCGGCCGTTGGCCGGCCCTCACCGTGCCAGGTTCCGAAACCAGGCTGTCAGCGCCGTACGTTTGAGTCTCCGCGCTTGATGAGGCTGCCGGGCGCGCTGTCGCAATCGAGTCTGATGTCGCACCCCATTGGCAATTTGGAACGCTGTCTCAGACATCATTCAGAGCTTTCACGATCACGCGTGGCTAGCATCGTCCGAATCATTGGGTGAACCTGCGTGGGAGAATGCTGTGCGAAAATCATACGTTCGGGACGCCGTGTCCCTGCTTCTGCTGACTGGGGCACCGACGATCGCGCTGGCATGCTGTCCAGGAGGCGGAAACGGTAAGGAGTTGGCAAAGCGCGGCTTGGGTGAAACCAAGCCGATGGCAGACAATCTGAGTAATGATTCGAGCTGGCAGGTATACGGATTCGAGCGCGACGGAATCGCGTACTACCAGGTCAACGATCTGGCAGGGCGGGTGCAATTGATCATTGGCAAGGCGGACGATTACTTCTGGGCGCTGCCTGCGGGCGATAACGCGCGGCGAGTTTCATTGCCGCATGATCGTGTGGCGGCACCCGCTGAGGCAGCAGGCAAGGTCGTGTACCGCCATCCCGAATTCATCCTGGTTTTACTAGGTGGCGGTGCAGATGCGGTCTGGGCAGTCGAAGTGCCCCGTCCGGCCGGTTAGAGCGGCGGCGCTTCGGCGAGGAACAGGCGGATTCGGTTGCGGCGGCACTGAACGGTGCCGCCATAAGGCAGCGCTCTTCCGCGAAGGCGCTCAATGGCCAGGCGTACCGTGGTCTCTGACAGCCGATGCGCTGGATCCAGCACCGTCACGACGATCAGGATGCCTTGCATCTGCTGGAGCCGGCCACAACGAGCGCGGATCTGGATCTGCCCGGCTTCGTGGTTCAACAACAGCGATACCGCCTCTGTCAGCCCGCGATAGGCAGCCAGTTGCAATCCCAGGCTCAGGCAGCAGGGATCGCCATTCAAGTGCGGCTGCGCCATCCTCTCGGTATGTTCCCAAGTATCACCTACCCCGCCCAGCTGCAGCGCAAGATACAGTCCCACATGTTCCAGCGAGGTGGGGTACACCATGCTGGTCTGCTCGCGAAACTTGCGCGAATGAACCACGGAAACGTGCAATAGACCAGAGGCGACCTGCTTATGCCCCTGCTCCTCCAGCCACGCGGCTGTTGTACTCAGCGAGGCGTCAAACCCATCCCCGATGCTCCTCAGGGTCAGTGCGCGTTCGCGAAGGTCCATCTCGCCTGCGAGCTGAACATTCCTGGCGTACTCGTTTGCTTCGCGGCCGTGCAGGTCACGCGCCACGAACTGATGGTAGTAGTGCGTGATCTGTGAACCCAGCGCGAGAAGTGCGGTTCCGGCCACTGCCATGATCTGCTGGGTCCGGAAGGTCTCAGCGTCGAATGATTCCGGCAATCCGGTGACAGGCGTGGTGAAATGAATAATAAGGTTCAGCACGGGCACGCCTATGGCTGCACCCCGCCAGCCATGGATACACGTCAGTGCGATAACTGGCGCGGCCATCAGCAGGTGCAGGCTGGTTTTGGTTGAGGGCGATGTTGCAGGAAGGTTCGCAGCAGCTACACCAAGAAGCACCAGCAGGGAAAGGGCGGCTATCGTCGTCGGATGTCGCCATGCCTCCCAGCTAGGCGCTGAGTATCGTTGCACCCACAGTAATGCAACTGGTGCGATGCTCAGGATGGCGACATAGTGGCCTAGTATGTAAAGGCCCGCAGTCGAATGAATATCTGAGGTAGGAGGGGTCGGCCAAAGCAGGTGCATCAGCCATACATTCGTCATACCGGTAACTGCCGAGGCCAATGCCGCTACAGAGAGTATCCATGTCGTGGTGCTAGCCTTCATCGCCTGCCTGTGAAAATGCACCAACAGCGCGACGGCGGGAATCTGATAGCAGGAAGACAGGATCACCCACTGCAAACCGTGCTGTTCGATCAATGGCAGACGCAGCTGTGCAAAGTACGCGTATTCCCCCAGAACCAGATACGGCCACAATCTTGGCGGAAAGACCAGTAGCGCTGCCACGCGGATGCCGGCGGGCAGGTAGAGCTGGTCCAGCGATATCTTGCGCGCCGCCCAGCAGGCAACCGCGTACAGCAGCGCAAGCAGCAGCCCGTCGATACGAATGCAAAACTGAAACCCAAGTGCATTCCTCCATCCCCTCACCAGCATGGCTGTCCTCCTCATCGGCGTTGTCGCATTCGAGCGATGTGCAGCAATCTGCGAGGTCGCGAAGGTATCGGCCGATTCAGGAGGATGCAATTGCCGTGGGAAACTTTCAGAATTGGCCGAAAATGTCGCGCGAAGTGCAGGATTTGATGCCTATCACATCACGCGTCGAATGCATGGCCGATCCGCACCATTGAATGGCGTAGTCGGCTCGAAACTGGCGCCGGAAGGCGATGGGGAGCAACGCCTGCAAACGGAGTGCCGAACCGGAGCGGAGTCTGGACACGGCACCCAACTGTCGCTGTCAGCTCGTTGACAGAGCGACGTGCGCGGAAAAACGGAACGGAGGACGGTGCACGCCGGCCTCGCTGATCTTGAACATCAAGCCCTGCTCCACCGAACACTCAGATACTGTGATATGAAGTCGAAATCCTGCAGGAATGGTCCATTCAGGGGGTAGAAGGATGTCCGAGTTGATGAGAATAGGTGCGCGCGCCTGTGCAGCTAAGCTGAGGAGCAGGATTCTGAGGCTTGGCTCATGGGGGGCATGGCTTGGCTCCGTGACGCTGATCAGCTTATCGCTGGTGCTGGCGGCAAGTGCCCAGACGGTCACCTACATCCATACCGATGCTCTGGGCTCGGTTGTGGCCAAGTCCGATGCCAACGGAAATGTGATCGAGCGGTACACCTATGAACCGTACGGTGGGATCGTGGGTGGCGAGGTCGCCGATGGACCCGGCTATACGGGGCATGTGAGCGACGCAGCCACCGGGCTGAGCTATATGCAGCAACGCTACATGGACCCACAGCTGGGCGTATTCCTGAGCGTTGATCCGGTGACTGCGTATGACCAGTCTGTGAGTCAATTCAATCGTTATCGGTATGCGAACAGCAACCCGTACAGATTCACGGATGCTGACGGACGTCAAGCAGCGGAACGCTTCGTTGAACGGCATCGCAAGGACATGGAGGCTGGCAACGGGGCGGTGTACAAGCCGCTCCAGCCATATGCCGTGGCTGCTACGGGGGTGATGCTTGCGCCGTTGGCGGTCGAAGCTGGTCTAGCCACCATGACTAACCCTGGCGTAATGTCCGCAGCCACCAATATTGCTGCGGAGATGGCTGGGGTTACCGGAACCGTTGGCGCCGCAGGTCTTGCTGCCAAGGAGGTTGGCCCGCTATTGCAGGCTGCCAGCAAACCGTTCAATGCAACTGGCCTTTCCGTCGCCGCACGAAAGCTTGAGCAGCACGCTACCCGCCCCGGCGGGACCTTCGCAGCTCCAACGGGAAACGTTGCTCAGAAGAATGAGGCAGCTGGCCGGGTCGTGGAGGGGATACTGAAGAGTCCAGGTACCGTCAGGACATTCTTGAGTGGGGGAGGAGCCGACTACAGAGGTGCGAGCGGTCAGGGGGTGCGGTTCGAAGCAGATGGGGCTTTTAGTACGTTCTTGGATCCCAAAAAGTAGGTGTGCCATGACCAGGTTTTCAGTTGATTTTGTCAGTCCGACGAGCTTTGAATCGCTCGCCGCAGAAATTTCATTCGAATCGCAACTCCTGTGTCGCATTGATCAGGAGCGGGTTGATGGGGTGCCTGAGATCGAGTTCTTTCATCTGACTAGAATTCTTGAAACAGATGTAAAGATGAAGTTCTCACTGCCTGACTTCCTCAAAGTCATAGAGGATGCATGCTCGGATCTGCGTCAGATCCCCTCCTGAAATCGCCAGGTGGCTGTATTCCGTTAAACCGGTCGGAGGATATCAACCACCTGCGGTTGATATCCTCCGACCCATTTCCACAACGCCTGCCGAAGCGCCAGCTTCGGTTGTGGTCATGCGTTTACGTGCCGATCGGCGTGGTCGGCGGTCGTTTGGGAACCGCCCCTACCAGCGCGGGATGCGCGCCGCTGCTGAGCCGGGTTACGCGTTGGCCGTTACGCGGTCCGCGCCAGCCCCAACCGCACCAGCCGCGCTTCGATCTTCTCGCCGAACGTTTTCGGCGCATCCAGCCCCATCCGCTGCAGGTACACCACATCGCCGTCGCCAGCGGGTTGGGTGAGCGCCGCCAGCACCGTGCGCAGCTTGGCACTCCGGGTCTGGGTGTTCTGCTTGAGCCAGCCCAGGGCCTTGACCAGGTGTTGTTCCACCTCGGTGAAATCGCTGCCCAGCGGGTAGTCGGGCAGGGCGCCGGACTGTCGGAACGGGGCCAGCGATGCGCTGACCGCGGCGGCCGTGTTGCGGCGCGCCCAATGCTCCGGTGCGATGAAGTCGGTTGCCAGCTTCTTCGACGCTTTCGCCGTCTGCAGTAGTTCGTTCTGGAACATCGCATCGGTGATCGCCGCCATGCCAATCACGCAGTCCTCGTCGGTGAGGTTGCGCAGGTCGGCGATGCCGTATTCGTTGATGTAGAGGTCGCGCAGGTGGCGCGGAATGGTGGTGTGGCCATAGTTCCAGCGTACATTCGACTGCAGCGTGCCCTTGTCTTGGCGTACCGCGCGGAACATCAGCGCACTGCGCGCCTCTGGCAGTGCGTGCGCCATCGCCACGAAGTTGTATTGGCCGCCCACGCCGGACACCACCCGCCCATCCTCCAGCGCGTCGGACACCGCCGCACCCAGCGCGGTGGCCATCATGCAGGAGTTGAAGAAACGCGCGTGCCGGCGTTGCAGCCGCTCCAGCGTTTCGTTGCCGCCGTACAGCTGGTTGATTTCGCTGATCCGGCGCATGCCGATCGCCCGCGATTCGTCTTCCGGCAGGTCGCGCAGCCACTGGTAGAACTCCGACGAGCCCAGGTAGAAGGCACCATGCAGGTACTCGCCTTCGGCCTCAAGCGTGGCGTGGTCGATGGTCAGTGTGCTGCCCCTTTCGATCCGCTCCATCAACGCCAGGTCATCATGTACCTTGCGCCGGATCACCCCGGTCTGCACCAGCCGGCGGAAGCCTTCGTTGAGCATCTCGCTGCAGCCGTACAGGCCGATCTCGAACGGTTCCAGGCCACCGCATTCGAGCACCGTCGGGTGGCTGGCCAGGGTCGGGTCCAGCGCATGCAGGATCTGCCGATAACGGGCGTTGTCGGTGTGGCGCAGCACCAGCGCGTGGCTGATGGCATCGGCCAGCGTGCCGATGCCTATCTGCAGCGTGCCGCCATCGCGGACCAGCGCACTGGCATACAGGCCGATGGCGTAGTCGGCATCGCCAACCGGTTGGCGCGGCAGGCCGAACAGGTCCGGGTAGGGCGCCGGTGGGGTGATCACCAGATCGAAGAAGGACACGTCCACCGTGGCCGATCCGCCCAGGTAGGGCAGCTGCGGATCGATCTCGGCAATCAGCAGGGGCCGCGGCAGTCCGCGCGCCAGCATCGCATCGATCGTGTCCTGGGTGATGTCGTTGTTGCACGACAACGACAGCCGGCGGTCGTCCGGCCGCATCGCCACCTTCTGCACGATCGCGTGCGGGGCGCGCTGCGCCACCGCATCGGCGGCATGGGTGTAGTTGAGGCTGGTGTAGCCGCGTTGCCCCTGCGACGAACCGAGCAGGGCGCCGGACTGCATATAGAACTCTTCCACCTGCACATGCGCGGGCAGGTGGTCGTGCAGCATGGCGTCGGCGTAGGCCAGGCGTGGGAAATCCTCGCCGAAATGACGTGCCGCGAACGGGGCCATGAAGCGTGCTTCCAGCCCATTGCCGCCGGCCTTGGGTGGATTGAGCGACAGCGCGGTGTAGATCTGCAGCGGGCGGGACGGGTCGTTCTCGATCCGCGCATACAGCGCGTTGAGCAGCCGGTGCGGCTTGCCCAGCGCCAGTGGCGCGCCGATGCGCAGCGGCCCGTCGACACGCTGCAACAGCCAGTCGGTTGCAGCGTCAAGGTCGGTGAGATGCTCGGTCATGCGGCGCGTTCCTGCGGAGTCTGTATGGCATTACAGCATTTCCGGTTTGAACGGACCGCGACGGCGGGGGCTTGACAGCGGTAAAGATTACGCGCGTAATCGGTCCGTCGATTACGGATGTAAATGATGAGTCAGATCAGCGAAGCCGAAGCCGTTGTCATGGAAGTGCTCTGGAACAGGCACCCCCAGGGGGCAGACGAGGTCGTGGCCGCCCTCGTCGAGCGCGACTGGGCCGAGCCCACCATCAAGACCCTGCTCAACCGGCTGCTGACCAAGGGCGCCATCAGCGCCAGCCGCGATGGCCGCCGTTACCTTTACTCCCCGGTGCTGCAGCGCCACGCCTGGGTAGCCGAACAGAGCAGCGGACTGCTGGACAAGCTGTTCGCCGGGCGCGTGGCGCCGCTGGTGGCGCATTTCAGCGAGCGCGGTGAGCTGAGCGCGCAGGACATCGCCGAGTTGAAGAAGCTGATCCAGGAGCTGGGCCATGACTGAGCTGCTGCAAGGATTGGTGCAGGCCAGCGCCTGGTTGGCGGTTGCGGTATTGCTTCTGGCCGCATTGCAGCCCCTGCTGCGGCGGCTCGGTGGCGTGGCGCTGGTGTATCGAAGCTGGTGGCTGGTGCCGCTGGTGCTGCTGGCCCCGTTGCTGCCCGTGCCCACGCTGCCGCTGAGCGACAGTGCACCGGTCCAGGCCTTGGGCGCTGCGCTGCGCGCGCCCGTATTGCCATCCAGCGCGATGCTGTGGCCGGTGCTGCTGGCCGCGCTATGGGGGGCAGGCGCAATACTGGTCGCGGGGGCGCAATGGCGTGGCCAGCAGCGCTTCGAACGCGGCCTGGGCGCGCTGCAACCCCGCAGCGACGGCAGCTGGCAGGCCAGCGCTGACCCGGGCCTTCCCGCGCTGGTGGGATTGTGGGAGCCGCGCGTGGTGGTCGGGCCGGATTTCGACGCACGCTTCAGCGCTGCCGAGCGCGACCTGATCCTGCAGCACGAGCATCAGCATCGTTGCCACGGCGACCACTGGGCCAATGCCGCGCTGGCGCTGCTGCGCTGCGTGTTCTGGTTCCATCCCCTGTTGCCCTGGGCCGCGCGCCGCTTCCTGTGCGACCAGGAACTGGCCTGCGACGCCCGCACGGTGGACCCGCATCCGGCCCTGCGCCGGCTCTACGCCAACGCGCTGCTGAAAGCACAGTGGGTCCACCCGGTTGCGCCGATGGCCTGCCACTGGCGCAGTCAACCGATGTTGAAGGAGCGTATTGCCATGCTGAAGGAACACAAGAGGAAGGCGTTGCCCTGGATGTTGGGGCAGGTACTGGTGGCGGGTCTGTGCGCGGGCCTGGGCATGGTGGCGTGGGCGAGCCAGGGGGACACTGGCGTTTCCGCCTCGCTTCCCGCCGATGCCGACGCCCAGGCCAGGCACATCGCGCCGCCGCAGTATCCGAAGAGCGCCTATGACCAGCGCATTTCCGGAAAGGTGGTGCTGCGCGTGAACGTTGATGCCAGTGGCCGCCCGGACGACATCAAGGTGATCAGCGCTACGCCTGCCGGCGTGTTCGACGAGGTCTCCGTTGCTGCCGCCCGGCAGTGGACGTTCGACCCGGCGCGAAAGGATGGCAAGCCCGTGGCGACGGCGTTGCAGATCCCGATGACCTTCGAGCTGGAGGCATCGGAGCCGGCGCCGTGAACCTACGGCTGCTGGTCTTGGTGGCGACCTCGTTGCTGTGCGGCTGTTTCGGCCCACAGCAGCTCGCCCGGGTGGATACACGCACCGAGAATGTCGGCCACCAGCGCCTGGCCGTCGATGGCGGGGGTGATGCCGGCGCGGTGGAATCCTACGCGCTTCGGCCCGGTGAGGGGTATCGCATGCCGCAGCTGAACGCGGCGCCAGACCCGGTGCTGGGCGATCGTGATCCGCGCCGGGACCTGGCGCCGACCACGGTCTGCCTGCAGGTGGTGGTGAGTGCCGAGGGCACGGTGGAGCGAAGCGTACCGTTGGCCGACCGCAGCGACTGCGCTGCGGGCAGCGCCCCGGAGAATCGCGCGCTGGTGGAGGCTGCGCAGGAAGCGGTTGCGGCGTGGCGCTACGTGCCTGCCGCGGTCTGCCATTTCGCACCAGGGAAGGTGCCGGACGACCGCGGCGATTGCCGTGACGCCGAACGGGTGGAGCCGGTGGCGGTGAGCCTGTTCTACGCTTTCACATTCGAGATAGTGCATGGTCAGCACACCGTAAAGACGAGGTAGAGCCACGCCCTGCGTGGCTTCGCGGTGCCCGACGGTAGAGCCACGCTCTGCGTGGCTTCGCGATGCCCGATGGTAGAGCCACGCCCTGCGTGGCTTCGCGGTGCCCAACGAAGAGCAGCCACGCAGGGCGTGGCTCTACGCTCCGCCCTGGATGTTCGCCTTCACCGAAGCGTGCATCAACTTCGGCTCGACCAACGTCGCATCCCGTGCCTGCCGGATGGCAACAAACTCACCTTCACTCACACCCTCGTGCAGATGGATGTTGCGCGCACGCTGGTCGCCAATGGTCGTCTCATTGGCCACCTCGCGCCCACCTGGACCGTAGTCGTGGCATATGAACACCCGGGTGGTATCGGGCAGCGCAAGCAGGCGCTGGATCGAGCGGTACAACAAGGCTGCATCGCCACCCGGGAAATCGCAGCGCGCGGTACCGCCATCGGGCATGAACAGCGAATCGCCGGTGAACACCGCATCGCCGATCCGGTACGCCACGCTGTCGCTTGTATGCCCAGGCACCGCAATCACTTCGGCAGTGATGCCACCCACGTCAAAATGCTCCCCATCGGCGAACAGGTGATCGAACTGCGAACCGTCGGTAGGCATCTCCAACCCATAGCGCGGCGCAAAGGTGCGCTGTACCTCCACGATCCCGCTGCCCATCGCCAGTGACGCCTGCGGCCACTGCTGCTTCAGCCAACGTCCGGCGCTGACATGGTCGGCATGCGCGTGCGTCTCCAGCAGCCAGCGCACTTCCAGCGCGTGCGCGCGTACATGCGCCAACAACGGCTGCAGCGGCCCGGCACCGACAGCGTCGGTGTCCGGGTCGTAATCCAGCACCGGGTCGATCACCGCCGCCTGCCGGCTGGCCGGGTCATGCACCACGTAACTGAAGGTGTGGCTGTCCGGATGGAAGAAACTGGCAACATGCGGCGACATGGTGAAACCTCAGCGTTTACCCAATGTGTCATTGAGCAGCACCGCCAGGCGCTCGCCGGCCAGGCGCAGCTCGGCTTCGGCCATGGGCAGGTAGGTCGCGGTGTACTCCGGTGCCAGCGTACGCTTGGCCGGGTAAACGCCAGGTGCAATGGCGATGCGGCAGCTGGCTTCAGCCCACTGCACCGCATCGGTGGCGATGGCCGGGCGTTTGGCCACCTTGGGCGCCTTCAGCGCGGACAGGCGCTTCGCATACGCATCGTCATCGAGCTTCAGCGTGTTCAGCATGCCGCTGTCCCATAGCGAATGCAGGTTGGTGCCGCGTCCATTGAACTGTATCTGGAAGTCGTTGCCGCCCTTGTCGTGGGCGTAGCCCGCATGCATGGGCTGGTGGATGTCGCCAACGAAATGCACGACGAACTTCAGCGCCTGTGCCCGCTCGGCGTCGGGACGGCTGCGGTCGCCAAGGATGGCGGTCTGCGCCTTCAGCGCTTCGGCCACGCAGTTGCCGTTGCGGCAGTTGCGTTCGACCTCGTAATGGCAATCGTCTTCGCCGATGTTCACGTAGTGCCAGGCGGCCGAGCGCTTGCCCAACCCTGGATCCTTGGCGCGCAGTTCGTCGGCCCACGCCGCGATGGCCGGAAGGGTGGGAATGGGTTCATTGGCCAGCAGCCGCGCCACTTCGGCGCGGGTCTGCGGGGTCAGCTGCGGTTCGGCAATGCGGGCGACCAGGCGGTGGCCCTGTGCGCCCCACGCCAGGGCATTGGTGGAAACCACGGTGAGCGCCAGCACCAGCGCGGAGGAAGACAACAGGGAGGCGATTTTCATCGGCCCATTCTAACGGCCCGGTCTGGCACTGGCATTTTCCGGATCTGGCCGCCCGGCCGCGCCGCAGGATCCAACGGGGTGGCCCCGGCAGAATCCGGGATTCTGCCAGGGCGGTTGTGCTACATGGCAAGCGGGCGCGAGAACACGTACGAGGGGGCGAAGACCTTTCGGCTGTGTTTTGACGGTAGGGCATCCCCCGCGCGCGGATCATTCGCGGCTTCGCCGTGCAGCGCCAGCAGCGCAGGGCCGGTCGCGGTATCGGAGGCAGGGTGCTGCTGCGGCTGCTGCAGCCAGCTGCGCAGCAGTGTCGTCACCGGCGCGAGCCGCTCCTTGTCAGCACGGGGGAGCTGCGTCGTTGCCGCCTCGAAGCTGTCTGTCACCGCCCTCACGAACTGCGGGTCGGCATTCTCCTGGAGCAGCACCGACACCGCCTCCACGTACCCGCCCTGCATGGCGAAGGCCAGCGGGGACTGCTCTGGGTTGGACTCGCTGGGAGGGTAAGCGATGCCAGGTGGCACATGATCCAGCAGCAGCCTCAACATCGCGGCGTGCCCTTTCTCGGCGGCAAACTGCAGCATGAGGTAGCCCTGCCCGCGGGGCCGGACACCCTGCTCGAGCAGATACCGCGCGATATCCAATGCGTTGAACTCCACCGCCGTGCCCAATGCCGCCCGGAAGTCGACTTCTTCCGTCGCTCCGCGTGCGCGCGCGTCCTTTCTTTCCAGCGCCTGCCAGTGGGCATGCAGCCGCCGGAACCTGTCCACGTTGCCGTCCTCGGCCTGCATCACGAACACGCGCAAGGTCGGTCTGGCGCCCGCCCGCAGCAGGACCTCGGTACATTGCCAGTACCCCCGTTCCACGGCGAGCTCAAGCCCTGTGGCCCCGTATACCTCGGATTTCATGTCGACGTCGATCTTGCCGGCGCTCGCCCGCAGCAGTGTTTCAAGGCGCTTGGGATGGTTGGAAACCACCGCGCAATGCAAGGCGCCGTAGCTGCCAGCGTCAGGATTGGACTGCTCGAGCAGCTTCTTGATGGTGGTGTCGCTCGTCGGCTTCATCACCCGCCGCAGTGGGGACGTGCTGGCGTCGACGAGGCAGGCGCGTTCCAGCTTCGTATAAGGTGCTGGCTCCGGTGTCCTGTTTGCCTTCTCCTTCAGCGCGATCTGGTGCGCCAGCTTGACGTTGAGCGATTGCACCTGCGCGCTGCCCCACCGGAGAAGATTGGCACGCAGGCTGTTGCCTGCCGCCTCCATCGCAGCGCTTTGACCGAGCGTGTTGAAGGTGGGAACGTTGCGCGGCAGCAGCGTCCTGTCGTTGGACGTGTGCTTCACCAAGGCGAGCGACGGCAGGGCGATGACCCGACCGACGGCCTCGCCCAGTTCAACCAACGCACTGGTCATGGTGCGCTGCGCCGCCGGGACAATGGCCATTGCCTGCTCGGCCCGCACCGGTTGCGGCTCGGGGGGCAGCTCAACCACAGGCGCGATGTACGCCGCCTCTGCCTGGCAGGTGGTCGCAGTCTGCACGTCCAGCATCTCGACCGCGGTCGACGTTGCCTGGCCCTGGCTGTGCAGGGCCGACTCCAGCTTGGCGATCTGCGCCTGGTAGTGCGAACGCGCGTCGCCCTCGGGCTGGCGTGCGTGCTCGTCTTTCAGGATCGCCAGGGCGTTGCGGGTACTTTCCAGCTCCAGCGCGGAGAGTTCGCCGGGTTGGAGCTGCTCGTCGCCGCCGCAGGCGAGGTGGCAGTCCTCATCAGAGGACCCGGACACCTCCTGGAAGTCGATCTGGCCCTGCGGCAGCGCCCGAGTCTGCGCTGTGCCCACGCTGGGCGTTGCCACATTGAGAATGGACCAGAGTTTGCCCATGGCCGGCGTCCTGTTGATCTGGCCTGCAATCAGGTTGAAGCCTTCGCTCAGGCTGGGAAGCGGCCGGCGCGTGGGTGCGGCGTTGGTGGGGAGTTGCGAGGGGATGCGAGGCATGTCGGTCCTTAAGCAGGGCGGGAGAAAGGGGCGGGATGGACGTGCCGACAAGGCGGCCATGCATGCTTGGCCGCGTCTGCCCGCTCTCCGATGAATCGTTGCCAGACACGTCACTTCGATAGGCCAGGCAAATTGACGCGAGCGGCGCGCGTCATTTTCCTCAATCGATCGATGCATCTGCACGCACCGCAGCTTGGTTGGCGATTTGGCCCATTGATCGAATCGAGAGTTCCAATTGAAGTAGTGATGAACAGTGCTCCAACAGGCAAAAAAAATCCCCGGCCAGGGCCGGGGAAATGCGGTGCTGCGAGGTTGGGGGGAGGGGCGCTGACGGGTCGGTCAGAACTTGAACACGTAGGACACGCCGTAGGCGAGCGGATCGATCTTGACCGTGCCCAGCTTGGTGCCGTCCAGCTTCACGTCGCTGTCGATGTCGATCCAGCGCACGTCCACCCGCAGGGCGCCCTTGTCGGCGATGGCGAAGTCCACGCCGGCATGCGCGGCCAGCCCCCAGGAGTCTTCCAGCTTGAGCGTGCTGCCGGCCAGCGCGCCGCTGGTGTCTTCGCTGAAGAAGGTGGTGTAGTTCAGGCCGGCACCGACGAACGGGGAGACCTTGCCTTTGCTGTTGAAGTGGTACTGCAGTGAGACCACCGGCGGCAGGTGCTTGGTGCTGCCGACGCGGCCGAGGCCGTCGATGTTGATGTCGTGCTTGAACGGCAGGGCGGCCAGAAGCTCGATGCCCAGGTTGTCGGCGATGAAGTATTCGCCGGTAATGGTGGGCTTGATGTCACTGTCCACGTCGACCTTGAGGCCGCCGGCCAGGGTGCCGTTGCTGGACTTGGGGGCCACCTGGTGCACACCGGCGGCGAGGGTCCAGTCGCCCTTGGACTGGGCCATGGCGGGGCTGGCGGCCAGGGCCAGGGCGGCGGCAAGGCTGGCGGGCAGGAGGGGGGAGGTCTTGCGCATGGTGCTGTCTCGTGGCGGGGTGGAATGGGGCCAGTTTTCCCTCCCGGGCCTTGGCGCGCCTTGATCCGGATCAATCCACGGCGTTTCCGGTTGTAACCGCTTCCCATCCCGATCCCGGGGGCCGGGGTGGGTCGGGCTTTGCTAGAATGGCGGCCCTTTCCATCGGCGCCGCACTGTCGCGGCTGCAGGAGCTTGTGAACATGGCAATCAAGGTTGGCATCAACGGTTTCGGTCGCATCGGGCGCAACGTGCTGCGTTCGGCCGTGCTGAATTTCGGCAATGACATCGAAATCGTGGCCATCAACGATCTGCTGGAGCCGGATTACCTGGCGTACATGCTGAAGTACGACTCGGTGCATGGCCGCTTCAAGGCGGACGTGGAAGTGTCGGGCAGCGACCTGCTGGTCAATGGCAGGAAGATCCGCCTGACCCAGGAACGCGATCCGGCCAACCTGAAGTGGGACGAGGTCGGCGTGGACGTGGTGATCGAATCCACGGGCCTGTTCCTGACCAAGGAAACGGCGCAGAAGCATCTTGATGCGGGCGCGAAGAAGGTGATCCTGTCGGCGCCGTCGAAGGACGACACGCCGATGTTCGTGTACGGCGTGAACGACAAGACCTATGCCGGCCAGGCGATCATTTCCAATGCGTCGTGCACCACCAACTGCCTGGCGCCGTTGGCCAAGGTGATCAACGACAAGTGGGGCATCAAGCGCGGTCTGATGACCACGGTGCATGCGGCCACTGCCACGCAGAAGACCGTTGACGGCCCGTCGAACAAGGACTGGCGCGGCGGCCGCGGCATCCTGGAAAACATCATTCCGTCGTCGACCGGTGCGGCCAAGGCGGTTGGCGTGGTGATCCCGGAGCTGAATAAGAAGCTGACGGGCATGAGCTTCCGCGTGCCGACCTCGGACGTGTCGGTGGTCGATCTGACCGTCGAGCTGGAAAAGGAAGCCACCTACGCCGAGATCTGCGCTGAAGTGAAGGCGCAGAGCGAAGGCGCGCTGAAGGGCATCCTGGGCTACACCGAAGACAAGGTCGTGGCGACCGATTTCCGCGGCGAGACGCACACGTCGGTGTTCGATGCCGAAGCCGGCATCGCGCTGGACAGCACCTTCGTCAAGCTGGTGTCGTGGTACGACAACGAGTGGGGCTATTCCAACAAGTGCCTGGAAATGGCCAAGGTCGTCGCCGCGAAGTAATCGCTGCGTATGGATATGAAAGAACGGCGGACTTCGGTTCGCCGTTTTTTTTGGGGCTCTTCGCCTGGTGTAGCGAGGCGTCATTGCCCAGGGCAGTAAAAGCTTGGCGCACGATCTTCGATCAGCGTCGTCGCGAGCGACGGGGCTCGGCTTGCGGCAAGCGGGGAAAGCCCGGGAAGCCGGGATCGCCGGGCGTCACGGGGCTTCGCCGGTGGGGTGAGTGCCAGGCCCCATGCCCTTGTGGGCGAAGTAAAGGAGGAGGTGGCGGCCGAAGGCCGACGCCGGGGGACATTCGCCGGCAAGGGCATGGGGCCTGGCACTCGCCCCACCGGCAGCTGCGTCTGGATGAGCGCGTGCACCCGATTCAGTTAGCATGGGCCCGCTGCTGCTGGCGCCATGGTTGTTCTGGCTGCCGGTGGCGTTCCCTTGAGGATGACGCGGAATGGAAGCTTTGATTGTCCTGGCGGTACTGGTGCTGTTGGCCGTGCCGGTGTTGCTGATCGTGGCGTTGGTGATGATTTCCGGGCTGCGCCGAAGGGTGGCTGCCTTGGAGCAGGCACGTAGCGACAGTGCCCATCCGGCGGCCCAGCCGGCCGTGAGTGCTGCATGGGAAGAGCGCCCTAATGCGCCGGCCCCCGTGCCTGCGCCGGCACCTGCACCAGAGGTTCCGCTGGCCGTCGCAGAGCCCGTGCCCGAGCCGTTCGCTGCGGCTGCGCGGGTTGCGCCGCCGCCGCTGCCATCTGCTGCCGTCTCCGGACCCGAGCCCTTCGTTGCGCCGCCGCAGGGGCCGGACCTGGGCGAGCGCATCGTGGGCACGATCAAGCGCTGGTTCACCGAGGGCAATGTGCCGGTGAAGATCGGCATGCTGGTGCTGCTGGCCGGTGTGGCGGCGCTGCTGAAGTACGCCAGCGACCAGGGCTGGCTCAATGCGCCGATCGAGCTGCGGCTGGCGGCCATTGCGGCCGGTGCGCTGGCGGGGCTGGTGTTCGGTTGGGTGCAGCGCGAGCGTCGGCGGATGTTCGCGCTGGCGTTGCAGGGCGGGGCGATCGGCATTCTGCTGTTGACGATCTTTGCGGCGTTCAAGCGCTATGCGCTGATCGATCCGGGCATCGCGTTTGCGCTGAGCATCCTGCTGATCGCGGGGATGGGCGTGCTGGCGGTGGTACAGAACTCGCGCACCCTGGCGGTGCTGGGCATCCTGGCCGGGTTCATGGCGCCGATCTGGCTGTCCACGGGGAGCGGCAACCATGTGGCGCTGTTCTCGTACTACGCGGTGCTCAATGCGGCCATTCTCGCCATTGCGTGGTGGCGCCCCTGGCGCGCGCTCAATCTGCTGGGGTTTGCCTTCACGTTCGGCATTGGCACCACCTGGGGCGTGCTGCAGTACAACGCCGACAAGTTCGCCAGTACCGAGCCGTTCCTGCTGCTGTTCTTTGCGTTCTATCTGATCCTTCCGATCCTGTACGCGCGGCGCCAGCCGGCGGAGAAGCGCGATCTGGTCGATGGCAGCCTGGTGTTTGGTACGCCGCTGATCGCGTTCTCGCTGCAGGCGGGCATGCTGCATGACGACCGGCTGCTGCTGGCGTTGTGCGCGCTGGGGCTGGCGGCGTTGTACGCGGGGTTTGCGCGGGTGCTGATCCGGCGCGAGCGCTATGCAGCGCTGGGGCAGTCGCATGCGGTGCTGGCGGTGGGCTTTGCGACGCTGGCGGTGCCGTTGGCACTGTCGGCGCGTGCTACGGCCAGTGTGTTCGCGCTGGAAGGCGCGGCGCTGGTCTGGCTGGGCCTGCGCCAGCAGCGGCTGTTGCCACAGGTTGCTGGTGCGCTGCTGCAGATGGGCGCGGCGTTCGGGTTCGTGGTGGGCGCCGATTACTGGCTGCACGATGCCACCGCCATCGCCAATCCCACGTTCATGAGCGGGTTGCTGCTGGCGCTGGCCGGCTTTGCGTCGGCCTTCAGCTATCGTCGTGCCGGGCGCGATGCGCCGGCCATCGTGTACTACCTGTGGGGCCTGCTGTGGTGGCTCGGTGGCGCCAGCCACGAGATTGCCCGCTTCGTTGCATTCGACAGCCGGCCCGATGCGCTGCTGGTCGTGGTGGCCGTCACCGCGTGGATTGCGGCCGAGGTGCATCGGCGCATGCCGGCACGCGCGCTGGTGTTGACCACGTTGGCCATGCTGCTGTGTGCGTTCCCGTTGGCGCTGTGGCAGGTGGACATCCACCGCCAGCCCTTCGCCGGGTATGGCGCGCTGGCCTGGGTGGTGTTCGCCGCGCTGGGCGTACGCAGCCTGTGGTGCCTGCGTGGCGGCCAGGACCGTGCTGCGGTGGCGGCGCAGTTCATCTGGTGGCTGCTGTGGCCCACGGTGGTGTCGCTGGCGGCGTCGTGGCTGGCCGATCGCTTTGAACTGGCGCAGGGTTGGGCGTTGGCTGCAGCGCTGTTGCCCTGGCTGGTGTTGGTCACGGTGTCGCTGCAGCGCTGGCGCTGGCTGACCCTGCCGCTGGGCGAGCGTTTCAACGTGGCGCGCCATGCGCTGCAGACGACGCTGTTGGCGGTGCTGGGGCTGGCGTGGGTGGGCTTCCTGTTCGCGCCCGGTGCGGCGCATCCGCTGCCGTGGCTGCCGGTGTTGAATCCGCTGGAGCTGGCGCAGCTGGCCGTGCTGGCGTTGCTGGCGCGGTGGCTGTGGCGCGGCGATGCGCCGGCGGGGTTGCAGGCGCGCCGGGTGCCGCTGCTGGCAGTGGCCGGTTTTGTCGCGCTGACCAGCATCACGCTGCACGCCGTGCACCAGTGGGGTGGGGTGGCGTGGAATGGACGGCTGTGGTCGTCCACGCTGGCCCAGACCAGTTTGACCGTGGTCTGGAGCGTGCTCGGCGTGATCAGCTGGGTGTGGGGCTCGCGCCGTGGGCAGCGCGTCCTGTGGCTGGTCGGCGCGGTGCTGATGGGCGTGGTGCTGGCCAAACTGGTGCTGATCGACCGGCAGCACCTGGGCAACCTGCTCGGCATTGCTTCGTTCATCGCCTACGGCCTGCTGTGCACGGTCGTAGGCTACCTGGCGCCGGCCCCGCCGCGTGCGCCGGATACTTCCCTGGAGCCGCTACCGTGACCCTTCTTTACCGTGTGATCGCCGCCGTTTCGCTCGCTGTGGCCGCGCCTGCGCTGTCTGCTGCCGATGCGCGCCAGGACTACCGCGAGCAGTGGCCGCTGCAGCTGTCCGCGCCGCAGGCTGGTGCGTACCGGTTGATGCTGGGCGAGGCGCAGTACCGCAGTGCGGTGTCGCCGCAGCTGGCCGATGTGCAGGTGTTCAATGCGCAGGGCCAGGCGCTGCCGTCGGCCCTGTTTTCCGCCGACCAGCCGCTGGCGCAGGCGGCGCAGTGGCTGGCGCTGCCATGGTTCCCGTTGCCGCCACAGGGCGGCGCCGCAGGCGATGACCTGCAACTGCTGACCGAACGCAATACCGATGGCAGCGTGCGCCGGGTCGAGGCCCGGCTGGGTCGCAGCGTGGGCACTGCCTCGCCCGGTGGCTGGCTGGTGGATGCCAGCGCGCTGCGTTCCGGCGTGCAGGCGCTGAAGCTGGACTGGCAGGCGCCGGCGGCCCTGCAGGTGCGCGTACGGGTGGATGCCAGCGACGACCTGCGCGACTGGCAGCGCGTTGCCGATGACGTGCCGCTGGTGGACCTGCAACACGATGGGCGGCGCCTGCAGCAGCGCCGCATCGAGATCGGGCATCAGGCGAAGTACTTCCGCATCTTGCCGGTGAGCGGGGATGTGCTGCCGGTGTTGTCGGCGGTGCAGGCCGAGCGCGTGGCGGCAGCGCAGGCGATCGACTGGCAGTGGCGCACGCTGACCGGCACCGCGGGCAAGCCGGGCGAATTCGAGTACACACTGGATGGCCGCTTCCCGATCGCGCAGGTGGACATCGCCACGCCGGACAACAGCGTGGTGCAGTGGACCCTGCTCAGCCGCGACGATGCCAACCAGCCCTGGCAGGTCCGTGCCGGACCGTGGGTGGCCTATCAGCTGCAGGATGCCGGCGCGCGCCGGCAATCGCAGACCCAGTCGCTGGCCGTGCCCACGCGCGACCGCTACTGGAAGCTGGCTGCCGCGCAGGGCACGGCAATGCCGGCGCCCACCCTGAAACTGGGCTACCAGCCCGAGGCGCTGGTGTTCCTGAGCCAGGGCGAGCCGCCGTACAGCGTGGCCGCCGGCAGCGTGCGCGCGGCGCGTACCGATGCCCCGGTGGGCACGGTGATCGTGCGGCTGCGCGAACAGCAGGGCGCGCAGTGGCAGCCGGCGCTGGCCACGGTGCAGGGCGCCGCGCAGCCGCTCGGCGGCGACGCCGCCGTGCAGCCGGCCCGCGACTGGAAGCGCTGGCTGCTGTGGGGCCTGCTGGTGCTGGGCGTGCTGGTGGTCGGCGGGTTCGCCATCACGTTGTTGCGAAGCAACCAGCGGTAGCGCCGGCCGTTGGCCGGCCCATGCAGATCTGCCCGGCGTTCATGAGGGCCGGCCAACGGCCGGCGCTACCGTCGGGCGTGTGGGCGGCTGACGCTCCCCGGCCGTTACAATGGGCGTCTGCGCCGTGCGCGGCGCCCTTTCCTTTTCCGCCAAAGAGTTGCTGCCCCATGTCCATCGTTCGCATGACCGACCTCGACCTTTCCGGCAAGCGCGTGCTGATCCGCCAGGACCTGAACGTGCCGATCGAAAATGGCCGCATCACCTCCGAGCAGCGCATCACCGCATCGCTGCCGACGTTGAAGCTGGCACTGGAAAAGGGCGCGGCGGTGATGGTCACCTCGCACCTGGGCCGCCCGCAGGAAGGCGTGTGGAGCCAATCCGATTCACTGGCCCCGGTGGCGCTGCGCCTGTCCACCCTGCTGGGTGTGGACGTGCCGCTGGTGCGCGATTGGGTGGATGGCGTGGACGTCGCCCCCGGCTCGATCGTGCTGCTAGAAAACTGCCGCATGAACGTGGGCGAGGGCAAGGATGACGAAACCCTGGCCCGCAAGTACGCGGCACTGTGCGACGTGTTCGTGATGGACGCTTTCGGCACCGCCCACCGCGCCCAGGCCTCCACCCATGGGGTGATCCGCTTCGCGCCGGTCGCCGCCGGTGGCCCGCTGCTGATGGCCGAGCTGGACGCACTGGCCAAGGCGCTGCTCGCCCCGGCCCAGCCGCTGCTGGCGATCGTGGCCGGCAGCAAGGTCAGCACCAAGCTGGAACTGCTCGCCAACCTGGTGGGCAAGGTCGACCAGCTTATCGTCGGTGGCGGCATCGCCAACACCTTCATCGCCGCCGCCGGCCATGCCGTGGGCAAGTCGCTGTACGAGCCGGACCTGCTGGATACCGCCAGGAAGATCGTGGCCGATGCCAAGGCGCGTGGCGCCGATATTCCGCTGCCCACCGACGTGGTGGTGGCCAAGCAGTTCCTTCCGGACGCCGAAGCCACCGTCAAGGCGGTCACTGAGGTGGCCGACGACGACCTGATCCTGGATATCGGCCCGCAGACCGCCCAGCACTATGCAGGCCTGATCGCCAAGGCCGGCACCGTGGTCTGGAACGGCCCGGTGGGCGTGTTTGAATTCGAATCCTTCAGCCACGGCACCCAGGCGCTGGCGCAGGCCATCGCCACTTCGCCGGCGTTCTCCATCGCCGGTGGCGGCGACACCCTGGCGGCCGTGGACAAGTACGACATCGCCGACCAGGTCAGCTACATCTCCACCGGCGGCGGCGCCTTCCTCGAGTTCCTGGAAGGCAAGACCCTGCCGGCCGTGGCCGCGCTCGAAGCCCGGGGCAACTGATGGGGCTGGCATCGGGGGTGGCGCCGGTTGGGCGCCACGCCCTTGAACAACGGGACACGTTGTTCTTCGATCTTGACGGCACCCTGATCGACTCCGCCGTGGGCATCACCCAATGCGTGGCGCATGCGCTGACCGGGATGGGCCGCCCGGTCCCGCCGCAGGAGGAACTGCGGCGCTGGATCGGGCCGTCGCTGCGCACCAGCTTCGCGCCGCTGTTCGATGATCCGGCGCAGGTGGAGCAGGCAGTGACGTACTACCGCGAGCGCTTCGATGTGGTCGGCTGGCGCGAGCACGAGATCTACCCGCGCATCGGCCAGGTCGTGCAGGACCTGCACGCACGGGGCCACCGGCTGGCGATCGTCACCGCCAAGAACGAGCCGCATGCGCGGCGCATCGTCGAACACCTGCCGTTCGGTGCGTGCTTCGAGGATGTGATCGGGGCCACTCCGGATGGCAGCCGCAGCGAAAAGCCGCAGTTGGTGGCAGAAGCGCTGCGGCGGCTGATGCTGCCGCCGGCGCAGTGCTGGATGATCGGCGACCGGCGCATGGATATCGAAGGCGCGCGCCACCACGGCATGCGCAACATCGGCGTGCTGTGGGGCTTTGGCGGTGCCGAAGAACTGCAGGCTGCCGGCGCGGGGCACCTGGCCGCAACGCCCGATGCCCTGCTGTCGCTGATCGATTGAACGACGCGGCGGCGCTCCGTACGCCGCCGCATGTCGTCACCTGGTCTGGCCCTGTCCTGCGCGGTCCACCTGGACTGTCTGCAGGACATCGACGAAACGCAGCTGCGACAAAGCTGTAAACGTATTCATGGGACGTGAAGGGTGTGCTAGTTTCACTCCTTTCCCGGGAGCCCTTTAACCATGATTGAGCGTCAGCGCCGCACGAAGATCCTTGCCACCCTCGGACCGGCAACCGACCCGCCGGGCGTGCTGGAGGATCTGTTCCGCGCCGGCGTGAACGTGGTCCGCCTCAACTTCAGCCACGGCGACCCGTCCGGCCAGGCCAAGCGCGCCGCCGACGTGCGCGCCGCCGCGCAGCGCGTGGGCGTGGAAGTGGGCATCCTGGCCGACCTGCCGGGCCCGAAGATCCGCATCGAACGTTTCGCCGAAGGCAAGATCCACCTCAAGGCGGGCGACCGCTTCGACCTGGTCGCCTCGCCCAACGCACCGGCCGGCGACACCACCCAGGTCGGCGTGAGCTACCTGGGCCTGCCACAGGACGTGGTGGCCGGTGACGTGCTGCTGCTCGACGACGGCCTGATGCAGTTGCAGGTGGTGGAAGTGCAGGGCGAGCGCATCGTCAACACCGTGCTCAATGATGGCGTGCTGTCCGACCGCAAGGGCCTGAACAAGCAGGGCGGTGGCCTGTCGCTGGGCGCGCTGACCGAGCGCGACAAGGAACTGATCGGCATCGTGGCCAAGATCGGCGTGGACTTCATCGCCGTCTCGTTCTGCCGCAACGCGCAGGACATGAACGACGCCCGCGCCATCGCCGAATCGCACGGTTGCTATGCCGCGCTGGTCTCCAAGATCGAGCGCACCGAAGCCATCGAGAACCTGGAAGAGATCGTCGACGCCAGCGATGTGGTGATGGTCGCGCGTGGCGACCTGGGCGTGGAGATCGGCGATGCCGAACTGCCGGGCCTGCAGAAGAAGATCATCAAGGCCTCCCTGGCCCAGAACAAGGTGGTGATCACCGCCACGCAGATGCTGCAGTCGATGGTCGAAAGCCCGATCCCGACCCGTGCCGAAGTGCTGGACGTGGCCAACTCGGTCATCGACGGCACCGATGCGGTGATGCTGTCGGCCGAAACCGCTGCCGGCGCCTACCCGGTGAAGGCCGTGGAAGCGATGGCACGCATCTGCCTGGGCGCCGAGCGCCAGTTCCAGACCGAGACCGATTTCGGCACCTCGCCGCGCAACCTGGAACGTGCCGACCAGGCCATCGCCATGGCCACCATGTTCCTGTCCCAGCACGTGGGCGTGCGCGCGATCGTGGCGATGACCGAATCCGGCGGCACCGCGCGTTACCTGTCGCGCTTCCGCGCCTCGGCACCGGTGTTTGCGGTGACCCGCCACGACGGCGCCCGCCGCCAGATGGCGCTGATGCGCGATGTGTTCCCGATCAACTTCGACAGCCGCGGCTTCACCCCGCGCGAAGCCGCACGCGGCAGCATCCGCCTGCTGGTGGAAGCCAACCAGCTGCAGGCTGGCGACCGCGTGGTGTTCACCAGCGGCGAGCACATGGAAACCCATGGCGCCACCAACACCCTGCGCCTGCTGGAAGTGGGTGAAGACGGCCGCGCCAGCGGCCTGGGCGAGCTCTGAGGTAGCGCCGGGCCCTGCCCGGCCCGTGCAGCCGGGCAGAGCCCGGCTCTACGCGCGCAATTCACGCCCCGGTAGCGTCGGTCGTTGGCCGACCCTGGTGGTAATGATCGCCGCGATCAACATCGGTCACCGATTACCCGATGGAATCGCTTCCAGACTCCGTGAACAGGCAGTTCACGGAAGCGGCCCGCTATAATCGTGTTTTTCCCGCACCCGCCACAGGAAATACATGAGCATCGAACAGCTGGCCGAAACCGCCCAGGCCATGGTCGCCCCGGGCAAGGGCATCATCGCCATCGACGAATCCACCGGTACCATCGCCAAGCGCTTCGCCAGCGTGGGCATCGAGAACACCGAAGAGAACCGTCGTGCCTACCGCGAGCTGCTGCTGACCACGCCGAAGCTCAACGAGCACATTTCCGGCGCGATCCTGTACGACGAAACCATCCGCCAGTCGACCAGGGACGGCGTGCCGTTCGCCAAGTACATGGCCGACAACGGCATGATCCCGGGCATCAAGGTCGACAAGGGCGCCCACCCGCTGGCCGGCTGCCCGGGCGAGCTGGTCACCGAAGGCCTCGACGGCCTGCGTGAGCGCCTGCAGGAGTACTACAAGCTGGGTGCGCGTTTCGCCAAGTGGCGTGCGGTGATCAACATCGGCGAAAGCATTCCGTCGGGCACCTGCATCGAGTCCAACGCCCACGCGCTGGCCCGTTATGCCGCGCTGTGCCAGGAATGCGGCCTGGTGCCGATGGTCGAGCCGGAAGTGATCATGGACGGCGACCACGACATTGAAACCTGCTACGAAGTCACCGAAGCCACCCTGCGTTCGCTGTTCGACGCGCTGTACCAGCAGAACGTGCTGCTGGAAGGCACCATCCTGAAGGCCTCGATGGTCATTTCCGGCAAGGGCTGCGAAGAACAGGCCGACGTCGAGGAAGTGGCCGAATCGACCGTCATGTGCCTCAAGAGCACCGTGCCGGCGATCCTGCCGGGCGTGGTGTTCCTGTCCGGTGGCCAGGGCGACGAGCAGTCCACCGCGCATCTCAACGCCATGAACCAGATGGGCAACCTGCCGTGGCCGCTGAGCTTCTCCTACGGCCGCGCCATGCAGCAGGCCGCGCTGAAGCTGTGGGCCAAGGACACCAAGGCCAACGTCGCCAAGGCACAGCAGACCGTGTACGACCGCGCCAAGGAAAACGGCCAGGCTGCACTGGGCAAGTGGAACGGCTGATCCTCGCCGTCCGCATGTATTGAAAAACGCCGGCTGATCGCCGGCGTTTTTTTGAGCCCCCGGGTAGAGCCACGCCCTGCGTGGCTGGGTTTCGCCTGGGTCTACGTCAGCCACGCAGGGCGTGGCTCTACCGGGGTAGAGGCCAGGCCGGCGGCAGGCACCGTTGCGGCCTGGCCCAGCGCCGCCAGCGCCTGCTGGTACACCTTGAAGGTCGCCGCGTTGTAGGCCACCAGGATGATCCGCTGCGGCTCGCGGTGTGAACGCTGCCAGGTCAGCGTTTCGGTGGCGGCAATATGCGCGGCCTGGTGCAGCGGATAGCCGTACACACCGCAGCTGATCGCCGGAAACGCGATGGAATTCAGGCCCAGCTGCTCGGCCAGCTGCAGTGACTTCCAATAGCAGTTGGCCAGCAGTGCCGGCTCATCGCGCTGGCCGTCCTGCCACACCGGGCCCACCGTGTGCAGCACATGCCGTGCCGGCAGGTTGTAGCCGGCAGTGGCGCGTACCTCGCCTGTCGGGCAGCGCATGCCCGGGCGGATTTCCGGCAACGCCGCGCATTCGGCCAGCAACTGCGGGCCGGCCGCACGGTGGATCGCCCCGTCCACGCCGCCACCGCCGAGCAGGGACTCGTTGGCCGCATTGACGATCGCATCCACCGCCAGGGTCGTGATGTCGCCCTGCCACACTTCGATCTTCATGCATGCCGCTCCTTTCTTGTACCGGGTCCATACAACGGGATGACTGCCGCCTCACACGCTAGCGGCCAGGGCATGTAGGCTGCGTCATCGTCGTCTCAGGCAGTGCGACCCGGTGCACACCGACCGACATTTCCACCTTGCGGCGGGCTGGCTTCACGGCAGATGAAGGCCGCGTCCAAAACGCAGACGCCCACCGGCAGGGTGGGCGTCGGAGGGCGGTAGAGCGGGGCTCTGCCCCGCTGCATCGCGGCCCATGGCGTTCAGGGCAGGCCGGCCAGCCAGTCGTCGTCCGAGCCCTCGTTGATGTCGGCAAACAGCGGCGTGGAGAAGTAGCGCTCGCCGGTGTCGGGCAGCATCGCCAGCAGCACGCTGCCAGGTTCGGCGCGGGTGGCGACATCCAGCGCACTGGCCACCGTGGCACCGGCCGAGATGCCGACGAAGATGCCTTCCTCGGCGGCCAACCGGCGCGCGGTGTCGATGGCGCGGGCGTCGTCGATGTTCAACAGCTCATCGTAGACCTCGCGGTTGAGCACGTCCGGCACGAAGTCCGGGGTCCAGCCCTGGATCTTGTGCGGCTTCCACTCCGCCCCGCCCAGCAGCGCCGCCCCTTCCGGTTCGGTGGCGATGATGCGGGTGTCCGGTCGGGCCACTTTCAGCACCTCGCCCACACCGGTAAGGGTGCCGCCGGTACCCCAGCCGGTCACGAAGTAATCCAGCCGCCTGCCGGCGAAATCGAGCAGGATCTCGGCCGCCGTCGTGTTGCGGTGGTAGGCCGGGTTGGCCGGGTTGGTGAACTGGCTGGCCAGGAACCAGCCGTGTTCCTCGGCCAGCTCGCGGGCGCGCCGCACCATGCCCGAGCCGCGCTCGGCGGCCGGGGTCAGGATCACCTTGGCGCCATAAGCGCGCATCAGCTTGCGGCGCTCGATGGAGAAGGTCTCCACCATGGTGGCCACGAACTTGTAACCGCGCGCGGCGGCCACCATGGCCAGCGCTACGCCGGTGTTGCCGGAGGTCGCCTCCACGATGGTGTCGCCGGGCTTGAGTACGCCACGGGCTTCGGCGTCCAGGATGATCGCCAGCGCCAGGCGGTCCTTGACCGACCCGCCGGGGTTGAACGATTCCACCTTTGCATACAGGGTGACGTGGTCGGGGGCGATGCGGTTCAGGCGCACTACCGGGGTGTTGCCGATGGTGTCCAGGATCGAGGTGTACAAGGCCATGGGAATGCTCCACGGAAGATCGATGGCGGCCACGGACGCGGCCGTGGCAGGGAAGGGTCAAACAGCAGGGTCCGCCAGACCGTAGCGCCAGCATATGAGCGCGCGAAATGACCTGATTACCTTCATAAACAACATTTGGTTATAAGCTGGTGACGGCAACTGCCTTACAGTCGGCTTGACCCCTTCCTTCCTGCTGCGCGCACGCCCATGACGCTGACCCAACTCCGTTACCTGGTCGCCATCGCCGACGCCGAGCTCAACATCACGCTGGCGGCCTCCCGGGTGCACGCCACCCAGCCTGGCCTGTCCAAACAGCTCAAGCAGCTGGAAGATGAACTGGGCTTCCTGCTGTTCGTGCGCAAGGGCCGCAGCCTGGAAGCGGTGACCCCGGCTGGCGTGGAAGTGATCGGCCGCGCCCGCGCGGTGCTGGGCGAAGCCAACAACATCCGCACCTACGCGGCCAACCAGCGCCGCGAAAGCCAGGGCCAGCTGATCCTGACCACCACCCATACCCAGGCACGCTTTGTGTTGCCCCCCGCGGTGGCGCGCATCAAGCAGGCCTACCCGCAGGTAAGCGTGCACCTGCAGCAGGCCGCCGAAAGCGATGCGCTGGACCTGCTCAGCCAGGGCGATGCCGATATCGCCATCATCAGTACCGCCGGTGCCGAACCCACCGCCGGCATTGCCATTCCACTGTACCGCTGGCGCCGGCTGGTGCTGGTGCCGCGCGGCCACCCGCTCGACCGCCCCGGTGCCGCCCCGGACCTGCAGGCGCTGTCGACCCAGCCGCTGATCAGCTACGAATCCTCCACCCGCGGCAGCTCCTCGTTGCAGCGTGCCTTTGCTGCCGCTGGCCTGACCCCGGACATCGCACTGACCGCACTGGATGCGGACCTGATCAAGACCTATGTGCGCACCGGGCTGGGCGTGGGGCTGCTGGCCGAGATGGCGGTCAACGCCGGGGATGAGGACCTGCGTTCCTGGCCGGCGCCGGCTCCGATCGATGAGTGCATCGCCTGGGCGGTGCTGCCGCGTGACCGCGTGCTGCGCGATTACGCGCTGGAGCTGGTGCACGTGCTGGCCCCGCAGATCGACACCCGCGACCTGCGCCGCGTCATCGATGGCAACCAGGAGGCGGATTGGCCGCTGCCGCCTACGTGGGAATCGTTGACGCAGACGATTACGGTTTAAGGACGCTGCGGGCGGCTTCGGTTGGGGTTGAACGTTGGTCGGATGGTGGCCGCCGGCAATTCACCGCCTTCGGATGCTTGTGCCGCGCTGCGCGCGGTTTCCGGCCAACGGCCGGGGCTACGAATTGTTACGGGCCCATTGGGATCGGGATCAATCGACCATGGGCCCATCGGGATCCGGGCCAATCGACCAACGGCGACCGCCGGTAGCGCCGGCCGTTGGCCGGCCCTCTGCGACGGTTGGTCGCACGGACTACTGCGACCTCCGAGGAGCCTGGGCGCTACCATGGCGGGGTGAACCGCCGCCGCGCCCCTTATGCCGTCCTGCTCCAGCTCGCCTTCGTGGCGACGCTGCTGATGGCGCTGGCGCCGCTGGTCAGCCGCTGGCAACAGGCGCAGGGCCCTTCGGTGATGTTGATGCCTGGCAGCATGGCGCATGTGATGCCGGCCGGGAGCACCCACGGCATGTCCATGCACGGGATGTCGGCGCATGACATGTCGATGCACGACACATCGATGCACAGCATGGCGGGCCACGCTGCGGCCCCGGCCGATACCACGCCCGCCACCCCCATAGACCCGCACGCCGGCCATGGCGAGGCGTGCGAGTACTGCATGATGGCCTCGCGGCTGATGCCGTGGCTGGCCGTCCTGATCCTGTTGTTGCCAGCCCTGCCGGTGATCGCTCCTGCGGTGCTGCGCACCGTCGCCGCGCCGCGTTCGCTGCGCTGGCCTGCCCACGCCGCGCGTGGCCCGCCGCTTCACGCCTGAAACCGCCTCCTTCATTTTCCTGCTGCGCGACGCCGTGATGGTGCCGCGCGCCTGTGCGTTTTCCGGAGTTCCACCATGACGCTTTCTTCCCGCAGCGCGGGCGCAGTGACGCGCCTGTCTGTTTCCCTGTCGCTTGCCCTGGCCGCGCTGCCCCTGCAGGCCGCCGAACGCGACGACGCGCGCACCCTCGACACGCTGGTGGTCACTGCCAGCGCACCGTCTTCGCCGCTGCACTGGGTCACCGACCCGCGCCTGCCGCGCCAGCCGGTCCCCGCCAGCGACGGTGCCGATTACCTCAAGACCGTCCCGGGCTTTGCGGCCATCCGCAACGGTGGCACCAATGGCGACCCGGTGCTGCGCGGCATGTTCGGTTCGCGCCTGAACATCGTCAGCAACGAAGGCAACCTCATCGGCGCCTGCCCCTCGCGCATGGACAACCCGCTGTCCTACATCGCGCCGGAAACCTTCGACCGCCTGACCATCATCAAGGGGCCGCAGAGCGTGCGCTGGGGTGCCGGTGCATCGGCCGGCACCGTGCGTTTCGAGCGTGATACCCCGCGTTTCGATGCGCCGGGCATCGATCTGGATGCCAGCGCGCTGGCAGGTTCGCGCAACCGCAACGACCAGGTGCTGGACCTCACGGCGGGCGCTTCGCAGGGCTACGTGCGGGTCAACGGCAATCGTTCCGAAGCCGATGATTACAAGGACGGCAATGGCGAGGTGGTGCCGTCGAAGTGGCGCAAGTGGAACAGCGATGTCGCCATCGGTTGGACTCCGGACGCCGATACGGTGCTGGAGCTGTCGGCCGGCACCGGCGATGCGATCGCGCGTTATGCGGGGCGTGGCATGGATGGCGCGGCGTTCAAGCGCACCAGCTACGCCGCGCGCTTCGAGCGCGACAACCTGCCCGGTGCATGGGACAAGCTGCAGGCCAATGTGTACTACAACGATGCCGACCACGTGATGGACAACTACACGCTGCGCGAGCCGAACCCGGACAGCAGCATGCCCATGCCGATGGCATCGAACGTGGACCGCCGCACCACCGGCGGTCGCATCGCATCGGAGTGGCGCTGGCAGGACATCGCCATCGTGGCCGGCATCGATGCGCTGGACAGTCGTCACCGCAGCCGCAACGGCATGGGCCGGAATACGTACAGGCAGACGCCGTGGTCGACCGATGCACGCCAGAAGAACCAGGGTGTGTTTACCGAGATCACGCTGGGCGAGGGTATGGCGCAACGTTGGGTAAGCGGGCTGCGTATCGACCGCGCCGAGGTCACCGACGAACGCGCCACCACCGGCATGATGGCGACGCCGAACCCGACGGCAGGGCAGCGCCGCCGCGAAGACCTGGGCAGTGGGTTCCTGCGTTTCGAACGGGATGTCAGCAGCACGCTGACCACTTACGCAGGTATCGGCCACAGCGAGCGCATGCCCGATTACTGGGAGCTGTTCTCCCCCACCATGGGGCCGGCGGGCAGCGTCAATGCCTTCAGTGCGGTGCAGCCGGAAAAGACCACACAGCTCGATATCGGCCTGCAGTACCGCGATGCACGGGTGAACGCGTGGGTGTCGGCCTACGCCGGGCGCATCCAGGACTACATCCTGTTCACCTATCGCGACGGCGGCATGATGGGCAGCACGACGCAGGCGACCAATGTCGACGCGCGCATTGCCGGTGCCGAAGCGGGCGCGGAGTTCGCGCTCGGGCAAGGCTGGAAGCTGGGCGGGACGCTGGCCTACGCATGGGGCGAGAACCGCGCCGATGGCGGCGCGCTGCCGCAGATGCCGCCGCTGGAAGCGCGCCTGAGCGCCGGTTGGGAAGGCGCACGCTGGAGCGCCGGCGCATTGGCCCGCGCGGTGGCCCGCCAAAATCGCGTAGCAACCGGGCAGGGCAACGTGGTCGCGCGCGACCTTGGCCCCAGCGCCGGCTTCGCCACCTTCGCACTCAACGCCGGCTACCGCTTCAACGACGCCCTGCGATTGAGTGCCGGCATCGACAACCTGTTCGACCGCGCCTACAGCGAACACCTCAACCTCGCCGGCAGCGCGGATTTTGGCTTCCCGGCAGACCCAATACGGATCAACGAACCTGGCCGCACGCTGTGGATGAAGGTGAATTACACCTATTGATCTTCCCCGCGTAGAGCCACGCCCTGCGTGGCTGCGCGGTGCCGGAACAGGGCGCAGCCACGCAGGGCGTGGCTCCACGCGCGAGGGGAATTTCCAGCTTGCGCACGACGCAATCCGACATGCGCTGACACACGCCGTTACACGCGCGACAGGCCCCAGCACGAAAGGCGTTGCGCCTGCCACCGGGCAATGTGAAGACCCCGGTAAACGCTTGGCACATATACCTGACAGGCTGCGCCGCTACACTCGGCGGTCGTGGAACATCAAGGGCTGTACTTCATGTCGGGACGCATCACCGCACGCATCATTGCTGGCCTCGGCCTGGTCATCCTGGCCGGGTGCAGCGGCAAGGACCAAGCCGCCCGCCGGCAGGCCGAGGTGGTGCCGGTGACCACCCAGGTGGTGCAGACCTCCGCCTGGAGTGACACCCTCCAGGCCCTGGGTACCGCCAAGGCCCGCGAGTCGGTGACCATCACCGCCAAGGTCAGCGAGATCATCGAAACCGTGCACTTCGAGAGCGGCCAGCAGGTTTCCGCCGGCACGCCCCTGGTCACCCTGCGTGGCCAGGCCCAGGAAGCGGCCCTGCTGCAGGCCCAGGCCACCTTTGCCGAAGCCGACCAGCTGTACAAGCGCCAGCGTGAGCTGGCCGCCCAGCAGCTCGTGGCCAGCGCCACCCTCGACACCCAGCGCGCCATCCGCGATGCCGCCGAAGCGCGCGTGCACGAAATGCAGTCCGATATCGGCGACCGCCGCGTGCGCGCCCCGTTTGCCGGCGTGCTCGGCATCCGCCAGGTCAGCGAAGGCTCGCTGGTGACCCCCACCACCGTCATCGCCACCCTCGACGACATCGAGCGCATGCATGTCGACTTCCAGGTGCCCGAGGCCGAACTGGCCTCCGTGGCCAAGGGCGACAAGGTCAGCGCCACCAGCGTGGCCTACCCGGGCCGTACCTTCGAAGGCGACGTGGCCACCATCGATACCCGTGTCGATCCCGGTACGCGTGCGGTCAACGTGCGTGCCGATTTCATCAACGCCGACCACGCCCTGCGTCCGGGCATGCTGCTTGACGTGCGGATGTTCCGCCCCGAACGCCAGGCGCTGGTGATTCCGGAAATTGCCGTGGTCCAGGTCGGGCGCGATTCGTTCGTGTTCCGGGTCAAGGCCGACCACACCGTCGAGCGCGTCGACGTGGTCAGTGGCGCGCGCCGCTCGGGCGTCGTCGAAATCCGCGAAGGGCTGAAGGCGGGCGATCGCATCGTCGTCGATGGCACCGGCAAACTGCGCCCCGGCCTGAAAGTGAATGACACTGCCGCGCCGGCAGCGGCACCTGCTGCACCTGCACCCGCCGCAAGCCCGGCCGACGCACCCGCTGAAAAGGCCACCGCCCCGGCCCCTGCCGGCACCACCGGTCTGCCGGCCGGCGCCGCCGCCGCGGCACCCACGAGCACCGCCGGATGAAACTCTCCAACATCTCCATCCAGCGGCCGGTCTTTGCCGTAGTGATGAGCCTGCTGCTGGTCGTGCTGGGCATCATGTCCTTCACCCGCCTGACCCTGCGGGAGCTGCCCGCGATCGACCCGCCGATCGTCTCGGTGTCGGTCGATTACACCGGCGCTTCGGCCGCCGTGATCGAAAGCCGCATCACCCAGGTGCTGGAAGACGCACTGGCCGGCATCGAAGGCATCGACACCATCAACGCGCGCAGCTCCAACGGCCGCGCCCAGGTCAGCATCGAGTTCACCTCCAACCGCGATATCGAAGCAGCCGCCAACGACGTGCGTGACGCGGTCAGCCGCGTGGCCGACCGCATGCCCGAAGAGGCACGCCCGCCGGAAATTGCCAAGGTCGAGAGCGACGCCGATCCCATCATCTGGTTCAACATGACCTCCTCCAGCATGAACACGCTGGAGCTGAGCGATTACGCCGACCGTTACGTGGTCGACCGTTTCTCCAGCCTGGATGGCGTGGCCCAGGTACGCATCGGTGGGCGCCAGCGCTATGCGATGCGCATCTGGCTGGACCGCGACCAGCTTGCCGCCCGCGGCTTGACCGTGGGCGATGTGGAAACCGCGCTGCGCAACGAGAACGTGGAACTGCCGGCCGGCCGCATCGAATCGGCTGACCGCGATTTCACCCTGCGCGTGGAGCGCAACTACGTGAATCCGGAGGACTTCGCGACCATTCCGCTGGGCAAGGGCGCCGATGGCTACGTGGTGCGCATGGGCGATGTGGCCAAGATCGAACTGGCCTCGTCCGAACGCCGCGCCTACTACCGCAGCAATGGCGAGCCCGGCATCGGCCTGGGCATCGTCAAGACCTCCACCGCCAACTCGCTGGATGTGGCGCGCACCGCGCGTGCCGAAGCCGAGCGGGTCGGGCTGACCCTGCCCGAAGGCACCCACATCTTCGTGGCCTTCGACAACACCACCTTCATCGAAGCTGCCGTTGACCGCGTCTACGCCACGCTGGTGGAAGCCATGCTGCTGGTGCTGGCGGTGATCTGGCTGTTCCTGGGCAGTTTCCGCGCCGCGTTGATTCCCGCCGTGACCGTGCCGGTCTGCCTGGTCGCCGCGTTCATTGCCCTGTACGCCTTCGGCTTCTCGATCAACCTGCTGACGCTGCTGGCGCTGGTGCTGTGTATCGGCCTGGTGGTCGACGATGCGATCGTGGTGGTCGAGAACGTGCAGCGCCGCATCGACCTGGGTGAGCCGCCACTGGTGGCGTCCAAGCGCGGCACGGCGCAGGTGGCCTTCGCCGTCATCGCCACCACTGCGGTGCTGGTTGCGGTGTTCCTGCCGGTAGGCTTCCTGGAAGGCAACACCGGCCGCCTGTTCCGCGAACTGGCCGTGGCCCTGGCCGCCGCCGTGGCGCTGTCGGCATTCGTGTCGCTGACATTGACCCCGATGATGGCCTCCAAACTGCTCAAGCCGCATACCGGCCAGGCGCCCAGGGGCCTGCATGGGCTGATCAACCGCAACCTGGATCGGGTCTCGGCGGCCTACGGCCGCGTGCTCGATGCGCACGTGGGCAAGACGTGGATCTACGCGGTGTTGATGCTGCTGTCGCTGGCCGCCAGCGCGCTGCTGCTCAAGGTGCTGCCCTCCGAACTGGCGCCGGCCGAAGACCGTGGCTCGTTCCAGATCATGATCGATGGCCCCGAAGGCGCCGGCTACGACTACACCGTCGCCCAGGTGCAGGAAGTGGAGAAGGTCGTGTCCGGCTTCGTCGGCGACGACAAGCCGATCGTGCGCGCCAATCCGCGGGTTCCTGGCGGCTTCGGTGCCAGCGAGGAAATGCACACCGGCCGCATCAGTGTGTTCCTGCAGCCGTGGCGCGAGCGCTCCACCGACACGCCCGAAGTGGCGGCCGAACTGCAGAAGGAACTGGACGGCATCCGTGGCGTGCGCGTGCGCACCCAGGTCGGCGGTGGCCTGGTCCGCAGCCAGGGCCAGCCGTTCCAGATCGTGCTGGGCGGTCCCGAATACGCCGAAATCGCGCAGTGGCGCGACCGCATGCTCGAACGCATGGCCGACAACCCCGGCCTGGTCGGCCCCGATTCGGATTACAAGGAAACCCGGCCGCAGATGCGGGTGAACATCGACCGCCAGCGTGCAGCCGACCTGGGCGTGTCGGTCACCGCGATCGGCTCGGCGCTGGAAACCATGATGGGCTCGCGCCAGGTCACCACCTTTGTCGACAACGGCGAAGAGTACGACGTGCTGGTCCAGGCCGGCCGCGAAGGCCGCGCCTCGCCCGACGGCCTGGCCGCCATCCGCGTGCGCGCCACCAATGGCGAACTGGTGCCGCTGTCCAACCTGGTCACGCTCAGCGAAGTGGCCGAGGCAGGCAACCTCAACCGCTTCAACCGCCTGCGTGCCATCACCATCAGTGCGGGCCTCGCCCCGGGGTATCCGCTTGGTGAGGCGATCGCCTGGGCCCAGCAGACCGCGCGCGAAGAGTTGCCGCAGCACGCGCAGATCGACTGGAAGGGCGAATCGCGCGAGTACCAGAACGCCGGCAGCGCGGTGCTGCTGACCTTCGCCATGGCCCTGCTGGTGGTGTACCTGGTGCTGGCCGCACAGTTCGAAAGCTTCATCCACCCGCTGGTGATCATGCTCACCGTGCCGCTGGGCGTGCTCGGTGCGCTGCTGGGCCTGTATGTCAGCGGGGGTACCATCAACCTGTTCAGCCAGATCGGCATCGTCATGCTGGTCGGCCTGGCGGCCAAGAACGGCATCCTGATCGTCGAATTCGCCAACCAGCTGCGCGACGAAGGGCGTGATGTGCACCGCGCCATCGTCGAATCGGCGATGGTGCGCCTGCGCCCGATCCTGATGACCTCCATCGCCACCGTGGTCGGCGCGATCCCGCTGGTGGTCGCCGGTGGCCCCGGCTCGGCCAGCCGCGGCACCATCGGCATCGTGGTGATCTTCGGCGTCACCGTGTCCACCTTCCTGTCGCTGTTCGTGGTGCCGGCGTTCTACGCGCTGCTGGCGCCGTACACGCGTTCGCCCGAAGCGGTGGCGCGCGAACTGGAGAAACAGGAAGCAGAAACCCCCTCTGTCGGCGGTCATGCCTGACCCGGCGCCGCGGCTGACCGGTGATGGGTTCGTGCTACGCCCCTGGCGCAGCGACGATCTGGACGCCCTGCTGCGGCATGCCAACGATGAAGCGGTCTCGCGCGGTCTACGCGACCGCTTTCCGTTCCCCTACACCCGCGCCGACGGCGAGGCCTTCCTGGGCGGCCGGGTCCTGGCACCGGGCACGCTCAACCTGGCCATCGAGATCGACGGTGCGGCCTGCGGCAGCATTGGCGCCCAACCCGGCACCGCCGAGCGCGGGCATACCGCCGAGCTGGGCTACTGGCTGGGGCAGGCCTACTGGGGGCAGGGCTGGATGACCCGCGTGGTGGGCCTGTTCGCGCCGTGGGTCATGGACGAGCTGGGCCTGTTCAGGCTGCAGGCCGAGGTGCTGGATTTCAACGAAGGCTCGGCCCGGGTGCTGCTCGGCAACGGGTTCACCGAGGAGGGCACGGCCCGTGCTGCGGTGTTCAAGCGCGGGCGGCTGCATGACCTGCGGCGTTTCGCCCTGATCCGCCAGCCCACGTAGAGCGGGGCTCTGCCCCGCTGCCGGGAAGGTCGACCGCCGCTGCCCTGACCAACGGTCAGGGCCTACCGGCCTTATCGGGCCTATCGGCCCTATCGGGCTGAGCCGCGATCATGGAGAATCGACCGGGTCCCTTCCAGCCGACGGGACGTCCTTCATTTTCCGCCGACTGGAGAGAGCGCGTGGAAGCAGTAGTTGAGTTCATCAATGGCATCATCTGGAGCAAGGCGCTGATTTTCCTGTGCCTGGCTGCAGGCCTGTACTTCAGTGCCCGCACGCGCTTCATGCAGCTGCGCGGATTCTTCGAAATGTGCCGCCTGACCGTACAGGGCGAAAAGTCCGACGCCGGCGTGTCTTCGTTCCAGGCGCTGGCCATGTCCATGGCCGGCCGCATGGGCATCGGCAATATCGCCGGTGTGGCCACCGCGATCGCCTTCGGTGGTCCCGGTGCGATCTTCTGGATGTGGGTGATGGGCTTCCTGGGCGCATCCACCTCGTATGTCGAGTGCACCCTGGCGCAGATCTACAAGACCAAGGATGCCGAAGGCCGCTATCGCGGCGGCCCGGCGTACTACATCGAAAAGGCCATGGGCCTGAAGTGGTATGCGATGGCCTTCGCCATGGCCACGATCGTTGCCGCTGGCTTCCTGATGCCCGGCGTGCAGGCCAATGCCATCGCCGACAGCATCATCAACGCCTGCCGTGGCGGCGCGCTGTGCGGGCCGCTGGATGGCCAGGTGATGGGCATGGAATCGGTGCAGGCGCTCAAGCTGGGCATCGGCATCGCCGTGGCCCTGCTGCTGGGCGTGGTGATCTTTGGCGGCGTCAAGCGCATCGCCAACTTCGCCGAAGTGGTGGTGCCGTTCATGGCCGGCGGTTTCATCCTGATGGCCATCACCATCATGATCCTCAATGCCGATCGCGTGCCGGACATGTTCCGCACCGTGTTCAGCAGCGCCTTCGGCGCCCACGCCGCGTTCGGCGCAATGATGGGCCTGGCCGTGGAATGGGGCGTCAAGCGCGGCATCTACGCCAACGAAGCAGGGCAGGGCACCGGCCCGCACGCCGCTGCGGCGTCGGAGGTTTCGCACCCCGCCAAACAGGGTTACGTGCAGGCCTTTGCGGTGTATTTCGACACCATGATGGTGTGCACCTCGACCGCGTTCCTGATCCTGGCCGCGGGCACCTACAACGTGTACTCGCCGGTGGCCGGCGCCGAACCGGTGTTTGCCGGCCTGGCCGGTGTTGCCGAAGGCGCGGGCTACGCGCAGGCGGCGGTGGAAACCGTGCTGCCGGGTTGGGGTTCGGCCTTCGTGGCGATGGCGATCTTCTTCTTCGCCTTCACCACCATCATGGCCTACTACTACATGGCCGAAACCAACCTCAGCTACATCAACCACAACCGCAAGCGCCCGCTCACCGTGCTGGCGCTGCGCCTGGGCATCATCGGCATGGTGGTGTTCGGCGCCATCCACAACGCCAAGATGGCGTGGGCGCTGGGCGACATCGGCGTGGGCCTGATGGCCTGGTTGAACATCATCGCCATCCTGATCGTGCAGAAGCCGGCGCTGCTGGCCCTGCGCGATTACGAGCGCCAGAAGAAACTCGGCCTGGATCCGACCTTCGACCCCGATGCCCTGGGCATCAAGAACGCCGATTTCTGGCGTCACCGCAAGCTGGAGCCGTCCCGTAGTGAATGACCCCTGGAAAAACGCCCGCCGCCCGTCCTCGCGACCGCCTCGGGCCACCCCGCTGCCGCCGCGCGAAGGTGGCACCCCGCCACCGCCGGGGCGCGGCAACGACGAGCTGCGCCTGTATGGCTGGAATGCCGTGCAGGCACTGTTCGAACGCCGGCCGCAGGCACTGCGCAAGCTGTACCTGGCCGAGGCGCTGATTCCACAGTTGCAGCCGCTGCTGAAGTGGTGCGTGGCCAACCGCGTCGGCTACCGCGTGGTGGAGGAGGGCGACCTCAACAAACTGGCCACCACCACCCACCACGAAGGCGTCGTGGCCGATGTGCTGCGTGCGCCGATGCTGGAGCTGGGCGAATGGCTGGCTGCGCTGCCGGCCGGCAAACCGGCGCTGGCGTTGTGGCTGGATGGCGTGGGCAACCCGCACAACTTCGGCGCCATCCTGCGTTCGGCCGCGCACTTCGGCGTGGCCGGGCTGCTGTTGCCGCCCGATTCCACGCTGGCGTTGTCCGGCGCGGCGGCGCGCGTGGCAGAAGGTGGCGCCGAAGTAGTACCGCTGGTGCGGCTGCCGGCGCTGCCGCAGGCGATGGACGCACTGCGTGCCGATGGCTTTGGTCTTGCCGCCACGCTGGTGGAAGGCGGTGCGGACCTGTTCAAGAGCACGTTGCCGGCGCGACTGGTGTACGTGATGGGCGCCGAAGGCGAAGGCATGGATCGTGCGCTGGCACAGACCTGCGATCTGCAGGTTTCCATTCCAGGTAGTGGTGCAGTAGAGAGCCTCAATGTCGCATCGGCAACAGCCGTGTTGCTGTCGTACTGGTACGCACAGCGGTAGGCGATGGCCGTTGGTCATCGTTGCTTTGATCGGGGTAACGCAGGCGCGCTGCCCTACGCGATGTGATCGACTTCTCCAATGAAGTAGTGCCTACAGTCGATTCGGATTTTTCGCATGGTGCGCAGCCTTCGTGCTGCGTCACAGTGCCAAGTGGCGCCGTACTGCGTAGGTGAGGAGAGACACCCACCCAGTGCGGCGCCGTTGTCCGGATCACGGTCTGTTCCGTGGCGCTCACCGCGTGGGGTGTGATGAATCCCGGTAGCCCGGCCATCTGGCCGGGCTTTTTTTGTTCCCCATCGCAGTGCTCAAGGGTGGAATACGACATCTCGGGCCTGCGCACCGGTTCCACCAACGTGTGCGCGCAGTGACGTTTCGGGCCGCTCGGGATTGAAATCCGGAAGCGCGTTTCATAGGGAATTTCCGCAGAAAAATGTGCATGGCGCGAAAGGCATCTTCGTGCGTGCGCCCGCGCACAGAACGCACTATTCGCGTGATTTACCGATTTTTCCGAGATGACTTCCTGTACAGATTGCCGGTGCGGCGGATTGGCTTGCCGCATCACTCTGTTACCAATGAGGCATTTCATGACATTCGATGCGCTGCGTTCCCTGCGCCCCATTTCCTTCGCCCTGATCGCCGGCCTGCTGCCCGCCGCGGCACAGGCGGCCGAGCACACGCTCGACGGCGTCAATTTCATGGGGCCGCTGATCACCCCCAATCCGGCCGGCCTGCCCAAAGGCAATGCCTTCATCGAGCCGTACCTGATCCGCATCGACAGTGACCGCTACTTCGACGGCGAAGGCCGCCGCCATGACAGCGACGGCCGCAGCGCCGCCTGGCTGACCGTGGTGCCGATCGCCTACGGCCTGGGCCAGCGCGTGACCGCGCAGGTCAACCTCAGCGCATCGCGCGCCGAGACCGGCAGCGACCGCAGCCGCGGCTTCCGTGCCGGCGATACCACGGCGATGGTGCAGTACCTGCTGCAGGCGCCGAATGAAGATGGCACCCGTCCTGCGATTTCCGTGTCGCTGAGCCAGCGCTACGCCACCGGCAGCTACGACCGCATCGATGGCAACCCGCTCAACGCGCAGGGCGATGGCGTGCAGCGCACCACCTTCGGGTTGGGCATGCAGCAGGTGGTATGGCTGCCCAACGGTCGCCCGCTGCGCTGGCGCGGCCAGCTCAGCGCCAGCCCGGCACCGGCGCGCGTGGCCATCAACGACCACAGCGTGTACGACACCCCCGATGGCTTCCGCGGCAACGTCGCGCCGGGTTCGCTGATCGGGCTGTCGGCGGCCGGCGAGTACAGCTTCAACTCCAGGTGGGTGGGCGTGTTCGAGTTCGCGGTGAGCCGGCAGAGCGACCGCCACCTCAGCGGTTACGCACCCGGTGCCGACGGCACCATGCAGCGCATCGACGAGCGTCATCCCGGCAGCCGCAACGTCACCCTGGCGCCGGCGGTGCAGTATCACTTCAGCCCCAGCGTCGGGCTGATCGCCGGCGTCGAGTTCACCGTTGCCGGGCGCAACACCGGCAGCTACATCAATCCGCAGGTCGCCCTGGGCATGTTCTTCTGATGGGCCTCGATGACATTGTCGCCCGCCTGCTGGGCATCGTCTGGAGCCCGGCGCTGGTCGGGCTGTGCCTGCTGGTCGGCCTGTACTTCAGTGTGCGCACCCGCTTCATCCAGCTGCGCGGGCTGCCCGAGATGCTCAAGCTGATGTTCCAGGGGCGCAGTTCGGCGGCGGGCGTGTCTTCGTTCCAGGCGTTGAGCCTGTCGCTGTCCAGCCGGGTGGGCGTAGGCAACATCGCCGGTGTGGCGATGGCCATCGCCTACGGTGGGCCCGGCGCGATCTTCTGGATGTGGATCGTGGCCTTCCTCGGTGCGTCCAGCGCCTTCGTCGAATCCACCCTGGCGCAGATCTACAAACAGCGCGACAGCAACGGCATGTACCGTGGCGGTCCGGCGTACTACATCGAGAAGGGGCTGGGCAAACGCTGGTATGCGGTGCTGTTCGCGCTCAGCACGGTGGTCGGTTGTGGCTTGTTGCTGCCGGGCACCCAGTCCAACGCCATCGTCAGTGCCCTCGACGAAGCGTGGGCGGCACCGGGCTGGATCACCGCCGCCGGCATCGGCACCGTGGTGGCGATGGTCATCTTCGGTGGCGTGCGCCGCATCGCCCAGGTCGCCCAGGTCATCGTGCCGTTCATGGCGCTGGGCTATCTGCTTGTGGCGGCGCTGGTAATGGCCCTCAACCTGGATGCGGTGCCGGAGATGTTCAGCATCATCGTGCGCAGTGCCTTCGGGCAGGATGCCGCGTTCGGCGCGATGATCGGCACGGCCATCCAGTGGGGTGTGCGCCGTGGCGTGATGTCCAACGAAGCGGGCATGGGCAGCGGTGCGCACCCGGCGGCGGCGGCGGAAGTCTCGCACCCGGTCAAGCAGGGCCTGGTGCAGGCGTGCTCGGTGTACATCGACACCATGGTGGTGTGCAGCGCCACGGCGTTCCTGATCCTGTCGGCCGGCACCTACAACGTGCATGACCCGGCCGCGCCGGCGCAGTGGATCGTGGCCAACGTGCCGGGGCTGGAAGCGGGCCCCCGCTACGTGCAGCAGGCGGTCGAATCGGCCCTGCCGGGCTTCGGGCGTTCGTTCATCGCCCTGGCGATCCTGCCGTTCGCGTTCACTACCATCCTGGCGCTGTACTACACGGCCGAAACCAACGTGGTGTACCTGCTGCGCAACCGGAACTCGCCGTGGGTGATGGCGCTGTTCCGTCTGGGTTTCCTCGGCGCCATGCTGTATTCGGCGTTGAACAGCGCCACGGTGGCATGGTCGCTGGGTGATATCGGCGTGGGCCTGATGACCTGGCTCAACATCATCGCCCTGCTGCTGTTGCAGAAGCCGGCGTTGGCCGCGCTACGCGATTACGAAGCCTCGCGCGGTGCCGGCCAGGACCCGGTGTATCGTCCCGATCCAGTGACGTTGCCAGACAATACGATCTGGGCAAGGTAGCGCCGTCCGTTGGACGGCGGCTCTTCGGTGAGACGCAGCGGGCCAGAGGCCCGCTCTACCAGGCGACAGCGGGCCAGAGGCCCGCTCTACTAGGCGACAGCGGGCCAGAGGCCCGCTCTACCAGGCGACAGCGGGCCAGAGGCCCGCTCTACCGAGTGACAGCGCGTTGCGCTGTCATTCGTTCGGCGGCGTGGTCGCCTTGGCTTCACTGCCGAAGCCGCCATCGGCTTCGGCAGCCAGGTAGGCGAATACCGTGTACGCGGCCACGTTCTGCGCCAGCGCGGCCGGTTCGATCTTGTCCAGCGTGTCGTCGGCGGTGTGGTGCAGGTTGAAGTAGTCCGTCCCGTCCTGCGCCAGCCACGCCCACGCGCCACCCTTGGCCGCCAGCGGGCCGACATCCGGGCCTGGGCCACCCTTGTCCGGCGCGTACTCGATGCCCAGCGGCTTGAGTACTTCGGCAATCTGGGCAGTGGCCTCGCGCGAGCTTTCCGGGTTCGGCGAACCGGTGTTGAAGGCATAGATGCGGCCGGCGCCGAAGTCGCTCTCGGCCGCCAGCTGGTGCAGCACGATGTCCTTGGCATGCGCTTCGGCATATGCCTTGCCGCCGTACAGGCCCTGTTCCTCGTTGGCGAAGGCCACCACGCGAATGCTGCGCTTGGGCGCCTGCTTGAGCTGGCCGATCAGGTGGCCGGCGGCCATGGTCAGCGCCACGCCGGCACCATCGTCGATGGCGCCGGTGCCCAGGTCCCAGGAATCCAGGTGACCACCGATCACCACTACTTCCTTGGGCAGGCTGCGCCCGGTGATCTCACCGATCACGTTGTACGAGGTGGCCGTGCCATCCCAGCCGCAATCCAGGCTGAGCTTGACCGTGGTCGGCCCCAGTGCGACCAGGCGTGCCAGCTGGTTGGCATCGGGCACCGACAGCGCCGCCGACGGCACCGGGGTCAGGCCGTCGTCGAAACGGGTGATGCCGGTGTGCGGCACGCGGTGCGAATCGGTACCGGCCGAACGCATCACAAAGCCCACCGCGCCCTTGCGGATCGCTTCGGACGGGCCCTTGCTGCGCACCGCGCCGCCCTTGCCGTAATCGCGGCCGTCGCGGTAGGCGGTCATCTGGTAATCAACGAAGGCGATCTTGCCCTTGAGCGAGCCTTCCGGCGCGGCCTGCAGCGCGGCCAGGTCGGCAAAACGCACCACTTCGGCTTCCACGGTGCCGCCCGGGCTGCCGCCCAGTGCGGTGATGCTCAGCGGCTGCGCATGCTTGCCCACCACCTGGGCCTGTTCACTGCGGCGTTCCCACTTGGGGAAGGTCACCGGCTCTTTCCAGACCTTGTCGAAACCCAGCGCCTTGAACTTGGCTTCGGCCCAGGCCACGGCGCGGGCATCGGCTTCGCCGCCGGCGATGCGCGGACCGATCTCGGTCGTGAGCGATTCGACCACCTTCCAGCCGGTGTCGTCCTTCAAGGCCTGCTCACGCAGTTCGGCAGCGGTGGCCAGCGACTTCGGCGGCAGGGTGGTGGTGCCCGTCGCGGCGAATGCCGGGGCGGCCAGCAGAGCGAGGGAAGATGCGATGGCAAGGACGCGGCGACGCATGGGACGGACTCCGGGGAACAGGGCGGAAGCCCCCGAGCTTAGCAGCCTGCCCGCGCCGCACATGGGCGAGAGGTCATGGTTCTAAAATGTGTGCCGGCCAACGGCCGGCGCTACCGGAGGCACCGGCAGCACCGGCGGGTGATTATTTCTTGAGGTTGTCGCGGATCTCGCGCAGCAGCAGCACTTCTTCCGCCGGTGCGGCCGGTTCGGCTTCCTTCTTGCGGGCCAGGCGGTTGATCACCTTGACCACCATGAAGATCGCGAACGCCACGATGAGGAACTGCACCAGCGTGTTGAGGAAATCACCGTAGCCGATCACCACCGCTGGAATTTCCTGCCCATCCGGTCCCAGCCGTGCCGGCGCCAGCGTCCACGCCAGCTCGGAGAAGTCCACGCGGCCGATTGCCCAGCCCAGCGGCGGCATGATGATCTTGTCCACCAGCGCGGTGACGATCCTGCCGAACGCAGCACCGATGACGACACCGACCGCCAGGTCGATGACGTTGCCACGCATGGCAAATTCCTTGAACTCAGTCAGCATTCCCATCGGGTTCTCCTGTAGCGGGGGGACATCAAAGGACGCCGCAGCGTAACGCAGCGCGTGTCGTCATCCGGCGATGATGCCGTGCCGCTCGGCCACGTTTTCCAGGCGCGCGCTGAAACGGTCGCCGGGCTTGAGTGCCGCCACGCCGGCCGGTGTACCCATGAATACCAGGTCGCCGGCACGCAGCGCCCACAGCCTGGACAGCTCGTGCAGGATTTCCGGCACGTTCCAGATCATCTGGTCCAGCAGCGACTGCTGGCGCACTTCGCCATTGATTTCCAGCGACAGGTTGAGCGCGGCAAGATCGCCCACTTCGCCGGCCGGCACCAGTTCGCTGACCGGTGCGGAATGGTCGAAGCCCTTGGCCGAATCCCAGGGGTGGCCCTTGGCCTTGGCCGCGGCCTGCAGGTCGCGGCGGGTCAGGTCCAGGCCGACCCCATAGCCGAACACCAGCGCCTCGGCCTGGTCGACCGGCAACTCACCGGCCGGCGCATCGCGGCCAATGGCCACCACCAGTTCCACTTCGTGGTGCAGGTCCTGGGTGGCGGGCGGGTAGGGGATCACATCGTCATGGCCGACCACGATGGCATCGGCCGGCTTGCTGAAGAACATCGGGCGGCCGCGATCATCGGCGGCGGGCACCGCAGCGCCCATTTCCCTGGCGTGGTCGGCGAAATTGCGCCCGACACAGTAGATGCGCCGCACCGGAAACGACCCGCCACCGGCGACCGGGATGCGGGGCTGTTCGGGGGCAGGGATTACATCGGTCATCAGCGTGTCCTGTTACAGGGTTCACGCAGTGTAGCGCCGGGCCACGCCCGGCGACATCTCAACGCGACAACGGCAATGCCTGCTTGCGCACCACGCGGTACTCGCCTTCCACCACCTGCGGATCGGCCGCACGCACGGCCTGCCTGCGCTGGGCCAGCAGCTTCCACGCCACACCGGCGATGATCATCGCCGCACCCACGAACACGCCCACGAACACCAGCGCGGCCAGGATCGCCAGACCGAGCAGGCCCACCGCCACGCGCACCAACGGATGGCGCGGCTTGCGCGGCGCAAACAGGGAGCGGAACTGGTTGAACTGGAAGCGGTTGTACATGACGGTTCTTTGGCTGAAGTCAGCGAGGAGCCAGTATCCCGGCAGTGCTATGCCATTGAGTGAAAAAGTCGTTAAGCGCGCGTCGTGTTTATTTTAAATCAATGACTTGTGTTCATCGTGGAGCCAGCCACATGAGCGCGTGCGACAATCGCGCACCGTGTTCTGGATCGCGTTGTCATGTCTGTTTCCACTGCTCCCGCCGCTGCCCTGATCGCGCTGGAACGTATTATTGACGGGGGATTTGCCGAGGTGGAGGGATGCATTGACGGCGACCACGAGTCGTTGGTGCTGTACCGCGACGGCGACAGGGTGCGCGGCTGGCTGAACATCTGTCCGCATGCCGGCCGGCGGCTGGATTGGGCGCCCGGGCAGTTCCTCAAGAGCAAGGCTGGCGACCTGGTCTGCGCCGCGCATGGCGCGTCGTTCTCGCTGGATGATGGCAGTTGCGTGGCCGGCCCCTGCAAGGGTGACCGGTTGCGCAGCGTGGCGGTGAAGGTCCACGAGGGCTACGTTTACCTCGCACCCTGACGGTAGCGCCGGCCGTTGGCCGGCCCAGGCGGTACATGGATCACCGTAACCCCGACGATGCGAGATCGCGTGTAATCCGAGGGCCGGCCAACGGCCGGCGCTACCGGTTCCACGCGGCATCTCTTAGAACATCAGATTGATCATCACCACCACAACAATGGTGTAGATCAACGACAACGGCGCGCCCACCCGCCACAACTCGCGCGGGGTGTAATTGGCCGGGCCGGTGATCATCGAAATCACTGGATTGGACGCGGTCATCAAATTGTTGGACGCCGACAACGCCACGATCAGCGCAAACGCGGTCGGGCTGCCACCGGCCGCCAGCGCCAGGTTCACCGCAATGGGTACCATCACGATCGTCGCGCCCACATGACTGATCACCAGCGAGAACACCGTGGTCAGCAGCGCCAGTGCGATCTCCAGCACCCACACCGGAATGCCGGTGGGCAGGCGGTCAATCGTGTGGCCGGCCACCCATGCCGCCGCGCCGCTGCTGTCCATTGCCCAGCCGAGCGGAATCAGCCCGGCCATCATGAACACAGTTTTCCAGTTGATCGAGGCGTAAGCCTCATCCATGCGCAGCACGCCGGTGAGCAGCATGCCGGCCACCCCGGTCATCAGCGTCAGCGCCACCGGCAGCTTGGAGGTCAGCGCGATCAGGATGGTGATGGCGAAGATCGACATGGCGATCTTGAACTTGTGCGGGCGCTGCTCGCCCTTGGGGTAATCGGTGACCACCACGAAGTCGCGGCTCTTGGCGGCCTGGGCCAGGTCGGTCCAGATGCTGTGGAACACCAGCATGTCGCCCGCGCGCAGCGGCACGTTGCGTACGTCCTCGCGGATCACCTGCTTGTCGCGGTTGATCGCCAGCAGACTGATGCCGCGCTGCTTGCGCAGGCGCAGGTCCGAGGCGCTCTTGCCGATCACCTCGGAGGTGGGCGGAATCACCGCCTCGGAAATGCCGGCGCGGCTGGGATTGAAAAGATCGCCCAGGTGCTTCAGGCGCGAGGACATGCGCAGGAACTGGTTCTGGGCAAAATCGCTCACCTGCTGGCGGCCGCCCATCACCCCCAGCACGCTGCCCACCCAGATGCGCATTTCGGCCGGCGGTGACAGCCGCGTGTCGTTGCCGGTCTTGAGCGCCAGCATCAGCGGCGCGTCGTGCAGGTTTTCCGCCTCGCCCAGGGTCATGCCCACCAGTGGGCTTTCGGCGCTGACCACCAGTTCGAACACATCGCCTTCGATGCCGTAGGTCTTGGCGAAATAGCTTTCGGTGCGGGCCGGGGTGACGCCGTCGTTGGCCAGCGTTTCCTCTTCCACCAGCTTGCGGTCGCCGAAGTAGCGGAAGTACAGCAGCGATGCGGCCAGCAGCGCCAGGCCGATCGGCAGCGGCGCGAACATGCGCAGCGGTTCGATCGTGGCAAGACCGGAAGGAAGGTTGTTGTTGGCCGAAGCCAGCAGATCGTTGAGCAGGATCAGCGGCGAGTTGCCGACCATGGTCAGCGCGCCGCCCATCACGATCGCCGCGGCGATCGGCAGCAGCAGGCGCTGCAGGGTGAGCCCGGTGCGCGCCACCAGCCGCGAGGCGACCGGCAGGTACAGCGCCATCACCGACGGGTTCTGCATGAAGGACGAGTTCAGGCCGGCAATGGCCGTGGTCATCATCAGCAGCCGTGTTTCCACGCCATGGCCGCGCCGCAGCAGCCAGGCCGCCAGCCGGTTCAGCGCGCCGGTGCGGTCCAGGCCCGCACCGAGGATGGTGGTGGCGATGATGCTCATCACCGCGTTACCGGAGAAGCCGCCGAAGATTTCCTCCGGCGCGATCAGGCCGGTCACGCCCAGCACCACCAGCACCACCAGCGCCACCACGTCGGCGCGGATGCGCTCGAACAGGAACATCGCCATCGTGAAGCCGACCAGCCCCAGAACGAGCTTCATGTCGGTGGTCAGCGTCAGCGTGGTGTCCATGGGGTGGTGCGGTTCCTTGGGGTGGGATCAGGTACGGTCGTACAGCAGGTCCCACACACCGTGGCCGAGTTTCTGGCCGCGGGTTTCGAAGTGCGTCTGCGGCCGCCAGGCCGGCCGTTCGACCTGGCCGCGCGGACCGGCGCGGTTGGTCAGCCCAGCGGTGGCGTCGAGCACCTCCCACATCTGCTCGGCATAGTCTTCCCAGTCGGTGGCGCAGTGCAACCGCCCACCCACGCGCAGCTTGCGCACCAGCAGCGCGGCAAACGCCGGCTGGATCAAACGGCGCTTGTTGTGGCGCTTCTTGTGCCACGGGTCGGGGAAATAGATGCGCACTTCGTCCAGCGCGCCATCGGCGATTTCCCTTTCCAGCACCTCCACCGCATCGTGGTGGTACAGGCGCACGTGGTCGGCGTTGTCGTCGGCCAGCGCATTGAGCAGGCGGCCCACGCCGGGGGCGTGCACTTCCAGCCCGATGTAATCGCGGCTGGGGTCCTGCTGCGCGGCAAAGCGCAGCGCGGCGCCATTGCCGAAGCCAATTTCCAGCACTTTGTGCGCATCGCGGCCGAAGGTCGCGTCCAGATCGCGCGGCTCGCCGGTGAAGTCCAGCCCGAAGCGCGGCCAGCGGTCGTCGAACGCGCGCTGCTGGGCCGGAGTGAAGCGGCCCTGGCGCAACACGAAGCTGCGCACCTCGCGGCGGCCTTCGGTAACGGTGAAGGGCTTGGGCGGCGCCTTGGCGCCCGCGCTGTCGAAGGGATTGGTCATCAGCCGATCAACCCGTCCACCGGCGAAGACGCGCTCGCGTAACGCTTGCGCGGGATGCGCCCGGCCAGGAACGCTTCGCGCCCGGCCTCGACCGCCTTGCGCATGGCGCTGGCCATCAGCACCGGGTTGCGCGCACCGGCGATGGCGGTGTTCATCAGCACGCCATCGCAGCCCAGCTCCATCGCGATCGCCGCGTCAGAAGCAGTGCCTACGCCGGCATCGACGATGATCGGCACCTTCGCGCTTTCGATGATTTCCAGCAGGTTGTACCGGTTCTGGATGCCCAGGCCCGAACCGATCGGCGCGGCCAGCGGCATCACCGCCACGCAGCCGATCTCTTCCAGGCGCTTGGCCAGGATCGGGTCATCGGAGGTGTAGACCATCACCTCGAAGCCGTCCCTGACCAGCTGTTCGGCGGCCTTGAGGGTCTGCACCACGTCCGGGTACAGCGTCTTCTGGTCGCCCAGCACTTCCAGCTTGGTCAGGTTGTGGCCATCGAGCAGCTCGCGCGCCAGCCGGCACGTACGCACCGCGTCTTCGGCGGTGTAGCAGCCAGCGGTGTTGGGCAGGATCGTGTAGCGGTCCGGCGACAGCACGTCCAGCAGGTTCGGCTCGCCCGGGTTCTGCCCGATGTTCGTGCGGCGGATCGCCACGGTCACGATCCGGGCCCCGGCCGCCTCGGTGGCAATGCGGGTTTCGTCCAGGTCCTTGAACTTGCCGGTCCCGGTCAGCAGGCGGGAAGCGTAGGTCTTGCCGGCGATCACCAGCGAATCGGGGGAAGAATGAGCAGTCATGAGCGAATTATCGCCCAACCCGACCATTCCTGTCCGGTTGCTTCGGAATGGACACGGACACCGAATGGTAGCGCCGGCCGTTGGCCGGCCCAGGCGATCCGTGGGCCGGCCAACGGCCGGCGCTACCGTCAGCCGCCACCCAGCGCGTGCACGATCTCGATCATGTCGCCGTCCTGCAGCATATGGCTGCCATGCAGGCTGCGGGTCACGATCTCGCCATTGACCTCCACCGCCACCCGACGCTCGGTCAGGTGTTCGGCCTGCAGCAGGTCCAGGACGGTGGCACTTTGCGGAAGCTGGCGGTGATCGCCATTGAGCACGATGTTGACGACGTTCATGGCGGGATTGTCCCCCAAAGTCGTCACTTCTGCGTACCCTTGCGCCCCCACCGATGCCCGCCCTGGCCTGTCCCGGCTGACGTCTGCGCGCCCCTGGCCCCGGCCATGCCGCAGCGCAGCGTGATGTCGCCGGGGTGCAGTGGAACCATGGCACCGTGCGCCGGCGTACGTCGGCCGTCATCACCCCCAGAAAGGAGTTCTTCCATGCAGCTCAGCAAGCGTCCCCTGCGTTCCCTGATGGCCGTGGCCATCGCCCTGGCCGCCGTGCCGGCGATGGCGCAGTCGCCCTATTCGAAGACCGTCTTCATCGGCGACAGCCTGACCGACCAGGGTTACTTCCGCGCGCTGCTGCCGGCCTCCGTGCAGCCGGTGACCGGCCAGTTCACCACCAACCCCGGTTGGGTGTGGGCGCAGTACGTGGCCGACTACTACGGCACCAACGCCACCGCCAACGGCAATGGCCAGGGCGGTGACAACTACGCCATCGGTGGCGCCCGTGTTGGCGTGGATACCGACCAGACCCTGGCCCCGGGCACCCCGGCCGTTCCGGTCTACTCGCTCAAGACCCAGACCGCGCAGTACCTGGCCGCCAACGGCGGCAAGGCCGACGCCAACGCGCTGTACACCGTGTGGGGCGGCGCCAATGACCTGTTCGCCATCCAGGCCGGTGCACCGGTGCAGGCCACCCTGGGCGCGGCAGTGACCGACCAGGTCGGCATCGTGGGCACCCTCAAGGCGGCCGGCGCGCAGTACATCCTCGTGCCGACCCTGCCGGACATCGGCCTGACCCCGGCCGCACGTGCCGGCGGCGACGTCGGCATGGCACAGGGCACTGCGCTGGCCAAGGCCTACAACGATGCGCTGTTCGGTGGCCTGAAGGCGGCCGGCCTGCAGGTCATCCCGGTGGACACCTTCCACATCCTGCAGGAAATCGTCGCCAGCCCGGGCACCTACGGGTTCGTCAACGTCACCAGCCCGGCCTGCACCACGGCCTCCTCGCTGACCTGCAACCCGACCGCCTACGTCAACCCGAACGCGGCCAACAACTACGTGTTCGCCGACGGCGTGCACCCCACCACGGCCACCCACCAGATGCTGGGCCAGTACACGCTCTCCATCCTGGAAGCCCCGCGCAACCAGCAGATCCTGACCCACTCGGCGCAGACCGTGGGCCGTGCGCGCGCCGACCAGGTCAGCGGGCACCTGGATGGCCGACCGGCCGACGGCCTGAGCTGGTGGGGCGGCCTGCGTGGCGACATGCAGCGTTACGACCACGCCGACCTGTATGACGGCATGGCCCCGGCCGGCCTGTTCGGTATCGACTGGGCCCATGACGGCATGGTCGTCGGCGGCTTCGCCGGCTACGGCCGCATGGACGCCGACTTCGGCAACAGCAAGGGCGACTTCACCCAGTCCGACACCACCCTGGGCCTGTTCGCGGGCTGGTATGGCGAAAACGTGTGGGTCAACGGCCAGATCAGCTACAGCTGGCTGGACTATGACGTGACCCGCCGCGTGCAGCTGGGCCCGGCCGAACGCACCCACACCGGCTCCCCGGAAGGCAGCAACCTGACCGCCGCCCTGACCGCCGGTTACGAATTCGGCACCGAAGGCGGCTTCCGCCACGGTCCGGTGGCCGCGGTGATCTGGCAGCAGGTCAAGCTGGATGGCTACGTCGAATCCAATCCGAGTGCCACTGCGCTGGGCTACGCCAACCAGGACGCCGATTCCACCGTGGGTCGCGTGGGCTGGCAGGCCCGTTACGACGGCGGCAACATCAAGCCGTACGTGCAGGTCACCTACGACCACGAGTTCGAGAACGACAAGCAGGCCAGCGCCTGGCTGCAGACCATGCCGGAAGTGGGCACGTACAAGGTGCCGGGCCTGGAGTTCGACAAGAACTACGCCACCGCCGTGCTGGGCGCACGCATGAGCCTGTTCGGCCTGAACAGCAACATCGGCATGAGCACCACCGCGGCGCAGAAGCGCGCCCGCGACATCAGCCTGTTCGCTACGGTCAGCGGCAGCTTCTAAGCCTGAACCCCGGCGGTGCGCGGCAAATTGCCGTGCACCGGCCCGGTAGGGCACGACCGTTGGTCGTGCCGAAAGCAACGGGCGGCTCCACGCCGCCCGTTGCCTTTTTACCGCCCCGACGCATAAACTTGCCGGGCACCATGCGGGTGTAGCTCAATGGTAGAGCTGTAGCTTCCCAAGCTACTGACGAGGGTTCGATTCCCTTCACCCGCTCCATGTCTGGCGTCTTCCAGCAACGGGTTGGTGGTGCAGGGCTTCCTTTCGGCGTATATGCCCATTTCTTCGTCCCCAGTGACCCGCAGCCCTCCGTAGGCTTGCGTCACCTTGTGCGTCCCCGGCATCACCCTCCTGGCGATGACCATAGGTGCCTTAAAGAAAAACTAAACTGGATGGGCCATAGTTCCGGCGACCGGTGAAAAGGGCGTGTGGAAGGATGAGGGCGGACAGGCGATGAAACTGCTTCTCGTCGAAGATGACCTGATGCTGGGCGAGACCATCCGCGGCGGCGCGCGGCAGGGTGGCTGGCATGTGGACCTCGTGGGCGATGCTGCGGGCGCTCGCGCCGCGCTGGAAGATCATGTCTACGCGGCGGTCATGCTCGATATCGGACTTCCCGGTGACTCCGGGCTGGCCGTTCTACGCGGCATGCGCGCACGAGCTGATTCCACGCCCGTGCTGATCTTGACCGCCCGTGGCCAGCTGAGTGAGCGGATCGCTGGACTCGATGCAGGGGCCGACGACTACCTGGTCAAACCATTCCCGTTTGATGAGCTGTGGGCCCGTCTCCGCTCGGTCATCCGCCGCAGCCAAGGGCGGGTGGTGCCTGTGTTCACGTATGGGGACGTGCAGATCGATCGCAGCCGCCGGGTAGTGACGAAAGCAGGCGTCGATGTCGTGCTCAGTGCGCAGGAATTTCGAACGTTGGTTGCACTGGTCGAGCGCCCCGGGCACGTGGTCACACGCGACCGGTTGCATGACATTGTGTATGGCACCACCAGTAGCGTGGAAAGCAATACCATCGCCGTCTTCATCCACCAGTTGCGGCGCAAGCTGGGTGACGATCTGATCCGGACAGTCCATGGACTGGGCTACGTCGTGGGTCAGCCTACGGCATGAAATCCAGGTCCCTGAACGCGCAGTTCGTGCTGGTGATCATCGGGGTCACCGCGCTGTTCTGGATGATCGCCGTGGCGGTTGTGCTGACCAAATTGTCGCTCAACCGCACCAGCACCTGGGACGAGCGGCTGGCGGCAATCGCTACGCAGCTGCTGGTGACGATTCCCGCTGACGGCCACTTCGATTCGCGCACGGAGCCTTCGTTGACGTTGCCGCCTCGACTCGACCGCATCCGCGGTCCGCTTGCGTTCCAGGTCTGGGTGGATCGAAGCCGATTGCTGGCCAGTACACCCGGCGCGCCGCGAACCGCGTTGCGACCAGACTTCGTTGACGGTCCATTATCGACCCACGTTGAGAACAGGAATTGGCGCGTCTACTCTGCTTCTGACAGCACTGGGCGGGTGACCGTCCAGGTGGGCAACCTGCAGAGCGTGGTGGATGCAGATATGCGCCATAAGGCAATGGGCGAGGTCGTGCAGGCAACCCTGTTGCTGGTGATTGTCGGCATTACGATGTGGATAGTCACCCTCAGCGCCCTCAAGCCGGTGCGAGCGCTGGGGGAGGCGATGCGCCGCCGACCGCATTTCGACTTCACGCCACTACCGCTGGACGGACTGCCCAAGGAACTGAGCCCCCTGGTTGAATCGTTCAACCATGTGTTGCAGCAGCTCGACGAAGCCATCGAGGGAGAACGGCGCTTCATCGGCGATGCCGCCCACGAGCTTCGTACGCCCTTGTCAACCATGCAGGGGCAGGCCGAAATCGCACTGCGGGAGGATGACCCGAAAGAGAAGGATGAGGCCCTGAGGAAGCTGCTGACTGTTGCCCAGCACAGCACAAGGCTGTCTGAACAGCTGCTGGACCTGGCCCGCATCAACGCCGGTGCCAAGGCACCAAGGCGTGCCCCGGCGGACCTCAGTCAACTGGTGCAGCATGTCGCGCAGGAGTTTGAGGTGCATGCGAGCCAGAACGAGCGTTCGCTTTTCCTGAACCTGGCGTCATGCACCATCATGTGCGATATCGACGAGATTGGCATCCTGCTGCGCAACCTTCTGCACAATGCGATGCGCTATACCGCCGAAGGGGGGCATGTTCTGATCCGCTGCGGCAACGTGACCCCAGCGCAGGCGGGTGATCCGCCGGCGGTCTTCCTGGAGGTCGCCGACAATGGACCTGGTGTTCCTGCCGCGGACCGCGATGCGATCTTCGAGCGGTTCCATCGTGTCGCCAACACACCCGTGCGTGGCATCGGCATCGGCTTGTCGTTGGTAGCCGGCATCGTCGCATCGCATCGAGCTGTTATCCAGACAGGCACCGGCCTGGAAGGCCGTGGGCTGTTGGTGCGGGTGACGTTTCCCGCGCAGTTAACGCAATCCTAAAGAGCCTAACGAGCGCTTAAATCTGTCCGGCCACTATCTGGGCTGGCGAACCCATCGTGTTCGTCATGTTCGACGTTCTTTACAGGAACGCGTCAGCCCCCAGAGAGGAATACCGGAATGAAGCAGAGGCCGCCCGCAAATGCGCCGCGTACGGCGTGCGCGAAGGCTCCCAAGCCTACAGCGATTGCATGTACCCGCAGCAGAAGCGTCGAGACGGCAGACGGGGCCGAAACGGCCGGCAATCGAGGTTCAACATGAACCTTGCTTCCTTGATGCTCGCGATCATCCTGTTGCTCGCCTGTACGGCCGTTGCCTATGTCTACCGTTTCCGCGGCGTTGTGCGCTACACGCGATTCACCCAATACCTGCGCAAGAGCTGGCCGGTATTCGCGCCGTTCAACTGCCTGTTGTACATGGCTACCCACCGCAGCGCACGCCATGCCGTCATGGAGGCGGACTACCTGGAAGGTGTGTCCGCGCTGCGTCGCAACTGGCGGCGCATCCGGGGCGAAGCCCTTGCGTTGCATGAATCCGGTGCGTTCGAGGCCGCTTCGGCGCCTGGATCGGTCGGATTCCACGACCTGGGATTCCGTACCTTCCACAAACGAGGATGGAGGAAGTTCTACCTGAAGTGGTACGGGGAGCCGCATGGGTCGGCAGTGCGACTTTGCCCGGACACAGTGAAGTTGCTGAGCCGCGTTCCGGGCATCCGCGCTGCCATGTTCTCCGTGCTTCCGGCCGGTGCGGAACTGACGTTGCATTCGGACCCGTTGGCGTGCTCGTTGCGCTACCACATGGGGTTGCAAACGCCGGAGTCGGATGAATGCTACATCTGCGTGGATGGACAGCGGATGTCCTGGCGCAATGGGGTCGATTTCGTGTTCGACGAAACCTATCCGCATTTCGCGCGGAACGATTCCGATGCGCCCCGGCTGATCCTGATGTGCGACGTGGATCGGCCGATGAACCTGTTCGGGCGTTCGTTCAACCGGCTGTACTCGTTGCTGGCAAGGGCGATGGTGGTGCCGAACACGGACGAAGATCCCCAAGGGGTGGTTACCTGGTTGTTCGCCCGCGTGGCACCGCTCCGCACCTTGGGAGGACAACTGAGACAAGCGAACCGACCGGTCTATACGGCGCTGAAGGTGCTGCTGAACACCGCGCTGATGGCGCTTTTTCTGCTGCCAACCTATCTGGTTGTGGCGTTCTTCGCCAGGGTCATCCAATAGCGGACGAGATGGCTTGCATGAACGCCAGCCATCCGTCGCGTCCGCCGGGTCCATGAATTAAACAATTCCTAAAAAGGCTAAAGAGCGCCTAACCAGCGCGGCCCAGGATTCGTACCTGTCCGCACACCCAAGTGGGGACCTGCACCTCATGCATCGATCCGGTAGCGCCTCAACCAGGCGGTCCCTCGGATGCATCTCCCCCTGCTTCAAGGAAAGGAAACAACCATGCAGCAACCCTTTGAATCCCCTGCGCTGCGAGCCCCGTGGGGGCGCGCGCTGATGGCGGCCATCGTTCTGTCAGGATCGTGCGCGTTCACCACTTATGCCAAGGAGGCGCGCGCGGCGGAAACCATCCGCTCGAACTGGGGCATCGGCGCAGGGGTCATCGCCCTTGAAAAGCCTTATCGCGACTTCGACACCCAAACGCTCGCCATGCCGGTCATCAGCTACGAGAACAGGTGGATCAGCGCATCTGTTCCTACGTTCGATGTGAAACTCTACAACGGGGCGGCGCTATCTCTCCGGCTGCGTGCGCGTTATGCAGGCGATGGCTACGAGGCCGATGACTCGCCGATCCTGTCGGGCATGGATGAGCGCAAGGCCAGCCTGTGGGCGGGTGGTGCGATCGTGTGGAAGACACGTTTTGCCAATGTTACTGGCGAGTATCTGGCCGATGCGATGTCAGAGAGCAAGGGTACCCGGGCGCGGATCCAGGTGGATCGACGCTTTGCAGCTGGAAGGTTTGGCGTCACGCCGCGCGTCGCCGTGGAGCGTGTTGATGCGAAGTACATCAACTACTACTACGGGGTTCGCCTCTCCGAGGTCACCCCAACACGCCCATTTTATGAGGGCGAAGCGGCCACCAACGTACATGCGGGAGTGCGGGTGGACTACACGCCTGCGCGGCATCACATGGTGTTCCTCGATCTGGGGGCCATCCGCTTCGGCAGCCCAGTCGAGGCCAGCCCATTGGTCGACAAGCCGAACCAGACATCCCTGGGGCTTGGCTATGTCTACCGATTCTGAGCCATGAACAACACGTCCAGCGACGTGGCGCAGGCCAGCCCGCCAACAAGGGATACTCCGATGAGAGCTGTTCAATCCGTGGTGATGGCCGCCATCGTGCTGATGATCAGCGCATGCAGCGGTCACGCCATCAAATCGCAGCCGAAGACCTCCTCCCTTCCGGCGCAGTCGGCTTACACAGTGCCTGCGGCGTCTTCGGCAACGGCCGTTCCATCCGAACCGGTTCCCGGTCAGGGGGCCGAGCAGAAGCACGGGCCCGCAGTACCGGATGATCCCGGCAGCGGACGTGTCACCTCGGGCGATGCTGCGGGGGGCGCGCCTGCGGGAACGCAGGCAGTCGGCGCCGCTCCCATGCCGCCGGCCGATACGGCGGCGCAGGCCGAGCAGGATGCGCAGGAGTTGTATGGAGCACCTGTCATTCGCGATCCCTGGGAACGCTTCAACCGCAGGATGCATGGCTTCAACAGCGCGCTTGACCGGATGGTGCTTCATCCCATGGCCGTTGGCTACGACAAGGTGGTGCCGGATCCGGTGCAGTCGGGGGTGTCACGCTTTTTCGGCAATCTCCGCCTGCCGGCCACCGCCATCAACCAGGCGCTGCAGGGCCGACCAGGCCATGCCGGGCGGTCATTGGGCCGGTTTCTGGTGAACAGCACGGTAGGCATTGCTGGCGTGTTCGATCCGGCAACGCCGCTGGGGATGACCCGACCTGAGGGTGAGGATTTCGGGCAGACGCTCGCCTCCTGGGGGTGGCGCGATTCGCGTTACCTGGTGATGCCGCTGCTCGGCCCCCGGACGGTGCGCGACACGATCGCCATTGTTGGCGATGAGCCGATGTCTCCGCTTGGCTATGTTGACAATGCGGGTGTCGTGGACAAGCTGATGGCGTTGCAGATGGTGGAGGGACGCGCGCGCTTGCTGCCGATGGACCCGATTCGCGAGGATGCGCTCGATGACTATGCCTTCGTGCGTGATGCCTGGGCGCAGCGGCGACAGCGCCAGATCAACCAGAACCTGCCCGCGAGGCGGCCGTCATTCCCGTCATCCACGCGGTACAGGTCACGCGCTATGCTGCGCGCTTTCCCATCCTCCATGCCGCGATGAAACTGGCCATCCTTTCCCGCAACAGCAAGCTGTACTCCACGCGGCGGCTGGTGGACGCGGCCCGTTCGCGCGGGCATACCGTGCGCGTGCTCGACCCGCTGCGCTGCTACATGCGCATTGCCGCCGACGGCTTCACCATGCACTACAAGGGCCGGCCGATCACCGGGGTGGATGCGGTGATTCCGCGCATCGGTGCCTCGGTCACCCGCTATGGCACCGCCGTGCTGCGCCAGTTCGAAATGATGGGCGCCTGTACCCCCAACCCCTCCGATGCCATCCTGCGCGCGCGCGACAAGCTGCGCGCGCACCAGATCCTGGCCTCCAAGGGCATCGACATGCCGGTGACGGTGTTCGGCGACAACCCCGACGACACCGTGGACCTGCTGTCCATGCTGGGCCCGCCGCCGCATGTGGTGAAGCTCAACGAGGGTACCCAGGGGCGCGGGGTGATCCTGACCGAAAAGGCCAGCGCCTCGCGCGGCATCGTCGAGGCCCTGCGCGGGCTGTATGCCAACTTCCTGATGCAGGAATTCATTGGCGAGGCCCAGGGCGCCGACCTGCGCTGCCTGGTGGTGGGTGACCACGTGGTGGCCGCCATGCAGCGCCAGGCCCCGGAGGGCGACTTCCGCTCCAACCTGCATGCCGGCGGCAGCGCCCGGGTGGCCAAGGCCAGCCGGGCCGAACAGCAGGTGGCGGTGCGCTCGGCCAAGGCGCTGGGGCTGGGGGTTGCCGGGGTGGACCTGATCCGGTCCAGCCGGGGCCCGCTGGTGCTTGAGGTCAACTCCACCCCCGGCCTGGAAGGGATTGAGGGGATCAGCCAGGACGATCTGGCCGGGCGCATCATCGACCATGTGGCGGGGCAGGTGGCGCTGATAAAAAAGTCTTCAAAATCAAAAGCTTGATTATTAATTGGCGCAGGCGGGGCGGTTTTAACACCGGTTTAATCGCCCCCGGCGTAGGCTTCGACGAACCGCAGCTCTGCCCTCCTCAGCAGACAACGGTAATCGGGAATGACTTCAGGCCCGGGTGGGCAGCCACCCGGGCCTTTTTATGCCGTGCCGGAGGTAACGTTGTTTCGGCCGCGACGGACTCGTAAAGTGGGCGTTCGTTCATGGAAGGATGGGGTGAGGGAGATGTACCGTATTGGTTCGATCGCATTGATGTTGGTATTGGTGGCCTCCGTTCAGGCGCAGGCTAAACCTGGCAAGGATGCCGTACAGATGGGGGGCGCAAAGCCCGTCTCTGAGCAGATCCGGGACGTTGAGCTGGCCATGGCCAGTGAGCAGTACAGTGAGCTGACCTTGGAGAACAGAAGCGCTGTCCAGGCCTCGCTCAAGCAGATCCAGGCACAGATGGGCGACTACGAACGCGTTGACCAGATCGCGCCCCAGAAGCAGGTCGCGATCTTCAATGAGCAGGAGAAAATCAACACGATCCTGACCCGCAGTCATGCGGACAGTCGCCTGATCTGCCGCCGCGAAAAGACAGTGGGCAGCAATTTCCCGAAGAACGTGTGCATGACCGTAGCCCAGCGCCGCCAGGCTGAAGATGCAGCCCGCACCAACATGCGCGACGCGAAACGCTCGCAGTTGATCCCGCTGGACTGACCGCGTCTTCACGCCCTGGGACCGGTACGAAATGTTAAGACGGGAACCTGTATCGTTCATTGGCTGACCATGGCCCCCTCGCGCCACAGCGGGCGAGGGGGCAATGACTTAATCCGAACCCGAGGTTCCAGTGCGCATTCTTGTAATTGAAGACAACAGCGACATCGCCGCCAACCTGGGCGATTACCTTGAAGACCGCGGCCACACCGTGGACTTCGCCGCCGACGGCGTGACCGGCCTGCACCTGGCGGTTGTGCACGAGTTCGACGCGATCGTGCTGGATCTCAATCTGCCGGGCATGGATGGGATCGAGGTCTGCCGCAAGCTTCGCAACGAAGCGCGCAAGCAGACCCCGGTGCTCATGCTGACCGCACGGGATTCGCTGGACAACAAACTGGCCGGGTTCGATTCCGGTGCCGACGACTACCTGATCAAGCCGTTCGCGCTGCAGGAAGTGGAGGTCCGTCTGAACGCCCTGTCGCGCCGCGGCAAGGGCGTGCAGACCCGGGTGCTGGAAACCGGCGACCTGGAATACAACCTGGATACCCTGGAGGTTCGCCGCCAAGGCAAGCTGCTGCAGCTCAACCCCACTGCGCTGAAGATCCTGCAGGCGCTGATGGAAGCCGCCCCGGCGGTGGTGACCCGCCAGGAGCTGGAAACCCGCGTGTGGGGCGAAGAACTGCCCGATTCGGATTCGCTGCGCGTGCACATCCACGGCCTGCGTGCCGTGGTGGACAAGCCGTTCGAGGTGCCGTTGATCCAGACCCGCCATGGTATCGGGTACCGCATCGCCGCCCCGGAAGCCTGATCCGGTGACGGGCAGGGGGGAGCGCCGCCGGGGCCCCTATCGGCGCCGGCTGCGCAGCCGCATCATCGTGTCCTTCGTGCTGTTAGGCTTCTGCCTGACCACGCTGTTCGCGTTCGCCACGAACTGGACCCGCGCGCGCGTGGAGAACCAGCTCGTTGAAGACGTGATGAATCGTAATATCGATGAATTAGCACGCCGGTTCTACGAGAGTCCAGGGCGCAATCCCGCTATTCCCATGCAGCAGATCCGTGCATTCGCCTATCCCAGCGAGAAGTTCGACCGTGTGCGCGAAGAGTGGCCAGAGTGGGCGGCCCTTGCCACGGGCAACTACCAGCTAACTGGCGTGGACGAGCGTCACAAGCCGTTCTCGTACAAGCTTGCCGTCCGGAAAGCCCCTGATGCGTGGTTCTTCCTCGCCTACGATATGACCGAAAGTCTGCGCGGCGAAGGGCAGCTCAATCGCGCGCTGTTCTTCTCCGTGCTGTTGTTCAGTGGGTTGTCGCTGCTGCTTGGGTGGTGGTCGGCTTCCAAGGTCATGAAACCTGTTTCGGACCTGGCCGCGCGGCTGCGCGCTTACCGGGGGGGCAACGGCGATCCCGAGCCACTGGCACCGCGTTTCCCCGACGACGAGGTCGGGCAGCTGGCCCAGGCCCTGGATGATTATTCTGCGCGGTTGACCGAAGTAGTCCAGCGCGACCGCGAATTCAATGCCGATGTCAGCCACGAACTTCGTACCCCGCTGGCCGTCATCCGTGGCGCCACCGAACTGCTGCTGACCCGCCCAGACCTGGATCCGAAGGTGCTGCAGCGCCTACAGCGCATCCAGCGTGCCGAACAGCAGTGCACCGACCTGATCGGCTCGCTGCTGCTGCTGTCGCGCAACGAGCGCGGGCAGGGCAGCAGCAATGTCGCGCGGGTGGCCGAGCAGCTGTTGGATTCACACCGCGCGCAGCTGGGCGGCAAGCCGCTGGAGCTGGTGCTGGAGGGCGATCGAGAGTTGGTCATCGATGCGCCAGAATCGGCCTTGTCGGTGGCTCTGGGCAACCTGATCGGCAACGCGGTGAAATACTCGCAGGAAGGTTCGGTACGGGTGCTGGTCACCGACAACCGGGTCGAAGTCATCGACAGTGGCCCAGGCCTGAGTGAGGAGGACGCCGCCAAGCTGTTCCAGCGCGGCTACCGCGGCACCCACGCCGGCCATTCGCAGGGCGGCGGCATCGGCCTGTCGATCGTCAGCCGCCTTTGCGACCTGTACGGTTGGCAGGTGAATGTTCGCCCGGGCGAAGCGCGTGGTGTTGTGGCAACCCTTACCTTCTCCCCAGCGGGTTGACGGGGCGGCGTTCTTTACCCCCACGCTCGCATGAACCAACGTAAAGCCACGTTATTGAACGAAGATCTTTCCTGCAGGTTAACGGGTTCTACCCCGTTATCGCGGACACTTACAAGAAGGCCGATCGAGGCCCTGAGGAGTGTTCATGTCCAAGCGTAGGAAGGTTCAGTGTCGAGTTCAAGCGTGGTGCGGTTGAGCAGGCCAGCCAGCCCGGCGTCAGCTGTGCCTAGGGGGCCCGTGAACTGGGTATCCGCGATACCCTTCTGACCCGCTGGAAGCGGGAGGCGCAGAGCCAGGGAGCGGGAATTCTGAGCTCAGGGCGAACTGTTCAGAACATCCCTAATCACTTCGACCAAAGCTAGGCGACAGTCGGCGGGTTGGACCTGGTCAGGCTAAGCGGCTGCCGACCGCTCGGCGCATGCAATCTGTCTGGGACTGGCTGCTGTAGGAAAGGAGTGCTGTTAGCGTCAATTGAATATATCAAGCTCGCAGGTAATAGGCTTGGCACTTTTGATGAGCCATCGCCTATGACCATTGACGCGTGAGGAGTGCCCATGGTCAACTCGATTCGGCGCATAGAAGTGCGTCATCCACGTCAATAAGAGGACTGCACCAATGAAAGAATTGACCGCCAAAGAAGTTCAGGCTGTCTCGGGTGGTACGAGTAAGAACGTCACCTCCACCTTCAATCCGTTCAAGCCTGGCGCTACCGTTGCTGGCAATCCCGGAACTGTTGCGCACGTTCACTGGGTAGTTAAGTAACGAATCGTCGCCCGCTCATTATTTTTGATGAGCGGGCATGTCAATCCTAGTCCTGGTTTTGGCGGCGATAGTGCTGTCTGAAAGCGTCGCCTTGATCCCCGCGCTTGCGCACCTGCCAGCCCTTGAGCTGGAAGATCCGCTGGACGGCGTTCTTGTTCATGCCAAGCAACGCAGCCACCGTGGGGTAGCCAAACGACGGCTCAGCCTCGATCATCTCCTTGATCGGCTCGGCAAGCTCCGCTTTGACCTTTGCTGGCGACCGGGTCGGCTTGTAGTAAGTCGTCCGCCGCGCCACGCCAAACCACTGGCACAGCTTGATCATCGGTACCACTACACCTTCGTCCTTCAGGCCCTGCTGGACCGAGAGCATCAGCTCTCGTCCTTTCCCAGCAGGGACGCCAGCTTTTTTCGGGCGCGGATCTCCAGCGTGGCCTCGCCGTAGGCTTCCTGCAGGTCTTTGAGCTGGCGCTCATATGCTCGCGCACGTCCTCGGGCTTGGCACGCAGCGCGTTCTCCATGCCGCGCTTGCCGTCTTCAACCCAGCACTCGATCTCGGCCGGCGTCAGGTCGAACTGGCGGCTGGCCGCAGCCACGGTGGTCTTGCCCTGGATGATCTCAAGGACCAGTGCCGACTTGCGCCGGGCCGTCCAACGCTTGATCTCTTCTTCCATCACTTCGCTCATCGGTGTCTCCTCGGGGAAAGTAACACCTGAGCAGGAAATCAGTGGGTCATTGCAAGGACTCCAAAAACTTCAAAAAATCCGTGTCGAACTCACTCACCATCCATTCTCAGGAGTCCGGCGCGCATCATCTTGAAGGTTGCTGCGACCAGGAACGCGTTCAACCTGACCGACGCTGGCGCTGATAGCGTCGGCTTACGTATCTATCACTCCTTCCATTCAAGAAACCAGCACCTCGCCTACGACCTGCGTCCGGAATGAATTGAAGATTCCGCTCAGGTGGGTTGAAGTCGGTTGAGTCAACTCCCGATCTTCCCCGTCAGTGAATAAAGAGGCTCGAGAATCCACTCATAGAGACGACGCCGTTCTCCCATGATGTCTGCGTCGACGGCCATTCCCGGCCTCAACGGCTCGGCAACGCCATAGGCCAGAACCGATTGGCGATTCAGCGAGACCAGAACACGATAGAGAGGCTCTACCGCCTGCTGCTGATTCGACTGTGCTGGAACTGCGCTGCGCGATACCCGGATTACTCTGCCTTCGTGACTGCCAAACTTCTGGTAGGGGTATGCCCTGTAGCGAAGCAGTACACGATCGCCAGGCTTGACGAATCCGATGGCGGCGCTCGGTACCAGCAGTTGAGCACGCAACGCGGCGCCTTCCGGCAGGAGGCTCAGAATGGGCTGACCGGCTTGCACTGCCTGGCCAACTTCAACCAAACGGCTCGCCACCAGGCCTGCAACGGGCGCCGTCATCAGCATCTCTCCATTCGCCTCAACCTGCACGGTCTCATCGGCTAGTGCCGCAAGGTCGCGTGCGGAGGTAGCCTGTGCCGAACGCCGCTGCTGCGGAATCTCCGCCAGGGTCTGGTCAAGCTGCGCAAGATTGCGCCGGATGGAGGTGGCTTGCCGCTGCAACGACTGCTGGGCGTTGAGCAGATCAAGCATCGCCTGCTCCTGCTGGTTCAGCTGAACCAGGCTGACATAGCGCTGATCGGAAACCTGGCGGTATCGCTCAACAGTTTCCCGCCCGATTCTTACCTGTTCGCCCCGAGTCTTGATCTCCGCCTCGATCTGGCTCAGCTCGCGGCGCATGGCGTTTCGCTGCTTCTCAACGCCCTGCTGTTGAATGGCAAACTGCTCATCCTGGGAGTCGCGCACCGAGCCCAGGCTCTGCAGGCGCTTGTCCAGTCCTTCGCGCAGCACCTTAAGCGCGTCGTCGCCGGCCGCCGTCACCCGCGGAACATTGATCAGCACCATTGGCTGCTTCTGCCCGACCCGATCGCCTTCATCCACTTCCAACGCAGCAACCACTCCCGCTGAGGGCGCCACAACGGTGGACAACCCCAGATCGGGCACGAGCTCTCCGGAAACGCGTGAGCGGCGGGTGTAGTCACCAAAGACAATGAAGCAGACGACCAAGGCAGCAGCGAGCGCGCCGAAGCATGCCAACACCCAGAGCCGGACAGGCTGCGAAAGTGAAATGCTTCCCAGCCAGCTGCCTCGCTTCTCCTCAATTACTTCGCGGCGGAACAGCCCGCTCATGCCGCCACGACCTCGCCTAGGGTTTCGCGCCCAAGGGCTGGGGGCCGCATCTCCTGCACGATTGCGCCACCGTGCATGACCAGAACCCGGTCAGCACTGGCAATGGTTTCTGGACGGTGTGCAATGATCACGCGTGTAAGGTCCAGCTTCCGCACTGCATCGCTGACCAGTTTCTCGCATTCCACGTCCAAATGACTTGTCGCCTCGTCCAGGAACAGGAGCGCCGGCTGCCGATACAATGCGCGCGCCAGGATCACGCGCTGCTTCTGTCCGCCGGACAGCGTAGTGCCCATGTCGCCTATGAGGCTGCTGTAGCCCATCGGCATTGCGGAGATGTCGCGATGAACCGCTGCAAGTTCAGCCGCGATTCGGACCCGTTCATCATCAACGCCGTCGTCCTCGAACGATATGTTGCCGCTGATGCTGCCGGCAAAGAGCTGATCGTCCTGCATGACCGCTCCAACCAGCTTCCGGTAGCTCTCCACACCCACCTTCGCCAAGGGCACGCCGCCGAGGCGGACCTCGCCTTCCGTGGGGACCAACAGGCCGAGCAGCAGCTTTACCAGGGTCGTCTTTCCGCAGCCGGAGGATCCGACAACCGCCACCGACTCGCCGGGCTCTACCGCCAACGAGAGATTGCGTATCACCCATGGCTCGTCGGGCGCATAGCGGAAGCTCAAGTTGTCAACTTCAAGACGCATGCTGGCTGGCTGTACCGTTGAAGTACCGGAATCCAGCTTCTCAGGTTCAGTCAGTACAATATCCGAAAGCCTTTCGCAGTGAAGCCGCAGCATGCGGAACTCCATCCACTTGTCGATCAGGCCCGCCATGCGTTGTGCAAACTGGTCCTTGTAGGCGAGATAGGCGATCAACATGCCTACGGAGAAGATGCTCTGCATCGCCAGAATCGCGCCAATCCAGACTACGGCGATGCGCTCCACACCGAAGATCAGCTGGTTGGTTCCGCTGAAGACCACGCCGAACCGTGCGAGCGTGACCTCCCGATTGACTGTGTCATTCAGTAGATTGAAATATCCGGATCGCCTCAGGGACTCTCGACCCGCCACTTTGATCGATTGCGCTCCACGTATGGATTCAAGCAGATGGCTTTGCTGATGCGCTGCGGCTATCAACTGCTGCTCGGTGCCACTGCGCAGGGGCCGAAAGGCGAGGATTCGGCCGGCGGTGTAAAGGACAACCGCCAGCAGAGTGATCATGGCAAGCTTCCAGCTGTACAGGAGCATCATCGCTAGCGTCACCACTGCCATGAGGCCATCGATGAGCGCCTCCATGAAGCTGGTGGTCAGTGTGTGCTGTATGGCCTGGACGCTGCCCATTCGCGACGTGATATCACCCAGATGGCGCTTCTCGTAGAAGTCCAGCGGCAGCTTGAGCAAGTGACTGAAGACATTTCCGGTCCACTGCAGACCCAGTCGACTTGATAGGTGGATCACTGCCCAGCCTCGCAGGAATCCGATGGATACCTGTAACAGCAGTGCAAGAAGGAATCCAACGCCGAGCACCGTGAGGAGATCCCGGTCAGCAGCGATCAAGACGTGGTCGACGATCCACTGCATGAAGAACGGTGCCAGAAGCACAAAGACCTGAAGCGCAAGGGAAAGGACGAGGATCAGCGCAATGGCACGCCATAGGCCTGTAATTCTTCCCGTCAGTTGGGACAGGCTGACTGCCGGCGCAGGTGCCGCTTGGGCGAATTCCGTACTTGGTGTGAGCTCCAGCGCAATGCCGGTGAAGTGGCGCGAGAACTCTCCTATTGGCATGGTGCGCTTCCCGCATGCGGGATCGAGAACCGTCAGTCCGCGTTTTCCCACGCGTGCGAGGACCACGAAGTGATTGAGATCCCAATGCAGGATGCAGGGCAGCTGCAGTTCGCCCACGTGCTCGAGCTCAAGCCGCAGTGGGCGGCTCATCAGGTGCATCTTCTCTGCAATGCCGATGATCTGGGCCAGGGAGGCACCCTTGAGTGACAGGGAGTGACGCCGCCGAAGTTCGCGGAGACCCACGCGATTTCCGTGAGCCGAGGCAACCATTGCCAGGCAAGCCAAGCCGCATTCGGCGGCCTCCGACTGCACTATTACTTCCATTCGCACTCCTGCCACAATCTCTCCACGATTCAGTACACTGCGGACCCGATCGGCGCCACTATATTGCGTATGGCTCGCGTCAGTGTAGATGCCAGCACCACCAACCTCTGCGACTTCACGAATGTTCAGCTCGCGCATCTCTCTAACTTCCACATTGAATAGTGGCTAGTTCCGCAGACCAAATCTCGACCCATCAACATTAGGTGTCAATCAGCCATTGCGACAGCCACTGTCGCCCTATCTGAGAGAGATAGGCAGGCGAAGTCTCGATTGTCGCAACTGGCCTATTGTGCGCGCGAACAGAAGGGAGCATCTAAAAACCTCCGTGATGCTGGCATCATGGTGATCTGAAGCCGCTGGTACGATTGATGATGAGCCTGTTGCCCGCGAAGAACGCGAAACCAAGCGCCAGAGCCTGAGCGATCCGCTGGCGCTACTGAGCCAGGACATCGATTTTGCGGCGACTGCAGCGGCGGCGGATACCAAGCTGATGATCTTGTCCTCATTTTACGGACACCCGGTTAAGTGATTACGTATCACGACCAAGAGGTGTCGAGCATGACCAGGAAGAAGACGGCCACCAAGGCCACCCGCCAGCAGTACAGCACCGAGTTCAAGCAGTAGGCCCTTCAACGCGCTCAGCGCGATGGCGTGGCGCAAGCCGCGCATACAGGTGCAGCAGCTGTATGCCTGGCGCGCGAAGGCGCAGCAGAACGATGCCGTCAGCGAGGAATAGCGAATCCGTGGTTCCGCGGCAGGATCAATTAATGCAATGGTTTGCAAACGCTGCTCTTTCTCATTCACGTCAGCGCCGTACTGCTGCCTTGGATGCCGTGCCGATCCTGAGCCTGACGATAGGTCAGCTCCCCGCTCGACCTGATCGATCACCGGTAACTTGAAGGCCAGAGAAAAATCCACTGGCCGCGCCTGATTGTTGAATCAGTTGAACGTTGTGTCAACGCATTTCAGGACTGGTCAACCCTTTGAATTGGGTGGTCGGATGCGACCATCGTCCCGGCAATCCTTTATATGGCGCTAGGTGCAGGCCCGCCATTTAGAAGACCTGCAACACAGCTCGTTACATCTTCACGTAACGGACGTAAGGGATTGTGGAGCCTGCCGGCAGCGGGCCAGGGCCGAATGGATTCCCTCCGCGTGTCTGGGTGGTTCCAGGTTGCACTGTCAGGCGCTCAGCTCCGCCAGAAACAGCCTGCACTTCTTTAACAGTCAGTTCTTTCATAATTCTTCCTTAGTATTTGTGATAACTACCCGGCGCCGATGTTGGTGGCGGCGCTGAGGCAACTATTACTTCAAGCGATCTTTTAGGTCAAGGCAATCTAGAGCTTTTTCGGCCATAAGATGCGGTGAGCGATAGACACGCAACCTTTGCTATTGGTCATTAGCGACTAGTGCGCGGGCCCTTGGGTTTACGGAGGGACATCACCGATATGCCCGATCCAGCCGTTCCACCTCGGCCTGCAGATGGTCCGGGTGCCCGTCATTGACCACCACGTCGTCGGCCAACGCCAGACGTTCCTCCCGGCTGGCCTGGGACGCAATCATCCGGTCGGCCAGCTCGGCAGTGATGCCGTCGCGCTGCATCAGCCGCGCATGCTGCACCGCCACCGGCGCATCCACCACCAATACCCGGTCCAGCCACGGGTAGCGCTGGCGGCCGCCGGCCTCGGTCAACAACGGAATTGCCGCAATGGCATATGGGCCGGGTGCCTGTTCGCAGGTCTGCCGCAGCAACGCACGAATGGCGGGGTGGGTGATCGCTTCCAGCGCCTGCCGCTCCTGGGCCGAGGCAAAGATGCGCTCGCGCAACGCAGCCCGGTCCAGCTGGCCATCAGCCAGCAGGATGCCGGAACCAAAGTGCGCCACGATCCGCGCCAGCCCCTCGCTGCCGGGCGCGACCACCACACGGGCGGCCAGGTCGGCGTCGGCCACGGTAATCCCCAGCGCCTCGAAGCGGCGGGTCACCTCGCTCTTGCCGGCGGCTACACCGCCGGTCAATCCAATCACGAACTGGCTCATCGGCGTGCCCTCAGCGCAGGCCGGACATTCTCAGGTAGGCCTCGATCAGCGGCTCGCCCCACATGAACACGATCCAGCCGGCTACGGCCAGGTAGGGCCCAAACGGGATGGGCGTGGCACGGTCGCGGCCCCGCGAGTACAGCCAGATCGAACCAATGATCGCGCCCACGACCGACGACAGCAGGATGATCGGCAGGATGCCCTTCAACCCACACCAGGCGCCGAGCGCGGCCAGCAGCTTGAAATCGCCGTGGCCAATGCCTTCCTTGCCGGTGATCTGCTTGAACAGCCACCACACCGACCACAGCAGCAGGTAGCCGGCAATGGCACCCAGCAGGGCGGGCTTGGCTGGCATGTACAGGTTGTCGATGCTGCCTATCAGGCCCAGCCACATCAGCGGCAGGGTGAGCTGGTCAGGCAACAACTGGGTGCGCAGATCAATGCCGGACAGCGCCACCAGGAAACAGCTCAGCACGATAGCGCCGAAGCCCTGCCAGCCGAACCCGAACTGCCAGACGCCGGCGACCACCAGCAGTGACGTGATCAGCTCCACCAACGGGTACTGGATCGAGATCGGCGCATGGCAGTGGCGGCACTTGCCACGCAGGGCCAGCCAGCTGAACAGCGGGATGTTCTCGTACCAGGACAGCTTGTGCTTGCAGTGCGGGCAGTGCGACGGCTCGACCACGATCCCGGGCGGGGGTGGCTCATAGATGTCCGGAAGCTCGAGCACCTCGCGGGCGTCGCGCTTCCACTGCCACTCCAGCCGCTTGGGCAGGCGCAGGATCACCACATTGAGGAAGCTGCCAATCAGCAACCCCAGTGCGGCCGCGGCGGGATAGCCGAGGCCGGGATGCTGGTCGAGAAATGCCATGTGTCGTTAGACCACCGAAGCCAGTTTGAAGATGGGCAGGTACATGCCGATGACCATGCCGCCGACAATGGTACCAATGAATACCATGATCATCGGCTCCAGCAGGCTGCTCAGTGCGTCCACGGCATTGTTGACTTCCTGCTCGTAATACTCGGCGACCTTGAACAGCATGGCATCCAAGGCGCCGGCCTCTTCGCCGATGGCGGTCATCTGAATGACCATGTGCGGGAACAGGTTGATCTGCTTCATCGCCATGTTGACGGGGTAACCGACCGACACGTCGTCACGCATGCGCAGGACGCCCTCTTCGTAGACCTTGTTACCGGTGGCGCCGGCAACGATGCCCAGGGCCTCCACCAGTGGCACACCAGCCTTGAACGTCACTGCCGTGGTACGCGCGAAGCGGGCAATCGAGCTGTTGTGCATGATCTGGCCGATTACCGGCACCTTCAGGATCGTTCGATCCATGGCGTGCTGCATGGATGGCGAACGCTTGTAGGCGAAGATGAAGCCGCCAATTGCGCCCCCGGCGATGAGCACTATGAGCCACCACCACGACACCATAAACCTGGACAGGTTCACGATCATTTGGGTGAATGCAGGCAGTTCGGCGCCGAAGCTTTTGAACACGTCTTCGAACTGGGGTACCACCCAGACCAGCAGAATGCCGCTGACCAGGACGGCCACTGCCATCACCATGGCCGGGTAGAACAGGGCCTTCTTGATCTTGCCCTTCAGCGCCTCGATGTTCTCCTTATAGGTAGCCACCGTGTCCAGCACCGTTTCCAGCACACCGGCACCTTCGCCGGCGCGGACCAGGTTGCGGTAGAGCTCATCGAACTGGACCGGGTGCTTGCACACCGCCTCATATAGCGACGAGCCCCCCTCGATGTCGGTGCGGACGCTGTCCACCATCTTCTTCATGCGCGGGTTTTTGTGCCCGCTGCCGATGATCTCAAGCGCCGACACGATCGGGACGCCCGATTTCATCATCGTCGCCATCTGGCGGCTGAAGAAGGCGATGTCCTTGGCGCTGATGGCGCTGCCTGCCGCCCCGAACAATGGTTTGGGCTTGGGCTTGACCACATTGGGCGTAATGCCCTGGCGGCGCAGCTCGGCCCTAAGCAGGTTGGCGTTCTTGGCGGGCTGTTCGCCCTTCATCTTGATGCCCCGCTTGTCGGTCCCCTCCCAGACAAACGGCTGCAATTCCATGGTGCTACGCGCCACGGGCTCTTTCTTGACGGCACTACGGCTCACAGACATACAGGCTCCCCAGCCACGCCATCCCCAGGCGGGCTTCTGGGCCGAATGGTAGCCGGTTCCGGGCCGTCATGGCATCCCTCCCTGACGGCAATCCGTGACCGGGGTCCAAGACCGCACCCGTCATAAGGTGACGCAATGCGTCACAATGCTGGTTGTGTCGCAAATTGCCGTGAGGGGGGTTCCAATCCTGAAGATTGCTGCCATGATTGCGCCGGGGAATGCTGGGGAGCATTGCTGAGAAGTTGGCACGCAACCTGCTTTCAACCACCCGCACGGGCGATTGCCATGCTCAGCCGGTCTACCGGCCAGGCTCGACCCAGTGTTCATTTTCAAACCACCTCTAGGGGATGTACTCATGAAGAAGCAGCAGGGCTTTACCCTCATCGAACTGATGATCGTTGTCGCGATCATCGCCATCCTGGCCGCCATCGCCATTCCGGCTTACCAGGACTACGTGGTCCGCTCGCAGGGTGCCTCGGCTCTGGCCGAAATCACCCCGGGCAAGGTCGGCTTCGAGCAGGCTATCAACGAAGGCAAGGAACCGTCGACCGATAAGGACGCCGCTGGCTTCATCGGCGTTGCCCCGGCTACCTCCTACTGCGATGTCGTTGTGACTGCTGACGCCATCACCTGCACCACCAAGGGCGGCAACGCCACCAAGTTCGACAAGAACACCGTCGTGTGGACCCGTGACGCTGACGAGGGCACCTGGGCTTGCACCTCGAGCCTGGCCGACAAGTACAAGCCGGGCAAGTGCACCTAATAGCGTGCTGATTGTCTGAGTTGAAAAGGACCCCCGCGAAAGCGGGGGTTTTTTTACAGATTAGGATGGGGTTCCCCAATGTTGGCATGAATCCTGCTCGGCTCTTTGGCAACAAAGGGGCATTGAAATGCATAAGACCAAAGGCTTTACGCTCATTGAACTGATGATCGTGGTGGCCATCATCGCTGTGTTGGCATCCATTGCCATTCCTGCGTACCAGAACTATGTGGCCAAGACTCAGGTCACTGCCGCGCTCTCCGAGATCGCGCCTGGAAAGGTTGGGGTGGAGTCGGCGCTTGCCACCGGCAATGCCGCGCTAGTGACGGCCAGCTACGTGGGTCTGGTCAATCCCACCACCCATTGCTCATCCGTGCTTGCAACCCTGGCAGCCGACGGTACCGCCGAGATCAGCTGCGTGGTGCTGGGCAACCCGCAGGTGTTGGGTAGCAGTCTGACCTTGAATCGTGATCCTGACGGTCAGTGGCACTGTGCGGCGCCGGCAATCAATGAGCGCCACCGTCCGCACAACTGCAATTGAGCCCCCGTTGTCTGGGTTAAGCTGTAGTCCCCGGAGCAATCAGCCGTGACGCCCTTATGAATGCAGTAGTGACCGCCAATCTCGTCGGCATCACCGGCATCGCCCGCCGCTTGGTCCAGGACGGTGCGCTGGAAGAGGCCGCCGCACGCGATGCCATGGCCAAAGCGGCCGCGGCCAAGCAACCGCTGCCCCAGTACTTTGCCGAGAAAAAGCTGGTGACCTCGGCGCAGCTGGCCGCAGCGAACGCGCTGGAATTTGGCATGCCACTGCTGGATGTCTCTGTGTTCGATAGTGCGCAGAGCGCGATCAGCTTGGTGAGCGAGGAACTGCTGCGTAAGCACCACGTCCTGCCGCTTTTCAAGCGCGGCGGTAAATTGTTTGTGGGTACCAGCGATCCCACCCATTCGCTGGACGAAATCAAGTTCCACACCAATCTCGTGGTCGAGCCGATTCTGGTCGATGAAGAGCAGATTCGCCGCACCTTGGAGCAGTGGCAGTCCAAGCACGATACCTTGGGCGGTTCACTTGGCGGCGGCGACGACGACGGGATGGGCGACCTGGATGTGTCCGGGGGCGACGATGACGGCGGCGCTGGTGCCGATGCCGGGCACGATGCGAAGGGTGACGACACCCCGGTTGTGAAGTTCGTCAATAAGGTACTGGTCGATGCCATCCGCAAGGGGGCTTCGGACATTCACTTCGAGCCTTATGAAGACGACTATCGCGTGCGCTTCCGGATCGATGGTCTGCTCAAGAACGTAGCCAAGGCCCCTGTCAAGCTCAATCAGCGCATCGCTGCACGTCTGAAAGTGATGTCGCAGCTGGACATCGCTGAGAAGCGTGTACCGCAGGACGGGCGCATTAAGCTTAACCTCTCCAAGTCCAAGCAGATTGACTTCCGTGTCAGCACATTGCCGACCTTGTTCGGCGAGAAGGTCGTGCTGCGTATTCTCGATGGCAGTGCGGCGAAGCTGGGCATCGACAAGCTCGGTTACGAGCCCGAGCAGCAGCAGATGTTCCTGGAAGCCATCCACAAGCCATATGGCATGGTGCTGGTAACTGGCCCTACCGGCTCGGGTAAGACGGTGTCGCTGTACACCGCGCTGGGCATCCTCAACGATGAAACCCGCAACATTTCAACCGCCGAAGATCCGGTTGAAATCCGGCTGCCGGGTGTGAATCAGGTGCAGCAGAACGTCAAGCGAGGCATGACCTTCGCTGCCGCGTTGCGCTCGTTCCTGCGCCAGGACCCGGACATCATCATGGTGGGCGAAATCCGCGACCTGGAGACGGCAGAGATCGCTGTCAAGGCGGCGCAGACTGGCCACATGGTGCTTTCCACGTTGCACACCAATGACGGTCCGCAGACCATCGCACGCCTGATGAACATGGGCATTGCGCCGTTCAACATCACCAGTTCGGTGACTTTGGTCATTGCGCAGCGCCTGGCGCGCAGACTGTGCAGCAACTGCAAGCGCCCGGTCGACCTGCCGCCCAACGCGCTACTGGCGGAGGGCTTTACCCAGGCTCAGCTGGATGCCGGCATTACCCTGTATGAACCGGTTGGATGTGAAGAATGCACCGAGGGTTACAAGGGGCGTACGGGTATCTATCAGGTCATGCCGATGAGCGAAGAAATCTCGATAATTGTCCTTGCCGGCGGCAACGCAATCCAGATTGCAGAAGCTGCGCAACGGGCAGGGATCAAGGACCTTCGCCAGTCTGCGCTGATCAAGGCAGCGGCTGGCACCACGAGTTTGGCTGAGATCAACCGTGTAACCAAGGACTAAGGTCCGGTGGCGCGGTGGGCTTCAACGGCATCGCCGAATTGGCGGTGCCGCGCCGTGCTGACCCTGGTCCGTGCACTACGCTTGTCCTGCCGACTGCGTCAGCAGCGTCCACGCGCTGATTCTGTGGCTATCAACTGATATCATCCGGAAGCAGCATTGCCCGGCGGGGAGTCGGGCCGACCTTCGATTGCCATTCGGTACCGTTCCGCAGGTGCGGTGCCGCGCTTGGCTGCAGACATTTAGTCAGGCCGCTTGGCTTGGCGGCTAGCAATGGGGTGCACGGATGACGTTGGGAAAGAGCAGGACCGGAACTTGGTTGTTGTGGATCTTCGTGCTGTCGGGGTTCTCCGGACTGATATACCAGTCCATCTGGACGCAGTACCTGGGTCTCTTTCTAGGCCACTCTTCATACGCCCAGTCGTTGGTGCTCATTCTGTTTATGGGCGGCATGGCAATTGGTGCATGGCTGATCAGTCGGTGGAGCAGCAAAGTACGACGGCCGCTTCTCGCCTATGCCGTGATCGAAGTTGTGATTGGTCTGCTGGGCCTTTGCTTTGACGGCATCTACCAAAGTCTGACCGGTTGGGCCTACGATCAGCTGTTGCCCATGCTGCCTTCCAGTCAGCTGCAGAGCGTGCGCTGGTTGCTGGCAGCAGTGATGGTGTTGCCTCAGTGCATCCTTCTCGGCGCGACTTTCCCGCTGATGAGCGCCGGTTATATCCGCCTGCAGGCGCATGCCGAAGGTCGCGTCCTTGCCGGACTTTACTTCTCAAACAGCCTCGGGGCTGCGATCGGTGCGCTGGCTTCCACCTACGTAATGCTGCCGGCGATCGGTATGCCGGGTACTGTGTTCTCCGCCGGCCTGATCAACATTCTGGTTGCCGTGATCGTGTACCCGTTGAGCAAGGCTGAGCAGAGCATGCCGGACGCGGCGCCGGCCACTGAGTCAGTGCTGATTTCCGAAGGTGTGTCGGGTAAAGCTCGGTCCGCTGCTGTGGGATCCCGGCCGCTGTTGATTCTGTTGGTGGCTGGCCTGACGGGCACTGCTTCATTCGTATATGAGATCACATGGATACGAATGCTCTCACTTGCGTTGGGGACGACGATCCACTCGTTTGAGCTGATGCTGGCGTCATTCATTCTCGGCATTGCGCTGGGTGGACTTTGGCTGAAGAATCGTGCCGATCGGCTGATCTCTCCGCTCGCAACGGCGGGCTGGATCCAGGTTTGGATGGGCATAGCCGCTTTAGGCTCGATGTTTGTGTACGCCAACGCATTCGAATGGGTTGGTTGGCTGATGAAGGTCATTGTCCACAGCTCACAAGGCTACGGTCTGTTTAACGTTGCCAGCGGGGGAATCGCGCTGCTCGTGATGTTCCCGGCAGCGTTCTTTGCAGGTATGACGCTCCCGCTCCTTACCCTTGCTTTGTTGCGGCAGCGGCACGGCGAGAAGGCTATCGGCCAGGCATACGCGTGCAATACCGTTGGCGCTATCGTCGGCGTACTCGCGGCCGTGCACGTGCTTATGCCCATCTTGGGGCTGAAGTACGCGCTGCTTAGTGCTGCGGTACTCGACATCGGATTGGGGCTGTGGCTGCTTGCACGATTCGCTCCGAGCGCGACGCGCTGGAAGTTGCCGCCGCTCGTGCCCGCAGCTGCGATCTCTGCGGCTGCGGTAGTCTCCGCAAGCTGGCTGGTAACGTTCGATCCAGCCGTGTTGAACTCGTCCGTGTACCGGCATGGAGATGCGACGTTGGGTAACGATGCTCGTATGGTGTTCTACAAGGACGGAAAGACGGCAACCATCGCGGTGTTTGAGCATGAGGGTGATGGGAACCCGATGCGCATGATTGCCACGAATGGAAAGGTGGATGCTGGTCTGGTTGTTGATGGCAAGCAGCCGCCGGCTTCGGACGAGTCGACCATGGTGCTTGCCGCCGCGCTGCCATTAGCAATGCGTGAGCGATACGATCGCGTCGGTGTGATTGGGTTTGGATCGGGTCTCACGACTCACACGTTGTTGGGACACGCAAACGTGGGAAGTGTGGACACGGTGGAGATCGAGCCGGCGATGGTGGAAGGCGCACGCCATTTCGGTGAGCGTGTTTCGCGTGCTTACACCGATCCCAGGTCGCATGTCATCATCGATGATGCAAAGGCGTACTTCGCATCGGTTCCCAACAAATATGATCTGATCATTTCGGAACCTTCTAATCCCTGGATGGGAGGAACCGCCTCGCTGTTCAGTACCGAGTTCTACCAATATGTTCCTAAGCAGTTGAACGACGACGGTCTCTTCGTTCAATGGCTGCAGATGTATGAAATCTCTCCGGAGCTTGTGAACTCGGTACTTTCAGCGCTGCTGGTCAATTTCAAGGACGTCAGGGCGTACTTGGCGAATGATGCAGATTTGATTCTGATCGCATCCCCGCGAGGCAAGGTGCCTGAGCTTAGCGGAGCAATGTATGGTCAGCCGCTGCTTGCTACGGATCTTGCCCGCATAGGCGTGCCAGATCTTCGTCATCTCCAGGACACGCTGGTGATGAACCGAAAGGGATTGGAGGGCTATCTGCTTTTGTACCCTCATCAGATGAACTCTGATATGTACCCGGTTCTAAAGCTGCAGGCACCAATGGCACGCTTTCAGCGTGCATCGGTGACCGACTTCGACGCTCTGACTGCGGCGCCGTGGCCGATAGTACGTAGCTTCGGGGGGCCATCGCCGACAACCGCATATGAAAGAGGCCGGTTATCCACGCACCTTAAGCTGGCTGGAGTGAACCAGAGTCTCGCGGCAGGAGAAGTATTCGGGGCTCTCGTTGATGGGCGGGCCACTACTCCCATTGCCATGTCCGAGTTTGATGCATTGCAGGTCGATGCGTTGCGTGGTCTGGCGGCGGCATGTGAGCTGGGCCAACGACCGGAGCGCACCGCTACCTTGATCTTCTCATTGGCTGGCGAGACAGCGGCACACTTGGACGCCTCTCGGTTGCAGCGGCTGTGGGGCAAGCCCGAATGGTTGCGCTGTCCTTCCGGTGACGCCACTGTGGACGAAGTGTTGGCGCTCATGTCAGCAGTCGCTGAAGATCGGCACCGCGATGTTGTGGGGCATGGACTGGAGCTGCTGGAGGGGGAGCATGGTAAGGCGCTGCTGCAGGACAGCGTGTCCGGATACTACATTGTCGGTGCAATGTTGAGTGCGTCACTTTTCGAAGGTGATGCGGCTGTTGCCCAGCGACTTGTACAGCAGTACTGGCCGATGATGAGCCGAGAGGCACAACGCAACTCGTCGCTTCGATTGTTGGCGCTGTTGGCCACGCGAGCCGAGACGAAGTCGAACCCTCAGTAGTACGGGGTATACGTGGAAGCCCCGCATTTGCGGGGCTTCTTGCTTCTGGGGTGCTCGCTCAGCTCGTAGCTGGTCTTCGCCCAGGGGCGAACTTCTCAATAATGTGACAATTTGCTCGGTTCCAACAGATATCGTTGGGCAGAATTCAGTAATTAGATGTCTACTCGGCTTGCGTGTTGTTGAATCCACATGGAGGTGGTTGTGCTTGCACGTACCCTAAGTTGTATCAGTTTTATCTGTGCTCTTTCGCTGTTGCCGGCGATTGCGCTCGCAGCACAGCAGCCGCTGGTCGAGCCAAAATTCTGTTTCGACGACAAGTGTTTCCCTACGCTTAGTCAAGCGGAATCAGAGCTCCGGGCGAAGGCGGGTCCGTATGGCTCTCTCTGGACCAAAGAGCGCGTTTCTCGATACACGGACTCGGCGCTTAGACACGCCTATGTGGTGAATGATCAGCCGGCGCAAACAATGTACGAGCCCGGATATCGGGCTGGTGGGAGTGGCGTCAGCGAAGTGAATTGTGCGGCACAAATTGATCCATATGATCCTGGCATGTGTGCGGGTGAGGCTGAGGCCGTGGACGCGAACATGGCGAAGTCTCGTGCTGGGTTACCGGAATGTGTATTCTCGGATGAGCGCTACGAAGGCAGCTTTGGATCACCATACGTATCGGTGCGCAGTGTTGGCCGATATGGTGCTGTCTATCATTCAAAGCCAAGAGCCGCTGACTCTAAGTACTACAAGTACTCGCTCCTGTGCCCGGGCTGGGGAACGTCGGTACCCAGTCCGCGTGAACTTCAGCTGGTGAAGACCCAGCATTTTGAATGTGCTGCTGGTTTTGCTCCCATCCATGCGGACAACCCCGCCTACGTTGAGCGCGGCACGCCGCTGGAGTGGCCACGCGTTTGTCGCGCAACCATGACAACGCGGTACATCTACCAGTGGGATGTGACGCAGACGAAGTCTTGCCATACGACCAACAACCCCTGTTTCCCGGCTACGGGCGACAAGGCGCGGTCAGAAGCAGATTTCGACTTCGCCGGCAGGCCCTTTATCCGCCACTATCACTCGCTCAACCAGCTGCAAAGCGCACCTGAGTTGGGTACTGGTTGGTCGCACAGTTACTCGGATTTCTTGGTATCTTCAGACCGAAGCATGCGCGCCGACGATCAAGGTTACCTCCAGCGCTACGGAAGTGGTGGGCGGGGAAATCAGGCATCCGGAGAAGTTCTTCGTCCGGGCCCGGGCAATAGTTCGGAGCTGATTCAAGCTGATGGAACGGTTCGCTTGTACCGGACAGATGGGCGACTCGCCAGCGTCAATACGGGTGATCCGCAGACCAGCGTGACGGCAAGTTATGACCAGAAGTCGAGAATCGAGCGGATCACGGATGGTGTGGGGCGTTCCCTGCTCTTTGGATATGAGAATGAGCGGCTTGCATCCATCACCCTGCCGGATGGCTCGCAGGCTCGATATGGATACGACGGCTACGGTAACCAGACCAGCGTCATTCGCCCAGACGGATCGTCCCGCACGTATGTGTACGGAGAAGCCGGCCATGCTCCCGCTGACGTTCATAATCTTCTAACCGGCATCATCGAAGGTGATGTCCGTTACGCCACGTTCTCCTACAACGCGAATGGCAAAGTGGTCGGTAGTCATCTCCTTGCTGGGGGCCTTCCCGTCGATGCAGGAACCATCACTTACAACGTGGATGGATCCGCAACCACGGTCAACGAGCTGGGAGATCTAAGGCAACTTGAGATCGGGGGCGGACAGTTCCGTGCCATCACCAAGACAGTAGATGCGCAGGGAACCCGTTCGCAGACCTTCGATGCCATGGGTCGGCTGAGTTCCAAGGTTGACGCGCTCGGCAATCGTACGACGCAATCGTACGTCGACTCCAGCAGCGGTCCAGTTTCCCAGGTCGCTACCCGCACCGAAGAATCCATCGGCCGCATCACCCGCACCACCCGAGACGCCAATAATCGGGTCGTGGAACAGCGCGTCAGCCAGAAGATCACCGGCGGCGAAGCGCTCACCTCGCTCAATCGCGAGGTCTACGACGCCCAAGGCCACGTACTATTCTCCTGCCAGTACGACGCCAACCAGAACACCGACTACGTCTGCGGCTCGCTGGCAACCGCGCCCATCAACGTGCGCCAGTCCCAGCACACCTACTGCACCGAAGCAGAAGCAACCTCCAACCCCGCGCAATGCCCGCTTCCCGGGCTGCAACTAACCGCCCTCAACCCAGTTGGCGCCATCACCCGCTTCGAGTACCACGCCGCCAACGACGCCGGCTGCGATGCCAGCGGCGAGTGCCGTTTCCGCAAGGGCGACCTGCGCGCAGAGATCGACCCGCTCGGCCGCCGCACCGAGTACCTGGAGTACGACGCCTTAGGTCGCGCCATACAGGTGCGGGGCATCGACGGGGTGGTAGTGGAGCAGTTGTTTGACCACAACAGCCGCGTCCTCGCCGAGACCATCAAGGGCGATGCACCCACCAACGACCGCATCCGGCTGTATGAGTACAGCTCCACCAGCAAGCTGACCCGCGTCACCCAGCCCGATGGCGTCTGGACCCGGATGCACTACGACACGGCCGACCGTCTGACCAGCGTGGAAGACGCCGCAGGCAACCGCATCAACTACGTGTTGGATGGCGCAGGCAACCGGCTGCGCGAGGAAGTGCGCGACAGCAGCGGCGTCCTGCGCCGCTCGCTGGACCGCCTGTTCGACACGGCCAGCCGAGTGACCCGGGTAACCGGGGCATCCGGCCACGCCACCCAGATGCGCTATGACGCCGTGGGCAACCTGCTGGAGACCGAGAATCCGGCCGGCACCATATCCAAGAGCACCTACGACGGCGTGGGACGGCCGACCAGGCAGATTGACGACCTCGGCGGCATCAACGCCGAGATGCGCTACGAGTACGCGGCCAACGGCCAGGTCGAGCGGGTGGTTGATCCCAAGGGTTTGGCGACCACCTATGCCTACGATGGCTTCGGCCAGTTGGCCACCCAGACCAGCCCGGACACTGGAACCACCCAGTTCACCTACGACCGCCTCGGCAACCCGCTGACCCGGACCGACGCACGTGGCGTGACGGCCCAGTACGAGTACGACGCGGTGGGCCGTACCGCCGCCGTGCGCTTCGCCGATCCCGCTGTCGACATCCAGTACGTCTACGACCAGCCATCAAGCCAATGCCCGGCCGGTGAACGTGCAGGGGTGGGGCGGCTGTCCAGCATGATCGATTCCAGCGGCCGTACTGACTACTGCTACAGCCCGATCGGTGATCTGGTCCGCCGCGTGCAGGTGGTCGAAGGGCAGGTGCTGGTGCTGCGTTACGTCTATGTGCCATCAGGGCGTTTGCAGTCGATGACCTACCCGGATGGAAGCCTGGTCGACTATGGCTACGACACCCTCGGCCAGGTGAGCAGCGTAGGCGTCACCCCGGCAGGCGGCACCCGCGAGGTGCTGCTGCAGGGTGTGCAGACGCTGCCGTTCGGGCAGGAGCAGTCCTGGACGTTCGGCAATGGCCGTCGCCTGGATCGTAGCTACGATCTGGATTACCGGCCGCTGGCGATCAGCGACGGCCGCGATGGCTTGAACGTTGCCTTCGGGTTTGATGACGCCGGCAACATTGCCTCGCTGACCGATGGTGGTCCGCAGGGGCAGGGTGCGACTCTGGACTACGACGCCTTGGGCCGCTTGACTGCGTTCAAGGACGCGCAGACCGGCGTGGCTATCGAGCAGTACAGCTACGACGCCACCGGGAACCGGTTGTCGTTTGGCAACTCGGCCGGGGTGCAGGCCTACGTTTACCCGGCCGGTAGCCACCGGCTGATGTCGGTGGATGGTGTTGATCGCACGTACGACGCCATGGGCAACACACTGACAATCGGCGATGAGTGGCAGTACGCCTTTGATCTTGCTGGCCGGCTTGGCAGTGCGACTCGGGCAGGCTCTGCGCAGGCCAGCTACCGCCACAATGCGGCGGGGCAGCGTGTCCTCCAGCAGGTGGGTACTGACAAGACGCTGCACCTGCATGGTGAGGGCGGTGAGTGGTTGGGCAGCTATGGTGCGACCGGTGCCGCGGCGCAGCAGGTCGTGTGGCTGGGGTCTCGACCCGTAGGCTTGATTCAAGCCGGTAAGGTCTTTTACATCGAGTCCGATCATCTTGGTTCGCCGCGCGCAGTGGTCGATCCGCAGCGCGATGTGGCGGTGTGGCGCTGGAGCTTGCTGGGAGAGGCATATGGCAATGGGTTGCCTGCTGAGGATCCCGATCAGGACGGAATTCCTCAGTCGTTTGACCTTCGCTTCCCCGGTCAGCGCTACGACTCTAAAAGCGGCCTAAGCTACAACTACTACCGGGACTATGACGTAAGCACAGGTCGATACGTTCAGAGTGATCCTATTGGGCTCGAAGGAGGCGTGGCAACTTTCGCCTACGCAGGCTCCAATCCAATCATCAATTTGGATCCGTCAGGGCTGAGCACGCTCTCGATGTGCGCCCGTCCCGAGAATGTTCTGGCCTGCGCAGCTGCGGGGATTGGTTCATCTGGAAGCGCCGGAACGTCCTCATCCGGCCTGGGTGCAGCCGGGGTCGCAGCTGCGGCATCGCTGGCGAGAGATAGCGCAAAGACTCAGGATGACTGCCCCGTACAGGATAAGTGTGAAAAAATCTATGCGACGATCAGAACCATCCTAGCAGTCGTGAAGAAAAGGTATTGGGATATGCGCCAGGATGGCATGGACCTGTTCACTACTCGGCCAACCGGAAAGATGTCATGGGCGGGGCACCAGCAACAGTTCCGATCTTGGCAGGTGAATCTTCGCGGGTACCTTGAGGTGGCAGACGCGATGAACTGCAAAGGTTATCCTTCCGACGCTTGGGAGTGGGCAACGAAGCCAGTCCCGACTCAGCCTGCACCGAGGTAGTTTTTGATGGAATTTTTGGACCGCCATGCTTTGGCAAGTGCTTGGGTTGCCTTGCAGAGCGCCACTGATGGCTCCGCTCTACAAAGCGATTCCCAATGGTCTGCCATTCAGCTCAATATGATGTGTATTGAGGATCCAGAACAGGCATGGGGATCGGTTGTCGAGATATTTGAATTGAGCTCCGACCCTTGGGTGCTGGAAAATCTGGGGGCTGGTCCCGTGGAAACGCTGTTGGGCTTGCATGGCCAATTTGCATTGAACGCTATTGAGTCGTACATGTCGGAGAAGAAGGCCTTTTTGGGTGTCTTGACCCATGTGTGGCGCGATGCACTGTCGCCGGAAGTCGCACAAGGGCTGACGTCTCTAACCAAGAGACGGTGAGCGCGCGAATTCAGTTCTGTTGAACTTGCGATGGAAAAGGTTATGCGTTGAGCAAAGGTCAGCGACATTTCAGCGGCAATGCGCTTCCGCGGGCAACGTGGAGGTGTAGGGTTTGGCTTGGTGCATCGCGTTGGTGTGGAAACTGCTTGGTGATGCAGAGGTAGTCTTGCCCTCTGTGGATTTGCCTCGAATCGCGCACGATTCATCGTCTCAATCCCGCAGGGTTTGGGTCTACAGTAGGAATGCGATCAGAGTGTTGGGCGATGCTTTTGCTGCGCTTCAGCCTTGAAGAAGAAATGGCGATTGGTCTGATTGTTCTGGATCCTTGGGGGCGTTGATGAGATTCCATGTCGATATGTCGCTGTACTCCTCACCGACGGAGCCATACGGAAACGTGACGGGGTTTGTTGAGCTTGATTCGCTCCCGTCTGTCGGACAGATGTTTCAGCTCATCGGGAGTAGTGAGACCGGCTCGGCGCTGTCTCTTTGCATTGAAGCTGTGAGCGATGCTGGTGAAGAAGAGGCTTCTGGTTCTATAGCGCTGGAGGACTACGTCGTTGAAGGGCCTGAGCTGGCGGAGCGTCTCGGTGAAAGGTTGGATAAGGAGACTGGGTTCCACGTTTACGTGTATTAAAGGGGGAGCACAAGCACGTATGGTCGTCGACTGAAAAGGGGAAATGTAGGCATCAAGAGCCCGTCGCTACCACACTTCCTGATGTCTCCGCTGCAGCTCCAGCCACATTTTCTGCGAGATACCGCAGGACGGACCCGGGCGCTGGGCTAGATCCAGATCCACATCGTGGTCACCGGCCAGGAAGCATTCGGGGAAATCCTGCGAAACGCCAACGGCGTGGGCGAAGCCCGAGGTGGAGGCGCCGATGGGGGCAAAGATGTGTTCGCGCACTAGCCAGCCAGGGTGTTCATGCACGACGTCGCTTGCCGCTTTTGTGCGGGTGAAGTGGGAAATCTGTCTTTCAAATGCAATGGAGTGGCGCTGCCGCGCTGCCTCGGGAAACTCCACCCGCGTGATGACCGGTTAGCCGATAGTCGCCTCGACATTTACGCTTGCGCCGATCTCGAAGCGTGGGCTTTCCAACCAGTGGCCGTGTATCGATAGGCTGGAGGCGGTGCCGCCGCCGAAAGTGTCCATCCACCCATAGGTGTGGGCGCGCACGGTGTAGTGGCGTGGCCGTGCCGCCGTGCTCTGGAAGTCGTATGCTTCCCTCGGGCGTGTTGCCAATTCGAAGTCTGGGACACGCGGGAATTGGCAGATCGGCTTTCGAACGGATGCGGAAATGAAAAACGTAACGGGTCAGATGCAGAGATTCAAGGAAGCAAGCCGGCATATCTGGAATTGCTACCTGATGCCTGGCGAAGGTGTCCTGGACATGGCGGTGGAGGATTCTTTTCTCCAGATCGAGCGAGAGCTGCTGCGCAGCATGGTGCTCGAGGGAAGTGCCGCTGCAGATCAATACGGGCACTCCGCCATTGGTGGCCTTATCGTGAAGCCAAAGCCCCTGCACCGGGAAGTGCCTGTCCAGTCGAGCGCTGGAGGCAGTTCTACAACGAGAGACGACCGCACAGCGAACATGGATACAAGCCGCCGGCGACGGTGCGCCGACGCTGGTACGAACCGGATATAATTCCAATCGAACTCGCTGCTTTATTAGCCACAAGTTTCGTACGCAGGTCACGGGGATGCGTCTGTTTACGGCTACCCCGTCGGCCACTTATCCTTCGACGGGGTACCCCGTATCATCGACTGTGGCTGCGGACTTTAGATGACATGATGGAATTGATGCCGTATCTGTTCTATGTCTTTCTGGCAATAATTGTGAGCCGTTCTTGCGCGGTCATTGCTGCGCGGCGTCTGCGCGAGAAAAGGCCTGGTGAGGCTTTGCTTGCCAGTCTCGATATCCTTGCGAGTCGCGAGATGTCGGTCATGCAGGATACTGTCGCGGCATGCTGCGCCGTGCTGAAGGAATCCGGGATACGTGGGTGGCCGGCGTACTTTGCCGTTCTCCATGTGAGCTTATGGGTTGTGTTCGGGGTCATGATTCTGGTGATGGCCATCGTTGGATTGGTGCGGCAGTTCTAGCCCTGGGTTCGTCTGAGGACCATGGCGCGTTGATGGGTCTGGCAATCGTGAAGTGACTTTAAGTTGGTCTGTGCGCAGGCTTCAGGTATCGGAATATCGGAGGGAGGGATGACGTGTCAGAGTAAGTTCGATGATGTCGAGTTCCATGACGGCGTTATCAACACAGTCTCAGTATCCATCTTGGAGCAATTGTGCGAGATCGATCTTGGCCTTGGCGACTATAAGGTGGGTAGGGGGCGGTCAGCATCCTTGCTGTCGTGCAAGGGGCTGAACTCATTCTTTGGGCGATTTGGCTTTTTAGAGCTCGCTGACAGTGCATCATTCGGGAACATCCAGGACGGCCGCGTAGACGTGTCAGGTGGAAGCCTGAGGCTTTACTTAGCGGGTGGACTTGTTGAAGCGGCAGGGAGTGGTGTTGAACTTGATGCGCGCCGTGAGCTTGTGGATCCCGCCGTCACTTCGGAAATTGGGGTTGGTTCGGGCGGATTCACGCAGATCGAGGAGGCGGATTTCCTCTTTTCTCATCTGGAATCGATTCACTTTTCGGCCGCGACCAATGCGTGCGTCATCGACCTGCTCATGTCCGCTGGCGGCAGTACATCTGATCTCTATCCCGTGAGGATGTCATTCAGTCGTGTGACGTCCTGTCTCGCCAAGCTGGACGTATCAGAGTTGGCCGGGGAGCATAGATTTGGAAATGTCCGAAGCTGTATTGTCAGTCGCAAAGAAAAGATGGTGCGTATGTACGTAAGAGATGGCTTCATCGAGGTGGTGGCAGCCCGCGCGTCGCTGGTTCGGCGATAGTGTGTCGCAGTGTCCTCGAGTTGTGCAGTTTCATGGAAGTACGCCGGGCCGAGGTGATCCAGGATGGGGCGACCTTGCTCTCATCAGTCGCAAATAGGTGAATAGCCAGACAGGACGCACGGGAGATATGTTGTGGACGATGCGGAGCAGAGCAACCCCGGAAGCCGCGTTTGCAGGGAATGACGCGAGTGAGCTCTTTCATCCGTCCTGGGAGCAGGTCAGGGACGCGGCGAACCGGTTTCTCGCCGCCAGAGAAATCGAGTAGGCAAGATGACCAAGATGCTGCGATGGTTGGGGTTGATACCCGTCTCCCTCATTGGTTTCGTGGCAGTGTTCATGCTCCTGGGGTTGCTTCGCGGGCTGCTGCTGCGTATTTGCCCGCCGGTGACCGGGTCACTGAGTGGACTACGGATCTATCGTGGCCCGACCCCGCAGTGAGCCTGCCAAGCTGTTCTGCGGCGTGGTTCCCGAGTGCCGAGATGGGCTTGTTGGTACATGCGTTCGCGGTGGCAGTAGTCGCGGCCGGATGCATAACGGCATGGTTGGCACCGGCCAAAAAATTGTCGTGTGGGTTGTCCGCAGCCGGTCTGGCTACCCTGCATGTGTATCTGCTTGCCGGCTTCTCATGACAAAGCTCCATGTCGATGTGCCATCCTGGCGCTGGCCCTCCTCACAAACCCAAGCTGATGGAACCGAGATGTTTCTTAGGATGCCTTTGGTCGCTTTCTTGGCTTGCGTGTTTGGCGGTAGCTGGTTGCGGGAGCGAGCAGGGTAGTCCGAGCAATACTGAGCAACGCAGTCCAAGCGATGCCTTCGTGATTCCTGAGAAACAGCGTCTGATCGTGGAGGCCGCCGCCACGAAGGGAGATGTCGCTGCCATGAAGAAGTTGATTGCGCACTACGAGGCCCTTTCGGGCAGCGATGGGCTTGCAGCGAAATGGAAGGCGGCGGCGCGGGAGCTGGGCGATTCGCAACAGCTGGACTACTGCGCTGCAAGTACTTTGGAGGCTGCAAGGAGCTAAAACGATCCTTCGAAACGACGTGCGATGTTGGCGGATGCCTTGGCGTCGGCCAAGCGATCTAATGTGAGCAACGCCAACCCCATCCAGATCCTAGTCCTGGTCGCCGGCGAGAAAGCATTCGGCGAAGTCCTGTGAGACGTCGACGGCGTGGGCGAAGTCCGGGGTGGAGGCGCCCATGGGGGCCAGGATCAGCTCGCGGACCAACCAACCGGGGTGTTCGTGGATGACTTCGCTATCCGGGTTGGCGCGGCCACGTTTGGCAATGTGCTTCTCGAAGGCCGTGGAGTTACTCTGACGCGCTTCCTCGGGGAACTCGATCAACTTGATGATTAGTTGGCCCACGGTTGATTCGATGCTCACGCTTGCGCCGGTTATGAAGCCTGCTTTTTCCAGCCTATGACCGTGTATCGACAGGCACGGTGCGGCGCCGCCGCCGAAGGTGTCCATCCACGCATAGGTGTGCGTGCGCACGGTGTAGTGGCGCCGGCGTGCGGCGATGGACAGGTGAATTTCGGGGAAGAGACGGGCGTTGGGTGTTGGGCGCATGGAAGACCTCCAAGGGGGAAAGCCTCCCTTGCCGGTAGGGCAAGGGAGCCGGGAGGTTCGAAACCGCGTGCTAGCGTGCGGCGTGGCGAATTTCCCCGGATGAGGGATCTTGTATTAGCCACCCTCCCGACATGGGACGTCCATAAGTTTGCTCACACTTGTACGACCATGCCTTCTCTACGCATAATCCAGCCATGACCAGAACGTCGACAACGTGGTTGGGTCATTCCGCAGATCTGCGCGGACGGATCTCAACAATTGCCAGTATGATTGCACTTGGGGTAAGTATGGGTTGCGACATGACCGAAGAGAAGCAGATGGCCGTCGAGCTGATGGTGCCCGACCACCCTTGGGGAAGATAATGAAATTCAGATTCGATTTTTCATTGTTTTATTCACCAACTGAGCCGTACGGATGCGTCACCGGGTACGTCGAGATCCCTTTTCAATCGCGACCCGGAGACGTTCTTTCGCTGCTGGATGAGGGGGGGATGGGCGAGAGCCTAGTGTTGAAGATTGATTCGGTTCTTGAGGCGGGCGACGATTATTCCGGCACTTTGATGCTTGAGGATCACGTGGTTGCCGGACATTCGTCAGCACAGGCGCTTGCACACAGGCTTGAGACGGAAGGCCAGTTCTTTGTCGATGTCTACTGACGCGGCGCATTGCTATTGCAGCAGATGCTTCGAAAGTTCTAACAGTGTGGTGTGGCCCTGAATTGAAAGAAGCTCGGGCTTTGTTGACGGTACGGGTATGGGAGTTCGGCGGCGAGTGTTTCAAGCACGCAAGGTGTGGCCCTACCGTCGGTAAACGTGGTCAGCGGATTGATCGGTGTTTGAGCTGCAGCTCCAGCCAGAGGGCCTGCGAGGTTCGGCAGAACGGCCCCAGGCGTTGGGCCAGATCCAGATCCACGTCCTGGTCGCCTGCGAGGAAGCATTCGGCGAAGTCCTGCGACACGCCGATGGCGTGGGCGAAGTCCAGGGTGGAGGCGCCCATGGGGGCCAGGATCAGCTCGCGGACCAACCAACCGGGGTGTTCGTGGATGACTTCGCTGTCCGGGTTGGCGCGGCCACGTTTGGCAATGTGCTTCTCGAAGGCCGTGGAGTTGCTCTGACGCGCTTCCTCGGGGGCCTCGATCAGCTTGATGATCAATTGGCCCACGGTTGATTCGATGCTCACGCTTGAGCCGACCTTGAAACCTGCGCTCTCCAACCAGTGGCCGTGTATCGACAGGCACGGCACGGTGCCACCGCCGAAGGTGTCCATCCACGCATAGGTGCGCGCGCGCACGGTGTAGTGGCGCGGGCGGTCGGCGGTGGGCAGGAGCAGTTCGGGGAAGAGGGGGGTGTTGCGTGGCGAGCGCATGGGGGGGCCTCCATGGAAAAAATCTCCCTTGCCGGTAGGGCAAGGGAGCCGGGAGGTTCAAATCCGCGTGGATGCGTGCGGCGTGGCGTATTTCCCCGGTTGAGGGGTCTTGTATTAGCCACCCTCCCGACATGGGACGTCCATAATTTTGCATCCACTTGGAGATTTGAAGCTCCGTCGCACACCATGCGCTGTGGTGGGATCGATAGCCAATCGATTGTGTCTGTTGGTTTTGCGGGGTTTGGTAGGCGTTGCCAACGTGGTGTCGTTACCGGCTCGCGCTGGAGCGGTAGTGCGACAGTGGTGCGGTTTTGGTGGGGCGTTGGCGACAAGTGGCCGGGCGTTGCGTTGGACACGCATGGCGTGTCAGTACGCGGATGTCGTCCGGTTGCGACACGCCATGCATGTCCATCGTGATGCGGGGAAATGCGGTGCCGGTGGGTGGATCGGCTTCGTCCTGCAACGCAGCCACGCAGGGCGTGGCTCTACGATTCGGTCACCAGAATGTTGGATCGAATGCGATCCCGTCGATCAGCGGGGTTAGTCCATTCCCAGCTTTTTCAGCTTGTAACGCAATGCGCGGAACGTGATCCCCAACTGCGCCGCAGTCCGCGTCTTGTTCCAGCGGTTTTCTTCCAGCGCCTTCTGGATCGCGGTGCGTTCCATCTGTTCGATGTAAGAGGGCAGCGCTCCATTGCCAGCCGGCAGGTCGACCACCGCTTCTTCATGCGGTGCGGCCGGAGCGCCGCCGTGGCGCGTAACACCCTGCTGCGGCAACCGCAGATCGCTCGCCCCAATGGTGTCACCCTCGGCCAACGCCAGCGCACGCTCCAGGATGTTCTCCAGCTCGCGCACATTGCCCGGGAAGTGATACGTGCCCAGCGCTTCCAGCGCGGACGGCGCCAGTAGCGGAGTAGGGCGCCCATGCGTACGGGCCAACCGGGCAAGAATCGAAGCCGCCAACTGCGGCAGATCGCTACGCCGCTCACGCAGCGGCGGCACCCGCAGTTCAATCACGTTGATGCGGTAATACAGGTCATGCCGGAACCGCCCATCTTCCACCAGGTCGCCAAGATCCTTGTGCGTGGCAGAAAGAATGCGCACATCCACCGGCACTTCCGTCGCCGAACCCACCGGGCGGATCGATTTTTCCTGGATCGCGCGCAGCAGCTTCACCTGCATCTGCAGCGGCAGCTCGGCCACTTCATCCAGGAACAGCGTGCCACCATGCGCGGCCTGGAACAGGCCCGGCTTGTCGGCATGGGCACCGCTGAAGCTGCCCTTCTTGTGCCCGAAGAATTCGCTTTCCATCAGTTCCGATGGAATGGCCCCGCAGTTGACCGGCACGAAGGTGCCCGGTGCACGTGCGCTCTGGCTGTGGATGGTGCGGGCCACCAGTTCCTTGCCTACGCCCGATTCGCCCAGGATGTACACCGGCGCCTGGCTGCGGGCCACCTTGGTGATGGTGGCGCGCAGGCCGTCCATCGCCGCCGATTCGCCCAGCAGGCGCGCGGTGGTGTCGCTGGTCAGCGGCGGTGGCGCCGGGCGTTCGGTGTTGTTGAGTTCCAGCGCATGCTTGACCAGCCCGCGCAGCACCGAAATGTCCACCGGCTTGCTGACGAAATCGAACGCGCCGGCCTTCAACGCTTCCACTGCCAGGTCCATGCTGCCGAACGCGGTGATCATCGCCACCGGGGTGCGCGGGTAGTGCTGGGCGATTTCGGTGACCAGCTCGATGCCGTTGCCATCGGGCAGCCGCATGTCGGTGATGCACAGGTCGTAGGGGTTGCTGGCCAGCAGCTCGCGCGCTTCGGCGAGGTTGGCTGCAGTGCTGATGCGCAGGCCCATGCGGCCCAGGGTCAGTACCAGCAGTTCGCGGATGTCGCGTTCGTCGTCGACGACGAGGGCGCTGCGGTTTTCGTTCATAAGGGGAAAAGATAGCCGAGAGCGGTTGATAACGACAAATATGTGGCGCTGGCAGGGTAGCGCGTCATTGCGGCAGCATCGTGTGCGGGCCAGGCAGCACCAGCCGGAAGCAGGCGCCGCCGGCCGGTACCGAGACGTACTCCAGGTTGGCCTGGTTGGCCCGGCACAGCTCGCGGGCGATGTACAGCCCCAGGCCTGTGCCGTGTTCGGAGGTGGTGAAGAACGGCCGGAACAGCTGGTTGGCCACCGATTCGGGAATGCCCGGGCCACGGTCCATCACATCGATCACCGCATTGCGCTCCTGGCGCGCCACACGCAGCCGCACGCGGGCCGGGTCCTGGCCGGTGCGGCCGTACTTGAGCGCGTTGTGCACCAGCACGGTGAGGATCTGGTGCAGGTGGCGCGGGTCGACCAGGCCATGCACCGAAGACTCGCTGATGATCGGCTCGATGCTGTCCGTTTCCAGGGTGAGGCTCTGCTTGTACTCCAGCACGAAGCGGCGCACGAACGCGGCCAGGTCCAGGTTTTCCGGGTTGGCCCGTTCGCGCCGGGCCAGCCCGAGCACGCTTTCGACGATGCCGTTGGTGCGCTGGCATTGCTGGTGGATGATCTGCAGCAGGCGGCGGTCGGTGTCGCTGATGGCAGTGGACTCTTCCAGCAACTGCGCGGCGTAGTTGATGGCGGCCAGCGGGTTGCGGATTTCATGGGCCAGGCTGGCCGAGAACCGGCCCATGGCCGAAAGGGTGAGCGATTCGGCGCGGCGCGAGACCACGGTTGAATCGTCCAGGAACACCAGGGTGAGGTCGCTGCCGGCCAGCAGGCGGGCGAAGCGCGGCTGCACTTCGGGCTGGTCCGGGGAAAGCTGCAGCGGGGTTTCTTCGGTGGTCCAGCCGTTGCGCCAGCGCTGCAGGCGGCGGCTCAGGTCGGGCGCGGCGCTGCCCAGCTCGAGCAGGCCGCTGCCGCTGTTGCCGTCGTTGTCGCCGATCAGGGTGGAGGCCGCTTCGTTGGCCAGGGTGATGCGGTTGGCGCCATCCACCACCAGCACGCCGGTGCGCATGCGGCGGATGATCAGTTCGTTGATCTCAAACAGGTTGGCCACTTCGGCGCCGCGCTGGTTGGCCAGCTGCTGGTTGCGGCGTGCGCGGTTGCCCACCTGGTAGCTGACGAAGGCCAGCGCCAGGAAGCTGGTGATGAACATGGCCAGCTCGGCCAGGGTGCGGGTGGGCAGGCCGTTTTCGAGCAGGCTCCAGATGTATTCGCCAGCGGTGGCGGCGGCGGCGGCCAGGGCCAGGCCCATGCCCAGCGACAGGGGCAGCAGGGTGGCGGCGGCAGCGATGTTGAACAGCAGCGCCATCGACAGGCCAGCGCTGGCGCCGGGCAGGGCATGGGCCAGCAGCACGGTGGCGAAGATGTCCACCAGCACGCTGCCCACCACGATCGGGTGCAGCCAGTGGTCGTTGCGGCCGGCGATCAGGATCAGCAGCGACAGCACCAGGTAGCTGATGCTGACAGTGGCGGCCAACTGCGGGTGGGTGGACTCGCCCACCATCGCGCTCAACGGGCTGAACAGCAGCGCGGCAATCACCACGGCGATCAGCACCCGGTAGAGGGCGAAAAAGTACAGCTCCCGCTTCGGCATGGACTCGATGCGGTCGATCAATGAAGCACTGGGTGACACGCCGGAACTCCCCTTCTGGCTGGCCCCAGTATAGGCCCAGCGCCGGCCCCCAAACCGCGCATTCTGCCCATTCCCGACCCACCCCCGGCCGGCCGGCCCCGGCGCAACTGCCTGAATGAAGGTGAAAATCTCCCCCTCTTCACGCCCCCGGTCCCGTTTCTTTGCGCCACGCCGCCGCGTCGTCCACAATAGTGGGCCCGCCGCGGTCCGTGCGTGCGGTCGTTCCTATTCCCACGGTGACGCATGAATTTCCACGAATACCAGTCAAAACAGCTGCTTGCCGAGTACGGCATTCCCGTCCCGGCCGGCAAGGTCGCGGCAACCCCCGATGAAGCCGTCGCCGCCGCCACCTCCCTGGGCCAGGGCCCCTGGATGGTGAAGGCGCAGATCCATGCGGGCGGTCGCGGCAAGGCTGGCGGCGTCAAGTTCTGCAAGACCACCGATGACGTCAAGGCCGCTGCGGCCAAGATGCTCGGCACCAAGATGGCCACCTACCAGACCGCTGGCGTTGAACTGCCGGTCAACCTGGTGCTGGTGACCACCGCCGGTGAGATCGTCAAGGAGCTGTACCTGTCGGTGCTGGTTGACCGTGGCACCAAGACCATCACCTACATCGCCTCTTCGGAAGGCGGCGTGGAGATCGAGCAGGTGGCTGCTGAAACCCCGGAGCTGATCCACTCGCTCAACGTTGATTTCGTTGAAGGCGTGCAGGGTTACCACGGCCGCGATTTCGGCTTCAAGCTGGGCCTGACCGCCAAGCAGGCCGGCCAGTTCGCCAGCATCATGGTGAACCTGTACCGCCTGTTCAACGAAAAGGACCTGGCGCTGGTTGAAATCAACCCGCTGGCCATCCTGGACGACGGCAACCTGTACGCGCTGGACGGCAAGTTCGACAGCGACGACAACGCCGCGTTCCGTCAGAAGGCGCTGGTTGCCATGCGCGACAAGACCCAGGAAGACGAAACCGAAGTGACCGCTTCGGAGCTGGACATCAACTACGTCACCATGGACGGCAACATCGGCTGCATGGTCAACGGCGCCGGCCTGGCCATGGCCACCATGGACGTCATCAAGCTCAACGGCGGCGAGCCGGCGAACTTCCTGGACGTGGGCGGCGGTGCGAACAAGCAGCGGGTCATCGAAGCGTTCAAGCTGATCCTGTCCTCGGACAAGGTCGAAGGCATCTTCGTCAACATCTTCGGCGGCATTGTCCGCTGCGACATGATTGCCGAAGGCATCATCGCCGCGGTGAAGGAAGTGGGCGTCAAGGTTCCGGTCGTGGTGCGCCTGGAAGGCACCAACGTGGAAGAAGGCAAGCAGCTGCTGCGCGACAGCGGCATGGCCATCATCCCGGCTGACAACATCAACGACGGTGCCAAGAAGGTCGTTGAAGCTGTCAAGAACGCCGCCTGATCCGACACCGAAGGAATAACAATGTCTGTCTTGATTAACAAAAACACCAAGGTGATCGTGCAGGGCTTCACCGGCCAGCAGGGTACCTTCCACGCCACTCAGATGATCGAGTACGGCACCCAGGTTGTTGGCGGCGTGACCCCGGGCAAGGGCGGCACGACCCATATCGACCTGCCGGTCTTCAACACCGTTGCCGACGCCGTGCAGAGCACCGGCGCCAACGCGTCGGTCATCTACGTGCCGCCGCCGTTCGCGGCCGATGCGATCCTGGAAGCTGCGGCTGCCGGCATCAAGGTCATCGTGTGCATCACCGAAGGCATTCCGGTGCTGGACATGCTGCGCGTGAAGAACGTGCTGACCCGTTCGCACCCGGACACCGTGCTGATCGGGCCGAACTGCCCCGGCGTGATCACCCCGGGCGAATGCAAGATCGGCATCATGCCGGGCCACATCCACAAGCCGGGCAAGATCGGCATCGTGTCGCGTTCGGGCACCCTGACCTATGAAGCGGTCAAGCAGACCACCGAAGTCGGCCTGGGCCAGTCCACCTGCATCGGCATTGGTGGCGACCCGATCAACGGCCTGAACTTCGTTGACTGCCTCAAGCTGTTCAACGAAGACCCGCAGACCGAAGGCATCATCATGGTTGGCGAAATCGGCGGCGACGCCGAGGAAGCCGGTGCGGAGTACATCAAGCAGTTCGTGAAGAAGCCGGTGGTTGGTTTCATCGCTGGCGCCTCGGCTCCGGCGGGCAAGCGCATGGGCCATGCCGGTGCGATCGCCTCGGGCGGCAAGGGCACTGCCGAAGGCAAGTTCGCCGCCATGGAAGCCGCCGGTGTGGTCACCGTCCGCTCGCCGGGCGACCTGGGCGCCGCCATCGCCAAGCTGGTGAAGTAAACCGCTACGCGGTTTACGCGTAGCGCCGGGCTCTGCCCGGCAAGGAAAAGCCGCCCCATCGGGGCGGCTTTTCTGTTTCTGGCGTTCGCCACCGCCTGGGCCGGCCAACGGCCGGCGCTACCGATGCCACGCGCCCCGATGACGCCCGGCGTAACGGCTGCCACGCGCCCCGATGACGCCCGACGTGACGGTCGCCACGCGCCCCGATGACGCCCGACGTGATGGCTGCCACGCGTCCCGATGACGCCCGACGTGACGGTCGCCACGCGCCCCGATGACGCCCGACGTGACGGTCGCCACGCACCCCGATGACGTCCGGCGTAACGGTTGCCACGCGTCCCGATGACGCCCGACGTGATGGTTGCCACGCGTCCCGATGACGCCCGACGTGACGGTCGCCACGCGCCCCGATGACGCCCGACGTGACGGTTGCCGGTAGCGCCGGCCGTTGGCCGGCCCAGGTGGTGCCGAATCGCACGTAGCGGCAAACCACCGGCGCTACAATGGCCCATCGCAACCACAGGCTTCACACCATGACCTCGATCCGCATCGCGATGGCTCAGTTCGATTTCCCGGTCGGCGCGGTCGAGCGCAACACCGATACCATCATCGCGATGATCGCCGAGGCGCGCGATGAGTTCGGCGCCGAACTGGTGGTGTTCCCGGAACTGGCCATCAGCGGCTACCCGCCCGAAGACCTGTTGCTGCGCCCGCGCTTCCTGTACGACTGCCAGCAGGCGCTGTCCCGCATTGCCGAGAGCACCCAGGGCATCACCGCCGTGGTCGGCTGGCCCGAGGCCACCGGCGCGGTGGTGTACAACGCCGCCAGCGTGCTGCGCGACGGCCAGGTGCTGCACACCTACCGCAAGCGCGAGCTGCCCAACTACGCGGTATTCGACGAGCGCCGCTATTTCGACGTGGACCCGGACGGCGGCAGCTGCGTGTTCGAGCTGAAGGGCGTGCCGGTAGGCGTGCTGGTCTGCGAGGACCTGTGGTTCCCCGAACCGCTGGCCGATACCGTGCGCAATGGTGCCGAACTGGTGGTGGTACCCAACGCCTCGCCGTACGAACGCGGCAAGCATGCCCAGCGCGATGCGCTGCTGGCCGAGCGCACCCGCGAAAGCGGTGCGGCGCTGCTGTACCTCAACATGGTGGGCGGGCAGGATGCGTTGACCTTCGATGGCGCCTCCGTGGTGGCCGATGGCGATGGCACCGTGCACCCGGCCGCGGCGGCGTTCACCGACCAGTGGCTGGTGGTGGACTACGACGCGCAGACCCGGCGCTTCCTGCCGCGCGAGTGGATGGACGACGGCGACGAAAGCATGGATGCGCTGGCCTGGCGGGCGGTCACCCGCGGCATCCGCGATTACTGCGGCAAGAACGGCTTCCAGAAGGTGTGGCTGGGCCTGTCCGGCGGCATCGATTCGGCGCTGGTGCTGGCGATGGCGGTGGACGCGCTGGGCGCGGACAACGTCACGGCGGTGCGGCTGCCGTCGCGTTACACGGCCGACATGTCCAACGACCTGGCCGCCGAGCAGTGCCGCGCGCTGGGCGTGAAGCTTGAAGCGGTATCGATCGAGCCGGTGTTCGAGGGGCTGATGACCGCGCTGGGCCCGATGTTCGAAGGCCAGCCGGCCGATGTGACCGAGGAAAACCTGCAGTCGCGCGCGCGCGGGGTGATCCTGATGGCGCTGTCCAACAAGTTCGGCGGCCTGCTGCTCACCACCGGCAACAAGAGCGAGTACGCGGTGGGTTACGCCACCATCTACGGCGACATGTGCGGTGGCTATGCGCCGCTGAAGGACCTGTACAAGACCGAGGTGTTCGGGTTGTCCAAGTGGCGCAACACGGTCGGCGGGGCCCCGGTGATTCCGCCGGCGGTGATCGCCCGGCCGCCGTCGGCCGAGCTGCGCGCCAACCAGACCGACCAGGATTCGCTGCCGGCTTACGACGTGCTGGACGGCATCCTGTACCGCTACGTGGACCAGGAACAATCGCGCGAGGAGATCGTGGCGGCCGGCTACGCCGCCGAGGTGGTCGACCGCGTGCTGCGGCTGGTGCGCACCAGCGAGTGGAAGCGCCACCAGGCCGCACCCGGGCCGAAGGTATCGCGCCGCGCGTTCGGCCGCGAGCGGCGTTACCCGATCAGCAATGGCTACAAGGGCTGAACGATCAGCGGAACAGGTCCGGACGCACCTGCTGACCGCGATGGACAAAGCTCTGGAGTACGTCGAAGGGAAGTGACCCGGCCGAATACGTGGATGCCGTGCCCGCGTGCGCTTCATCCAATGCCCGCAACAGCAGTTTTTCCGACCTGGGCGAGACCAGCTGATGATCGGCGTTTGCGGCGAGCGACATCAACAGCAGTTTGCGGATATCCCGGGCCTGGATGGGGAGGCCGCTGTTGAGCGCGGGGGTAGCTTTGGACAAGGCGCGGAAGCGCACCGCGACACGGCTGGAGGTCTCTCGCCAGGAGCTGCCTGCGATGGCTACCTGCGGCTGTTCGGCAAAGCGGACATTCTTGTCGGTGTGGCCAACGGCGGTTGCACGATCGGCGACCGCCATGAGGTTGCGCATTTCGCCGCGGAAGCTGTCGATCCAGCCTTGCCATTGACCTGGCGTGGGGGCGCGGCTCTTGAGATCCACAGGCGCCAGCTTGCCTGTATTGGCGTCATAGAGGAAGTTCGCTTCGCACAGATCTTCGGGATAGATGCCCGCGTCGAGGATCCGTTCAACGCACGCCAGTATCCGGTCCCCCAGGTCGGGCGGGGCCTTGTCCGAAGCCAGAAGATGCAGTGGCACGCCTTCAAGCCTTGGCATGCGCAGGCTGCGTCCGTCGGGTGAGGCTTCGACGAACCCGCTACCGTGGTAGCGGTTCATCGCTTCCAGCTCGGCGCGGATGTCGCCAGCGTCGATGCCCGGTTTGAAGAGTTTCAGTACCACCCCGCGCGCGTGCGCGGCTTCGCGGATCTCTGCTTCAGCTCCCTTTGCGATCAACGTACCCGGCCGCCAGGAAGGGGCGCCATCACGCAGGTTGGAATCGACGGGCGAAGGAGCAGGAGCGGTGGTACGCGCTGCCAGCAGCGTGTGGGCAATTTCCCGGCTTGGGGTGGGAGGCCGGGATACGGCCCCGGGGGCAGCGGCTGCGAGGCGGTTTTCGATCGATTTGATGTCCAGGCGACCCGGCAGGGCCGCACGCTCGGGTCCGGGCGCGGGATCGTAGCGCTGCAGGACCTGGGGCGTGGAGGATGGGATGCACGGGTGTGGCATGGCAGGAGACCTGCTGGAAGTGGGGGTTGTACTAATACCTGATCGGGTCTGCGCCTGCTTTCAAGATGTCCGCATCAATGGACAAAAAAAAGGGTCCCGCAAGGGACCCTTCTTCGTTTCCATCACCGCGCTGGTATCAACGGCGGTTCATGATCGCGTTGCGCTGGCCGGTGCTGGCGGATTTCTCGCCGGCAAACGGGTTCAGCTTGCGCACCATCCACGGGTATTTCGGCCAGTTGCCCTGCAGCCACGGGTGCTCGGGCTGGTTCAGCTCCAGCACGCGGCGGGCATCGTCGGCCAGGACCTTGTTGCCCAGGCGGGTGTAGGCCTCGCCCAGGGCGGCCACGGCGTCGTACTGGAAGCTGCTCTGCGGGTAGGTGTCCAGCAGGTAGTTGGCGCGGCCGGCGGCCGACACCCAGGCGTCGCGGCGCAGGTAGTACAGCGCGTTGTCCAGCTCATGCTGGGCGAACACGTCGCGCAGCTCCAGCATGCGCTGGCGCGCATCACCGGCGTAGCGGCTGTTGGGGTAGCGCTCGACCACGATGTTGAAGTCGGCGTAGGCCTGGCGCGGGGTGGACAGGTCGCGGCGGCTCGGGTCCAGCGACCACACCCGGCGCAGGAACACCGTGTTGCGGTTGCTGTTGGCCAGGCCACGCAGGTAATACATGTAGGCGATGTTGCGGTGGGTCGGGTAGGTACGGATGAAGCGGTCGATGCTCGACACGGCGTCATCGTGCTTGCCGGCCTTGTACTGGGCAAAGGCGGTTTCAATCATCGCCTGCTCGGTATACGGGCCATACGGGTACTGGGCGATCAGGCGGCGGAAGGTGGCTTCGGCCCCGCTCCAGTTGCCCTTTTCCATCAGGCCGTGGCTCTTGTTGTAGATCGTTTCGACGGGCTGGCCTTCTTCCGGGTTGTCACCCTTGGCGCCACGGTGGCAGCCGGTGGAAACGAGGGCCAGGACCAGCATCAGGGCCGCGGTGCGGACGGGCGCGGACAGCAGGGAAGAGCGTCGGATCATGGGGTCAGGGCGGGACGCGGCTGGAATACGAAGGGTCGATGATAGCCTAGTGGCCTGTCCTGCGACTGAAAGTGGTCGCCGGGACCCCCAATTTGTCTTCCTGCGGTGTGCTCCCCATGTCCGATACCCCTTCTGAAACCGAATCCACCCGTCAGGCCGTCGTGCCCGACAGCGCCGCCGGGCGGCGCTTTGACGCCGTGCTGGCCGACCTGTTCCCCGAATTCTCGCGCTCCAGGCTGAGCGAGTGGATCAAATCCGGGGACGTGCTGCTGGACGGCGAACCGGTCCGCGGCCGCGACCCGGTCCGCGGCGGCGAGGTGGCCAGCCTGCATGTCGTGCTCGACACCCAGACCCATGCCGAGCCCGAGGACATCCCGCTGGACATCCTCTATGAGGATGAACACGTTTACGTGATCAACAAGCCGGTGGGCCTGGTGGTCCACCCCGGCGCGGGCAACCCGAGCGGCACCCTGGTCAATGCGCTGCTGTTCCGCGACCCGGGGCTGTCGGTGCTGCCGCGTGCGGGCATCGTGCACCGTCTGGACAAGGACACCAGCGGCGTGATGGTGGTGGCCCGTACCCTCCAGGCGCAGACCGCGCTGGTGGAACAGCTGGCCGCGCGCAACGTGCACCGCCAGTACCTGGCGGTGGTGGTGGGCGCGCTGGTCTCCGGCGGTACCGCCGATGCGCCGATCGACCGCCACCCGCGCGACCGCATCCGCATGGCGGTGCGCGAAGACGGCAAGGACGCGGTCACCCATTACCGCCTGCGCGAGCGTTTCCGTGCCCACACGGCGCTGGAATGCCGCCTGGAAACCGGGCGAACCCACCAGATCCGCGTGCATATGGCGCACCTCAAGCACGCCATCGTGGGCGATTCGCTGTACGGCGGCGCGCTGAAGCTGCCCAAGGGCGCCAGCGATGAGCTGGTGGCGCAGCTGCGCGGCTTCAAGCGCCAGGCCCTGCATGCCGAAACCCTGGAGTTCGCGCACCCCATCACCGGTGAGCCGATCCGCAACAGCGCACCACTGCCGGCCGACATGGCGGCGCTGCTGGATGCGCTGCGCGAGGACACCAAGCGCTTTGCCGAGCTGGAGCGCGGTCGCCGCTGATGTCCACGCCGTCTGCCCCGCTGCCGTTGGACAACGCGCCGCTGCCGGTGCTCGCGGCCGACTGGACGGCCGCGCCCGGGGTGCATGCGCTGACCACGCTGCGCTACGGCGCAGGCGGTTCACTGCCGCCGTTCGACCAGTTCAACATGGGCAACCGCACCGCCGCCGACGGCGACGACCCGGACCAGGTGGCGCGCAACCGCGCGCTGCTGCAGGCCGGGCTGGGCCTGCCTTCGGCGCCGCACTGGTTGCGCCAGGTGCACGGCACGGCGGTGCTGCGCCTGGATGCCGCGCCGGTGGCGAGCGGCATCGAAGCCGAGCCGACCGCCGATGCGGCGGTGACCTCGGTGCCCGGGGTGGTGCTGGCGATCCTCACGGCCGACTGCCTGCCGGTGGTGCTGGCGGCGCGCGATGGCAGCGAGATCGGTGCGGCCCACGCCGGCTGGCGCGGGCTGGCCGACGGCATGCTGGAGGCCACGGTGGCGGCCATGCACACCGCGCCGGGCGACCTGCAGGCCTGGCTGGGGCCGGCGGCGGGGCCGGCGGAGTATGAAATTGGCGCGGACGTGTTCGCGGCGTTCGTGGACGGCGACGCCGGGGCGGCGCAGGCGTTTGTGGCTACCCGCCCGGGGCATTGGAGGGTGGACCTGTATGCGCTGGCGCGGCGGAGGCTGGTGGCGGCCGGGGTGGACCCGGGCGCGATCAGTGGGGGGCAGTTGAGCACCATCGCGGAGCCACAGCGGTTCTATTCGCACCGGCGTGATCGGCGGACCGGGCGCATGGCGACCCTGGCGTGGATCGCGCCGTCTGCGTAGAGCCACGCCCTGCGTGGCTGCGCCACCTCAACGAAGGACGCTGTATTCAATCCGCCGATTGCGATCCCGCCCGTTGTCCAGGCGGTTGTCGGCCACCGGGCGCTCCTCGCCATAACCACGCGGCTCCAATGCACTGGCCGGCACGCCCAATGCCTGCAGTTCGGCCACCACCACCTCCGCGCGTTGCTGGCTCAGCTGCAGATTGGTGTCGGCACCGCCCAGGCTGTCGGTGTGGCTGCCTACTTCCAGGCGGACGCCCGGCCCAGCCGCCAGGATCGCCTGCGCACTGGCCCGCAACATGTCGCGGCCGTCGGCACGCAGCACCGGCGATTTGTGCTCGAAACCGACCTTGCCCTGGTTCAGGGCCGCCACCAGCTCGGCCGGTGCGGGCTTGGCCGGCAGCTGCGCCAGCGCGATCCGCCCGGCATCCCACAACCCACTCACCTGCAGGTGGCCAAAGGCGCGGCGCAGGGTGCTGGAGACCGCAATCCGGTCATCTTCGGGCATCCGGGTCATGTCCACGTGCAGGACATCGCCGGTGAACGACAGCGACAGGCCCGGGTGGCGCAGCACCGGGGCCAGGGTGACCATCCGGTCCAGCCAACGCGGTGTCTGCGCCTGCGGGTCGCGCAGGATGTCGCCGCTGACCCCGCCCTGGCCATACTGGGTTACCAGTGCGCTCCAGACCCTGCGCCGGTCCGCTTCACCCGGCAGCCGGCCGCGCACGTCGATCACCCCGCCGTTGTTGACCAGCGACAGTCGCGGCGGGTGCTGCCGTTCGGCGTGGGTGGCAGTGGCGCCGGTATTCACCCGGGTCTTCTGGTGGATCCAGCCGGTCAGGCACAGCAGGGTGCCGGCCACCACCACCCACAGCAGGCCGCGCATCGCGGTGCCGCGGACCAGCCGCCGGGACGGGCCGCGCGCCGGTTCATGCGGGGGCTGGTTGGGCACCTGCGCCGTTCGGACGTCCTGCTCCAGCACCGCCAGCAGGCCTGGCAGCAGGTCCGAGGCGACGACGGCGAACATGCCGGTGGGGAAGGCAGCCCGGCGCGCCAGCACCGCCAGCGCTTCGCGGCCCACCACGCTTTCGAGCTGGCTGGCGAGCAGGCGGGGTGGCCGCCCGTCGCCGGGAAAGTGGGTGCCCAGCCCGACCGCGTCGAAGCGTCGGCGCAGGCCATGTACGCCGTCGGGCAGGCTGCGGATGTAGTCGACCAGTACCTCCACCAGGTTGCGCGCGCGGTGGCCCAGGCCCATGTGCAGGGCGGTGTCTTCGATGAAGCGATCCAGCAATGACATCTATCGGATTCCCGGTTTCAGGACCGCGCAGGAGGCTCTGCGCCGGTCGGCCCATGCGGCATGCACGGGCTCTGCGGGCGTCAATGTCGGAAGGGCCTGTCAATGAAAAATGAAAGTTCCGAAGGCCGATTGTTTCGAATCGGGCGGACATTTCAACGATTTAGGCTGTCTATCGAAATGGGACGGCGCGCCTGTCGGGCTGCACGCGGATGTAGTGCAGAAAACGACACATTCCCAACGTGAGCGCACCCTCTTGAATGATGCGCAGGGCAGTTGCGACTACGGGTCGATTGCGACATCCGTCCGGCCCGAAGTCATGTCGTAATCAGCTTCTTTCCAGGGCTTCCAGGTAGGTCTTGCGCCAGTGGTTGATGTCGTGGGTACGCAGGTGATCCATCATGGCCTGCCAGCGTTCGACGCGTTTGCGCAGCGGCATGGTGGCTGCGGTGGCGATGGCATCGGCCACCCCGTCCAGGTCGTGCGGGTTCACCAGCAGGGCCTGCTTCATCTCATCGGCCGCACCGGCCAGCAGCGACAGCACCAGCACGCCGGGGTTCTCCGGGTCCTGCGAGGCCACGTACTCCTTGGCCACCAGGTTCATGCCATCGCGCAGCGGCGTGACCAGGCCCACCGCAGCGGCGCGGTAGAAGCCGGTGAGCGTGGCGTGGGCGAAGTTCTGGTTCACATAGCGCAGCGGGGTCCAGTCCGGCTCGGCAAAGCCGCCGTTGATGTGGCCGGCGATCTGCTCAAGCTGGCTGCGCAGTCGCCGGTACTCGGTCACATCGCCGCGCGACACCGGTGCGATCTGCAGGTAGGTCAGGCTGCCGCGCTGGTCCGGGTGGCGCTGCAGGTAGCGCTCGAAGCCCAGGAAGCGTTCGGGCAGGCCCTTGGAATAGTCCAGCCGGTCCACACCGATCGCCAGCTGGCGGTCGCGCAGGCTGTTGCGCAGGTCGCGCACGGCCGGTTTGTTGGCCCCGGCCTTGGCCTGGCGCTCGATGTGCGCGGTATCGATGCCGATCGGGAATGCGGCGGCGCGGAAGCGACGCCCGCCGGGCGCTTCCAGCATGCCGTCGGGCAGCACCCGGCCGCCGGCGAACAGGCGTACATAGGACTGGAAGCGGTCGGCATCGCGTTGGGTCTGGAAGCCCACCAGGTCGTACGCATACAGGCCGGAGAACAGCCGCAGATGGTCGGGCATGGCCTGCAGCAGGTCGGCCGAAGGCATCGGTACGTGCAGGAAGAAACCGATGCGGCAGCCGATGCCGCGCTCGCGCAGCAGCGAGGCCAGCGGGATCAGGTGGTAATCGTGGATCCACACGATGTCGTCGTCGCGCAGCAGCGGCGCCAGCTTTTCGGCGAACAGCGCATTGACCCGGCGGTAGGTTTCGCGGGTTTGGCGGTCATAGTCCACCAGGTCCAGGCGGAAGTGCAGCAGCGGCCACAGGGTGCGGTTGGCGAAGCCGTTGTAGTAACCGTCGACATCGCGTTTGTTCAGATCCAGGGTGACATAGCGGATGTCGCCCTCGATCTGCTCATGCAGGTCGCCGCTGGCGCCGCGCACCGGCTTGCCGCTCCAGCCGAACCACAGCCCGCCGCGTTCCTTCAAGGCGGCCAGTAGACCCACTGCCAGCCCACCCGGTGCGGCGACGCCGGGTGCGGCCACGCGATTGGAAACCACCACCAGGCGGCTCATGATGCTTCCTGCCAGCTGCGCGACAGCCGCGTGGCAGCGGTCACCAGGCCTACGTGCGAGTAAGTCTGCGGGAAGTTGCCCCAGGCCTCGCCGTTGTCGAAGGCCAGGTCTTCGGAGAGCAGCCCCAGGTGGTTGCGGCGTTCAAGCAGCAGTTCGAACATCCCGCGCGCTTCATCCAGGCGGCCGATGGCGGCCAGCGCATCGATGTACCAGAACGTGCAGATGGTGAAGCTGGTTTCCGGTTCGCCGAAATCATCCGGGGCCACGTAGCGGTACAGCGCGTTGCCGTGCTTGAGGTCGCGGCCGATGGCTTCGACGGTGGCGACAAAGCGCGCGTCGTCGGCAGCGATGAAGCCGATGTCGGCCAGCAGCAGCAGCGAGGCATCCAGGCGGTGGCCGCCGTAGGTGTCGGTGAAGTGGCCCAGTTCGTCACTCCAGGATTCGCGCAGGATGCGCGCGTGGATGGTGTTGGCACGTTCGCGCCAGTACTCGGCGCGGTGGTCCAGCTTCAGGCGCACGGCGATCTTGCACAGGCGATCGCATGCGGCCCAGCACATCGCGCTGGTGTAGGTGTGCACGTCGGTGCGGCCGCGGAACTCCCACAGCCCCGCATCCGGCACATCGTGCAGGGCGAAGGCCTGTTCGCCAAGCGGTTCCAGCCGCGCGAAGGTATGGGTGTCACCTGGGTCCTGCAGGCGGCGGTCGAAGAACAGCTGGGTGGAGGCCAGCACCACGCTGCCATACACGTCATGCTGGCGCTGCACCCAGGCCAGGTTGCCGCGCCGCACCGGCCCCATGCCACGGTAGCCGTCCAGCGAGGCGACTTCGCTTTCTTCCAGCTTCGCCTCGAAGCCGATCCCGTACAGCGGCTGCAGGCTGCCATCGCCAGTGGCCAGGTTGAAGATGTAACCCAGGAACTGCTCCATGGTGCGGGTGGCACCCAGACGGTTGAGCGCGCGCACCACGAAGGCGGCGTCGCGCAGCCAGCAGTAACGGTAATCCCAGTTGCGGACGCTGCCGGGGGCCTCGGGAATGGAGGTGGTCATCGCGGCGATGATGGCGCCGCTGTCTTCGTATTGGCACAGCTTGAGGGTGATCGCGCTGCGGATCACCGCGTCCTGCCACTCCAGCGGAATGGACAGGTAGCGCACCCATTCGCGCCAATAGTCGCGGGTGCGCTGGAAGGATTCCTGCACGTAGCCGCTGAGCGAGCGGTTCAGCGATTCGTCCACGCCCAGCACCAGGTGCACCGGGTGGTTGAGCACGAACGGCAGTTCATCGCGCACGAAGCGTAGCGGCACATCGGTGGTCAGGCGCAGCACGTGGTCGGGCAGCACCCAGCGGATATGGTTGCTGCCCCAGGTGGCTTCGGGAACGCGCGCGCCCCAGTCGGCCAGTGGTCGCGCGCGCACGATGATGCGCGGGTTGCCGCCCAGCGGTCGCACCTCGCGGATCAGGCTGACCGGCCGGTAGAAGCGGTCGTTCTGGCGCCAGCGCGGCGCGAAGTCGGTGATTTCCAGCGAGCCACCGTGCTTGTCGTGCAGCACGGTGCGCAGGATGGCGGTGTTGGTCAGATAGGTCTGTTCGCTGCTGACCATGTCTTCCAGTTCGATGGCGAAATCGCCACCGGTCTGCTGGTTGGGCTGGAGCAGCGCGCAGAAGGTGGGGTCGCCGTCGAAGGTGGGCAGGCAGCTCCACACGACGCGGGCGTGGCGGTCGATCAAGGCGCCGAAGCTGCCGTTGCCGACAACGCCGAGGTCCAGGTTGGAATTACTCATGGGGTGGGGCTCTCCCGGTGCATCAGTAAGCGTTTTCCTGCAGCCAGTCGTGCACGTCGCGCACACGGGGCAGGGCGAAGACCGCGGCGCTGGGCTCGCGTTCGCCGACCAGCACGCTCCAGCCGTGCAGGGTGTTGGCCGCATCGAAGCCGTATTCGTCGGTCAGGTCATCGCCCAGGAATACCGGCAAGCGGCCACGGAAGGGGAGCTGTTGCATGAGCTGGCGGATCGCGCGGCCCTTGTCGCTGCCTTCGGGAATGAATTCCACCACGTGGTCGCCGGGCTGGAGCCGGTAACCGGCGTTGCCGCGTATGTGGCGTTCGGCGAACGCGCGCACTTCGTGCGCGGCATGCGGTGCGCCGCGCCAGTGCAGTGCCAGGCTGCGGCCTTTGTCTTCCACCAGCACGCCGGGATAGCCGTGGGCGAAGCGCATTGCCTGCTGGTGCACCGCGTGCAGCCATTGGCTGGTGTCGCTGTCGGTGCCACCGTCAACCGCGTGGGTCTGCCCGCCCAGGCCACGCACCTGGTGGCCATGCAGGCCGGCGGCGGGAAGGTGCAGCGGCGCGAACAGGCGGTCGAGCTGGGCCAGCGGCCGCCCGCTGATCAGCGCTACGGCGCCTTCGAGGCGGTCGCTGATGCGGCCGATGGCTTGGCGTACCTCGGGCAGCAGTCTGACCGCCTCGGGGTCCTCGGCAAATTCAATAAGGGTGCCATCCACGTCCAGGAACAGCGCGCATGCATCGTCCACCAGTGGCGGCGGCGGACGCAGGGGGTAGTCGTTGGCCATGACCGCCAACATGCCACCCAAAGCGTGATCGTCCGGTGGACGATCACGCCAACAGGGGCGTTGCCGGGTCCCACGCAATGCGTCTGGATACGGGGCTCCTGACGTACGGCATGGTCACGCGGTAGGGGCGGTTCCCAAACACCCGCCCTGAACGGCTCAACACCCGGTAACGCATGAACTACAGCGAAGCAGATGCCGATCAGAACGTATACCGCACCCGCCCGTAATAATAGGCACCATTGCTACCAACCGGCGACAACACGTCATACGGCAGGTTGCCGTAATAGTAGATGTCCTCATTGGACAGATCCGAGTAATTGTCGGTCAGGTTCTGCCCACCCACCGCCACGCTCCACTGCGGCGTAATGCGGTACTCCACTTCGGCATCCAGCTGCCACTCGGCCCCATACGTCTGCCGTGGCACGAATCCATCGCCGAAGTTGAACACCCGGGTCACGCTGCCGAAACGGCTCAGGCGGCTGCTCAGCGTCCAGCGGTCGTTGGCCCAGCTGGCAGCCAGCTGGGCACGCGTGCGCGGGGTGGCGTCGGTGAGCGTGTTGGTTTCTTCCACGCCGAACAGGACGTACTCCGGATCCAGCGCCAACAGGTTGGCCGGTGTGGCCAGCACGTTCTTCAACGTGGTCTTGTTGTAGGCATAGGTGCCGGTCAGCACCAGCTGCCCATCACCCAGCGCCTGCCGCCAGTTGGTCACCAGCTCGGCACCGCGCGTGCGGGTATCGGCGGCGTTGACGAAGAAGGTGGCGCTTTGCAGGCCGCTCACGCCGAACTGCTGCTGTACGTAATCGGTAAGGGCATCGCCGGTGATGCTTTCCGACAGTGCGATACGGTCATCAATATCGATCTGGTAGAAATCCAGCGACAGGTCGAAGTGCTCGCCGATGCGGCTGGTGAAGCCCAGGCTGGTGTTGACCGACTTCTCCGGCTTGAGGTCGGTAGCGCCCAATCCGCGCGCGATCGGGTTGTTCACCGACAGCGTACGGCCCTGCACCAGCTGGCCGGCGGCGTTGTAGCCGGTGGAGGTGGATTCGTAACCGATCTGCGCCAGCGACGGCGCGCGGAAGTTGTTGGAGATCGCGCCGCGCAGCGCGAACGCCGGGGTGAACGCGTAACGCAGGCCCAGCTTGCCGGTGAGCTCGCCGCCGTAATCGTCGCTGTGTTCGTAGCGTGCGGCCAGGTCGCTGGAGAAGTGCTCGCCGAACTGGCTGGACAGGCTGGCATACGCACTGGCGACATCGCGGGTGAGCGAGGTGGCGTCCTGCGGGGTCAGGCCGCCACCGGCCTGCGAACCGGTCGGGCGGTCGGTGTAGGGGCCGGCGGCGTAGCTGGCCGGGTCGCCAGGGCGGGTCTGGAAGTGGTCGCGGCGCGCTTCCGCGCCGAGGCCGAGGGTGTGGCTGTTGTCGCCCTGGCTGAACACCCGGCTGAGATCGACATTGCCCACGGTGAGTTCATTGCGGTAATCGCCGGTCTTGAACCGGGTCGGGCTGCCCGGGCCGAGCGAGGCGTTGAGCGAATCGCGCAGCCGGTAGGTGAAGTCATTGAAGCCGTAATCCAGGCTGGCGTCGTAGTTCCACTCGCCCCACTGGCCCTTGGCACCGGCCACGGCCTGCACGTCGCGGTTCTCGCCTTCGGAAATCGGGCGGTAGCCGTTGGGGTAGAGCTCGGTCCAGTTGGCGTCGCTGTCGGGGTAGCGGAAGTAGTTGGCGCCTTCGCTGTCGCGCTGGTTGAAAGTGCTGAAGAAGTAGAACTTCGAAGTCTCACCGAACGGCAGCTCGGTGTTGATCCAGGCGTTGAGGTCCTTGGTCTTGCCATCGCCCAGCACGTAGTTGCGCTTGCCCTGCAGGGCAAGATTGGCATCGTTCTGGTACCACGGCGGAATCTGGTCGAAGCCGGCGCGATTGGTGCCTTCGCGGTTCTTCAGCTCCAGGCCCACGCGCAGGAAGCCGCCGTCTTCGCCCAGCGCGGTGCCGACCTTGGCGCTGGCGAAGCTGGTCTGGCCATCGGTGATGGTGCGGTCGATCGGCTCCAGGTTGGTGTGGTTGGCGCCGAAGCTGGCTTCGATGGCGCCGCCTTCCGGGGCGTCATCGAGGATCACGTTGATCACCCCGGCCACCGCATCCGAACCGTACAGCGCACCGGCACCGTCGCGCAGCACTTCGATGCGCTTGATCGCGCTCACTGGGATCGAGTTGAAATCGACCGGCGTGGTGCCCTTGCCGATCTTGCTGTCGGTGTTCACCAGCGCGCTGGTATGGCGGCGCTTGCCGTTGACCAGCACCAGCACCTGGTCGGGCGACAGCCCGCGCAGCTGGGCGGCACGCACGTGGTCGGCACCGCCGGAGTTGGACTGGCGCGGGAAGTTGAACGAAGGCAGCAGCGCCTGCAGCGCGCTGCCCAGCTCGCCATTGACCACGCCGGCCCGGCGGATGTCTTCGGCGGTGAGCACGTCCACCGGCGAGGTCGATTCGAGCACGGTGCGGTCGATGGCGCGGGTGCCGGTGACGATCACCGTGTCCAGCGTGGTGGCGGCTGGCGCGTCCTGCGCGTACAGGTCCTGGGCCAGCAGGGGAGAGGACAGGACCAGGGCAATGGCAAGGCCAAGGCGCGACGCGGACGGACGGGACATGCAGACTCCAGCACAACGGTGGGGGGACGGTAGAGCCGGGCTCTGCCCGGCTGTTCCGGACGAAACTATTGTTCCATCCGGATGAAGCGATATATTATCTTGACGTGATCGCCCCATGTGACGCAAGTCCCCGTACAGACCAACATCAGCTGATAACCGCACGTAATCTGAGCGAGACGCAGATGTGCTGCACGCTGGCGACCACCCCCACGTAGCGACACGCCGCGCGCGTCCCACGCGCACCTGATTCGCCCCTTCGGAGACACCCGCAACATGAAGCATTACCCCCTGCTGTTCGCCATGTTCCTGGCCATCAGCGGCTGCGCGACCACCGCCCCGGCCCCCCGTCCGGCCGAAGCCATCACAACCACGACCGCCAGCCTGCAGGGCGACGCCGCCCGCCCCGACAGCGCCGCGGGCTGGGTACGCAGCGAGCTCTACTTCGGCGTGGGCGAAGAAAGTGGGGCATCCGAACGCACCCAGACCGATGCGATCAGCGAGGCGCAGTGGCGCGAGTTCCTCGACAAACAGGTCACCCCCCGCTTCCCCGACGGCCTGACCGTGTTCGACGCCTACGGCCAATGGCTGTTCCGTGGCGCAAAAGAGCCCAACCGCCTGCGCACCAAGGTGCTGGTGGTGTTGCATGAGAATACCCCGCAGCGGCGCGCCGACATCGAGGCCATCCGGCTGGCGTGGAAGCAGGCAACGAAGCACCAGTCAGTGTTGTGGTCGCAGCAGGCGGTCGAGGTTTCGTTCTGACTTGAGCGTCTGGTCGCCCTTGATAGGGGTGTTTCTCAAACGACTGCCGATAGCGATGACTGGCCGATGGTGGGCATGACGCCAATCGGGGGCGGCTCTCACAGCGCGGCTTCGGCAATGGTCATGCCGTCATCGCCGTGATCATTGGTACGTGCAGTCGTTTGGGAAACGACCCTACCGGTGGGGTCCGGCGTTCTACCCGTGTGTCTGTTGCCTGGGGCAATGAACGCCTACCATCGGGTACCCCCACACCCGTGCCCCCACCGCATGCCTGCTTCCACTCCCGCCTCCGCGCGCCCCCGCTGGTTCGTTGCCGGCGATTTCAATGGTTTCTTCGGCCTGGTGGTCGACAACCTGTCCATCCTGGGCTTCATCGCGATGGCGCTGGTCGGCATCTTCCAGTTCCCCGCCGACGTGGTGTTCGGGCGCATGTTCCCCGGCACCGCCTTTGGTGTGCTGGTCGGCAACGTGCTCTACACCTGGATGGCGCGGCGGCTGGCGGCGCGCACCGGGCGCGATGACGTGACCGCGATGCCGCTCGGCCTGGATGCGCCGACCAGCATCGGCATGGCGCTGCTGGTGCTGGGCCCGGCGTTCCTGGCCTTCAAGGCAAAGGGGCTGGCTCCGCATGACGCGGCCATCGCCACCTGGCAGCTGGGCATGGCCTCGCTGGTGATCATGGGCCTGCTCAAGACGGTGCTGTCGTTCTTTGGCGAAGCGGTGACCCGCGCGCTGCCGCGGGCTTCGCTGCTGGGCTCCATCGCCGGCATCGCGATCGTGCTGATGGGCTTCCTGCCGCTGCTGGAAACGCTGCGTTCGCCGGTGGTCGGCTTCGTCACCCTGGGCCTGCTGCTGTACGTGCTGGTGGCCAAGCGCAAGCTGCCGATCCGCGCGCCCGGCGTGCTGGTGGCATTCGTGTTCGGCACGGTGCTGTATTACGGGCTGGGCCTGGCGGGGTTGGGGGCACCGGGCTTCACGGTGCCGCAGTGGACCCCGCCGCAGATCGTGCTGCCGTGGCCGACGCTGGGCTTCATCGAAGGCCTGCCCACGGCCATCACCTACCTGCCGCTGTTGCTGCCGTTCGGCCTGCTGATGGTGGTGGGTGGCATCAACGTGTCTGAAAGCGCGCGCGCTGCCGGCGACGACTACCGCACCCGCGACATCCTGCTGGTGGAGGCGGTGGCCACGCTGGTGGCCGGGCTGTGCGGTGGCGTGGCGCAGACCACGCCGTACATCGGCCAGCCGGCGTACAAGCACATGGGTGCGCGCAGCGGCTACACGCTGCTGACCGGCCTGTTCGTCGGCATCGGCGGCATGCTGGGGGTGATCTCCGGGCTGGTGCAGTGGCTGCCGCTGGCGGTGCTGGCGCCGATCATCGTGTACGTGGCCATCGACATCACCACCCAGGCCTTCCAGGCCACCCCGCGTGAGCACGCCGGTGCGATGGTGCTGGGCTTCCTGCCGTCGGTGGCCTATCTGCTGGCGATCAAGGCGCCGGGCTGGATCGCGCCGGAGCAGCTGGCCGCGATGACCACCACGCTGGATGGGCATGGGCTGCCGGAGCTGGCAGTGATCTTCACGCTGGGCAATGGCTTCATCATCACCTCGATGCTGTGGATTGCCGCGGTGGTGGCGATGATCGATGGGCGGCTGCTGCGTTCCAGCGGCATCCTGCTGGTGGCGGCGGCGCTGACGCTGTTCGGGCTGATCCATTCGGTGGACCCGCGCGGCGGCATCTATCTGCCGTGGCAGCTGGAAGGGTTGCCGGAGCAGATCATGTGGCAGTTCGCGGGCGCGTATGTGGCGTTGGCCGCGTTGTTGGGGGTGTTGTCGTTGATGCCGGTGGGTGCGGGGGATGCGAACGAACCGTAGGCCCCTTGGGCCGGCCAACGGCCGGCGCTACCGGACATCGCAGGATGCCTCCGGGTACCGCAGGGTTCCGGTGGCCGTCGAACGGTCCGCGCGGGGTGTCGCATGATCTGCGCAGCGTGTGGCGGTAGCGCCGGCCGTTGGCCGGCCCAGGCGGTCCATCACGCGTCCGCGTCCAGTTCAGGGTAATGACGAAAGATCCCGTTGGTGTTGAACGGCAAGCGCCGTTCCGACGCCAGGTACGCGGCGATGTTCGGCCTGCGCTGCACGCGGTCACGCAGCGCGTGCAGCAGCGGCAGCCTCGGCCGCAGTGCCTGCATGCGCTGCGGGAACATGTACTCGAGCCCGCTGATCAGCTGGAACAATGACAGGTCCACGTAGGAATGCCCGCGCAGCGGGTGCAGGCCGCCGTTGGCGTCGAGCACGCTTTCGAGCCAGCCCAGGTATTTTGGCAGGCGTTCGCTGCGCATCGCCGCGGCACGCGCCTTCGCTTCGCGCTTCTGGTCTTCGTAGTACTTCGACGCCGCGATCGGGTGGTGGGTGTCGTGGATCTCGGCCACCAGGTCGGCGATGGTCAATTGCAGCTGCAGCGCCTGGGCCCGGCGTGAGGCAGCTTCGGGCACCAGGCCCAGTTCCGGGCCGAGATGGTCGAGGATCGCCGCGACCTGCGCGATGACCTGCCGGCCGCTGACCAGGAAGGGCGGTGCATAGGGGCGCAGGCCCTCTGCCTTGCCCTCCAGGAACGGCTGCATCACCTCATCGCCGTGCACGCGCGCCATGTCCGTGTAGGCCGCGCCGGCATCCTCCAGCGCCAGCCGGATGAACTCGCCCCGGCCTTGGACGCCGGTCCAGTAATACAGCTCGTAGTGCATGGGCACGCTCCGTAACGGGAGCGCCCAGCCTCCCGCCTGCGCTGCCAAGCAGGCGTGATGGGAATGTCGCTGCCAGGTCGTCCGGGGCCTGAATGCGTTCTCATTCCCCCTTGAAACACGCCTGCATAACCGCATCTGTCAGATAGTGCTGGTCCGGCCAGCGACAAAACATCGAGGATTTCTCCCATGCGGATGGACAAGCTCACCTCGCGTTTCCAGCAGGCGCTGGCAGACGCACAGTCGCTGGCCGTGGGCCGCGACCACAACATCATTGAACCGGTGCACGTGCTGAGCGCCCTGCTGGACCAGCAGGGCGGCAGCACGCGCCCGCTGCTGGCCCAGGCCGGGGTCAACATGCCGGTGTTGCGCGAACGGCTGACCGAGGCGCTCGATGCGCTGCCGAAGGTGTCCGGGCAGGAAGGCAACCTGTCGATCGGCAATGATCTGAACCGGCTGCTCAACAAGACCGACAAGCTGGCCCAGGAGCATGGCGACGCGTTCATCGCCAGCGAATGGTTCGTGCTGGCCGCGCTCGACGACGGCGGCACCCTGGGCATGGCGTTGCGCGCTGCCGGGGCCGACAAGACCAGGATCGATGCGGCCATCGACAGGATCCGCGGCGGTGAAAGCGTGCAGTCTGAAAATGCCGAAGAACAGCGCCAGGCGCTGGAGAAGTACACCATCGACCTGACCGCGCGTGCCGAGCGTGGCAAGCTCGACCCGGTGATCGGGCGCGACGAGGAAATCCGCCGCACCATCCAGGTCCTGCAGCGCCGCACCAAGAACAACCCGGTGCTGATCGGCGAGCCGGGCGTGGGCAAGACCGCCATCGTGGAAGGCCTGGCCCAGCGCATCATCAACGACGAAGTGCCCGAAGGCCTGCGCGGCAAGCGCGTGCTGTCGCTGGACATGGGCGCGTTGATCGCCGGCGCCAAGTTCCGGGGGGAATTCGAAGAGCGCCTGAAGGGCGTGCTCAACGACCTGTCCAAGAGCGAAGGGCAGATCATCCTGTTCATCGATGAGCTGCACACCATGGTCGGTGCGGGCAAGGCCGATGGCGCGATGGATGCCGGCAACATGCTCAAGCCGGCGCTGGCCCGCGGCGAGCTGCATTGCGTGGGCGCCACCACCCTGGACGAATACCGCAAGTACATCGAGAAGGATGCCGCGCTGGAGCGCCGCTTCCAGAAGGTATTCGTGGGCGAGCCCAGCGTGGAAGACACCATCGCCATCCTGCGCGGGCTGAAGGAAAAGTACGCCGTGCACCATGGGGTGGAGATCACCGACCCGGCCATCGTGGCCGCAGCCACGCTGTCGCACCGCTACATTGCCGACCGCCAGTTGCCCGACAAGGCCATCGACCTGATGGACGAGGCCGCCTCGCGCATCCGCATGGAGATCGACTCCAAGCCGGAAGAACTGGACCGCCTGGAGCGGCGGCTGATCCAGCTCAAGATCCAGCGCGAGATGCTCAAGAAGGAAAAGGACGACGCCTCGCGCCAGCGCCTGGCCGATCTGGAAACCGACATCGATGCGCTGGAGCGCGAGTTCTCCGATCTGAACGAGATCTGGAAGTCGGAAAAAGCCGCGCTACAGGGCACGACGAAGATCAAGGAGCAGATCGAGCAGGTCAAGCTGGAGCTGGAAGCAGCACAGCGGCGCCAGGATTTCGGCCGCATGAGCGAGCTGCAGTACGGCCAGCTGCCGCAGCTGGAAAAGCAGCTGCACGCCGCGCAGGAAGCGGAGAACACCGAGTTCAAGCTGGTCCAGGACCGGGTCACCGCCGAGGAGATCGCCGAGGTGGTGTCGCGCTGGACCGGTATTCCGGTCAATCGCATGCTCGAAGGCGAGCGCGACAAGCTGCTGCGCATGGAAGACGTGCTGCATGAGCGGGTGGTGGGCCAGGAAGAGGCGATCAAGGTCGTCTCCGACGCGGTGCGTCGTTCGCGTGCGGGCCTGTCCGACCCGAACCGGCCCAGCGGTTCGTTCCTGTTCCTGGGCCCGACCGGCGTGGGCAAGACCGAGCTGTGCAAGGCGCTGGCCGAATTCCTGTTCGACAGCAGCGATGCCATGATCCGCATCGACATGAGCGAGTTCATGGAAAAGCACAGCGTGGCCCGCCTGATCGGCGCGCCCCCGGGCTATGTCGGTTACGAAGAAGGTGGCTACCTCACCGAAGCGGTGCGTCGCCGTCCTTACTCGCTGATCCTGCTCGACGAGGTCGAAAAGGCCCACACCGATGTATTCAACATCCTGCTGCAGGTGCTCGACGATGGCCGCCTGACCGATGGCCAGGGGCGCACCGTGGACTTCCGCAACACCGTCATCGTGATGACCTCCAACCTGGGTTCGCACCAGATCCAGGACATGTCCAGCGATGACAGTCCGGAGGCCTACACGCAGATGAAGGCGGCGGTGATGGGCGTGGTGCAGGCGCACTTCCGCCCGGAGTTCATCAACCGGCTGGACGACATCGTGGTGTTCCACCCGCTGGACAAGGTGCAGATCAAGCAGATCGCACGCATCCAGATGCAGGGCCTGGAAAAGCGCCTGGCCGAACGCGGCCTGCGCATCGAGGTCAGCGACGCGGCGTTCGAGCTGCTGGGCAACGTCGGCTTCGATCCGATCTACGGTGCCCGCCCGCTCAAGCGCGCGATCCAGGCGCAGCTGGAAAACCCGCTGGCGCAGAAGATCCTGTCCGGCGACTTCGTCGGGGGCGATGTGATCCGTGTGGATGCGGCCGCAGGTCGCCTGGCCTTCGCCAAGGGATGACGCCGGATTGCTTGCCACGCCCGCCACCGTGAGGGGCGGGCGTGGCGGTGCGGACCTTACAGATAGACCACGCGCTCGGCATCGCTGCGCGTCATCGGCGTACCGGGCGGGCAGTTGAAGGCTTGCGCATAGGCCCGCAGGTTGGCCGGGCCGACATCTGCCCGCGGGGCGCCTATGGCGTGCACGTCGGATTCCACGTCGCGCTGCAGGCGCTGCGGAGTGTGCAGGCGACGGTACAGCAGTCCCCAGCTGAGGAAGAAGCGCTCCTCTTGGCTCAGCCCGTCCAGCATGGGGTCGGTCTGGTTGTGACGCAGGTGCCGCAGCGCCTCAAAGGCGATGGCCAGTCCCCCAAGGTCGGCCAGGTTTTCGCTGGCGGTCAGCTGCCCATTGAGCGGGATGCCATCCACCTGCTGCTGGTCGAACTGTGCGGCCAGCTGCGCCGACAGTGCCGCGTAGCGCTGGTGGTCGGCGTCGCTCCACCAGCTCTGCAGGCCGCCGTCCAGCCCGAACCGGCTGGATTCGGCGGAGAAGGCATGCGCCATCTCGTGACCGATGACCGCGCCGATCGCGCCGTAGTTGAGCGCGTCGTCGGCGTCGGGATCGAAGTAGGGCGGCTGCAGTATCGCTGCTGAGAAGGCGATTTCACCGGTCATCACATGATGGTAAGCGTCCACGGTCTGTGGGGTCATCAGCCACTGCGATGGGTCTGGCGGTGCGCCCAGCCGCGCCAGCTCGTTGCGCTGGGCGAAGGCGGTGGCCAGGCGCAGGTTGCGCAGGTAGCCGCACGCTTCGGTGTGCAGGCCGGACCAGTCCGGCCAGTGGTCGGTGTGGCCGATGCGCGGACGGAATGCGTCGGCCTTGCGCAGCGCCATGGCGCGCGTGTCGGCATCCATCCACGGAACCTGTTCAAGGCGACGCTTCAGCGCCGCACCGATCTGTTCGACCAGCGCATTCATCCGCGTCCGGGTTTCGGCGGGGAAGGCCACTGCGACGTACATCTCGCCGAGCGCTTCGCCCGCCACCCGTTCGATGGCGGCCAGCACCTGTTTCCAGCGCGGTGGCATTGCGTCCTGGCCCTGCAGGGTCCTGGCGTGGAACGCGTGGTGGGCGCGGACGAAGTCATCGCTCAGGTACGGGCTGGCGGCATCGATCGTGTGGAAGCGCAGATAGGCGCGCCAGGTGGCGGCGTCCACCGAGGTCAGCGCTTCACCGACGGCCTGGTGGAACCCGGGCGTGGCCAGCGAGAACCGCTCGGGCGTGTCCACGCCCAGCGCCTGGAACAAGGCGCTCCAGCGGAAGCCGGGGGTGAGCGCATCGGCTTCGGCCACGCTGAGCGGGTGGTAATAGTTGGTGACGCTGTCATTGAGCTCCTCCAGCGGCACGGACGCGTTGGCGAAGCGGCGCTCCAGTGCCATCACCGCGTCGGCGCTGCACTCGGCGTCGGCCGGCGCAGCGCCGGCCAGGCGCAGCACGTGGGCGATATGCGCCCGGTACGCCCGTAGCGCCTCTGCATGGTCGTCGGTCAGGTAGTAACTGCGGTCGGGCAGGCCCAGTCCGCCCTGGACGGCGTAGGCAATCTGCGTGCTCCGTTCGGCCATGTCCAGGTTGACGCCAAACATGAACACGGGGTTGAGGCCAGCGGCGGTCAGTGCGTGCAGGTGCGTCTGGATCGCCGCAGGTGTCTGCAGCGCGTCGATGGCCGCCAGTTCGGCCCGCAAGGGCGAGATGCCATCGGCATTGATGCGGTGCTGGTTCATGCCGGCGGTCCACAGGTCGGCCACGACCTTCTCTGCCGGCGTTGGCAGCTCAAGCCCTGTGGCCTGTTCGGCCAACCGCCGCTGCAGTTCCAGCGAATGTTCCTGCAGCATCGCCGGCATGTCCCAGCGCGACTGGTCGGCCGGCAGTACCGCAGTGTCGTGCCAACGCTGGTTGATGTGTGCATACAACGAGTCACACGGCGATCGGATGGGATCGATATCGGCCGGATTGAAACGCAGCGGGGCCGGCAGGCCATCGACCGTGTTGGCGAACTGGACCTGGACCTGTGCCTCGGCCTCGGGGAGGGGCGGCGGCGTATTGCCGTACTCGGCACGACCGGCGTGGTGGCCGGCGCGCCAGCCCAGCCAGCCGCCCGCTGCGGCGCTGCCCAGGGCGGTCAGCGCCGCACCGGCCAGGATCTGCGGGCACTGGCGGGGGCGGGCCAGGCAGCTGGCAGCGGCCGCGTTGCCGAGCTGTTCCAACGATTCGCGCACCGGCACGGCCGTGTAGGTTTCACCACGCGTTGCACAGGCACCGGGCAGCAGCGCCGGCGCACGCAACGAGGCAGGTGCGTCCTGCGCGACGACGGGCCGCGCCGACGCAAGCAACAGCGCAGCGGTGAGCAGGCCGGCGCGATTGCGAACCTGCAGCAGGGGGGGCGCACCCATTCCGAAGCGCTGGTGCCGTGCGTGGTCCTGGCGTGGTTGCCGACCACGCAGCGTGCGCGCGAACTCGCCTTGGCTGCGACGGTGTTGGGTTGCGGGGTCAATACGCATGGCGCGGCCTCCGGTGGCAGTCGTGCCGGTTCCTGCCGGCCGGGGTGGGTGTAGTCACGGGGCGGGCGCGTGCAGCCAGGCATCGATGGCCCCTTCCAGTACCGCCAGCGCGGCCATCGCGCGGCGCGGATCAACCTGATCCAGCTGGTCGAATCGGTTATGGATGTTCGACAATCCGCGCGACACCGGCAACGCCTGCTGGGTGTGCATGGCGCGCTCCATGGCATCCATCCGCGCATCCATCGTCTGTACCTCGGCCGGTCCCAGGGTGCCCTGCAGGTAGGCCTCGAACCGGCTCCAGTCCACTTCCGCGTTGGCCAACCACACGCGTGCGCGGGCCTGCTGCATGTCGCGTTCAAGGGGGATGTCGGCGGCGTCCGCCAGGTTCATGCCCAGCGCCGGCACGCCTTCGCGCTGGAAGGCGATGTGGTCGGACTGCATCACCCAGCCGGGACTGGCATGCACGCGCAGCCCGACCTCGGCGGCGGCGTGCTCGAGCAGGCCACGCAGCTGCGCTTCGGCGGCACTCACCGGCGCCGCAGGCGGCTGCAGTGCGCGCGAATCGCCGTCCATGTACAGGTGATGGCGGTCCGATCCCGAAAGCGTCATGCCATCGCCACGCCCCACCATGTCCAGGTTGAGGGCCACATCGGGGCAGCTGGACTGTGCCAGGCATTGCTCGACGAAGGCCTTGGCGCCCAGCATGCCGTGCTCTTCCAGGTCGGACACCAGCAGTTGTACGCGCATGCCCTCGGGGAGCGTTGTGGCGCCCAGTTTCCGGGCCAGCGCCAGCAGCGTGGCCAGGCCGGTGCCGTTGTCGCTGGCACCGCTGGAACCCTCGCGCGCGCCGGTCATGTCGCCGTGGGCGAGCACCATGAGGGTGCGTTGGGGGGTGCCGCCGCCCGCAAATTCCAGCATCAGGTTGCAGCCGGTATAGGTCTGGTTGAAACCGAAGGTGTCGCGTGTGCTGCCAGAGAACGGCAGCTGCTGCAGGGTATGGCCGTCGCGCTTGACCAGCGTGCGCAGCATGTCGAAGCGGGCGATGTTCGCGGCCACCTCGCGCTGCGCGCCGGTCATTCCCGGCTGCTGTGCGTCCAGCGTGGCCTGCGCGATCTGCTCCAGGTCCAGCTGGAAGCTGGCCTGTGCAGGGCTCACCACGCCGCCCAGCAGTTCCGCCGCCCAATCCACCCACGACAGCATGGGCGCCAGGGCGGCGGCGTCTGCGCCGCTGGGCCAGCCGCTGTGCCCATGCTGTTCGGCGTGGCGGGCCACGCCGAGGGTCAGCATGATTTCGTTGCGGGTGGCCGGTGGCAGGTCCTGCAGCAATGCACGGATCGCCGGGGCAGTGCACGCCGCGGCATCGGTGCCGCAGTCGCGCACGATTTCCAGCAGGCGGTGGCGTTGTTCGTCGGGCAGCAGGTCGTAGAGCGTCAGGGGAAGCGAGGCCGGCGCTGGCGTGCGCCCGTCCGCGCTGGCGTCCGGTGCGCTGTTGCGGCCCAGCACGAAGCCCAGCACGCCGCCGGCGACCGCGCTGGCCACCACGGTCCCGGCGGCCAATGTGCCGGCAGCCAGCGTGCGTGGACACTGGCGCGGTTGCGTCACGCAGCTCAAGGTGGCGGCGTTGGCGATATGCCCCAGCGCAGCGGAGGTCGCCGTCGGCACATTGGCCGCCCCCGGCACCGCCTGGTAGCCGGTGCCCGCCTGCGCATGGGCGCCGGGCAGCAGGGCCGCCACCGGCGCGGGCGGTACGCCGACCCGGCCCGCTGTGACCGGGGCATGGCGTGGCGGAAGCCGGGCGATCGCCATCGCCGAGGACAGTGCGAGGGCGTTGACCAGCCACTCCCGGCCATTGCGCACGGTCAAGGGGCGCGTCCCGGCCTGCGGCTTCGGCTGCACGGGCACGCCGCGTGAGTGCAGGTTGCGCGCGACCTGGTTGTCGAAGTGGCCCTGGACGTGGCGGGCGAACGGAATGTCGAGCGGCATGGCAACCTCGTGGATGGCGGTAGCGCCGTTGTCACCGCAGGACGCGGTGCGGACGCAGGTCCATCGCACCGTGCCGCATCGCCGTGCCGGTGCCTATCGGAGTAGTTGCGGGTAGTGCCTGGATGTCCGTTTCCGCAACGCAGCCCTCACCCCCGACCTGACCGCCGTCACAGATGGCGACGGCGGCACGGCACCGGACTGCGTTTACACCACCGGAATGGTGTGCTTGCCGAGCCGTGCCGGTGCCTATCGGAGTAGTTGCGGGTAGTGCCTGGATGTCCGTTTCCGCAACGCAGCCCTCACCCCCGACCTGACCGCCGTCACAGATGGCGACGGCGGCACGGCACCGGACTGCGTTTACACCACCGGAATGGTGTGCTTGCCGATGTTGCGGTAGGGCGGGGTGGCCATGACCATTTCGGCCAGCGAGTAGGCCAGCTCGCGCTCGGCCATCACCGTGCCGTCGGCACCGTGTTCCAGCAGGTGCTTGACCTCGGCGTCGCTGTGCGCGCGCGCCAGCAGGGTCAGGCCCGGGTTGAGCGCGCGCAGTTTGGCCAGGGTTTCGCCGGCTTCCAGCGGTTGCGGAATGGCCAACACCGCGATCTTGGCGCGTTCGGGGTGCGCTTCGGCCAGCACGCGGTCGGAGGCGGCGCTGCCACGGATGCCGGGCAGGCCGGCGGCATGCGCTTCGGCCACGTGTTCCTTGTTGTCGTCGATCACCAGCACCGGCACGCCGCGGTCGCGCAGCACCTGCGCCAGCGCGCTGCCGACCCGCCCATAGCCGATCACGATGGCGTGATCGTGCAGGTCCAGCGACGGTCCGGGCGGCAGTTCGGTTTCCACGGCGGTCGGTGTGGTTTCCTGGTGCTTGGCCAGCCAGCGGTCGAGCAGGCCGAACACCAGCGGGTTGAGCATGATCGAGATCAGCGCGCCGGCCAGCACCAGCGCCTGGCCGGTGGGTGGCAGGATCTTCAGGCTGACGCCCAGGCCGGCGATGATGAAGGCGAACTCGCCGATCTGCGCCAGGCTGGCCGAAATGGTCAGCGCGGTGCCGTTGGGGTGGCCGAACGCGCGCACGATGAAGAACGCGGCGGCGGACTTGCCGAACATGATGATGGCGGCGGTGGCCAGCACCTGCCACGGGTGTTCGACCAGGATGGCCGGGTTGAACAGCATGCCCACGGAGACGAAGAACAGCACGGCGAACGCATCGCGCAGCGGCAGCGAATCGTTGGCGGCCTTGTGGCTGAGCTCGGATTCATTGAGCAGCATGCCGGCGAAGAACGCGCCGAGTGCGAAGGACACGCCGAACAGCATGGCCGAACCAAACGCCACGCCCAGTGCGATGGCCAGCACCGCCAGGGTGAACAGCTCGCGCGAACCGGTACCGGCAATGCGCTCGAGGATCCACGGAATGACCCGGCGGCCGACCACCAGCATCACCGCCACGAACAGGCCCAGCTGCACGAAGGTCCAGCCGATGCTGGCCAGCACGCTGCCGACGGTATGGGTTTCATTGGCCGCATCGGGGCCGAACACGCCGGCCAGCACCGGCATCATCACCAGCGCCAGCACGCAGGCCAGGTCTTCGACGATCAGCCAGCCGACCGCGATCTTGCCGCGCTGGGTTTCCAGCAGGCGGCGCTCTTCCATGGCACGCAGCAGCACCACGGTACTGGCCGTGGCCAGCGCGAAGCCGAACACCACGCCGTGGATCACCGGCCAGCCCATCAGCCAGGCCAGGCCCCAGCCGAGCAGGGTGGCGACCAGGATCTGGCCGACTGCGCCGGGAATGGCGATCGCCTTGACCGCCATCAGGTCTTTCAACGAAAAGTGCAGGCCGACCCCGAACATCAGCAGCATCACGCCGATTTCGGCCAGCTGGTTGGCCAGCGCCTGGTCGGCGACGAAGCCGGGCGTGAAGGGTCCTACGCAGATGCCCGCAACCAGGTAACCGACCAGCGGAGACAAACGCAGCTTGTTGGCCAGCGCACCCAGGATGAAGGCGAGCCCAAGGCCAACGGCGACGATGTTGATCAGGTCGGTGTCATGGTGCATCGGGGCTCGCAGATTGGGGGATGCCCCGATTTTCACCGATGCGGCCAATTCCGGCAAACCGTAATGCAGGAATCGATGATGCAGCTGGCGGTAGCACCGGCCGTTGGCCGGCCCTCATGAACGCAGGTATGTTCGCGAGGGCCGGCTGACAGCCGGCGCTACCGGGGGATCACCACTTGTAGGTGACGCGGCCGTACACGTAGGCGCCGTTGAAGCCATACGGCGAGTAGTTGCTGTAGGGCAGCATGCCCCAGGTGGAGTTCTGCAGGTCCACGGTGCGGTCGGGGTACTCGTCCAGCAGGTTGTCCGCACCCAGGGTCAGGGTCCAGTTCTCGCTGGGCTTGTACGCCACCGAGGCATCCAGCACCCACGAGGCGTCGTAGGTCTGGTCGCGGGTCGGGGTGGCCGAGTTGCGCACGGTGAAGGACCCGTAGCGGGTGGCGGCCAGGCTCAGGTCCCAGCGGTCCGAGCGCCAGGTGCCGCTGAGGATGGTCTTGTCGCGCGGGTAGCTGTCTTCGATCCGGCCCACTTCATCGCGACCGATCAACGACTGGGTCAGGCCCAGTGAGCCGAACACGGCCGGGGAGGCGATGAACTTCTTCACCTCGGTGTCGTTGTAGCTGTAGGCCGCCGTCAGTTCCAGCGCGCTGGCGCTGAACGGGATGGTGTAGCTGGACACCGCGTCCACGCCGCGGGTGCGGGTGTCCACGCCGTTGGTGAAGTACGAGAACGCGGTGACCTGCGACAGGCCCAGATCGGCCAACAACGCACTGGTGGCGTCGTTGGTGGTGATGTTGGTGGACAGGATGATGCGGTCGTCGATGTCGATCTGGTACGCGTCCACGGTCAGGTAGAGGCGGTCGATCGGCTGCAGCACCAGGCCCACGCTGTAGGAGGTGGAGCTTTCAGCCTTCAGCGGGCTGGCGCCCAGTGCCTGCGCGGCGGTGCTGGTGGTGGGGAAGGTACCGCGTTCGACGAACACGCCATTGACGATCGTACTGGTCACGGCCTGGTAGCTCTGCTGGGCCAGTGACGGTGCGCGGAAGCCGGACGAGGCGGTGGCGCGCAGCGCGACCTTGTCGGTGAAGGCGTAACGCGCCGACAGCTTGCCGGAGAATTTGTCGCCGAAGTCCGAGTAGTCCTCATAACGGCCGGTGACGCCGGCCGAGAACTTGTCGGTCAGGTCCGCTTCCAGGCCGGCGTAGACGGCGTAGTTGTCGCGGTCGGCGTCCACGGCGTTGAGCGGGGTGAACCCACCGAAGCCCTGCGCACCGGTGCCGAAGTAGGAAGTGGGCTCGCCTGCGCTCTGCTCCCACTTCTCGCGGCGGTACTCACCGCCGAAGGACAGCGTGACCGGATAGGCCAGGCCCCAGTCCAGCTGCTTGGTGATGTCCACGTTGCCGATGTCCTGGGTGTACTCCAGCGCACCGGCGTAGAACGAACGCGGGCTGTCCACGCCCAGCGAATAGTTGATGCTGTTGCGGGTGTGGAAGTCGATCTTGTTGGTGCCGTGGTTGTAGCTCACGTCCCAGGTCCAGCCGCTTTCGGTGTCGCCCTTCACGCCTGCCACCAGCGAGCGGTCCTTGGAGTACTGGTTGATCTCCGGCACGAAGCCGTCCGGGTAGGTCTGGGCCAGCAGCGCGCCCTGGCCGCTGTTGGTGCGCGAGCGGTAGAACGCGAACGAGGTGATGTCGCGGTTGCTGGCCAGCGCGGTGGCGTAGGCCGAGACGTGGTCGCTGAACTGGAAGCTGGCGTTGGCCGAGGCGGCGGTGGCATCCACCTGTGGGTCGCCGACCACGAAGGTGGTCTGGCCCACGCTGGGGAAGTTGCCGGTGTTCGGCGCGGTGCCCTGGTAGGGGCCGGCGCGGTTGCTTTCATCCTGCTGGGTGATCTGGCCGGCCACGTGCACGCTGCCGCGACCGTCGGCGAAGCCGATGCCGGTATCGCCGGAGAGCTGGTACTTGTTGCCGTCACCGGCCGAGTACTGGCCGACATCCAACGCCAGGCTGCCGCCCGCACTGGAACCCTTGAGCACGATGTTGATCACACCGGCGATGGCATCCGAACCGTACTGCGCCGAGGCGCCGTCGCGCAGCACTTCCACCCGCTCGATGGAGGCGATCGGAATGGCGTTGATGTCCACCGCAGACGAACCACGGCCAATGCTGCCGTTGACGTTGATCTGCGCCGAGGTGTGGCGGCGCTTGCCGTTGACCAGCACCAGTACCTGGTCCGGGGACAGGCCGCGCAGCTGGGCCGGGCGGATGCCGCTGGTGCCATCGGTCAGCGCCGGGCGCGGGAAGTTCAGCGAGGGCAGGGCACGGGCCAGCGCGGTGGCCAGTTCGGTGGTGCCGGTGGACTGCAGCGCCTCGGGGGTGATGATGTCGATGGGCGACTGCGACTCGGCCACGGTGCGGTCGGCTACCCGGGTACCGGTCACGATGACCGTGTCCAGGGTGTTGGCAGCGGCGCGCGCGGGAGCGTCCTGGGCGGCGGCGGTGAAGGCCGAGGCACCGAGAACGACAGCAACGGCGGTGGCAAGCGTACTGGTCTTGCGGTTCATCAGGATGTAGCTCCGGTTGGGACGAGGTGGCACCGGACGACATCACGACTGCGGCAAAGCGGGTCAGCGAGGGCGGGTGTTGCGGTGCGCAATTAACGGATTAACGGTATTTTTACTGTCTGTCAAATTGATAAAACGTTGCAAAAGCAACGATTTACGAAGATTTGACCAATCAGGCGGGAGAGGGTCCCGGGGAAAGCGCAGGCAGGTTCGTGGGAGAGAGACGAGGCCTGCCGCGCATCCCGGGGCGCGTCAAGTATTCGTTAACGCTAGAATTGCGTCGCAGGAAAGGTGCTCACCAGCACATTCCATTCCGTTATATGGACCCCCCAGATGATTTCCCTTCGTAACTTCGCCTTGCGCCGCGGCGAGCGGCTGCTGTTGTCCAACGTCGACCTGACCCTGCATGCGGGCTACCGCGTGGGCGTGGTCGGCCGCAACGGGGCCGGCAAGTCCAGCCTGTTCGCGGCCGTGAAGGGCGAGCTGGAGGCGGACAAGGGCGACGTCGATCTGCCCGGCAAGATCCGCATCGCCAGCGTGGCCCAGGAAACCCCGTCGCTGCCGGACCCGGCGCTGCAGTTCGTGCTCGAAGGCGACACCGAGGTGGCCGCCGTGCTGCGCGAGGAAGCCGAGGCGGCCGCGCGCGAAGACTGGGAGGCGGTTGCCATCGCGCACCAGCGCATGGCCGAAATCGGCGCCTACGACGCCGAGGCGCGCGCCGGCAAGCTGCTACATGGCCTGGGTTTCCCGGCCGAAACGCATTCGCGCGCAGTGTCTTCGTTCTCCGGCGGCTGGCGAGTGCGCCTGAACCTGGCGCGCGCGCTGATGATGCCCAGCGACCTGCTGCTGCTCGACGAACCCACCAACCACCTCGACCTGGATGCGGTGTTCTGGCTGGAGCAGTGGCTGCTCAAGTACCCGGGCACGCTGCTGCTGATCTCGCATGACCGCGAGTTTCTGGACAACGTGGCCACCCACACCCTGCACCTGCATGGTGGCGGCGCCAAGCTGTACGTCGGCGGTTACACCGATTTCGAGCGCCAGCGCGCCGAACAGCTGCGCCAGCAGCAGCTTGCGCACGAGAAGGAACAGGCCGAGCGCGCCCACCTGCAGAGCTTCATCGACCGTTTCAAGGCGCAGGCCAGCAAGGCTGCGCAGGCGCAGAGCCGCATGAAGCGCCTGGCCAAGCTGGCCGGTACCGAAGCGGTGCGCGCCGAGCGCGAATTCCGCATCGAGTTCGCCCCGCCGGCCAAGCTGCCGTTCTCGCTGATCCGGCTGAACCACGTGGATGCCGGTTATGGCCCGGATGCGGTGATCCTGCATGAGGTCGGCTTCGGCCTGGAAGCGGGCCAGCGCATCGGCCTGCTCGGTCCGAACGGCGCGGGCAAGACCACCCTGGTCAAGACGCTGGTGGGCGAGCTTGCGCCCATTACCGGTGAGCGCGCCGCGCACCCGGACCTGCGCATTGGCTACTTTGCCCAGCACACGGTGGAATCGCTGCATGAAGGGCAGTCGCCGATGGAGCACTTCCGCGACCTGGCCCCGGATGCACCGAACCAGGCGTTCCGCGATTTCCTGGGCAAGTGGAATTTCGCCGGGGATCGCGCGTTCGAACCGGTGGACGGTTTCTCCGGTGGCGAGCGCGCGCGCCTGGCGCTGGCGTTGATCGCCTGGCAGCAGCCGAACGTACTGCTGCTGGACGAACCGACCAACCACCTTGACCTGGAAATGCGTGAAGCGCTGGCCGAAGCGTTGGCCGATTTTGAAGGCGCGATCGTGATGGTCTCGCATGACCGCCACCTGATCGGACTGGTCTGCGACACCTTCTGGCGCGTCGCCGATGGCGTGGTGGAGCCGTTCGATGGCGATCTGGACGCCTACGCGGCGTGGCTGCGTTCGCGCCCGGCCGCGCAGGGCACCAAGCAGAAGATGGCGGCGGCCGCCCCGGAGCCGGCGCCGCCGACCCCGCCGCTGCCGCCGAAGAAAACGGTCAACCCGGTCAAGCTGGCCGCCGCTGAAGCCAAGGTCAACGAGCTGGAAAGCCTGTTGTCCGACCTGGACCGGCAGCTGGCCGACCCGGCCAACTACGCCGACGCCACCCGCATGGCGGTACTCGGCCGCGACCGCGAAACCACCGCGCAGCAGCTCGAAAAAGCCGAAGCCGCGTGGATGGAATTGATGGCCTGAAGGCCCGTGCCGACCATTGGTCGGCACGGGCATGCCTGCGTAGAGCCACGCCCTGCGTGGCTTCGCGATGCCGGAACGAAGAGCAGCCACGCAGGGCGTGGCTCTACGCCTGCGCTTCCAACCAGGTCCTGAAACGCTTCCCCGCCTCGCTTTCCGCGCGCGAGCGCAACCGCGTCAACCAATAACTTCCCAGCTCCAGCGTCTGCACAAACGGCTGCACCAGCCGTCCCTGCGCCAGGTCCTGTTCGAACATCCTCAGCGGCAGCAGCGCCACGCCAGCCCCCGCTGCCGCCGCACTGGCCAGGGTCAACGACGAATCGAACACCGGCCCGCGCGCTTCCAGCTCGCCCACGCCGGCGGCCTGCAGCCACCGCGGCCACTCATCGCTGCGGTAGGAGCGCAGCAGCGCCACGTTGGCCAGGTCACGCGGTTGCTGCAACGACCTCGCCAGCGCCGGCGCACACGCCGGCGCGAACGGTGCGGCCAGCACCGGCGTGCAGACCTGGCCCTGCCAGTCGCCCTCACCAAAGCGGATCGCCAGGTCCAGCCCTTCGCCGGCCAGGTCGATGCGGTTGTTGTGGGTCTGCAGGCGCAGCTCGATATCCGGATGGCGCGCGTTGAAATCGGCAAGGCGCGGCAACAGCCAGCCGGTGGCGAAGGTGCCCACCACGCCCACCCCCAGCACCTCGCGGAAATGCCCGCCGACGAAACGATCCAGGCTGACCGCGATGCGGTCGAAGGCCTCATTGAGCACGGGGTAGAGGCGTGCACCTTCGTCAGTCAGGGCCACCCCGCGCGGCAGCCGATGGAACAGCACCGCACCCAGGCGTTCCTCCAGGCCCCGGATCTGATGGCTCAGTGCGGCCTGGCTCACGCACAGCTCCAGCGCGGCACGGGTGAAGTTCTGGTGGCGGGCGGCGGCCTCGAAGGCGCGCAGCGCGTTGAGCGGAAGTTGGGGCCGGAGCATGGGAGTGGTGAGGAATCCTGATGGGTGGTAGCGCCGACCGTTGGTCGGCCTTGACCATCCTACCGCCAGCATGGGCAGGCCAGCGCAATAGTTCCCCCGCACCATCCGTGGGCCGGCCAACGGCCGGCGCTACCGAGGTATGAGGTCACCTCATGCCTCTCCCCGAAAATACGTGCTGGTGCCTGTGCACCTGGCATGCCGATACTGCAGCCCTGCCCAACAAGGAACCGCCCATGATTGCCCGCCGCCAATTCCTGCAGTGGTCCGGTGCTGCCGCCGCCTCGGCCCTGGCCGCTACCGTGCTGGCCAAGACCCCACCCACCGCGCTTGGGGCGAAACAGAAGCAGGCATCCGACTTCGCGGCGCTGGAAAAAGCCAGCGGCGGCCGCCTCGGTGTGACCCTGCTCGACACCGCCAGTGGCCGTCGCCTCGGTCATCGCCAGGACGAGCGCTTCCCGATGTGCAGCACCTTCAAGTTCGTGCTGTCGGCCAGCGTGCTGCACCTGGCCGACCAGGGCACCCTGTCGCTGGATCGGCGGTTGCCGGTACGCCAGCAGGACATGCTGTCGCACGCGCCGGTCACCAAGCGCCATGTCGGCAAGGACCTGACCGTGCGTGACCTGTGCCGCGCGACCATGGTGACCAGCGACAACCCGGCCGCGAACCTGCTGCTGGGCGTGGTGGGTGGGCCGGCCGGGGTGACGGCGTTCCTGCGCGCCAATGGCGATGCAGTGACCCGCAACGATCGCCTGGAGCCGGAAATGAACCAGTTCGCGCCCGGTGACCCGCGCGATACCACCAGCCCCGCCGCGATGGCGGCCAGCCTGCAGCGGTTCGTGCTGGGCGATGTGCTCACGCCGGCCTCGCGGCTGCAGCTGGCCGACTGGCTGATCGACAACGAAACCGGCAATGCGAGCCTGCGCGCCGGGCTGTCACCGGCGTGGCGGGTGGGCGACAAGACCGGCAGCAACGGGGAGGACACCACCAACGACATCGCGATCCTGTGGCCGCTGGCCGGCGGCGCACCGTGGGTGCTGACCAGCTACCTGCAGGGCGCTACGCTGGATGATGCCGGGCGCTATGACGTGCTGCGGCAGGTAGCAGTGATTGCGGAGACGATGATCAGCGCGCACGCGCGCTGATCGACTCGTTACGCGGGGTTGCCGGTGGCCTTTACCGCTTCAAGGAACTCGCGGCCCCAGCGGTCGACATCGTGGTACTCCACCGTGCCGAACAGTTGGCGCATGCGGCCGCCGGCTTCTTCGTCGGGCATCGACAGCGCCTGCAGCAGGCCGGCGGTGAGATCGGCCGGGTCGTGCGGGTTGGTCAGCACCGCACCCTTCAACTCCGCCGCCGCGCCGGCGAATTCGCTCAGCACAAGCACTCCGCTGGTGCCTTCGATGCCATGGGTGGCCACGAATTCCTTGGCCACCAGGTTCAGCCCATCGCGCAACGGGGTGATCCACATCACCTGCGCGGCTGCGTAATGCGCCACCACCTCTTCGAACGGCAGCGCCTGGGCGAAGAAGCGTACCGGGGTCCAGTCCAGGCGCGAGAAGCGGCCGTTGATGCGGCCCACCGCCTGTTCGATCTGGTTCTGCAGCGTGCGGTATACCGTCATTTCGCGCGCGGCCGGCACGCACACCATCAGCAGGGTGACATTGCCCTGGCGGTCCGGATGCTGTTCCAGCAGGCGCTCGAACGCCTCCAGCTTGGCCAGCGTGCCCTTGGTGTAATCCAGCCGCTCCACCGACAGCACCAGCTTGCGTGCACCGATCTCGCGGCGCAGCTTGAAGATGTCGTTGCGCACGCCGGGTCGGGCCAGCACGTCATGGATGCGACGCAGGTCGGTACCCACCGGGTGCGCACCCAACGCCACCTCGCGGTCCCCTACGCGGATACGGGTGGTCATCGTATCCAGCCCCACCGCGCAGCCATAGGTAAGGAAGCGCGGCGCGCAGCTTTCCCAGGCCAGGCGTTCGGCCGGCATCGCCCCGCGTACCACGTCGACGAAGTTCTCCACCTGGCGCGGGATGTGGAAGCCGATGTAGTCGCAGCTGAGCAGGCTGCCGATGATCTCGCGCCGCCACGGCACCACGTTGAACACGTCGGCCGACGGGAAGTAGGTGTGGTGGAAGAACGCGATCTTCAGGTCCGGGCGCAGCTCGCGCAGGGTGGCTGGCACCATCCACAGGTTGTAGTCGTGGATCCATACGGTCGCACCGTGCGCGGCCTCGGCGGCGGTGGCTTCGGCAAAGCGCCGGTTGACCTTCAGGAACACCTGCCAGTCGTCCTCGCGGAAGCGGGCGCGTTCCCAGAACACGTGCAGCATCGGCCAGAACGCTTCCTTGGAGAAACGCTTGTAGAAGATGTCCACTTCCTGCCGGGTGAGCGGCACGCGCGCGGCGGTGAGCGTGGGGTAGTGTTCGGCATCGACCGCCATGTGGGTCTGGAACGGGCCGCGCTTGGGGTCATCGATACCCCAGGCCACCCAAGAGCCGGTCTGGCCGCCCTGGAAGAAGCTCAGCAGCGAGGGAATGATGCCGTTGGGCGAGCGCGGTGGGCGCTGCACCAGTACACCGTTCTCCATCACTTCGTCGAAGGGCATGCGGTGGTAGAGCATCACCAGGTCGGCGCCTTCGGCGCGCGTGGTTGCCGGCGGCTTCAGCCACGCATCATCGGCCGGCAGCAGGCCGAAGTGTTCGATCGCCTCCAGGATGCCGCCGCAGCCGGGTGCCTGCGCATGGTAGGTGTTGCCCAGCGCGGCGGTGGCCGAGGTAAGCGCCGGTTCCGAATCGCCCACGCACACGCCGCGGAAACCGGCGGTGTACATCGACAGATCGTTGAGGGTGTCGCCCGCGACCAGGATGCGCTCGCGCGGCAGGTCCAGCAGGCGCGCCAGCGCGGCCAGGGTGCGGCCCTTGTCGGTGTCCGGTGGCAGGATGTCCAGGTAGCGGTCGGCCGAATACAGCACGTCGCAGCCCAGCGCCTGTGCGGCGGCCTGGATCTGCACGCGCAGCGGTGCCAGCGTGGCCGGGTCGCAGAAGTAGGAGCAGCGGCGTTCCTGCGGCACGTCCTGGCGTTGCAGCGCGGTGAACGGGCGCATCGCGGCGGCAACCACCTGCTCGCCCGGCCAGTGCGCGTCGATCAGCGATTGCAGGGGCTGCAGCGGTTGCAGGGTATGGCCGTCGACCACGGTCGCGCCGACATCGCAGACCACGTAGTCCGGGCGCGGAAGGGCGGGATCGGAGAGCAGGGGCATCACCGCTTCAAGGCCGCGGCCGGTGATGAAGATCAGGCGGATACCGGGGTGCTGGTCGACCAGCCGGTACAGGCGGTGGCGCGCGGCGGCATCGCCGGCGAGGAAGGTGCCATCCAGGTCGGTGGCGAGAATCAGTTGCTGGGCCGGGAGAGCCGCCGGCGTGCGGGGTGAGGTGGGCGTGGCAGGTGTCGAAACAGTCAATGCACTTCCTTATCGGAGTCAAGGGGTGGGGAATCAGGTGTGTCCGGCGGCGCAACGACGTCCGTTTCCGGCATCAATTCGAGCGCCGCCGGCGTGGTGCGCAGCATCAGCCGGAACACCACCGGGTGCGTGCGCAGCCGGTCGAAGCTGAGCAGACGCGCCGTGGTGAACAACGCCAGCACGCCCAGCACCGCAGCAAAGTACAGCGGCAGCGCCGCCGGACCGAACTGCTGCATGGCCGCGCCGGCCAGGGCAGGTCCTATCGCAGCGCCCACGCCGTGTACCAGCAGCAGGCTGGAGCAGCCCGAGAGCAGGTCCCCGCGCGGCAGGTAATCGAGCATGTGCGCCACCGCGAAGGGGTACAGCGAAAACGCCAGGCCGCCATAGAAGAAGAACAGCCCGAACAGCAGATGGGTCTGCAGCTGGATCATCGGCAGCGCGGCGACTACCGCGATGCCGGCGGCGGCCAGGCACAGCGCAACCAACCCAATGCGGCGGTCGTGGCCATCGCTGATGTGTCCCAGTGGCCACTGCAGCAGGGCGCCCCCGGCAATGGCGGTGAGCATGAAGCGGGCCACGCCATCGTCGTTGAGCCCGACGTCGCCGGCATACACCGGCAGCAGGCCCCAGAACGCACCCATGGCCAATCCTGACAGCCCGGCGGCGACCGTCGCTACCGGCGCCATTCCATACAGGTGCGACAGCTTCAGGCGCGGTACCGAGGGCACTTCCGGTGGCGTGAGCCGGGTGGCGGTGATCGGCAGAACTGCTGCGCAGAACAGCATGGCGATCAGCATGAACATCGATATGGCCGGCGCGTTGCTGACCATCAGCAGGATCTGGCCGAGGGCCAGCGCCGACAGGTTGACCACCATGTACAGCGAGAAGGCGCGACTGCGCTGGCGCGGATCGGGTTCGGCGTTGAGCCAGCTTTCGATCACGGTGTACAGGCCCACCAGCGCGATGCCGGTGATGATGCGCAGCAGCCCCCACAGCCAGGCGTTGAGCCACAGCGGATGCAGCAGCACCGTGATGGCGGCGAGGGCGGCAAAGAAGGCGAACGCACGGATATGCCCGATGCGGCCGATCAGCGACGGCGCGAAGAAGGTGCCCATGAAGAAGCCGGCAAAATAACCGGACATCACCAGGCCCAACGTACCGGCACCGAAGCCGGCCTCACCGCCGCTCACCGCCAGCAAGGTGCCAAGAAGCCCGCTGCCCGTCAAAAGCAGCGCTACTCCCGTCAGCAGGGCGGTCAGCCGCAACACACGTGCGACCTTCGTGGGGAAGGCGAACCGGTCACGACAACGACCCTAACACAGAGGTGATTAATCCTTTGTCGCGGATGGCGCGGATTTGCGCAATGCGCCCACGCGGGCTACGGTGTCTGCATGACTGTGTACACGTTCCTGCCGCTCGCGGCTGCATCATTGCTCGCCGCGTGCGGTGGCCAGCGTGACAGCGTGGCCCACGATGTTGCGATGGCGCCCGCCGACGCGTTTCTCGCTGCCGTTGCCGCCCATTGTGGCAAGGCGTTTGAAGGCCATATCGCCGTCAATGAGCCGAAGAGCACCGGGCCTGACCCGTTCGACGGCAAGCGCCTGGTGATGCACGTGCGCGGTTGCGATGACGCATCGCACACGCTGCGCATTCCGTTCCATGTGGGTGACGATCATTCGCGCACCTGGGTGCTGAGCCGCACCGATACCGGGCTGCGCCTCAAGCACGATCACCGCCATGCAGATGGCAGCCCCGATGCGGTGACGATGTACGGCGGCGACAGTGCGCCGCCCGGCACCGCGCAGCGCCAGTCGTTCCCGGTGGACGCCGATTCGGTGGCGATGTTCCGCAAGGCCGGCATGGATGCGTCGGTGACCAATACGTGGGCGATGGAAGTCGAGCCCGACAAGACGTTCGTGTACGAGCTCACCCGCCCGGGAGGACGAAAGTTCCAGGTCGTGTTCGACCTTGCGCACCCGGTGGCGTTGCCGCCGGCCCCGTGGGGCGCAGAGGCGCCACCTGCCCTGTAGAGCCACGCCCTGCGTGGCTGCCCTTCGTTCGGGCGCCGCGAAGCCACGCACGGCGTGGCTCTACGATCCAATCGCCAATCGGCAATCGCCGGGATCCGGCAGGGCCCGACCGTTGGTCGGGCCGCCGTTCCTTCAACGCGCGCCGAACCTCGCCCGGCACCCATTGCTGACCCACACCATGCTGGGCCGGTAGCCCCAACTGCGGTTCTCCACGCAGGCACTACCCGACAGCTGCTGCAGCAGCACCGGCCGGCCCTGGCGCGAATCCCAGGCGCAGGTCTGCTGGCGGTTGCCATTGCTGCTGCAGGTCACGCTGTAATTGCTGCCGCCACCGCCACCGCCCCAGTTGCCGCGCGATTCGGCGAACTCGCCGCGGCAGCCGCGGGTGACCCAGATCGTATTGCCGCGCATGCCCCAGGTCTGGTTCTGCACGCAGGCCGAGCCGGAAATCTGCCGCACCAGGGCGGCATTGCGCCATGGGGTGGGGCAGCTGCGCTCGCGGTTGTCCTTGCTTTCGCAGCGGATGGTGTTGCCGGGGCCGCCGGTACCGGGGCCCCCGCCGCCGCCACGGCCTTCGACGAATTCGGCCCGGCAGCCGCCGCTGACCCAGACCTGGCCATTGCGCGAGCCCCAGTTGCTGCCTTCCACGCAGCGGGTGCCGGAGATCTGCCGGGACAGGCGCGCGCTGCGCCAGCCGGTGGTGCAGACCCGCTGGCGGTTGTCGTTGCTTTCGCAGCGGACCACCCCGTTGTTGCCGCCGCCGGGGTTCCAGCCGCCGCCGGAGCCGCCCAGCGAGGTGGCGATGTCCTGCTTGATCCGGGAAAAGCCCCAGGACGAGCCGTGGACCTGGGCCAGGTAGAACTGCATCTGGTCATCGGGAATGCGCCGGCCCCCGGATTGCTCGGCGTATTCCTGGGAAATGACCCGCTGCTGGTCCTGCACCGACAGGGTGCGGAGGTTTTCCGGGGCGTAGGCCCGGGCATTGACCTGGGCGTGCAGGGCGGGGGCGCTGCACGCCAGAACGAAGGTAATGCAGGCGACGGCGAGACGGTTCATGGCAAATCCCCTTGCGCATGGTGGTGCGCGGACTATAGGTCCGGGCCGGATTAAGCCGGTGTGACCGTCCGGATTTGCCCGATCGGGCCGCCGGCCGCAGAATAACGGGCTGATCGGTGCCGCCTGGTGCCGGCAATCTCCTGCGGAGCTTTACCCCCATGCGTACCCACTTCTGCGGCCTGGTCGACGAGACCCTGATTGGCCAGACTGTCACCCTCGCCGGCTGGACCGACGTTGCCCGCAACCTGGGCGGCGTGTGCTTCATCGATCTTCGCGATCATGAGGGCATCGTGCAGGTGACGGTGGAGCCTGAAAACGCAGAAGTGTTCAAGGTCGCCGCCAGCCTCGGTTACGAGGACGTGCTGCAGGTGGAAGGCGTGGTGCGCAAGCGCCATGCGGTGAACGACAAGATCCGCACCGGCCAGGTCGAGATCGTCGCCACCCGCATCACCGTGCTCAACAAGGCCGAGCCGCTGCCGTTCCACGCCCACGAGAACCCGGGCGAAGAAACCCGCCTGAAGTATCGTTATCTGGACCTGCGCCGCCCGGAAATGCAGCGCATGCAGCGTACCCGCATCAAGCTGGTGCAGGCGCTGCGCCGCCACCTCGATGGCGACGGCTTCCAGGACATCGAAACCCCGATCCTCACCAAGGCCACCCCGGAAGGTGCACGCGACTTCCTGGTACCGGCGCGCATGCACCCGGGCGAGTTCTACGCCCTGCCGCAGTCGCCGCAGCTGTTCAAGCAGATCCTGATGGTGGCCGGCTTCGACCGCTACTACCAGATCGCGCGCTGCTTCCGCGACGAGGCCCTGCGTGCCGACCGCCAGCTGGAATTCACCCAGCTGGACATGGAGTTCGCCTTCGTGCGCGAGCGCGACGTGCAGGACTACGTGGAAGGCATGATCCGCGCCATTTTCAAGGAAGTGGTCGACGTGGAGCTGGCCGCCAGCTTCCCGCGCATGACCTGGGCCGAGGCGATGCGTCGCTTTGGTTCGGACAAGCCGGACCTGCGCATCGCACTGGAACTGGTCGACGTGGCCGAGCTGGTCAGAACCAGCGAATTCCCGGTGTTCACCAGCGCCGCTGCCGACCCGGACGGCCGCGTGGCCGCGCTGCGCATCCCCGGCGGTGCCAGCCTGTCGCGCAAGCAGATCGATGAGTATGCCGCGCACGCTGCCAAATACGGCGCCAAGGGCCTGGCCTACATCAAGATCGCCGGGAACGGCGAAGTCAGCTCGCCGATCGCCAAATTCTTCAGCGAAGACGCGTTCGCCGCGCTGGTCGCGCACGTCGGCGCCGGCAACGGCGACATCGTGTTCTTCGGCGCCGGTGGCTACAACAAGGTGTCCGACTTCATGGGCGCGCTGCGCCTGAAGGCCGGCAAGGACTTCTCCCTGGTGGCCGCCGGCTGGGCGCCGCTGTGGGTCACCGACTTCCCGATGTTCGAATACGACGACGAAGCCCAGCGCTACGTGGCCCTGCACCACCCCTTCACCGCCCCGGCGGTGGACGACATCGCCGACCTGCGCGCCAATGCCAGGACCGCTGTGTCGCGCGGCTACGACATGGTGCTCAACGGCAACGAGATCGGCGGCGGTTCGATCCGAATCCACCGTTCGGACATGCAGAGCACGGTGTTTGAACTGCTGGGCATCGGTGCCGAAGAAGCCGAGGCCAAGTTCGGCTTCCTGCTCGACGCGCTGCGTTTCGGCGCGCCGCCGCACGGTGGCATCGCCTTCGGTATCGACCGCATTGCCGCGCTGATGGCCGGGACCGAGTCGATCCGCGACGTGATCCCGTTCCCGAAGACCACCGGTGCGCAGTGCCTGATGACCGGCGCCCCGTCGCCGATCCCGGACGAGCAGCTGGCCGAAGTGCACATCCAGGTCCGCCCGCGGAAGAGCTGATCCTGCGATCAACCGATCGCACCATCCCGGTAGCGCCGGCCGTTGGCCGGCCCCCTCACCATCACATCGTCCAGGAGATCCAGGCAATGACCGAGTACGCGTTCGTATTGGAATGGGAAAAGCTGGGCAATGAAGGCGCCGATGCCAACCTGGTGACCGAACGCGCCCGGGTGTTCGGTGGCTGGCTTGTGCGCGTGGGGACCAACCCCGCCGCCATGGCGCTGACCTTCGTGGCCGATGGCGAAGGCCGCTGGGACGGTGAGGACTTCGGCGTCGAGGATTACGAGGACGACGAAGAGGAAGAGGGCGACGACGAGGAATACGAAGAGGGCGAGGAAGAAGAGGACGAGGAGGAGTACGAGGAAGAGGACGAAGAAGACGGCGAAGAGGAAGACGCCGCCAAGGGGACGCAGGCCTGAGGCCTGCCCTGCACCGGTCCATGTACACCATCCGCCGCGCCGGCCCCGAGGACGCACCGACCCTGTCGGTGCTGGCCACCCGTACCTTCGTGGAAACCTTCGGCCATCTGTACCCGGCCCGGGACCTGCAGGACTTCCTGGACGAGGCCTACGCGGTGGACCGCCAGCGCGTGATCCTGTCCCACCCCGATTACGCGGTGTGGCTGCTGGAGCTGGACGGGGTGGCCGTGGGCCATGCCGCCGCCGGCCCGTGCGGCCTGCCGCACCCGGACGTGCAACCGGGTGATGGCGAACTCAAGCGCCTGTACCTGATCAAGGAACAGCAGAGCTGCGGCTGGGGCAGCCGCCTGCTGGAAACGGCATTGACCTGGCTGGAGCGCAACGGTCCGCGCACCCTGTGGCTGGGGGTGTGGTCGGAGAACTTCGGCGCCCAGCGCTTCTATGCCCGCTACGGGTTCAGCAAAGTGGGGACCTACGAGTTCCCGGTGGGCCAGGTGCGCGACTTGGAATACATCCTGCGCCGCCCGCCGCGGTCAAGCTGAACGGCCTGCGCGGCCCGTTTCCTGGCGGGGCCCGGCTTCACCCGCCGTTCCCCGGTCCATTTGTCTAATAGAACCGTGTTTCCCCGTTGGAACGGTTCCGCACCGGCTACGCTGCGCCCATGAATCCCCCCGTTTTGCTGCTGCACGGCATCTGGAACGCCCGCGCCTGGGTTGGCCCACTGGCCTGGCGCCTGCGCGCGCGTGGCTTCAGTGTGGATACCTTCGGCTATTCCAGCGTGTTCGGTGGCCCGGACGTGGCCGTGCCGCAATTGCTGCAGCGCCTGCGCAACAGCGGCCCGGTGGCGCTGGTCGGGCACAGCCTGGGCGGTCTGGTGGCGCTGGAGGCGCTGCGCCGCCAGCCGGATCTGCCGGTGTCGCGGGTGGTCTGCCTGGGCTCGCCGCTGCGCGGCAGCGGCACCGCCCGTTCGCTGGCCGACCACGGTTGGTCGCTGGCGCTGGGCCGCAGCAGCGAACTGCTGCTTGATGGCCTGCCGGCCTGGGAGGGCAGGGCGCAGGTGGGGCTGATCGCCGGTTCGGTGCCGCATGGGCTGGGCAGCCTGCTCGGGGCGATCGGTGATTTCTCGGACGGCACGGTGGCGCTGGATGAAACCCGCCTGCCGGGCCTGGCCGACCACTGTGTGGTGGCCGCCAGCCACAGCGGGCTGGTGTTTTCCCTCGACGCGGCCCGCCAGACCGCCGCCTTCCTGCGCGATGGCTGCTTCCGTCCGGGCCGCACCGCGCACGCCGCCTGAGCCCCGCTGACACGGTGACGGCGGCCGATCAGGTAGAATCCGCGCCCTGTTCCTGACGCAAGCACGGAAACACCCATGGGTAGAGGCCCTTCCATCGAAAACCGCAAAAACGCGTCTGACGCGAAGCGCGGCAAGATTTTCACCAAGATCATCCGTGAGATCGGCGTAGCCGCGCGCGGCGGTGGAGGCGACCCCAACAACAATCCGCGCCTGCGCGTGGCCATGGACAAGGGCCTGGCCTCGAACATGTCCAAGGACGTGATCGAACGGGCCATCAGGAAGGCCACCGGCGAGCTGGAAGGCGTTGAATACGAAGAGATCCGCTACGAGGGCTATGCCCCCGGTGGCGTGGCCGTGATCGTGGACTGCCTGACCGACAACCGCGTGCGCACCGTGGCCGATGTCCGCCATGCGTTCAGCAAGTGCGGCGGCAACATGGGCACCGAAGGCTCGGTCGCCTTCATGTTCAAGCGCATGGGCGTGCTGCACTTTGCCAGCGGCGCCAACGAAGATGCGGTGACCGAGGCGGCCATCGAGGCCGGCGCGGACGACATCGTGGTCTATCCGGAAGATGGTGCCATCGACGTGCTGACCGCCGCCGACATGTACCACGCGGTCAAGGATGCGCTGGAAGCGGGCGGGCTGAAGCCGGACCACGCCGAGCTCACTTTCCGTGCCGACAACGACATCAAGGTCGAGGGCGACACCGCCCTGCAGGTCAAGAAGCTGCTGGACATGCTCGAAGACCTGGACGATGTGCAGGACGTGTTCTCCAACGCCGACCTCGGCGCGGACGCCTACGCCTGACGTTTCTGCCCCCGTCTCGCCAAGTGCGACGTCGGGGGTGGACAATGCGGACCATGATGACTCCCGACACTCCCTGCCATCGCTTCCGCACGTGCCCGCCGGCATGATCCGCATCCTCGGCATCGACCCTGGTTCCCAGCGCACCGGGGTGGGCATCATCGACGTGGACCCCACCGGCAAGGTGCTGCACGTGCACCACCTGCCGCTGGTGCTGCTGGGCGCGGACGATTTCCCGCAGCGCATGAAGCTGCTGGTGCTGGGCCTCAACGCGCTGGTGGAGGAATACCGCCCGCACGAAGTGGCCATCGAGAAGGTGTTCATGGCGCGCAACCCGGATTCGGCGTTGAAGCTGGGCCAGGCGCGCGGCGCGGCCATTTCGGCGGTGGTCATGCGCGACCTGCCGGTGCACGAGTACGCGGCCAGCGAGATCAAGCTGGCCGTGGTGGGGCGGGGTGGGGCAGAGAAGCAACAGGTCCAACACATGGTCGGGCTTATGCTCAACCTGAAAACCAGGCTGCAGGCCGACGCCGCCGATGCGTTGGCCGTGGCCATCACCCACGCCCATGTAAGGGCAACGGCGCAGCGCCTGGGCGTCAATGTGCGCCAGGCCTGGAGCCGGAAATGAGGACATCTGCATGATTGGTCGTCTGCGTGGGATCGTGGCGTACAAGGCACCCCCGTGGCTGCTGATCGACGTCAACGGCGTCGGCTACGAGCTGGAGGCGCCGATGAGCACCTTCTACGACCTGCCCGAACTGGGCCGCGAGGTCACCCTGTTCACCCACTACGCGCAGAAGGAAGACAGCGTGTCGCTGTACGGCTTCCTGCGCGAGGGCGAGCGCCGGTTGTTCCGCGATGTGCAGAAGGTCAGCGGGATCGGCGCGAAGATCGCGCTGGCGGTGTTGTCCGGGGTGAGCGTGGATGAGTTCGCGCGGATGGTGCAGGCCGGCGACATCACCGCGCTGACCCGCATTCCGGGTATCGGCAAGAAGACCGCCGAGCGCATGGTGCTGGAGCTGCGCGACCGCGCGGCCACCTTTGGCGGTGGCGGTGCGCCGATTGCGGGTGCGGCACCGGCCACCGACCCGGTGTCCGAAGCCACCGTGGCCCTGCAGCAGCTGGGCTACAAGCCGGCCGAGGCCGCGCGCATGGCGCGCGATGCCAACACCGACGGCGATGATGTCGCCACCGTGATCCGCAGGGCCCTGCAGGCCGCGCTGCGCTGAGCGCGGCGGCCTTCTCCCTTACCGACCGACGCCTTCCCGGAGTTCCATGTCCACCTCTTCCACCCAGCACGACAGCGGCCACCACGGGCACGGCCATGCGCCGGCCGCCAGCGGCCTGGCGTTGATCGTCGGCGCCATCGGCGTGGTGTTCGGCGACATCGGCACCAGCCCGCTGTACACGCTGAAGGAAGCGTTCTCGCCGCACTACGGCCTCAACAGCGACCACGACACCGTACTGGGCGTGCTGTCGCTGGCGTTCTGGGCGTTGAACATCGTGGTGACGCTGAAGTACGTCACCATCATCATGCGCGCCGACAACGACGGCGAGGGCGGCATCATGGCGCTGATGGCACTGACCCAGCGCACCCTGCGCCACGGTTCGCGCTCGGCCTACGTGGTGGGCATCCTGGGCATCTTCGGTGCTTCGCTGTTCTTCGGCGACGGGGTGATCACCCCGGCCATTTCGGTGCTGGGCGCGGTCGAAGGCCTGGAGGTGGCCGCCCCCGGCCTGCATGCCTTCATCGTGCCGATCACCGTGATCGTGCTGCTGGCGGTGTTTGCCGTGCAGCGCTTCGGCACCGAGAAGATCGGCAAGCTGTTCGGGCCGATCACCTCGATCTGGTTCATTTCGCTGGCTGCGATCGGCATCTGGAACATCGTCGACTCCCCCGAAGTGCTCAAGGCCTTCAACCCGATGTGGGCGCTGCGCTTCTTCCTCGAGCACGGTTGGCACGGCATCTTCATCCTTGGCGCGGTGGTGCTGGCGGTAACCGGCGGCGAGGCGCTGTACGCGGACATGGGCCACTTCGGCGCCAAGCCGATCCGCCACGCCTGGTACTTCTTCGTGCTGCCGTGCCTGGTGCTGAACTACCTGGGGCAGGGCGCGCTGGTGCTCAACAATCCCGAAGCGGTCAGGAACCCGTTCTTTGAAGCGGTGCCGGAGTGGGCGCTGTACCCGATGATCATCCTGGCCACCATGGCCGCGGTGATCGCCTCGCAGTCGGTGATCACCGGCGCGTTCTCGGTCTCGCGCCAGGCCATGCAGCTGGGCTACATCCCACGCATGCGCATCACCCATACCTCGCACGACACCATCGGCCAGATCTACATCCCCGGCATCAACTGGGGCATCGCGGTAATGGTGATCGGGCTGGTGCTGGCCTTCCGCAGCTCCTCCAACCTGGCGGTGGCCTACGGCATCTCGGTGTCGGCGACCATGCTCATCGATACCCTGCTGCTGGCGCTGGTGGCGCGCGCGCTGTGGCCGACCTCGCGCTACTGGATCATCCCGCTGTGCGTGGTGTTCTTCATCATCGACCTGGGCTTTGTGATCGCCAACGGCGCCAAACTGCTGCAGGGTGCCTGGTTCCCGGTGGTGCTGGGCATCGTGCTGTTCACCATGATGCGCACCTGGCGGCGTGGCCGCGAGCTGCTGCGCGATGAGATCCGCAAGGACGGCATCCGCCTGGATACCTTCCTGCCCGGGCTGATGCTGGCCCCGCCGGTACGGGTGCCGGGCACGGCGGTGTTCCTCACGGCCGACCCCTCGGTGGCCCCGCACGCGCTGATGCACAACCTCAAGCACAACAAGGTGCTGCACGAGCGCAACGTGTTCCTGCACGTGGAAACCCTGCCCATGCCATACGCGATGGAAGGCAAGCGCCTGAAGATCGAATCGGTGGGCGATGAGTTCTACCGCGTGTTCGTCCGCTTCGGCTTCATGGAAACCCCGGACGTGCCGCTGGCGCTGATGCGCTCGTGCGACCACGGCGGGATCTACTTCGACCCGATGGACACCACCTTCTTCGCCAGCCGCGAAACCATCGTGGCCACCGCCAACCGCGGGATGCCGATCTGGCGCGACAAGCTGTTCGCGCTGATGCATCGGAACGCCGCGCCGGCGACCGGGTTCTTCCGGATTCCGGGGAACAGGCTCGTGGAGCTGGGCGCCCAGGTGGAGATCTGACATCGCATGGGCCGGCCAACGGCCGGCGCTACCGATGCGGTCGGCGAATCGTTGACCGGGCGCGTGGCGACGCGTTCACCATCAGAACGGGGCATTTTCACCGTGGCGTGGTAGCGCCGGCCGTTGGCCGGCCCTCGCATAACCCCGAAACGAGCGCTGTTGCCGCATAATCCGGATATGACCGACGACCGCATCATCGGCGCCGGTGCCACCCGCGAGGATGACACCACCGACGCCAGCATCCGCCCCAAGCGCATGGCCGATTATCTTGGCCAGGCGCCCGTGCGCGAGCAGCTGTCGATCTACATCGAAGCGGCCAAGGCCCGTGGCGATGCGCTGGACCATGTGCTGATCTTCGGGCCGCCCGGCCTGGGCAAGACCACCCTGAGCCACGTGATCGCCAACGAGCTGGGCGTGGCGCTGCGGGTGACCTCCGGGCCGGTGATCGAAAAGGCCGGCGACCTGGCCGCGCTGCTCACCAACCTGCAGCCGCACGATGTGCTGTTCATCGATGAGATCCACCGCCTGTCGCCGGTGGTGGAAGAAGTGCTGTACCCGGCGATGGAAGATTTCCAGATCGACATCATGATCGGCGAAGGCCCTGCGGCCCGCTCGATCAAGATCGACCTGCCGCCGTTCACCCTGATTGGTGCCACCACCCGGGCCGGCCTGCTGACCGCGCCACTGCGCGACCGCTTCGGCATCGTGCACCGGCTTGAGTTCTATACCCCCGAAGAGCTGACGAAGATCGTCAGGCGCTCGGCGGCCATACTCGGCATCGACTGCACCGCCGATGGCGCAGCCGAGATCGCACGGCGCTCGCGCGGTACCCCCCGTATCGCCAACCGGCTGTTGCGCCGGGTGCGCGACTACGCCCAGGTCAAGGCCGCCGGCCATATCGACCTGGAGGTTGCGCAGGCTGCCATGCAGATGCTCAAGGTCGACCCGGAAGGCTTCGACGAGCTCGATCGGCGCATGCTGCGCACCCTGGTCGATTTCTTCGACGGCGGCCCGGTGGGCGTGGAATCGATGGCGGCGGCGCTGTCCGAGGAGCGCGGCACGCTCGAAGACGTGGTCGAACCCTACCTGATCCAGCAGGGCTTCCTGGTGCGCACCGCGCGCGGCCGCATGGCCACCCACAAGGCCTACCGCCACCTGGGGTTGAAGCCGAAGAACCCGCCCGCCGACCTGTTCGCGGAGGTCCCCGATGTCGGTTGACCCGCGGTTCAGTTGGCCGACACGCATATATTGGGAAGATACCGACGCTGGCGGGGTGGTCTACCACGCCCGCTACGTGGCCTTCATGGAACGGGCGCGCACCGAATGGATGCGGGCCCTGGGCTACGGCCAGGAACGCACCCGCACCGAGCATGGCCTGGTGTTCGCGGTCCGGTCGATGACCATGGAGTTCCTCAAGCCGGCGCGGCTGGACGACGCGCTGGAAGTGACCGCCACGCTGGTGCAGTGCAAGCGCGCCAGCATGGTGTTCGACCAGGCGGTGTGTCGCGGCGATGAAACGCTGCTGACCGCGCAGGTCAGGATCGCGGCACTGGACGCTGCCACATTCAAGCCGCGCGGCATGGACGATGTTCTCCATGCCGCGTTGAACACCCACGCAATTCAAATAGCCGCATATTGAGGAACAACGGATGATCGCAATGCTCCTGGCCCTGCAGGCCACGGTGGTCGAAGCGCTGCCGCAGGAAGTCACCAGCGCCGCGTCGCAGGCCGTCGCCCAAGCCGCGCATGGCGGTGGCATCAATTACCTGGACCTGATGATCAAGGCCAGCCTGCCGGTGAAGATCATCGTGCTGCTGCTGCTGGCCGGTTCGTTCATCAGCTGGGTGATCATCTTCCGCAAGGCACGCGTGTTCAACGCGGCCAACCGCGAAGCCGACGAGTTCGAAAGCCGCTTCTGGTCCGGCGCCGACCTGGGCAAGCTGTACAGCGCCGCCACCGACCGCAACCGCAAGGTGGGCGGGCTGGAAGCGATCTTCGAAGCCGGCTTCCGCGAGTTCACCCGCCTGCGCGACAAGCGCCGCCTGGATGGCCGCGCCCAGCTTGAAGGCGCCCAGCGCGCCATGCGCACCACCTTCACCCGTGAAGTGGACCAGATGGAACGCAGCCTGGAGCTGTTGGCCAACATCGGTTCGACCGCGCCCTACGTGGGCCTGGTCGGCACCGTGTTCGGCATCATGGTGACCATGCACGACATGATCAACAGCGGTGAGCAGGCCGGTATCGCCTCGGTGGCGCCGGGTATCTCCGAAGCGCTGTTTGCCACCGCCATCGGCCTGTTCGTGGCGATCCCGGCGGTGTGGGCCTACAACCGCTTCACCACCCGCGTCGAGCGCATCTCGGTCCGCTTCGAGACCTTCGCCGAAGAGTTCAGCTCGATCCTGCAGCGCCAGTCCGCGGGCGACGAGTAAGCGCCCAGCACAAGGATCCTGCCATGACCGCTGCCATCGGCCGCCGCAAGCGCCGCAAGCTCAAATCCGAAATCAACGTCGTGCCGTACATCGACGTCATGCTGGTGTTGCTGATCATTTTCATGGTCACCGCGCCGCTGCTCACCCTGAGCTTTGAAGTGGACCTGCCCAGTTCGCAGGCCAAGGCCCTCGAGAGCAAGCAGGATCCGGTGATCGTCTCGGTGCGCCTGGACGGCCAGCTCAGCCTGAAACTGCCAGACGCCAAGGAACCGGCCCCGATGGACGCCGGCCAGCTGCAGGCACGGCTTGGCGCACTCGCCGCACAGGACAAAAACCTGCGCGTGATCGTGGCCGCCGACAAGGCCGTGGCCTATGAAAAGGTGGTTGCGGCCATGGACGTGATCAAGCGCGCCAACGTGGAAAAGGTGGGCCTGGCGACCGATGCACGCTGAAGCCCTGCCACCGCAGCGCCAGCCGGAAGGCGGGTGGGGCCTGCCGATCGCCCTGGCGATCCTGGTCCACGTGCTGCTCGCGCTGGTGTTCATCGCCGCCTGGCTGTGGTCGCCCCAGCGCAGCACCGAAGCGGCCGCCGGCGATCCGGCCATTGAGGCCAGCCTGCAGCTGTCGGCCTCTGAAGCCGCCGCCGCACGCCAGGCGCTGCGCGCCTCGGAAAAGCTGCCCGACCTGCCCGAGCCGGTTGCCGAGCCGATCCCGGTGGAAGAAGACACCGTGCCGCCGCCGCAGCCGCTGCCTGAGCCACGCCCGCAGGACGCGCCCACCCCGCAGCAGCAGAACGCGCAGGAGCGCATCGCCCAGCCCGACACGGTCGACCAGGCCGCGGTCAACGCGATGTCGATCTCGGCCGAGAAGGCCAAGCAGGAACAGGAAGCCAAGCGCCGCCAGGAACAGATCGACCTGACCGAACGCAAGCGCGTGGAAGAAGCCGAGCAGAAGCTTCGCCTGGCCAAGCAGCAGGAAGAGGCTGAGCAGAAAAAGAAGCTGGCCGAGCAGGAACAGATGGCCAACGACACCAAGGCAGAAGCCGAGCGCCAGAAGAAGATCGCCGAGATCCGCAGCCGCCGCGAGGCAGCTGAGAAGGAAGCCAAGCTGGCCGAGCAGAAGCTGCGCCAGCTGGCCGCCGCCCGCGCGGCAGCCGGGCAGTCTACCGCCGGTTCCAGCGGCGCCGCCCAGCCGGCCGCCGGTGGCGGCGGCACCAGCGACGACCTGCGCGCCAAGTACGCCGCGGCGATCCAGCAGAAGGTGCTGGCCTCGTGGACCCGCCCGGACAACGTGCCGTTCGGGCAACGTTGCAGGATCGAGATCGTGCAGCTGCCCGGCGGCAACGTGAGCTCGGCCAAGGTGAGCCCGGACTGCCCGTTCGACGAGGCCGGCCGACGCTCGATCGAAGCGGCCGTGCTCAACGCCCAGCCGCTGCCGTACCGCGGCTTCGAGACCGTGTTCGCCCGCCAGCTCAATTTCACCTTTACCGCCCAGGACAACTGATCCCGGGCGGCCGGGCAGCCCCCGTTCCGTTAATGAACCGTGATTTTTCGGGGCGCGACCACTCGGATTTCACACCCGGTTGGTTCATGATTGCGAAACTGTTCACCGCACTGCTGTTATCCCTCGTTCTGGTTTTCCCCCTATAGAGCGCCCATGAAGAAGATGCCTCGCTGGTTTGCCGTGTTCGCGGCTTTGTTGTTGCTGCCTTTTGCCGCCGTCGCGCAGCAGAGGGGCCTGGATATCGACATCATCGGCGGCAACGCCTCCGCGCTGCCCATCACCGTGGTGCCCATGCCCTATCAGGGTTCGGCCGCGGCCCCGCAGACCGACGTGGCCCAGGTGGTACGCGCCGACCTGGAGCGTTCCGGCCAGTTCCGCACCCTTCCCGAAGCGCAGATCGTCGAAAAGCCCACCCGCGGCAGCGAAATCCAGTTCGCCACCTGGCGCGCGCTGAAGCAGAACTACATCGTGGTGGGCCGGGTCATGGACGCCGGTGCCGGCGCCTACCGCGTCGAGTACGAGCTGTATGACGTGCCCAAGGGCGAGCGCCTGCTGGGCCTGGCGATGACCGCCCGTGGCAATGCCATGCGCGATGTAGCCCACCAGATGGCCGACGCCATCTACGAAAAGATCACTGGCGTGCGCGGCGCGTTCTGGACCCGCATCGCCTATGTCACCGCCAGCGGCAAGGGCGATGCCATGCGCTACGCGCTGATGGTGGCCGATTCGGACGGCTTCAACCCGCAGACCATCGTGCGTTCTGCCGAACCGCTGCTGTCCCCGTCGTGGAGCCCGGACGGCAACCGCCTGGCCTACGTCAGCTTCGAGCGCGGCAACTCGGCGATCTACATCCAGAACATCGCCACCGGCGCCCGTGAGCTGGTCACCAGCTTCCGCGGCATCAACAGCGCCCCCTCGTTCTCCCCGGATGGCCGCCGCCTGGCCCTGTCGCTGTCGCGCAGCGGCAACCCGGAAATCTACGTGATGGACCTGGGCAGCAAGCAGCTCACCCAGCTCACCAACCACTTCGCCATCGATACCGAGCCGACCTGGAGTGCAGACGGTTCCAACGTCTACTTCACCTCCGACCGTGGCGGCCGCCCGCAGATCTATCAGGTCTCCTCCAGCGGCGGCAGCGCCTCGCGCGTGACCTTCCAGGGCAACTACAACGCCACGCCGAGCATGTCCTATGACGGCAAGAAGCTGGTCGTGGCGCAGGGCAGCGGCAACACCTACAAGATCGCGATGATGGACAGCAGCCTGGGCTCCCCGCGCTGGAGCACGCTGTCGCCCGGTTCGCTGGACGAATCGCCCACTTTTGCGCCCAACGCCAGCATGGTGCTGTACGCCGCCCGCGAGGGTGGTCGTGGGGTGTTGTATGCCGTATCGGCCGATGCGCGCGTGCGCCAGCGGCTGGTCCTGGCCGACGGGGATGTTCGCGAACCTTCTTGGTCGCCATACCGTACAAAGCGCTAACAGAGTGTTAAGATCCGCACGTATTCATCCCTACATCCGGCTTTAGGAGCCTCAAAGGTAACTACATGAACAAGACCTCCCGCGTTTTGCTTGTCTCCCTGCTTTCCATGGCCGTCCTGGCCGGCTGCTCCAAGAAGGTGAAGGAAGTGCCGGAGGCTCCGGTCGACACCGGCAGCACCACCCAGCCGACCGGTCCGACCACCTCCGGCCTGTACGGCCCGGGCGACCTGGACACCGACGCCTGCCTGCGCCAGCGCGTTGTGTTCTTCGACCTGGACCAGGACGTCATCAGGCCGGAATTCCAGGCCCAGATGAACTGCCACGCCAAGTACCTGCGTGACCGTCCGTCGGCCCGCATGACCCTGCAGGGCCACACCGACGAACGCGGTTCGCGCGCGTACAACCAGGCCCTGGGCGAGCGTCGTGCAAACGCCGTGTCCTCGGCGCTGCAGGCCAACGGCGCTTCGGGCAGCCAGATCACCGTGGTGTCCTACGGTGAAGAGCGTCCGACCTGCACCGAGTCGAACGAAGGCTGCTGGTCGCAGAACCGTCGCGTCGAAATCGTCTACACCGCGCAGTAATCCATGCGCATCGGCATCAAAACCCTGATGCTGGTCGTTGCGGCAGCCCTCGTGGCTGCCGCACCGGCGCAGGCCCAGCGGCAGAGCCTGGCCGACCGCGTTGGCGCGCTCGAGCAGCAGGCCTACAACAACAGCTCCAACCAGGACCTGTTGAACCAGGTCAACCAGCTTCGGCAGCAGATCCAGCAGCTGCAGAGCACGGTTGAGCAGCTCCAGAACGAAAACGCCCAGCTCAAGCAGACCTCGCAGGACCAGTACCTGGACCTGGACGGGCGTCTGAACCGTATTGAAGGCGGCTCGGCTCCGATCCTTCCGGCCGCTCCGGCCGCGAATGCCCCGGCCGTTGCCCCCAAGCCCGCCGCACCGGCAGTGGCCGCCACCGAGCGGCCGCCCTCCGTGCACGGCGACCCGGGCAGCCTTGCCGCCAGTGGCGATGAGCGCACCGCGTACAACGTGGCCTTTGATTCGCTCAAGGCCGGCAAGTACGACGACTCGGCCCAGCTGTTCCTGAGCTTCCTTGAGCTCTATCCCAATGGCGTCTACACCCCCAACGCGCTGTACTGGCTGGGTGAAAGCTACTACGCCACCCGCAATTTCCCGCTCGCCGAGGCGCAGTTCCGCGACCTCATCGCGCGTTACCCGACCCACGACAAGGCCTCTGGTGGCCTGTTGAAGATCGGCCTTTCCCAGTACGGCGAAGGCAGGATCGATGAAGCCCAGGCCACCCTGGAGCAGGTCGTCAACACCTATCCCGGCTCCGACGCCGCGCGCACCGCGCAGGACCGTCTGCAGGCCATCCGCCTCGGTCAGCAGATCCGCTGAGGCCCCGACCGGCCAAGGCCGGTATAATCAGAGGTTGGCCCGACTGTGTCGGGCACCGTAGAGCCAGGCCCTGCCTGGCTGCTCTCGTTTCCGTAACCGCATTCCCAGACGCCCACGATGACCACCCCCCTGTCCGCCGCCGCCGCGCTCCCCAGCGAGATCGTGCAGTCGCCCCTGCCACGGCTGAAGATCACCGAGATCTTCACCTCCCTGCAGGGCGAGGCCGATGCCGCTGGCTGGCCGACCGTGTTCGTGCGCCTGACCGGCTGCCCGTTGCGCTGCACCTACTGCGACACCGCCTACGCCTTCCACGGCGGCACCTGGTGGGACATCGACGAGATCGTGCGCGAGGTGCTGGCCCAGGGCGTGCACCACGTCTGCGTGACCGGCGGCGAGCCGCTGGCCCAGAAGCGTTGCCTGGTGCTGCTGGAAAAGCTGTGCGCGGCCGGTCTGGACGTCTCGCTGGAAACCTCCGGCGCGCTCGATGTGAGCGGCGTGGACCCGCGCGTCTCGCGCGTGGTCGACCTCAAGACCCCCGGTTCTGGCGAAATGGCGCGCAACCGCCTGGAAAACCTGCCGCTGCTGACCCGCCGCGACCAGATCAAGTTCGTGCTGTGCAGCCGCGAGGATTACGACTGGGCGCGCGGCATGGTCCGCGAGCACCGCTTGAACGAGCGTTCCATGGTGCTGTTCTCGCCCAGCAAGGGGCAGGTGAGCCCGCGCGAGCTGGCCGACTGGATCGTGGAAGACCGCCTGCCGGTACGCTTCCAGATGCAACTCCACAAGATTCTCTGGGACGACGAGCCTGGGCGATGAGCCCGATCGACGCCCCTTGATGCACCGGCGCGGGACAGCGTGCTGGCTTTCCCGCAACCCACCGGAAACACCCTGATGAAGAACGCAGTTGTCCTCCTGTCCGGCGGCATGGATTCCGCCGCCGTCGTCGCCATGGCTCGTGAGCAGGGCTATGCCGTGCATGCGCTGAGCGTGCGCTACGGCCAGCGCCACACCTCCGAACTGGATGCCGCCGCCGCCGTGGCCAAGGCCCTGGGCGTGGTCGCGCACAAGACCGTGAACGTCGACCTGCGCAGCATCGGCGGTTCGGCGCTGACCGACGACATCGACGTGCCCGAAGCGGGCGGCGAGGGCATCCCGGTCACCTACGTGCCGGCGCGCAACACCATCATGTTGTCGGTCGCGCTGGGCTGGGCTGAAGTGCTGGGCGCCAACGACATCTTCTGCGGCGTCAACGCCGTGGACTATTCCGGCTACCCGGACTGCCGCCCCGAGTTCATCAGCGCCTTCCAGACCCTGGCCAACCTGGCCACCAAGGCGGGCGTGGAAGGGGCGGGCATCCAGGTACACGCCCCGCTGCAGTTCCTGAGCAAGGCCGACATCGTGCGTGAAGGCGTGCGCCTGGGCGTGGACTTCGGCCTGACCGTGTCCTGCTACAACGCCGACGCCACGGGCGCGGCCTGCGGCCACTGCGACGCCTGCCGCCTGCGCGCCCAGGGTTTTGCCGACGCCGGCGTGGCCGACCCGACCCGCTACGCCTGACCGCCGGGCTACGCCTGCGGCGCAAGATGGGTTAGAATGCGCACCCCCGGCGCGAAGTCGGGGCATGCAATGGGCCGTTAGCTCAGTCGGTAGAGCAGAAGACTTTTAATCTTTTGGTCGATGGTTCGAATCCATCACGGCCCACCAATTGCATCAGATATTTAGGCGCCCCCGGGGCGCCTTTTTAGTGGCTCACGAAAAATTTGGCCAATTCGCATTGCAGATCAGCGGCGTAGCGATCGTGAGCACCACCAGCATGGTCACTGGGCTCAGCGAATTGCCCCTCTCGCAGCAGGTTCGCGTCATTTTCTGCTCTGTGATGAGAACTATCTGATAGCCGAACTCCCCGTCTGAGTGCGTCATAGGCGTCCCGCTGAAATCGTTCATCGGGTGTTTGGATCCACTCTGGATGGCCGATCACCTGCCGCTACCTCCGCGTGAGGTCGGGATCGTTGACGGCTAGCCATACTTGACGCAAGAGGGAATCAAGGATGCACAAGAGGACACTGGCTACGGCCATCAGCACCATCTTGATGGTCGCAGCAGCGGCCACGGCGCAGGCTCAGGACGCAAGGCAGCCCACGGAGGAAAGCGCCGACATCAAACGACTTGATGCAGTGACGGTGACTGGCTCGCGCATTCCGCGCGTGGACTATCTGTCGGCATCTCCGGTCGGCACGCTGACCGCCGAAGACATCCGGGCCACCGGTGCGGTGACGCTGGGCGATGTGATCAACGCGCTGCCGCAGATGTCGACGACCTACTCGATGGGCAACTCGACGCGGTTCATCGGCACCGCCGGCCTCAACCTGCTGGACCTGCGGGGCCTGGGCGTGGATCGGACCCTGGTGCTGGTCAATGGACGCCGGCACGTTGCCAGTGCCGCGGGCTCGTCGGCCGTGGACATCAACACCATTCCGGCCGCGCTGGTGGAGCGTGTTGAGATCCTCACCGGCGGTTCGTCGGCCATCTACGGCGCCGACGCCGTCAGCGGCGTAGTGAACTTCATCCTCAAGAAGTCCTTTGACGGAACCGTCGTGAATGCCCAGATCGGCCACGCGGAGGAAGGCAACTTCAACGAGCGGTCGGTCAATGTCGTCAGTGGCGGCACCTTCGCGGACGGCCGAGGCCAGTTAGTCTTCTCGGCGGCATTCAACAACCAGGATCCGCTGTACCTGCGGGACCGCGCGTTCAGCCGCGACTCGCAGCGCTATCTGACCGATCCGAACGATCCAACCCAGACCCGTACCATCCTGGCCCGCAACGCCAGCGTGTACAGCTACACCGCTGGCGGTGTGCTCGATCTCGACGGTCGCAGTGCTACAACCCATGACCGCTATGTGTTCGATCCGGATGGCAGCCTGCGCCCGCAGCGTTTCGATGGAATCGTCGACACCACGCGTACCGGTTGTTCCGACTGCGACAATCTGGACCCGAACCAGTACGGCCAGATGCAGCCGAGCAACAGCACCGGCGCAGTCAACGCCAACTTCGGTTTCGACCTCAACGACAACCACCGGATCTTCGTCGAAAGCAAGTGGGCGCAGAACAAGGTCAAGGCGTTCTCCACGTCTGGACCATCATTCGGCACGTACATGATTCCGCGTGACAACGCCTATATCAGCGACGAGCTGGGGCAGTTCATGGATGCCAATGGGCTCACGCGTCTGCGCATCAGCCGCAACAACACCGATGCCGGATTCCGCGGCGAAGACACCACCCGCAGGACCGGCCGCATCGTGGCGGGCATCCAAGGGGTGTTCGGCTCGGACTGGTCGTATGAGGCCAGCGCCAATTACGGGCGCACCGTGGAAACCCGGACGAATCTGAACAATCAGATGCCCGACCGCTTCAATGCCTCGATCGATGCGGTGTTCGACGACAACGGCAACATCGTGTGCCGGGCCGCGCGCGATGGCACCGCTGGCCCGGAGCATCCGGTCACCGGCGAAGACCTGCTGGCAGGCTGCATCCCGACCAGCATCTTCGGCGAAGGCGCGGTCTCTCCGGGCGCGGCGGCGTGGTTCAATGCGCGTACCCCAAGCCGCACCGAACTGACGCAGAAGGTCTTCTCCGCCAACCTCGCCAAGAGCGAACTGTTCGCGATGCCGGCCGGCTCCGTGGGCTTTGCCTCCGGTGTCGAGTTCCGCAAGGAAACCAGCCAGCAGACGACTGACCCGCTGCAGCAAGCCGACCTGACGTTCCTGAATGCGATCCAGAACCAGCGGGGCCAGTACTCGGTCCGCGAGGCGTTTGCGGAAATCAGTATGCCTTTGCTGGCTGACCTGCCCTTCGCGCAGAGCGTCAATCTCGACCTGGCGGGCCGCATCTCCGACTACACGACGGTCGGTACCACGGTCAGCTGGAAGACGGGGTTGGATTGGACGTTCAACGACTCCCTGCGTCTGCGCAGTACCTACTCCAACGCGGTGCGCGCGCCAAACATCTCCGAGCTCTACGATCCGCAGTCGGTGAACTTCTTCTCCATCAGCGACCCGTGTTCTGCGGCCAACATCGGGCGCGGCGCGGATCCGGCAGTTCGCCAGGCCAACTGCAGCGCACTCGGCGTGCCGATGGGCTGGACACCCAATGACACGTCCACGCGCCGCGGCCTGTCCGGTGGCAACCCGGATCTGGCGGAAGAGACCAGCAAGACCTTCACGGTAGGCGCGGTGTTCACGCCGGCCGCCCTACCGGGCTTCGGCATCACGGTGGACTACTGGGACATCCAGATCGAGGACGCCATCAGTTCCGTCAGCGGCCAGCAGCTGGCCGATCGTTGCGTGGACGCGGTGGGCGGAATCGACAACGAGTTCTGCGCCAGCATGACCCGCGATATCGCCGGCGCCACAGACGATCCGTGCGCGATTACCTCGCTGGAAGTCCTGCCGCTCAACATCTCCAAGCTGCGGGCGCGAGGTATCGACTTCGGCATCGACTACGCCTTCGAGAACGTGTTCGGTGGGCGCCTGACGACGAAGCTGGAAGGGACTTACCTCAAGGAGTTCCTGAGCTACCCGTTCCAGAGCTTCCCGGACGAAGTCGTGGATGAGCGCAACGTGCTGGGCACGCCGAGGTGGAAGGGGATCCTCACCATCGGCTATGCCCGCGGAGCCTGGGATCTGAGCCTGCGTACCCGCTATGTCGACAGCCAGATCCTGGTGACGAACGAGCAGTACGCGACCAACCCGGATCTACAGGATCCAATCAAGGTGTCGCGGATGACCTTCACCGACGCACGCGTCGGGTATGGCGCCACCGAACGCCTCAGTCTGTATCTTGGCGTGCGCAACGTGTTCGACCGCGAGCCGCCGTACAATCTCTATGGCACCGGCGTGGGCAGCGCGCAGTACGATAACGTCGGGCGATTCTTCTACACCGGTATGAACTACCGATTCTGATGATGCGTGCGTTGGCCGGCCCCGTTCAGCGGGGCCGGCTTGCTATGCACACTACCGGTGTCATTCAAGACATGCGCCATGGTGTCTTCCCGCTACAATCCACGTATCCCGGTAGCTCCCGGGCGCTGACATGTGCTCTCCAGTGAAGATTCTCCTGACAGGAAGTTCAGGCCGGGTAGGTCGCGCCATCTTTGGCGCCTTGGCCGCCCGCCACGAGGTGGTGGGCATCGACCGCAGTCCCTTTGCGACCACGCGTCACGTGGCCGATTTCACCGATACCCGTGTGCTGGCAAAAGCGCTGCAGGGGGTGGATGCGGTCATCCACGCCGCCGCGCTGCATGCGCCACACGTGGGGCTTTTCAGCGACAGCGAATTCCAGCGCATCAACGTGGAAGGCACCCGCACGCTGGCGATGCTGGCGCGCGATGCTGGCGTGCGGCGACTGGTGTTCACCAGCACCACCGCGCTGTACGGGCACGCCATCGTGCCGGGGCGCTGCACCTGGGTGGATGAGCAGACAACGCCCCAGCCCCGCACCGTTTACCACCGTTCCAAGCTGGCGGCCGAACAGTGGCTGGAAGAGGCGGCTGGCTTCGACCTGGACGTGCGCGTGATCCGGATGTCGCGTTGCTTCCCGGAGCCGCCAGAACGCATGATGTTATACCGGCTCCATCGCGGCATCGATGTCCGCGATGTGGCTGATGCACACGTGGCGGCATTGACCAATGGCGGCCCCGCGTTCCAGCGTTACCTGGCCAGCGGCTGGACCCCGTTCCGGCGGGAAGATTGCGAGGCCTTGGTGACCGACCCTCATGACGTGCTGGCCCAGCGTTGTCCGCAATGGCTCGCTGAGTACGACCGTCGCGGCTGGACACTGCCGGTGGTGGACCGCATCCACGACGCACGCGCGGCCAGCATCGGGTTGGAATGGCGCAGCTGGCGCGGCCCGGAGACGATCCTGGAGCAGCTGGCGGTGGGCAGCATCGAGGTCCTCCCCGATACCGCCCGGGTGGATGACTGCACCATTGAATAGCCCGCATACACGCCGCCTGAGCGCGGCGTGGCGCAGACTGTGCTGGTTGAGTAACAGGCGCTGTGGAGGTGCCATGAACCGTTTTGTCCTGATCGGCCTGGGCGCGCTGGCGCTGGCGGCCTGCAAACCCGCGCCCACCGATACGGCGGCTGCGCCCAGCGCGCCCACAACGGGAACGGCAGCGTCAGAATCGCCGAAGCCGGCGCCTTCGTCGGCGGTACTTCCAGTGGCTGGCGGCGAAGGTCCGTCCTTCGACTGCGCCAAGGCGACATCGGATACGGAGAAAACCGTATGCGGCGACGCACGGCTGTCGGCGTTGGATCGTGAACTGGCCGGACTCTACAAGGCGGCACAGACCGGCCCGGGCGAGCTGGACGTGGCCGCTGAGCAGCGCGGCTGGATCAAGGGCCGCGATGCCTGCTGGCAGGCGGTGGATGCCAACCGCTGCCTGCTCGAGTCGTACCAGACCCGCATCGTCGAGCTGCGTCTGGCCGCGGCTACCGGACCGGCACCCACTGCAATTCAGTACCAGTGCGATGACGCCAGCAAGCCGCTCTCGGTGGCCATCCACAATGAGCTTGACCCGCAAGTGGCCATCATCCGCTTGGGCCGCGACCAGGCCATCGCCTTTGCTGCACCGTCAGCCAGCGGCAGCCGCTACACCCGCGAGGGCGTGGAATTCTGGGAACACCAGGGCGAGGCAACGCTGGAGTTCTACGGCACGCGCCTGAGCTGCAAGGCTGCAGGCTGAGCCAACCGATGACAGCGCGGCAGCATGGGCAGCGGGGCAGATGAGGGGTTCGTGCAGAAACCGTCATCCTGGCGTTGTCCCGTTGTGCGCCGGTCAGCTGGGCCACGGTACAGTCAGCGTTCGACCCCGAATGGAGCCTGATCGATGCAATGCCCCGTCTGTACTACCCAAGCGCTGGTGATGTCCGAGCGCCAGGGCATCGAGATCGATTACTGCCCGCAGTGCCGGGGCGTGTGGCTGGACCGTGGCGAGCTGGACAAGATCATCGAGCGATCGGCCGGTGCCGCCGCGCCGGCACCGGTGCGTGCCGCTGCACCGCCGTCTCCGCCGCCGCAACATGTGCAGCATCGCGATACCCGCCACCTCGGCCAGCAGCACTACGGCGATGGACAGGGCTACCGCAAGAAGAAGAAAGAAAGCTTCCTGTCTGACCTGTTCGACTTCTAATCGCGAACGCGATCCGCGCGCCGGCCCTGCTCAGGGCCGGCGCAGGATGAATTCCAGGTCGCGGCGTTCGCCCACCGGGAATTCATGATCGACGGCGATCAGAACCAGATGCGCACGCCGGCCACCCAGCGCGTGTCACGGGTGTGCTCGCCGGCTGCCTGGTGGTAATCGGCGGTATCGCCGAACAGGCGCTCATGCGAAATGCCGATGTAAGGCGCGAAGCGGCGGCTGAACTCATAGCGTAGGCGTAAACCAGCCTCGACCTTGTTCAGGCCGGCACCCATGCCGTGCCCGGGTTCGTCTTTGGCGGCCAGGGTCGCTTCCACCAGCGGCTGCAGGATGAGCCGGTTGGTGAGCAGCAGCTCGTACTCGACCTCCAACGTGGCAGCCAGCTGTCCGCCCTCACCGACATAGGCCGTTGCCGAGGTTTCGAACTTGTACTGCGCCAGGCCCTGGATACCGAACGCGGCCCACGTGCGCGAGTCCGCGGGGCGGAAGTCCTGCTTCACGCCCACCAGCACGTCCCACCACGGCGACACGCTGCGTCCGTACAGGACTTCCAGATCAGACGATTCGGTGCGGCTGCCGCTGCGTTCGCCCTCGCTGCGCAACCACAGGCGGTTGATGTTGCCGCCGATCCAGCCGCTGGCTTCCCAGGCCTGGCCGGTGCCATGCCGGCCATCCCAGTGCTCCAGCCGGTTGATCAGCAGCAGGCTGTGCAGGTTGGGCGCGTGCTCCATCGCATCATGGCGGATCGTCGGGAAGGCGGCTGCACGGTCGGCGTCGGTCACCACTGGAATCGGTTCGCGCGGCGCGCTGGGCGCTGCGTCGTGGCCCATGGCAGCGTGATCCATCTTCGAGTGGTCCATCTGCTCATGATCCATCGTGGCGTGATCCACTTCAGCATCGGCTGCCTGGGCGTGCCCCATCATCGCGTGGTCCATCTTCGAATGATCGACCACTGCCGGTGCGGCAGCGGGTGCGGCATCGGCGTGCGCATGCGACTGCGCCCACGCCGGTCCTGCGATGGCGGTCAGAAGTGCAACAGTGAGCATCTTCATTCTTCGATCCTCACTTCGCGCATCATCCCTGCTTCCATGTGGTACAGCAGGTGGCAATGGTAGGCCCAACGGCCCAGTGCATCGGCGCGCACGCGGTAGCTGCGGCGGGTGCCCGGCGGCATGTCGATGGTGTGTTTGCGCAGGTGGAATTCACCGTCGGCGTTCTCCAGGTCGCTCCATACCCCGTGCAGGTGGATGGGGTGCTGCATCATGGTGTCGTTGACCAGCACGATGCGCATGCGCTCGCCGTAGTTCAGGCGCAGCGGTTCGGCGCTGGCGAACGGAATGCCATCGAACGACCAGCTGAATTTTTCCATGTGCCCGGTGAGGTGCAGCTCGACCTCGCGCGAAGGTTCGCGCCCATCGGGATCTTCGAACAGGCTGCGCATCGCGCCGTAGGTGAGCACCTGGCGGCCGTTGTCGCGCAGGCCGATGCCGGGGTCGTCGAGCTTGGGCTCGGTGGCCGAGCTTTGCATGTCGACCAGTGGGTTGCCGTTCTCGCTCGGTGCGTGGCGTGGTGCCTTGTCGCCACCGCCATGACCGGCGTGGCCCATGTTGGCGCCGCAGCCCCCTTCCATGCCCTTCATGTCATGTCCCATTGCAGCCATGTCATGCCCCATGTCACTCATCGTCAGCAGCGGGCGCGGGTCGCGTGCGGGGATCGGCGCCTGCAGGCCATGGCGTACGGCCAGCGTGCCGGCGGCATGGCCGGTGCGGCCCATGTCCTGGCAGAAAATGGTGAAGGCATCCTGGCCGCTGGGTTCGACGATCACATCGAAGGTCTCCGCTGGCGCGATGCGGAACTCGTCGATGCTCACCGGGTGAATGTACTGGCCGTCGGCGGCCACCACGGTCATCTTCAGGCCGGGAATGCGCACGTCGAAGTAGGTCATCGAGCCGCCGTTGATGAAGCGCAGCAGCACCTTTTCGCCGCTGCGGAACAACCCGGTCCAGTTGCCGGCCGGCGCGGTGCCGTTGAGCAGGTAGGTGTAGGTGTGCGCGTTGATGTCGGAGATGTCGGTGGGCGTCATCCGCATCCGGCCCCACATGCCACGGTCGGCGGTGGCCGCGCTCCAGCCATCGCGGCGCACGTCGCGCAGGAAATCGGGCAGCGTGCGCTTGTAGTAGTTATCATGCTCGGCCAGCTTCTTCATGCGCCGGAACAGCGCGCCGGGATCCATGTCGGTCCAGTCCGAGAGCAGGATCACGTGCTCGCGGTCGAACCGGTACGGGGCCGGCTGCAGCGGGTCGATGATCAGTGCGCCATACAGGCCGGCCTGTTCCTGGAACATCGAATGGCTGTGGTACCAGTAGGTGCCGGACTGCTTGAGAGTGAAACGGTAGTCGTAGGCCTCGCCCGGGGCGATGCCGTTGAAGCTCAGGCCGGGCACGCCGTCCATGTTGGCCGGCAGCAGGATGCCGTGCCAATGGATCGAGGTAGGGTGGCCCTGCAGCGCGTTGGCCACGCGCACGTTGACGGTGTCGCCTTCGCGCCAGCGCAGGATCGGTGCGGGCAGGCTGCCGTTGACCGTGATGGCCGGGCGGGTGCGGCCGGTGAAGTTGGCCAGTGACTCGCCGATGCTCAGCTGGAACTGCTGGCCGCTGAGCACCTGCGGGGCGGTGGCCACGCGCGGACCGGCGTTGGCCAGGGCGCGGGCCGGCACGGTGCCGGTCAGGCCGGCGACCACGCCGCCCGCAGCCAGGCCCTGCACGAACAGGCGCCGCGACGGCACGGGCGGGGCACCCGCGCCGGGGGAAGAGGGGTGTGACATTGCAACTCCGAATCGGATCCGAGGGGCACGCGCAGGTGCCGACAGGATGCGCGTGCGGCAGCACGGCATCGCGTTACGCAGGCGTTCTTGGTGAACGCGCGCTCAGCCGATGGGAGGGCGGGTGATGCGGTCCAGCGGCGGGCTGGGCAGGGAAGGGTGCGCCACGCGCAGCAGAACCGGCGACGGCGGTGGCGGTACCGGAATCCAGGCGATCTGGGCGGTCAGGCTGGGTTGCTGGGCGCAGTTGCGCAGGCAATCCTTGATCTTGCAGTGGTCGCTGCCGTCCGGTGCCTGGGCGGGTGTTTCGGCCGGAGCGCCGTGCATGGCAGCAGGGCCTTCGCCATGGCAGGGCGGCGCTGCAGGTTTCTCTGCAGCGGCGGGCATCGCCATCGCCAGCAGCATGGGGCCGGCCATGGCCGCGTTCAGCCCGTTGAGCAACAGGCTGAGCATCAACACCACTCGCAGGAGCAGGCTACCGGCGGACATGGGCGCCACCTTAGCGCCAAAGCGCATACCACGCACCCCTGCCTGAACGGCAGGTTCAACTCTGGACGTGGGTCTGGCTGGGGCCGCGCCCATCAGCCTTCTTCGCGGACGATCTCGACCAGCCGCTCGCCGTAGCGGGACAGCTTGGTGCCACCGATCCCGCCCACGCGGCCCAGTGCGTCGATGCTGGTGGGGCGTTGTTCGGCGATGTTGCGCAGGGTGCTGTCGTGGAAGATCACGAAGGCCGGCACGTTCTGCTCGCGCGCCAGTTCGGCACGCAGGCCGCGCAGGGCGTTGAACAGGGCCAGGTCCTGCGGCAGCACCGACAGGCCGGTGCGTTGGCCGCCGCGCTCGCGTTCGCGGGTTTTGGGACTTTCCCGGCGCATCATCACCTTGCGCTCGCCTTTGAGCACCTGGCGGCTGCCGTCGGTCAGGCGCAGGCCGCCGTAAGCGTCGCTGTCCACTTCCAGCAGGCTGGCGGCAACCAGTTGGCGGAACACGCTGCGCCAGGTGCGGGCGTCCAGGTCCCTGCCGATGCCGTAGGTGCTCAGTTCGGTGTGGCCGAACTGGCGGATCTTGTCGTTCTCACCGCCGCGCAGGATGTCGATCAGGTGGCCCACGCCAAACCGCTGGCCGCTGCGGTACACGCAGCTCAGCGCCTTCTGCGCGGCCACGCTGGCATCCCAGGCGTCGGGGGGCTGCAGGCAGTTGTCGCAGTTGCCGCACGGCTGGGGATAGGTTTCACCGAACCCGGCCAGCAGCACCTGGCGGCGGCACTGCATGGATTCGCAGTAGCCCAGCAGGTGGTCGAGCTTGGAGCGTTCCAGCGTCTTGCGCTCTTCGCCCGCCTCGGACTGCTCGATCATCTGCTTGAGCAGCACCACATCGCCCAGGCCGTAGCAGAGCCAGGCTTCAGCCGGTTCGCTGTCGCGGCCGGCGCGGCCGGTTTCCTGGTAGTAGCCTTCCATCGACTTGGGCAGGTCGGTATGGGCGACAAAGCGCACGTCGGGCTTGTCGATGCCCATGCCGAAGGCGATGGTGGCGCACATGACGATGCCGTCCTCACGCAGGAAGCGGCGCTGGTTGTTCGCGCGCACCTCGGCCGGCAGGCCGGCATGGTAGGGCAGGGCATTCATGCCCTCCTTGCACAGGAACTCGGCCGTTTCCTCGACCTTGCGCCGCGACATGCAGTACACGATGCCGGCTTCGTCGCGGTGGCCGCGCAGGAAATCCAGCAGTTGGCGCTTGGCGTTGTCCTTCTGGACCACGGTATAGCGGATGTTGGGCCGGTCGAAGGAGCTGACGAAGTGCTGGGCGGTGGTCAGGTCCAGCCGTTCGGCGATCTCGCGCTGGGTCGGCGGGTCGGCCGTGGCGGTCAGCGCGATGCGCGGCACGTCGGGCCAGCGCTCATGCAGCACGGTGAGCTGGCGGTATTCGGGCCGGAAATCGTGGCCCCACTGCGACACGCAATGGGCTTCGTCAATGGCGAACAGGGCAATGCGGCTGCGCGCCAGCAGCGAAAGGAAACGGCCGGTCAGCAGCCGCTCGGGCGCGACATACAGCAGTTCCAGCTCGCCGGCGGCCAGTTCGCGCTCGACCCGGGCCGCAGTTTCGGCATCCAGGGCCGAATTCAGGTACTCGGCACGCACGCCCAGTTGGCGCAGGGCTTCGACCTGGTCCTGCATGAGCGCGATCAGCGGCGAGATGACGATGCCGGTGCCTTCGCGCAGCAGGGACGGCACCTGGTAGCACAGCGACTTGCCGCCGCCGGTGGGCATCAGGACAAGCGCGTCATTACCGGCCGCGACATGCTCGACGATCGCCTGCTGCGGACCGCGGAAATCGTCGTAACCAAAGATGCGGTGCAGCAGTTCGTGCGCGGGGCGGGAAGACATCGCGCTAGTTTACCGGTTCCGGGGGGCGTTCCCCGTCCGGGATTCCCGCATCCGGCCGTCAGGCCGGTAGAGCCGGGCTCTGCCCGGCTCCACGCAACGGCAAAGGCAGCCGGGCAGAGCCCGGCTCTACGCGAGCAGGCTGCGGAGCATCCAGGCGTACTTTTCGTGGGTCTGCAGGCGCTGGGTCATCAGGTCCTCGGTCGGAGCGTCGTCGGCGTCGTCGGCCACGTCCAGCACCTTGCGGGCGGTCCGGCACACGGCCTCGTTGGCGGCGACCAACTGGCGTACCATTTCACGCCAGTCCGCGCTGTCGGTCAGGCCCGGTTCCTCGGCGATCGAGGTCAGGGCGGCGAATTCGCGGTAGGAACCCGGGGCGTTGAAGCCCAGTGCGCGGATGCGTTCGGCCACGTCGTCCAGGGCCGCCCACTGCTCGGTGTACTGGGTTTCGAACATCGTATGCAGCGAATTGAACATCGAACCGGTCACGTTCCAATGGAAGTTGTGGGTCTTCAGGTAGAGCGTGAACGCGTCCGCCTGGAAGGCCGCCAGTCCATCGGCAATCTTCTTGCGATCGCTTTCCTTGATCCCGATATCGATGTTCGGGGCCGACGGTGCCGCCGTTGCCAGCTTCTGCTTGGCGGCCTTGGGTTTGGCCGGGGTCTTGGTCTTCGCCATGGGGGAAATCCTCCTGGTGGATGGGATGGCCTTCACAATAAGTCAGACTAACCTTCAGTTGTACTCATAAGTTCTAAACAATTCGATTGATGACCGCTATCAGACAACCCAACGCTTCGTCCCTGTCGTCGCAGCAGGCAGCCATTGACGGGGCCATGAGCCGTGATCGCGGCCGCCTGCTGGGCATGCTCTCGCGCTGGCGGGCCAAACCGGCCGATGCGGGCGTGGCAGCGGCGTTCGAACAGGCCCTGCAGGCGTCGGTGCAGCGGCGCCAGGCGCGGGCGCTGAACCAGCCGTCGATCATTCTGGACGACAGCCTGCCGATCGCGCGTGAAGCCGAGCGCATCACCGCGCTGATCCGTGAGCACCAGGTGGTGGTCATCGCCGGTGAAACCGGGTCGGGCAAGACCACCCAGCTGCCCAAGCTGTGCCTGGCCGCCGGCCGGGGCGTGGGCGGCATGATCGGCTGCACCCAGCCGCGACGGATTGCCGCACGCGCGGTGGCAACCCGCGTGGCGCAGGAGCTGAAGTCCGAGCTGGGCACCACGGTCGGCTACCAGGTGCGCTTCACCGATCGGGTAGGCGACGATACCCGCATCAAGTTCATGACCGACGGCATCCTGCTGGCCGAGATCAGCAGCGACCGCTGGCTCTCGCAGTACGACACGATCATCGTCGACGAGGCGCACGAACGCAGCCTCAACATCGATTTCCTGCTCGGCTATCTGAAGCAGCTGCTGCGCAAGCGGCCGGACCTGAAGCTGATCGTCACCTCGGCGACCATCGATACCTCGCGCTTCGCCCAGCACTTCGATGATGCGCCGGTGATCAGCGTGGAAGGCCGTACCTTCCCCGTTGAAGTGCGCTACCGCCCGCTGGAAGGCGAGGGCGGTGGCGACGAGGACGGCGGCCGCGATGGCGAGCGCACCGTCAACGATGCGGTGGTGGCAGCGGTGGATGAAATCACCCGGCTCGACCCGCGCGGCGACATCCTGCTGTTCTTCCCGGGCGAACGCGAGATCCGCGATGCGCACCAGGCGCTGGAACGGCGCAAATATCGCGAAACCGAGGTGCTGCCGCTGTACGCGCGGCTGTCGGTGAAAGACCAGGACCAGGTCTTCAACCCGGGCAGCAGGCGCCGCATCGTGCTGGCCACCAACGTGGCCGAAACCTCGCTGACGGTGCCGCGCATCCGCTACGTGATCGATCCGGGCCTGGCCCGCGTGAAGCGTTACAGCCCGCGCCAGAAGCTGGACCGGCTGCACATCGAGGCGATTTCGCAGGCCAGCGCCAACCAGCGCAAGGGCCGTTGCGGGCGCGTCTCTGAAGGCATCTGCTACCGCCTGTACTCGGAAGCGGACTTCCAGTCGCGCGCCGAATTCACCGATCCGGAAATCCGCCGTTCCAGCCTGTCCGGGGTGATCCTGCGCATGCTGCAGCTGGGCCTGGGCCGGATCGAGGATTTCCCGTTCCTGGAGGCGCCCGACGAGCGCGCCATTGCAGATGGGTGGCAGCAGCTGGGCGAACTGGGCGCGGTGGACAACGAACGCCGGCTCACCCCGATCGGCCGACAGATGGCGCGCCTGCCGGTGGACGTCAAGCTGGCCCGGATGCTGGTGGCCGCGCAGGCGCAGGGGTGCCTGCGCCCGATGCTGGTCATCGCCTCGTTCCTGGGCATCCAGGATCCGCGCGAGCGCCCGCCGGAAGCGCGTGCCGCCGCCGACAACGCGCATGCGCTGTTCGCCGATGGGCGATCGGAATTCGTCGGCGTGCTGCGGCTGTGGGAAGGCTACCGCCAGGCCCACGAAGACCTGACCCAATCGAAACTGCGGGGCTGGTGCGAGCGCCATTTCCTGGGCTTCCTGCGCATGCGCGAATGGCGCGAGCTGCATCGCCAGCTGCGGGTGTTGTGCGAAGAGCTGGGTTGGACCGAAGAGCCGGTGGACAGTGCGATGGCACCGTTGCTGGCCGGCGCGTCGGCGCCGGCGCCAGCACGCGATGATGCCGAAAAGGCGAAGGCAACCCGCGGCCAGCAGCACCGCGCCGCGCGGCTGGCCCGTGAAGGCAAGACCGAAGCGCCGGCCGTTGTTGCCCCTGCCGCATCCCCGGCAGCGGCCGACGATGCGCGCAGCGGTTTCAGCGAGCGCGTGCGTGCCAATGCGTACCAGACCCTGCACCGTGCGCTCATCGCCGGCCTGCCCACCCAGATCGGCCACCGCAGCGACAAGGGCGATTTCCTCGCGCCGCGCCAACGCCGCTTCCTGCCGTTCCCGGGTTCAGTGATGGCCAAGCGGCCGCCGCCGTGGCTGCTGGCGGCGACCCTGCTGGACACCCAGAAGGTGTGGGGCCTGACCAATGCGGCAATCGAGCCGGACTGGGTGATCGCCGAACTGCCGCACCTGCTGCTGCGCAAGCACTTCGACCCGCACTGGTCGCGCGCCCAGGGCCAGGTGCTGGCCTCGGAGCAGATCAGCCTGTTCGGGCTGGTGCTGGCACCGAAGAAGCCGGTCCACTACGGCCGCATCGCCCCGGGCGAGGCGCATGACATCTTCGTGCGCCAGGCGCTGGTCACCGGCGAGATCAATACGCGTGCGAGCGTCATCGCCGACAACCTCAAGGTGCTGGAGCAGGCGCGCGAAGAAGAAGCCAAGCTGCGCCGCGCCGGCATCGTGGCCGACGAGGGCTGGCAGGCACGCTGGTACCTGGACCGGATTCCGTCCGAGATCCATTCGGCCACCGGGCTGGATACCTGGTGGAAGGCGTTGGCGCCGGAGAAGCGGCACGCGCTGGCGTGGACGCTGGCCGACCTGCTGCCGGGCGAGGGCAGCGATGCCGAGCGCTACCCGAAGTACCTGCCGCTGGGCGATGCGCGGCTGGCGCTGCACTACCGTTTCGAACCGGGCAGCGAGGAGGATGGCGTCAGCCTGGATGTGCCGCTGCACCTGCTCAATGCATTGGATCCGGCACGTCTTTCGTGGCTGGCGCCGGGTTTCGTGGCCGACAAGGCGTCGGCCCTGATTCGCAGCCTGCCCAAGGCCATGCGTCGCAATTACGTGCCGGCGCCGGATTTTGGCCGCGCCTTTGCCGAGGCGTTTTCCGCGCCCAGTGCTGACGACCTGCGCGGCGAACTGGCACGGTTCCTCTCGCGCGCGACCGGCGCGCAGGTGTCCGCCACCGATTTCGATGAAAGCGCGCTGGACCCGCACCTGCGCATGAACCTGCGCCTGCACGATGCGCAGGGCAAACTGCTGGCCGCCTCGCGCGACCTGGAGGCACTGCGCGCCCGCTTCGGCGAGCAGGCCGGCGATGCGTTCGCCGCGCGTGCGGGCCGGGCATTGGCGGCCGAAGGCCTGCGTGATTTCCCGGCGGCGCCGATTCCGCTGCAGGTGCCCGGTGAAGCCGGCGTGCCGGCGTATCCGGCGCTGGTCGATGCCGGTGAATCGGCATCGCTGCGCATCTTCGCCGACCGCAACGAAGCCCTTGAACAGCACCCGCGTGGCGTGCGCCGCCTGCTGGACATCGCCCTGGCCGACAAGGCCAAGCAGGCGCGCAAGCAGCTGCCCGTGCCGCCCAAGACTGGTCTGTTGTATGCCTCGATCGAATCGCAGGAGCGCCTGCGCGGCGATCTGGTCGATGCCGCCATGAATGCCGTGCTGGCTGAAGGGCTGGGCGAGATCCGCGACCCGGCGGCCTTCGCCAAGCGGCGCGATGCCGCCGGCCGTGAGCTGTTCGGCGAGGCGATGGCGCGGCTGAAGCTGGCCGAGAACATCCTGGCGCATGTGGCCGAGCTCAAGCCGTTGCTGGAAGCGCCGTTGATGGGCTGGGCACGCGGCAACCTGGATGACCTGGAGCAGCAGCTGGCGTCGCTGGTGCACCCCGGCTTCCTGCGCGAAACGCCCGCCGATGCGCTGGCGCAGTACCCGCGCTACCTGCGCGCGATGATCCTGCGCAGTGAGCGGGCCAAGCGCGATCCACCGCGCGACCAGGCACGGATGCTGGAGCTGCGCCCGTTCCTGGAGGCGTTGGAGGAAGCGCAGGCGCGCGGCCTGCGCGAGCGCCCGCAATGGCAGGCGCTGCGTTGGGACCTGGAAGAGCTGCGGGTGTCGCTGTTCGCGCAGGAACTGGGTGCCAGGACCGGCATCTCGGCCAAGAAGCTGGCCCAGCGCGTGGCCGCGCTGCGCCAGGCGTGATCGCGGTCCGCGCCGTGCCTTACTTCACCCGGCGGACTTTGGAGCGCAGGTTGACGCCCTCGACCTGCAGGTACCAGGCGCCGGCCAGGCCCGGGGTGATGGTGACCGCTGGCGCGGACTTGCGGCTGCCGGCGCGCTGGGTCTCGTCGGTCTGTTCCCATTCCTGGCCGTTGGCCAGCACATACCGGTAGCCCTTGCCGAAGCCGCGGAAATCGCCCTGCAGCGTGCTGGCGATCGGCTCCTTGCTGCCGAAGTCGAAGAAACCCCGGTTCTTGACGATCACTTCCTGGCGGCCTTCTTCGCGTGCCTGCTCGCGCGCATCGGCGGCTATGGCGGCCACCTTGCCCTGCAGCCAGTTGTTGAGTGCGGCCAGTTCGGCCGGCTTCAATTTGTCCAGGCCGGCGGCCTTGAACTCGGCCGGCGACATCTGCTGCTGCAGGTCGCCTTCGACTACCCGCTGGGCGAGGGCGGGGCTGGCCATGCTCAGCAGGACGGCCGCACTGGCCAACAACCTCAGACGGGAAAAGCGCATGGCAGGTCTCCAGGAATTCGGGATGGCACGGGTTCTGATTGTCGGGTAACGATAGCAGCGCTAGTGTAGGGCTCTCCATCTTGTCTGCATGATGCTGTGAACCGCGCTTCTGCCCCCGGCCTGGATGCCTTGTTGAACCGACCCTCGGCGGCTTCGCTGCCCCCCGCGCTGCGCGAGGCGCTGCTGCAGCGCTGGCAGGCCGGGGATGCCGACCACGCCCAGGCCGCCGCCTGGCCGGTGCTGGCCGATACCCTGGATGCGCTGGCCCTGCTGTCGGCCGATGACAGCGCCATGCTTGCCGCGCTGTTGTTCGACCTGCCGTGGCTGCGTGCCGGCCTGGATGCACTTCCATTGGGAAGCCACAAGCAGGCGGTGGTCGGCCTGCTCGACGGGCTGGACGCGGCCGACCAGGTCTGGGCGCTGCACGCCGGGCGCGATGCCGGGCGCAACAGCGAAGGCCTGCGTCGGCTGCTGCTGTCGATCATCCAGGACCTGCGGGTGGTGCCGATCCTGCTGGCCCGGCAGCTGGCGCGCATGCGCGCGGCCGATCGCCTGCCCGAGGCCGAACGCCGCGCGCTGGCCCAGTTGACCCGCGACATCCACGCTCCGCTGGCCAACCGGCTGGGTATCTGGCAGCTGAAGTGGGAACTGGAAGACCTGGCGTTCCGCCACCTGGAGCCGGACACCTACCGCCGCATCGCACGGGAAGTCGACGAGACCCGGCTGGCGCGTGAGCGCTACGTCGAGTCGGTCAAGAAGGTGCTGTCGCGCGAACTGCTGGCACAGGGCATCGAAGCGGAGGTCAGCGGGCGCCCGAAGCACATCTACAGCATCTGGCGGAAGATGCAGAAGAAGCGGCTGGCCTACGATCAGCTCTATGACATCCGCGCGGTGCGGGTGATGGTCAAGGACGTGGCGGCCTGCTACGCCGCGCTGGGCGTGGTGCACTCGCTGTGGGCGCCGGTGCCCAGCGAGTTCGATGACTACATCGCCCGGCCCAAGGCCAACGACTACCGCTCGCTGCATACTGCCGTGGTGGGGCCGGAAGGGCGCACGATCGAGGTGCAGATCCGCAGTCATGACATGCACGCCCAGGCCGAGCTCGGCGTGGCCGCGCACTGGCGCTACAAGGAAGGCAGCAAGGGCGCGGAGAAGGCGTTCGACCGCAAGATCACCTGGATGCGCCAGCTGCTGGAGCAGTCCCAGGAAGGTCATGCGGGCGAACTGGCCGGTGCGCTGGACGCGGAGCTGACCGAGGACCGGGTCTATGCGCTCAGTCCGAAGGACGAGGTGATGGACCTGCCGCAGGGCGCCACGCCGCTGGACTTCGCCTACCACGTGCACACCATGGTCGGGCACCGGTGCCGGGGGGCGAAGGTCAACGGCCGCATCGTGCCGCTCACCTATCGCCTGCGCAGTGGCGACCGCGTGGAGATCCTCACCGGCAAGGAGGCCGATCCACGTCGTGACTGGCTGCTGGCCTCCAACGGCTACCTGGCCAGCAACCGCTCGCGTGAAAAGGTGCGCGGCTGGTTCCACAAGCTTGACCGTGCGCGCAATGTACAGGCCGGTCGCGATCTGCTCGACCGCGAACTGAAGCGGCTCGGACTGGCGCAGGCCGACCTGGCCGTTGCAGCGAAGAAGTTCCATGCCGACAGCGTCGATGACCTGTATATCCAGGTCGCACTGGGCGATACCGGGCCGCACCAGGTCAGCCGGACCCTGCTCGAGGCCGAACGCGCCGCCACGCAGCCGGACGTACCCGCGCTGCCGAGGCCAACCGCGCGCCGCGACAGCCTGGGCAAGTCCAAGTTCACCGTGCAGGGCGTAGGCAACCTGCTGGTGCAGCTGGCGCGCTGCTGCCAGCCGGTGGCCGGCGAACCGATCGTGGGCTACCTGACCCGCACGCGCGGCGTTACCGTGCACCGCACCGATTGTGCTGCGCTGGCCCGCCTGTCGGCGGCCAGCCCGCAGCGCATCCTGCCGGTCGAGTGGGGCCAGGCCGGCGGTGGCTACGAAGTGGACGTGGTGGTCAATGCGGTCGACCGCCGCTGGCTGCTCAAGGACATCACCAACCTGATCGCGCAGGAGGATGCCTATGTGCTCGACATCCACAGCGACAACGTGCGCAACAGTGGCCGCGCGCATCTGCGCCTGCGGTTGAAGGTGAGCGACTACGGCCAGTTGTCGACGCTGCTGGGCAAACTGGATGCCTTGCCCGGGGTCAGCGACGCGCGGCGTCTGGGCTGACATCACATGCTCCACGTTACGCTCACGGAATGAGCCGCCATCCCGACCATCAAGACGCCGCGCATGCCGCCCTGCGCCGCATGCGCCGCGAAGGCCGCTGGTGGTGGGTGCAGGCGTGGCAGTCCCGGCGCATCTGGCGGTGGGCGCTGCTGGTGGCGGTGGCAGTGTTCGTGCTGCTGGTGGTGTTCCGGCGCCCGCTGGCGAACTGGTTCTGGAATGAGCCGCAGGTGGAGCAGCTGCTCGATCGCGGCGACCGCGCGCTGGCGGCAGGCCGGCTGACGGCCGCTGACGGTACCGGCGCGCGCGAGTGGTACCAGGCGGCATTGGCGCTGGACAGCGACCGGCCGCAGGCCCGCACCGGGCTGGCGCGTACCGGCCAGGCCGCGCTGGCGCAGGCGGGCGCGGCACTCGACGCCGGCGATGTGGCCGCCGCGCAACGTGCCTTGGCGTTGGCCCGCGAGCTGCAGGTGCCGCAGCGCGATGCCGATGCGGTGGCGCGCCGGCTGCGCGGGCACCAGCACGAAGGCGCCGGTATCGGGGCGCTGCTGGGCCGGGCCGAATCGGCGCTGCAGGCGCAACGCCTGGACGGCAGCGATGACAGTGCATTGCCATTGTTCCAACAAGTGCTGGCGCGGGCGCCCAACCACCTGCGCGCGTTGGAAGGGCGCGAGGACGCGCTGTCGGACCTGCTGCAGCAGGCACGTGATGCCGCAGCGCAGGGCGATCTCGCCGGTGCGGCGGCGCGCGTGCAGCGTGCACGCGGGTTCGACCCGGGTCACGTCGATCTGCCGGCCAGCGAAGCGGCGTTGAACGCCGCGCTGGAGTCACGCGTGCGCCAAGGGCAGCAGTGGCAGCGAAGGCAGCGCTGGCAGGCGGCGGGCGAAGCGTTCCAGGCGGTGCTGGCGGTGCGGCCGGATGACGCCGTCGCGCAGCAGGGATTGCAGCAGGTGGTCGAGGCGCTGCTGGCAGCGGCGGCACGGCAGGCCGCTGATTTCCGTTTCGACCTTGCCGGGCAGGCGCTGGTCGCCGCACAGGCGCTGGGTGCATCCGAGCGCCAGTTGGCGGCGTCACGCCAGACCATGGCGCAGGCCCGTCAGGCCGAGCGTGCGCTGACCGCACCTGCTGCGCCGCACCGGCGCCGGGAGCAGGCCCTGCAGACGCTGCTGGCGCGCCTGGAGCAGGCGCAGGCGCGCGGCGATATCCTCTCGCCGCCCGGCCGCAGCGCCTATGACGCCCTGCGCGAGGCACAGGCGCTCGCCCCGCAGGATGCGCGGGTACGCGCCGCCGCGCAGCGGCTGGTGCCGGCGGCGCAGCAGTGCGTTGAAGATCGACTGCGCGAAAACCGGGTGCAGGCGGCCGGTGCCTGCCTGGAGGCATGGCAGGTGCTGGCGCGGGGAGGGCCCCAGGCCGATGCCCGCCAGCGCCTGGGGCAACGCTGGTTGGCCATCGGCAGCGAACGGCTGGGCCGGGGCGATGTGGCCTTCGCGCAGGAAGCACTGCAGCAGGCGGCCCGGTGGGGTATTCCGGCCACGGCCGCCGACTACCAGGCGCTGCAGCAGCGCCTGCGCGATGTCGATGTCGATGCGTTGCGTTGATGTGCTGCACCAGGGTGCATGTGCCGGGTCGGCTATAGTGCGCGCTCGTTTGGGAGTGGACAGGCAATGACGGTTCTTGTTTCGGGCGCAACCAGCCAGATTGGCCGGTATCTGCTGCCACGCCTGGTAGCCGCGCGGCTGCCCGTCCTCGCGTTGAGCCGTCATGCACATCCGGAGCAACCGGGCGTGGACTGGCAGGTGGGCGACATGCGTGCGTTGCCGGCACCGGAGCAACCGCTGCAGGCAATCGTCAGTTTCGCGCCGCTGGACGCGTGGAGCGACTGGTTGGCGCGGCAGAGCGTTGCCCCGGCGGCGAAGATCATCGTGACCAGCTCGATGAGCGTGCTCACCAAGCAGGGATCGGCGCAGGCCGACGAACAGGCGTTGGTGGCGCTGCTGCAGCGGGGCGAACAGAACCTGGCAATGCAGGCCGAGCGCCTGGGCATGCAGTGGACCGTGCTGCGCCCGACGCTGGTATACGGCGCCGGCGTCGACCGCAGCCTGACCCCGATCGTCGCGCGGGCGCGGCGCACCCGGTTGTTTCCAATTCCCATGGCGCATGGGCTGCGCCAACCGGTACACGCCGACGACATCGCCCTGGCGGTAATGGCAGCGCTGCGCAGCGATGCAGCGTCCGGCCAGACCCTGCAGATCGGCGGTGGCGAACGGCTGGATTACCAGCAGATGTTCCAGCGCGTGCGGGCGAGCGTGGGCACCTTCACGCTGCCGGTGTATCTGCCGCAGGCCGCGCTTCGCCTGCTCGCGGCGGCCGTGCCGCGCGCGCGCGGACCGGTTTCGCGGCTGGAGCAGGACCTGGTGGCCGACAATACCGAGCTGACCGCCCGGTTGGGCGTGCAGCCGCGGCCGTTCAACCCGACGCCGGCGACCTGGCAGCCGAAAACACAGTAGTGCCGGGTTCTACCCGGCACGCCGCGTCATTCGGTAAACACCCGCCGCACCGTCCCGCGCGCGGCATCCAGCGAGAAGTGGTCGGCCACGTTGTGCAGGCCCGCCGTCGACAACCGCTGCCACAGCGCCTCGTCGCGGTACAGCCGGACCACGGCAGCCGCGAAGGCCTCTGCATCGTCGGCCACCAGCACATCCTCGCCATCGCGCAGGTGCATGCCTTCGACACCACAGGTGGTGGCCACCACTGGCTGGCCGTGCGCCATGCTCAGGTTGACCTTGCCTTTCACGCCGGCGCCGAAGCGCAGCGGCGCCACCGCGATGCGGACTTCATCCATGTAGGGGGTCACCACCGGCACGAAGCCATGGATCACCACCCCGGGTTGGGTGGCAGCCAATGCGTGCAGCGCCGGCGGAACATCGGCGCCGATGCAGTGGAAGCGCACCTCCGGCAGCTGCGCGCGGATGCGCGCGAACACCTCGCCGATGAACCAGTGCATCGCATCCACGTTCGGCGGATGACGGAAACCGCCAACGAACACCAGGTCGCGGCGCTGTGCCCAGCTGGCGCCACCGCCGGCTACTTCATGCAGGTTGGAAATCAGTTCAACGTGCACGGCCGGGGCGTCGGCCTGGAGCTGGACGCGTTCGGCCTCGCTGACCAGCACGGTCACATCGCTGGCAGCCATCACCGCCAGCTCGCGCGCGCGGGTGCGTTCGGCATTGCGCAGCAGCCCGGCATCGCCGGCCAGCTCGGCGCCGCGGCGCTCGCGCAGATAATGCAGGTCCACGGTGTCGAACACGCGGCGCGCATCCGGTGCGTAGCGACGCAGCAGTGGCAGGCACTCGCTGGCCACGTGGTGGCGCACCATCATCACCACCGCAAAGCGCGGCCCGTGCTCGCGCAGCCACGCACCGACGCCCTCCAGGAACGGGGCGTACCAGACCTCGACGCCCAGCCTCTGCAGCGCTTCGGTGGGCGCGCCGGCATGTTCGCGCAGGGTCGGCACGAACACCACGTGCAGGCCTTCGGCGAGCAGCATGCGGATCAGGTTGTACTGGCGCAGGGACCCGGAATCGCGGTCCGGTTGCGGCACGCGTTCGTCGAGGATCAGCACCTGGCGCTGGTGGCGGTGCAGCAGTGCCGGCGAAGGCACGCTGCCCACGGCGGGATGGCTGGCCAGTACCTGCGCCCATTTGGCGGCGAACACGCCCTGGTTGCGGACCTGGTAGGCCTTGATGCCGCTGCCGGTATCGGTGCCGTTGCTGGTGCCTTCGTCGTGCGCCACCCGGCTGGCCGGTTGCACCAGTACCCGGCGGCCGGCGGCGCGCACTGCGAAGGCCAGGTCGGTGTCTTCGTAATAGGCCGGCCGGTAACGGGTATCGAGGCCGCCCAGCTGGTCCCACAAGGCGCGCGGCAGCATCAACGCCGCACCGGAACAGTAGTCCACATCGCGCAGCGCGCTGTAACGCGGGTCGTCGGGCGATTCGAAGCGCCCGTAGCTCCAGGCGCTGCCATCGTTGAACACCACGCCGCCCGATTCCTGCAGGCGGCCGTCCGGATACAACAGCTGCGAGCCGACCAGGCCGGCCTCCGGCACGCTGGCGAAGGTGTCCAGCAACGCATCCAACCAGCCCGGCTGCGGCACGGTATCGTTGTTGAGCAGTACCACGTAGGCGCCGTGCGAACGGGCCACGCCGTCGTTGCAGGCCTCGATGAAACCGCCGTTGGCCGCGCGCACTTCATAGCGCAGCCCCTGCACCTGCGGCATCCACTGCCCGGTCTCATCGCTGCTGCCGTCGTCCACCACCAGGATCTCGCAGGCCACCTGTGGCGGGTGGGCGGTCAGCGCGCGGAGGCAGGCCAGGGTATGGCCGACGTGGTTGTACACCGGGATCACAATGCTGACCCGCGGCTCAACGCTGTGCGGCACGGAAAAGGGCAAGAACGGGGCAGCGGCGGGCAGGTACAGCGGCTCGCGCTGCAGGTCCGGCAGGGCACGGGTGTGGACCCGGATCCGCTGCCAGGTGGCCTGCCACCCCCGTGTTCGCAGGCTGGCCAGGCTGCGCCGGAACAGGCCGATCATGCGGTTCAGGAAGTAGCGTGCATCGGCCAAGGATGTCGACATCCCGTTACAACTCCAGCTAAGCGGGGAAAACCGGGGGACACGCGCGCCACCATGGCTGCGCTAGACTCGCCGGACTTTTACATTCTTGCATGCCCGTGCCCCCACGCTACGATTCCGACGACAACGACGCGTTCGAGGACGACACCGACAGCCGCTGGCCGCAGTGGCGTCGTCGCCTGATCACCTGGGGCATGGCCGCCGTGGCGCTGGCGCTGGGCTTCCTCATTCCCTACACGGTGTACCTGAACACCCAGGTCACCCAGCGCTTTGGTGAGCTGCGCTGGCAGATTCCCACGCGCGTCTACGCGCGGCCGCTGGCGCTGGCGCCAGGCGTGGCCATGGACGCACAGACGCTCAAGACCGAACTGGCGGCATCGGCGTACCGCGACGACGGCACCGGCAAGGCGCCGGCGACGTTCAGCCAGGACGGCGGCCGCTTCGTCGTTTCCAGCCGCGGTTACAACGACGTGGACGGCAAGGTCGCCCCGCGCCGGATCGAACTGAGCCTTTCCGGCGGCCAGATCGCCTCCCTGCGCGACGCCGACAGCCGCAAGGCGCTCAAGGCCGCGCGGCTGGACCCGGCGCGTATCGCCACGCTGTACGGCCAGAAGCAGGAAGAGCGCCGCCTGGTCCGCCTGGAGGAAACCCCCGAACTGCTGGTGACCGGCCTGCAGGCGGTGGAGGACAAGGACTTCAACCGCCACCACGGCATCGACCTGAGCGGCATCGCGCGCGCGGTCTGGGTGACCGTGCGTTCCGGCGGCCAGAGCCGCCAGGGCGCGTCCACGCTGACCCAGCAGCTGGCCCGCAGCGGCCTGCTCGGGATCGGCAAGGAACAGACCGTCACCCGCAAGTTCAACGAAGTGCTGTACGCGCTGATCATGGAAGCGCGGTACGACAAGCGCACCATCCTGGAGGCCTACCTCAACCAGGTATACCTGGGCCAGCGGGGCAGCCAGGCGATCCACGGCATGTCCTCCGGCGCCGAGTTCTGGTTCGGCCGGGATCTGTCCTCGCTCAATACCGAACATATCGCGCTGCTGATCGGGCTGGTCAAGGGCCCGTCCTACTACGACCCGCGCCGCAATCCCGAGCGCGCGCTGGACCGCCGCAACTTCGTGCTCGGCAAGCTGCACGAAAACGGCCTGATCGACGATGCCGAACTGCAGCGTGCCCTGAAGGCCCCCCTCGGCGTGCCGAAGAACCCGGGCCTGATCGCCGCCAACCGGTTCCCGGCCTACGTCGATCTGGTGCGCCGCCAGCTTGGGCATGACTACCCCGAAGCCGTGCTGCAGGGCGCTGGCCTCAGTGTGATGACGGGCATGGCGCCATCGGCCCAGGCCTATGCCGAAGGCGCGGTCACCAGGACGCTGAAGTCGCTGGAAAACAAGCGCCGCCCCGAGCTGCAGGCCGGCCTGGTGCTGACCGACGTCCACAACGGCGACGTGCTGGCTGTGGTCGGCAGCCGCGATGTGTCCGAACCGGGCTTCAACCGCGCCATCGAAGCGCAGCGGCAGGTCGGCTCGCTGCTCAAGCCGTTCGTCTATCTACTGGCCCTGGCACAGCCGGACAAGTACTCACTGGCGACCTTCGTCGATGATTCGCCGGTGACCGTGCAGCTCAGCCGCGGCAAGCGCTGGACCCCGGGCAACGCGGACAACCGCAGCCATGGCACCGTGCGCCTGATCGACGCGTTGGCCAATTCGTACAACCAGGCCACCGTGCGCGTGGGCATGCAGGTCGGCCCGGAACGGGTCACCCAGCTGATCCACGTGCTGGCCGGGTTGAAGGCCGAGAGCAATCCGTCGGTGATCCTGGGCGCGACCGACCAGAGTCCGTATGCGATGGCGCAGCTGTACCAGTTCCTGGCCTCCGGTGGCGAGATCCAGCCGCTGCACGCCGTGCGTGGCGTGCTCGACCCGCAGGGCAAGCTGCTCAAGCGTTACGACAAAACCCCGGCACCGGCCCAGGAAGGCGATTCGATTGCCGCCAACCTGATCAGCATCGGCCTGCAGCAGGTGGTCTCCAGCGGCACCGCGGCACGCCTCAACGCCGATGGTCTTTCGCGCCTGCAGGCCGCCGGCAAGACCGGTACCTCCAACGACGGCCGCGACAGCTGGTACGCCGGCTACACCGGCGACCACCTGGCGGTGGTCTGGATGGGCAACGACCAGAACGAGCAGACCGGCCTGTTCGGCGCCACCGGCGCCATGCGGGTGTGGTCGGGGATCTTCAGCCGCCTGCCAAGCTCGCCGCTGAAGGTCAGCAACAAGGGCCTGGACTGGCAGCCGGTGGAAGCCGGCGGTACCGCCGCCACCGACGCGTCCTGCCCGGGCGCACGCCGCTTCCCGTTCGTGGTCGGTTACGCCCCGGCCTACACTGCCTGCGTGGCCCCCACTGCGTTGCCGGAAGGCGAAGGCGGCGAGGGTAGCGAAGGCGGTGGCTGGCGCAGCTGGTTCGGCCTGGACAAGAAGCCCGAACCGGCCGCCGAGCCGGCGCCGGCCGCCCCCGCGGCCATTCCCCCCGCTCGATGAAGCGCAACGCAAGGCAGCTCCGCATGACGACCTCCCGCACCGTGATCCGTACCGCTTCCGTGCTCGCGCTGGGCCTGGCCCTGGCCGCCTGCGTGTCCACCACGCCGCCGGTGAAGGCGCCGGTCGACACCACCACCCCGGCGCAGCGCATGGCGGCGGTGGATGTCACCGCCGGCAAGGACGACAAGGAGCTGGATGTACAGCCGCTGCGCGATGCGGGCATCGAAGACCTGCGCGTGGTGGCCAAGGCCAAGCGCCAGGCCAACGACCTGGCGGGCGCAGCCGAGGCGCTCAACCAGGCGCTGCTGATCAACGAAGGCGATCCGTCGATCCTGCAGGAGCGCGCTGAAATCGCCTTGCTGCAGGGTGATTGGGCGCGCGCCGAAACCCTGGCGCGCAAGGCGGTGGAGTTGGGTTCGAAAACCGGTCCGCTGTGCCGCCGCCACTGGGCCACCATCGAGCAGGCACGCCTGGCGCGCGGCGAGAAGGAAAACGCGGTATCGGCGCATGCACAGCTCGAAGGCTGCACGGTGCCGGGCATCAAGCGGTATTGACGCCGTGGCTGGATGGTGGACTCTGGCCGGGCTGAGCTACATGCAGCAGCGGTACATGGATCCGCAGTTGGGGATATTCCTGTCGGTGGACCCGGTGACGGCGTACCAGAAGCCAATTGAGCAGTTCAACAGGTATCGGCATGCGAACGGGAATCCGTACAGGTTCACCGATCCCGACGGAAGAACCGCTGTGTGCGGTCAGAGTTCGTGTTCGATCGACTGCAGTAGAGCACTGACGTGCGCGGCTGATTACCTCTACGTGGGCACGGTGTACGCTGGTAGGTTGCTTCGGAACACGGTTGAATCCAGTTCGGCAATTGCGCAGAAGTCCGAATCATCGGAGCGCGATGCTTCTCCGTTGCCTGGAGGGCTTGTAGGCTCCCAGGATAGCGGGAGGCGCCAACAAGGGGGCGAGTCAATAATGGTCCTCTAGCCCCGAACAATGGGGGGCTGGAAATGCGGAGGCGGATTTCGGCAACTTGACCGGTGGAAATGCCGGCCCTGCACCTGATGGTTCGCGTCTTCCTGGAGGATCGCAAGTGGGTGGGAACGGGGTCATTTATCGTCCAGGGACGGAGGCCTCTGGACCACGAATAGATATTCCGGCGAATGGTGAAAAGCCTCATGAGACTCTTCATTATCCCAAGCCGCCTCCGCCGCCAAACAGGCCAAAACCGTGAATAAATTTCTTGAAGTGCTGGAATCCCGCTTGGCCGACACGGCAGGGGTGTATGTGAATGCGGGAGTCGATGCAATTGCATACTTGGATGAGCTTGCGAACGATATTAGACGGAATGAATGCCAGCCTTTTGAAGTTTCTGCGAACGTCATGGCGCCAGGACTACCGGGGTTTGATGAGGGAGAGCGTATAGCTGGACTGTGCCTCGCCAAGTCCGATGGTCGCTGGTTGATATATCGGCCCGACGATGATCAGTTTTATGCCTTCTGGGGGCCTGAGCAAGGCTGCCTTGGAGCGCACGGAGTTTTTGGAAGTCCTTTGTATTGCTGGTCTGCGTGAGCGAAAACCAGCGGCAGCTTGGTGTTCTGTGGACAATCGCTCCTGTTGTAAGAGGTCGGCGCAGGGGCCACGCCGAGTGTTGGATCTGCAGAGGGCGGTCTCAAGAAGCAAGTGCAACACGTGATCTGAATTCGGCGACCTCCCGGCGCCATTCATGATCCGGAAGCTGAGTGTCTACGGAATCCGGGGCGGTTCACCGATGGGCATCAAGGATGCAATCCATCCACGGATGCGAAATCGCGCATCGAACTTAAATTTGATTGGAAGCAGGAGAAGAACCCTATATCCCATATGCACAAGGCATGCCTCGAATGACTTTCTTTCCTCTGGCTTGATTTCGGAATATGCTTTTAGCTACCGCTCGACTTCCGCTGCAGAGGATTCAGAGCATCCCTTATCATGGCAGCATGTCCCGCCTTGCCCACGCCAGCAGTGAAGCCCTCAGCGAGGGCGGCACGCTCGCCAGCCAACTCGATGCCTTCGTTGCGCGACCGGCGCAGCTGCGCCTGACCACCGCCATCGCCGAGGCGTTCGACCAGCGCGAGGTGCTGCTGGCCGAAGCCGGTACCGGCACCGGCAAGACCTTCGCCTACCTGGTGCCGGCGCTGCTGTCGGGCCTGAAAACCATTATTTCCACCGGTACCCGCGCGCTGCAGGACCAGCTGTACCACCGCGACCTGCCGCGCGTGCGCGCCGCGCTCGGGGTGGGGCACAGCAGCGCGCTGCTCAAGGGGCGCTCGAACTACCTGTGCCGCTACCGGCTGCAGCAGGCGCGTGGCGAGCCGCGCTTCACTTCGCCGCAGGAAGTGGCGCAGTTCCAGCGCATCCTGGCCTGGTCGGGGCGCACCACGTTCGGCGACATGGCCGAGCTGGAAGCGCTGGCCGACGATTCGCCGCTGTACCCGATGGTCACCTCCACGGTGGACAACTGCCTGGGTACCGAGTGCCCGTTCTGGGATGACTGCTTCGTGGTGCAGGCGCGCCAGCGTGCGCAGGCCGCCGACGTGGTGGTGGTCAACCACCACCTGCTGCTGGCCGACCTGGCGCTCAAGCAGGAAGGCTTCGGCGAGATCCTGCCGGGTGCACAGGCCTTCGTGATCGATGAGGCGCACCAGCTGCCGGAACTGGCCGCCAACTTCTTCGGCGAAGGCTTTGGCATGCGACCGTGGCAGGAGCTGGCCCGCGACTGCCTGGCCGAAAGCCGCAGCGTGGCCGGTGCGCAGGCTGCGCTGCAGGTGCATGCCGGCACACTGGAACAGACCCTGCGTGAGCTGCGCACGGCGATGGACGCCCTGCCGGCGCGCGGTACCCAGTGGCGCGCGCTGGCGGTGCCGCAGGTCCGCGATGGCTTCGACGCGGCGATGAGTTCGCTGGTCGCCCTGCGCGACGTGCTCGATGGCGTGCGCACGACCTCGCCGGGCCTGGACGCCTGCCATGCGCGGGCGATGGAGGCGGTGTCGCGGTTGTCGCGCTGGTTGGGCGATGACGTGCCGGTGCTGGATTTCGATGCCGACCCCGAGCAGGCTCCAGCGCCGGCCGAGGTGCTGTGGTATGAGCTCACGCCCCGTGGCTTCCGCTGCCAGCGCACGCCGATGGACGTGTCCGGGCCGCTGCGCGAGCACCGGGAGCGCTCAATGGCCGCCTGGGTCTTTACTTCGGCGACGTTGACCGTCGACGGCAAGTTCGAGCACATCGCGCAGCGGCTGGGGCTGGATGATCCGATCACGCTGCTGCAGCCCAGCCCGTTCGACTGGGCGAAGCAGGCGCTGTGCTACCTGCCGACCGACCTGCCCGATCCGGCTGCGCGCGGTTTCGGCACCGCGCTGATCCGCGCCCTGACGCCGGTGCTGGAGGCTTCTGGTGGCCGTGCCTTCCTGTTGTTTGCGTCGCACCGCGCGCTTCGCGAGGCGGCCGAAGCACTGCGCGACGCCCCGTGGCCGCTGTTCGTGCAGGGCGAAGCGCCGCGCGCCGCACTGCTGCAGCGCTTCCGGGAATCGGGCAATGGCGTGCTGCTGGGTTCGGCCAGCTTCCGGGAAGGGGTTGACGTAGTGGGCGATGCGCTGAGCGTGGTGGTGATCGACAAGCTGCCGTTCGCCGCGCCCGACGACCCGGTATTCGAGGCGCGGCTGGACGCGATCCGCCGCGACGGCGGCAATCCCTTCCGCGACGAGCAGCTGCCGCAGGCGGTGATTGCGCTCAAGCAGGGGGTGGGGCGGCTGATCCGCAGCGAGACCGACCGTGGCGTGCTGGTGCTGTGCGATCCGCGCCTGGTCAGCCGCAGCTACGGTCGCACCTTCCTGGATTCGCTGCCGCCGTTCCGCCGCACGCGGTCGCTGGACGATGTGCGGACCTTCTTTGCGCCACAATGGCCTGTCGCCGCCGATACCAAGGCTGCCAGCGTGGTCGCGGGCGGCGATGCCTTTCCTACTTCCCTGTTCTGATCCCCATGAAACTGCTCGCCTTTGAAACCGCCACTGAAGCCTGTTCCGTTGCCCTGTACGTGGATGGGCAGGTACGTGAGCGCTTCGAGATCGCCCCGCGCCGCCACGCCGAGTTGAGCCTGCCGTGGGCCGAGGCGCTGCTGGCCGAGGCGGGACTGGCGCGTTCGCAGCTGGACGCGATCGCGCTGGGGCGGGGGCCGGGCGCCTTCACCGGCGTGCGCCTGGCCATTGCCATCGCCCAGGGCATCGCACTGGCGCTCGATCGCCCGTTGATCCCGGTGTCCACCCTGCAGGTGCTGGCGCTGCGTGCGCCGGCCGATGCCACGCACGTGCTGAGCAGCATCGACGCGCGCATGGGCGAGGTATACGTGGCCCGCCAGCTGCGCGTGGACGGGCAGTGGCAGTTGCAGGGCGAAGAGGTGGTCTGTGCGCCGGAAGCGGTCGAGCTGCCCGATGGCAGCCGTTGGTTCGGTGTGGGCACCGGGTTTGGTGCTGCTGAAGGTCTTCTGGCAACGCGATTGGCCAGCCAGCTCGACGGCGTCGATGCGCAGGCCCTGCCGCGCGCTTCCGATCTGCTGACGCTGGCGGTACGGGTGTTCGAACGCGGTGAAGCCATGGCCCCGGAGTTGGTCGAACCGGCGTACCTGCGCAACAACGTCGCCTTGACGTTGGTCGAGCAGCAGGCGGCGCGGGCGGCGAAACAACAGGCGTAGTGCCACGCCCTGCGTGGCAACCGCGAAAGGCCCAGCCACGCAGGGCGTGGCTCTACCGTGGGTTATCCGGATTCCATCGCGGCCCATGGTTATTCAATCCGGATCCCAATGGCCCGTGGTTGGTTGATCCGGATCCCAATGGGTCCGTGGTTGATTGATCCGGATCTACGGGCGTTACGTAATAATTCGTAGCCCCGGCCGTTGGCCGGACACCGCGCGCAGCGCGGCCCAAGTATCCGAAGACCGTTATTGATCGCCCGCGGTCGACACCCCGACGTTTACACCGTATCGAAATCGTGTTTCAGGCGTTCACGACGTCTGATGCGTGGTTTCGGTACGGTCTAAACGTCGGAAGCAGCGCCGCGAGAATCAGACGCCACGGTTTCGGACGCTTGGGCCGCGCTGCGCGCGGTGTCCGGCCAACGGCCGGGGCTACGAACCGTTACGGACCCATTGGGATCGGGATCAACCAATCATCACCGGTCATCCCGCAACTCGCCCCCCGGCAAAAACACCCACGTCCGGGTCACCTGCAGGATATCCACCCCATCTTCGGTCCTGGGCAGCGGCGGGAACGGCTGCGCCAGCCGGATCACCCGCAGCGCGGTTTCATCCAGCAACGGCGTACCGCTGCTGCGCAGGATACGGCTGCTTTCCACGCTGCCATCGCGGCGCACGCCGACGGTGATCACCACCTGGCCGCCCAGCCGGCGCTGGCGTGCCTCGTCGGGGTAATTGAGATTCCCCACGCGCTCGGCGCGGTCGACCCAGGCGCGCAGGTAACTGGCGTAGGCGTACTCGCGGGTGCTGGCCGACACGAACTTGCGGTTCGGGCGTTTGGCGTACTGCGCCGAACGCAGGTGAACTTCGGCGGCCAACCGGGCCATCTCGGCATCGCGCTGTTCGCGCGCGGTCAGCGCCGCGTCCGGCTGTGGGCGCTCGGGCAGCGGTTGCGGCTGGGCGTCGGCCACCTGGTCGAGGCTGTTGCGGCTGGTCACCACCCGCGCCTGCGGCGGCGGCGGGCGGGCCGCATCCTGGCGCTGCTGCGGCACCGGCGACAGCCCGGCCTGCGGCTGGGGCACGATCCCGGTCTGGTTGTCGCGTGGCCGCTGCGCCTTGTCGTGGTCGCCGCCGCCCTGCTGGTTGGCCTGGGCCAGGAAATCGGCCTGCTTGGGTGTCAGCGGGGTCTGGGTCTGGCTGAAGATCACGTCCAGGGTCGGTACCAGCGCAGCGTTATCGCTGACCGCAAAGCCCACGCCCAGGATCAACAGCGCATGCACCAGCGCCGACAACGCCAGCGTCGCGCCCAGGCGCTGCGATTCGCGGGCCTGCAACGGCACCACCGGAGCGACCACCGTGCTCATCGCGGCAGGCCGGCCTCGATCGCGTCGAACAGGGTGCCGGCGATGTTCAGGCCGAACTGCGCATCCAGTTCACGCACGCAGGTGGGACTGGTGACGTTGACCTCGGTCAGGTAGTCGCCGATCACGTCCAACCCGACAAAACGCATGCCGCGGCGCTTCATCTCCGGCCCGACCTGGGCGGCGATCCAGCGGTCGCGCTCGCTCAACGGGCGGCCTTCGCCGCGGCCGCCGGCGGCCAGGTTGCCGCGGAACTCGTCGCCCTGCGGAATCCGCGCCAGGCAGTAATCCACCGGCTCGCCGTCAACCAGCAGGATGCGCTTGTCGCCGGCGGTGATGTCGGGGATGAATTTCTGCGCCAGGGTCAGCCTGCGCTCGCCATCGGTCAGCGTTTCCAGGATCACGTTGAGGTTCGGATCGCCGGTTCCGCTGCGGAAGATCGAGCGCCCGCCCATGCCGTCCAGCGGCTTGAGCACGGCTTGGCCGTGTTCCAGCACGAAGGCCTTGAGGTCGGCGTGGCGGCGGCTGACCAGGGTCGGCGGGCAGCACTGCGGGAAGAGCAGGGCGGCCAGCTTCTCGTTGTAGTCGCGCAGGCCCTGCGGGTCGTTCACCACCAGCGCGCCGGCCTGCTGGGCCACGCCCAGTACCTGGGTGTCGTAGATGAATTCGGCATCCACCGGCGGATCCTTGCGCATCAGCACCACCTGGCCGGGGCCGAAGGGGGTCTGGCTGAATTCGCCCAACGTGAACCAGTCATGCTTGTCGTCGCGCACCTGCAGCGGCGCGGTACGGGCCACCGCCACGCCGTCACGCAGGGCCAGCCCGCCGGGGCTGACGTAGTGCAGGGCGTGGCCACGGCGCTGGGCTTCCAGCAGCATGGCGAAGGTGGTGTCCTTGGCGATCTTGATGTGGGCGATGGCATCCATCACCACGATGACGTTCAACGGCATGGTCGCAACCTGGCGGGCAGGCGCTGATGGTAGCGGCAATGCGGCTGCGCTGCCTGCCCCGGGGGGCGGAACGCAGCGTCCGGGAGTCTTCACGCTTTGCGCACTTCCGGCCGTGGCCGGTTGCCAGGGGGCGCATCGGGCTTGGCTTGGGAAGCACACTCTTGATGACGGCCGCGTGGTGGGATATAGATACGCTTTCGCAGCGGCGCCGGACCAAAGCAGAAGCGTCGCGCGCTCGGGGAAAGGTAATGACTGAAAACAAGGCGTCGGGTGGGGAACTCGATGGGCTCAGGGTGATGGTCATCGATGATTCGAAGACCATTCGCAGGACCGCTGAAACACTGCTCAAGCGCGAAGGCTGCGAAGTGGTGACCGCGAACGATGGTTTCGAGGCGTTGGCCAAGATCGCCGACCAACAGCCGCAGATCATCTTCGTGGACATCATGATGCCCCGTCTCGACGGCTATCAGACCTGCGCGCTGATCAAGAACAACCAGCTGTTCAAGTCCACGCCGGTCATCATGCTGTCCTCCAAGGACGGCCTGTTCGACAAGGCGCGCGGGCGCATCGTGGGCTCGGAGCAATACCTGACCAAGCCTTTCACGCGTGAAGAACTGCTGGGTGCCATCCGCACATACGTAAACGCCTGACCAGGGGGGAAAGGCACAATGGCTCGAATCGTTCTGATCGAGGATTCACCGACCGACCGGGCGGTGTTCATGCAATGGTTGACCAAGGCCGGGCACGAAGTGTTCGAGGCCGGCAACGCCGAGGACGGGCTCGCGCTGGTGCGCGACCTTGATCCGAAAGCGCAGCTGGTGCTGATGGACGTCGTGCTGCCGGGCATGAGCGGCTTCCAGGCCACCCGCGCGCTGGCCCGTGACCAGGCCACCAAGGGCATTCCGGTGATCATCGTCAGCACCAAGGCGATGGAAACCGACAAGGCCTGGGGGCTGCGCCAGGGGGCCAGCGACTACATCGTCAAGCCACCGCGCGAGGACGACCTGATCGCGCGGATCAACGAACTGGTGTCCTGATGCGTTCTCCCTTCGACATCCTTGAAGTCTACGAACGGCGCAGCCTGGCCCATGCGGTGCAGCTGCCCGAGCGGCAGTTCGCCCAGGACCTGTGGCGCGGCGTCGGCTACCGGGTGGGCAAGCGCCACCTGGTGTCGGACTTCCGCGAGGTGGTCGAAATCGTGCCGATGCCGCCGATCACCCCGGTGCCCGGCGCGCAGCCGTGGCTGCTGGGCGTGGGCAACCTGCGCGGCAACCTGTTCCCGGTGGTCGACCTGAAGTACTTCATGGAAGGCGAACGCACCGTCCAGCAGGAAGGCCAGCGGGTGCTGATCATGCGCCAGGCCGGTGGCGACGTTGCCCTGACCATCGATGAGCTGTTTGGCCAGCGCAGCTTCGAGCTGGACCAGGACACCGTAACCGGCGACCTGGCCAGCGGCCGCTACGCCCATTTCATCGACCGTGCCTTCCATGGCGACGGCCACGACTGGGGCGTGTTCTCGCTGTCGCTGTTGTCGCGTACCCCCGAATTCAGGCAGGCCGCGGCGTGATCGCTGCTGCCTGCCTCACTGTATTGAAGATCGAGGTTGAACGATGAGTACTTCTTCGGAAACCGCCAAGGCCGGCAAGCTGGGCACGGTAGGAACCAATTTCTGGCTGGGCCTGCTGGCCCTGTCGATGATCGTGTTCGGCGTCAACACCGGTGTGGCCACCTGGCAGGGCAGTCGCCTGGCCGGTGCCAGCACCGGCGCGGCCGATCTCCAGGTGCTGTCCCAGCAGTTGGCCAACCAGGGCCGTGAGGCGGTGTCGGGCAACGCCCAGGCATTCACCGCCTTCAAGGACACCAAGACCCGCATCGAAAGCACCGTGAGCAGCCTGCAGGGGCGCTACGGCAATGAAGCCAACGTGTCCGGCCCGCTCAACCAGCTGACCCAGACCTGGGAGCCGCTCGGCAAGAGCGCTGCCCAGCTGGTGGCCAGCGAACCGGCCGTGCTGGCCCTGGCCGGCAACGCCAACAACTTCGTCAACGGCGTGCCTGCGCTGCAGGCCCAGCTGAACGAAGTGGTGCGCGCCATGTCGGCCAGTGGCGCCCCGGCATCGCAGGTGTACAACGCACTGCAGCAGGTCGTGGTGGTGGGCTCGATGGCCCGCCGCGTGACGGAAATGCGTGCGGGCGGTGGCAACGCGGCCGCCGCCGGCGACGCGCTGGCCCGCGATTCGGTGGTGTTCACCCAGGTGCTGGACGCGCTGCGCAACGGCAACGAGGAACTGGGCATCGCCCCGGTCCGCAACGCCGCCGCGCTGGCGGCGCTGGAGCAGTCGCAGAAGCAGTGGGACACCATGAAGCAGGACGCCGATGCGATCCTGGCCAGCTCGCGCCAGCTGTTCTCGGCGCAGTCCTCGGCCGCGGCGCTGACCGGCGGCTCGACCAGGATGCTCGACGACAGCAAGAAGCTGTTCGAGGCCTTCTCCTCGTTCGGTTCGGTGCGTGATACCCGCCTGTTCCCGAATTTCTGGCTGGGCGTGATCTCCGGCGCGCTGTCGCTGATCGCCATCATCGGTTTCGTCAGCAGCACCGTGCGCAGCCGCTCGCGCGAACAGGAACTGCGCTACCAGACCCAGGTGGAATTCAACAGCCGCAACCAGCAGGCGATCATGCGGCTGCTGGACGAAATCAGCTCGCTGGGTGAAGGCGACCTGACGGTGAAGGCCTCGGTGACCGAGGACATGACCGGCGCCATCGCCGACGCAATCAACTACGCCGTGGACGAACTGCGCCACCTGGTGACCACCATCAATGACACGTCGGCCAAGGTCGCCGTGTCCACCCAGGAAACCCAGGCCACGGCCATGCAGCTGGCCGAAGCGGCCGGCCACCAGGCCAACCAGATCACCTCGGCCTCGGACCGCATCGGCGAAATCGCATCGAGCATCGAACAGGTGTCGCGCAACTCGGCCGAGTCGGCCGACGTGGCACAGCGTTCGGTGATCATCGCCGCCGAGGGTGCCGGCGTGGTGCGCGAAACCATCCAGGGCATGGACCAGATCCGCGACCAGATCCAGGAAACCTCCAAGCGCATCAAGCGCCTGGGCGAGTCGTCGCAGGAAATCGGCTCGATCGTGGAACTGATCAACGACATTTCCGAACAGACCAACATCCTGGCGTTGAATGCCGCGGTGCAGGCCGCGTCGGCCGGTGAAGCCGGTCGTGGTTTCGCGGTCGTGGCCGACGAAGTGCAGCGCCTGGCAGAACGCACCTCCGGTGCGACCCGGCGCATCGAAAACCTGGTCCAGGCCATTCAGGCCGATACCAACGAAGCGGTCAGCTCGATGGAACAGACCACCGCCGAAGTGGTGTCCGGTGCCCGCCTGGCTGAGGATGCCGGTACGGCACTGACCGAAATCGAGCGCGTGTCCAACGCGCTCAACAACCTCATCAAGAACATCTCGATCGCCGCCCAGCAGCAGTCGTCGGCCGCATCGGACATCACCCGCACCATGGGCGTGATCCGTCAGATTACCGGCCAGACCTCGCAGGGCGCGGGACAGACCGCCGAGTCGATCGGTCATTTGGCACAGTTGGCGGCCGACCTGCGCCGCTCGGTTGCCGACTTCAAGCTGCCGGCGTGAGCCGCGGGCAGGGCGGAGAGGGAAGGAATCAGCAGATGATGCATCGCGAGAACCCACAGCACGACACGCGCGCCCACCTGCCGGGAGACCTGGCATGAGCACGCTGCGCGATGCCATGAGCCACGCCGCCCTGGGCTGGGTGAAGCCGGAGCTGGACGAGACCCTGCGCCAGGTGCGCAACGAGCTCGAGTACTACGCCGAAGATCCTGCCGATGGCAGCCGCATGCGCTTCTGTGCAGGCTACCTGCACCAGGTGCAGGGCACCCTGCGCATGGTGGAGCTGTATGCCCCGGCGATGGTGGCCGAGGAGATGGAGCAGCTGGCCAATGCCATCGGGGCCGGGGAAGTGCCCGACCGCGACGAAGCCTGCGCCACCCTGATGCGCGGCAGCGTGCTGCTGCCCGACTACCTGGAACGCCTGCAGAACGGCCACCGTGATATTCCGATCGTGCTGCTGCCGCTGCTCAACGACATCCGTTCGGCGCGCGCTGCACCGGGCATCAATGAAAGCGTGCTGTTCGCGTTCGCGCCGGATAGTGCCAGCGCCACGGAGGCCGAGCTGGACCATGCGCGCGGCAGCCTGAGCGGACGCAACCGCGAGCTGCTCGACACCGTGGGCAACGCGGTGAAGGAAGAGCTGCTGCGCATCAAGGATGCGCTGGACCTGCACCTGCGTACCGGCGCCGAGCCGGCCCAGCTGCAGACCCAGGTCAACGAGCTGGGCGCGGTGGCCGACACGCTTGGCATGATGGGCCTGGGCGTGGCCCGTGGCGTGGTCGTGCAGCAGCGCGACGCGCTGCGCGGCGTGGTCGATGGCCAACAGCGGATCGACGAAACCCTGCTGCTGGATATCGCCGGGGCGCTGCTGTACGTGGACGCTTCGCTGGACGACCAGGTGGCCCACCTGGGCGCCGGCGGCAGTGGCGAAGACGACCCGAGCGCCGCCGAAGGCCGCCGTACCGTGGAAGTGCTTGCCCATGAGGCAATCGCCAACTTCTCGGCCGCGCGCGAACATTTCGTTGCGTTCATTGAAACCAACTGGAACCATGAGCAGCTGCACGAAGTGCCGCGCCTGCTGGGTGAGGTTGCCGGCGCATTGCGCATGCTCGATCTGGCCACCCCGGCCGATTATCTGCAGGGCGTGCGCCAGTACATTGCGGTCGAGCTGATCGGCCGCCAGCGGGTGCCCAGCGGCCGCCAGCTGGACACCCTGGCCGATGCCATGGCCAGCCTGGAGTACTACCTGGAAGCCCTGCGCGAACGCCGCCAGGGTCGCGACGACATTCTCGACATCACCCGTACCAGCCTGGAAACGCTGCGCTACTGGCCGCTGCCGGATGAGAACGCCGCACCGGTCGATGCCAGCGCCGAAGCGTTGCCGGTTGCGCCGGAACACGTGGAGCTGACCGGGTGGGATGCGCCTGTCGTGGCGCCGGTGGAAACGGCAGTGACGCCGGCTGCGCCGGCACCGGGCAATGTGCCGCCGCCGCTGCCCGATTTCACTTTCGAGCCGCTGCCTGATGTGGCTGCCGCAGCACCGGCCCCGCCGGTCGCCAAGCCTGCGCCGACGCTGGTGTTCGAGGCCTCCACCGCCCCGGTCGCCACCGATGCGCCGCAATGGACGCTGCACAGCGAACCTGCGCGCAATGACGCCGCGCCGACGCTCGCCAGTTTCGATCGGGTGTTCGCCGAGAACGTCGATGTTGACCCGTCGTGGGGCACCGCAGCGACCGATGTCGCGCCGATCGCACTGGATGGCGTGGACGGCCCGGATGCCGTTACGCCCGATGCCGTATCCCCGATCGCCACCGGGTTCGATCCGGTCGCCGCCGAACACGACGCGCTGGAACTGAGTGACGAGCCGATCGAATTCACCTTCGATGAGCCGCTGCACAACGCAGGCGACGTGCTGTCGCTGCAGGTCGATGACACGCCTGCCACGCACGACAACGCGCTGGATGTGCAGGCGCTGCCCGCGTTCCTGCAGGAGCAGTTCGACCCGGCGCCCGTGGCGCAGGACGTCGAGGAAATCGTGGCCGAAGATGCGCCGGTTGAAGAGACCGCCGCATTGACTGGGGACTTCGTCGCGCCCGCTGCGCCCAGCAATGTGGGTGGCGTGCACGAAGCGGTCATCAGCAAGATCGAACTGGATGACGAATCCGCGCGTTTCCTGGCCGAGCTGGATGCCGCTGCCGCGCAGTTCTCCACGGCGCCGGTCGTCGCCTCGCCGGCCGTGGTGGATGCCCCGGTTGGCGTGGACGCTGGCGTTGCCGGGCAGGAGACCATCGCAGCCGGCTTCGAGGATGATGGTGAGAACATCGACCAGGATATCCGCGAAGTCTTCATCGAAGAATTTGATGAGGAACTGGTCAATCTGGGCAACCTGCTGCCGATCTGGCGCATGGCGCCAGACAACATGGACCGCCTGCGTCCGATCCGCCGCGTGTTCCACACCCTGAAGGGCAGTGGACGCCTGGTGGGCGCGCGCACGCTGGGCGAGTTCAGCTGGAAGATCGAAGGCATGCTCAACCGCGTGCTGGACGGCAGCCGTCCGGCGTCGCCGGCGGTGGTGGCCATGGTCACCCAGGCCCATGAAGTGCTGCCGCAGCTCAACGCTGCGCTGCGCGACGGCAGCCGCGTGAGCGCGGACCTGCAGGCCATGCAGGGCATCGCAGACCGCGTTGCCGCAGGCGAGGAAACCTTCCACGTTCCGCTGCAGCGGCCGACCCCGGCCAGCGCGCCGGTGGAAACGGTCGAGGCGCAGGAAACGCTGGAAGCGGCGGGTACCCCGGCCAACATCGACGAGGTGCTGCGCGAGATACTGGAGGCCGAAGTCGAGGCTCACCACGCCACGCTGCAGGCCTGGCTGGAAACGGCGCAGGCGGCGCCGCAACCGGTCACCGATACCCTGCTGCGCGCGGTGCACACCATGAATGGTGCGTTCGCGATGACCGATGTGCCGGAAATCACCGCAGTTACCGGTGGCGCTGAGAGTTTCATCAAGCGCTCGCTGGCGGCCGATGCCGTGCCCGGTACCGAAGGCGTCGAGGCGCTGGCGGCGGCGGCTGCCGCGATCCGCGCCACCATGGTCGCGCTGCAGGCCGAAGCGCCACGCATTCCGTCGCAGGCCGCGCTTGCCGAACGCCTTCAGGCCCTGGCCGAGACCCTGCCCGAAGCCCGTTGGCCGGCACTGGTGGCCGACGATGGCATCGACCTTGAGGTTGATGACGCCGACGACCTTGATGCCGACAACGATGCCCAGGCCGATGCGTCGCAGGACGCGCACGATGTCACCGCCCACGAGCTGGCTGCGTTCTCCGCACAGTTCGATGAACGCAATGGCGTTGCCATTGCCGACGAGGGCACCAGCGCCGACCTGCAGCAGGCCACTGTCGAGGCCGACGCGCTGTCGGTGGTCGAGACCGTCGCGGATGCATGGGTGGTCGACGAACTGACCGCCAGTGACGACCTGTCGGCCTACTTCGATGCTGAGCTGGTGACGCCGTTCGCAGCGGCCAGCGCACCGATCGAAACCGCCACGCCGGAACCATCCGTATCCATCGCCGTCGAGCACGGCCTGGAAACGGTGGAACTGACCGGTGCCGACGATCTGTCGCGCTTCTACGAACACACGCTGCCGGGCACGGCCGATGACGCTGCCGTGTACCGCCTGGACAGCGTCGATGAGAGCGACGAAGCCGCCGCGCTTGAGGAGGTCATTCCCTCGATTCCCGCGTTCGGCGAAACCGTGGAACTGCAGCAGGCGCTGGACGATGGCCTGACCATTGTCGATGGTCCCGATGCGTCGACCGAAGACGCACCGGTGCTCGGCCTGGATGCCACCCACCAGGCGCTGGACGAGACCGACGCCTTCGCAGAGAACGATGCCGAACTGCCCGAAACCGAGGTGGATGTCCCGCTGGCACCGCTGTTCGAGCTTGAGCGGGCTCCGCTCGCCACCGCCGTTGCGGTACAGGATGAGACCGCCGAAGAGGAGCTGGACGATGCCGGTCTGCTGGACTTCAGCATCCTGGACCGCGAGCTGGTTGACATCTTCGTCGAGGAAGGCAAGGACCTGCTCGACCATTGCGATGGCCTGATCAGCGAACTGCGCGCCGCACCACAGGACCGCGAAGCGATCGCCGGCCTGCAGCGCGACCTGCACACCCTCAAGGGTGGTGCGCGCATGGCCGGCATCAACGCCATCGGCGACCTGGGTCACGGCATCGAATCGCTGCTGGAGGCGGTGGCGGCCAACCGCACCGACATCGACCGCAGCGACGTCCACCTGCTGGAACGTGGCTTCGACCGCCTGCACCAGATGCTGACCCGCACCGGTCGTCATCGCGACGTGGCGATGCCCGACGATCTGATCGCTGCATTCGAACAGCGCACCCTTGGTCGCGCCGACGTCGAGGAAGCGCCCGGTGCGGGCGACACGCAGGTCGACGCCCCGGTTGCCTCCGCGCCCGTCGAGGTGGATGCCGCCGTGGCCACCGCGCCGCTGTCGGCACCGGTACCGGTGGAAGCGGCCAACGACGAAGAGACGCTGGCCCGTCCGCAGCAGGAACAGGTGCGCGTGCGCGCCGACCTGCTCGACCGCCTGGTCAACCACGCCGGTGAAGTGGCGATCTACCGCTCGCGCCTGGAACAGCAGCTTGGTGCCTTCCGCGGCGCCATGGGCGAACTGGACCGCACCAACGCGCGTCTGCGCGACCAGCTGCGCCGCCTGGACATGGAAACCGAAGCGCAGATCGTGGCGCGTTACCAGCGCGAGCAGGAACAGGTCGACCATACGTTCGATCCGCTGGAACTGGACCGCTTCTCCACGCTGCAGCAGCTCAGCCGTGCGCTGAACGAGTCTGCGGCCGACCTTGGCGGCCTGCAGGGCGTGCTGGACGACCTGTCGCGCCAGTACGACGTGCTGCTGCAGCAGCAGTCGCGCGTCAGCTCGGAGCTGCAGGATGGCCTGATGCGCGCGCGCATGGTGCCGTTCGACGGCCTGGTGCCGCGCCTGCGCCGCGTGGTGCGCCAAGCGGGCCAGGACACCGGCAAGCAGGTCCACGTCACCCTGGAAGGAACCCACGGCGAACTGGACCGCAATGTGCTCGACCGCATGGTCGCGCCGCTGGAACATATGCTGCGCAACTCGGTTGCCCATGGCCTGGAGACCCCGGACCAGCGTCGCGCGGCCGGCAAGCCGGAAGAGGGCGAGATCGCCATCCGCCTGCGCCGCGAAGGTTCGGAAATCGTGCTGGAAGTGGCCGATGACGGCGCCGGGCTGAACCGCGAGGCGATCCGTCGGCGCGCCGAACAGCGCGGCCTGGTCGAGGCCGGTGCCGTGCTCGGCGATGCCGAACTGGACGCGATGATCTTCGCAGCCGGCTTCAGCACCGCCGACCAGGTCAGCCAGCTGGCGGGCCGCGGCGTGGGCATGGACGTGGTGCACAACGAAGTGCGCCAGCTGGGCGGTTCGGTGGACATCCACTCGGTGCCGGGCAAGGGCGTCACCTTTACCCTGCGCCTGCCGCAGACGCTGGCGGTCACCCAGGCGGTGTTCGTGCAGATCGGCGACACCACCTTTGCGGTGCCGGTCGCTTCGGTCAGCGGCATCGGCCGGATCTCGCGCGAGCGCTTCGAATCGGCCAGCGGCGGTTACCACTACGGCGGCGAAGAATTCGTGCTGCACGACCTGGGCACGCTGGTCGGCCAGGGCCAGGCCCGTGCCGAAGGGCAGGCCCAGGTGCCGCTGCTGCTGGTTCGTGCCGGTGAACTGCGCGCTGCCGTGGCGATCGACCAGGTGCTGGGCAACCGCGAAATCGTGGTCAAGCCGGTCGGCCTGCAGATTGCGTCGGTGCCGGGCATCTACGGTGCCACCATCACCGGCGATGGCCGCGTAGTGGTGATCCTGGACGTCGCGCCACTGGTGCGCCGTTACCAGGCCAACCCGCTCAAGCCGATCGCACCGGCCGCGCAGGCCAGCGACCGCCAGGCGCCGTTGGTCATGGTGGTGGACGATTCGCTGACCATGCGCAAGGTCACCGGCCGCATCCTGGAGCGCCACAACTTCGAAGTGGCCGTCGCCCGCGACGGTATCGAAGCGCTGGAGCGCCTGGAGGAGCGGGTGCCCGACCTGATGCTGCTGGATATTGAAATGCCGCGCATGGATGGCTATGAACTGGCCACTGCCATGCGCGCCGATCCACGCTACAAGGGCGTACCGATCGTGATGATCACCTCACGCAGCGGCGACAAGCACCGTCAACGCGCCTTCGAAATCGGTGTCCAGCGTTACCTGGGCAAGCCGTACCAGGAGCTGGACCTGATGCGAAACGTGTATGACCTGCTGGGGATCGCCCGTGCCCGTGAATGACCTGAACCCGCTGCCGCTGGTGGCGCTGCTGGCACGGGTCGGCCCGGCGCGTGAGCGCCTGCGCGAAGCGCTGGTCCAGGCCGGCGCGACCGTAGTGCTGGAAGAAGACCCCAACCGCGTGGACCTGGAAACCCTGGGGGGCGTGGACGCCGGTGCAGTGCTGATCGCGCTGGAGCCGGCCATCGAGGAAGCGCTGGAACGCCTCGACCCGGTGCTGGCCTCGCCGTCATTGACGGTGATCTTCGACGAAGCCGAGCTGGCAGCGCGCCGCGAAGGCTGGGAAGCCCAGCGCTGGGCCCGTCACCTGGTGGCCAAGCTGCACGGGCATCAGGACGTGCTGCCGCCGGGCGCGGAACAGGATGGCCTGTTGCAGCCCGAACCGGGCCTGCCGGTCACGCCTGCCGAACTGCATGCCGATGCGCCACTGGAATTCCACGTGCGCGAGGCCTTCGACGCTGCCGGCGATGTGCCCACGGATGGCTTGTACCCGCGTCCGGAAGGCTACAGCGAGCCGATGTCGCTGGAAGAAGCGCTGGCCGCCATGCAGGCACCGGTGGCCGCGCCACCGGCCAGCATGCCGCCGCCGGTACCCGCGGCGGCGCCGGCCGCGCCGCTGGGCGACCATAGCAGCTGGTCGCTGGTGGATGAAGGCAGCGAGGTGCAGGCTGTCGTGCACGCCACGCCCGTCAGCGCACCGGCCGCACCGGACGAATTCGCCATCGACCGGCTTTCGCTGGTCGCGCTGGAACCCGAAGCCGACCCCAGCGGCGCCGCGCCCGGCGCGGTGCTGGTGCTGGCCGGTATCGGTGGCCCCGACGCGCTGCGCCGCCTGCTGGCCGCGCTGCCGGCCGGTCTGGCGGTGCCGATCCTGGTCTACATGCGCCTGGACGGCGGCCGTTACGGCAACCTGGTCAAGCAGATGGCGCGCGTGTCGGCGCTGCCGGTAGTGCTGGCCGAATCCGACCAGCCGGTACTGGCGGGCAATGCCTACATCCTGCCCGATGACGTGGGCGTGGCCGTCCACAACCGTGGCCTGCACTTCACCGCCGACGCCAAGGGCATCCAGGTGGCCGCATTGCCGCCGGCACACAGCGCCGTGGTGATGCTCAGCGGCAGCGATGTCGCGCTGCTGGATGAGGTGCTGTCGCTGGCCGTCGCCGGTGCCTGGGTGGCTGGCCAGACCGGTGAAGGCTGCTACGACCCGATCGCCGCCAACGCGGTGGTTGCCGCCGGCATGGCCGCCGGCGAACCGCCGCAGCTGGCCGCCGCCATCGCCGAACGCTGGGGTGTGAGCGAGTAATCGCCGCACCGTATCACTTTCAGGAAGCAGACCATGAGCTACGCCAGCAACGACGAAATCCGCGGGGTACTGATCCAGGCCGGGCACGAACGTGTGCTGCTGCCCAATGCGACGGTGGCTGAAATGATGTCCAAGGTGACGGTCACCCCGGTTGAGCATGCGCCGGCGTGGCTGGTCGGGCAGATTTTGTGGCGGAACTGGGACGTACCGCTGATGTCGTTCGCACGCCTGTCCGGGCTGGGCGAAGAAGCGGTAGTGAGCAACAACAAAGTGGTGGTGCTCAAAGCGCTGGGCGGCAACGCCAAACGCCCGTACTTCGCGCTGTTGACCCAGACCTTCCCTCAGCTGATTGCCGTGCCGCGCGACGGCCTGCTGGCCGACGCATCGGAAGAAACCCTGCCGCAGGGCGTGCACATGCGCGTGCTGCTGGGCGAGCAGAGCGCGTTGTTGCCGGATCTGGATGCGCTGGAAGCGGCGTTGGACGAGGCATTGCCCGTCGCGTAATCCCGCGCCGTAGAGCCACGCCCTGCGTGGCTGCGCGGTGCCGGATTACCCCATATCACCCAACCGCGCCTGCAATGCTGCAATAGCGGCCAGCCCGGCCGTTTCGGTGCGCAGAATGCGCGGTCCCAGCTGCAATCCCTGGAAGCCTGCCGCAGCCAGCGCCTGCCGATCGCGCGGCGACCAGCCCCCCTCCGGGCCGATCGCGATCACCACGCCACCGGGCGCGGCGCCCAGCGTCGACAGCCGATGCCCGCCCAACGGGTCCAGGGTCAACTTCAACGCACCGGCCGGCATTGCCAGCGCCGCCTCCTGCACGCCCTGCGGCGCCGCCACGGTCGGCACCGTCGCCCGCCCCGACTGCCCACAGGCCGACACCACCACGCTGCGCCAATGCGCCAGGCGCTTCTCCGCCCGCGCCGCGTCCAGCTTCACCTCGGTGCGCTCGGCGTTGACCGGCACGATCGCCTGCACGCCCAGCTCGGTGGCCTTCTGCAGGATCAGGTCCATCTTCTCGCCGCGCGCGATGCCCTGCAGCAGGGTGATCGACAGCCCCGACTCGTTCTCCAGCGGCTGTGCGCCCTCGATCCGAACGTGCGCATCGCGCTTGCCCGATTCCACCAGCGTGGCGGCGTAGTCGTGGCCGTCGCCATTGAACAGCACGCAGCTTTCCCCCTCGCGCAGCCGCATCACCCGCACCAGGTGGTTGGCCACCTCTTCGGGCAGGGACAGGGTCTGGCCGACGGCCAGCGGGGCATCAACGTAAGAACGGGTCATGCGCATGCAACAGCGTCCTCGATCGCGGCCAGGGTGGTCTGGGCCAGCAGGTCCAGGTGTTCGTCCTCCACGCAATAGGGAGGCATCCAGTACAGCACGTTGCCCAGCGGGCGCAGCACCACGCCGCGCCGCAACGCGGCGTTGTAGGCGCGCAGCCCGACCCGCGCTTCGGCGGGGAAGGGCGTGCGCTTGTCGCCGTTGCGGGTCAGTTCGAAGGCCACCACCATGCCGGCCTGGCGCACATCGGCCACATGGGTGTGGTCGGTGAAGGGTGCGGCCAGGGTGCGCATGACCTCGGCGGTGCTGCGGTTGCGGGCGATCACGTCCTCGCTGGCGAAGATATCCAGCGTTGCCAATGCGGCGGCGCAGGCCAGCGGGTTGCCGGTGTAGCTGTGCGAATGCAGGAAGGCGCGCTCGCGGCTGTCGTCCAGGAAGGCGTCGTACAGCGCCTGAGTGGCCAGCACCGCCGCCAGCGGCAGGAAGCCGCCGGTCAGGCCCTTGGACAGGCACAGCAGGTCGGGCATCACCCCGGCCTGTTCGCAGGCGAACAGGGTGCCGGTGCGGCCAAAGCCGGTGGCGATCTCATCGGCGATCAGGAACGCGCCGTTGGCATCGCACAGTTCGCGCGCCCGCTTGAGATAGACCGGGTCGTGCATGCGCATGCCGCCCGCACACTGCAGGCGCGGTTCCAGGATCACCGCGCAGATCTGCCCGGGGTGCTGGTCGAACAGATCGGCCAGGCGGTCCGCCGCCTCATGGGCGCGCTGCGCGGCGCTCTGCCCGGGTTCGGCCAGGTAGGCGTCCGGCGAGGGCGCGAACAGCGCCTCGGTCAGCAGCGGGGCATACACGCGGCGGTACAACGGAATGTCGCCGACCGACAGCGCGCCCAGGGTTTCGCCGTGATAGCCGTTCTCCAGGGCCACGAAGCGGGTGCGGCGCGCCTCGCCGCGGTTGTGGAAGTAGTGGAACGCCATCTTCAGCGCCACCTCGACCCCGGCCGAGCCGTTGTCGGCGTAGAACACTTTGGACAGCGGCGCGCGCCCGGCCTGGCGCGGGGCAATCGCCAGCAGCCGTTCAGCCAGTTCCACCGCTGGTTCATGGCTGAAGCCGGCCAGCATCACCTGTTCCAGCTGCGTGGCCTGGCGGGCAATGGCCGCGCCGATGCGGGGTTCGGCGTGGCCGAACAGGTTGGTCCACCAGCTGCTCACCGCGTCCAGGTAGCGGTGGCCGTTGTGGTCGACCAGCCACGGGCCTTCACCGCGCGCAATCGGCACCAGCGGCAGGGTGTCGGGGTGCTCGCGCATCTGCGTGCACGGGTGCCACACCACGGCCAGGTCGCGTTGCCGCCACCGGTCGGCCAACGTAAAGGGGGCTGGGTCTGCTAGCATTTCGAGCTCATGGACACGTTTTCACCTGCCTCCATTCTATCGATCTCCAAGAGCCAGTTCGCATGACCCGTCCGCTGCCCACCATCCACCAGATCACGGACGAGGAAAGTGGCCCATTCCAGCGCCAGCATCTGGACCTGGAGTTCTCCAACGGCGAACGCCGCCGTTTCGAGCGACTGGTCAGCCGTGGGCATGGGGCGGTAGTGGTGGTGCCGATGCTGGATGAGGAGACCGTGCTGCTGGTGCGTGAATACGCTGCCGGCGTGCACCGTTATGAACTGGGCCTGGTCAAAGGCCGCATCGACGCGGGCGAAACCCCGGCGCAGGCCGCCGACCGCGAACTGAAGGAAGAAGCCGGGTACGGCGCGCGCCGCCTGGATGTGCTGCGCGCCATGACCCTGGCCCCAACCTACATGAGCCATCTGTCGCACCTGGTGGTGGCGCGCGACCTGTACCCCGAGCGGCTGGTCGGCGATGAACCCGAAGAGCTGGAAGTGGTGCCCTGGAAAATCGCCGAGCTCGACCAGCTGATGCTGCGCGAGGACTTTTCCGAAGGGCGTTCGCTGGCCGCGTTGTTCATCGCCCGGCAGTGGCTGGAACGCGGGGAATGATCAAACTCACCACCGATCTGCGCGAAACGGTCATCGCCATTGCCCAGGACGCCGCCGCTGCCATCATGGCGGTGTACGCGACCCCGTTCGATGTCGAGATCAAGTCCGACCGCAGTCCGGTGACCGCCGCCGACCTGGCGGCCAACCAGGTGATCCTGCGCGGGCTGGGCCAGCTGGCCCCGGACCTGCCGATCCTGTCCGAGGAATCGGCGCTGGTACCGTGGGAAGTCCGCCGCCACTGGGGCGCATACTGGCTGGTGGACCCGCTCGACGGCACCCGCGAATTCGTCAAGCGCAACGACGAGTTCAGCGTCAACATCGCCCTGATCCATCAAGGCGCACCGGCCTTCGGCGTGGTGCTGGCGCCGGTCAGTGGCGTGGCCTGGCACGCCATGCGCGGCGAGCTGGCCTACCGCCGCGACGGCATGCACGATTCGGTGCTGCGCACGCGTACCCCGGCGCTGCCGCCGCTGCAGGTGGCTGCCAGCCGCTCGCACCGCAGCCCGGAGACCCAGGCGCTGCTTGACCGCATGGGCGAGATCGAGGTGGTCGCGCAGGGCTCGTCGCTGAAATTCTGCCGGCTCGCCGAAGGCTCGCTGGACGTGTACCCGCGGCTGGGCCCAACCGCCGAATGGGATACCGCCGCCGGCCAGTGCGTGCTGCACGCTGCCGGCGGTGCGGTGCTGTCGGTCGACACCGGCAAGCCGTTCCGCTACAACCGCCGCGAAACGCTGTTGAACGGCGACTTCATCGCGCTGGGCGATACCCGCCTGCCGTGGCGCACCTGGATTCCCGCCTGACCGGAGCACCGATGTCCGCACCCGCCGAACTGGAACGCCTGCTGGGCATCATGGCGCGTCTGCGCGACCCGCTTCAGGGCTGCCCCTGGGACCTGCAGCAGGATTTCGCCAGCATCGCCCCGTACACCATCGAAGAAGCCTATGAGGTCGCCGATGCGATCGACCGCGGCGACCTGGACGACCTCTGCGATGAACTGGGCGACCTGCTGTTGCAGGTGGTGTTCCACGCGCAGATGGCCAGTGAACAGGGCGCCTTCGGCTTCGCCGATGTCGCCCGCGCGATCAGCGACAAGATGCAGCGCCGCCACCCCCATGTCTTTGCGCAGGTGCAGGTGGATGGCGCTGAAGACGTCAACACCAACTGGGAAGCGATCAAGCGCGCCGAGCGTGCCGCCAAGGGCGATGCCGACCGCTCCGTGCTGGCCGGCATCTCGCGCGGCCTGCCCGAATGGCAGCGGGCGGTAAAGCTGCAGGCGCGCGCGGCCCGCGTGGGCTTCGACTGGCCTGGCCCAGCGCCGGTGCTGGACAAGGTGCGTGAGGAACTGGACGAGGTGGCCGCCGAATTCGCACGCGGCCCGGTGCAGGACAACCAGGCGCGGCTGACCGAGGAGCTGGGCGACCTGCTGTTCGTCTGCGCCAACCTGGCCCGGCACGCCAAGGTGGATGTCGGTGCCGCACTTCGCCATGCCAATCACAAGTTCGAGCGGCGCTTCCGCACCATGGAAGCGCAGGCTGCGGCCCACGGCCAGGCGATGGTCGATCTGGACCTGCAGGCGCAGGAGCAACTGTGGGAACACGCCAAGGCCACCGAAGCCAAACCGTGAAAACATTCCTGTTGTTTGCATTGACTGCCGTGGCTGAGATTGTCGGCTGTTACCTGCCGTGGCTGTGGCTGCGCCGGGATGGCAGCGCCTGGCTGCTGTTGCCGGCCGCCGCCAGCCTGGCCCTGTTCGCGTGGCTGCTGACCCTGCACCCGGCCGCCAGCGGCCGGGTCTATGCCGCCTACGGTGGGGTCTACATCGGCACCGCGCTGGCGTGGTTGTGGGTGGTGGACGGCATTCGCCCCGGCCGCTGGGACTTGCTCGGGGTCGGGCTGTGCCTGGCCGGCATGGCGGTGATCATGTTCGCCCCGCGCGCGGGGTAACCGGGCCCCGGGTGGGAACAGCGGTATATTCGGTGTTACCCCATGGAAAGGAGTTTCCGATGTTTCCGACCGTGCTGTTCTCGTTGATTCTGGGCTTCGTGGCCGTGGTGATCCTGTTCAAGGCCGTGCGGATGGTGCCGCAGGGCTATGAATGGACGGTGGAGCGCTTCGGCCGCTACACCCACACCATGTCGCCGGGCCTGCATTTCCTGATCCCCATCGTGTACGGGGTCGGCCGCAAGGTGAACATGATGGAGCAGGTGCTGGACGTGCCCAGCCAGGAAGTGATCACCAAGGACAACGCCGCCGTGCGCGTGGACGGGGTGGTGTTCTTCCAGGTGCTCGATGCCTCCAAGGCCGCCTATGAGGTCGCCAACCTGGAAGTGGCGATGATCGCGCTGGTGCAGACCAATATCCGTACCGTGATCGGCTCGATGGACCTGGACGAATCGCTGAGCCAGCGCGAGGTGATCAACGCGCAGCTGCTCAACGTGGTGGACCAGGCCACCAACCCATGGGGGATGAAGGTCAACCGGATCGAGATCCGCGACATCCAGCCGCCGCGCGACCTGCTCGATGCGATGGCGCGGCAGATGAAGGCCGAACGCGAGAAGCGCGCGCAGATCCTGGAAGCCGAGGGGTCGCGCCAGTCCGAGATCCTCCGTGCAGAAGGCGAAAAGCAGGCCGCGGTGCTCGAGGCCGAGGGGCGCAAGGAAGCCGCGTTCCGCGACGCCGAGGCGCGCGAGCGCCTGGCCGAGGCCGAAGCCAAGGCGACCGCCATGGTGTCCGACGCGATCGCCAAGGGCGATGTGCAGGCCATCAACTACTTCATCGCCCAGAAGTACGTGGAAGCGTTCAAGGAACTGGCGACCTCGCCGAACCAGAAGCTGGTGCTGATGCCGATGGAAGCCAGTGGTGTGATCGGCTCCATTGCCGGCGTGGCCGAACTGGCGCGTGAGGCATTTGCCAAGCAGGAAGAGAAGAAGACCACCCGCGCGGTGCCGCCGCGCATCGGAGGCTGAGATGCGTTGGGAAGTGGTGGGGTGGGGCGCGCTGGCGCTGGTGCTGTTCGCTGCCGAGGCACTCGCGCCGGGCGCCTTCATGCTGTGGATCGGGATCGGCGCGGCTGCCGTGTTCGTGCTGGTGGCGGTGTTCGCCGACATCCCCCTGCTGTGGCAGGTGGTGGCGTTCGCGCTGCTCAGCGTGGTTTCGATCCAGTGCTACCGGCAGTGGGGGCGCAAGCGTGCGCGGGAAACCGATGCACCGCTGTTGAACCGCCGGGCCGAGCAGCTCATCGGGCGGGTGGTGGCGCTCGACCAGCCGATCGTGGCTGGCATCGGCCGCGCCAAGGTCGATGACGCATTCTGGGTGGTTGCCGGCCCCGATCTTCCGGCTGGCACGCCGGTGCGCGTGGTGGCCGTGGATGGCATGACGCTGAAAGTGCAGCAGGTCTGACGGCGCAGCCACGCAGGGCGTGGCGGATTGCCGCCGTAGAGCCACGCCCTGCGTGGCTGCGCCATGTCCGATACCAGGTCGCGCACCGCCGGGTCGCGCGCATGGCGCACCGCCGCAGGCGTTGCACGGGCGGTTCTGGGATAATGAACCCCTGCTTTTTTCATCCCCCGGACCGTGGTCATGACCCAGAAGACGCTACTCAACGATACCCACCGCGCGCTTGGCGCCAAGATGGTCGATTTCGGCGGTTGGGACATGCCCATCCACTACGGGTCGCAGCTGGACGAGCACCACCTGGTCCGCGCCGACGCCGGCATGTTCGATGTGAGCCACATGACCGTGGTCGACCTGCGCGGGGCGCAGGTGCGACCGTTCCTGCGCCGCCTGCTGGCCAACTCGGTGGACAAGCTGAAGGTGCCGGGCAAGGCACTGTACTCGTGCATGCTCAACGCGCAGGGCGGTGTGATCGACGACCTGATCGTCTACTACCTGGCCGATGACTTCTTCCGCATGGTGGTCAACGCCTCCACCCGCGAGAAGGACCTGGCCTGGATCCGTGAACAGGCCGCCGCCTTCGACGTGCAGGTCACCGAACGTGAAGAGCTGGCGATCATTGCCGTGCAGGGCCCGACCGCGCGCGAGCGCGTCGCCGGCCTGGTCGCCGAGGGTGACCGCGCCGCGCTGCAGACGCTGGGTCGCTTCGCCGCTGTGGAGGTGACCGCCGCCAGTGGCGCGCCGCTGTTCGTGGCCCGCACCGGCTACACCGGCGAAGACGGCTTCGAGATCCTGGTTGCCCAGGACCAGGTCATCGCCTTCTGGAATGCGCTGGCCACTGCCGGCGTGCGCCCTGCCGGCCTGGGCGCGCGCGACACGCTGCGCCTGGAAGCGGGCATGAACCTGTACGGCCAGGACATGGACGAAGCGATCAGCCCGTTCGAGGCCGCGCTGGCCTGGACGGTGGCGCTGGACGAAGGCCGCGACTTCATCGGCCGCGCCGTGCTGGAAGCGCAGAAGGCGGCTGGCGACGCGCGGCAGATGATCGGCCTGGTGATGGACGAGAAGGGCGTGCTGCGCCACGGCCAGGCGGTGACCACCGCCAGCGGTACCGGCGAGATCCTGTCGGGCACCTTCTCGCCGACGCTGGGCAAGGGCATTGCGTTCGCGCGCGTGCCGGCCGGCGAGTTGGGCCAGGTGCACGTGGACATCCGCGGCAAGCAGGTGCCGGTACGCGTGGTGAAGTTCCCGTTCGTGCGCGAAGGCCAGGCCCAGCCCGGCGTCCTGGTCGAAGGCTGACCACCGGTTGTTGTTTTACACTACCCCCGTTTTTTGACCCCCCTGAATTTCTTCGGAGCAGTCCCATGAGCGAGATCCCCGGCGACCTCAAATTCCTCAAGTCCCACGAGTGGGCGCGCGTTGAAGGCGACGGCCGCGTCACCATCGGCATTTCCGACCACGCCCAGGGCCTGCTTGGCGACCTGGTCTATGTCGAGCTGCCCGAAGTCGGTGCAGAGGCCAAGGCCGGCGCGCAGATCGCGGTGGTCGAGTCGGTCAAGGCCGCCTCGGACGTGTACAGCCCGGTCTCCGGCACGGTGGTCGAGGTCAACGAGGCGCTGGACGGCAAGCCGGAAACCATCAACGAAGACGCCTATGGCGAAGGCTGGATCTGCGTGATCGAGCTGTCCAACAAGGACGACTTGAACGAACTGCTGGGTCCGGACGCCTACGCCGAAGTGCTGGAAGACGACGATCACTGATCCTCGCCTGCCTGGAAAGACGGCCGCCCTGTGCGGCCGTTTTTTTTTGCCTGCGCGCGGCAGCGTCCGGTCATGGATGTCCAATGCGTTATCCGTGCGTGATGGATGGCCCGGCGTGGACGCGTTCGAACCGTCTCTGTCGTGCTCATGCGGGACGGTGCCGGCATGCCGACGCACAGGTCATGAGCACGCGTCGAGGGTCGCATCGATGCACGTCGACCACCCATCGGACGGGTCATCGATGCACGTAACCGGCATGAACCTGCCGCCGACCGCCGCCCAAAAGTTTGCGCAGTTCTGCAAATCCGGACGTAAAAAGCGTTCGCGGATGTGAAAAGTTTTTGCCTCCGTTTTGTCCCCGTGTGGGAAGGCGTTGCGACGTCGCCGCCACATGCCCGCGGCGGCGGCAACGAAACGTCCGCGTCTGTAGCGCTTGATGCGAAAGTGCTTCTTTTAAGTGTTTTTCTTTCAACGCATCGTCGCTTGAGCGGATGCGCGTACGCGGACAACGACCGTCGAAGGGGTGTTGCCGACCGCCTGTGGAGGGTCTTGGCGAGGCGCGCGGAAGGGCGGCCATGTGAAATTTTTTCGCGGGGGTTGTTGACAGTGAAAAAAAGCGTGATTAGGTTTCGCCCAGCAGACCTTGCCTGCCAAACGAGTGAGCCGAATCGACATCCAGTCGCGAAGCACAACCAGAACATCCGCCGCGCGTCCCAAGACGGTGGAGTCGGCTTCGCTTCCTCCGGTGAAATGCAAGAGCACCCCGCATTCGATACCTGCCTGGCATCCTGTGGCAGGTATCCCCGTATCCGTCACGACGCGCTCGACGCGACGGCGGTCCCCGCACAGCAGTAATGGCGGGTTTGCTTTACCTGGGCGTTTCAACTCCATAGATCACTGACGAGGAGCCATCCCATGGCAACCAAGAAAGCTGCGAAGAAAAAGCCGGCCGCCAAAAAGGCCGTAAAGAAGGTCGCCAAGAAGGCGGCTGCCAAGAAGACCGTGAAGAAGGTAGCCAAGAAGGCGGCTGCCAAGAAGACGGTAAAGAAGGCAGCCAAGAAGGCGACTGCCCGCAAGGCAGTGAAGAAGACGGCAAAGAAGGCGGTCCGCAAGGTCGCCAAGAAGGCCGCCGCCAAGAAGACCGCCAAGAAGGCAGTGAAGAAGACGGCGAAGAAGGCAGTCCGCAAGGTTGCCAAGAAGGCCGCCGCCAAGAAGACCGCGAAGAAGGCCGTCCGCAAGGTAGCCAAGAAGGCGGCTGCCAAGAAGACTGCCAAGAAGACCGCCAAAAAGGCTGTCCGCAAGGTAGCCAGGAAGGCCACCGCCAAGAAGGCCACCGCGCGCAAGCCGGCCGCCAGGAAGGCCTCGGCCAAGAAGGCAGTGAAGAAGGTCGCCAAGCGCAAGCCGGCGGTCCGCAAGAAGAAGGCAGCACCGGTCGCCCTGCCGGCAACCCCGGCACCGCTGATCTGATCCATTCCCGATAGCCGTACTGAAACCCCTTCCCGGCAGCCCAGCGGGAGGGGTTTTTTTTTGCAAGCAAAAAAAAAGCCCCTCCCGCTGGGCGAGGGATCAACGAACGTTGATCCCGACGGTAGCGCCGGCCGTTGGCCGGCCCAGGCGGTGTTGGAAGCCGGCCAGCGGCCGGCACTACGAAAAAGGGCGACCTGTAGGCCGCTTTTTTACCCTGAAAAAAGCCCCTCCCGCTGGGCGAGGGATCAACGAACGTTGATCCCGACGGTAGCGCCGGCCGTTGGCCGGCCCAGGCGGTGTTGGAAGCCGGCCAGCGGCCGGCACTACGAAAAAGGGCGACCTATAGGCCGCTTTTTTACCCTGAAAAAAGCCCCTCCCGCTGGGCGAGGGATCAACGAACGTTGATCCCGACGGTAGCGCCGGCCGTTGGCCGGCCCAGGCGGTCTCGCCGAAGGTCAGAGTTCGTCAGAGCTGGCAGAACGTGTCAGCACCGCCTGGGCCGGCCAACGGCCGGCGCTACCGAGGCGACGCACCTCACCGGATTACCTGGGCGACGCCACCGCCCGATCCGACGACACGCCCTTGCGCTTGCCCGGTGCCGGCGTGCTGTCTTCGGTCATCAGGTTGTCGCTGCCGAAGTCGGTATCCACATCCAGCCAGCGCTGCGCGGGCAGGCCGATGGCCGCGTCCAGCACGGTCGGCAGCAGGCCGCTGGGCAGGCTGCTTTCGCCGTTCCACATGATCGCGATGCCCAGGTCGCGTTCGGGCACCAGCGCCACCAGGCCGCGGTAGCCCTGCACGGCGCCCGCGTGGAAAATCACTTCATGCCCGGCGTAATCGAAGTTGCGCCAGCCCAGCGCGTAGCCGGCCGAATGCAGGCGTTCGCGGCGCCAGCCCGAACGCATTTCACCGGGGGTGTTGATCAGGGTGGAATGCAACGTGGCCAGCAGTGGCGCCGGCAGCACGTCGGGGCGGTGGCCGGTGTGGGCCAGCAGCCACTGCGCCATGTCGCTGGCACTGGCGTTGACGCCCGCAGCCGGGGCCAGGCGGTAGTAGGTCGGCTTCGGGCTCAGCGATACCCAGCCATTGCGGCTGCGCACGTGCGGGCGCGCCCAGCGCGAGCTGGCCTGGATACCGGCCAGGCCCAGGCTGGCATCGTCCATGCCCAGCGGCTTGAACAGGCGGCGCTCCACCGACTGCTCGTAGAAGCTGCCCGACGCGGCGTACACCACGTCCCCGATCAGGCTGAAGGCCACGTTCTGGTAGGCATAGCAGTCGCCCGGCTGGCACTTGAGCGAGGTCGAGGCCAGCTTGTGGGTGAGCGTGTAGTACTCGGCGTTGGCCTCCACATCACGGTCGTAGGCGTTGTACGGCAGGCCCACGCGGTGGCTGAGCAGATCGGCCACGGTCAACCGGTCGGTTGCTTCGGGGCTGTTGAGCTGGAAGCCGGGCACGTAGTCGGTGACCTTGCTGTCCCAGCGCAGCGTGCCGTCGTTGACCAGCAGCCCGGCCATGGTGCCGGCGAATGCCTTGGACAGCGACGCCAGGCGGAACACGGTATGCGCATCGACCATCTGCGGGTTGTTGACGTCGGTAACGCCGTAGCCGCGCGCGCTGAGCACGCGGCCGCCCTGCACGATGGCGATGGCCATGCCGGGCACGCGCTCGCCGTAGGTGAGCTGCTGGGCCATGGATTCGATGTTGGCCACGTTGAACCCGGCGGCCGGCGGCAGCACCGTCGGGTTGGTCGTGGTGGCCCGGTACGCCGCAGGCTGCGTGTGCGGAATGGCGGACGCAGCGCTGTTCTCGATGTTGACGGGGAACGCGGCCGGTGTCGCACTGGGCGTCTGCGCGGTGGACGACATGGCGATGGGCATGAGCATGCCCAGCAACCCGGTTGCCGCCGAACGGATCGGTCGGCGCCTGCTGTTCTGTTTCATCGTTTTGGGCCCGTGCGCGACTGCTGGGACTGATTCTAGCGCTGCTTTTCGTGATTGCACAAACGAAGCGAAGATGAATGCGTATCGCATTGAAAAGGCCCGGTTTTTGCATTGAATGGGAGGGGCGTCGTCGACGCCCCGTTCAGGTAGCGTTGACGCTTGCCCCCAGCCAGCGCGCGGCGCGCTCGGCGATCATCAGGGTAGGGGCGTTGGTGTTGCCACTGACCAGGCCCGGCATCACCGAAGCGTCCACTACGCGCAGGCCCCGCACGCCCTGCACGCGCAACTGGGGGTCGACCACGGCGTCGGCATGCTGGCCCATCGCGCAGGTACCCACCGGGTGGTAGATGGTCTCGGCCTTGGCGCGGATGAAGGCCTCCAGCGCGGCGTCATCGAGATCCTCGCGCGCCGGGAAGATCGGCGCGCCGCGCCAGCGGTCGAAGGCCGGCTGGCCCAGGATCTGCTGCGACATGCGTACACAGGCTTTCATCATGGCCAGGTCGTGGCCATCGGCATCGCCCAGGTAGTTGGCCTCGATCCGGGGTGCCGAGGTCGGGTCGGCATCGCGCAGCAGAATGCGCCCGCGGCTGCGCGGGTGCAGTGCGCAGGCGTGCAGGGTGTAGCCGTCGCCGGGCAGGCGGTGGCGGCCATGGTCGTCCAGCATGGCCGGCACGAAGTGGAACTGCACGTCGGCACCGGCACCGTGCGCCAGCGGCGAGCGGGCGAAGCCGCCGGACTCGGCGATGTTGCTGGTGCCGGCGCCACGGCGGCCACGGAGAAAGTAGTCGAAGGCGATGCGCGCCTGGTTGCTGCGGTCGTAGCTGACACCGGGGTGGGTGTGCACCAGCGTGCAGATATCCAGGTGGTCCTGCAGGTTGCCGCCGACGCCGGGCAGGTCGACCCGGGTGCTGATGCCGTGCGCGCGCAGGTGCCGGTGCGGGCCGATGCCGGACAGCATCAGCAGGTGGGGCGAATGGATCGCGCCGGCACTGAGGATCACTTCGCCGGCCGCCTGCGCGTGCCGGTGTGCGCCGTGGTGGCGAAAGTACACGCCATTGGCGGTGTCGCCCTGGAAGCTCAGGGCGCGCGCGCTGGCGCCGGTCAGCACGGTCAGGTTGCGTCGGCCGCGCGCGGGGCGCAGGTAGGCGGTGGCGCTGGAGCAGCGCACGCCGTCGCGCTGGGTGACCTGGTACAGGCCGACGCCGAGCTGGTGTTCGCCGTTGAAGTCGTCGTTGCGTGCGTGCCCGGCCTGCGTGGCGGCCTCCAGGAAGGCATCGGACAGCGGGTTGTGGTGGCGCAGGTCGGCCACCGACAGCGGCCCGGCATTGCCGTGCCAGGCGCTGGCGCCACGGCTGTTGGCTTCGCTGTGCAGGAACCAGGGCAATACGTGCGACCACTCCCAGCCGGTGGCCCCGGCCGCAGCCCAGTGGTCGTAGTCGGCCGGCACGCCGCGCACGTAGCACATCGCATTGATGGCGCTGGAGCCGCCGAGCACCTTGCCGCGCGGCCACCACAGCCGGCGCCCGTCCAGGGCCGCCTGCGGCTCGGTGTACAGGTTCCAGTTGATGCGGCGGTTGTTGACCAGCCGCGCCAACCCGGCCGGCATGTGGATGAAGGGGTTGCGGTCGCGCGGGCCGGCTTCCAGCAGCAGCACGCGGCAGTGCGGGTCGGCGCTTAGCCGGTTGGCCAGCACGCAGCCGGCCGAGCCGGCACCAACGATGATGTAGTCGTACATGTCCGTTCCCCAACGGTGATGTCACGAGCATAAGGCAGCGGGCCGCGCGCCGCTGCCTTGCGCGGGCGCGCCGACCACTGGCGATGTTGCGGTGCATCGTTTACCTTTCGCGCTTTGCCGCCCGGAATCCCCCACGATGCTGCCGCTGCCACGCCGCCTGTGCGGGACCTGCGCGCCATGAACGCCCCGGACCCGCGCCCGCCCGCGCAGCCCGGCCTGCGTGCGGCACTGCGGCAGTCGCCGCCGCTGTTGTGGGCCTGCGTGTACTTCTTCTGCCTGCTCAGCGGTTACTACGTGCTGCGCCCGGTGCGCGAGGCGATGGCCGCCTCGGCCGACCTGCAGACGGTGTTCCCGCCGGGGCTCATTGGCTGGTTCGACCGCCATGGCATCGCGCTGCAGGACTTCGTGCTGCAGGTGCTGTTCACGGGTGTGTTCGTGATCATGGTGGTGCTGCAGCCGCTGTACGGCGCGCTGGTGAGCCGCTACCCGCGCCGGGTGTTCCTGCCGGCGGTGTACGGCTTCTTCATCGTGACGCTGCTGGTTTTCTACGTGCTGTTCAACACCGGGACACCGGGGCGGGGGATGCTGTTCTTCTTCTGGACCACGGTGTTCAACCTGTTCGCGGTGGCAGTGTTCTGGAGCTTCATGGCCGATGTGTTCTCCAATGCGCAGGCGCGGGCCTTCTACGGCTACATCGGGGCGGCCGGCACGATCGGGGCGTTCCTGGGCCCGACCTTGACTTCAACGCTGGTGCAGCGGGTGGGCATCGCCAACCTGATGCTGGTCTCGGCCGGCTTCCTCACCGTCTGCCTGTTCTGCATCTGGCGGCTGCGCCTGTGGGCGGTGGCACGCGAGCAGGAGCTGCAGCTGGCGTCGGGCGAGGCGCCGATGGGCGGCGGGGTACTGGACGGGCTGAAGCTGATCGCGCGCGAGCCGCTGCTGCGCTGGCTGGCGCTGATGGTGGTGTTCGGGGTGGGCATCGGCACGCTGCTCTACAACGAGCAGGCCTCGATCGTGCGCCGGCTGTATACGGACCCGGCGGCGAGCACGGCGTTCTACTCGCGGGTGGATCTGGCGATCAACGCGCTGACGCTGATCCTGCAGCTGGGTGTGACGCGCTGGCTGCTGTCGCGCTTCGGCATTGCGCCGGCGCTGTTGATTCCGGGTTTTGCGATCATCATCGGTTTCTCGGTACTGGCCGCCTCGCCGCTGCCGTTGCTGGTGGCAATGGTGCAGGTGATGACACGCGCCAGCGAGTTCTCGCTGGCCAAGCCGGCGCGCGAGACGATCTTCACCCGGGTGGACCGGCAGTGGCGCTACAAGGCGGGCGCGGCGATCGACACGGTGGTCTATCGCGGTGGCGACCTGACCTTCGCCTGGGTGCACAAGGGGCTGTCGCTGTTCGGTTCGCACGCGGTGTTTGCCGGCGGGCTGGTGGTGGCGGGGATCATGACGGTGGCGGCATTCGGGTTGCTGCGCGAAGAAAAGAAGCTGCCGGCCGAGCGGCCGGAGTAAGCTTCCTCCATCTTGTTCGAGGGTTGCCCATGTACTGGACCGCACTGATCCTGACGCTGGTGGTCGCGCTGCTGCACGTGTACTTCCTGGTACTGGAAATGTTCCTGTGGACGCGCCCGCTGGGCCTGAAGACGTTCCGCAACACGCTGGAGAAGGCGGAGGCCACGCGGGTGCTGGCGGCCAACCAGGGCCTCTACAACGGCTTCCTGGCAGCAGGCCTGCTGTGGGGGCTGTTCGATCACCTGCCGATGCTGGTGAACTTCATGCTCGGCTGCGTGATCGTGGCGGGCGTGTATGGCGCATACAGCGTGAACAAGCGCATCTTCTTCGTGCAGGCCGTGCCCGCAATCCTGGCGGTCATCGCCTGGCAGTTCGTGCCGGCGTAACACCCCGGATCGCATGTAAATCGCGCACCGCCTGATTGCATGCCATCCGTAGAGCCACACCCTGCGTGGCTGCGCCAGGTTGCACGCAATCCCGTAGAGCCGGGCTCTGCCCGGCTGCTTCATGCATTCAGGCGAACAGCTGCGGTCTGCCGAGGGCCGGCGGGGGTGGCCAAGGGAAACGCGGGAACGCGGAAAACGCGGTAGCGCCGGCCGTTGGCCGGCCCTCCAGATGCCGTTTCCGTTCGAAACAATGCGCTACCGCGCCGATGGACATCCCGTGCAGTCGTCTGGCGATCGACCCTACCCATGCGCGGAACACGCCGTGTCCCGGAGCGGGGCTACCCGACGGCCGCCCCAGCACGCATGAATTGAAACGCCGCTCTCCGCGGAAAAATTCAACCACGCTTGACCGGCGACACCCACATATCAATCCGCGCTTCGAACACCACCGTTCCGGTGGTATCACGCACCTGCACATTCACCGGCAGCGCATAGCCCGCTTCGGCCGCGACGATCGCCTGCGCAGGCGTGGCCACCGCATGTTGCGTGCCGGTGGCCTTGGCCAGGTACTTCACTTCCATGCCCTTGGGGATCCAGCGCATGCCCTTGGGCAGCGAGGCATCGACCATCAGGCCGGCGGTGAGTTCGGCCAGGTTGCACAGCGCGATCGCGTGCACGGTGCCGATGTGGTTGGTGACCCTGCGCCGGTGCGCGATGCGGCCTTCGCAGCGGCCCGCTTCGAGCACGGTGATGCGCGGGGCGATGCTGGCGAAGTAGGGCGCCTTGAAGCACACCGCGCGCGAGAACAGCCACTGGCCGGCCGGCCAGCGCTGCATGCGGCGGTACAGGGTCAAGAGGGGAGCGGACATCCGGGGTCTCCTGGAGCTCGATTGGGCGGGTTGCAATGAAAAACGGCGGACCGAAGTCCGCCGTTCCTGTTTACGTCGACGCGGGAATTACGCCGCTGCCTGCGATGTGGCGTCCTTGCGTTCGCGGTCGTAGTAGCTGGCCGAGCGCAGTTCGTGCGGCTCGAAATCGTCCACGGTGATGGTGTCCATCGTCAGCGTGCGCAGCTCTTCCAGCAGCGTGCGCTCGTCCTGGGTGATCACGCCTTCGGCGACGGCTTCGTCCAGCTGGGCGGTGAAGTCCAGGGCCTCGATGCCCTTGGTCTTGAGCGCCTTGATGAACTTGCGCTCCACCGGCTCGGCCATGATCGCCTTGGACAGGTAGCTGTTGATGCGGCCGCCCGGGTTGTTCTCGCACGGGGTCAGGAACACGCCGCTGGCCAGGCGGTCGCGGGCTTCGTTGGGCGCCATCAGCAGCGCGGCCACGCGGTGGCCCAGGCGGTCGCCCGGGGCTTCGGCACGGCGGCCGAACGGGAAGATCAGCAGCCACATCAGCCAGCCGATCGGACGGATCGGGAAGTTGCGCAGTGCCGCCGACAGCGATTCCTCGATCTTGTGCACGCTGTCATGGAACGCCCAGGCAAGCAGTGGCTGGTCGGCCACCGGTGCGCCCTCGTCGTGGTAACGCTTGAGCATGGCGCTGGTCATGTACACGTGGCTCAGCACGTCGCCCAGGCGGCCGGACAGCGATTCCTTGAACTTCAGCTTGCCGCCGAGGGTCATCATCGAGATGTCGGCCATCAGCGCCAGGTTGGCCGAATAGCGGTCCAGCTTGCGGAAGTAGCGGCGGGTATAGGCATCGCCCGGGGCGGCGCCGAAGCGGGCGCCGGTCAGGCCCAGCCAGAACGAACGCACCGCATTGGAGATGCCGAAACGGACGTGCCCGAACAGGCTGCGGTCGAAGGCCTGCAGGCCGGCCTTGGTGTCCGGATCCTGCGCGGCCTTCATTTCCTGCAGCACCCACGGGTGGCAGAGGATCGCACCCTGGCCGAAGATCAGCAGGCTGCGGGTCATGATGTTGGCGCCTTCCACCGTGATGGCGATCGGCGCGGCCTGCCAGCTGCGGCCGGCGAAGTTGCGCGGCCCCAGGATGATGCCCTTGCCGCCGATCACGTCCATGACGTCGGAGATCACTTCACGGCTCATGGTGGTGCAGTGGTACTTGGCGATCGCCGACGGCACCGACGGCACGTCGCCGCGGTCCACCGCGGCGGCGGTGGCCTGGCATAGCGCGCTGATCGCATACGCCTTGCCGCCAATGCGGGCCAGGGCTTCCTCCACGCCTTCGAAGCGGCCGACCGACAGGCCGAACTGCTTGCGGATGCGCGCATAGGCACCAGTTACCACCGCGCCGGCCTTGGCGCCGCCACTGGCGGTGGAGGGCAGAGTGATCGAGCGGCCCACGGCCAGGCACTCGTTGAGCATGTTCCAGCCCTTGCCGGCCTTCTCGGCGCCGCCGATCAGCTGGGTGAGCGGAATGAAGACGTCCTTGCCGCGGATCGGACCGTTCTGGAAGGTCGAGTTCAGCGGGAAGTGGCGACGGCCGATTTCAACGCCGGCGGTGTCGCGCGGCAGCAGGCCCAGGGTGATGCCGATGTCGCGGGTCGGGCCGATCAGGCCGTCCGGGTCGTACATGCGGAAGGCCATGCCGATCAGCGTGGCGACCGGGGCCAGGGTGATGTAGCGCTTGTCGAAGGTGAGCTTGACGCCGAGCACCTGCTCGCCGTTCCACTCGCCCTTGCAGACGATGCCGTAATCGGGGATCGAGGTCGCGTCCGAACCGGCGAACGGACCGGTCAGGCCGAAGCACGGCACTTCACGGCCATCGGCCAGGCGCGGCAGGTACTGGTCCTTCTGCTCCTGGGTGCCGTAATGCACCAGCAGTTCGCCCGGGCCCAGCGAGTTGGGCACGCCGACGGTGGAGCTGACCACGCTCGACACCGAGGCCAGCTTCTGGATCACCTTGTGGTGGGCCAGCGCGCTGAAGCCCAGGCCGCCGTATTCCTTCGGAATGATCATGCCGAAGAATTTGTTCTTCTTGATGAAGGCCCACATGTCCGGCGGCAGGTCGGCATGGACGTGGGTGATTTCCCAGTCGTTGACCATCGCGCACAGTTCTTCCACCGGGCCGTCCAGGAAGGCCTGTTCTTCGGCGGTGAGCTGCGGCTTGGGGTAGTTGAGCAGCTTGTTCCAGTCCGGGTCGCCGGTGAACAGCTCGCCTTCGAAACCGACCGAGCCGGTTTCCAGCGCGATGCGCTCGGTCTGCGACAGCGGTGGCAGCACCTTGCGGAACACCTTCATCATCGGCGCGGTCAGCAGCGGCTTGCGGATGAACGGCAGCAGCAACGGCACGGCGATGACGGCCACGATGGCCGCCGCCACGATGGTGGCGGTCTGGTTGATGGAGGGCACGAACCAGCAGGCCGCCAGCAGCACCAGGCTGACGAGCGTCCAGGTGATCAGCCGCATCCGATGGTAGGCGACGATGGCGCCTGCCAGCAGGATGGCGAGGAAGGGAACGACAATGCTCATGAGCGTGCTCCGGTGACGTGCTCGGTTGTGGCGGACAGTGCCACGGCGGAGGCCGAGGGCAACACGTCCAGATAGTCCAACACAGTAGCGGTAAAGGCGTTGTTGTCGTCGCCGGCGACCATATGCGTGGCCTCCGGCAACTGCACGTGGCGTGCGTGCGGCACCAACGCCAGGAACTCGGCCACCGTTTGCGGGGTGACCAGGGTGCTGCGCCCGCCGCTGACCAGCAGCACCGGGCATTTCACCTGGCGCGCTGCTTCTGCAAGCGCATCCTGGTGTTGTTCGCTGTCGCGCGCCAGTTCGGCCACCAGGCGCGGGTCCCAATGCCAGCGCCAGCGGCCGTGGCCGTCATCGCGCAGCAGGGCGCGCAGCGAGGCTTCGGACTTGCGCGGGCGATGCGGCAGATACGCGGAAATCACATCGGCCGCCTGCGCCAGCGAGTCGAAACCCTCCGGGTGGGCGGTCATGAACATCAAAATGCGCTCGACTCCGGCGGTGTCCCAGCGCGGGGTGATGTCCACCAGCACCATCGCCGAAAACAGGCCGGGCCAACGCGCTTCGGCGAGCAGGCCGAACAGCCCGCCCATCGAGGCCGCCACCAGGATCGGCGGCTGCGGTTGTTCGCCGGCCAGCACGATCAGGTCATCGGCGAATTGTTCACCGTGATAGGCCAGCGTGGCGGGATTCCAGTCGGAATCGCCGTGGCCGCGCGCATCGTAGGCCAGGGTCTGATAGCCAGCGGTCGCCAGCGACTGCGCGGTGGCGGTCCAGGCGTGCCGGGTCTGGCCGAAGCCGTGGGCGAACAGCACGGTGCCGCGGCGCCCGGGAGCCGAGCGGGTGGCGGCGAGCACGGCGTCGTGCGCGGCGGTGAGGCGCTCGTCGGTGGTCGCGGGCAGGAGGGAGTCTGGGTTTACCATACTTGTTAGTATGGACCTGGCTTTGGGCATGTCAATACTCTCTAGTATGGTTGGCTTGCCGAGGCAGCCACGCAGGGCGTGGCTCTACAGGAGGGCGGCCAGACAACGCAGGGTTTTCCGGCCGCAGTTTCGGGCAATTCCACACAAACCGACCCCGGCGTATGGTTAAATCACAGCATGAATGAACCTGAAGCTTCCGCCGGCGAGCCCCGTGCCGGCCGCAACAGCCGCCTGAGCGCGGAAGACTGGGCGCAGGCCGCCTTGGACCTCATCGCTGAACAGGGTGTCGGCGCGGTGGCGGTGGAGCCGCTGGCGCGTCGCCTGGGGGTCACCAAGGGCAGCTTCTACTGGCATTTCCCGTCGCGCGATGCGTTGTTGCAGGCCGCGCTGGAGCGTTGGGAGCTGTTCGAGCAGGAACAGGTGTTTGGCAGCCTGGAAGACGTGCCGGACCCGCGTGCGCGCCTGCGCCAGCTGTTCCAGGTGGTGGCGCACGAAGTGCAGCCGCACATCATCTACAGCGAACTGCTCAAGGCGCTGGACCACCCGATGGTGCGCCCGGTCATCGACCGCGTATCGCACCGCCGCCTGGAGTACCTGGTGGCCTCGTTCCGCCAGGCCGGGTTGAGCCGCACCGATGCACAGCACCGTGCGCGCCTGGCTTACGCAGCTTATGTGGGCTTCCTGCAGCTGTCGCTGCAGCTGCAGCAGCCCAAGCCGGCGCGCGAAGACTTTGAAGCATATGTGGAGCATGTGATCGAGACGTTGATCCCGATCGGTTGAGCCAACGCTGGCCGCAGGGAAAAGGCCGCAGATTGCGGCCTTTTTCATGCCCGCAGAAATCGCCCAGGCAGCACCCGCACAAAAAGCAACGGCCCCTTGCGGGGCCGTTGCTGCATCAGGTGCTGATCAGTGGATCGATCAGAACTTCTGCTGGTACTTCATGTACACGAAGCGACCGATGTCGAAGCCGCCGTAGTACGCATAGCCCGAGTTCGGGTTGGAGTACGCCGGAGCGGCCCAATGGTCGAACACGTTGTTGGCACCCAGGGCGACCGTCGCATTCCACGGCAGGTTGTAAGCCACCTGCAGGTCGTGGAAGGTGTTGGAGCCCAGCTCGTTCTGCGGCGCGATCGCACCGTTGGTATCCGGTGCGGCGTAATCCGGCACGCTGCAGCGGTCGGTGAAGAAGCACTGTTCCTTGACGCCGGAGTAGTAGCGCGCGGTCCAGGTGATCGACAGGTCGTCCAGCTGCCAGTTGACCGAGGCGTTCGAGCGCAGGCGGAAGTTGCCACCGAAGCCGTTCTGCTGGCTCGGCGGGTTCTCCGAGTTGTCCTGCTTGAGCTCGTTCTTGACCACGTAGCTGCTCTGCAGCGAGGTGGTGAAGTTGCCGAAGCTGGTTTCGAACCGGTAGTTGACGTCCCAGTCGAAGCCTTCCATTTCCTGGTAACCGGCGTTGCGCAGCGCGAACGACAGGTCGGTGATGTTGCCGTTCGCATTGCGGGTGAAGCCTACGCAGCGCGATTCGATGCCACGCAGGTAGCAGTCGTCCAGCAGGTCGGTCGGGCTGTCGGCAACGATGGTGTTCTCGATGCGGACGTTCCACCAGTCAAGCGAGGTGTTGAAGCCCTGCAGGAACTCCGGGCTCCAGACCAGACCAAGGGTCTTGGAGGTCGAGGTTTCCGGGGTCAGCGTCGGGGTCGAACCAGTGACGAACGGCGTGTCGCTGGCTTCACCCGGGCCCTGGGCCGGGCCGCTGCTGGAGGTGTTGGGCTGGCGGAAGCCGGCCGGCACATCCTGCAGGCAGCGGGCATTACCGGCGGCGGTACCGAAGCTGGTATCGCACGGATCGGTGTAGCCCGGGAAGGTCTGCGAGGTGCCGCCGTACAGATCGGCCACGGTCGGGGCGCGGAAGCCTTCGGACCAGGTGCCGCGGACCAGCAGCTGGTCGATCGGCTTCCACTTCAGGCCGAACTTGCTGTTGAGCGTGTCGCCGAAGGTGTCGTAGTCCGAGTAACGGGTGGCCGCAGTGACGGTCAGTTCCTTGGCGAACGGCAGGTCGGCCAGGATCGGAACCTGGAATTCTGCGTAGATTTCGTTGAGGTTGTAACCGCCAGCGGTCGGGCCGGCGGCCAGGTCGGTGGAGATGCCGGTCTGCGCCAGAGCATCCGGCGAGAACGTACCGCTTTCCTCACGACGTTCCACGCCGACCGCCATGCCCAAGTCACCGGCCGGCAGGGTCGCGATGGTGCCGGCAATGTTGGCGAAGTAGTTCTTGGTGGTGGTTTTCGACAGTGCCTGGCCCGGCTGGTACAGGTAGGCCTGCACGTCCGGATCAGCCAGGCTGTTGGGCGCGTTGTAGCCCTGCGGAATCAGCGGATTCCACGGCGTGCACGAACCCGGACCGGCACCCAGCGGAATGGCGGCGTCCGGGGTACCGCACTGGTACTGGCCGTTGGCGTTGATGAACGACGGACCGGTTGCCTGGCCCACCGCGTAGGTGTTCAGGTTACCCGTGCTGATCTGGGTGCCCTTGTTCTGGTTGTACAGGTAACCGGCTTCCCAGTCCCAGTACTTCTCGCCGGTCTGGAACGAACCGCTGAACGCACCGGTGAAGCGGGTGGTGGTCAGGCTGTTGTGCACTTCACGCGGCACTTCCCAGCCACGGCGGACGTAGTCCACGTCTTCGCCGACCGGGTTGAAGGCGCTGTCGGCCGACAGCGGGCCGGCCAGCGGATAATCTTCGCTGAAGAACGGGTAGCCGGCGTTCTGCGCGAACGAGTCGCGGTCGGTGTACATCACGCTCGTGTCGAAGCGGACGTTGTCGGTGAAGTCGAAGCGGCCATTCAAGAAGGCCGACTTGCGCTTGATGCCGCTGTAGACCGTCGAGGCCAGCGCCGGATTGGAGACGTCAATGCTGCCGTCGGTCGGACGGAAGCTGGCGAAATCGGTCGGATCCAGGCCCGGGACGTCACGGCGCAGGGTATAGGTCGCGCCGTTGTACGAGAAGCGGCCCCACTGCGAGGTGCCGGACAGGCCACCCGGACGCGGCGCGCTCTTTTCGCCGGTCGGGAAGCGATCACGCGAGAACCAGCGGTCCTTGGCCCACACCGGATCTTCGTTGGTGTATTCGACGCCGGCGGTCAGCGAACCGCGTTCACCACGGAAGCCCATGATGAAGTCGTAGTTTTCGCGCTTGCCGTCGCCCTGGTCCCACTGGCCGAGGTAAACGTTGGCTTCTGCGCCTTCGAAGTCCTTGCGGGTGATGATGTTGATCACACCGGCGATGGCGTCGGAGCCGTAGATGGTGGACGCGCCGTCCTTCAGGACTTCGATGCGCTCGACCATGGCCGAGGGGATCGACGCGACGTCCTGCAGACCGTCGTTGGTGATGCCCAGGCGACGACCGTCGACCAGGATCAGGGTACGGTTGGCGCCGAGGTTGCGCAGATCGATGTAGTAACCACCGACTGCTTCACCCGAGCTGAGCGGGGAGGTACGGCTGATGGCCGGAGAGCCTGCGGTCGGGATGTTCTGCAGGATGTCGGCAACCGACTTGAACCCCTGGCGTTCGATCTGGTCGCGGCTGATGGTCAGCACCGGCTGGGCGGTTTCGGTATCGACCTGGCGGATGCGCGAGCCGGTGACCGAGATGCGGTCCAGATTGGTGGTGTTGGTCTCTTCCTGCGCCTGTGCGGTGGCGCTGCCGGCCGCGACGACCAGTGCAACGACCACTGCATCACGCAGCTTGTTGGACTTAAAGTTCATTGCTCTCTCTCTCCAAGGGAATCTTGGGTATTCACTGGGGTGTTTGCCTACGGCGGTGCCAATAACGAGCACCAAAGACCAGAAGGCTGACTCGATAGTAACTGCCACTTCGCAAGAATTAAAGTAGCGTTAATGAAGTCTGTGATTCGCGTGAAATTCGGCAAAGTCTTTGTGGATCAAGGCCCAAGAAGGTGTTCGAAGCGACACTCGTCCCAATTGTTAACAAAATGTTGGAAAAATAGTTGCAGTTGTTTTGTCACGTTCTGTATCAGGAGGGTGTGTTTGGGCCATTGCAGGGGGGGCGCAGGACAGCGTTGTGCCGCCGAAACGACAAAGGCGCGCCAATGGCGCGCCTTTTGCGGTCCGGCCGAGGTCCCCTTCAGGCGACCTACAGGTCCTGCTCGTATCGGACGTAGGGCACGGTGCCCTCGTCGGTGCTCTCGTTGCGCGGCGCGAACGGGTTCTTGCCGCGGGTGATCACGTTTTCCGCGCCGACCGTGAGCTGGCCACTCCAGGGGGTGCGCCAGGTCAGGCCCACGCCCAGGCCTTCCCACTTGCCGGGCTGGCCGGGAACATCGACCACGCGGCCGATGATGTTGCCGCTGAAATTGCCGTAGCCCGCACCGATGGTGAGGCTCTTGCTGTCCCAGCGGTCCACCAGGGCGGGCGACATGTCGGACAGCGGCACCAGGCGCGCCTTGGCATAGGTACCGCCAATGGACACGAAGCCTTCGCGACCGATGTTCTTCTGACCGAACACGGTCAGGTCGTTCTGCTCGGCGCGCAGCGCCGGTGACTTGTTCGGGCCGGCCAGCCAGGCAGGCAGGGTGTCCTTGCCGGTACCGGCGGTGATGCCCAGGCGACCGCCGGGGCGGTTGAACGCGGCCGTACCGGTCACCCGGCGACTGAGTGCGTCGTCGTCGTCGTCGCCCAGGCTGGCCAGCATGCAATGGCTGGCAAGCCCGCTGATGCTGGTGCCACGGCTGCTGTTGCAGAGCAGGCCGAGCGAATCGCCCGACGACAGCCCGAAGGCGGCGTCCAGCGAACTGCGCCCGAAATGCCAGCGTGCGCCAGCGGCCTGTTCCCCGGTGGGTTCCAGGTAGAGCAGGGCCTCAACCTTGCCGCTGCCCTTGTTCCAGACTGGAATCACCGTGCTGTCCTGCCGGGCCGTGGACTGCGCATAGGCGCCCGGGATCGCGGCAAGGGCGATCATCAGGGCCAGCGGTAGACGCAAAAGGGCGCGCATGGGAACTCTCAGACAGCGGTGACGAACACAAGTTCCCGCCGAAGCGGGACACTGATCCTAGGGCGTTTATGAATTCTTAACAAGTCTTGGTTCTCCCCAGAACAAAACTCGCGCGGCGATTACTGAAGCCGTTCAGGTGCCGGTGAGGAAACGGCGGCATCGCGGAACAGTATGTCCAATTCCGTCAACGGAAAGTGATACTCCCGTCCGCAAAATTCGCAGCGGATCTCCACCGCACCGGTGGGTTCGGCCGCAGCCCGCGCTTCTTCCCGGCCCAGCGACTGCAGCATGCCCTCCACCCGCTCGCGCGAGCAGGAACAGGCAAAACGCAGCGGACGCTCGCCCAGCAGTTCCGGCGCTTCTTCGTGGAACAGCCGGTGCAGCAGCGTATCGCCGGCGGCGTCCAGCAGTTCCTGCTTGCCCAGGGTCTCGAACAGCGCGCTGGCACGGACCCAGCCGTCGGTGTCGCCCTCGTCGCCGGGCAGCTTCTGCAGCAGCAGGCCAGCGGCGCGGCCGCCGTCGGCGGCCAGCAGCAGGCGGGTGGGCAGCTGTTCGGACTGGCGGAAGTAGTCTTCGAAGGCCTCGTCCAGGCCCGACGCGCCCAGCCCGACCAGGCTCTGGTAACGCTGCGGCTCGCGCGGATCCAGGCCCGGGTTCTCGATGGTGATGGCCAGCAGGGCGTCCTCGCCCAGGGCGGCCAGGTCGCGCGGGGCATCGCCCTCACCAGAGAGCTGCACGATGCCACGCAGGGTACCGGCGGCGGTGCATTCGGCGAACAGGGTGCGCATGGCGGTGTCGCTGCGCAGCTGGATCGACAGCCGGCCGTCCACCTTGGTGTGGCCGGTGAACAGCGCCGAGGCCACGGTGGCTTCGCCAAGCAGCTCGGCAGCGGCCGGCGGGTAGGTGCCATGGGAGAGGATCTGCTGCCAGCTGGCGTCGAGGTGCACGTGCACGCCGCGCACGCCGGCATCGGGAAGCAGGAAACGGACAAGGGAGTCGGTCTGGGCGGTCATCGGTTCGGTGGCTGCGCTTAAGTAATGAGGGCGTGTTGCCGGATAATGCGCCGACAACCGTGCAAGCAGAGGATGCACCAGTAATGGGGGCAGAGCGCAGCAACCACAAGGCCGAACCGGGCCTGGAACCGTCCCGCCGACGTCGCTGGCGCTGGAAGCATCTGCTGTGGCTGCCGGTGCTGTTCGTGGCCGGCAGCGTGCTGCAGGTGGCCGTGCTGCGCTTCATCGACCCGCCACTGTCCACGGTGATGCTGTGGCGCTATGGCGAGGCGCTCACCCAGGGCGACTGGGACTATCGGCTGCATTACCAGTGGCGCGACCTGGACCAGATGGCGCACAGCCTGCCGATTTCGCTGGTGGCCGCCGAGGACCAGCGCTTCCCCGACCACAACGGCTTCGACCTGAAAGCCATCGAAAAGGCGCGCGACCACAACGCCCGCGGCGGGCGCCTGCGCGGGGCCAGCACGATCAGCCAGCAGGTGGCCAAGAACCTGTTCCTGTGGCAGGGCCGCAGCTGGATCCGCAAGGGGCTGGAGGTCTGGTACACGCTGTTGATCGAAACGCTGTGGCCGAAATCCCGCATCCTGGAGATGTACGCCAACATTGCCGAATTCGGCGATGGCATCTACGGGGCACAGGCGGCATCGCAACAGTTCTGGAACAAGGATGCGGCGCAGCTGACGCCGGCTGAAAGCGCGAAGCTGGCGGCGGTGCTGCCGGCGCCACGCCGCTACAACGCCGCGCGCCCGGGGCCCTATGTGCAGCGTCGCGCCGCATGGATCCAACGCCAGGCCCGACAGCTGGGGGGCGGTGCCTACCTGCAGGAGGAGTGAGCATTCATGTCCGTGACGAGGCAACGGTACAATCGGCCCATGTCCGACGAACGCCTTACCCTGGTCATTGCCGCGCATAACGAAGCCATGGCGCTGCCCATGCTGCATCCGCGCCTGCGCGCGGTACTGGATGGACTGGACGACATCGATGGCCGCATCGTGTATGTCGACGATGGCAGCACCGATGCGACCTGGCAGGTAATGCAGGAACTGGCGGCTGCCGACGACAGCGTCGGGCTGCTGCGCCTGTCGCGCAATTTCGGCAAGGAGGCGGCCTTGACGGCGGGCCTGGATTTCGTCGACGACGGGGCGGTGATGATTCTCGACGCGGACGGCCAGGATCCGCCGGAACTGATTCCGGAATTCGTGGCGCTGTGGCGCCAAGGCTATGACAACATCTACGGCACCCGCCAGGTGCGCGACGGCGAAAGCCTGCTCAAGCGCAGCACGGCTGCGGCGTTCTACCGGGTGATCGGACGCCTGTCGAAGATCCCCATTCCGGCCGACACCGGCGATTTCCGCCTGCTGTCGCCGCGCGCCCTGCAGGCGCTGGGTCAGCTGCGTGAACGCCACCGGTTCATGAAGGGCCTGTTCGGCTGGGTCGGCTTCCGGCGCAAGCCATTGCCCTATCACCGGCACGCGCGGATGGTGGGCGACACCAAGTTCGGGTTGTGGAAGCTGTGGAATTTCGCGCTGGAAGGCATCACCAGCTTTTCAACGGTGCCGCTGCGCGCGGCGACCTACCTGGGGCTGGCTACGGCGAGCGCGGCGATCGTGTTCGGCGTGTGGGTGGTGCTCAAGGCGGCGCTGTACGGCGACCGGGTGGCCGGCTACCCGACGATGATGGCGGTGATCCTGTTCCTGGGCGGGGTGCAGCTGATCGCGCTGGGCCTGATCGGCGAATACCTGGGCCGGCTGTACGAAGAATCCAAGCAGCGGCCGTTATATCTGGTTGACACCTGGCAGGCACCGTTCGTGGCAGACTCGACCGTGCATCCCATCGGTGGAGAGCAGCGAGATGACCACGGTACGACAGCTGTTGGAAGGCAAGTCCCCTGAGGTTTTCGCGGTAGGCCCGGAATCGGCGGTGATCGATGCGATCCGGTTGATGGCCGACAAAGGCATCGGTGCGGTACTGGTGATGGACGGCCCCAACCTGGTCGGCATCCTGTCCGAGCGCGATTACGCGCGCAAGGTCGTGCTGCATGAGCGTTCGTCGCGGACAACGCGGGTGAGCGACATCATGACCCCCAAGGTGGTCACGGTGGCGCCCGCCGAGCAGGTGGAGCACTGCCTGCAACTGGTCACCGACTACCGCATCCGCCACCTGCCGGTGGTCGACAGCGGCGGTGTGATCGGCGTGATCTCCATCGGCGACCTGGTGAAGTCGGTGATCGACGAACAGGCCCAGAAGCTGGACCAGCTGCAGCAATACATCGTCGCCGGCTGATTGGGGGGCGTAGAGCCGGGCTCTGCCCGGCTGGCATGGTCCGTGAGCAGCCGGGCAGAGCCCGGCTCTACTTCGCATACCGCCCACCGCAATTCGAATCCTCACCCGGGCCGGTCTCGATCGTCGCCAGCAACGCCGCCGGCGGCGCAATGCTGCCCAACGTGAGCGCGATCGCCCCGCGGATGCCCAGCGCCTTGAAGTCGGGGCGGAACGAGGGATCCTTGAACGTGCCGCCGATCCGCAACGGCGAACGCAGCGCCAGGATGCTGATGTCCTTGGGGCGCGGGCGCAACAGCAGATCGAGTTTCTCCTGCTTCAGGTCTACCGTGCCTTCGCCGAGGATCAGCGTATCGGTGGTGTCGAACGCCAGTTGTTTCGAGGTCATGAGCCCATTGGCCACGCCGAAGTCGCCCCACGCGCAGCGCAGCGGAATCTGCCTGTCGCCGGTGAACAGGAATTTCAATGACTCGGCCACGTCCAGGCCGGCCAGTTCCATGATCAGGTTGCCGACATGGCCGCGACCGATGCCGACCGCCACGCCGCCATCGGAACTGCCCAGCATGGCGGCGATCGAGTTGCCGTTGCCACTGAGGTTGATCTCGCCGCTGATCCCGCCGGAAGCCTGCTCGGCCAGCTTCGCATCGGGAAAGAGCTTGCCCAGCTGCACCTTGCGGATGCTGGCCTTGAGCTGGGTGGCGATGGTCGGCGTGCGGGCGTCCATGTGGATGGTGCTGCGGATGTCGCCACCGGCCACGCCGAAGTCGAGCGGTTCCAGGCGCAGCAGGCCGTCGTCGAGTTTCAGGTGGGCGTCCATGTCGTCCAGCGGCAGCGCAGGCGAGTTGATGCGTTGTGCTTTCCAGTGCACGTCGGCGTCCATTGCGCGCAGCTTGCTCAGGTCGTACGGCGTATCGGGCAGTACGCGCGCCTTTACCGCCAGCGCGGCGGCTTTGGCTTTCTGCTCGGCATTGGCCGATTCGCCTGCACCGGTCCTGGGCGGTGCGCCGACAAAGCCGGCCAGGTCATCGAAGTCCAAGCGCCGGGAAACCAGTTCGGCCTTGAGGAACGGGCGCTCGCCGCTGACATCGATCTGCGCGGTACCGCCCAGGTCGCTGTCGCCGGCCACGCCGGTGAAGTTTTCGTAGCGCCAGACATCGTTGTTGCGCTTGAGTCGGCCCTTGAGCCGGTAGGGCGGCGTGGATGGAATGGCCAGCCCGATCAACGGATACAGGTCTTCCATGTCCTGGCCGCTCAGTGCGAAATCAAGATCGAAGGTGCGCAGTGCGAACGGGTTGGTCAGGGTGCCGCTGGCGATGGCGCGGGTGTTGCCGGCGCGACCGTCGAGGTGGATGCGGAAGGGATGGTCGCTGTTGGTGAGCTCCAGCGGGGATTCCGTGTTTCCCTCCAGCGTGAACGGGTTGCCCTGCCAGCGGCCCTTGCCACTAACGAGCAGGGGCGGGGCGCTATCGGTGCTGCGCGGTTTGCCGCTGGTGAGGGCGACCAGGATATCGGTCTTGCCGGCGGCATCGAGAAATTTCAGGCGGCCATCATCGACCAGCAGGCGCTGCAGGATAGGCGGGTTGCCTTCGCTGGGGCCGAGAAAATCCCAGTTGCCGGGCTGATTCCCGCCGGGCGCGGTTTCGAGCAGGAGGTCGGGGCGGGTCAGGCGGATTTCGGGAATGCGTACCTGGCCGCGCAGCAATGGCCAGGTGCGCAGATCGATTTCGGCGCGATCGGCGCTGGCCATTCGTGGTGTTCTGGACCATTCGGCATTGGCGAACGTCAGGCCATCGGCGCGTACGGTAAGGGTGCGCCCCAGATCGACATCCAGATTGCCGCCGATATGGAATTCGCGCCCGGTCTTGGCTTGCACCGCGCGTTCGACGGGGCCTTTGAACCAGTTCCAGTCCCACAGTGCGATCACCAGCAGGACCAGCGCGAACAGGAACACCAGCACGGCCAACCAGCGTTGCCCGCGCTTGCCAGGGCGGCGCAGACGCCAGCGTGAGCGGGGGGAGGGCGCATCAGGCGTAGACGCAGGGACGGTATTCACGCGCCCATCGTTGCCCGTTCATCGTGCAGGCAACGCGAAGTATTGGTAAGGATCGCGTCAGCGTGGCGCCAAAAGCAAAGCCAGAGCCACAGCCAAGGCCAAAGCGCGTGCTGTTCACTTTTACGAGCTGGGGCGGGCGGGGGTATGCCATTGCGGGACACGCCGTAAACCCATCCATGGGGGCTCGTTCGCGCCATCCATGGCGCTCTACGGTCCCGCAATGGCATACCCCCGCCCGTCCCCTCAGCATTGCGTCGGCGGACAATGGAGCGGATTTCTGCTCTTGATCTTCGTTGGTGGCCGACCAAGTGTCGAAGGGGCGGTGTGGGTGGGTTGACGGGACCGTAGAGCGCCATGGATGGCGCGAACGAGCCTACAAGGACGTACTTGCGGCGTGTCCCGGCGGCCCACCCACATCGCCCCTAAACAGTAAGCAAACGGCAACCTGCTGTTGCTGTTGCTGTTGCTGTTGCCTTCGTCTTCGCCTTCGCCGTTGCTTCAAAGAATCTGTGCAGTAACCGCAACGAAGTGACAAACACTTCCGCCGATGACGAAGAGGTGCCAGATCGCGTGGGAGTAGGGGATGGATTCGCGGTGGTAGAAATAGGTGCCGAGCGTGTAGGAGAGGCCGCCGGCGAACAGCCAGCCCAAGGTCCAGCCGTCGATGTGGGACCACATCGGCTTGATCGCCACCAGCACCATCCAGCCCATGGCGATGTAGATGATCGTGGAGAGCAGCTTGAAACGGCCGGTGAAGAAAAGCTTGAAGATCACGCCGGCGAGCGCCAGTGCCCAGATGGCCGTGAACATGCCCCAGCCCCAGGGACCGCGCAGGCCGATCAGGGTGAACGGCGTGTAGGTGCCCGCGATCAGCAGGTAGATCGCACAGTGGTCGAACACCTTCAGCCGGCCTTTGGCGATCGGGTGCTGGATGGCGTGGTAGAGCGTGGAGGCCGTGTAGAGCAGCAGCAGCGCCACGCCGAACACGATGGCGCTGGCCAGCTGCCAGGCGTCGCCATGGATTGCGGCCAGGGTGATCAGGACCGCGCTGGCGGCCAGTGCGGCTACCGCGCCCAGCCCGTGGGTCAGGGCGCTGGCGATTTCTTCACGTACGGAAGCAACAGAGGTCATGGCGATGATCGTCGCGCGGGGAGGGGGAGCCCGCTCCCCCCTATCATCGCCGCGATGACGCGTGCTTGCACGCGCCGTCGGTTTCAGCAGATCAGGAGACCGACACGCTGTGGGCCGCTTCGCGGGTGGCCGCAAAGCGCACGTCCGGCGCGCGTTCCTGCGCCAGCTGCAGGTTGACCCGGGTCGGGGCAAGGTAGACCAGCTGGCCAGCGGCGTCGATGCTGAGATTGCCCGCGTTCTTTTCGCGGAACTCTTCCAGCGTCTTCGCGTCGTTGCAGGTGACCCAGCGCGCCGTGGTCACGCTGACCGGCTCGAAGGTGGCTTCCACGCCGTATTCGTCCTTCAGGCGGTAGGCGGCCACGTCGAACTGCAGCACGCCGACCGCGCCCAGGATCAGGTCGTTGCTCATCAGCGGGCGGAAGAACTGGGTGGCGCCTTCTTCGGACAGCTGCGCCAGGCCCTTCTGCAGCTGCTTGAGCTTGAGCGGATCGCGCAGGCGTGCGCGGCGGAACAGCTCCGGCGCGAAGTTCGGAATGCCGGTGAAGCTCACCGCTTCGCCTTCGGTGAACGTGTCGCCAATGGAAATGGTGCCATGGTTGTGGATGCCGATCACATCGCCCGGCCATGCTTCGGCAGCGATTTCACGGTCGCTTGCCATGAAGGTCAGCGCGTTGGCCAGCTTCATTTCCTTGCCGCTGCGCACATGGAAGGTTTTCATGCCGGCCACGAATCGCCCCGAACAGACCCGCATGAACGCCACGCGGTCGCGGTGCTGCGGGTCCATGTTCGCCTGGATCTTGAACACGAAACCGGTCAGCTTGTTCTCCTGCGGTGCGATCACGCGGCCGGTGGTGGCGCGCGCCTGCGGCGACGGTGCGTGCTCGACGAAGAAGTCCAGCAGCGGCTGCACGCCGAAGTTGTTCACGCCCGAACCGAAGAACACCGGGGTCTGCTTGCCGGCCAGGTAGGCCTCCAGGTCGAACGGGTGGCTGGCGCCCTGCACCAGTTCCAGTTCATCGCGCAGATCGGCCAGCATGCGCTCGCCGATCTTTTCGGCCAGGCCGGGCGAATCGATCGAGGGGAAGATGGTCGAATCCTGGCGGGTGAAGTTGCGGCCCTGTTCGTACAGGTGCACTTCGCCGCTGATCAGGTGGACCACGCCCTTCAGGCGCTGGCCCATGCCGATCGGCCAGGTCACCGGCGCGCACTGGATGCCGAGCACGCTCTCCACTTCATCCAGCAGGTCGATCGGCTCCTTGCCTTCGCGGTCGAGCTTGTTGATGAACGTCATGATCGGCGTGTCGCGCAGGCGGCACACCTCCATCAGCTTGATCGTGCGCTCTTCCACGCCCTTGGCCACGTCGATCACCATCAGCGCCGAGTCCACCGCAGTCAGCACGCGGTAGGTGTCCTCGCCGAAGTCGGCGTGGCCCGGGGTGTCGAGCAGGTTGACGATCTTGCCTTCGTAGGGGAACTGCATCACCGAGGAGGTGACGGAGATGCCGCGCTCCTTTTCCAGCGCCATCCAGTCCGAGGTGGCATGGCGGGCCGCCTTGCGGCCCTTGACCGAGCCGGCCATCTGGATCGCACCACCGAACAGCAGCAGCTTTTCGGTCAGCGTGGTCTTGCCTGCGTCAGGGTGGGAAATGATGGCGAAGGTGCGGCGGCGTGCAGCTTCGGTAGCGACTTCGGACATGGCGTGACGCGCCCGCCCGGGGCGCTTTTCAAAGAGATAAGCCCATCAGTATACCGGGCCGCCCCCCACGACGGGTCAGTGGCTGGCCGCCTCGCCGCCGTCGGCCTGTTCACGCGCGAAGTGCAGCTCACCCTGGGGGGCCACGATCCGCACCGGAATCGAGCGCAGCTGCATGCCCACGTTGGCCTGGACCACGAAGTGCAGGTGCGGGGCGGTGCTGTAGCCGGTGTTGCCGGAAACGCCAATACGCTGGCCGGCCTCGACCCGCTGCCCACTACGCACCAGTACCCCCTTTTCGCGCAGGTGGGCGTACACCGCCATGCTGCCGTCTTCGTGCAGCACCCGGATGAAATTGGCCCGCTCACGGTCGCGTACCGGGTCCAGGCCGTGGCCGCTGAAATTGCCCTGTACCTGCATCACCTTGCCAGCTCTGGCGGCCAGCACCGGGGTGCCTTCGGGCAGGGCAAAGTCCACCGCGTCGCGGTTTTCGGCGTCGTCATGGCTGAAACGGCCTCGCGGCGCCTGGGTTACCTGGAAGCGGCGGGCATCGAACGGCAACGGGTAGGCCACATCCTGCGGGCGTGCTGCCGGGTCACCGGGCACGGCGTCCAGCAGCAGGTTCAGGCGCTGGGTGCCGGGTGGCAGCTGCAACCGCGCCACCACGACGCTGGCCGACCCCGGCAACACGGTCTGCAAGGGCAGGCCGGGCAACAGCGCAGCGCCGGCATCCTGGCGCAGGGCGATCTGCACCGGGCCAGTGAGGTGGTTGTCGACCCGCGCCTGCCAGTGGGCAGCGCCGCCTTCGAGCCTTACCGACGCCAGGGGGCCACTCCTGGAACCCTGCGGCGGCTCGTTTGCCGGTTGGACCAGCCCCCAGCCGGCACGCCAGTCCGAAGGACGGCCCGGCTCGGCCGCCGGCGCCATGAGCGGGCACGCCAGCAGGGACAACAGCAGGATCCGGCGCATCGTCGATCTTCCAGTGAGGGTGCGCGGACTCTACGCAACCGCGTCCGTTCAGGAAAGAGGCCCGTTCCGGGCTGATGAGAAAAAACTATATCGCTTCATCCAGATGAAAGGATTGACATGGCCGGAATGTGCTGGCATCGTGGCTCCACCATCGAGACCGGCAGAGGGACAGGCCCTTTGAAGCCGGGGCAGCCCGCAGGCGCGCAAGCGACCCGCGTAGGTGCCAAATCCTGCGGGGACCGTGGTGTCTTCCGAAAGATGGTTCGAACCGTGCACCATGCGTGCGCTTCGAACGCGAGCTCCGCGAAAGCTCGATGGCCGTTTTCCTCTTTGGGATACCGCCATGAGTTTCGCCACTGCCGCCGTTGCTTCCGACTCCTTCGCCCCCTTGAGCGTTCCGGTGGATGCCGGGCGTCGCGCCGTGCGCGGCGAGATCGCCGCGATCCTGTCGATGCGACATGGCGGGGCACGTCCGGTGCGGCTGCGCTATGAGCTGGTCGGCCGTGCCGAGGCGCCGGTGGCGGTGCTGGCCGGGGGCATCTCCGCGCACCGGCATGTTGCCGCCAATGCCGAGTTCCCCGAGAAGGGCTGGGCCGAAGGGCTGGTGGCACCCGGCCGCGCGCTGGATCCTGCATCGCGGCGCATCCTGGCCTTTGATTTCATCGGCGCCGACGGTGCGTTGGACCTGCCGATCGACACGGCCGACCAGGCCGATGCGCTGGTACTGCTGCTCGACCATCTTGGGATTGCCCAGCTGCAGTGCTTCGTGGGCTATTCCTACGGTGCGCTGGTGGGCCAGCAGTTCGCGGTGCGCCATCCGCAGCGGCTGGCCAAGCTGATCGCGGTGAGCGGTGCGCATCGGCCGCATCCCTATGCCGCCGCCTGGCGCGCGCTGCAGCGCCGCGCCGTTGCCCTGGGCCAGCTGCAGTGCGGCGAAAGCCACGGGCTGGCGCTGGCACGGCAGTTCGCCATGCTCAGCTACCGCACCCCGGAAGAATTCGGCGAGCGCTTCGATGCGCCGCCCGAAGTGGTCAACGGCCGCGTGCGCGTGGCTGCCGAAGATTACCTGGACGCCGCCGGTGCGCAGTACGTCGCCCGCACGCCGGTGGAAGCCTATCTGCGTCTGTCCGAGTCGATCGACCTGCACCGGGTCGACCCCGCCGCGATCAGCGTGCCCACCGTGGTGGTGGCCGTTGAAGGCGACCGCCTGGTGCCGCTGGCCGATCTGGTCGGGCTGGTCGAAGGGCTGGGCCCGCGCGGCAGCCTGCGCGTGCTGCGCTCGCCCTACGGCCATGACGCCTTCCTGAAAGAAACCGATCGCATCGACGCGATCCTCGCCACCGCATTTCGTACCCCGGGAGAAAACGCATGAGCCAGTCCGCCGGTTCCGAGCCGACCTGTAGCCGTGTCACCGCCGCCGTGCGCGCCGGTATCGATCGCGATACCGCGCACGGGGCGGTGACTCCGCCGATCGTGCTGTCGTCGAACTTCAGCTTCGATGGCTTCGGCAACAAGCGCCAGTACGACTACACGCGCAGCGGCAACCCCACCCGCGACCTGCTCGGCGAAGCGTTGGCCGACCTTGAGGGCGGCGCCGGCGGCGTGGTCACCTCTACCGGCATGGGCGCGATCAACCTGGTGCTCAATGCGTTGCTGGAACCGGGCGATACCCTGGTGGTGCCGCACGACGCCTACGGTGGCAGCTGGCGCCTGTTCAACGCGCTGGCGAAGAAGGGCCATTTCCAGCTGGTCACCGCCGACCTGACCGACCCGCGCTCGTTGGCCGACGCGCTGGCGCAGTCGCCCACGCTGGTGCTGATCGAAACGCCGTCCAATCCGCTGCTGCGCATCACCGACCTGCGTTTCGTCATCGATGCCGCGCACCGTGCCGGTGCCAAGGTCGTGGTCGACAATACCTTCCTGTCGCCAGCGCTGCAGCAGCCGATCGCCTTCGGTGCCGATGTAGTGCTGCATTCGACCACCAAGTACATCAACGGTCACAGCGATGTGGTCGGTGGGGCCGTCGTGGCGCGCGACCCGGCATTGCACGAGCAGCTGGTGTGGTGGGCCAATGCGCTGGGCCTGACCGGCTCACCGTTCGATGCGTTCCTGACCCTGCGCGGACTGCGCACGCTCGGCGCGCGGCTGCGCGTGCACCAGGAAAACACCGCCGGGATCGTGCAGCTGCTGGCCGCCAGCGATGCGGTGGCCAACGTCTACTACCCCGGCCTGGCCACGCATCCGGGCCATGCGATCGCCGCGCGCCAGCAGAGCGGGTTCGGCGCGATGCTGTCCTTCGAGCTGGCTTCGTGCCCGGGCGATGACCCGCACGCGGCGGTCCGCGCCTTCGTCGATGGCCTGCGCTGCTTCACCCTGGCCGAATCGCTGGGCGGAGTGGAGAGCCTGGTGGCGCACCCGGCCACCATGACCCATGCGGCGATGACCGCTGAGGCCCGTGCGCATGCCGGGATCAGCGAAGGCCTGCTGCGCCTGTCGGTGGGTATCGAAGCGACCGAAGACCTGATCGCGGACCTGCAGGCCGGCCTGGAACGCGCCCAGGCGGTGATCGACCAGCAGGCGCAACTGGCTTGCCGCAAAAAACTGGTGGATGCATGAGCGCGGTGATTCCCTTCGCCCGACCGGCGCCGCGCCGGTTGGCGCTGCTGGGTACGGGTACGGTGGGTACCGCGTTCGTGCAACGCTATCAGTCGCTCCAGTCGCGCGGTATCGAGCTGCCGCAGTTCTCGTGGCTGGCCAATTCGCGCACCGTACGCGCCTGCGAACAGCAGCCGGCGCAGGCGCTGGAGCGTGCCAACGATGCCGCGCGCACGGTCCCTGTGCTGCAACCCTGGGCCGAAGCCGAAGGGCTGCAGCGCGGCGATGTGGTGGTCGATGCCACCGCCAGCGACGAGGTGGCCGACTGGCATGAGCAATGGTTGGGGCGTGGCGTGCACGTGGTGACGGCCAACAAGCTGGGGCAGGGCGCGCAGCTGGCCCGTGCGCAGGCCATTGCCGGCAGCGGGCTGGAGGGTGGCGCGCGCTACGGAGACAGTGCCACCGTCGGCGCGGGGCTGCCGCTGTTGAGCAGCCTGCGCGGGCTGGTCGCCGGCGGCGATCGCATCCATCGGGTGGAAGGCGTGCTGTCGGGCTCGCTGGCCTGGTTGTTCCATCACTACGACGGCCAGCGTCCGTTCTCTGCCTGGGTGCGCGAGGCGGTGGGTGCCGGCTACACCGAGCCGGACCCGCGCGTGGACCTGTCCGGCGAAGACGTGCGCCGCAAGCTGCTGATCCTGGCGCGCGCCAGCGGCATCGCGCTGCGCGCCGAACAGGTGCAGGTCGCCTCGTTGGTGCCCGACGCGCTGGCGCAGCTGCCGACGGCGGCGGCCATTGAACAGTTGTCGCTGCTGGATGCGCCGCTGCAGGCGCAATGGGAGCAGGCCCGTGCGCAGAACGGCTGCCTGCGCTTCATCGGCGGTTTCGACCACGACGGTGCCGCGGTAGGGCTGCGCATCGTTCCGCGCGACCACCCGCTTGCCGGCGGCGCCCAGACCGACAACCGGGTGGCGATCCACAGCGACCGTTACAGCGCCCAGCCACTGTTGATCCAAGGCCCGGGTGCGGGTGCGGACGTCACCGCGGCGGCGTTGCTGGACGACGTGCTGCAGATCATCCGCGCGTAGAGCCACGCCCTGCGTGGCTTCGCGGTCCTGAACGAAGAGCAGCCACGCGAGAACCACGCTACGTGCCGGCGGCAGCGCACGGGCGCGTGGCGACGCGTTTGCCGGAACGGCGCCCGCTGGTCTTGGGGCGCGGCGTGGCTCTACGACATCAGTGCTCGCTCAACGCCTTCAACAAGGCGGCGTTGAACCGTTCCGGGTCCTGCACCTGCGGCGAATGCCCGAGGTCGTCGAAGCTCACCAGCGTCGCGCCGGGAATCGCGGCGGCGGCGGCCTTGCCCAGTGCCGGGTAGTCGCCCAGGGTGGCTTTCAGCGCGGGCGATGCCAGGTCACGCCCGATCGCGGTGCGGTCTTTCTGGCCGATGAACAACGTGGTGGGAACCCGCACGTTGGGCAGTTCGTACACCACCGGCTGGTTGAACACCATGTCCGAGGTCAGCGCCTGGCTCCAGGCCACGGCCTGCTTGCCGGGGCCGGCATACATGCCGGCCTGCATCCGCGCCCAGTGCTCATACTCCGGCGTCCACTGGCCGCTGTAGTAGACGTCAAGCTGGTACTTTTTGATGCTCTCGAAGCTGGTCTTCAGTTCGTTGGCATACCACGCATCCACACTGCGCCATGGCACGCCCTTGGCCTTCCAGTCTTCCAGTCCGATCGGATTGACCAGCGCCAGCTGGCGCAGCTGCTGCGGATACATCAACGCAAACCGCGCAGCCAGCATGCCGCCCATCGAATGGCCGACCAGGTCGACCTTGCTGGTGTCCAGCTTGAGGTGTGCCAGCAGCGCCTCGGTATTGGCGGCCAGTTGGCCGAACGAGTACTGGTAGCGCAGCGGCTTGCTGGATTTGCAGAAGCCGATCTGGTCTGGCGCGATGACACGGTACCCGGCGCTGCTCAACGCGGTGATGGCATCGCGCCAGGTGCCGGCGCAGAAGTTCTTGCCATGCAGCAGCACCACCGTACCGATCTGTCGACCGGCAGGTGCCACGTCCAGGTACGCCATTTCCAGCGGCTGGCGCTGCGAATCGAAGCTGAAGGTCTTCACCGGCCAGCCGTAGTCGAAGGCCTGCAGGCGTGCGTCGTAGGTATCGGCGGCGAACGAGGTCAGGGGCAGGCAGGCAAGCAGGGCGGCGGCCAGGATGCGCATGGCGGTCTCCAGTGGGGGAACCCCGAGGATAACCGCCCGCGCGCCGCGGATCAGCACTCGATGACGTTCACCGCGAGCCCGCCACGGCTGGTTTCCTTGTACTTGTCCTGCATGTCGCGGCCGGTATCGCGCATGGTCTTGATGACCTTGTCCAGCGAGACCTTGTGCTTGCCGTCGCCGCGCATGGCCATGCGCGAGGCGTTGATCGCCTTCACCGCGCCCATCGCGTTGCGCTCGATGCAGGGAATCTGCACCAGCCCGCCGATCGGGTCGCAGGTCAGGCCCAGGTTGTGTTCCATGCCGATCTCGGCGGCGTTCTCGATCTGGCTGGGGTTGCCGCCCAATGCCGCGACCAGGCCACCGGCGGCCATCGAACAGGCCACGCCCACTTCGCCCTGGCAACCGACTTCGGCACCGGAAATCGAAGCGTTTTCCTTGTACAGGATGCCGATCGCGGCCGAGGTCAGCAGGAAATCGAACACACGCTGCTCGTTGGCACCGGGGCAGAAACGGTCGAAGTAATGCAGCACCGCCGGCAGCACGCCGGCCGCGCCGTTGGTCGGGGCCGTGACCACGCGCCCACCTGCGGCGTTTTCCTCGTTGACCGCCAGCGCGTACAGGTTCACCCAGTCCAGCGTGGTGAGCGGATCGCGCATGGCGGCTTCGGGCTTGGACGACAGCTCGCGGTGCAGCGCCGGGGCGCGGCGCGATACGTGCAGCCCGCCGGGCAACGTGCCTTCCTGGCGGATGCCACGCACCACGCACTGCTGCATGGCCTCCCATATCTCGCGCAGCTGGTCGCGGATTTCGTCCTCGCTGCGCCAGCACTTCTCGTTTTCGAACATCAGCTGGGCAATGCTCAGGCCACTGCGTGCGGTCTGCGCCAGCAGCTCGTCGCCACTTTTGAACGGGTACGGCAGCGGGGTTTCATCGGGCACGATGCGGTCATCGGCGGCATCGTCCTGGTTGACCACGAAGCCACCGCCCACCGAGTAGTAGTCGCGCGTGGCGATCACCTGGTCCTGGGCGTCGTATGCGGTGAAGCGCATGCCGTTGGTGTGGTAGGGCAGCTTCTGGCGCTTGTTCAGGCCCAGGTCGCGCTTCTCGTCGAAGGCGATCTCATGGGTGCCCATCAGCCGGATGCGCTTGCTGCTGCGGATGCGCTCGAGTGTGTCGGGAATGATGTCCGGGTCGATCAGGTTCGGGCGCTGGCCTTCCAGCCCCAGCAGTACGGCCTTGTCGGTGCCGTGGCCGCGCCCGGTCAGCGCCAGCGAGCCGTAGACGTCGGCGCGGATGCGCACCACGTCCTGCAGGCGGCCCGGGTCCAGCAGCCAGCGGTGCACGAAGCGTTCGGCGGCCTTCATCGGTCCCACGGTGTGCGAGGAGCTCGGGCCTATGCCGATCTTGAAAACGTCGAACGTGCTGACAGCCATGATTGCCAAACTGCGGGTATCGGATGGAGCACTATTCTATGCTTTCCCTGGCCAGCACCCTGGCTGCAACGCAGCATTTCGACGCCATGTTCATCCTTTACCAACGTGACGACTGCCACCTGTGCGATCTGGCCCTGGCCGTCCTGGCCCAGGCCGGGGTGCGTGGGCTGGACAGTGTGTTCATCGACGACGACGCAGCCCTGGAGGCGCGCTATGGCAGCCGGGTGCCCGTGCTGCGCGACGGGCAGGGGCGGGAGCTGGACTGGCCGTTCGAGGGGGCCACGCTGTCGGCGTGGATGGCCGACAACGGGTAGCGCCGGCCGTTGGCCGGCTCCACGGGGTTCCGGCACCGCGATGGCCGGCCAACGGCCGGCGCGACCGATGGTTATTTCGCCTGCAGCTTGACGACGGTGCTGATGGCAGTTTCATCGGGGATGGTCTTGGTGTCCTTCCAGTCGCCCTGGCCCACGCCGAAGTCCAGGCGCTTGACCGTCGCCCTGCCCTTGAGCACCGGGTTGGCGCCGGGCGTCCACTCGAAGGTGAAGGTGACCGGCTTGCTCACCCCGCGCAGTTCGAGCTTGCCGTTGGCCACGTACGTGTTGTCGCCGCTCTTGGTGAAGCCCTTGGCGGTGTAGGTGGCCGTGGCGAACTTGGCCACGTTGAAGAAGTCCGCCGTCTGCAGGGTCGAATCGCGGTCGTCGTTGCCGGTCTTGGCGTCGGTCAGCGGAATGGTCACATCCAGCGTGCCAGCGGCGGGGTTGGCCGGATCGAAGCTGAGCCGGGTCGAAAAGCCGGGGAAGTTGCCGGTGAACACTTCACCGTCGTACTTGGTGGCAAATACCAGCGTGGACCCGTTGCCTGCGGGCTGCACGTAATCGGCGGCCAGCACCGGGGCGGTGGCCATCAGGCCGGCCAGCGCGGCGGCCACGGCGGCGGGAGAGGTGAGCTTGATGTTCATCGTCAATCCTTCTGGGGGGAGGCGAGCCAGCCCTGCGGCAGCATGCGCGCAAGCGTGGCATCACGTTGGAAGAGGTGGTGGTAGAGCGCTGCACCGGCATGGGCGACCACCACGGCGATCAGCAGCCAGAAGCCCCACTCGTGGATGGCGTGGGAAATATCGCGCGCGCCAGGATTGGGCGCGACCAGCTTGGGCACGTCGATCAGGCCGAACCAGCGGAACGGACGCAGGCCGCTGGCCGAATCGTAGATCCAGCCGGACAACGGCAGCGCGAACATCAGCGCGTACAGCAGCCAGTGCGTGGCCGACGCGATGCGTTCCTGCCAGGTCGGCGTGCCGGGCACCGGTTCGGGCGCGCCGGCATACAGGCGCCAGCCCAGGCGCAGCGCGACCAGCGCCAGCACGGTGATGCCCAGCGATTTGTGCGCGGTGTAGACCCAGAAGTATTTCGGGGTGCGCGGCAGTTCGCCCATGGTCAGGCCGACGATGCCCAGCACGAGGATGAGCAGGGCGATCAGCCAATGCAGGCCCTGGCTGATGCCGCCCCAGCGGTCACGGGTGTTTCGGGTGGTCATGGCGCGCGCTTCCGGGCTGGCGAAGGAGATGGGGTATCCGAGTCGTCTACCGGTGCGGGAGTTCCCGGTTCATCGACGGACGGTGTGTCCTGCGGATCGGCGGCACTGCGGTCGCGCAGGGCTTCGGCTTCGATGCGCAGCTGTACCTGGTCGCCGATCATCGTGGGCCAGGCGTCCACCCCGAACGCGCTGCGGCTCAGCGTGGCGGTGGCCGAAAAGCCAGCCGTACGGCGGAACGGCGGCATCGGATGGCGCTTGATCGCATTGAGCGTGACGTCCAGCGTTACCTCGCGGCTCACGCCACGCAGGGTCAGCTCGCCGATCACGCGCGCATGGGTGGCATCGATCGGTTCGATGCGAGTGGAGACGAAACATGCCTCGGGATGGCGTTCGGCGTCGAGCAGGTTGCGCGCCAGCGCGGCCCTGTTCCATTTGTCGTTGCCCAGGTCCAGGCGCTGCAGCGGCACGCTGACCGTGAGCATGGCGCTGTTCCAGTCGTCGGGATCGAAGGAGAGGGTGCCTTCGCTGCCCGACACGGTGCCCAGCGCCTGCGAGAAACCGGCATGCTCGACCGCGAACAGAACGCGCGTGTGCACCGGGTCGAGGCGGTAGGTATCCGGCGCGGCGCTCACCCCCCAGGGGGCGGCATACAACAGCAGGGCAAAGGTGAGGCGCTCGATCACGGCCGGCTCCGTTCAGGGCTGGGCCGATCATACGCGCTGCCCCGTGATGCCCGGCAGCACCATGGCTGCAACAGATCGTGGTGCGGCCGGGGCGTTGTGCAGCGCGCTGTGTGACAATCGTCGCCTACAGGGAGAACTCGATGGCGTTGAGCACGCGCGGTTGGCGGGCAGGCATCGTGCTGCTGGCACTGGCGCTGTATTCGGTGTCATCGACGTTGTGGGCCGCAGGGACATCGGCAGAAACACCGCGCATGCGCCGCCTGGGCGCGGCCGAAGGCATGCCTTCACGCATGGTGCTGGCGTTGGCGCAGGATCGGCAGGGTTACATCTGGGCGGCCACCGACGACGGCCTGGCCCGCGTCGATGGCGTGGGCCTGCGGGTCTGGCGCAATGAACCCGACGACCCCGGCTCGCTTCCCGGCAACGAGATCGAAACGCTGCTGATCGACCCGCTTGACCGGGTCTGGGTCGGCAGCAACGGGGTCGGCTTGAGCATGCTGGGGCCTGGTCGCGAGCGCTTCGAGCGGTTCCCGGACCTCAGCGAGCGCTGTGAGGGGCAGTTCTGGTCCCTGGCGTACGCGGGCAAGGCGCTGTGGATAGGCACCAATCGCCATGGCATCTGCCGGCGGGAGGAGGACGGCACGCTGGTCCGCTACCAGGCCGATGCCGCGGATCCCGCCGCGCTGCCCGACGACACCATCTACAGCCTGCTGTCCGATGCACAGGGACGTGTATGGGTAGGCACTGGCAGTGGCGTGGCGCGCTGGGATGGGCGCGGCTTCACCCGTATCGCCCCGTCGGTACTGGGTGGGAAAAGCGTGTTCCGGCTGACCCGCGACCCGGATGGCACCGTATGGGCCGGTACCGAGGGCGGTCTGTTCCGGATCGGCGCTGATGACAGTGCGCGCCCGGCCCCGTGGACGCTGGGCGCCGATGTGCGCGCCGCCTCGGTCGTGCACGACCGCAACGGCGGGTACTGGCTGGGCACGGCCGACGGCCTGTACCGCGGCGACGAGCAGCGCCTGCGCCTGCTGGCCGGCGATGCCGGCAGCGGTTTCCTGACCGAGCGCAGCGGTGTGCTGGACATGCTGCAGGACCATGAAGGCGGCCTGTGGGTAGCCTTGCTGACCCAGGGATTGGCGTACCTTCCACCGGACTGGCAGCGCTTCTCCACCTGGTACCAGCTCGATGGCAAGCCATTGGACAGCGTGTACCTGCTTGGGGTGGCCGCAGCAGGCAACGACTACTACGTGGCCGGTGCGCACGGTGTGTACCAGCTGGATGCCGGCGGACGCCTGCGCCAGATCGCCACTGAAAAGCAGATTGGCGTAGGCGCGGTCTGGTCGGTGTTGCCACGCGCCGATGGCGCGCTCTGGCTCGGTCGCGCCGGCAGGCTGGGGTTGTTCCAGCCGGTGACCGGGCAACTGCGCGAGTGGAAGATCGGTGGCGGCGCCGACGTGCGCCAACGCATCGACCTGATGCGAGAGTCACCCAATGGCGAGCTGTGGCTGTCGATCATGAACCATGGCGTGCAGCGACGCGACGCGCAGGGCGGCCTGCTCGACGACATCCGCATCGGCGACGGCCGCGGCCTGCCCGACGTGCCGGTGGAACAGATGGTGTTCGACCCGCGCGGCCAGTTGTGGATCATGGGCGACATGGGCGACATGGGGCTGCTGCGCTGGCAGGAGAACCGGTTTGAACGGATCCCGGGCATTGCCCCCGGCAACCTGTACGACATGGCCTGGCTCAGCCCGGACGAGGTATGGATGGCGCGCAAGGGCAGCCTGGAGCGCTACCGATGGGACGGGTTGAGCATGACCCTGCGCGAGCGCGTCGGTTCCGCGCAGGGCGTGCCACCGGTATCGATGGGCGGCATCGTGCTGGGACGCGACGGCCAGGTCTGGGCGACCACACCGCGGGGTCTGGTGTGCTGGCATTCGCGCGAAGGCCGCCTGCGGGTATACGGCGAGCGCGATGGCCTGCCGGACATGGAATTCAGTGGACGCCCGCCAGTGGCAGGCGCTGATGGCCGGGTGCTGGCGGTCACCGCCACCGGGCTGGTGGGCTTCGACCCCAATGCACCTGACGCGGCGCTGCCGCCGTCGCAGCTGGTCATCGACAACATCCAGGTGCGCCGCGACGACGCCGAAGGCCAGCAATCGTTGCCGGTCGACGCGCCGCTGCTCCTGGGCCCGGACGACCGCGATCTGATCATTTCGGCGCGGCTGCTGTCCTATGCCAGTCCCATGGGCAACCGCTACCGCTACCGGGTGTCCGGCTACGACCAGAACTGGGTGATGCAGAACGCCGATGGCGAACGCCAGTTGTCGCGCCTGCCATCGGGTCAGTACGCCATCGACGTGCAGGCGGCGACGCCGCATGGCGAGTGGACGCCCTCGCGCACGATCAGCGTGCAGGTACAGCCGCCGTGGTGGCGCAGCAGTTGGGCCATCCTGGGCTATGTAATGCTGTGGCTGCTGCTGGTGGCAGCGGTAGCGGCCTTCGCCCGCGCGCGGCTGCGCCGCCGCCAGCAGTGGCAGCTGACCGTGCACAAGCAGCAGATCGCCGAACAGGCCTCACAGGCCAAGAGCCGATTCCTGGCTACCCTGGGCCATGAAGTCCGCACCCCGATGACCGGCGTCCTGGGCATGAGCGAACTGCTTCTGGCCACGCCGCTGGACGAGCTGCAGCGTGGCTACGCCGCGTCCATCCAGCATGCCGGCACCCACCTGCTGCGGTTGGTCAATGACGCGCTGGACCTGGCCCGGATTGAAGCGGGCCGGCTGGAGCTGGACATCCGGTCGTTCGACCTGATGTCGATGCTGGTCCAGGTCGAAACCCTGATGGAACCGATGGCTCACCATCGCGGGCTGGCGTTCGAGCGCAGCTTCAACCTGCCGGGCACGGTGCAGGTCAGTGGCGATGAGATGCGCGTGCGCCAGATCCTGATGAACCTGCTGGGCAACGCGATCAAGTTCACCGAGCAGGGTCATGTCGGATTGGGCATCGATCTGGTGGAGGATGGCAGTGGCATCGTCCTTGAGGTCACCGATACCGGGCCAGGCATCAACGAGGACCAGCAGCAACGCCTGTTCCATCGCTTTGAACAGGCCGACGGTCCGCGTACCGCGTCCCGTTACGGTGGCAGCGGCCTTGGCCTGGCGATCTGCCAGGAGCTTGCCGTGGCCATGGGCGGGCGCATCGTCATCGACAGCCAACCCGGCCAGGGCGCCCGGTTCACTGTGCACCTGCCGCTGCCCTGGAGCGCTCGGCAGGGACCCGCGCCGAACGCGCCGCTGCAGGGTGTACCGATCGCCTTGCCGCCGCTGCGGATACTGCTGGTGGAGGACGATGTGACCGTGGCCGAGGTGATCGCCGGCCTGCTGCGGGCCCGCGGACACACGGTGGTGCACGCCCTGCACGGACTGGCGGCGCTGTCGGAAGTGGCCACCGGGCGGTTCGACATCGGCCTGCTTGACCTCGATCTGCCCGCGCTCGATGGCATCGCCATTGCCGGGCAACTGCGCGCCATGGGGTATGCGCTGCCGCTGATCGCCGTGACCGCGCGCTCGGACGCTTACGCCGAGCAGCAGGTGTTGGCGGCGGGCTTCGATGGCTTCCTGCGCAAGCCGGTCACGGGCGACCTGCTGGTGGCGGCGATTGCGCAGGCGCGTATCGCGCGCTGCGGCCAGGCTGAAACGCCGGTTTCTCCATAGGCTGGGCATCAGAAAATGCCAAAGTCAATTCATAACTTGATTCGCAGCTCTGTGACGTTCTTACAGGTATCGGGATGCGTCGAGGATGCGATGGTTTTACCGTGGCAGGAATGAGAACGAAAACGTTGCGGTAGACGGTGACGCCTCCGCGAGGAGCCCTGCACGGGCAAACCGTAGCGTTGTTGCTGGCCCTGTTGCTCATGTGGCCGGCGGTGAGCCGTGCGGGCGTCGTACAGCTGCCATTGCCACGCCTGCTGGGCATGGCTGACGGTCTGCATGACCCTCATGTGCGCGATATCGCTGAAGATGCATCCGGCTATCTGTGGCTGGCGGGCAGCGATGGCCTGATGCGATTCGATGGGCAGCGCTACCGGTTGTGGCGGCGCGAGGAAGGCTTGCCTGACGTGGATCTGCGCGCGTTGCATGTGGATGCGCGTGACCGTCTGTGGTTGGGTACGGCCACCGAAGGGTTGATCATGATGGGGGCCGATCGCAGCGCCTTCCAGCGGCTCCCCGCGTCGGCACCGCCGGCCTTGCGCCAAGGTCACCTGCGCCAGGTACGCAGCAGTGGCGACGGTCGGGTCTGGGCCATCGGCAGCGACCAGCAGCTGTATGGGCTGGCGCCACGCGACCCGGGCTGGCAGCGACATCCGTTGGGGGACGATGCGGTAACGGCACTGATCCGCGACCGCGCAGGTGCGCTGTGGGTCGCCCAGTCCTCCTCGCTGTGGCATTGGAATGGCACGCACTTCGCCCGTGTGGCCCTGCCGGCACCCTCGGCCGCGCCGATCCAGACGCTTTGGGCCGATCCGCACGGTGGCGTTGAAATCACCTCGGCGCGTGGTACCTGGGCACTTGATGCTGCGCAGCGCGCGCGGGCGGTTGGTGCGCGCAGCGTGCTGCGCAGCGCCGATGGCACGCTCTGGCAGCAGCAGGGCGCCCGGTTGCTGCGGCGCGAATCAGGACAGGTACTGCCATTGACCTTGCCGCTGCCGCCAGGCGCCACGCCTGGGCCGGTGGTGATCCGGCAGGCGCTGGAGGACCGCAACGGCGACCTGTGGTGGGTAAGTGAACACCACGGCGTGTGGTGGCTGTCGGCGCGCTGGCGGCAGTTCACGGCGTTGCCTGCCAGCACGGACCGCGCGCCGGGTATCGGGAGTCATTACGCGCTGGCGTTGGCGGCCTCGGGCCAGCACCACGCGTGGGTTGCCGGCAGCCAGGGGCGGCTGCAGTACCTGGATCTGCGCAACGGGCGCGGTCGTGACGTGATCGGGTATCCACACGCTGGCGTTACCTCGCTGCCGGTGGGCCTGGCTGAGGATGCGGGTGGACGGGTCTGGGTAGCCAGCGCCGACCGGTTGTTGCGCTATGACCCCCGGCGACGCAGCCGGCGCGAATGGGCACTGGGCCTGGGCACCGACCAGGGCGCGATCACCCTGCAGGCATGTGGTCGCGGGCAGGTCTGGCTGGCGCACCCGCAGGCGATCCAACGGTGGTCGACGACAGGGGAGCGGCTGCGAAGCGCTGCTCCGCAGGCGGTGGGCCTGGCACCGGATGTGCCGGTGCGGCAACTGCTGTGCACGCGCGATGGCGAGGTTTGGGCCACCGATCCGCTGGGCCTGATGCGCTGGTCGGCGGCACGCGAGCGCTTCGAGCGGATCCCGGGCGATGGCGAAGGCGCCGTATCGGCTATCGCCGAAGCCGACGATGGCACGTTGTGGGTCAGCCGCCCGGCGGCACTGGAACATTACCGCCGGGTGCAGGGTCGTCTGCATCGTCTGCGCCGCGTGGCCGGTGGCCAGGGCTACCCGCAGCTGCGCGCCGACGCGCTCGTGGTGGGTGCCGATGGCGTGGCCTGGGCGGGCGCTGCGCGCGGGCTGGTGCGGGTGGATCCGCGCTCGGGCGGCGTTGACGTGCTGGGTACCGCGCACGGCTTGCCGGTGCAGGAGGTATTGTCGCAGCGGCTGCTCCGGCTGGGCTCGGGCGCGCTGCTGGCCGGCGTGCGTGAAGGTGGGTTGCTGGCCTTCGACCCCCGTATGGTGCGGACGCCGGGCGCCGTGCCGGTGCTGGTGTTCGACGCAATGAGTCGTCGCCGTCAGGGTCGCGTCATCCAGGTGCCGTTGACGGCATCGCCGGTGGTCCTGCGAACAGCCGATCGCAATGTGCGGGTCGCGGTGAGCCTGCTCGGTCGCGGCGATCCTGATCGCATCCAGTACCGCTTCCGCTTGCTGGGTCAGGACCCGGCATGGGTCGACACCGGTCCGGTGGCACAACGCCTGTTCACGCGCCTGCCTGCGGGTGAACACACCCTGCTGGTGCAGGCACGGCATGCCGGCGGGGCGTGGTCGGCGGTACGCCAGCTGCCGCTGCGGGTAGTGCCCCGATGGTGGGAAACCGGAACGGGACGAACGGCAGTTGTTGCCGCACTGTGCGTGGCGGTCGTGGGGATGGCGCGCCTGTATCACCGCCGGAAGCGGCGTCGCGCCTGCCGGCGCCAGGCGCGTGCGCGTCGCCATCGTGCCGAACAGGACTCGATGCAGCGCAGCCGCTTCCTGGCAGAGCTGGGCCGCCAGGTGCGTGCGCCGCTGACCCCGGTACTCGGCTGGAGCGAACTGTTGCTGCAGTCGCCGCTATCGCCGGTGCAGCGCGAGCAGGTCGGCAGCCTGCAGCAGGCCGGGCATCACCTGCTGCAGTTGATGGACGATGCGTTGGACCTGGCCGGTATAGAATCCGGCCGCCTGCAACTGCAGCCCGCGCCGTTCGTGCTGGCGGAGGTGATGCGTGAGCTGCATGCGCTGTTGCTGCCGGTGGCACGGCGCAAGGCATTGGCATTGCACTGGACCAGTACGTTCGCACCGGGTACCTGCTTCCACGGCGACGTGCAGCGTCTGCGCCAGATTCTGCTGAACCTGCTGGGCAACGCATTGAAGTTCACCGCGCACGGGCAGGTCAGCCTGAGCGCGCGTACCGGCCCGGATGAACGCGGGTTGTTGCTGTGCGTCGCCGATACCGGACCGGGCATGAGCGCTGCGCAACTCCAGCGGCTGTTCCAGCGCTTCAGCCAGGCCGATGGCGCAGACACTGCGGCTCGCCACGGCGGAAGCGGGTTGGGCCTGGCCATCAGCCGGGAGTTGGCGCAGGCGATGGGCGGTACCCTGGCCGTCGACAGCCAGCGCGGGCGTGGAACCCAGTTCCAGTTGACGTTGCCCTGGCACGCGCTTGCTGCCGGTGCGGTGCCAGTGGCGCCGCTTGCGGCCGTGGCCGTCGACGCGCGGGCGGCAATGGCGCGTTCGCTGCGGGTGATGGTGATGTTGCCTGCCGCCGAGGTCGAGGCGGTGGAAGTGGTCTGTGCGCTGCTGCGTGCGCAGGGCCACCGGGCGGTGGGCGTGGGTGATGCGCAGGCCTGGGTACGCGATGTCGACCCGGGGCCCTGGGACCTGATTGCGGCGGACCCGGACATGCTGGTGGCCGGCGGGCGCCTGAGTGCACGCCTGCCCTGGTTGTGGCCGGGGGTTCGGCGCATGGCGCTGACCACGCGCGCGGACGCCAATGCCGAGCGCGACGCGCGGGCCGGTGGTTTCGACGTGTTTGTGCGCCTGCCGCTTACCGGGGCACGGTTGGCTGCGGCCGTGGCAGGCGCATGACCGGCGCCCTGCGGTCGCGCTTCCGGCAGCTTTGCGGTCTGCTGCCATTGCTGCTGCTTGCCGCAGCGGTGCAGGCCGCCCCGCCCAATGCGTTGCGCTTCACCACCGCCGACGGCCTGCCGTCCAATGCCGTGCACCAGGTGGTTGAGGATCGCGACGGCTACCTGTGGTTTGCTACGGACGATGGCCTGGCCCGGTTCGATGGCCAGCGCTTCCGGATCTGGCGGATGGAGCAGGGCCTGGCCGACAACCAGCTGCTGGCCATGGCTACGGACGCGGATGACCGCTTGTGGATCGGTACGGCGCAGGGGCAGCTCATGCGCATGTCAGCCGATCGCACCCACATCGACCGCTTCGACAGCACGCGCTTTCCGCCGTTGGCGGGCGCGGCGATCAGCGTCGTGCTGCCGACGCCGGATGGTGCCGTGTGGTTCGGTACGCGCGATGCGGGCCTGTTCCGGCTCGGGCCGCAGCATCGGCTGCGCCAGTACCTGCCCACCGCGAACGGCGACGGCGTGCCGGCCCGTCGCGTCGACCACCTGGCAGTGACCGCCGATGGCACGCTGTGGGTGGGAACCCCGCGTGGACTGGTGCGCTGGCGGAACGGCCGCTTCATGGCAGCGCCATCGATGCTGGCCGGTGCACCGGTCACCTCGTTGCTGGTCGATGCCGACCGTCGCTTGTGGGTAGGAGGCGCAGCAGGGCCGTGGCGTTCGACGGACGCAGGCCAGCTGGAACCGGTGGATGCTTCGGTAGGAACGCGTGCGCTGGGCGCCTCGCGCAGCGGTGGTCCATGGCTGGGTGAGAACGCGCAGGTCTGGAAGAACGGATCCCCGCGCCTGCCTGGTGTGAGTGTCGCGCCGTTGGGCAGCGCCGATATGCCGCAGTTCCGCATGGCGCTGGAGGACCGCCACGGGAGCGTGTGGTTGCTGGGCAGGCATCTGGGGGTATGGCGCCTGCCGCCGCACTGGCAGCACTTCATTCCGCTTGACGATGCGCCGCGTGCGTTGCCGGCGATGAGCGGCGTCCATCTGGAACCGCATGCGCCAGCGCACTGGCTGGCGTGCGCCGACGGCAGCCGCTGGCGGCTGGATGCACAGGCGATCGAACGGCAACCGGTCGGTGGCGCGGGTATGCAGCGTTGGCGCTGGGACGCGCTCGACCAGCCCCGTCCGAGCGGTCCCCTGGCGCTGCATTGCGATGCGGCCAATGGGATGTGGTGGGGGGGGCGGCATGGGCTGACGCGATGGGCGGACGGCCGCTTCCACCCGGTCACGGGCGTGGAAGGCGAAGTCAGCGCGCTGCATCTGGCGGGGGACGGTGCGCTATGGGTGGCCAGCCCGGGCAGGGTGCGCCGCTACCTGATCCTGGACGGCGTGGCGCGGCCGGGCGTGCAGATCGACGCGCGGCAGGGTTTGCCCTCGTTACGGCTGGCGTCATTGGCCAGCGACGCGCACGGCGCCCTGTGGGCCAGCAGCGCGCGGGGCCTGCTGCGCCTTCGCATCCGCGAAGGCCAGGTTCGGTTGTACACGCGCAGCGATGGCGTGCCGGAGGCCGTCATCAACGCGCAGCTGCAGGCCGAGGGATCGACGATGCTGGCCGTGGACGGACAGGGCCGGGGAGTGCGGTTCGCCCCGGCTGGCCTGGCAGCCTGCCGGGGCGAACCCGCGCTGGTGGTGGAGCGGGTGCAGCTGCATCGTGATGGCATGTTGCAGGTGCTCCCTTCCAAGGCGGTGCTTCGGTTGCGGCCGGAGGATCGGGACATCCAGGTCAGCGTCCGCCTGTTGGGGGCAGCGGCGCAGGCGCGCCAGCAGTACCGGTTCCGACTGTGCGGGCTGGATCGCGAATGGATCCGCGTGGGCCGCCGTGGCACCCGCGGCTTCCCGAGCCTGCCGCCCGGCGAGCACCGCCTGGAGTTCCAGGCGCGATTGGCCGATGGCAGCTGGTCGTCGACCCGGGCGCTGCTGCTGCAGGTCGAGCGCAGCGGTTGGCATCACCCGGCGCTGGTAGGGGTGCGGGTTACCGCCGGTGCGCTGCTGGTGGGCGGCGGTGCCTGGGCGGCGGTACGCCGCGTGGCGCGCGTACGGCGGGCGCAGGCATCGGCGCAGGGGCTCTCGCTGGCGCTGCGCTCGGCCCAGGCCAAGGCGCACTACCTGGCAACGCTTGGCCATGAAGTGCGCACACCGCTGACCGGCGTACTGGGCATGAGCGAGCTGCTCCTGTCATCGCACCTGCATGCTGCCCAGCGGCAGCAGCTGGAGCGGATTCTGCAGGGCGGCCACATGCTGCTGGAGCGGGTCAACCAGGCGTTGGACGAGGCCCGGCTGGAGGCCGGTTGCGCGCCCCTGCAGGCGGCCGTCTTCGATGTAGTGGGCGTCCACCGCCAGTGGCTGGCCCGCCAGGTACTGGCGTCGTGCTGTCGGGGCACCGCGCTGGCCCTGTGCCTGCAGGTGGCAGACGGCGCGCACGCGCATGGCGATTCCCGAAGGCTCGGTCAACTACTCGACGCGGTGGCGCGCGTTCTGGGCCGGCACACCGGCGCCGGGCGCGTCGTGCTGCAGGTGGCGTGGCGGCCCGGGCGCGAGGGACTGCTGCTGGCGTTCAACGCCAGCGGGCGTGCTGCGTACCGGCCGGGGCGGGGCGCAGGTACGGCCGTGCCGACGCCGTCGTTGGCATCGCTGCGCGTGGCGCTGACCCCCGCCGAGCGCCTGGCGGGGGCGCTCGGTGGCACGCTGAGCGTGCATGCCGGAGCGGGCCCGCAGTGGTGCGTGCAGGCGAGTGTGCCGATGCCGGCCGTGGCGTCCCGGTCCGGCCGGCGGGTACTGCTGGTGGATGATGACCCGCAGGCAGCCATCGCCGGTTGCGAACTGCTGGTCGCACAGGGCTGGGAGGCAGTGCATGCGCCACACGCACTGGCGGCCTTGACCGAGCTGGCGGCAGGCCGGTTCGACCTGGTACTGGTGGAGCTGGACCTGCCCGGCATCGACGGTCTGACCCTGCTCGGCATGCTGCAGGTGCAGGACGTGGACATGCCGGTGCTGGCGATGAGCCGGCGGCGGGCAACTGGCCTGGCGGGCCAGGTCGGTGCCGCGGGCGGCGCTGGCCTGCTGTACAAACCTGTCACGGCTGCGGCCTTGCGTCAGGCGTTGCAGCAGGCAGGCGCGGGCTGATGGTTCGTCCAGATCAAGCGAACCGTTTACCATCTACCCCGCGACTTGGGCTTTTTACGACAGGTCCTGCCCGGTCAGCCCTTCGCAGGACGACCCCGACCCGCTCCAGGAGATCCATTGGTGTTGCCTACGCGTTGGCTGCTCCTGTTCGGGATGCTGTGCATGTGGCCGTCGCTGGCGGTGGCGCAACCCGTCCCGCCCACGCCGCGCCAGCTGACCGTGTTCGACGGTCTGCCGTCCAACACGGTCAACCGCATGGCCGAAGACGGGTACGGTTACCTGTGGCTGGCGACCAACGATGGCCTTGCACGCTTCGATGGCCGCAACTACCGGGTCTGGCGTGCCGAAGATGGCCTGCGCGACAACCTGGTGTGGAGCGTGCATGTGGATGCGCGCAACCAGCTGTGGATCGGTACCGAGAACGCCGGCCTGGCGATGATGTCCGCCGACCGTCGCGAGCTGCGTTTCTTCGATCGCGCCAGCTACCCGGTGATCGGCAGCAACACGATCTGGAGCCTGGCCTCCACCGGTGACGGGGCACTCTGGTTCGGCACGTACGAAGGCGGCCTGCACCGGCTTGACCGCAACGGCGTGATCACCCGCTTCATGCCTGAGCCGGGCAATCGGCGCAGCCTGCCTGCGGCGTCGGTAACGCACATGGCGACCACCCCCGACGGCAGCCTTTGGGTAGGCACCACGGCGGGGCTGGCGCGTTGGACCGGGCGCGACTTCGAGCGGGTGCCAGCCGCCAAGCTGCCCACCTCGTTGATCAACGGGCTCACCGCCGAACTCGATGGCAGCCTGTGGATCAGCACCAACGCCGGTACGGTGGTACGCCGCGCCGACGGCCGCTTCGAACCGGCACCGTGGCAGGTGGATGCCGGCGACCAGGTGCTGGGCATGATGCTGCGCGACGAACAGGATGGATACTGGCTCGACACCCGTTCCGGGCTGGGCCGGGTCTACAAGGGCCGGTTCCAGCAGGTGCCGCTGTACAGTGCGGTGGCGCGCGGCCAGGTCCGCCCCAACTGGACCGGCGCCCACGAAGACCGCGAAGGCGGCATCTGGCTGGCCAGCACCAACAGCGGGCTTTGGCACCTGTTGCCGCGCTGGTGGCAATTCTCGGTGTTGTCGCGGCTGGAGGACGATCCGACCTCGCTGCGCAATGGTTATGTGCTGGGCATGGCGGTGTCGGCCAATGGAGGGGTGTGGACGGTCGGTACGCATGGCGCGTTGGACCGCTTCGACCCGGGCACCGGCAAAGTGGAACAGCACCGCACCCGGGTGGATGGTGCACAGTGGCTGCAGTCCGTGCTGGAAGACCCGCGTGGCCAGGTCTGGATCGGCTCTCACGAGGCGCTGCTGCGCTACCAGCCGGGTGACGGATCCCTGCAACGCTGGGGCCGCGACGCCGCTGTCGATGCCGTCATGGATGGCCCGGTCGAATCGCTGGTGCTGTGCGATGACAACCGGATATGGAGCGGATCCTCCGGTGGGCTGCAACAGCGCGATCTGGACGGGCGCGTCCTCCACCAGATCGCACCGGGGGCAGCCGGGCTGGCCATCGGCCAGCTGGTCCAGGACCTGCTGTGTGGACCCGAAGACCACCTTTGGCTGGCTACCAGCCAAGGCCTGCTGCAGTGGGTGCCGGCGCGTGAGTGGTTCGAGCCGCTGCCGGGCGTCACCGCGTCCGGCATCCACGCCCTGGCGCGGGCCAACGATGGCAGTGTGTGGGTATCCGGGGAAGGTCGACTGACCCGTTACAAGTGGAACGGAAAACAGTTGGAGCCTGAGGCGCAGATCGATGCGGCCGTCGGCTACCCGCAGCTGTCGGCTACCGCGTTGGTGGTCGATGCGCAGGACATCGTCTGGGCCGCCAGTTCGCGCGGTTTGATCCGCGTGGATGCCAACCAGGGCAGTGTGCGCCAGTACGGTGTGCGCGATGGGCTGCCCAGCCAGGAGTTCCGCCGTGGCACGCTGGTGCGGACGGCCAGCAATCACATCGCCGGCGGTACCCCGGCCGGGGTGGTGCTGTTCGATCCGGACCAGGTGCGGCCGGCAACCCGGCGTGCGCCGCTGGTGATCGAGCGCGTCGAGGTGCGGCGCGGTGAACGGGTGCTGGACCTGACCCATCTTGTGCCACTGGAGATCGCCGATGCCGACCGCGACCTGCGCATCGTGGCACGGCTGCTGTCCTTCGCCGATTCGTCGTCCAACAGCTACCGCTACCGTCTGGCCGGCTACGACCCGGACTGGGTGGATGTAGGGCCTGGCGGCGAGCGCGTGTTCTCGCGGCTGCCACCCGGGCGCTACCGGCTGGAAGTGCAGGCGCGCTCGGCCGACCTGGTCTGGTCGCGGGTGCAGGTGCTCGAATTCCGCGTGCAGCCACCGTGGTGGCGAAGCCTGTCGGGGCTGCTGGTGATGGCCTCGATCGCGCTGCTGCTCATGAGCCTGTTCGCCTGGTTGTACCGGCGCCGGGTGCAGCGCCGCCACGCCTACCAGCTGGCCCTGCACAAGCAGGAGCTGGCCGAACAGGCTTCGGCCGCGAAGACGCGTTTCCTGGCCAACCTGGGTCACGAGGTACGCACGCCGATGACCGGCGTGCTGGGCATGAGCGAGCTGCTGCTGGGCTCGCCGTTGACTCCGCAGCAGCGCAGCTACACCGAATCGATCCGTCACGCCGGCGAACATCTTCTACACCTTGTGAACGACGCGTTGGATCTTGCCCGGATCGAATCGGGGCGGCTGCAGCTGCAGGCGCAGACCTTCGCGCTGCAGGGAGTGATCGACGATGCCTGCACCCTGATGGCGGCGCTGGCCGAGCAGAAGGGGTTGCGCTTCGTGGTCGACAACGACCTGCCCGCCGGTTTATGCACCGTCGGCGATGCGGTGCGGGTGCGCCAGATCCTGCTCAACCTGCTGGGCAATGCCGTCAAGTTCACCAGCCACGGCGAAGTGCGGCTGAAGGTGCGCGCGCTGGCCCCTGGGCGCGGCCTGTACTTCGAGGTGTCCGACACTGGGCCGGGAATCAGCAGCGACCAGCAACAGCGTCTGTTCCGGCGCTTCGAGCAGGCCGATGGCGCGCGCACCGCCGCGCAGTACGGCGGCAGCGGCCTGGGCCTGGCGATCTGCCGCGAGCTGGCGCTGGCCATGCAGGGTCAGATCGGCGTGGAAAGCCAACTGGGCGTGGGTACGCGCTTCAGCGTGACGTTGCCGTTGCCGTTGCAGATGGCCGATGCCACGGTGGGCAGCGCCGGTGTTGCCGAGGGCCAACCCTTGCCGCCGCTGCGCCTGCTGCTGGTGGAAGACGATGAGACCGTGGCCAGCGTGATCATCGGCCTGTTGAGCGCGCGCGGGCACGAGGTGGTGCATGCTGGCCATGCGCTGGCGGCGTTGCGCGAAGTGAGCGACACACCCTTCGACGTGGTGCTGCTGGACCTGGACCTGCCTGGCCTGGGCGGCATGGAACTGGCCGGCCACCTGCGCAACCAGGGCTATGCGATGCCGTTGCTGGCGGTGACCGCGCGCACCGATCCGGGCATTGAACAACAGGTGCGCGAGGCGGGCTTCCAGGGGTTCCTGCGCAAGCCGGTGACCGGCGACCTGCTGGAGCAGGCGATTGCGCGGGTGGTGGTGGGGGCGCGGGGCGGGGCGTAAAACAGCCGGTTTCGTTCATTCTTCCGAACGGCCGCAGGCGCAAGGTCATCGGACCAACGGTCCGCTGCTGCCCGGTCGCGGAATAGCCTGCGGCTATTCGGCGACCTCCTCCACATCGCGTGGAGAGGGGCGGGTGTCGGGAAGCTGCCAGAAGATCACGGTGGAGGTCAGCGTGATCGCGCCCACGCACACGAACGTGGCGTGCAGGGCGGCAGTGGCACCGTGCAGTGCGTCGAGGTGGCCGAACGCGGCCAACAGGCTGCCGGCCGCGGCGGCGCCGAAGCCGGTGGCGAGCATCATCACCATCGACAGCAGGCTGTTGCCGGAGCTGGCGAAGTCGCGGTCCAGGTCGCGCAGGGTCACGGTGTTCATCACGGTGAACTGCAGCGAGTTGACCGCGCCAAACACGGCCAGCTGCACCACCCGCAACCACATCGGCTGGCCAGGCACCATGAAGATGAAACTGGCCATGGTCAGCCCGACCAGCACGGTGTTGACCATCAGCACCCGACGGTAGCCGAAGCGCTCCACCAGTTTGACCGCGTAGCGTTTGGACAGCATGCCGGCGGCGGCGACGGGAATCATCAACAGCCCGGCGTTCATCGGGCTCATGCCCATGCCGACCTGCAGCAGCAGCGGAATCAGCAGCGGCATGGCGCTGCTGCCGATCCGTGAGAACAGGTTGCCGAGAATGCCGATGCGGTAGCTGGGGACGTGGAACAGGGCCAATGAAAACAGCGGCGCAGTGGAGTTGGCCGCGTGCAGCCAGTAGCCGACCAGCGCGGCCAGGCCGGCCACGGTCATCAGCATCACCAGCGCGTGCGGGGTGGCCATCCCGGAGATGCCGTCCAGTGCAAGCGACAGCACCACCATGCCGAAGGCCAGCATCAGGTAACCGGCAATGTCGAAGCGGGTCCGGTGTTCGGCGTAATGGTCCGGCATGATCTTCAGTGCGGCCGCATAGCCGATCACGCCGATGGGCAGGTTGATCAGGAACACCCAGTGCCAGGACGCCACCTCTACCAGCCAGCCGCCCAGCGTGGGGCCAATGAGAGGTCCCACAAGGGCAGGAATGGCGATGAAACTCATGGCGCGCAGAAACTGTTCGCGCGATACCGAGCGCATCACGGCCAGGCGCCCGACCGGCAGCAGCATCGCACCGCCCACGCCCTGCAGTACGCGCGCGGCGACCAGCTGGTGCAGGGTCTGCGCCAGCGCGCAGGCCAGCGATCCAAGGGTGAACAGGATGATCGCGGCAAGGAAGGTGCGGCGGGTGCCGAAGCGGTCGGCGATCCAGCCGGAGGCGGGAATGAAGGTCGCCACGGCCAGTGCATAACTGAACACCACCGACTGCATCTGCAGCGGGCTCTCGCCCAGGCTGCGCGCCATGGCGGGCAGGGCGGTGTTGACGATGGTCGAATCCAGCATCTGCATGAAGATCGCCAGCGACACCAGCCACAACAGGGGCCGGAACGAGGCGTAGCTGGGGGTCGTCATCGTGTGCACCCTTCATCAACGAGGTGCACATGATCGCAGATGCAGGGCAATGGCCGGTGATGGACACCGCGCGGACACGCCATGCGTGTCCAACGCAACACCCGGACGTTCAATCAACGTCGGCTGAGGGAATGCACCGCTTCAACCAGCACCTGCACATGCTCGGGATTCATGTCCGGCGACATGCCATGGCCAAGGTTGAACACATGGCCCTCGCGCGAACCCCCATTGCCGCGTGCGTAACTGTCCAGCACCTGCCCGGCGGCGCGTTCAATTGCTTCCGGATTGCCATACAGCGTGGTCGGGTCCAGGTTGCCCTGCAGCGCCACGCGGCCGCCGGTGCGCGCCACTGCGTCGGCCAGGTCCAGGGTCCAGTCCACGCCCAGCGCATCGGCGCCGGTGTCGGCCAGGTCGGCCAGGTGCAGGCCGGTGCCCTTGCCGAACAGGATCAGCGGGGTGCGCTGCCCGCCATCGCCGCGCTCCAGCTCACGCGCGATGCGGGTCAGGTAGCGCAGCGAGAATTCCCGGTACATGGCCGGGCTGAGCACGCCGCCCCAGGTATCGAATACCTGCAGCACCTGCGCGCCGGCCGCGCGCTGGGCGGCCAGGTAGGCGATCACCGCATCGGTCACCACCGACAGCAGCTGGTGCAGCGCGGCCGGTTCGTTCAGCGCCATCGCCTTGATGCGCGCGAAATCCTTGCTGCCGCCGCCTTCGACCATGTAGCAGGCCAGCGTCCAGGGGCTGCCGGAGAAGCCGATCAGCGGCACGCGGCCGTCCAGTTCGCGGCGGATCACGCGCACGGCATCCATCACGTAGCGCAGTTCGGTTTCCATGTCCGGCACGGCCAGCCGGGCGATGGCGGCGGTGTCGCGGACCGGGTGGCGGAACTTCGGACCTTCGCCTTCGACGAAGTACAGCTCCAGGCCCATCGCGTCGGGAATGGTGAGGATGTCCGAGAACAGGATTGCCGCATCCAGGTCGAAACGGTGCAGCGGTTGCAGGGTCACTTCGCAGGCGATGTCCGGGTTCTTGGCCATGGCCAGGAAGCTGCCGGCCTTGGCGCGGGTGGCGCGGTACTCGGGCAGGTAACGGCCGGCCTGGCGCATCAGCCAGACGGGGGTGCAGTCCACCGGTTCGCGGCGCAGGGCGCGCAGCAGGCGATCGTGGCGGGAGGGGCTGGTCACGGGATGCTTCCTTGGAATCGGTGGCGCAGGGCCAGGTGAAGGCGGGCCGCTCAGCGCGGCGGCACACCGCTGGTATAGGTGATCTGGTAACCGCGCTTGAGCTCGGTATCGCGCGCCTTCTCAAACGCGGCCTGGGCCTGGCCCACATCCGGGAACAGCTGGCGGTGCAGCTTGGCGCGCCCGCCAATCTGCCCCGACTCGCGCAGCAGCTCCCAGCCACCGAACAGGTCCGGTTGCAGGGTGAGCTGGAGGTAGCGGGCCGGTTCGGTTCCGCCGGGAGGTTGCTGCAGGAAGACGCGCATGGTGGCGATTGTAGCCGTGAACCGGCAACGCGGCCGTCACCGGCCCGCCGGGCGGGCGCGGCAAACGGTCGCAGCTCAGCCCGTGTGCAGCACGCGCAGCACGTCGGCTTCGTCGATGTCGGCCACCACTTCGGCGCGGCCGATGCCTTGCCAGAGCACCAGGCGCAGGCGCCCGGCCACGTTCTTCTTGTCCAGCCGCATGCGGGCCAGCAGCGCTTCGGGGGCCAGCCCGGCTGGAATCGCGACCGGCAGTTCATAGCGCAGCAGCAGTTCGCGCAGGCGGGTGGTGTCGTCGTCGTGGCTCATGCCCAGGTGGGCCGACAGCCGCGCGGCCAGCACCATGCCCACCGCCACCGCTTCGCCATGGTTGAGGTTGTCGTTGCCCGGCGCACCGTAGCCCTGTTCGGTCTCGATGGCATGGCCGAAGGTGTGGCCCAGGTTCAACAGGGCACGCTCGCCGCGCTCCAGCGGATCGCGCGCGACGATCTCGGCCTTGTGTTCGCAGCTGCGTGCGATGGCCTGGGCCAGCGCCGCGTCGTCGCCGGCCAGCAGGGCGGCGTGTTCGGCCTGCAGCCACTGGAAGAACAGCGGGTCGCGGATCGCACCGTACTTGATCACTTCGGCCAGGCCGGCGCGCAGTTCGCGCGGCGGCAGCGTGCGCAGCACGGCGGTATCGGCGATCACCGCGCGCGGCGGGTGGAACGCGCCCACCAGGTTCTTGCCTTCGGGAATGTCCACGGCGGTCTTGCCGCCGACCGAGGAATCGACCATCGCCAGCAGCGAGGTCGGCAGCTGCACGCAGTCCACCCCACGCATCCAGCAGGCGGCAGCAAACCCGGCCAGGTCGCCGGCCACGCCGCCGCCCAGGGCCATCACGCACGCATCGCGGGTGGCGCCCAGCGCGGCCAGGGCGGTGATCGCCGCCCCGAAATTGGCCAACGTCTTGGAGGCTTCGCCGGCCGGCAGCACCAGTTCGCCGATGGCCAGGTCGGGGCGCTCGTCCAGCAGCGCCTGCTTGACCCCGGCCAGGTACAGCGGGGCCACCGACGAATCGCTGAGCAGCAGTACGTGGCGGCCGCGCACGTGGCGGGCCAGCAGTTCGCCCTGCGCAAGCAGGCCGGGGCCGATGTGGATGGTGTAGGGGGTGTCGCCGCCGACGGCGACGGTGCGGGGGGGAGCGGTCATGCGGAAGGTTCCAGTCGCTGCCATTGCGCGGCCAGACGCAGCACCAGCTGCGCGGTAGCCTCGCTGGGCGTGTACAGATCGGTATCGAGGGTAAGGTCGGCCAGCCCGCGGTACAGCGGGTCGCGCACGGTCGCCATCTCGTGCAGGACCTGCTCGCGGTCGGGCCGCTGCAGCAGGGGCCGTCCACGGTCGCGGGCCAGCCGCTCCAGCTGGGCCGGCACGCTCACCCGCAGGTAGACCACGAAGCCGCGCTGGGCGATGGCCTGGCGGTTGCCGGCATCGAGCACCGCGCCGCCACCGGTGGAAATCAGCTGCCGCTCGCCAGCCAACAGCTGCTGCAGCACCTGCCGCTCATGCTGGCGGAAGCCGGCCTCCCCCGAATGCTCGAAGATCGTCGGAATGCTGGCCCCGGCCGCGTCCACGATGGCCTGGTCGGCGTCCACGAAGTCCAGGGTGAAGCGCTCGGCGAGCCGCCGGCCGATACAGGTTTTGCCGGCGCCCATCGGGCCAATCAGGATGAGGTTCGGAGCGGGATTCATTACCCGGAATGCTAACACCTCCGTGTCGCAGCCTTTACGCGCGGGACCCCATGGTGGGCAGTGCGGAATGTCCCGCGCGCACCTGGAGCACGCCCCATGTCAGTGGCCAAAATCATCGAGATCAATGCATCCTCGCCCACCAGCGTCGAAGACGCGGTCCGCAGCGGCCTGAAGAAAGTGTCCGAAACGGTCAAGGGCATCCAGGGCGCCTGGATCAACGAGACCAAGGTGATCACCGACGGCCAGGGCAACATCACCGAATGGCGGGTCAATCTGCGCGTGACCTTCCTGGTGGGTTGAGCGGGCGGGGGGCGGCCTCAGCCCGGCGCCGGCACGACCCGGCGCTGTTCGTCCAGCACCACCACGCGGTCGGCCAGGGCCGGGAGCGTGCGCAGTGCCTGCCGGCTGACCCGTTCGTAGTACTGCACAAACCGCTCCAGCTGGGCGCGGCTCATGCTGCTGCGCTCGGGCTGGGCGGCCTGCAGGTTCTGCTCCTGCTGCCAGCGCCAGCGCGGCACCACGGCGAAATCCGGCGGCTGCAGGAACCACAACCGGTCGCAGCGCTGCCACAGCGCCGGGTAATGCTCGGCCAGGGCCTGGTTGCACCAGCGGCGCCAGCGGCCATCGGCGTCGGCCTCGCGCTCGAGCGCATTGAGTGGGGTGTCCAGCGCTGCCTCGGCCTGCGCCGGCGTGCCCAGGAACCAGCCTTCGAACACCAGCACGTCCAGCCCGTCGTGTAGTCGCGGCCATTCGGTCTCGGGCACGCGTTCGTCCGCCAGCTTGTCGAACCGTGGCAAGGCAACCGCGCGCTGCGCGGCAATTGCATCCAGCGTGGCGTGGGCCAGGGGCAGATCGTGCGTGCCGGGTGGGCCACGGGTCAGCAGCAGCGGGTGCACCTGGCGCGCCAGGCGCTGTCGCTGGGCGCGGGTGAGGTAAAAGTCGTCGATGGACAATGCCGCCGCGCGCAGACCACGGCGCTGGGCCAGGGCCACCACCTGCGCGGCCAGCGTCGATTTGCCGCTGCCCTGCAGGCCGCTGATCGCCAATACTGGCACCGTGGCCGTCACGGCCAGCGCATCGTCCAGCGCCTGCGCGACCAGTGCATCGGGAAATCCCTTGTTCCGGGGCATGTACGCGGCAACGGGCATGCGGTGACAATAAACCCAAACCGAGCCGCAAGAAACCAACCATGACCGATCTCTACGCTGAAGCGCTCTCCACCTTCGCCGTGCTGTACGACGAAGCCAAGGGCAGCGCTGAAATCGAACCCAATGCGATGACCGTGGCCACCGCCACGGCCAATGGCCTGCCCTCGGCGCGCACGGTGCTGCTCAAAGCCTTCGATGCACGCGGTTTTGTGTTCTACACGCACCTGGACAGCCACAAGGGACGGGAACTGAAGGCCAATCCCCACGCGGCGCTGTTGTTCCTGTGGCGCAGCCTGCGCGAGGCCGGCGTCCAGGTGCGCATCGAGGGCGGTGTGGAGCAGGTCAGCGACGCCGAAGCCGATGCGTACTTCGCCTCGCGCCCGCGCCTGAGCCAGATCGGCGCGTGGGCATCGCTGCAGTCGCGCACGCTGGAATCACGCGAGGCCTTCGATGCGCGCGTGGCCAGCGCCGAAGCCAGCTTCGCCGGCCGCGACGTGCCGCGGCCGGAGGGCTGGAGCGGGTTGCGGGTGGTGCCGCGCCGGATCGAATTCTGGTATGGCGCGCAGTTCCGCCTGCATGAACGCTGGTGCTATGAAATCGATGCCGACCGGCAGTGGAGCAAGCGGTTGTTGTATCCGTAAGTGGGCATGCCGGCCTGCCGCGTGCCCACGCGGGCATACGGCAGACCGGCTTCGCTCAACCGACCACGGGCAGGGTCAGCGCGCCGATCAGGGAAGACATCGCCTTCTGCCGGGTGGTGATCGCACCCACTGCCTCGAACAGCGCGTACAGCTGCGCGCGCCGGGTGTCGCGGTCGGCGTGCTGCTGGAACGCGTCCAGCGGGCTGGTGTCGGCGTTTTCGCGGCGGGTCGTGGCACCTCCGGTGGTGGTGGTGGGCTCGCGCTGCAGCCAGTAGCGTGCTTCCTGCGCCGGCACCGAAGTCGGATCGAGCAGTGTTTCGGCCAGCCGGTCCAGGTCGGCGCCATGCGATTCCAGCAACGCGGCCCAGGTGTCGGTACGCGGCTGCGTGGCCGAGCACAGCGACAGGTAGCGCATCAGCGCACTGGTCAACGTGCCTTCGCCGAGACGGTCGTAACGGGTGAACTGGGTCGCACGGTTGTGCTGGACTGCGATGGTGGGAGCGAGCCCTGGCAACACCGGGACCGGTACGGTCACCCCCAGCGATTGCGCGGCACCGGTGGCAAGGCGCACCGCATGCAGGTGATTGCCGCGCGCGGATGCAGGGAAATCCGGATCGGTCTGGAACGAAGGCCGGAAGAAGCGCACCACGCACTGGGCGGTGCCGGTGACCCCGAGGTTGGCGGAGATCGGCGCGGCCAAGGCTTCGGCTTCGCGTAGTGGCAGCGTGCCCCAATCGGGCAACCGGCGTTCCACCTCGCTCAGGATCGTGCCCAGCGCCGGGGCGAGATGGGCGGCCACGGTCAGCTCCAGATAGTCGCCGTCGCGCAGTGGATCCGGATCCTGGCGCACATGGCGTGCCACCCCGATGTCTGCTGACGCGGTCAGTAACGGCAGCGTGGCCGACAACGACAGGTTGCCGCGGGTGGTGGCGATGCGCTGGATCTGTTCGCGGAACGCATGGGTGGCCCGGTACACCCACGCGCGGTCGTGCGGCAGGGTGGTGTCGTGGATGCGTCGTGCCTGCGCCTGCACGGTGTGCTGCAGCCGGGTCCAGTCCGCCTGCACGGTGGGTGAGCCGGGGTCGGGGGCGGGCGCCGCCTGCAGCCAGGCGAGGGTGTCGAGCATGGCGATCATCACCGGTTCGCGCGCGGCGGTGCTGCTGCCCCAGTCGCGTGCCAGCGACGCCAACGGTGCGCGTGCCTGCTCCGGCGCCCGCAGCGACAGGTCGGCCAGCGCCTGCAGGTGGTCGAACGCGGCACCGACATGCGCCACCGCCTCCAGCCGCCGCTCCAGGTCGTCCGGGTGCCGGGGCGAAGCCATCCCCTGCTGGACGAGCTGAAGCGCGCGCGAACGTGGCGGTTGCCGGTTGCCCACCAGGTGCGCCACGCGCGCCTCCAGCACGGTGCGGATGCCGGGGGCCTTGCTGGCGGGCAGGCCGTCTTCGCCGAGCTCGGTCAGCCGGGTCGGCAGCGCCGCCCGAAGTTCCGTGCGGTTCGCCGCGCCGGTGGCGCCGAGCTGGCCTACCCCATAGCCGGCACTGGCGGCCAGCGCACCGCCATGGGTCGTCATGCCGGCGGTGATCAGCAGCCCCCGCTTGCCAAACGCCAACGGTTGGGCCACCGCCTGCGTGCCCAGCAGTACCGGCAATGTTGATTGCCAGGCCATCGCGCGGCTGGCGCGTTCGTCATAGCGGTCGCGTCGCGGATCGGTCACGCGCTTGAACGCGCGCTGCAGGACGTTGCCGCCCAGCCGGCGGGCGACCGATGCGTGCGCCAGGCGCAGCACGCGGGTGCGCATCGACATGGAGATGTCCGCATCGCCTTCGGTCGAGTAGCCGCTCAGCTTGCCTTCCACGCCTACCCCGGGGGCGACGGCGGCCTGGACGGTGGCCTCGGCCATCACCGTGGCACTGCGGACGGTAGCTACGGTCAGGTCGTCGAAGGTGGCCACGCTGGTTTCCTGGCGTGCACCGGCCGCGGCCCCGGCATGGACCGCGCCCGGCAATCCGAAGCGGATCCCGAACATGCCGCCGGTGCCGGCACTGCGCTGCGAACCGGGCAGTGCATTGATGCGCTCGCGTTCGGTATGCCGCGCGATCTGTTCGTGCAGCATCGCCTCGGCGCGGGCCGCCCGGGTCAGGTCATGCAGCGCACTGCGCACCAGCTTGTCCCGTTCGGACACGCCGGCGCCGTTCGGCAGGCCCTTGATCGCGCGCAGCAGCGCGCTGCTCTGCTTGCGTGTCAGTCGCTGTTGCGGGTCCAGTGCCAGTGCGTCCAATGCCTTGGCGAAGGTCGCTGGCGCATGCCCGCGTGATTGCGCCAGCAGCGCGTGGATCTGCCGGCTCAGCACGTCCAGTGCATCGTCGGTCGGCCCCGGCGCGCGCGGGGCGTCGTCCTGGTCCGGGTCTGCGTTGGCAGCTGCAGCCGGCATCCGGGTCACCCTGGCCGGTGCCGGCTGCGGTCGGGTCCCCTGGTTGCTGATGCCGGTCAACGGCATGGTGTGGGCGGGGCGACTGGTAGCCTCGCGCTGCCGGCGCAGGGTCAGTCCAGTGTGGGTGGTGATGAGGGTGGGGAGGGCCCGGGCGGAAGCGGCTGGGAACATGCAGGTGTCCTTGTGGTGGTCGTCGGTCATCACCGGTCGCGACGGGCCTGGCCGGTGTGATCTGGAACCTAGCGACGTACCGCGTTTTTGGACATTGCGTTGCACGGACAGAGTTCACTTGCGGTTGTTCTTGATGAACCTGTTCGACGGGGCATCCGACAATTGTTTCTCTCGCTGTCATCGACGCTCTGCATCGTCGAGCGCGAGCCCGGCGGACCCGCGGATGCATCGACAGCACGGAAATTCCGGCCAATCCGCACGATCGCAACGCGACGCATGGGCGCGCGACACGCAGTGCGGGTTGTCGTGCGCTGTCAGTTCCTGCCTGTGCAGGAAATGGAATGATGAATAAGTCGCATAACGGGAATCCCGCAAATGCGTTTAGGAGTTTCCCTAGTGCATTGTCGGTTGAAGCCTGAGTTGCGTATCAGGAATGACGCAACAGGCACCGGTTGCGCAGCGTGAGTGTCCCGCTCGAGGTCACACGGGTGAGCGCAGCCACCGCCACAGCGTCGTGCGCGAGATGCCCAGGTGCGCGGCCAGCTGTTCGCGGTTGCCCTGGTGGTCGGCAAGCCACTGCTGCAGCGTCGCGGGCGCAGGCCGTGCCGGGGCGATGCCGGCGCCGGACAGCAGCGCCACGCCTGCAGCACCGACCTCGGCCTGCTCCAGCTCGGGCAGCCACCGCTGCAGGTGCGCCAGTCCCAGCGTGCCGGCCTCTGCCGGCCAGTGGATACGCAGGCGGTCGACCAGGTTGCGCAGCTCGCGCACATTGCCGGGCCACGCATACCCGCACAGCCGCTCGGTGGCGGCCGCATCCAGCGGCGAGGGACGCTGGCCCAGCAACCGGAAAAAATGCTCCAGCAACGCCGGCACGTCCTGCGGGTGTTCGCGCAGTGGCGGCAGCGCAATGCGCAGCGCTGCCAGCCGGTAGTACAGGTCGCGGCGGAAGCGCTGCGCTTCCACCAGCGATTCCAGCGCCTGCAGGGTGGCCGCCACCACGCGCACGTCCACGGCCGTCGGCTCGGTTGCGCCCACGCGCAGCACTTCGCGCTCCTCCAGCACCCGTAGCAGGCGCGTCTGCAGCGGCAGCGGCAGCTCGCCGATCTCATCCAGGAACAGGGTGCCGCCATCGGCGGCTTCGACCAGCCCGACCCGCCCGCCGCGCCGCGCGCCGGTGAACGCGCCTTCGGTGTAGCCGAACAACTCCGCTTCCAGCAGCGATTCACTGATCGCCCCGCAGTTGAGCGCCACGAACCGGCCGCTGCGGCCACTGGCGGCGTGCAGCTGGCGCGCGACCATTTCCTTGCCGGTGCCGGTGGCACCGGTGACCAGCACCGTGCTGTCGTGCGGGGCATACAGTGCGATGCGCTCGCGCACCTGCTGCATCGACGGGCTGTCGCCGAGCAGGCGGTGCTCGGTAGGGCGCTGCCGGGTCGGGGCACGTCGGCGCGGTGCCGCCGCGCCGGAACGGGCCAGGGTCTGGGTCAGTTCCAGCGCATGTTCGAACGCCTGGCGGACCGAATCGGCCGAGTACAGCAGCACCCCGGGCAGGCCCACGCGCTCGGCGTGGTCGATGGCCATGCCGGTGCCGACGATCACTTCAATGCCATTGGCGCGCATGTCGGCGATGCAGTCGCGCGCATCTTCGCGGGTGACGAAGCGGCGGTGTTCTATATCCAGCCCGAAGCTGTGCTGGAAGCTGCCGAAGCTGGGCACGTCGGTGGCGTGGGTCACCAGCCCGATCCGTGGGGCGATCCGCCGGGCGCGTGCCAGCGCTTCCATCAGGTCGAAGCCGTTGGCCTGGATCGGCACCAGCGGAACCTCCAGGCGGCTGCGCAGGTAGGCGGCATTGGACCCGCCTGCGATCACCACATCGCAGTGTTCACGGCGCAGGCGCTGGCCGATGACATCCACCGCCTCTTCAAAGCCCAGGTTGATGGGGACGATGCGGGCGCGGCGGTCGAACTCCGGGATGACGTCGCCGAGCAGGCCGGTCAGGCGCGACACGCTTACCGTCCAGATCACCGGCAGGGCGCCGGGGTCGGGATCGGGCAGGCGGGGGCGGGGCAGGCGGATCGACATGGGCGCGGGCCGTGTTTCAGTTTCATCCATGTTACATCTGTTTCAATGTTTCAAGGTGAAACATGGTGATTGGACTCCAATCTCAATGGAATCAATGACGTGCGAATTGGCACGTGCCTTGCGCCTGTCTACCCGTCAACCACGATGGAATGTTGCCCATGAGCACCCCTGTTTCTTCCGCTGGCGCCCGCTTCCGCGCCGCGCTGGCCGCCGAATCGCCGCTGCAGGTGATCGGCGCCATCAACGCCAACCACGCCCTGCTGGCGCAGCGGGCCGGCTACCGCGCCATCTACCTGTCTGGCGGCGGCGTCGCGGCCGGATCGCTGGGCCTGCCGGACCTGGGCATCAATACCCTGGAAGACGTGTTGATCGACGTGCGTCGGATCACCGATGTATGCGACCTGCCGCTGATGGTCGACATCGATACCGGCTTCGGCCCGAGTGCGTTCAACATCGCGCGCACCGTGAAGTCGCTGATCAAGGCTGGCGCGGCCGCCTGCCATATCGAGGACCAGGTCGGCGCGAAGCGCTGCGGGCATCGTCCAGGCAAGGAGATCGTTACCCAGGGCGAGATGGTGGACCGGGTCAAAGCCGCTGCCGACGCAAAGACCGACCCCGACTTCTTCCTGATCGCGCGCACCGACGCCATCCAGGTTGATGGTGTGGACGCGGCGATCGAGCGCGCCATCGCCTGCGTGGACGCCGGCGCCGACGGCATCTTCGCCGAGGCTGCCTACGATCTGGCTACCTACCGCCGCTTCGTCGATGCGGTGAAGGTGCCGGTGCTGGCCAACATCACCGAGTTCGGCAAGACCCCGCTGTTCAGCCGCGACGAACTGGCCTCGGCCGGCGTGGCCATTCAGCTGTTCCCGCTGTCGGCGTTCCGCGCGGCCAACAAGGCTGCCGAGAATGTGTATGAGACCATTCGCCGCGACGGCCACCAGAAGAACGTGGTGGACAGCATGCAGACGCGCGAGGAACTGTACGACCGTATCGGCTACCACGCCTTCGAGCAGCAGCTCGATGCGCTGTTCGCTGCCAAGAAGTAACGTTGCACCATTGTTTTCTGGAGGGATCATGAGCGAAGCAACCACCGCCCCCGGCTTCAAGCCGAAGAAGTCCGTCGCCCTGTCGGGCACCGCTGCCGGCAACACCGCGCTGTGCACCGTCGGCCGCAGTGGCAACGACCTGCATTACCGCGGCTACGACATCCTGGACCTGGCCAACACCAGCGAGTTCGAGGAAATCGCCCACCTGCTGGTGCATGGCAAGCTGCCGACCCGTGCCGAACTGGTCGCCTACAAGGCCAAGCTGAAGTCGCTCCGCGGCATCCCGGCCACGGTCAAGGCCGCGCTGGAAGAACTGCCGCCGTCGGCGCACCCGATGGACGTGATGCGTACCGGCGTGTCGGTGCTGGGCTGCGTGTCGCCGGAGAAGGACGACCACAATCACCCCGGCGCGCGCGACATCGCCGACAAGCTGATGGCGTGTCTGGGCTCGATGCTGCTGTACTGGTACCACTGGAGCCACAACGGCCGCGCGATCGACGTGGAAACCGACGACGACTCCATCGGCGGCCACTTCCTGCACCTGCTGCACGGCGAGAAGCCGCAGGATTCGTGGGTGAAGGCGATGCACACCTCGCTGATACTGTACGCCGAGCACGAGTTCAACGCCTCCACCTTCACCTGCCGTGTCATCGCCGGTACCGGCAGCGACATGTACAGCTGCATCACCGGTGGCATCGGCGCGCTGCGTGGCCCCAAGCACGGCGGTGCCAATGAAGTGGCGTTCGAAGTGCAGAAGCGCTACGACACCCCGGACGAAGCCGAGGCCGACATCAAGGCCCGCGTCGAGCGCAAGGAAGTGGTGATCGGTTTCGGTCACCCGGTCTACACCGTCAGCGATCCGCGCAACAACGTGATCAAGGACGTGGCCCGCGAACTGTCCAGCGAGCAGCAGAACCTGAAGATGTACGACATCGCCGAACGCCTGGAATCGGTGATGTGGGACATCAAGAAAATGTTCCCGAACCTGGACTGGTTCAGCGCCGTCAGCTACCACATGATGGGCGTGCCGACCGCGATGTTCACCCCGTTGTTCGTCATCGCCCGTACTTCCGGTTGGAGCGCGCACGTGATCGAACAGCGCATCGACGGCAAGATCATCCGCCCCAGCGCCAACTACACCGGCCCGGAAGACCAGGCCTTCGTGCCGATCGACCAGCGCCGCTGAAAGAAGGGCCGGCCCACGGGCCGGCCTTTCCGTATTCCCGCACGGCCCGCCAAACAGAAGCAGCTACCGCCAGCCATGAACACTGATTACCGCAAGACCCTCCCCGGCACCTCGCTGGACTATTTCGATACCCGCGCGGCGGTCGATGCGATCGCTTCCGGCGCCTACGCCAGGCTGCCGTATACCTCGCGCGTGCTGGCGGAAAACCTGGTGCGGCGCTGTGACCCGGCCACCCTGGAGGCTTCGCTGCGGCAGCTGATCGAGCGCCGCCAGGACCTGGATTTCCCGTGGTACCCGGCGCGCGTGGTGTGCCATGACATCCTCGGCCAGACCGCGCTGGTCGACCTGGCCGGCCTGCGCGATGCCATCGCCGACGCAGGCGGCGACCCGGCCCAGATCAACCCGGTGGTACCCACCCAGCTGATCGTGGATCACTCGCTGGCGGTGGAGTACCCAGGCTTCGACAAGGCCGCGTTCGAAAAGAACCGCGCGGTCGAAGACCGCCGCAATGAAGATCGTTTCCACTTCATCAACTGGACCAAGAAGGCGTTCAAGAACGTCGATGTGATTCCGCCGGGCAACGGGATCATGCACCAGATCAACCTGGAGAAGATGTCGCCGGTGATCCAGGTGCGCGATGGCGTGGCCTTCCCCGATACCTGCGTGGGCACCGACAGCCACACCCCGCACGTGGACGCGCTGGGCGTGATCGCCATCGGCGTGGGCGGTCTTGAAGCAGAGAACGTCATGCTCGGCCGCGCCTCGTGGATGCGCCTGCCCGACATCATCGGCGTGGAACTCACCGGCCGCCCGCAGCCGGGCATTACCTGTACCGACATCGTGCTGGCGCTGACCGAGTTCCTGCGCAAAGAGCGCGTGGTGGGTGCCTGGATCGAGTTCTTCGGCGAAGGCGCCACCGCGCTGACCATCGGCGACCGTGCCACCATCTCCAACATGACCCCGGAGTTCGGCGCCACCGCGGCGATGTTCTCCATCGACCAGCAGACCCTGGACTACCTGCGCCTGACCGGCCGCGAGGAAGCACAGGTGCAGCTGGTGGAAACCTACGCCAAGGCCGCCGGCCTGTGGTCGGACGACCTGGCCAACGTCCAGTACGAGCGCGTGCTGCAGTTCGACCTGTCCAGCGTGGTGCGCAACATGGCGGGGCCGTCCAATCCGCACAAGCGGGTGGCCACCAGCGAGCTGGCCGCGCGCGGCATTGCCGACGAAGCCAAGCTCGCCTCGGGCAGGCTGGAGCAGGAACAGGGCCTGATGCCCGATGGAGCGGTGATCATCGCCGCCATCACCAGCTGCACCAACACCAGCAACCCGCGCAATGTGATTGCCGCCGCGCTGCTGGCGCGAAATGCCAACCGCGCCGGCCTGGGTCGCAAACCGTGGGTGAAGAGCTCGCTGGCGCCCGGCTCCAAGGCCGTGCAGCTGTACCTGGAAGAGGCCGGCCTGATCGGCGACCTGGAGCAGATGGGCTTCGGCATCGTGGGCTTTGCGTGTACCACCTGCAACGGCATGAGTGGCGCGCTGGATCCGAAGATCCAGCAGGAAGTGATCGACCGCGACCTGTATGCGACCGCCGTGCTCTCGGGCAACCGCAACTTCGACGGGCGCATCCATCCCTATGCCAAGCAGGCCTTCCTGGCCTCGCCGCCGCTGGTGGTGGCCTACGCCATCGCCGGCACCGTGCGCTTCGACATCGAGAAGGACGCGCTGGGCTTCCGCGCCGATGGCAGCGCGATCACCCTGAAGGACCTGTGGCCGAGCGATGCCGAAATCGACGCGGTGGTGGCTGCCAGCGTCAAGCCTGAGCAGTTCCGCCAGGTCTACGACCCGATGTTCACCTTCAAGGTCGAACATGGCGCACCGATCAGCCCGTTGTACGACTGGCGCCCGCAGAGCACCTACATCCGCCGTCCGCCGTACTGGGAAGGCGCGCTGGCCGGCGAACGCCCGCTGCGGGGCATGCGCCCGCTGGCGGTGCTCGGCGACAACATCACTACCGACCACCTGTCGCCGTCCAATGCGATCCTGGCCAGCAGTGCTGCAGGCGAATACCTGGCGAAGATGGGCCTGCCCGAGGAGGACTTCAATTCCTACGCCACCCACCGTGGCGACCACCTCACCGCGCAGCGTGCAACGTTCGCCAACCCGAAGCTGATCAATGAAATGGCCGTGGTCGATGGCCAGGTCAAGCAGGGATCGCTGGCGCGCATCGAACCGGAAGGCAAGGTCACCCGCATGTGGGAAGCGATTGAAACCTACATGGAGCGCAAACAGCCGCTGATCATCATCGCCGGCGCCGATTACGGCCAGGGCAGCTCGCGTGACTGGGCCGCCAAGGGCGTGCGCCTGGCCGGCGTGGAAGCCATCGCCGCCGAGGGCTTCGAACGCATCCACCGCACCAACCTGATCGGCATGGGCGTACTGCCGCTGGAGTTCAAGCCGGGCGTGAACCGCCTGTCCCTGGGTATCGACGGTACCGAAACCTTCGACGTGGTCGGTGAGCGTGTGCCGCGCGCCGAGCTGACCCTGGTGATCAACCGCCGCGACGGCGAACAGCTGCGGGTGCCGGTCACCTGCCGCCTGGACACCGCGGAAGAAGTCTCGATCTACGAAGCTGGTGGAGTACTGCAGCGTTTTGCGCAGGACTTCCTGGAATCGACGCAGGTGGCATGACATGACCTATCTTGGCCAACTCCGCATTCCCGCCTCCTACATGCGCGGTGGTACCAGCAAGGGTGTGTTTTTCCGCCTGCAGGACCTGCCGGCTGCCGCCCAGGCCCCCGGCGCGGCCCGTGATGCGCTGCTGATGCGCGTGATCGGCTCGCCCGATCCGTATGGCAAGCACACCGATGGCATGGGCGGGGCGACCTCCAGTACCAGCAAGTGCGTGATCATCTCGGCGCCGTCGGTGCCCGACCATGATGTGGATTACCTGTACGGGCAGGTGTCCATCGATACCGCGTTCGTGGACTGGAGCGGCAACTGCGGCAACCTCAGCACCGCCGTGGGACCGTTCGCGATCAGCAACGGCTTCATCGACCCGGCGCGCATTCCGCATAACGGCACCTGCACGGTGCGGATCTGGCAGGCCAACATCGGCAAGACCATCCTGGCCCACGTGCCGGTGGTGGACGGGCAGGTGCAGGAGATCGGCGAGTTCGAACTGGATGGGGTGACCTTTCCGGCAGCGGAGATCGCGCTGGAGTTCCTGGATCCGTCCGACGACGGCGAAGGCGAGGGCGGTTCGATGTTCCCCACCGGCAACCTGGTCGACACGCTGGACGTGCCCGGCATGGGCAGCTTCCAGGTGACCATGATCACCGCCGGCATTCCCACCATCTTCCTCAATGCAGCGGACCTGGGCTACACCGGCACCGAGCTGCAGCCGGCGATCAACGACGACAAGGCTGCGCTGGTCCGCTTCGAGGCGATCCGCGCGCACGGTGCGGTGCGCATGGGCCTGATCGACAGCATCGACCAGGCCGCCACCCGCCAGCACACGCCGAAGGTGGCCTTCGTGGCCTCGGCGCAGGACTACGTATCCTCCAGCGGCAAGCAGATCGCCGCAGGAAATATCGACCTGCACGCCCGTGCGCTGTCGATGGGCAAGCTGCACCACGCCATGATGGGCACCGCCGCGGTGGCGATCGGCACCGCGGCGGCCATTCCCGGCACGCTGGTGAACCTGGCCGCCGGTGGCGGCGAGCGTGGGGCGGTGACCTTCGGGCATCCGTCCGGCACGTTGCGGGTCGGCGCCGAGGCGCGCCTTGTTGACGGCCAGTGGACGGTCACCAGGGCCATCATGAGCCGCAGCGCACGCGTGCTGATGGAGGGCGCGGTGCGGGTGCCGGCCGATACGCTGTAACGGGCGGTCGGGCACGGCCCGGCTTTGCCTTCCGAACAGGAGCGCGACGATGGCTACAGGCAGTTCCCCCACCCACGACCGCGTTGCATGGGACACGGTCATGGTCGACATCGTCGACTACGTGCGCGACTACAAGGTGGCCTCGCCACTGGCCTTCACCACCGCGCGGCACTGCCTGATCGACACCCTGGGCTGCGGGCTGGCCGCATTGGCGTTTCCCGCGTGCAGCAAGCTGCTGGGCCCGCTGGTTCCCGGCAGCCGGGTCATCAACGGCGCGCGCGTACCCGGCACCCGTTTCGAGCTGGACCCGGTGCAGGCCGCCTTCAACATCGGCGCCATGGTGCGCTGGCTGGACTTCAACGACACCTGGCTGGCCGCCGAATGGGGCCACCCCTCGGACAACCTCGGCGGCATCCTGGCAACGGCCGACTGGCTAAGCCGCAACGCCGTGGCCCTGCGTCGCCCGCCGCTGACCATGCGCGACGTGTTGGTGGCGATGATCAAGGCGCATGAGATCCAGGGCTGCCTGGCGCTGGAAAATGCCTTCAACCGGGTCGGGCTCGACCACGTGGTGCTGGTCAAAGTGGCCTCCACTGCGGTGGTCGCGCACATGCTCGGGCTGGACCGCGAACGCATGCTCAACGCCGTGTCGCTGGCCTGGGTCGATGGGCAGGCGCTGCGCACCTACCGGCACGCGCCCAATACCGGCTCACGCAAGAGCTGGGCGGCAGGCGATGCGACCAGCCGCGCGGTGCGGCTGGCGTTGATGGCGGTCACCGGCGAGATGGGCTATCCCAGTGCGTTGACCGCCCCCACCTGGGGCTTCTACGACGTGTCTTTCGGCGGCCAGCCATTCGGTTTCCAGCGCCCCTACGGCAGCTACGTCATGGAGAACGTGCTGTTCAAGATCAGCTATCCGGCCGAATTCCATGGCCAGACCGCAGTGGAAGCGGCGATGCAGCTGCATGCCCAACTGCGCGCGGAAGGGCGGCGCATCGACGACATCGCCCACATCACCCTGCGCACCCAGCAGGCCTGCCTGCGCATCATCGACAAATCGGGTCCGCTGCAGAATCCGGCCGACCGCGACCACTGCGTGCAGTACATGGTGGCCATCGCGCTGCTGTTCGGCCGCTTGGTGGCCGGGGACTACGAAGACGACGTCGCCGCTGACCCGCGCATCGACGCGCTGCGCGCGAAGATCCACTGCGTGGAAGAGCCGCGCTTCACCGCCGATTACCTGGACCCGGACAAGCGCAGCATCGCCAATGCCCTGGAGCTGCGGTTCGCCGATGGCGGCAGCCTGGCCGCCACGGTCGAGTACCCGCTCGGCCACGCCCGCCGCCGCGCCGAGGGCATCCCGCGGCTGGAAGACAAGTTCCGCGCGCACCTGGCCGCCACCTTCCCGACCGTCCAGCAACGTCGCATCCTGGAGGTATCGTTGGACCCGGTCGCGCTGGAAGCGATGCCGGTCCACGAGTACGTCGAGCTGTACGTCGCCGGTTGACATATCGCGCGTCCCGGTAGAGCCGGGCCCTGCCCGGCTGCGCGCCCCTATACTGGAGCCCTTGTTCAAGGAGTGACGTCATGGCTACGCGCAGTCGGGTCGGGCAATGGAGCTGGAAAGGAATCCTGGGCGTGGCGCTGGTCGCCGGCCTGGCACTGGGCATCGGGGCCTGCAAACGCAACGACAGCGGCCAGCTGCCGACGCCCTCCGGCGCGCCGATCGCCGCCAAGGTCGAAACCGTCAGCGAGTTCACCCTGTTGCGGGCCTTCCCCGACCAGAAGAGCGACGGCCTGTCGCTGGCGCTGGAGTTCTCGCGGCCGCTGGTCGGCACCCAGGACTTCGACACGCTGGTCCGCTTTGGCGAGAAGGTCGGCACCGAGGACAGCAGCTGGACCCTGTCCGACGACGGCAAGACCCTGCGCTACCCGTTCGTGGAGGCAGCCAGGGAATACACCCTGATCGTTTCGCCGGACCTGCTGGCCGCCGACGGCAGCCGGATCGGCAAGGAGCTGCGCCAGAAGGTCTTCACCGGCGAGCTCAAGCCGGTGGCCGGCTTCGCCTCGCAGGGCAGCGTACTGCCCGCGCGCGAAAGCCGCGGCCTGCCGGTGGTATCGGTCAACGTGGGCGAAGTGGACGTGGAGTTCCTGCGCGTGCGCGACAAGGAACTGCCCAGCTTCTTCAGCCAGTACCAGCGCGGCGGCCGCCGTGGCAGCTGGGAACTGGACAGCGAGTACGGCGACAAGACCCCGATGTCGCAGCTGGCCGAGCCGGTCTATGTCAACCGCTTCGTGCTGGGCGGCAAGCAGAACGAGCGCGTGCTCACCTACCTGCCCACCCAGGACATCAAGGAACTGCGGGAACCGGGCCTGTACTTCGCGGTGATGAAGCGCAGCGGCTCGTTCGACAGCGAGTTCGACACCGCCTTCTTCACCGTCAGCGACATCGGCCTGCACACCCGTGCCTACAAGGACACGCTGTTCGTGCACACCGCTTCGCTGCAGAGCGGGGCGGCGCTGAAGAAGATCGACCTGCGCATCATCGACGCCAAGGGCGAGGTGGTGCTCAAGGGCAGCACCGATGGCAACGGCAACGCACTGCTCAACTACACCCTGGATGCGGGCCACGTGCTGATCGCCAGCAGCGGCCCGGATACCTCGATGCTGCCGTTCAACCAGCCGGCGCTGGACCTGAGCGAGTTCGCCGTGGCCGGCCGCGACAACGCCTGGTTCGACGTGTTCGCCTGGTCCGGCCGCGACCTGTACCGCCCCGGTGAAACCGTGCGCATTTCCGCGCTGCTGCGCGACAACGACGGCAAGCCGGTCAAACCTCAACCGGTGTTCCTGCGCCTGAAGCAGCCCGACGGCAAGACCTTCCGCGAAACCCGCCTGCAACCGGGTGAGCAGGGCTACCTCAGCTTCGAGCAGACCCTTCCGGTGGAAGCGCCGACCGGGCGCTGGCAGGTGGAGTTCCGCACCAACCCGGCCAGCAAGGAAGCGATCCAGGGCATGACCCTGCGCATCGAGGAGTTCCTGCCCGAGCGCATGAAGCTGGACCTGGACAGCGCCCAGAAGACCCTCAAGCCGGGCGAGCCGCTCAAACTGCGGGCCGATGCGGCCTACCTGTACGGTGCGCCGGCCGACGGCAACCGCTTCACCGCACGCCTGGCCGTGGCCGCCGAGCAGTCGCCGGTGGAATCGTTGCCGGGCTACTTCTTCGGCGACCCCACCCTGGAACTGCCGCGCGAAGCGCGCGATGTGATCGATACCGGGTTCCCGGCCGACGGCAAGCTGCGCCAGGACGTGGTCCTGCCGGCCGAGGTCAAGGCCAGCGCGCCGGTGGCGGTGGTGCTGTCGGGCAGCGTGTACGAAACCGGCGGCCGCACGGTCAGCCGTACCCTGAAGCGGGTGATGTGGCCGGCCCCGGTCCTGGTGGGCGTGCGCCCGTTGTTCAACCCGGACGATGGCGCCGATGCGAACAGCAACGCGCGCTTTGAAATCATGCGCGTGGATGCGGCCGGCAAGCCGCAACCGGGCAAGGGCCTGAAAGCCACCCTGGTACGCGAACTGCGCGACTACCACTGGACCTTCAACGACAACCGCTGGGATTACGACTTCAGCCGCCGCTTCGAGAACAAGGAAAGCCGTACCGTCGATGCCGGCAGCGCCGCCGTGGGCGTGGACTTCCCGGTGGAGTGGGGCGAATACCGGTTGGATGTGTTCGACCCGGCCACCGGGCTGACCAGCCGCTACCCGTTCCATGCCGGCTGGAGCTGGAACGACGAAAACCGTGGCCTGGATGCGCGCCCGGACAAGGTCAAGCTGGGCCTGGACAAGACCGGCTACAAGGCCGGTGACAAGGTGCGCGTCACTGTCACCCCGCCGCACGCCGGCAAGGGCGTGCTGATGGTCGAAAGCGACAAGATGCTGTACGTGCAGGAGATCGACGCCAAGCCCGGCAGCACCTTCGATATTCCGGTCACCGCCGAGTGGGAGCGCCACGACGTCTACATCACCGCGCTGGTGTTCCGCGGCGGCAGTGCGCCGAGCAGGATCACCCCGGCCCGCGCGGTGGGCGTGGTGCACGTGCCGATGGACCGCAAGGCACGCCAGATCGCGGTGGGTCTGTCTGCGCCCAAGCAGATGCGGCCCGAGCAGACCCTGCCGGTGACGGTGAGTGCACCGCAGCTGGCGGGCAAGCTGGCGCATGTGACGGTGTCGGCGGTGGACGTGGGCATCCTCAACATCACCCGCTTCCCGGTGCCCGATGCGGCCGGCCATTTCTTCGCCCAGCGTCGCCTGGGTGTGGATGCCTATGACATCTACAGCCGGGTGATCGAAAGCTTCGATGGCAGCAGCGGCAAGCTCAAGTTCGGTGGCGACATGGCCCTGGCCGCGTTGCCGCAGGCCAAGCGCCCCACCGCGCGGGTGCAGACCGTGGACCTGTTCTCCGGCCCGGTGAAACTCGATGCCAAGGGCATTGCCCGGATCGCGCTGAAAGTGCCGGACTTCAACGGCACCCTGCGGGTGTCGGCGCTGGTGTATTCCGACGACCAGTACGGCAAGCGCGACCTCGAAACCGTGGTGCGCGCGCCGATCCTGGCCGAAGCCAGCATGCCGCGCGTATTGGCGCCGGGCGACCGCAGCACCGTCACCCTGGACGTGCAGAACTTCACCGGTACGCCGGGCGAGTTCAAGGTGCAGGTGGACGGCATCGGCCCGCTGACCCTGGGCGAACCCAGTCGCGCACTCAAGCTCAATGCCGATGCCAAGAGCACGCTCAGCTTCCCGCTGGTGGCGCGGGAAGGCTACACGGTGGCCAAGGTGCGGGTGCGGGTGGAAGGCAACGGCTTCAAGGTTGACCGCCGCTACGACCTGCCGGTACGCGCGGCCTGGCCGCAGGTGCTGCGCGCGCAGACCCGCACGCTGGACCCGCTGGCGGCGGTGGAGATGGGCACGGGCCTGGCCGACGGCCTGATGAACGACTCGGTCACCGCGCGCATGCTGGTCAGCGCGTTGCCGCCGATTCCCTTCGCCAGTGCGCTTGATGGCGCGCTGAAGTATCCGTACGGCTGCGCCGAGCAGACCACCAGCAAGGGCTACGCGGCGCTGATGCTGGATGAAGCCACCTCGGCCATGCTCGGGGCCGATGGGCTGGATGCCAAGACCCGCCGCGAACGCATGGAAGGCGCGTTCGGGCGCCTGGCCTCGATGCAGGTGGCCAACGGCAACTTCTCGATGTGGGGCGACGACGGCTACGTCAATCCGTGGCTGACCCCGTACATCGCCGAGTTCCTGCTCGATGCCAAGGACGCCGGCTTCGCCGTGCCCGACGGTGTGCTGCAGAAGGCGCTCAACCGGCTCAGCGAGGACCTGCTGTCCGGCGGCAACCAGTTCTATGGCGAAGATCGCCGCGAGAACCTGAAGTTTGCCAACCAGGCGTATTCGGGCTACGTGCTGGCGCGGGTCAACCGGGCCCCGCTGGGTACCCTGCGCGCGCTGTACGACAACGAGCGCGGCAAGTCGCTGACCGGACTGTCGCTGGTGCACCTGGGCATCGCGCTGTCGCTGCAGGGCGACCACAAGCGGGGCGATGCGGCCATTGCGGCCGGTTTCGCCAAGCCCAGCAGCGAACGCCCGCAGTACTTCGGCGATTACGGCAGCGCGGTGCGCGACGATGCGTTGATGATCGCGCTGCTGCACGAGCGCAAGCTGTCCAAGCCGGCCTACGACGCCCGCGCGGTCGAACTGGGCCGCGCGCTGGACGCCCGCCGCAACAATGGCTGGATGTGGCTGAGCACGCAGGAACAGGTGGCCATTGCCCGCCTGGGCAAGGCATTGGCGGCCAACCAGCAGAAGCAGGTGTCCGGCGAACTCGCCATCGGCGGCGAAGTGGAGGCCATCGCAGCGCGCCGCATGTTCGGCCGCAGTTTCGACTACGCCGCGCTGGCCAAGGGCGTGCGCTTCAGCCCGCAGGGCGAGCCGCCGATGTTCGCCAGCCTGGAAGTGGCCGGCATTCCGCGCACCGCGCCGGAGCCGGACAACCGCACCCTCGGCGTTGAACGCAGCTGGTTCACCACCGACGGCAAGCCGTGGACCCCGCGTGCGCTGAAGGAAGGTGAAGCGCTGATCGTTCGGGTCAGCGTCACCCCGAACGTGGACATGCCCGACGCGCTGCTGACCGACCTGCTGCCGGCTGGCCTGGAGATAGAGAATTTCAACCTGGGCGATGCCAAGCAGTGGGCCGATGTGGTGGTCGATGGCCTGCGCGTGGAAGACCGTGGCGAGGCGGCCACGCTGCGCCACGAAGAGTTCCGCGACGACCGCTACGTGGCCGCGCTCAAGCTCTCGCGCGGCAGCACCGCCAAGGTGTTTTACCTCGTGCGTGCGGTTACCCCGGGTACCTACACCGTGCCGCCACCGCTGGTCGAGGACATGTACCGCCCCGACCTGCGCGGGGTGGGGCGCAGCAACCCGACCACCCTGACGGTGGTCCAGCCGTGACAATGGCGGGCCCCGGCCGACGCCGGGGCCCGCGATGCCGGCAGTGATGCAATGACGCCCCCTCGCTCCCGACTGCATTGGAACCGCTGGCGACCCTGGCGGTGGCCGATGCTGCGCTGGGGCACGGCCGCGCTGCTGGCGCTGCTGCTGGTGCTGGACCTGGCATTCCCGCCGCCGCTGCCGAAACAGCGTGACACCAGCACGCTGGTAGTGGCCGGCGATGGCACGCCGTTGCGCGCCTTTGCCGACGCCGATGGCGTATGGCGCTATCCGGCCACGGCCGACAGTGTCTCGCCGCTGTACCTGCAGGCCCTGCTGAACTACGAAGACCGCTGGTTCTGGCGGCACCCCGGGGTCAACCCGTGGGCGTTGCTGCGCGCCGGCAAGCAGTGGGTGTTCGAACGGCGGATCGTTTCCGGCGGTTCCACCCTGACCATGCAGGTGGCGCGCATCCTCGACCCCCACACGCGTACGCCGTGGGGCAAGGCCAAGCAGCTGCTGCGTGCGGTGCAGCTGGAACTGCACCTGGACAAGGCCCAGATCCTGGCGCTCTACCTGGAGCGCGCGCCCTATGGCGGCACCATCGAAGGCGTGGAAGCGGCCAGCTGGGCCTACCTCGGCAAGCCGGCGGCGCAGTTGTCGCATGCCGAGGCGGCATTGCTGGCGGTGTTGCCACAATCGCCCAGCCGGCTGCGCCCGGACCGCCACCCGGAGGCGGCGCAGGCCGCGCGCGACAAGGTGCTCGAACGCATGGTCGCGCTCGGCGTGTGGACGCGCGAGGAGGTGGACGATGCGCGCATCGAGGCGGTGGTGACCCGCGCCCTGCAGCCGCCGCTGCATGCGGCCCTGCTGGCGCAACGTCTGCATGCCGCGCAGCCGCGCGCCGCCCGCATCCAGAGCACACTGGACAGCGGGCTGCAGCGCACGCTGGAAGAGCGCGTGGCTTCGTATTTCTCGCAGCTGCCCGAGCGCACCTCGGCGGCATTGCTGGTGGTCGACAACCGCACGCTGGAGGCGCGCGCCTACGTCGGTTCGGTGGCGTTCGGGGACAAGCAGCGGCTGGGCCACGTGGACATGGTCCAGGCCTGGCGCTCGCCGGGCTCCACCCTCAAACCGTTCCTGTATGGCATGGCCATCGACGACGGCCTGATCCATTCCGAAAGCCTGATGGTGGACGCGCCGCAGAGTTTCGCCGGCTACCGCCCGGGCAACTTCGACGCGGCGTTCAACGGCCCGGTCAGCGCCGCCACGGCATTGCGGCTGTCGCTCAATGTGCCGGCGGTGGACCTGCTGGACCGGGTCGGCTCGGCACGTTTTGCCGCGCGCCTGTCGCATGCCGGCATCACGCTGCGCTTTCCGCACGGCAGCGCCCCCAACCTGTCGCTGATCCTGGGCGGTACCGGCGCACGGCTGGAGGATCTGGTGGGTACGTTCGCCGCGTTCAACCGCAACGGCATCGCCGGCCGCGTGCGCTACACGCCCGACGACGTGGTGATCGAGCGGCGGCTGATGTCGCCTGGCGCCGCGTGGATCACCCGCGAAGTGCTCGAATCCAATCCACGTCCCGGCTACGGCGCCGGCACGTTCGATGTGACCGGACGCCCGCGCGTGGCCTGGAAAACCGGCACCAGCTACGGCTACCGCGATGCCTGGGCGATCGGCACCACCCGCCACTACACCGTGGGCGTATGGGTGGGCCGCCCGGACGGCACCCCGCTGCCGGGCCAGTACGGCGCGGTGACCGCATTGCCGCTGATGTTCGAGGTGGTCGACAGCCTGCCAAGGCAGCGTGGCGATGCCGCCGCTGCTCCGTTGCCGGCCAATGTCACCCAGGCCGAGGTGTGCTGGCCGACCGGCGAGCGTGCCGAGACCACCCCGCCGGCGCTGTGCCAGCGACGCCTGCAGGCCTATGTGCTCGATGGCGTGGTGCCGCCTACGTTCGCCGAGCGCGATGCGCGGCTGTGGCAGGCCGGACGACAGGCATTCGACGTGGATGCACGCACCGGCCTGCGGCTGTCACCCGAATGCAGGTTGCCGCACGCCGTCCAGCGCCGCGAGATCGCGCGCTGGCCGGCGCTGGTGTCGCCGTGGTTGCCGCTGGCGCAACGCCAGGCCGCGCAGCTGCCGGCGCTGTCGCCGGACTGCCGCGATGATGGCCGCAGCAGCGCGGGCAGCCTGCATATCGAGGGCCTGAACGACCGGGCCACGCTGGCGCGTGCACCCAACGCAGAGCACGGCGTGCGCCTGCAGTTGCGTGCATTGGGCAGCGAACAAACGGTGGACTGGCTGCTGGATGACCGCTGGATCGCGCGCAGCGAGGGCGCGCGCAGCTTCCAGCGCGATTTCGACGAAGCCGGCGAACACACCCTGACCGCGCTCGCCACCGATGGCGCCTGGACCCAGGTGCGGTTCCGGATACTTCAATGACCGGTGTACCGACCCACGGTCACGGTGCGGTCGCCCAGGGATCAGCTGGGCAGGTGCTCCAGCACGTACTGGGCCGAAGAGACCTCGAACCTGCCGGGCGCTTCGATGAAGGTTTCGCGCACCACGCCATCTTCGACATACAGCGCGAAGCGGCGCGAGCGCATGCCCATGCCGGAACTGCTGGCATCCAGTTCCAGCCCCAGCGCGCGGGTGAAATCGCCGTTGCCGTCCGACAGCAACTGCAGCCCATCGGGGACCTGTTGGCTTTCGCCCCAGGCCTTCATCACGAACGGGTCGTTGACTGCCATGCAGAACACGTCGATGCCACGGCGGCGGAAATCGGCGAAATGCTCCACGAAGCCGGGCAGGTGCTGGGCCGAACAGGTCGGGGTGAAAGCGCCGGGCACGCCGAACAGTACCGCCTTGCGACCGTCGAACAGGGCATGGGTGTCCAGCGTCTCCATGCCTTCGCGGATGCGTTTGAGGGTGACTTCGGGAATGCGGTCGCCAACGTGGATGGTCATGGGAGCTCCTGGTTCAAGGGCAGGGTAGTAAGGGCCATGGGAGGGCGGCGTCAAAACGTTGAAACCGGCCTGTTCATTCCCATATGGACCGTAACCGACGCCTGTGGCGAGCGCATTGCGCAGGATCATCCGCCCGATCACGGCGGTCGCACTGGCAACCGCTAGAATTGCGGGGACGGCCCCCGCCGGCGCGGGTGGCCGAACTTATTCGAGGTGTATGGATGGAATTCAAGGATTACTACGCCACGCTGGGTGTGGAACCCAGCGCGGGCGATGCCGAAATCAAGACCGCCTACCGCCGGCTGGCGCGCAAGTACCACCCTGACGTGAGCAAGGAAACCGGCGCGGAAGAGAAGTTCAAAGCGGTCAACGAGGCCTACGAGGCGCTGCGCGATCCGCAGAAGCGCGCGGCCTATGACCAGCTCAAGGCCCAGGGCTACCGGCCGGGCGAGGAGTTCCATGCCCCGCCGAACTACGGCGGCGCGCAGGGCTTCGATTTCGAGGAAGTGTTTGGTGGCGGCGCCGGCGGCGGTGGCTTCAGTGATTTCTTCGAAAGCCTGTTCGCCCGCCAGCGCGGTGGCGGGGGCGGCCGGGCCAGTGGCTTTGGTGGCGCCGGGGCCGGCCCGCAGCCGATCCGCGATACCCGCGCCAAGCTGTCGGTGCCGCTGGAAGCGGCGTACAGCGGCGACAGCCTGCGCATCACCGTCAACGGCAAGCAGCTGGACGTGCGCGTGCCCAAGGGCATTCGCCCCGGCCAGGTGATCCGGCTGACCGGGCAGGGTACCAACGGCGGCAATCTGTTGCTGGAGGTGGAGTACGCCGCGCACCCGCAGTTCGAGGTCGATGGCCGCAACATCCTTTACACGCTGGATGTCACCCCGTGGCAGGCCGCGCTGGGGACCTCGATCAGCGTGCCCACCCTGGGCGGCGCGGTGGAGCTGAAGGTGCCGGCCGGTTCGGATGCGGGGCGCAAGCTGCGCCTGCGCGGCCGCGGTCTGCCGGGCAATCCCGACGGCGACCAGATCGTGGAAATCGAGATCATCGCCCCGGTGCCGACCAACGAGGCGCAGAAGAAGGCCTATAAGTCGCTTGCCAAGGCCTTTGGCGAGTAGCGCCGGGCGCTGCCCGGCGGCATGCATGTTTTGCCGGGGCAGAGCCCGGCGCTACGCCGCGCTCAAGCGGCCGGCGGTTCCTTGCTGCTGAACACCCGCTCCAGCACCTCGGAAAGCTCATCTTCCGAGAAGGGCTTGGTGATGTAGGCCTTGGCGCCCTGGCGCATGCCCCACATGCGGTCGGTGTCCTGGTCCTTGGTGGTCACCAGGATCACCGGAATGTGCTTGGTGGTGGCTTCGCGCGCCAGCGTGCGGGTGGCCTGGAACCCGTTGAGGTTGGGCATCACCACATCCATCAGTACCAGGTCGGGCAGCTCGGCCTTGGCCACTTCGACGCCGGCAGCGCCATCTTCGGCGGTCAACGTCTCGTGCCCCAGCTTCTCGACGATGCGCTTGATACCCAACTGCTGCGACGGTGAATCGTCGACGATCAGAATGCGTGCCATGTTGTTCCCCATGTGATGCCCGCAGTGTAGAGCCGCGCCCGCGTCAGCGTGAAGCGTCCGCCGTGCCGTCCGTCGCCCAGCTGCAACGCTCAGTCGATCCGCACCACGGTGCGGCCCTGCGAGGCGCCGGCGAGCATGCTCTCGAACACCGCCGGCAACCCATCCAGTCCGATTTCGCGGGTGCAGATGGTGTCCAGGTGGCGCGGCTTCCAGTCGCTGCCCAACTTCTCCCACACCTGCTCGCGCAGCGCACGCGGGGCCGAAGACGACGACACCCCAAGCAGCGAAACGCCACGGATGATGAAGGGCATTACCGTCATGTCCAGCGCCGGGCTGGCGGCCAGACCGGCGCTCACCACGCTGCCGTAGGGCGCGGTCTGGGCGAGCAGGCTGGCCAGCATCGGCCCGCCGGCATTGTCCAGGCCGCCGCCGAAGCGGGCCGATTCCATCGGCCTGGTGGTGGCCAGGGCCTGGCGCGGCAAGACTTCGCGGGCGCCCAGCCCGCGCAGGTAGTCGACCTGGTCGGCCTTGCCGCTGATCGCATGCACCTGGAAGCCTGCCCGGCTGAAAATGTCCACCGCCAGCGAGCCGACCCCGCCGGTCGCGCCGGTCACTGCCAGCGGGCCGTGCTCCGGGGTGAGCCGGTTGTCGATCATGCGGACCAGGGCCAGCGCGGCGGTAAAGCCGGCGGTGCCCACGATCATCGCCTCGCGCGCGCCCAATCCGACTGGACGGGCGATGACCGCGCTGGACGCCAGCCGCACATATTGGCTGTAGCCGCCATCACGGGTTTCGCTGAGTCCGCAGCCGGTGGCCAGCACCGCGTCGCCTTCGCGCCACGCCGGGTCGGTGGAGGCCACCACCGTACCGGCCACATCGATCCCGCCCACCAGCGGGAAGCGGCGCAGGATGCGGCCCTTGCCGGTCCCGGCCAGCGCATCCTTGTAGTTCACCGACGACCATTCGGCGCGGACCACCACCTCGCCCGGATTGAGCTGGTCCAGGCTGATCGCCTCCTGGCCGCTGCGGTGGCCCTGCTCGTCCTGGTGGATGCGGAAGGCGTGAAACGGGTCGGGAATCGCCATGGGGGGCCTTGCAGAGAGGGGGCTCCACCTTACCGCGCAGCGCCGCCTGGGTGGCCGGACCGGTCCGGGCCCGGTGATGAATCGCGCCCTGCGCCGGGTTGCCCCTTCCAATCCTGCCGGTCAGCCCCATCTAGTAGAATCGAGCGGGATACAACGGTTGACGGTGCGGGAGTGGCCCGCAGGCAACCTTTACTGATGGAGCGTGCATGGCCTGGAATACACCCGGCGGCAACAGGGGCGGACAAGGTCCCGACGAGAATCGACGAGGGCCGTTTGGTCCCCGCGGTGGTAGCGGCGGTGGCGGTGGTTGGGGCGGATTGCCCGGACCGCTCAAGGACCTGTTCGATGGCGGCATCCTGCGTTGGGTGGCGGTGGCGGTGGTTCTGCTGCTGTTGTTCTCCAGCTTCCAGCTGATCGGCGAACAGCAACGCGGCGTAGTGCTGCGCTTCGGCCAGTTCTCGCGCATCCTGCAGCCCGGCCCGAACTTCAAGCTGCCCTGGCCGATCGAGTCGGTGACCAAGGTCAACGCGACCCAGATCAAGACCTTCAGCAGCGAAGTGCCGGTGCTGACCCGCGACGAGAACATCGTGCGCGTGTCGCTCAACGTGCAGTACCGCATCGACGATCCGCGCCTGTACCTGTTCGGCTCGGTGTCTGCCGACCAGGTGCTGGAGCAGTCCGCGCAGAGCGCGGTGCGTGAGCAGGTTGGCCGTGCCGACCTCAACACCGTGCTCAACAACCGTGGTCCGCTGGCCGTGGTCGCACAGGAACGCCTGCAGGCCGCGCTCAAGGCCTATCGCACCGGCCTGGTCGTGACCGGCCTGACCCTGCCCGACGCCCGTCCGCCGGAAGAGGTCAAGCCGGCCTTCGACGAGGTCAACGGTGCCCAGCAGGTCAAGGAACGCCTGATCAACGAAGCCCAGGCTTACGCGGCCAAGGTCGTGCCCGAAGCCCGTGGCCAGGCCTCGCGCGCCCGTACCACTGCCGAAGGTTTCAAGCAGGCCGTGGTGGCCCGTGCGCAGGGTGATGCCGAGCGCTTCAGCCTGCTGCAGGCCCAGTACAAGGACGCCCCGGAAGTCACCCGCAAGCGCCTGTGGCTGGAAACCGTTGAAAAGGTCCTGGCCGAGAACCGCAAGGTCATCGGCGGCGATGGCCGCCAGCTGATCTACGTGCCCATGCCCGACAACCGTGCCGGCAATGCCGGCGACAGCGCCGGCCCGCTGCTGACCCCGGAGGTGATGATGCCGTCGCTGCCGGCCAGCACCCCGGTCGATGGCGTGCGCAACGCCGAGCGCCCGACCACGCGCCCGACCACCCGACCGACCGGTCGTGAAGGAGCCATCCGATGAAGAGTTCGCTTTGGATCGGCCTGGCCGTTGCCGCCGTGCTGGGCCTGCTGGGCTCGGTGTTCGTGGTCCGCGAGGACCAGACCGCCATGGTGTTGAACCTGGGCAAGGTGGTCCGTGCCGACATCAAGCCGGGCCTGCACTTCAAGCTGCCGCTGGTGGAGACGGTGCGCGTGTTCGACCGCCGCTTCCAGGTGCTGGCCACCGCCCCGGCCCGTTATTTCACCGCCGAGCAGAAGGACGTCAGCGTCGACTTCTTCGCCATTGGCTACATCTCCGACGTGCGCGCCTACTACCGCGCCACCGGCGGCGATGCCAGCGTGGCCGATGCGCGGCTGGCCCCGATCATCACCGACTCGCTGCGCAACCAGATCAACTCGCGTTCATTGCAGCAGCTGGTGTCCGGCGACCGCAGCGAACTGATTGCCGGCCAGCTGACCGGCATCAACGAGGCGGTCAAGGGGTTGGGCATGCAGATCATCGACCTGCGCATCAAGCAGATCGACCTGCCGACCGACAGCCAGGTGATCAACGACGTGTACGAGCGCATGCGTGCCCAGCGCAAGCAGGAAGCGGCCAAGCTGCGCGCCGAGGGTGAGGAACAGTCGCTGACCATCCGCGCCCAGGCCGACCGCGAAAGCACCGTGATCGTGGCCGAAGCCGAGCGCGACGCCCAGCGCCTGCGGGGTGCCGGCGATGCCGAAGCCGCCCGGATCTACGGCCAGGCGGGCTCGGCCGATCCGTCGTTCTTCTCGTTCTACCGCAGCCTGGAGGCCTACCGGAACTCCATGACCGACGGCAACGGGGTGATCGTGCTGGACAAGAACGACCCGTTCCTTCAGTACCTCAAGAACGACCGTTGACCGGTGGGGCCGGCACAGCCGGCTCCAGCGGGTAGCGCCGGCCGTTGGCCGGCACTTCAACGCAGGGTGAAGCGGGGCTTGGCCGGGGTGGCAAGCGCCCCCTGAAACCCGGATAATGCACAAAAGCCGGTCGGGCCCTCTGTTTTCGGAGTACCCCGTCCGGCTTTTTCCGTGTCCGGGCACCTCGTCGCCGGCGCGCTCCCCGCTGGAGCCCGCCACCCCGCGTCGAACCGCGCCCTGGCAGGGTCCCAAACCCGCGGCCCCGATGGCCGCACAAAACCAGGAGTTACCCGTCATGGGTCAGTCAGTTGTCGTGTTGGGTGCCCAGTGGGGCGATGAAGGCAAGGGCAAGATCGTCGATCTGCTCACCGAGGAAATCGGCGCTGTCGTGCGCTTCCAGGGCGGCCACAATGCCGGCCACACGCTTGTCATCAATGGCAAGAAGACCGTGCTGCACCTGATCCCGTCGGGCATCCTGCGTGCCGACGCGCTGTGCCTGATCGGCAACGGCGTGGTGATTTCCCCGGCGGCCCTGCAGAAGGAAATCGCCGAGCTGGAAACCTCCGGCGTGGAAGTGCGTTCGCGCCTGAAGATTTCCCCGGCCGCGCCGCTGATCATGCCGTACCACATCGCCCTGGACCAGGCGCGCGAACGCGCGGCCGGCGGCAAGGCGATCGGCACCACCGGCCGTGGCATCGGCCCGGCGTATGAAGACAAGGTGGCACGTCGTGGCATCCGCATCGCCGACCTGCATTACCCGGCCCAGCTCGAAGAGCTCCTGCGCACCGCGCTGGATTACCACAATTTCGTGCTGACCAATTACCTCAAGACCGACGCGGTCGACTTCCAGAAGACCTACGACGAAGCGCTGGCTTTCGGCGAATACGTCGAGCCGATGAAGTCCGACGTGGCCGGCATCCTGCACGACCTGCGCAAGCAGGGTAAGCGCGTGCTGTTCGAAGGCGCGCAGGGCGCGCTGCTGGACATCGACCACGGCACCTACCCGTACGTCACCAGCTCCAATACCACCGTCGGCGGTGCCCTGGCCGGTGCCGGCGTGGGCGCCGATGCGATCGACTACGTGCTGGGCATCGCCAAGGCGTATGCCACCCGCGTTGGCGGCGGTCCGTTCCCGACCGAACTGGACGACGAAATCGGCCAGGGCATCCGCGACCGTGGTGCCGAGTACGGCGCCTCGACCGGCCGCCCGCGTCGCTGCGGCTGGATGGACATCGTCGCGCTCAAGCGCGCCGTGGCCATCAACGGCATCAGCGGCCTGTGCATCACCAAGCTCGACGTGCTCGACGGCATGGAAAAGCTGAAGGTCTGCATCGCGTACGAATACCGTGGCAAGCGCACCGAATACGCGCCGCTGGATGCGCAGGGCTGGGAAGAGTGCACCCCGGTGTACCTGGAATTCCCGGGCTGGAGCGAGAACACCCACGGCATCACCGAGTGGGACAAGCTGCCGGCGGCGGCACGCGCCTACCTGCGCGCGCTGGAAGAGCTGGCCGGCTGCCCGATCAGCATCGTCTCCACCGGCCCGGACCGCGACCACACCATGGTCCTGCAGGACCCGTTCGCCTGAGCACCCGCAAGCCGCGTAGCGCCGGGCTCTGCCCGGCAAATCAGAAGCCCGGCGAAAGCGGGGCTTCTGCACGTCGCCCGATCGAAACGCCGTACCGGCGCGAAACTGCCGTGCTCATGCCTGGCCTGGACGGCACGAGTCTGCTTTCTGCGCCATTGGTGGCTCGGTTGGCCGAGCTTGGGATACGCACGGAAGTGTTGGCGTATCCGGGCCGCGGATCGCAGGACTACGCTTCACTCGCCGATGCCCTGCGTATCCGGCTACCGACCACGCCTTTCGTGCTATTGGGCGAATCATTCGCGGGCCCACTGGCGATCCAGCTTGCCGCTGAGGCGATGCGACGGAAGTCGGACGCGGTTCTGGGAGTTGCGGCGTAGCGGGCGCCTCAAACGACGACGGGGTGCCGGAATTTGCCGACACCCCGTGTTTGGGGTCATGCGGAAGCCGGTTGCGATCTGGGTCCATGCGTCAAGGAACGTGGCGCCTGCATCGGCGGTTGTTTGGGAACCACCCCTACCCCGACTTGGCAACCTTCTTCGTCGTCGCCTTCTTTGCGGTCTTCTTGGTCGCGGCCTTCTTCGCAGGCGCCTTCTTGCCACCGCCATCCTGCTTGTTCACGGTGGCCCAGGCGATCCGCTCTGCGGCTTCTTCGCTGCGTCCTTCCGCCTTCTCGCTCTTCTCTATGTGGGCGGCTTGGCGCTTCTGCTTGTCGGTGTAGCTGGATTTGTCGCCACGGGGCATGGTCGTGTCTCCTTTACGCGAGGGTGCGGACCTTGGGCTCGCGGGCCCACTGGCGGGTGGCGGCCGCGGCGATGAAGCCCTTGGCGTCCTCGGCTTCGACCACGCCGTTGTCCTTGCCTACGCGCGCAGTCTTCAGCAGCAGCTGCGCGCCTTCGTCGGCAGCGATCGCCTTCAGGTGTGCCCAGGCATCTGCGGCGAAGTCGATGGCGGCCGACTCCTTGGACAGTCTCTTGGCGGCGTCTGCGCTGAGCACGATCGCCACGGCGTCGAACACCACCGAAGGCGTGCCGGCCAGCTGGCCGTCGGCCGGCTGCAGTTTGCCGTCGCTGAGCGTGCCGCCGCCCACCTTCGGGGCTACCAGTTTGACCGTGGCGTTGGCTTTCTCAGCCGCCTTGCGCAGGCTTGCGATCAGCCCGGCATCTGAGCCTTCGTCGAACAGAATGCCCACGCAGCGTCCCTTCAGCAGGTCTTTGGTGCGGCCTATCACGCGCACTTCCGGCGCCTTGGGCATGTCTTTGGCCGGCGTGGCGGTGGGCGCGGGATCGGGCAGGGTGGGCAGCGCAAGGCCGGCAGCTACCCGCTTGGCCAGTGACTCATCGATGTTGCGCAGGTGGCTCACGGTGCGCTCGCGCACGGCCGCGGTTTCCACCTTGGACAGCTCGAACACCAGCGCCGAGGCCAGGTGCGCCTGTTCGGGCGCCTCCAGGCTGCGGAAGAACATGCGCGCCTGGCTGTAGTGGTCGGCGAAGCTGGGCGCGCGTACGCGGCCCTTGCGGCCGTCATCGGCCTGGGTGGCATGGCTGGGGAAACCGTCGGTGGTTTCGCGCGGGCTGTCGCCCTGCAGCGAACTGGGGTCGTAGGCCACGCGGCCTTTGGGAATGCCCATCTGCATGTGGCCGTCGCGCTGGTGGTTGGCGAAGGGGCATTGGGGGGCGTTGACCGGAATCTGGTGGAAGTTCGGGCCGCCCAGGCGGCTGAGCTGGGTGTCCAGGTAGGAGAACAGCCGGCCCTGCAGCAGCGGGTCGTTGCTGAAGTCGATGCCGGGCGGCACGTTGGCCGGGCAGTAGGCGACCTGCTCGGTTTCGGCGAAGAAGTTGTCCGGCCAGCGATCCAGCACCATTCGCCCGATCACGGTCAACGGCACCAGCGATTCGGGAATGATCTTGGTCGGGTCCAGGTGGTCGAACGGGAACGCTTCGGCCTCTTCTTCGGTGAACAACTGCACTGCCAGCTCCCATTCGGGGAAGTCGCCGGCGGTGATCGCCTCGAACAGGTCGCGGCGGTGGAAGTCATTGTCGGCGCCCTGCAGTTTCACCGCCTCGTCCCACACCGTGGACTGCAGGCCCAGCTTGGGTCGCCAATGGAACTTGACGAAGGTGGACTCACCGGCCTCGTTGAGCAGCCGGAAACTGTGGATGCCAAAGCCCTCGATCATGCGCAGCGAGCGTGGAATGGCACGGTCGCTCATCGCCCACATGATCATGTGCATCGATTCGGGCATCAGCGAGACGAAGTCCCAGAACGTGTCGTGCGCGCTTGCCGCCTGCGGGAAGGCGCGGTCCGGTTCCATCTTCACCGCATGGATCAGGTCCGGAAACTTGATCGCATCCTGGATGAAGAACACCGGGATGTTGTTGCCCACCAGGTCCCAGTTGCCTTCGCGGGTGTAGAACTTCACCGCGAAGCCGCGCACGTCGCGTGGGGTATCCACGGAGCCTGCGCCGCCGGCGACGGTGGAGAAGCGGGTGAACACGGGCGTGCGTACGCCGACTTCGGTGAGAACCCGCGCACGGGTGAACTCATGCAGCGAGCGGGTCAGTTCAAAGTAGCCATGGGCAGCGCTGCCGCGCGCGTGCACGATGCGCTCGGGGATGCGCTCGTGGTCGAAGTGGGTGATCTTCTCGCGCAGGATGAAGTCCTCCAGCAACGTCGGCCCGCGCAGGGTATCGCGCAGCGAGTTCTGGTTGTCCGCCACCGGGATGCCCTGGTTGGTGGTCAGGACAGGGTGGCCACCGCCGGCGCGCTGGTGCAGTTCGTCGCCGTCGCCACGGCGGTCGGCGGGCGGGGCGGGTCTGGTGCGGGGCTTGCTGGTGGCCATCAGGTGACTCCGGGCTGGCAGGGGGATTGAACGCCTCACAGTGGCGGCGGGGGCGTTAATCGCCGGTCGGAGATTCGGCGTCCGCTTGCACCTGCGCTTCACACCCCGGCGGTTGGACGATTGGCAGCAGCGGCCAGGCAGGTATCCTTGGCAGCGTGTCCTTCCTTCTGCCACCCCCGCATGCGCGTTGAACCTGCCGACATCGAAGCCTTGTTCGATGCGATCCCCGACGTGCTGTTCTTCATGAAGGACCGCGACGGGCGCTATACGCACATCAACCAGACCATGCTGCGGCGGCTGGGGCTGAAGTCGCGCAAAGAGGTGATCGGGCGCACCGCAGCCGAAATCTACCCGACCGGGCTGGGCGCGGACTACGCCACGCAGGATGCGCAGGTGCTGGCCGGCAAGGTGATCGAGAACCTGATGGAGCTGCACCTGTTTGCCAACCGCGAGCCGGGCTGGTGCCTGACCTGCAAGCGGCCGTTGCTGGTGGAAGGCCAGATCCGTGGCCTGATCGGCATCTCGCGCGATCTCGGCCAGAAAGACAGCCTGGGTACCCAGTACGAGCAGCTGCGGCTGGCACTGGCGCACCTGAACGCGCATTACGCCGAGAACGTGCGCATGCAGACTCTGCTGGACATCACCGGCTTTTCGCTCTCCAAGCTGGAGCGCACCTTCCGCAAAGTGTTCCAGATGACCCCGCAGCAGGTGCTGACCCGCCTGCGCATCCAGATGGCAGTGCATCTGCTGCATGGCAGCGACACCATCGCCAGCATCGGCCAGGCCTGCGGCTTCACCGACCAGAGCGCGTTCACCCGCAAGTTCAAGGCCGAAGTCGGGGTGTCGCCGCGGGCCTATCGCGCCCAAATCGCGGGGCGTGCCGAGCCCTGATTACAGGGGCAAGGGCGTTCGGCCTATCCCGTCCGCCGGCTGGACAAGGTATGGTGTCGCACCTGTTGCCCGCCATTCGATTCCGATGCCCGCATCCCAGACTCCGGCCTCTTCCGCAACCTCCCCCCATTCCCGCCTGGAGCACGCGCTCAAGCCCCGCCAGCTGATCATGATGGGGCTGGGCAGCGCGATCGGCGCCGGCCTGTTCCTGGGCTCCGGCGTGGGCGTGCAGACGGCAGGCCCGGCGGTATTGCTGTCCTACCTGGTGGCCGGCGCGCTGGTGATCATCGTGATGAATGCGCTGGGCGAAATGGCGGCAGCCAAGCCGACCAGCGGCGCGTTTTCGGTGTATGCCGCCGACGCCATGGGCGCCACCGCCGGAGCCACCGTCGGCTGGCTCTGGTGGGTGCAGCTGGTGATCGTGATCGCCGCCGAAGCGGTCGGTGCGGCCGGCCTGCTGGCCACGGTGTGGCCGGTGATTCCGGTACCGATGGCGGCCCTGGCCTTCATGCTGTTCTTCACCGCGATCAACCTGCTGGGGGTGAAGAACTTCGGCGAATTCGAGTTCTGGTTCGCCATCCTCAAGGTCGCCGCGATCATCGGCTTCATCCTGATCGGCGTGGCCCTGCTGATGGGCTGGCTGCCGGACGTGGCTTCGCCGGGCCTGAGCAACTTCACCGAACACGGTGGGTTTGCGCCCAAGGGCCTGGCCGGCATCGGCGCAGCGCTGCTGGTGGTGGTGTTTGCCTTCGGCGGCACCGAAATCGTGGCGGTGGCCGCGGCCGAAACCGAAGATCCCGAACGCAGCATCGCGCGCGCCATCCGTACCGTGGCCTGGCGCATCCTGGTGTTCTACATCGGTTCGCTGAGCGTGATCATCGCGGTGGTACCGTGGACCAGCGAAGGGCTGAAGTCGCCATTCGCCGCCGTGCTGCAGATGGCCAACATCCCGGGCGCAGCCACCGCCATCACGTTGATCGCGGTGATCGCGCTGTTGTCGGCGCTCAATGCCAACCTGTATGGCGCCTCGCGCATGATGTATTCGCTGGCGCGTCGCCAGGAGGCACCGGCGGTACTGGGCTGGACCGACCCGCGCCAGGTGCCGATCATTGCGGTGCTGGCCAGCGTGCTGTTCGGCTTCGCGGCCACGGTGATGGAGCTGGTGTTTCCGGGCAAGGTGTTGCCGGTGCTGCTGAACATCGTCGGCTCCACCTGCCTGCTGGTGTGGACCATGTCGCTGCTGTCGCAGCTGATCCTGCGCAATCGCGCCAACAAGACCGGCGCGCGCCTGCCGTTCCGCATGGCCGGCTACCCGTACCTGACCCTGTTCGGGCTGTGCGTGCTGGCGCTGATTTTCGGCCTGCTGCTGTCCGAAGCGGAAACCCGCATCCAGTTCCTGTCGATGGCTGCGCTGACCGCGATCATCGCCATCACCAGCGAAATCGCACGGCGCGTGCGGCGGAATCGCGCGGACTGCTGAAACGAGAGATGTGCGAACTTCTGCTTGAATGGGGCGCCGCCCCGCTGGCGCGTGATTGACGGAAACGGCTCTTGTTCTGATGCTGACCCGTTACGTAGCGGTCGGTGTAGAGCCACGCCCTGCGTGGCTACCGCGCGCAGCGCGGCACAAGCGTCCGAAGCCACATCAACGCGGCGCAACGCAACCGCCCGACGTGTGGAGCCGGCCGAAGACACGGGTCAGGGTTCATGACCCTGAAACGAAGAGCAGCCACGCTACCGAAGCATGTCCCGTGCCCTGCGGCCAGAAATGGGCGCGTGGCGATGCGTTCATCGAAATGGCGCACGCCGGTCATGGGGCGCGGCGTGGCTCTACGGATGCGATGCGAGCATTGCCAACAAAAACGGCCCGCTTGCGCGGGCCGTCTTCGTTTCAACCGGGCAGAAGGATCAGACCTCCACGCCCTCGTCTTCCTTGTACGCGTCCACTGGGATGCAGGCGCACATCACGTTCTTGTCGCCGTACACGTTGTCCACGCGTGCCACCGGCGGCCAGTACTTCTGCTGGCGCAGGCTGGCCAGCGGGAAGGCCGCCAGTTCGCGCGGGTAGGCATGCGACCACTCGCTGGCCGATACCGCCGTGGCGGTGTGCGGGGCGTGCTTGAGCGGGTTGTCTTCGCGGTCCAGGCGGCCGTCTTCGATCGCGGCGATCTCCTCGCGGATCTGGATCATCGCGTTGATGAAGCGGTCCAGCTCGTGCAGCGATTCGCTTTCGGTCGGCTCCACCATCAGCGTGCCGGCCACCGGGAAGCTCAGGGTCGGCGCATGGAAGCCGAAGTCGATCAGCCGCTTGGCCACGTCTTCAGCGCCCACGCCCGAGGTCTTCTCCAGCGGGCGCACGTCCAGGATGCACTCGTGCGCCACCAGCCCGTTGCGGCCGGTGTACAAGGTCTTGAAGTGCGGGGCCAGACGCTTGGCGATGTAGTTGGCGTTGAGCAGGGCCACCTGGGTGGCCTTGCGCAGGCCTTCGGTACCCATCAGCGTGATGTACATCCAGCTGATCGGCAGGATCGAGGCGCTGCCGAAGCTGGCCGCGCTGACCATGCCCACCGGGCCGTTGTCGCCCAGCTTGCCCGGCAGGAACGGGGCAAGGTGCGACTTGACCGCGCACGGGCCCACGCCGGGGCCGCCGCCGCCGTGCGGAATGCAGAAGGTCTTGTGCAGGTTCAGGTGCGACACGTCCGAGCCCCACTTGCCGGGCTTGGCCACGCCGACCAGGGCGTTCATGTTGGCGCCGTCGGTGTACACCTGGCCGCCATGCTTGTGGATGATCTCGCAGATCTCGACGACTTCTTCCTCGAACACGCCGTGCGTGGAGGGGTAGGTCATCATGATCGCGGCCAGGCGGTCGCTGTACTTCTCGGCGTTGATGCGGATGTCGTCCACGTCGACATTGCCGTTGCCGTCGGTCTTGGTCACCACCACCTTCATGCCGCACATCTGTGCGGAGGCCGGGTTGGTACCGTGCGCCGAATCGGGAATCAGGCAGACATCGCGATGGCCTTCGCCGCGCGAGCGGTGGTAGGCGCGGATCGCCAGCAGGCCGGCGTATTCGCCCTGCGCGCCGGAGTTCGGCTGCAGGCTCACCGCGTCGTAGCCGGTGCACTCGACCAGCATCGCTTCCAGCCCGTCGATCAGTTCCTTGTAGCCAAGTGCCTGGTCGGCCGGGGCCAGCGGGTGGATGTTGGCGAACTCCGGCCAGGTCACCGGGATCATCTCGGCAGTGGCGTTGAGCTTCATGGTGCAGCTGCCCAGCGGGATCATGGTGCGATCCATTGCCAGGTCCTTGTCGGCCAGCGAGCGCAGGTAACGCAGCAGCTCGTGTTCGCTGTGGTGGGTATTGAACACCGGGTGGGTCAGGAACGCGCTGGTGCGCACCAGGCCAGCCGGCAGGGCGTCGGCGGTGGCAGCGTCCAGCGCTTCCACATCCACGCTGGTACCAAACAGCTGACCCAGCGCGACGATGTCGGCGCGGGTGGTGGTCTCATCCAGGCTGATGCTGACCGCTTCGCTGTCGATCGCGCGCAGGTTGATGCGCGCGGCGGCGGCCTTGGCGTGGATCGCCTTGGCGTCGATGTCCTTGACGTGCAGGGTGTCGAAGAACTGCTCGCCGACGTTGATGCCGGCATTGCGCAGCGCCGCGGCCAGGATCGCGGCCAGGCGGTGGGTGCGGCGGGCGATGCGGGTCAGGCCATCCGGGCCGTGGTACACGGCATACATCGAGGCCATCACCGCCAGCAGCACCTGCGCGGTACAGATGTTGGAGGTGGCCTTCTCGCGGCGGATGTGCTGCTCGCGGGTCTGCAGGGTGAGGCGGTAGGCGGCGTTGCCCTGCGCGTCGACTGACACGCCGATCAGGCGGCCCGGCATCGAGCGCTTGTAGGCATCGCGGCAGGCCATGAAGGCCGCATGCGGGCCGCCAAAGCCGAACGGCACGCCGAAGCGCTGCGAGTTGCCCACCACGATGTCCGCACCCCATTCGCCGGGGGCGGCGATCAGGGTCAGCGCGAGCAGGTCGGTGGCTACGGCGACCAGGCCGCCGCGCGCGTGCACGGCATCGGCCAGTGCCTTGTAATCGCCGATATGGCCGAAGGTGTCCGGGTACTGCAGCAGCACGCCGTAGGCGTCCGCTTCCAGCGCTTCGGCCGGGGTGCCCACGCGCAGCACGATGCCCATCGGCTCGGCGCGGGTGCGCAGCAGTTCCAGCGTCTGCGGGTGCACGGCGTCGTGCACGAAGAAGGTGTCGGACTTGGACTTGGCCGAACGCTTGGCCAGGGTCATCGCTTCGGCGGCGGCGGTGGCTTCATCCAGCAGCGAGGCGTTGGCGATCTCCATGCCGGTCAGGTCGGCGCACAGGGTCTGGAAGTTGATCAGCGCTTCCATGCGGCCCTGCGAGATCTCGGCCTGGTACGGGGTGTAGGCGGTGTACCATGCCGGGTTTTCCAGCACGTTGCGCAGGATGACGTTCGGGGTGAGGGTGCCGTAGTAGCCCTGGCCGATGAAGGTGCGGAACACCTGGTTCCGGTCGGCGATGGTGCGGATCTTGGCCAGCGCTTCCACTTCGGTCAGCGAGCCGGGCAGCGCCAGCGCGGCAGGCGACTTGATCCCGGACGGCACGATGGCGTCGGTCAGTGCGTCCAGCGAGGCGTGGCCGACCACGTCGAGCATCTGCGCGATTTCGGCGTCGTTGGGGCCGATGTGGCGTTCGACGAACGCGTGGTGGTGTTCAAGCTCGCGCAGGGTAGGGGCGGCCGTTGAGGGGCGGGTCTGGGACATGGCTGGCATCCAAAAGAGTGGGCACGCACGTTCGGAAGCGCGGACGGGGCGTGTCGTGGGCGACAACGATCCACCGGACCCTGCGGTCTTCCTGGGTGCCCCTCTGTCCTTTTGCCTGAGAGTTTGGAAGCGCGCGGCTGCGTGCTTCGTGCCCCTTCGGCGCCGGCACTGGCCGGTCTCTCCAGAGTTTTGGTGCGGGTGGTATCGGGCCTGAGCGATTACGGGCGTTGCGCCTTCGGCAGCGGGGTGTCCGCTTCTCCCACCATGTAGCCCGGCAATTATAGCCCAGCGGCCTTGCTGGCAACGCCCGTCCGGCACATGAACAGGGGGCGCAGACCGGTCCGTAACCGACCGCCGGGCATGGTGCCAGGCAGGCGGACGGCCTATCATGGCCGGATCCTCGTATTCATCAGGCGCCACCGCAGGCTGCGGCCGGCGCCTTGCGTGCGTTCGCGCACGGCCGCTGACGGAAGACCCGATGACACCCGCCTCACCCTCCACCCGCCGCCTGGCCCTGCTGCTTGCCGGCCTGGCCATGTTCGGCCCGTTCTCGATCGACACCATCTTCCCTGCGTTCCTGCTGCTGGGCGAGCGCATGCAGGTCGACCAGGTGGCGGTGCAGCAGACGGTCAGCGTGTACCTGCTGTTCTACGGCCTGATGAGCCTGGCGCACGGCCCGCTGTCGGACGCGTTCGGTCGCCGCCGGGTGATCCTGGGCGGGCTGGTGCTGTTCATTGCGGCCTCGATCGGCTGTGCGTTGTCGCGCGACCTGACCACGCTGCTGGTGTTCCGCGCGCTGCAGGGCGTCACTGCCGGCGTGGGCGTGATCGTGGGCCGCGCAGTGATCCGCGATCTGTACCACGGCGCCGACGCGCAGCGGCTGATGAGCCAGGTGTCGATGATCTTCGGCATTGCCCCGGCCATCGCGCCGATCATCGGCGGTTGGATCCTGCTCGGCGGCGGTGACTGGCCGTTGATCTTCTGGTTCCTGGTGGTGTTTGCGCTGGTGTTGCTGGTGGCCACCGGCAAGTGGCTGCCGGAAACCCACCCGGTTGAAGCACGCACGCCGCTGTCCACCCGCGCGCTGCTGCGCAGCTACCTGCAGATGGGCACCAACCCGCGCCTGTTGCGCCTGGCTGCGGCCGGTGCGTTCAATTTCTCCGGCATTTTCCTGTACGTCGCCTCCGCACCGGTGTTCGTGATGCAGCACCTGCACCTGGACGAGGGCGGCTTTGCCTGGCTGTTCATTCCCACCATCGGCGGCATGACCATGGGTTCGTTCCTGTCCGGGCGCATGGCCGGGCGGATCACCGCAGCGCGGCAGGTGGGGATCGGTTTCAGCCTGTGCGCGGTGTCGGCGCTGGTCAACCTGGCCTACGTGCTGGCGGTGGGCCAGATCGCGCTGCCGTGGGCGGTGCTGCCGATCTTCATCGGCGGCGTGGGCATGGCGCTGATCTTCCCGATCCTGGCGCTGGCGGTGCTGGACATGTACCCGCACCAGCGCGGGCTGGCCTCGTCCATGCAGATGTTCATCCAGCTGATGATCAACACGGTGGTGGCCGGGGTGATTTCGCCGATGCTGAGCAGCACGCCGCTGCACCTGGCCCTGGGTTACGCCGGCTTCTTCGCCATCGGCGCCGCCTTCTGGTTCTGGGAGCGGCGCTGCGAACGCCGCCGCGAGACCGCCGCGGCCCTGGTTTGAGCCGGTGCGCTATCCTTTCCTCATCTGTTGAAGTCCGGAAGTCCCCCTGATGTCGACCACCTCCAAGCTGCGCCGTGACCTGCGCAAGCGCCGCGAAACCGAAGCGGCCAACCGTGAAAAGGCCAATGCGTCGCCGGTGGAGCCACATGCCGAACTGCGCGACCAGCAGCGCACGCTGCTGGCCGGCGTGGTGCGCCGCGATGGCGAATGGGTGCTGGGCATGGACGGCCGCATCGCCGGCCAGACCCCCAGCGCCGCGCGCGTGCTGGCGCTGATCATGCAGGCGGCCGAACTGCACGAACGCCAGGGCACCCCGGTGCGCCTGGTCTATTCGGATGCCCTGAAGGACGCCGCGCATGCCGAAGCCAAGGCCGACGGCAAGGATTTCGAGCAGTTCAAGACCGAACTTGCCGCGTCCCTGAAACCCAAATCCTGAGCCGCTACGTGGCATCCACGCAGGGCGTGGATCTACGACGGTCCCCGAATTGCATGCAATGACGTAGAGCCACGCCCTGCGTGGCTGCTCGTAGTGCATGCAATCACGTAGCGACACGCCGCGCGTGTCCCACGTAGACCCAAACAAAAAAGCCGGCCCAAGGGGCCGGCTTTTTGCCTTACGGAGCCTTCGGCGCTGCCGCCGCGGCTGGTGCCTGCCACCCGCACATCTGGCCCTGGTTCTGCTGCTTGAGCCAGTCGTTGACCGGGGTGAAGTACTCGATCATCGGGCCGGCATCGAGCTTGTCGCCCCCGGTGATTTCCTTCAACGTGGCCTGCCACGGCTGGCTGGCGCCCTTGCTCAGCATCGCCCAGAATTTCTGGCCGGCTTCCTTGTTGCCGTAGAAGCTGCACTGGTGCAGCGGGCCCTTGTAGCCGGCCGCATCGCACAGGCCCTTGTAGAACTGGAACTGCAGGATGCGGGCCAGGAAGTAGCGCGTATACGGGGTGTTGCCCGGCACGTGGTACTTCGCACCCGGATCGAAGAACGCTTCGCCGCGTGCCGACGCCGGGGCCACGCCCTGGTACTTGGCCTTCAGGTCCCACCACGCCTTGTTGTACTGGTCCGGGGTGATCGAGCCATCGAACACACCCCAGCGCCAGCGGTCGATCATCAGCCCGAACGGCAGGAACGACACGCCGCTGAGCGCCATGCGCATCTGTGCGTTGATGGTCGCTTCGCGGCTTTCCTGCGGCTTGTCGACCAGACCGATCGAGTTCAGGTACTGCGGGGTCATCGCCAGCACGATGGTGTCGCCGATCGCTTCGTGGAAGCCATCGTTGGCACCGCCCTGGAACAGCGGCGGCAGCGGGTTGTAGGCCAGGTCGTAATAGATGTGGCCCAGCTCGTGGTAGATCGTGGTGAAGTTTTCCTCGTTCGGCTTGATGCACATCTTGGTGCGCACATCGCCTTCCATGTTCATGTCCCACGCGCTGGCGTGGCAGACCACGTCGCGATCCAGCGGCTTGATGAACTGGGTCTTGTCCCAGTAAGACTTCGGCAGCGCCGGCATGCCCAGCGACACGTAGAAGTCCTGCGCGCGTTCGGTCATCTGCTTGGCGGTGCGCAGTTCGGCCTCACGCTGCGCCTTGTACAGCGCTTCGACGTTCGCGTTGCTGCTGCCGGCCTTGGCCAGCGCGCCGCTCAGGTTGGCCTGGTACTGTTTTTCCAGCGCAGCGGTGATGTCCAGGTTGCCCGCACCGGGGTACGGTTCGAGCTGGTCCCACAGGTTGGACCAGTCCTGCTGCCACATGTTGCCCAGCAGGTGCGCTGCGATCAGGCCGCCTTCGGTTTCGGCCTTGTCCTTGCCGTAGGTCGCGTCCAGCTTGGTGCGTGCGTAGCAGTGCAGCTGCTCGTACATCGGCTTGACCTGTTCCCACAGGCGGTCGGTTTCCGGACCGATCTGCTCGGCCGGCATGTCGTAGCCGCTGCGCCACATCTGGCCGGCGTCGGCGAAGCCCATTTCCTTGGCGCCTTCGTTGACCAGGCCGACGAAGCGCTGGTAATCGGCACGCATCGGCTTGGTGGTGGCGTGCCAGCCCTGCCAGGCGTCCAGCTGCTTGTCGTAGTCGCGGCTGCGCGCCAGCACCTGTTCCAGGTCGCCGAGCTGGCGGCAGGTAGCCGGGTTGGCCTCGTCGGTGCAGTACTTGCCCGAACCGTAGGCGCCTTCCATGCGGCTGGCGATGCGGGTCAGCTCGCCCAGCTTGGCCGGGTCGCGCGGCGCCGGCATGGCGGTCATCAGCTTGAGCAGGTGGATCTGGCGCCTGGTGTCCTCGCTCATCGGCTGGCCGTCGTACTTGCCGGCCTGGGCGATCCAGCCATTGAGGATGGTCAGCCAGCGTTCGTTGGCCTTGGCCGCCACGCGCTCGGAATCGTCATTGATGTAGGTCGAAGACAACCACTGCGCCGAGGTCATTTCCGGGTACAGGGCCTTGTACTCGGCATTGACGCGGGCGATGAACTGGTCCGCGGTTTCGGTCGGCGCGGCGGTGCCTGCGGCCGGTGCATCGGCCGGGGACGGTTCCTTCTGGCAGGCCGCCAGCGTCAGTGCAGCGGCACCGACAGCCAGGGCCAGCAGGAGCGGGCGGTGGTTCACGGGGACATCCTTGGGTGGTGACAGACCGGCGAAGGCTAGTGGGGCCGCCGCCGCACCGCAAGGGCCACAGGTCCCGTCAGCGCCCGCAGGCGGCGAACAGGTCGCGGTCGCGCTCGTACAGGGCGGTCTTCACCTGCATCAGGCCCAATACCGAGGGGAACAGGTTGTCGTGGTCGGTGTACTGGCTGGCGCGCTGCCGCACGCAGGCCAGGTCCAGGCCCCGGCTGGCGACAAAGCCCGGCGAGAACCACATCGTCATCGGTACCCGGGTTTGTTCCTGTGGGGCGATCGCGTAGGGCACCCCGTGCAGGTACAGGCCCTTTTCACCCAGCGATTCGCCATGGTCGGACAGGTAGATCATCGCCGTGTCGTAATCCTGCATGCCCTGCAGGGTGCCGATGGTGTGGGCCAGCAGCTGGTCGGTGTACAGCAGCGCGTTGTCGTAGCTGTTGGTGATTTCCTCGCGGCTGCATTTGCCCAGGTCCGGCGTATCGCAGGTCGGGGTGAAGCGGCGGAAGCGGGTGGGGTAGCGCTCGAAGTAGCTCGGGCCATGGTTGCCCAGCTGGTGCAGCACCACCACGCGGTCGCCGGGCTTGGCACGCACCTGTTCGGCGAGGTTGTCGATCAGGATCTCGTCCATGCAGCGCCCGTTCGCGCACAGGGTGGGGTGGGTGGCATCGTCCAGCGCCTGCATCGGCAACCCTTCGCACACCCCCTTGCAGCCGGACTGGTTGTCGCGCCACAAGGTGCCGATGCCGGCGTGGTCCAGTACATGCAGCAGCGACTGGTGCGCGCGGATCTTCTTCTCGTCATAGTCATGGCGGCCATAGGGCGAGAACAGGCAGGGCAACGACACTTCCGTGCTGGTGCCGCACGAATGCATGTCGGGGAAGTTGATGGCATTGGTCTGCGCCAGCTGCGGCGTGGTCTGCCGGGCGTAGCCGTTCAAGCCCCAATTCTGCGCGCGCGCGGTTTCGCCCATCACGATCACCAGCAGCCGCGGTTTGCTGTCGGCCGCGCGCGGCGTCACTTTGGCATCCAGCCCGATCGGCAGCTTGGGCGCGCGCTGGATCGGGTTGTCGCCACGCAGTGCCTTGGGCAGCCCCAGCAGGTAGTTGCCCGGCGTGGCCAAGTAACGTACTTCGCGCTGGTTGCGCATCAGCGCCGACATTTCCTGGAACGACAGCAGCGAGCCGCCCAGCGCGACCGCCGCCGACAGCAGCAGGAAACCGCCACGCCAGAGCAGGGCCTTGCCCCAGCTGCGGCGCACCAGCTGCACGCGCCACAGCACCCCCATCGGCAGCAACGCCAGCAGCACCAGCGGTGCGATCAGGCTGGGGGTGATCAGCTCGCGGCTTTCCTTGTGGTCGGTCGCCAGTACATTGCGCAGCATGTCCGCATCCAGGTAGATGTGGTAGCTGCCCATGTAGTGGGCGGCCATCGCCGTCCCCAGCAGCAGCACGCCGATCATCACCTTGGCGTTCCAGCGCCATACCAGCAGGCCCATCAGCAGGCTGTGCGCGCCGATCAGCAACAGCAGCAGCGACAGGGCCAAGCGCAGGCTGCCCGGGTGGGTGGCCATCGCGCTGTGCCAGAACAGGCCGTTGCAGGCCAGCGCGAAGAACACGCTGGTGAGGACGATGAGCGTTTCGGTAGACCAGGTCGGGCGCCATTGGAGCAGGGCGGTGAACGTGGTGAGGCGCGGGGTGCGCGAGGCGATGGCATTCATGCGCGGGTTCCTTCTGCGGCGATGCGCCGTACCAGCAGGAACAGCAACAGCGACACCGTCCAGCAGGTCGCCAGCGTCCACAGGTCATGCGACAGGAAATGCGCGCCGCGCAACTGCTGGGCAGCGCCGAACGCGCCGCCGGCAACCAGCCCGATCGCCAGGCCGCGCCAGCGCCACGCCGGTCGGACCAGCAATGCCATGAAGTACAGACTGACCCAGGCAAAACCGGCACTGGAGTGTCCGGCCGGGAAGCACGCGCCACGCGGCATGCCCTGCGGGCGCGTGGCGAACAGGCCCACGTACTCACGCAGGCCACCGTAGCGCGCCAGGTCCCACGGGCAATCCATGTTGGTGGCCGACTTCAGCAGCGACACCACGCCGGTACCCAGCGCAACGGCCAACACCAGATAGAGCAGGGGCCAGCGCCATGCGGCGGCGCGTTCATGCCGCCAGGCGTGGAAGCACAGCACGATGACCAGCAGCGTTGCCGCCGCGCTCAACCACTTGCCACCCTTGTGCACCAACTGGCTGGTGGTCCAGGCGTTCTGCAGCAGCCACTGGTGACCTTCCAGGCGGTACAACTGGTCGGCGAGCCATTGATCGCCACCGCCCGCCATCAGCAGCGTGCTGGCGGCCAGGACCGCCAGCAGCGGCCAGCCCAGGTGACGGCGCAGGAAGGTGGATGCGTGCACGGACGCGTTCGGTGCGGGGGAAACGAGCGCAGCGGGAGCGGGAAGCATCAAGGCAGGGCCGGCGGGGAAACCGGCGCCATGGTCGTCAGCGGTGTGTCGGAGCGCGGTCGGAGCGATGTTCCCCGCGCGTTAATCGCGCCGCGCCGTGCACCTGCGATTCAGTCGCCGTCGTCGACACCGGCTGCCGCATCCTGCGCCAGATCCGCGTGGCAGGCCGCATTCCACGCCGTGCCCGGCACCAGCCACCAGCGATTGCGGTTGGCACTGCCGATCATCACCGCCTGCGCGCGATCCACGCAGGGACTGATCGCCTGTTCCAGCACCAGCAGCCAGCGCGACTGCGGCGCTTGTGCGAGCCAGGGACCCGCGTCGTGCCACTGCTGGTCCCACGGTCGTTTGAAGCCGAAGTCGGTCACCGGCCGGTCGGCCTGCAGCAGGTTCTGCTCACGCCAGGCCAGTGCGCCCAGCTCGGCATCGGGCCCAATCCGCTCGCCCACCTGCTGCATCACCGCCGAGGCCGAGCTGTACGGACCCAGCGCCGGCATCAGGCCCCAGCCATGCAGGTTCCACAGCAGCAGGGCGGTCACCACCACCAGCGTGCCGGCGCGACGCTGGCGCAGCCAGGCGGCCAACAGCAGCACCACGACGCCGAAGCCGAGCAGCCATCCGCCCAGTACCGGCAACAGCGTCCCAGGCATTCCACGCCGGGCCAGCTGCGCATGCGCCCAGGCGCCATCGCTGAGCAGCTGCGCGCCGATCGCGGTGGCGGCCACGCCCAGCACCAGTACATAGGCCAGCAGCAGCCAACGCGTGCCGGCGCGGCGCAGCAGGCCGGGCAGCAACGGCGCGGCAGCCACGCACAGCGCCGGCAGCATCGGGAAAATGTAGACCTCGCGCTTGCCCGGGCTGGCACTGAAGAACACCAGCACCAGCAGCGCCCAGCCCAGCAGCAGCCACCAGCGCCCGTCGCCGCGGCGCAGGCGGCGCCACCACGCGGGCAGCAGGGCAGGCAGCAGCAGGCTGCCGGGCAACCACAACGTGGCCATGACCTGCAGGTAGTACCAGGCCGGCTGCACGTGGTGCCAGGCATTGGCGTAGCGGGTGCCGGTCTGCTTGAACAGCAGCTCGCGGGCGTAGGCCTGCAGCTCCGGTGTGGGATCGTTGAGCAGCGCGATGCCGAGCGGGCCCAGCCAGACCGCCGTGCCCAGCAGGAACGCCGGTAGCAGCCACAGCAATGCGCGTGCGCGGGGCAGACAGGGAGCGGGCCGGTTGCGCTGTTGCCAGCGCCACAACGCCCACGGCAGCAGCACCAGCAGCGGCAGGAAACCCACGCCCTTGGTGACGGTGCCGAGCCCGGCGGCAAAACCGGCCACCCACAGCATCCGCGTGTTGGGCCGTTCCAGCAGGTGGCGCAGCAGGGCCCACAACGACAGGGTGGTCAACGCCACCAGCACCATGTCGATCTGTGCGCGCTTGGCCATCAGGCCGAACTGCAGGCAACTGGACAACGCCAGCACTGCCCACCATGCGATGCGCCGGTTCCACAGGCGCCGGGCCAGGTCCCAGCTCAGCCATAGCGTGGCCAGCGCCGCCAGCAGCGAGGGCAGCAGGAAAGCCAGGCTCCAGTGGCCAATGACCTGGTAGGTTGCCGCCTGCATCCACATGAACACCGGCGGCTTCTCCGCGTACAGCTCGCTGCCCCGGTGTGGCAGCAGCCACTGACCGGTGTCCACCATGGCGCGTGCGGCCAGCACGAAACGGGGTTCGTCGGGCGGGGTGGGGGCGCGCAGGCCGATGCCGGCGGCCAGGGCCAGCAACAGGGCAAGGCAGGTCAACAGGCGCCAGGTGTGGCGTGGCAGGAGGGGCGACAAGGGCGACCGTTCATGGGGAAAGCGGGCACTGTCCTGCATGGCGTGTAAGAAAGGTGTCGAATCGGGTTGATTGCGACCGGATTCCGACATCCCTGGCGCTACCATGCCGGGTACCACCCCCGAGTTCCCCACGCATGCGGCTCCTGGTCATTGAAGACAACCGTCAACTGGTCGCCAACCTGTTCGAGTACTTCGAAGCGCGCGGCCACGTCCTCGACGTCGCCCCCGACGGCGTCACCGGCCTGCACCTGGCCGCGACCCAGAACTACGACGCACTGATCCTGGACTGGATGCTGCCGCGCATGGAAGGCCCGGACGTGCTGCGCCGCCTGCGTGTAGAACACGGCTCGGAAGTGCCGGTGATCATGCTCACCGCGCGCGACGAACTGCCCGACAAGATCGCCGGCTTCCGCGCCGGTGCCGATGACTACCTGACCAAGCCGTTCGCCCTGCCCGAGCTGGAAGTGCGGCTGGAGGCGCTGCGCGTGCGCGCGCAGGGCCGCAACCCGCGCAAGGTGCTGGAAGTGGCCGACCTCAGCCTGGACCTGGCCACCCTGGAAGCGCAGCGCGCCGGCCAGGCGCTGCACCTGTACCCGGCCTGCCGCAAGCTGCTGGAGGTGCTGATGCGCGCCAGCCCGGCCGCCGTGACCCGCCAGCAGCTGGAGTTCGCGTTGTGGGGCGACGAGCTGCCCGACGGCGACCTGCTGCGCTCGCATATCTACGAACTGCGCCGCAGCGTGGATGGTCCGTTCGCGCGCAAGCTCATCCACACCCTGCCGCGGGTCGGTTATCGGTTGGGCGCGGCAGCCGGTGAAGGCAGCGATGAAGCTGCGTAAGCCTGCGCCGCTGCATCGGCGACTGGTATGGTGGCTGCTCGGTTACCTGGCCATGATTTCACTGGCGGTGTTCAGTGTCGGCAACTACGTGCACGAACATGCCGAACATTCGGCCTGGCGCGCGCTGCTGAACTCCGAACTGGACAGCATCGTCAGCCACATCGAACACGAACCGCATTACCGCTGGCAGGACTCGGACACCCTGCGCCTGTTCACCGTCGATGACAGCCCCGACGTTCCGCCCATCCTGCGTACCCTGCATCCGGGACTGCACGACGGGGTGGAGATCGCCGGCCGCGCCAGCGCAGTGATGGTGCGCGACACGGCGGGGCAGGGGCGGCTGGCCCTGGCATTGGACATCAACGACTTCCACGACCTGGAAGAATTCGCCACGCGCTGGGTGATGCTGGCCAGCGTGGTGATGATCGTGGTGACGGTGGTGATGGCCTCGTTCGGTGTCAGTCGGCTGGTCAGCCCGCTGCGTTCGCTGGCGCGGCATATCGACGGCCTCAAGCCCGGTGTGCCCGGACAGCGGGTCGAGGTCGATCCGCGCGGCAGTTCCGAGCTCTACGTCATCGCCGCCGCACTGAACGACTACCTGGCGCGCAACGAACAATTCGTCGAACGCGAACGGGTGTTCATCAGCACCGCCAGCCACGAACTGCGCACCCCCATCGCGGTGATCACCGGTGCCGCCGAACTGGCGCTGGAGCAACCCGCGCTGCCCGACCGCGCGCGCCAGCAGATGCAGCGCGTACACCGCACCGCGCAGGGCGTGGAGCAGCTGATCCAGCTGCTGCTGGTGCTCGCGCGCGAACCGGCGCGCCTGGCCGCGTTGAAAGAACGCATCCCGCTGGACCAGCTGGTGCCGGACATCATCGAAGACCACCGCCACCTGATGGGTGACAAGGACCTGCAGATCGCCGTGCAGGGCTTGGCCAGCGTGGACATCATCGCGCCACTGGGCGTGGTCCAGGCCGCCATCGGCAACCTGCTGCGCAACGCCATCGAAAACAGTGGCCGCGGCACCATCACCATCAACGTGTCCGACCGTGCCGTGGTCACCCTGCAGGATCCGGGCGAAGGCATGAGCCCGGAAGAAATCGCCGCCGTCTACGCGCGCATGGCCCGCGGTGATCGCAACGGGCAGAGCGGCATCGGCCTGGAACTGATTGCCCGCCTGTGCGAACACCTCGGCTGGGCACTCACCATCGAACAGAGCGAACCGCGTGGTACCCGCATCATCCTCGATCTGAGCGCCTCGCTGCCGCAGGCCTGACCACGCGGCAGCGCAACGTGGCGCGCAGTGAAGACAATGTTAAGCTCAGGAAAGCGTCGCCTCATGCGGCGCTTTTTTTTGCCTTTTCGATCGACAGAGGATCGCATGCCGACCGAACCCAGTACTGCCCTCATCACCAACGACATCGTTGGCCTTGGCCTGATCGCCGCCACCCTGGCCCTGATTTTCTGGGCCGCCAGCGGCCCGACCCCCCTGCTGAAGAAAATCTTCGCCTGGGTGCCCGCACTGTTGCTGTGCTACTTCATCCCTGCCATCTACAACACCGCCGGCCTCATCGACGGGCACAACACCGCCCTCTACAACCCCATCGCCCGCGACGTGCTGCTGCCCGCCGCCCTGGTCCTGCTCACCCTCTCCATCGACCTCAAGGGCATCCTCAAGCTCGGCCCGAAGCTGCTCATCGTGTTCTGCGCCGGCACCTTCGGCATCATGCTCGGCGCCGTAGTGTCGTTCCAGCTGATGTCCTGGATCCACCCCGAAACCATGGCCGGCGATACCTGGGCGGGCATGGCCGCACTGGCCGGCAGCTGGATCGGTGGCGGCGCCAACATGGTCGCCATGCGCGAAGTGTTCGGCACCGACGCCACCACCTTCGGCCAGTTCGCCGTCGTCGACGTCGCCTGCGCCAGCCTGTGGATGGCCGTCCTGCTGTTCCTCGCCAACCGTGCGCAGCAGATCGACACCCGCAACGGGGCCGATACCCGCGCCATCGACGAAATGAAAGCGCGCATCAGCGCCTACGAGGCCCAGAACGCCCGCATTCCCAGCCTCACTGACCTCATGCTGATCGTCGGCGTCGCCCTGGGCGGGGTCGGCCTGGCCCACGCCATCGCCGCCCCGCTCAGTGCGTGGTTCAAAGGCAATGTCAGCTGGGCCAGCCAGTTCAGCCTCGACAGCACCTTCGTCTGGGTGGTCCTGCTCTCCACGTTGCTCGGCCTCGGCCTGAGCTTCACCCGCGCACGCAGGCTCGAATCGGCAGGCGCATCCCGCCTGGGCACCGTGTTCCTGTACTTCCTGATCGCCTGCATCGGCATGCAGATGGACCTGCTCTCGCTGCTGGATCGCCCATGGCTGTTCCTGCTCGGCGTGATCTGGATGCTGACCCACATTCTCGTCCTGTGGACCGTCGCCAAGCTGGTCAAAGCGCCGCTGTTCTTCTTCGGCATCGGCTCGATGGGCAACATTGGCGCAGCGGCATCGGCACCGGTGGTGGCAGCGGCGTTTCATCCCAGCCTGGCGCCCGTCGGCGTATTGCTGGGCACCGTGGGGTACGCCACCGGCACCGGATTGGCGTATGTAACGGGCCTGATTCTTAAATGGATGGCCGGAACGTAAGGATCCGATCAGCATCGCGAGAGCCGGCCAACGGCCGGCGCTACCGCTTTTTCGTTCCGTCATCAGGGAACTGTGGATGGCGGGGCGGCGGTGGGTTTGCGGGGGTGTGAGCCGCATGGATGCGGCGACCAAGCCCCATGGATGGGTTTACGGCGCCCCCCGCGGGCCCACCGGCGCCCCGCCATACCCGACAGAAATGCAGCGCCAAAAGAAAAGGCGGCGCGAATGCGCCGCCTTTTCTGTTTTCAAGCCATCAACAACCAGAGATCAACAGCAGCGCCCCCCATTGCGGCCGCCGTAACGCGCTTCCTGACGTTCCCGGAAGAACGTCTTGTAGTCCATTGGCGTGCGGTCCGGATGCTTCTCCAGCACGTGCCGCACGTAGTTGTCGTAGTCGGGAATGCCGCAACACAGACGTGCCGTCTGCACCAGGCGCCGCCAGATGCGGCGGTGCGCCTGGTACTGCCCGACCGGAACCAGACCCGTGCTCATCACAGGTCCGCCATCTGGTGCGGCTGCAGCGCCACGTATTCCGTCTCACGATCCGTACGCTGCGGCGTGCGGCGTGCCACCACGATCGTCTTGATCGCATAGGCCAGGATCGAGAACACCACGAACAGGAACAGCACCGTCAGTCCCGTGTTCACATACGCGTTCACCACGATCTGCTGCATCTGCCCCAGCGTCTTGGCCGGCGCCGTGATCGTGCCGCTGGCGATCGCATCCTGGTACTTGTGCGCCTGCGCCAGGAAACCCTGCGCCGGATTGCTGTCGAAGATCTTGATCAGCCCCGCATACGTCGTGCAGATCAGCAGCCATACCGCCGGCACCGCCGTCACCCACGCATAGCGGTCGCGCTTCATCTTGAACAGCACCACCGTACCCAGCATCAGCGCGATACCCGCCAGCATCTGGTTGGAAATGCCGAACAGCGGCCACAACGTCTGGATGCCACCGAACGGATCCACTACGCCCGTGTACAGCAGGTAGCCCCACAGCGCCACGCAGCCCGCCGTGGCAACGATGTTGGCCGTCCACGATTCGGTCTTCTTCAGCGCCGGAATGAAGTTGCCCAGCAGGTCCTGCAGCATGAAGCGGCCCGCACGCGTACCCGCATCCACCGCCGTCAGGATGAACAATGCCTCGAACAGGATCGCGAAGTGGTACCAGAACGCCATCATCGCGTTGCTGCCACTCGGAATCGCCTGGTGCAGGATCTGCGCGATACCCACCGCCAGCGTCGGTGCGCCACCGGCGCGGTGCAGGATCGTCGGCTCGCCGATCGCCGCCGCCGTTGCCTCCAGCTGCTCCGGCGTGATCGTGAAGCCCCACGTCGTGGTGATGTAGTGCGCCGCCGATACCGCATCGGCGCCAATCACCGCCGCCGGGCTGTTCATCGCAAAGTAGATGCCCGGATCGATGATCGAGGCCGCCACCAGCGCCATCACCGCCACGAACGATTCCATCAGCATGCCGCCGTAGCCGATGTAGCGCATGTGGCGCTCATTGGCCAGCAGCTTCGGCGTCGTGCCCGATGCGATCAGCGCATGGAAGCCCGACACCGCACCGCACGCGATGGTGATGAACAGGAACGGGAACATTCCGCCCTTCCAGACCGGACCATCGCCGCTGGCCGCGAACTGCGTCAGCGCCGGCATCTTCAGCTCCGGCATCACGATCAGGATGCCGATGGCCAGCGCCACGATCGTGCCGATCTTCAGGAACGTCGACAGGTAATCACGCGGGGCCAGCAGCAGCCACACCGGCAGCACCGACGCCACGAAGCCGTAGCCGATCAACATCCACGTGATCTGGATCCCGGTGAAGGTGAACGCCGGGCCCCAGACCGGGTCGGCCGCCACCTTGCCGCCGTACCAGATCGCCAGCAGCAGCAGGATCAACCCCACCACCGAAATCTCGCCGATCTTGCCCGGACGGATGTAGCGCATGTAGATGCCCATCAGGATCGCGATGGGCATCGTCGCAATCACCGTGAACATGCCCCACGGGCTTTCGGCCAGGGCCTTCACCACCACCATCGCCAGCACCGCCAGGATGATGATCATGATCAGGAAGGCGCCGAACAACGCGATCGTCCCGGGCACCTGGCCCATTTCCTCACGCACCAGGTCACCCAGCGAACGCCCGTTGCGGCGGCTGGAAATGAACAGGATCATGAAGTCCTGCACCGCGCCGGCCAGCACCACGCCCACCACCAGCCACAACAGGCCGGGCAGGTAACCCATCTGCGCCGCCAGCACCGGGCCCACCAGCGGGCCGGCACCGGCGATGGCCGCGAAGTGGTGGCCGAACAGCACGTGCTTGTTGGTCGGCACGTAATCTAGGCCATCGTTGTTGATCACCGCGGGCGTGGCCCGGGTGGGATCGAGCTGCATCACCTTGTCGGCGATGAACAGGCTGTAGAAGCGATACGCGATGAGATAGATGGAGACTGCGGCGACCACGATCCACAGCGCGTTGATGTGTTCGCCCCGCCGCAATGCGACGGTGCCAAGACAGAATGCGCCGAGCAGCGCGAGCGCCGCCCAACCCAGCTTGGAAAAACCTTTCATGAGATTGCGTCTCCCTGAAGAACTCCGTAAGGGTCCGCTCTGGCAGTGACCGGGTCAATGCGCGTGCGGAGGCTTGCCGCTAGTACTTTGGTCGTACACAGGTACAAAACACCACGCTTGGAACAATCGGTTGCGGGCATGACGGTTGGCGCCTCCAGGGGCTGCACCCATCTTGTATCCATCTTCCTTTCGCCGGAGTCAACATGAGCACCTCAACCCCGGTGCGCGTGCAGCGCACCATCCGTGGCATGGCTACCTCCGACGGTGCCGGCGTGCGCCTGACCCGGGTGATCGGCGGCCCGTCGCTGCCCGACCTGGACCCGTTCCTGCTGCTGGATGAATTCGGCACCGACCGCGCCGAGGATTACATCGCCGGCTTCCCCAGCCACCCGCACCGTGGCTTCGAGACCGTGACCTACATGCTCGATGGACGCATGCGGCACAAGGACAACCATGGCAACGAAGGCCTGCTGACCCCGGGCAGCGTGCAGTGGATGACCGCCGGGCGCGGGCTGGTGCATTCGGAAATGCCCGAACAGGAATCGGGGCAGATGCGTGGCTTCCAGCTGTGGGTGAACCTGCCTGCGCGCGACAAGATGACCGACCCGAAGTACCAGGAGTTCGCGCCGGACCGCATTCCGGTCGCGCAGCCGGCGCCGGGCGTGCAGGTCAAGGTGATTGCCGGGCAGGTGGGCGACACGGTCGGCCCGATCGTGCAGCCGGCTACCGATCCGCTGTACCTGGATGTGCAGCTCGATGCCGACACCGGCTGGGACTACGTGCTGCCGGAAGGCCATAACGCGTTTGCCTATGTATTCGAAGGCGCGCTGACGATCGGCGAGGGCGAGGACGCGCGTCCGCTCGATCGCCAGGAGATGGCGGTTCTGGGCGGCGGCGAACGGCTGCAACTGCGCGCCGGTGCAGCCGGTGCGCGGCTGATCCTGGTCGCCGGCCGGCCGCTGCGTGAACCGGTCATGCGCCACGGCCCGTTCGTGATGAACACCCGGCAGGAACTGATGCAGGCCTTCGTCGATTTCCAGGAAGGCCGCTTCTGAAACCCGGTAGCGCCGGCCGTTGGCCGGCCAACGGCCGGCGCTACCGTAGATCACCGTTCGGCGGCAACCGCCGAAGGATTGAGGTTCATGCTCTGCGACATCGTCTGCAGCGTTCGCAGCTCGCTGGCGTCGCCGGCGTACAGGGAAATCTGGGCGTAGCGGTTCTTGTCGAACTTGACCACGGTCACCCGGCGTGTGGCATACCCCGGCGGCTGCTGTCCGCCAAGATCGGGGTGGTACCAGTACAACGACTCGCCGGCGAACGCGCCCTTTTCCTGACGGAGCGGGCGTTCCAGCGGAATGTTCGGGTCGCGCCCGGAGAGCATCAGGGTCATGACCTCGCGCCCTTCGGCGGTGCTGGCCTTGCACAGCACAAAGCTGGGCTCGACCTGTTCCTGCCATTGCAGGCCGCTGGTCTCGGGCAGGGCCGGACATTTGGCCACGGATTGCGCCGAGGCGATGCCGGCCGTCAGTGACAGTCCAAGGAATATCAAGGCGTGCAGGATCTTCATGCGTTCCCCCAAGTGTGCAAGTAGCCGTGCCGTCCCCTGCGGGCGCTTCCGGTGGCCAAGCGTTCCCTGGCCGATGTGCTGCGCATGCCCCATGCGCGTACCGGAAGGACCCGTCAGGTGACGGTCTGGTGATTTCGACCTTAACGGAATGTGACCGGATCTTCAAATAACCGTTTCAAATGATTCTGAACCCGGTTACCGAGGGGGCGTTTCGGCGCCGATCCACTTGTAGGCGATGCCGCCGATCAGGCCGCCCAGCAGCGGGGCCAGCCAGAACAGCCACAGTTGGCCGAGCGCGCCGCTGCCGGCGAATACGGCCACGGCGGTGGAGCGGGCCGGGTTCACGGAGGTATTGGTGACCGGGATGCTGATCAGGTGGATCAGGGTCAGGGCCAGGCCGATGGCCAACGGGGCGAACCCGGCCGGGGCGCGGCCATGGGTGGCACCCATGATGACGACCAGGAACATGGCGGTCAGTACGACTTCGCACAGGAACGCGGCGGCGACGCTGTAGCCGCCGGGCGAAAGTGCGCCGTAACCATTGCTGGCAAAGGCACCGGCCTGGCTGCCGTCGATCTGGAAGCCGAGCGCACCGGAGGCGATCTGCAGCAGGATGAAACCGGCCAGCAGGCCGCCCAGCACCTGGGCGACGATGTAGGGCAGCAGGTCGCGCGCGGGGAAGCGTCCCCCGGCCCACAGGCCGACGCTGACGGCGGGGTTGAAGTGGGCGCCGGAGACATGGCCGAACGCGTAGGCGCCGGTCAGTACGGTGAGGCCAAAGGCCAGGGCGACGCCGAGGAAGCCGATGCCCAGCGGGTTGCCATCCCCGCCGAATTTCGCTGCGAGGACGGCGCTGCCACAGCCGCCGAGAACCAGCCAGAAGGTGCCGAGGAACTCGGCGGCCACACGCTTGCTCATGCTCATTGAAGATCTCCACGCGGATGCCCAGGGGGAATCACGTCGGAAATCGGATGATGCAGCGCGTACTCAGTACTCCGGCAACGGAATGAATTCCTTGTCGTCGCCGGGAATGGTGCCGAACTCCCCCGATTCCCACTCGTGCTTGGCCTGCTCGATGCGTTCCTTGGAACTGGACACGAAGTTCCACCAGAGGTGGCGCGGTCCGTCCAGGGGTTCACCACCGAGCAGCATGGCCTTCAACGGAGTCTTGGCACGCAACCGGCCACGGGCGCCGGCTTCGGGAATGATCAGGTGCTGGGCGGGAAGATCCACGCCGTCGAGCTGGGCGTCGCCTTCGAGGATATAGAGGGCGCGTTCGACGTGGCCGGTGTCGAGGTCGAGTTCGGCGCCGGGCTCAAGGTCGATGGCGACGTTGAGGGTGTCGGCGAATACCTTGACCGGGGATTCTTCGCCATAGGCACGGCCGGCGATGACGCGCAGCCAGGCGCCGTTGCGGCGCTGCTGGGGCAGGGTGGCGGCGGCGTGGTGGTAGAAGGCAGGGTCGGTTTCTTCGAAGTTCTTCGGCAGCGCGACCCAGGTCTGCATGCCGTGGATGGGGTGGTCGTGTTCGCGTTCGACCGGCGGGGTGCGTTCGGAGTGGGCGATGCCGCGGCCGGCAGTCATCCAGTTGACGTCGCCGGGGCGGATGACCTGGTCCGAGCCCAGGGTGTCGCGGTGGCCGATGGCGCCGGACCACAGGAAGGTGACGGTGGCCAGGCCGATATGCGGGTGCGGGCGGACGTCGATGCCGGCGCCGGGGGCCATGACGGCGGGGCCCATCTGGTCGACGAACACGAACGGGCCGACGCTGCGGGCCTGGATGCTGGGCACGGCGCGGCGGACTTCGAGGCCGCCGATGTCATGGACGCGCGGGGCGATGATGGTCGTCATGCGGGCTTTCTCGTTGGCGGGGACAGGTCGAAAGGATGGCACGGTGTTTCATCTGCTGCATGGCCCGTTCGGGTAACAGGTTGTTTCGTTTCCAAAGCCTTGGTTTGCAGGTTTCACTGTTTTGGGCCGGCGGGGGTGGGTTTGTGGGGGACGCTGCAAGTACGTCCATGTAAGCTCAGTCGCCGCATCCATGCGGCTCATGCCCCCACAAACCCACCCCCGCCGACCCTTCGATACTTGGCGGGTGGCCACGGTGAAGGCACCGGCAAAAGCAAAACGCCACCTCGCGGTGGCGTTTTGTAGCGCCGGGCTCTGCCCGGCTGCTCTTGGCGCGATCCCGCTGCGCCTAGATCACCGGTTCACGCAACACCGCCGCATCCCAACCCGGGCGCGGTGCGAAACGGTCGCCGTGGCGCTGCTGCAGCACCTTCAAACGTTCCACCAGCGCATCGGCGCCGGTGGCGCGGATGTGCTGGATCGGGCCGCCGCGGAACGGGGCAAAGCCGGTGCCGAAGATCACGCCGGCATCGAGCAGGTCGGCGTCGGCCACCACGCCTTCGTGCAGGCAGGCGACGGCTTCGTTGAGCAGGGGCAGGATCAGGCGGTCTTCCAGGTCGGCCGGGGCCTGGTAGTTGGCGGGCATGTCGGGCTTCTGGGCGCGGCCGTTGTCCCACTTGTAGATGCCCTGGCCATCCTTCTTGCCGCGCTTGCCCGGTTCGACGGTCTGCAGGGCAGCGGGGATCTGCAGGCCGAGGAAGGGGGCGAGTTCCTTGCCGACGCCGGCGGCGACGTCCAGGCCGACGGTATCGAGCAGTTCGATCGGGCCCATCGGCATGCCGAACTTGACGGCGGCCTTGTCGATGACCGGGCCGGGCACGCCTTCGGCGTAGGCGGTGGCCGCTTCGAGCATGTACGGGAACAGCACGCGGTTGACCAGGAAGCCGGGGGTGCCGGCGACGGGGACCGGGAACTTGCCGAGGGCCTTGCAGAAGGAGGCGAGGCGGCGTTCGGTTTCCGGGGCCATGCCGTCGTGGTGGATGATTTCCACCAGCGGCATCTGGGCGACGGGGTTGAAGTAGTGCAGGCCGGCGAACTGGGCCGGGCGCTGGATGTGGTCGCGCAGTTCCACCAGCGGGATGGAGGAGGTGTTGGTGGTCAGCAGGGCATCGGCCTTCATCTTCGGCTCGAGCGTCTGGTAGAGGCCACGCTTGGCTTCGGCGTCTTCGATGATGGCTTCGATGACCAGGTCGGCCACGGCCACGCCGTCACCGGCCAGGTCGGCCTTGAGGCGGGCGGCGACGGCGGGGCGCTTGCTCTCGTCGCGCACCTTCTTGGCGAACAGCGCCTGGGCGCGTTCGATGGCCGGGTCGATGAAGCGCTGCTCGCGGTCCTGCAGGGTGACCTCGAAGCCCTTGTAGGCCGACCACGCGGCGATGTCGCCGCCCATCACGCCGGCGCCGACCACATGCACGTGGCGGATGCCGTGATCCTTGCCGCCCAGCGCCTTCAGGCGCTCGGTCAGGAAGAAGATGCGGATCAGGTTGCGCGCGGTGGGGGTGCCGGCCAGCTTGACCACGGCGCGGCGTTCGGCGTCCAGGCGGGCCTGGATGCCGCTGCCACCGGTGCGGGCCCAGGTGTTGATCAGCGCGTAGGGCGCGGGGTAATGGTCCTTCTTGGCCTTGCGGGCGACCTGCTTGGCCATCTGCGGGGCGAGCATCCTGCGCGCCAGCCAGGTGTTGGTGGCCCAGGCGGTCAGGCGCTGCCTGAACGGGCGGGTGGTGCCCGACAGGCCCAACGCCACGGCGGTATCGAGCAGCACCGCCGGTGCGACGACCTTGTCGACGAGGCCGATGTTGCGGGCGGCCGATGCCGACAGGTTGCGGCCGGTCAGCATCATGTCCATGGCCGCGGGCGCGCCGACCAGCTGCGGCAGGCGGGCGCTGCCACCCCAGCCGGGGAAGATGCCCAGTTGGGTCTCGGGCAGGCCGATCCGGGTGGAAGGATCGTTGGAGGCCACGCGGTAACGGCAGGCCAGCGCCAGCTCGGTGCCGCCCCCCAGGCAATGGCCGTGGATGGCCGCCACGGTCGGGCAGGGCAGCTCGGCCAGCTTCTGGTAGGTGGTCTGGCCCCGGCGGATGGCGTCGTTGACCGTGCCGCGGCGGTCGAACGCCTGGAACTCCTTCAGATCGGCACCGGCGATGAACCCGGCCGGCTTGATCGACTGCACCACCACCGCTTTGGGCGGATCCAGCGCCAGGCGTTCGATCAGGTCACCCAGTTCCAGCAGGACGTCCTGCGACATCGCATTGACGCTGCTGTCGTGGCGGTCGAGGCTGAGCACCACGACACCATCGTCACGGATCTCGGGGTGCCAATGTGAGAAGCGGAGCCCATCGAAGCCTGAAAGCATGGGAGCGTTCCATCCGGTTGTGTATGGAGAAGGGGGCTATGATCCAGAGGTTGTTTCCTCCCCGTCAAATCCCAATAGCTGGGGGGTAGGGAGGACCCGGTTCATGGCCGTGATCTGGAACCTTAACGGAACGGTGGTTAAAAGCTGGTACGGCGTGCGGTGATCGGCGCTGAACTTTTCCCGGGATTGGCAGTCTCATTGCCCGACGTCGGTTGGGCTGACAGGAGTGCGGCCCCCCATGGCCGAGGTTGAAACACCACAGGAGCTGGACCTGGAGCTGGTCCGGCGCGTGCAGCGCGGCGAAAGCGCGGCGTTCGATGTGCTGGTGCGCAAGTACCAGCATCGGATCGTTGCGTTGATCGGGCGCTACATCGCCGACTGGAGTGAATGTCAGGACGTTGCCCAGGATACGTTCGTCCGCGCGTACCGCGCGATCGGCAGTTTCCGCGGCGACGCCCAGTTCTATACCTGGTTGCACCGGATCGCCGTGAATACTGCCAAGAACCATCTCGCCGCCCACAACCGCCGCCCGCCCACCGATGACATCGACATCGGGGACGCCGAACTGTTCGACAGCGGCACCCGCCTGCGCGACACCGACACGCCCGAACGCGAGTTGATGCGCCAGGAGTTGGAGCAGACGGTGATGAAGGCGGTATCGGCGTTGCCGGAAGAATTGAGATCGGCCATCACCCTGCGCGAGGTTGAAGGCCTGAGCTATGAGGAAATCGCGCAGAAGATGGGGTGCCCGATCGGCACCGTGCGGTCGCGGATCTTCCGCGCCCGCGAGGCGATCGACACTGAACTTCGGCCGCTGCTGGATGTCGGCAGCGCCACCCGCGAGAAGAGCCGCGTATGAACCACGAGATGCCTGACAAATTCGATGCCCACCACCGCCAGCAGCTGTCGGCACTGGTCGACGGTGAGCTGCCGCTGGAAGAAGCGCGTTTCCTGCTGCGCCGGCTGGAACATGACGAGGCGCTGTCCGGCTGCCACGAGCGCTGGCAACTGCTCGGCGATGTGCTGCGCGGGCAGGCCTGCGCGCCGGCACCGCTGGGCTTTGCCGAACGTATCCAGCTCGTCGTGGCCGCCGAGCCGGCACCGGTGCTGCTGGCTGCAACGTCGGTTCCGCGCGAACGCCGTGGCAGTCTGCTGCGGTGGGGCGGCGGTGCCGCGTTGGCGGCGTCGGTGGCTGCCATTGCACTGTTCATGAGCCGCGAGCAGCTGCCTGGGCAGCTGCCGCCGGATGCGCCCATCACGATCATTGCCAGCCAGGCGCAGCTGCCGCCGGCACCGCCGCGCGCGCCGTTGAACCCCACCGTGGTGGCCGATGCCGCCCTGGCGGTGGCCGCCGTGCCGGCCGCAGCGGTCAACGCACGCCGAACCAGTGCCACCCGTACCCAGCAGGCCGCGCGCAGCGTGGCCAGCCGCAGCGCCGAACCGGTGCGTGCGGTGGCCAGCGCGCCGGCGCCAACCCCGGTCGTGCCGGCGATCGGTGCCCGTTCCCTGCCGTTCGTTGATGCCGCCAACCTGCAGGCCCGGCCGTGGCCGCGCTCGACCCTGGGCAGCAACGGTGCGCTCAACGCCAGCTTCTCCACCCAGGAGCCGCAGGCGGCGTTCTATCCGTTCGAACCGCGTCTGCAGGATGACGCGGCCGACGCGCCGCCGGCACGTCGCCAGCGCGATTGAATCCTGCATCCCTTTCTTCCATCCAGGCGCTGCACCTCGGTGCAGCGCGCCCCTCTCCCTGATGATCCCTGACCCGGAGGCTCGAGTCTGATGACCGCCCGTATCCGTACGCATGCCATGGTGCTGTTGGCCATGACCCTTCCGCTGATGGCCTGCGCCCAGGCACCCGCGCCGGCTGCCTCGACGGTCGCCGCTACCCCGCGTGCGCCGGCCGCACCGCTGGTCAGCGGCCTGCCTGACTTCACCAACCTGGTCGAGCAGGTCGGCCCGGGCGTGGTCAATATCGAAACCACCATCGTGCGCAGCAACCGCCAGGCGCGCGGCGCCGGTCCTGGTCCGGGTCCGGGCGACGATGAGATGCCCGAATTCTTCCGCCGCTTCTTCGGCCCCGACTTCCAGATGCCGGGCCAGCCCGGTGGCGACGATGAAGGCCCAAGCATCCGCGGCCGTGGCATGGGTTCGGGCTTCATCATCTCGCCCGACGGCTATGTGCTGACCAATCACCACGTGGTGGCCGACGCCGGCGAAGTGAAGGTCAAGCTCGGTGACCGCCGCGAATTCACCGCCAAGGTCATCGGCAGCGACCAGCAGTACGACGTGGCCCTGCTCAAGATCGATGCGAAGAACCTGCCGACCGTGCGCGTGGGCGATTCCAACACGCTCAAGCCGGGTCAGTGGGTGGTCGCGATCGGCTCGCCGTTCGGCCTGGACCACTCGGTCACCGCCGGCGTGGTCAGCGCGGTCGGGCGCAGCACCGGTGGCCAGGACCAGCGCTATGTGCCGTTCATCCAGACCGACGTGGCCATCAACCAGGGCAACTCCGGCGGTCCGCTGCTCAATACCCGCGGTGAAGTGGTGGGCATCAACTCGCAGATCTTCTCCGCCTCGGGCGGCTACATGGGCATCAGCTTCGCGATCCCGATCGACCTGGCCATGGGCGCGGTCGACCAGATCAAGAAGAACGGGCGGGTGAGTCGTGGCCAGCTCGGCGCGATCGTCGGCGCCATCACCGGCGACGTGGCGCAGGGCTTCAACCTGCCCGACAGCCGGGGTGCGCTGGTCAACGAGCTGGTCCCCGGCAGCGCTGCAGCCAAGTCCGGACTGGAAGTGGGCGATGTGATCCGCTCGGTCAACGGCACCGCGATCAACACCTTCAGCGACCTGCCGCCGCTGATCGGTGCACAGCCGCCGGGCAGCAAGGTGCGCCTGGGCGTGCTGCGCGACGGCCGCGAGCGTGAGATCACGGCCACCCTGACCGAGCTGGCCGAGGATGCCGCGCGCGGTACCGCCGGTCCGGCGGCGCCGGACGCCGCCCCGCAGGTGGGTGCCAATGCCCTGCTGGGGCTGGACGTGGCCGACCTGACCGCGTCGCAGCGTCAGCAGCTCGGGCTTGAATCGGGCGAGGGCGTGCGGATCACCCAGGTCAAGGGGCAGGGCGCCCGGGATGCCCGGTTGTCGCCGGGCATGGTGATCCTGCAGGTCGGGCGCACCCCGGTGGGCAGCGTGGCCGCGCTGAACAAGGCACTGGGGAGCTACAAGAAGGGTGACGTGGTCATGTTGCTGATCCGTGCCAGCGGCAACAGCGCCTTCGTGGCGGTCAAGACCGGGCAGTAAGCCCCGCCACCGCAGCGTTTCCGGGCCCGCTTCGGCGGGCCCGGTCGTATTTGGCTACCCGGCACGCGGGGAGGGGTCGGCCATGCGATAATGTGCCGTTATCCTGACGACGCGACGCGCCGCCGCCACCTATGTCCTCTGATTCGATGCGGAACATCCGCAACTTCTCCATCATTGCCCACGTCGACCACGGCAAGTCCACGCTGGCCGATCGCATCATCCAGCTTTGCGGTGGCCTCCAGGCCCGCGAGATGGAGGCGCAGGTGCTCGACTCCAATCCGATCGAGCGTGAGCGCGGCATCACCATCAAGGCCCAGTCGGTGTCGCTGCCGTACCTGGCCAAAGATGGGCAGACCTACCACCTGAACTTCATCGACACCCCCGGGCACGTCGACTTCTCCTATGAAGTCAGCCGCTCGCTGGCCGCCTGCGAAGGCGCGCTGCTGGTGGTCGATGCGGCCCAGGGCGTGGAAGCGCAGTCGGTGGCCAACTGCTACACCGCTGTCGAACAGGGCCTGGAAGTGGTGCCGGTGATCAACAAGATCGACCTGCCCACCGCCGATATCGAGCGCGCCAAGGCTGAAATCGAAGCCGTGATCGGCATCGACGCCACCGACGCGGTGCCGGTCAGCGCCAAGACCGGCCTGAACGTGGTGGACGTGCTGGAGGCGATCGTGCATCGCATCCCGCCGCCGGTGCCGCGCGATACCGACAAGCTGCAGGCATTGATCATCGACTCGTGGTTCGACAACTACCTGGGCGTGGTCTCGCTGGTGCGCGTGATGCAGGGCCAGATCAAGGCCGGCGACAAGCTGCAGGTGATGTCCACCGGCCGCAACCACCAGGTCGACAACGTCGGCGTGTTCACCCCCAAACGCAAAGTGCTGCCGGCGCTCCGTGCCGGTGAAGTGGGCTGGGTCACGGCCAGCATCAAGGACGTGCACGGTGCCCCGGTGGGCGACACCCTGACCCTGGCCGCCGATCCGGCCGCCAAGCCACTGCCCGGCTTCCAGGAAATGCAGCCGCGCGTGTTTGCCGGCCTGTTCCCGGTCGACGCCGAGGACTACCCGGACCTGCGCGAAGCGCTGGACAAGCTGCGCCTGAACGACGCCGCGCTGCGTTTCGAGCCGGAAAGCTCCGAGGCGATGGGCTTCGGTTTCCGCTGCGGCTTCCTGGGCATGCTGCACATGGAAATCGTGCAGGAGCGCCTGGAGCGCGAGTACAACCTGGACCTGATCAGCACCGCGCCGACGGTGGTCTACGAGGTCCTCAAGACCGACGGCACGATCATCAACATGGACAATCCGGCCAAGTTGCCGCCGGTGAACATGGTCGATGAAATCCGCGAGCCGATCATCCGCGCCAACGTGCTCACCCCCGAGGAGTACATCGGCAACATCATCAAGCTGTGCGAGGAAAAGCGCGGCAGCCAGATCGGCATCAACTACCTGGGCAGCCAGGTACAGATCAGCTACGAGCTGCCGATGGCCGAGGTGGTGCTGGACTTCTTCGACAAGCTCAAGTCGGTCAGCCGCGGCTATGCCTCGCTGGACTACCACTTCGTGCGTTTCGATGCCGGTCCGTTCGTGCGCGTGGACGTGCTGATCAACGGCGACAAGGTCGACGCGCTGTCGCTGATCGTGCACCGCAGCCATGCCGACCGGCGCGGCCGCGAGCTGTGTGAAAAGATGAAGGAGCTGATCCCGCGGCAGATGTTCGACGTGGCCATCCAGGCCGCCGTCGGCTCGCAGATCATCTCCCGCACCACGGTCAAGGCCATGCGCAAGAACGTGCTGGCCAAGTGCTATGGTGGCGACGTTTCGCGCAAGAAGAAGCTGCTGGAGAAGCAGAAGGAAGGCAAGAAGCGCATGAAGCAGGTGGGCCGCGTGGAGATTCCGCAGGAAGCCTTCCTGGCCGTGCTGCAGATGGACAAGTAAGGCACCCGTTCCCAAGGACACCGCATGAAACTGTTTGAAATCCTGCTGGTCGTACTGACGCTGGCCTCGGGCCTGATCCTGCTGGCCGACAAGCTGTACTTCGCCAAACGCCGCGCCGCGCGCGCCGGCCTGCTGGACAGCGAGCCGGTGCTGGTCGACTACTCCCGGGCGTTCTTCCCGGTGCTGGCGATCGTGCTGGTGGTACGCAGCTTCATTGCAGAGCCGTACAAGATCCCGTCCAGTTCGATGATGCCGAACCTGCTGATCGGCGATTTCATCCTGGTCAACAAGTTCGCCTATGGCCTGCGCCTGCCGCTGAACAACGCCAAGATCGTCCCGATCGGCGAGCCGGCCCGCGGCGACGTGGTGGTGTTCCACTTCCCGGGCCATTCGGAGAACGACCCGAACAAGGGCGAGAACTTCATCAAACGCGTGATCGGCGTGCCGGGCGACGAGGTCGCCTTCCAGGGCGATGGCGTCATCCTCAATGGCACCCCGCTCAAGTACGAGAACAAGGGGTTGTATGCGGGTCATCGTGGCCAGGGGGAGGGTGCCTCGCTGCTGGTGGAGCACCTGCCGGGCCGCACCCATACCGTGCTGGAGACCGATTACCCGCGTGGCGAGGGCCAGTGGACCGTGCCGCCGGGCAAGTACCTGGTGATGGGCGACAACCGCGACAACAGCGATGATGGCCGCTTCTGGGGCCTGCTGCCGGAGGAAAATCTCCGTGGCAAGGCCTTCCTGATCTGGCTGAACTGCTCGGGCTGGTTCTGCAGGGATGGCTTCGAACCGTCCCGCATCGGCACCGGCATCAACTGATTCCATGGCAAACGCGTATCTGGGGAGAACGCAATGAAGACGATGAAGATGCAGCGTGGCATGACCCTGACCTCGTTCCTGGTCGTGCTGTGCATCGTGGGGTTCGGCCTGTACATCGGCATGAAACTGTTCCCGATGTACTCGGAGTTCTATGCAGTGAAGACCGCGCTCAAGGGCGTGGCGAAGGAACCCGGGGTGGCCAACATGGAGCCGGGCAAAGTACAGGAAATGTTCTTCCGCCGGCTGGACATCAGCTATTCGGAGAACGTCAAGCCGGCCAACGTCAAGTTCGAACGCGTCAGCGGCGGCTGGAACATGAAGGTCAACTACGAAGTGCGTCGCCCGCTGGTGGGCAACCTCGACGTGGTTGGAAAATTTGATGCACACCAGGAATTGACCCTCAGCGGTGCCGAATAACACTTTTCAACGTGGTGACCGCATTGGTCACGCCTTCCAGGATCCGGGCCTGCTCCAGCAGGCCCTGACGCATCGCAGCGCCGGCACGCCCAACAACGAGCGGCTGGAATTCCTTGGCGACAGCATCGTCAACATGATGGTTGCCCAAGCCCTCTACCAGCGTTGGCCCAAGGCCGACGAAGGGGCGCTGACCCGGGCCCGCGCCGAGCTGGTGCGCGAAGGTGCGCTGGCGGTGATCGCCCGCACCCTGGAGCTGGGCGAACGCCTGATCCTGGGGCCGGGGGAAATGAAATCCGGTGGCCATCGGCGGGACTCGATCCTGGCCGACGCCCTGGAAGCGGTAGTGGCCGCCATCTACCTGGATGCAGGCTTTGCGGTCTGCCAGGCGGTGGTGCTGCCCTGGTTCGGCCCCTCCATGGAGGCGTTGCCAGCGACCGGCAAGCCCGAAAAAGACCCCAAGACCCGCCTCCAGGAATGGCTGCAAGGCCGACAGAAGGCGTTGCCGCTGTACGAATTGGTGTCAGAATCAGGCGACGATCATGCCAAGACCTTCCGGGTACGCTGCGGCGTAGCCGATCCCGCTGTCAGCACCGAAGGCGAAGGTGCCTCGCGACGGCTGGCCGAACAACAGGCGGCTGCAGCCGCCCTCGAGCAACTGGATTCCAAGTGAGCGAAGCAACCCCCCATCATTGCGGCAGCGTGGCCGTCATCGGCCGCCCCAACGTCGGCAAGTCGACCCTGACCAACGCCCTGGTCGGCGCCAAGGTCAGCATCGTGTCCAACCGGCCGCAGACCACCCGCCACCGGTTGCTGGGCATTGCCAGCTACCCGGAAGGGCAGCTGGTGCTGGTCGATACGCCTGGCCTGCACCGCGTGCAGAAGCGGGCCATGAACCGGGTGATGAACCGCGCCGCGCGCGGCTCGCTCGAAGGCGTGGACGCCGGCATGCTGGTGATCGAGGCCGGCCGTTGGGACGAGGAAGACACCCTGGCGTTCAACGTGCTCAGCGACGCCGGTGTTCCGGTAGTGCTGGTGGTCAACAAGGTCGATCGCCTGAAGGACAAGGCCGCACTGCTGCCGTTCCTGCAGCAGGTCACCGAAGGCCGTACGTTCGCGGCCGTGCACCCCATTTCCGCGCAGAAGCGCAACGGCCTGGAAGCGCTGGTGCGCGACCTGCTCAAGCTGCTGCCCGAGGCCCCGCCGATGTTCGGCGAAGACGAAATCACCGACCGCAGCCAGCGTTTCCTTGCCGGCGAACTGGTCCGTGAGCAGCTGATGCGCCAGCTGGGTGAAGAGCTGCCGTATGCCACCACGGTGGAAATCGAGCGCTTCGTCGAAGACGGCAACCTGCTGCGCATCGGTGCGGTGATCTGGGTCGAGCGCGAAGGCCAGAAGGCGATCGTGATCGGCAAGGGCGGTACCCGCCTGAAGGACATCGGCGCCAAGTCGCGCATGCAGATGGAACGCCTGTTCGGCGCCAAGGTGTTCCTGGAAACCTGGGTGCGCGTGCGCGAAGGCTGGTCGGACGACGAGGCCGCGCTGAAGGCGTTCGGCTACGAGTAAACCCGGCAGGGTTGCCGCTCGACGCCCCTGGCCATGCGTATCGACGACGAACCGGCTTTCGTGCTGCATGCCCGCTCCTGGCGGGAGACCAGCCTGCTGGTTGAGGTGCTGACCGAGCAGCATGGGCGGATCGGGGTGTTGGCCCGAGGGGTGAGCAGCCCGCGCAGCCAGGCGCTGCGCGCCGCGCTGCAACCCTTGCAGTGGATCCGCCTGACGGCGGTGCAGCGGGGCGAACTGGCCCAGCTGCGCGGGGCCGAAGCGCTGGACGCCGCGCCCCGGTTGACCGGCGATGCCATGTTGGCCGGCTTCTATGTCAACGAACTGGTGATGCGGCTGGCGCCCCGCCAGGACCCGCTGCCCGAGTTGTACGACCATTACGGGCAGGTGCGCCAGCGCTTGGCGGCCGCCGAGCCGTTGGCCTGGACCCTGCGGCGGTTTGAACGCGATCTGCTGGAGGCGTTGGGATTTGGCTTCGATCTGGCGCACGGCAGCGATGGCGAGCCGATCGACCCGGCCGCCCGCTATGAGCTGGATCCGCTGGAAGGGCCGCGGCGGCTGTTGAGCGAGCGCGGGGTTGATCCTCGGCGGGGGACGGCGACCGGGAGTGCGCTGTTGGCGCTGGCCGAAGACCGGCTGCTGGGGGCCGACGACCTGGCCAGCCTGCGTCGCGGCATGCGCGCGGTGCTGCTGCACCACCTGGGCGGACGCGGCCTGAAATCATGGGAGATGCTGGAGGATCTGGCGCGCCGACGGTGATTCGCGCCCCCCATGGCGTGCCCCTACGCCGTCCCGTCAATGCAACAGGGATTCGACGGCCGCGCGGAACTGGGTGTGGGCGCCATTGGATTCGGGGGCCTGGTGCAGCTGGCGTACCGCGCGGGCCAGGCGGGCGGCGCCGACGAAGCCGCAGCTGGCCTGGAGCCGGTGCAGCTGGCCCTTCAAGGTGCCCACATCGTGCTGCTGGACCGCCTGGGCCACCGCGTCGCGTACCCCGGGCAGCTCGGCCAGGAACAGCTCGCGCAGGGCGATCAGGTGATGGCGTTGCCCATTCAGGGCGGCCAGTGCGGTGATTTCGTCCCAGTCCTCGCGTTCGACCTCGTTGCTGCCGCCCGTTGCCGCCGGAGCTGCGCTGCCGGGGCTGTTGACCAGCGCACGGCGCACGGCCTGCAGCAGCTGCTCGCGGCTGAGCGGCTTGACCAGGGTTTCGCTGAAACCGTCATCACGCAGACGGGCATGGATGCTGGTGTCGCCATCGGCTGTGTGGGCCAGTGCCGGCGTGTCCGGCCGCGACGCGCGCAACGCACGCAGCAGTTCGCTGCCGTTGCCGTCCGGCAGGTTCACATCGATCAGCCACAGGTCGTGTTCGCTGCGGCGCCCCCGTTCCAGGGCGCTGGCCAGCGAATCGGCGGTCTCTACCTGCGCGGGCAGGGTCTCCAGCGCGGCCCGGAAAAAGCCGCGGCTGATGGTGTCGTCCTCGACGAGCAGGAATCGGGGCATGGGAACCCTCGGGGTCATCTGCATTGGGGGCTGCCTCCATGTCAGCTGTGCGCATATTAAACACGATATGGCGGCCTGCAGGCGTCCTGGCGGGTCCTCGCGGCAGCTCGCGGTGCGTATCTGCGACAATACGCACCCTTTTGCCCGCAGCCTGTTGCCACGTGGCCCGATCCCGCTCCCGCCTCGACAAGACCCCGTTCCAGACCGACATCCTCGACCTCAGCCATGATGGCCGGGGCGTTGCCCGCCGTGAAGGCGAGGGCGGCAAGGTCACCTTCATCTCCGGCGCGCTGCCGGGCGAGGTGGTGCGGGCCGAACCGACCGCCCGCAACCGCCATTTTGACGAGGCGCGGACCGTGGAGGTCCTGCAGCCCTCGCCGCAGCGGGTGACCCCGCGCTGCCCGCACTTCGGCGTCTGTGCCGGCTGCGTGCTGCAGCACCTGGAGGAGTCCCGGCAGATCGTGGCCAAGCAGCGCGTGCTGCTCGACAACCTGACCCGTATCGGCCATGTCAGCCCGGGCACCGTGCTGCCGCCGCTGGTGGGTGAGAGCTGGGGTTACCGCCGCAAGGGCCGCTTCTCGGTGCGCCGGGTGGAGAAGAAGGACAAGACCCTGGTCGGCTTCCGCGAGCAGGACCCGCGTTTCGTGGCCGACTTGAGCCAGTGCCTGACCGTCATCCCGGAAATCGGGTTGAAGGTGGCGGCGCTGTCCACGTTCATCGAAACGCTGGACGGCAAACGCAACATCCCGCAGGTGGAGTTCATCGCCGGCGACGATGCCATCGTGCTGACCATCCGCCACATGCTGCCGCTCAGCGATGCCGACAAGGCCGCCTGGGCGGCATTCGGTACAGAACACGGCTTTACCATCTTCCTGCAGCCGGACGGCGTCGATTCGGTGCACCCGCTGGTGCCCGGTGAGGTGCCGCTGTCGTTCCGGCTGGCACCGTGGAATGTGGAGCTGGCGTTCCGCCCGCTGGATTTCATCCAGGTCAACGCCAACCTCAACGAGAAAATGATCGCCCTGGCGCTCGACCTGCTCGATGCCGGCCCGGACGAGCGCGTGCTCGATCTGTTCTGTGGCCTGGGCAACTTCACCCTGCCGCTGGCGCGCACCGTGCGCGAAGTGGTGGGCGTGGAAGGCGAGGCCGGGCTGGTCGCGCGGGCGAAGGAGAACGCCGCACGCAATGGCCTGGACAATGCGCAGTTCTTCGCCGCCGACCTGACCCAGGACCAGCGCCAGACCCCGTGGATGCGCCAGGGCTTCGACAAGCTGCTGCTGGATCCGCCGCGTTCGGGTGCGATCGAAGTGCTGCAGCAGTTGCCGCTCAAGCAGTTCAAGCGCATCGTCTACGTCAGCTGCCATCCCGGTTCACTGGCCCGCGATGCCGGGTACTTGGTCAACGAGCAGGGTTTCACCCTGGTCTCGGCCGGCGCGATGGACATGTTCCCGCACACCGCGCACGTGGAAAGCATCGCCGTCTTCGAGAAGCGTTGAGATGGGCATCGAGATCGAGCGCAAGTTCCTGGTCACCGGCGATGGCTGGCGCGCCGCCGCGCACGCGGTGATTCCGATGGCGCAGGGTTACATCAACGACACCGCCTCGATCGAAAGCGGCGCCCAGCAGGCCTCGGTACGGGTGCGCATCCAGGGCGACGCGGCGTTCCTCAACATGAAATCGCGCGAGATTGGGCACACCCGCCAGGAATTCGACTACCCGATCCCGGTCGACGACGCGCGCGCGCTGCTCGCGCTGTGCGTGGGCGGCCTGATCGACAAGCGCCGACACCTGGTCGAACACGGTGGGCTGGTGTGGGAAGTGGACGAATTCCTGGGCGACAATGCCGGGCTGGTGGTGGCCGAGGTAGAACTGGCGCAGGCCGACCAGGCCATCGCTCTGCCCGACTGGGTCGGCGAGGAAGTTACCGACCAGGTCTGCTACTACAACCTGGCCCTGGCCGCCAACCCCTACACCCGCTGGTGAATTCCGGTAGAGCCACGCCCTGCGTGGCTGCGTGGTACCCCGCCCCTCGGTCATGAATGCGGGCGCTCACAGCCCGTGGCCTCCCACACACGGCTTCTGCGACAATGCGGCAGTGCGCCATCACGGCGCCCTGATTTGGAGATCGACCCATGCTCGTGATCGGCGTTGCCGGGACCGAACTTACCGCCCAGGAACGCGATTGGCTGCAGCACGATGCCGTGTCCGGCGTCATCCTGTTCAAGCGCAATTTCGCCTCGCGCCAGCAGGTCGCCGCGCTGTCGGCCGCGATCCGCGCCGCCGCGCCGCGCCCGCTGCTGATCTGCGTGGACCAGGAAGGCGGGCGGGTGCAGCGCTTCCGTGAGGGCTACAGTGCGCTGCCGCCGCTGCAGGGCTTCGATGCGCTGTACGCGCAGGACCCCGATGCCGCCCTGGCCCTGGCCGAACAGCATGCCTGGCTGATGGCCAGCGAAGTGCGCGCCAGTGGCGTGGACCTCAGTTTCGCCCCGGTGGTGGACCTGGGCCGTGGCAACCGCGCCATCGGCGACCGCGCCTTCAGCGCCGACCCGCAGGTGGTGGCCGCGTTCACCCGCGCCTACGTGCGGGGCATGCACAGCGTCGGCATGGCCGCCACGCTCAAGCATTTCCCCGGCCACGGCAGCGTGCTGGAAGATACCCATGTGGCCGCCGCCAGCGACCCGCGTGACCTCGACGCGCTGCGCGCGCTGGACCTGGTTCCCTTCGTGGCCGGTATCGATGCCGGCGCCGACGCGGTGATGATGGCCCATGTGGTCTACCCGCAGGTTGCGCCGGAACCGGCCGGTTATTCGTCGCGCTGGATCCAGCAGATCCTGCGTGGCGAGATGGGCTTCCGCGGCGTGGTGTTTTCCGACGACATCGGCATGGCCGCTTCGTTCTCCGCCGGTGGCGTGCAGGCGCGTGTGCATGCGCACCTGGACGCAGGCTGCGACGTGGTGCTGGTCTGCCACCCGGAACTGGTCGACGACGCGCTGCAGGCGGTCGACGGCCGCCCGCTCAATACTGCTGCGCTGCTCGGTCTGATCGGCCGTGGCGCGCTTGGCTGGGACGGCCTGCTGGCCGATGCCCGCCATGGCACCTCCCAATCCCGTTTGCTCGACACCCTTGGAAGAACCGTCTGATGCCCAACCTCACCATTTCCCAGGCCCTGGCCCAGGCCGACCTGCTGGTCGACCGTCCCACCATCGACGCGGCCATCGCGGCCATCGCCGATGCCATCGCGGCCGACTACCAGGGCGAGGTCCCGCTGTTCCTGTCGATCATGCACGGCGCGCTGCCGTTCGCCGGCCAGCTGGCGCTGGAGCTGGGCGCACGCGGCCAGGACCTGCAGTTCGACTACCTGCACGCCACCCGCTACCGCGGTGAAACCACCGGCGGCGAGCTGGTCTGGAAGCACAAGCCGGCCACCTCGCTGTTCGGCCGCCGCGTGCTGCTGGTCGATGACATCCTGGACGAAGGCTTTACCCTGCAGGGCGTGCGTACCTGGTGCCTGGAGCAGGGCGCCACCGACGTGCGCATCGCCGCGCTGACGGTGAAGAAGCACGACCGCGCGCTGCCGGACGTCAAGGCCGACTACGCGGGCGTCGAACTGCCGGACCGCTACGTGTTTGGTTTTGGTATGGACGTCAACGAAGCGCTGCGCGGCGTGCCGGCCATCTACGCGATGAAGGAATAAGCAGCGCCCATGGAACATATCGCCCTGGCCGTGATTGGCGGCACCGGTGTGTACACGCTGGCCCAGCTCGATGATGTGAGCAGCCACGCGGTCGAAACCCGTTACGGCACGCCGTCCGGCCCGATCCGGGTCGGCACGCTGCTCGGCCAGCGCGTGGCCTTCCTGGCCCGGCATGGCGAAGGCCATTCGCTGCCGCCGCACAAGATCAATTACCGTGCAAATCTTGCTGCGTTGCAGCAAATTGGTGCCGCGCGGGTGCTGGCGCTCAACACCGTTGGCGGCATCACCGAACATTTCGGCCCGCGCGTGCTGGCCTGCCCGGACCAGCTGATCGATTACACCTGGGGCCGCATCTCCACGCTCAGCGAGGAGCCGGGCAGCGAGGTGCTGCACGTGGATTTCGGCCACCCCTACACGCCGATGCTGCGCAGCAAGGTGCTGGCGGCGGCAAAGGTCACCGGCGTGCGCCTGCAGGACGGCGGCTGCTATGGCGCCACGCAGGGGCCGCGGCTGGAAACCAATGCGGAAATCGCGCGCATGCGCCGTGACGGCTGCGACCTGGTCGGCATGACCGGCATGCCCGAAGCGGGCCTGGCCCGCGAGCTGGGGCTGGACTACGCCTGCCTGGCGATCGTGGCCAACTGGGCCGCCGGCTGTGGCGATGGCGACGAGATCACGATGGCCGAAGTACTGGCCAATGTTGACGCGGCTTCGGCCGGATTGCCGGAACTGATTGGCGAATTGGCACGCGGGTGATTGTCATTGCATGACAAGCTTTGCATACTCCGCCAGTGCGCTGGTTGAGCGTACACCACCCATTCATTGAAGAAGGTCTTGCATTACCATGCCGAACGGTACCGTCAAGTGGTTCAACGACGCCAAGGGATTTGGCTTTATCTCGCCGGATGACGGCAGCGCTGACGTCTTCGCGCACTTCTCCGCGATCAACTCCAAGGGCTTCCGCAGTCTGCAGGAAGGCCAGAAGGTCACTTACGAGGTGAGCCAGGGCCCGAAGGGCGCCCAGGCCTCGGACATCGTGCCGGCTGTAGAGTAATTTCTACCACTGCGCATTGAAAACCCCGCTTCGGCGGGGTTTTTTTTAACGCCGGACAGGACGTCAGATGAAAAAACGCACCATCGCCATCGTCGGCTATGGCACCGCAGGCCAGGCACTGTCGATTCTTCTTTCACGTGACCATCACGATGTGCACGTATTCGAGCGCGCCGCCACGCCTGGTCCGGTCGGCGCGGGTTTCCTGCTCCAGCCCAGCGGGCTGGACGTGTTGTGGCAGATGGACCTGCTGCCGCAGGTGCTGCAGCACGGCGCGGCAGTACGCCGGCTTTACGGCGAGACCCCCTGCGGGCGCGCGGTCATGGACATGCGTTACTCCGCGTTGCATGCGCACCTGCATGGCATCGGCATGCAGCGGGGTGCGCTGTTCTCGTTGCTGGCGCAGGCCTGGGAACACCCGGGCAACCTGCAGCCGGATACCGCCATCGTCGATGTGGACACCGCCACCGGCCGTGTGCGCGACGCCCGGGGGCATTGGCATGGTCCGTATGACCTGGTGATTGCCGCCGACGGTTCGGCATCGTCGCTGCGCACCCTGGTGCAGGGCACGCGGCTGGACCGTGAATATCCGTGGGGCGCGCTGTGGTGCCTGCTGCCGCGCGGCGACTGGCCGCACCACGACGAACTGCGGCAGCGTTACGTGGCGGCGCGCAAGATGATCGGGCTGCTGCCGGTGGGCACACGGCCGGATGATGCGCAGCCGCGCCTGAGTTTCTTCTGGAGCCTGCCGCGCGCGCAGTTCGCGCAATGGGAACGCGACGGCATGGCGCGCTGGCTGGACGAAATTGCCGCGCTGTGGCCGCAGGCGCACCTGCGCCTGCAGGACGTGCGCGAGGGCGTGCAGCTTGCGCGTGCCGGCTACCGCGATGCCGTGATGACCCGCTGGCACCGCGACCGGCTGGTGTTGGCCGGCGATTCGGCGCATGCCATGAGCCCGCAGCTGGGGCAGGGCGTGAACATGGCGCTGATGGACGCGTTGGCGCTGCGCGATGCGCTGCGCGCGCACGATGCAACGGGCGCAGCATTGCAGGCCTACCAGGCCCAGCGCAGCGCGCACGTGGCCATCTACCAGTTCTGGAGTCGCTGGCTTACCCCGCTTTTCCAATCCGAACGCGATCTGCTGGCACAGGCGCGCGATGTGCTGTTCCAGCCAATGGGGAAGCTTCCGGGTGGGCGCGGCCACATGCTGCGCGTGCTCAGTGGCACCCAGCAGGGCTGGTGGGGCAAGCTGGGGCTGTCTGCGGGCTTTGTCGACGCGATGAACGCCTGAATGGAAGGCGTTGACAGCAGAGTCACTCCCGTTGTGGCACAACACTGCTGTTGCCCTCATGGAGAAGAACATGCTGTTTCCGGCCGATGTCCTCGATTCTGAAATCCGCAAGCTGCGCGGATTGCTGCAGATGCTCCATGAGGATCAGCCGGATGTGATGGAAGATGTCTTCGACTTCCATGTCACCAGCCTGATCACCCATGCCGCCCCCGAATACCACGCGCGCATCCGCAGCGCAGCGCGTTCGATGCTGGCTGACGTGCAGCGATGTCCAGTGCGCGTCAACCCCGATGCGCCGGAAATCCTGTTGATGGAGGCGCTGACGTCGGCGTGAGCGGATGAGCCGGCTGCGCGCCGCATGCGGATGCGGCAGAATCATCGGGTCCTCCAGGAGGCCTGCATGATGTCCTCTGTACTACCTGCATTCGAGACCCATGAGGTGGCCAACCAGCCGCCCCCGTTTGCTGGCCGCAACCTGTGGGCCGACGATGTGGCATTGACCGGGGCGGTGCAGCGCGAAGGGGGCGCTGCGTTCATTGATGCCCTGCAGGCCTATGGCGGCGTAGCCGGCGACACCCTTTACCGGCTGGGCTTCGATGCCAACCGCGACCGCCCGAGGTTGCGTACGCACGATGCCCAGGGCCATCGCATCGACACGGTGGAGTTCCACCCGGCCTATCACCAGCTGATGGAGCTGGCCAAGCGCCACGGGGTGGCGGGATTGTCGTGGCAGGACGGCCGCCCCGGCGCACATGTGGCCCGCGCGGCGCTCAGCTTCCTGCACCACCAGGCCGACGCCGGCACCAGTTGCCCGCTGACCATGACGCATGCGGCAGTGGCGGTGCTGCAGCAGGATCCGCTGCTGGCCGAATGGGCCGACAAAGCGGCTGCGGCGGTCTACGATCCCCGCGACGTGCCGATCGCCGACAAGGCCGGCATCACGTTGGGCATGGGCATGACCGAGAAGCAGGGCGGCTCGGATGTGCGCAGCAACACGACCCGCGCCGAACTGCGCGACGATGGCAGCTATGCGCTGGTGGGGCACAAGTGGTTCTTCTCCGCGCCGATGTCCGATGCGTTCCTGGTGCTCGCACAGGCGCCGGGTGGGCTGACCTGCTTCCTGATGCCGCGGCGCCTGGCCGACGGCAACCGCAACGCATTCCGGTTGATGCGGCTGAAGGACAAGCTGGGCGACTGGTCCAACGCGTCCAGCGAAATCGAACTGTGCGGCGCCTGGGCCCGACGGGTCGGCGCCGAAGGGCGGGGCGTGGCAACGATCATCGGCATGGTGATGATGACGCGGCTGGATTGCATGCTGGGCGCAGCGGCGGAAATGCGCATGGCCTTGGCGCAGGCGCTGCATCACACCCGCCATCGCAGCAGCTTCGGGCGACGCCTGTGCGAGCACCCGTTGATGGCCAACGTGCTGGCCGACCTGGCGATCGAATCCGAAGCGGCCACGACCTTCGCCATGCGCGTGGCCCGCGCCGTGGACCGGGCGCCGCAGGATGCGCAGGAAGCCGCCTTCGCACGCATTGCAACGGCAGTGGGCAAGTACTGGGTGTGCAAGCGCGCGGCGGTGTTCGTCAACGAGGCGCAGGAGTGCCTGGGCGGCGCCGGCTATGTCGAAGAATCGATGCTGCCGCGCCTGTACCGGCAGGCGCCGTTGAACTCGATCTGGGAAGGCAGCGGCAACATACAGTGCCTGGACGTGCTGCGCGCGCTGGGACGCGAGCCGCACGTGCTGCCGGTGCTTGATGCGGAACTGGACGCGGTGGCCGGGCGCGATGCCGACTACGACCGCGCGTTGCAGTCGTTGCGTGGGCTGTTGGCAGCCACGCCATCCGAAGCGCAGGCGCGGGTGGTGACCGAGCGTCTGGCGCTGCTGCTGCAGGCCGCGGTGCTGCTGCGGGCGCAGAGCCCGGTTGCCGGTGCATTCGTGCGCTCGCGGCTGGGCGGTGTGCATGGTGCGGCGTTTGGGACGCTGCCGGATGAGGTGGATTTTGGCGCGGTGATGGCGCGGGCGTTGCCTTGATCGCAAGCGGTACGTGGTTGCCAGGCAGGGCCTGGCACTACGCGTGATGTTGCGCCGGGCGCTGCCTGGCGCAACATCGCATGGGTCGCTCAGCGCTTGGCGGCGTCGGCGTTCTGTTTGGCATCGTCGGCCACGTCGCGGGCCTTGTCGGCGACTTTTTCTGCGGCGTTGGCGGTAGCGTCGCTGGCGTGCGCGGCAGCATCGCGGGCGGCGGTGCTGGCCTCGCCGGCGGCTTCGGACGTGGCGGCAGCCGCGCGGTCCAGCGCCTGCTGGGTGTCGGCAGCGGCCTGGCCGGACGCGGCGGCGGCCTCATCGGCGGCGTCGCGGGTAGAGGCGGCGGCCTTGTCCACGGCTTCACGTGCGGCGGCATTGGCGCTCTCAGCGGCCTGCGCCGCGTCCTGGCGTGCCTGTTCGGCTTCCGGGCCCTTGCACGCAGCCAGTGCCAGTACCAGGGAGGCGGCCATCAGTGGGGGGGTGATCGATCGGATTTTCATGGCGCTCTCCAAAGGGACTCGGGAAAGCCAGATCCTATTCACCCGTCCGTGAAGGCCAAAGAAAAAGCCGCTGGCGAACCAGCGGCTTCTTCAGACTTGCATGAAGAAAGAAGTTATTACTTCTTGGCTTCTTCAGCAGCGTCCTTGGCCTGCTCGGCGGTGGCTTCACCGGCCTTGGCAGCGTCGGTGGCAGCGCCGGCAGCAGCGTCGGTGGCAGCGCCAGCAGCCTGGGCAGCGGCATCAGCCGAAGCGTCAGCAGCGGTGGTGGCGGTGTCGGCAGCAGCCTGGGCAGCGTCGGCGGTCTGGGCGCCAGCAGCAGCGGCCTGGTCGGCAGCGACCTGGGCGTCGGCAGCAGCTTCGTTGGCCGAAGCGGCGGCGTCAGCAGCCTGTTCCTGCTTCGAGCAGGCGGTCAGAGCCAGGCCCAGGGCCATTGCGATCAGCAGCTTGTTGATGCTCATTTGTGTGAATCCTCGTCGTTAGATTAGGCAACGCGCTATTGCGCGCCCGGCAACATGATGACAAGCCACGTTGGGCTGTCAAGCGGTCCCGCATTCAGTTTTGCGAAACGGGTGTTAAAATCAATCAAATCAATTCGATGGCGATAGCCGTTGCTTCGCCGCCACCAATGCACAGTGTAGCAATTCCGCGCTTTGCATCACGCTTGCGCAAGGCGTTGACCAGCGTCACCACCAGGCGTGCGCCGGAGGCACCGATCGGGTGGCCCAAGGCGCAGGCGCCGCCATTGACGTTGACCTTTGCAGGGTCGAGGCCCAGTTCGCGGATCGGCGCCATGGCGACCACGGCGAACGCCTCGTTGATCTCGAACAGGTCCACCTGGTCCAGGCTCCAGCCGGCCTTCTCCAGCACCTTGTGGATGGCGCCGATCGGTGCGGTGGTGAACCATTCCGGTTCCTGCGAGTGGGTGGCATGGGCCACGATCCGGGCCAGCGGCTGCAGGCCACGGGCAGTAGCGTCGGTTTCGGACAGCAGCACCACTGCGGCGGCACCGTCGGAAATGCTCGAAGAGCTGGCGGCAGTCACCGTGCCGTCCTTCCTGAAGGCCGGGCGCAGGGTCGGAATCCTGGCGATGTCCGAACGGCCGGGCTGTTCGTCCTGGCGGTATTCGACGTCGCCCTTGCGACCGGCGACCTTCACCGCGACGATTTCGTCGTCGAACGCGCCTGCGGCCTGCGCGGCCTGTGCGCGGCGAACCGATTCGATCGCGTAGGCGTCCTGTTCCTCGCGGCTGACCTGGTACTTGTCCACCGCGCACTCGGCGAATTCGCCCATGGCCTTGCCGTCGTAAGCATTGACCAGGCCATCATGGGCCATGTGGTCGACCGCCTGGAAATTGCCGAAGCGGTTGCCGGTGCGCGAGTTGGGCAGCAGGTGCGGTGCGTTGGACATCGATTCCATGCCGCCGGCGACCACGATGCTGGCCGAGCCGGCCTTGATCAGGTCATGGCCCAGCATGATGGCCTTCATGCCCGAACCGCAGACCTTGTTCAGGGTGGTGGCGCCGGTGGAGTAGGGAATCCCCGCGGCAACTGCCGCCTGGCGGGCCGGTGCCTGGCCCAGGTTGGCCGGCAGCACGCAGCCCATGATCACTTCGGAGACGTCCGCCGCCGGCACGCCGGACTGTTCCAGGGCGGCGGCAATCGCGGTGGCGCCCAGGGTCGGGGTGGGCACGCCGTTGAACTGGCCGAGGAAGGAACCGATGGCGGTGCGCTTGGCAGCGGCGATGACAATGTTGGACATGGCAATCTCGTTTGTTGCGTGAGCGATTTTACGAAATGGGAACGCAGGGCATGGTATGGCGGCGCGTTTCCCGGCAGACTGCGTGGGGGGCCCAGTATAGAGGGTCGGGGTTTACCACCGGTGTCGGCCGGCCAGGCAGGACGCCGCGCGTGGTTTCAATTACGTAATGGGGAGCAGGGATGAAGCAGGCAGTATTCAGCAGGAACGTGCTGGCCGGTGCGCTGGCCGTGGCATTGAGCGCATGTGGCGGCGGCGGTGGCGGCAACACCCGGGGGGACCTGCCGGTGGCGCCGATCGTGCCGCCTGTGGCACCGCCGGTGGTGGGGCCTCCGGTCACGCCGCCGACGGAGAAGCCGACCCAGCCGGCAATCGATGCGCATCTTTCCCTGATCAATGGCAAGGACCGGCAAGGTCTTACCGGCGCGGGGGTCAAGATCGGCGTGGTCGATTCCGGGGTGAACCGCGCCCATCCCAGCCTGACCGGCAGGGTCATCTCCAGTCACAACTACATTGATCCGGGCGCCAACAACCTGGCCGTGGACGACGTGGTCGGGCATGGAACCACCGTGGCGTCGCTTGCCGCCGGCCGCGCGGTCGGCAACTGGCCGGGGGGCGTCGCCACCGATGCGCAGATCGTGTCGGCGCGCATCATCGCCGACAAAGCACCGGTCGATGACGGTACCGGCAACGGCAACCAGGTCGATGGCGCGCTGGGGCTTGAAGTGGTGCACCAGGCGCTGGTCAGCGACGGTGTGAAGATCATGAACAACTCGTGGGGCGGGTTGTACTGGACCAACCCGAGCGCCACCGCCCCGATCGCGGGCGAGTACCGGAACTTCATCATTTCCAGCAACGGCCTGGTGGTGTTTGCCACCGGCAATGAAAGCAAGCCCAATCCCTCCAGCATGGCGGCATTGCCAAGCCAGCCGGGGCCGAACGATACCCGGCCGGCGGCTGATCTGGAGCGTGGGTGGCTGGCCGTGACCGCGATCAATTCCAATCAGCCCGGCACCCTGGCGTCCTACGCCAATGCCTGTGGCGTGGCCGCCAACTACTGCCTGGCCGCACCGGGTGAGGCGGTGTTCGTCGATCCGCAGAGCACCACCAGCAGCGCGCCCAGCTACCTCTGGGGCGGCGGCACCTCGTATGCGGCCCCATTGGTGTCCGGTGCGGCCGCGCTGGTCTGGCAGAAGTACCCGTACTTCACCAATGACCAGGTGCGGCAGACGCTGCTCGGGACCGCCACCGATCTGGGGGCAGCCGGCGTGGACAGCGTGTTCGGCTACGGTCTGCTCAACGTGGGCAAGGCCATCAACGGCCCGGGCCGATTCGACTGGGGCAATGCCGTGGTCACCGTACCGGGCGCGTCCTCCGGCAGCGTGTGGAGCAACGACATCAGCGGTGATGGCGGGCTGGTGAAGTTGGGCGCGGGAACGCTGGTCCTTACCGGCAAGAACACCTACACGGGCCAGACGGAAATCCTCCAGGGCGCACTGTCGCTGCGTGGCGGAGCCTCGCTGACCTCCGACGTGCAGATCGACGGCGGCGGCCTGCAGTTCCGCCCCGGCGCCCCGCGGATCACCGGCAACGTGGTGAACAACGGTTCGCTGTACATGTTCGAGGGGGGCATCAACGCCGTCATCGAGGGCGACTACACCAATGAGATCAGTGGCTTCTTCAGCACCGCCCTGGGCGCGGAGGCGCTGCAGGTGACCGGAAAGGCGACGTTGAACGGTGGTCACGTGGTCATCGACCGGGCGGTTCCTGGCTACGTTCCCCAGAACGGGACCCGCCAGGCGCTGATCGTTGCCGGCCAGGGCCTGAGTGGCCAGTTCGAAGATTACTCCCATCTCGGCAACGTGGTGCTGTTGGACGCTACGCTCTCCTACGATGCCAGCACGGCGTGGTTGAACATCGATCGGGTCGACGTCAGCGCTGCTGCAACGTCGGCAGGGCTCAATGCCGTCTCGACCGCATCGGCCGTCCGCGTCGAGCAGGCGTTTGGTCTGCTTGATGCCGGGACGGGCAATAGTGCGTCGGGCTTCGCAGACGCGGCCGGCGAGCTGCAGCGGGTGCAGGGCGCGGCCGGTCTGCAGGCCAGCCTGGAGAGCCTGTCGGGCAAGGCGCACAGCCTGGCCAACGGCATGACCTTCGACAACCTGGACATGAATCGCCGCGCGCTGTCGACGCGCTTCGACGTGGTGTCGGCTGCGCCGCATCGAAGCGGCGCCTGGCAGAGTGCGTTGGGTGAGGCCGGGCAGGGCAGCTTTGCCGGCAGCGGCTTCCAGACCCAGGGTTGGATGATGGGCCAGGACATGGCGTTGGGCAGCAACGGCGTGATGGGCTTTGCCTTCGGCGAAACCCGCAGCAACAGCAGCCGCGACTGGGGCAGCGACAGCGGTCGTGACCGCCAGTCGCAGGCCCAGCTGTACGCCGGCTGGAACAGCGGTGCGGCCTACACGTTGGCGCAGCTGGGTGCAGGCCAGTTCACCCGCGAGATCGACCGCCAGCTGTTGCTGGGCGCGGGGCAGTACGGGGTCAACGCCCGTTACGGCGGCGACTTCAGCACCGCCAGCGTGGAATCGGGCTACCGCTTCGGCGGCGCTGCGGCATCGTTGACGCCTTACCTCGGCGCGGACTATGCGCGTCTGGACAGCGACAGCTTCAGCGAAAACGGCGGCTTCGGATTCGGCCTGCGTGCCGACAGCCGCTCGTCGAGCCGCAGCCAGGCGCTGGCGGGCCTTCGTGCGGAAACGCGTCTGCGTGGCTGGTCGCTGCGCGGCTATGCCGAATGGCAGCAGACGCTGTCCAGCGATGGCCTGGCATTCGACGCCAGCTTCGTTGGCGTCGACGCATGGGCACCCGTTGCCGGGCTGCAGCCGGCACGTTCTGGCGGCCTGTTCGGCCTTTCGGTGCAGTCCTGGCTGACGCGCAACTCGCAGCTGTCGTTCGGCTATGACCAGCGCTTCGGCCCGCGTGGCGACCTGAGGCAGGTGGCCCTGCGTTACTCCGCAGCGTTCTGATCCACCCGCGGCGGACACCGCCGCAGACAATGAAGAAGGGCGCGAGATCATCGCGCCCTTCTTCATTCCACCCGCTGGCCGGCTCAGCCGCCGCGCAGCGTACCCAGGCGCGGCGTGGCCCGGCCCAACGGCATCTTCAGCTTGCCGATCGACTGGATGCGTGTTTCGGCGATACGGTCGGCCGCGCGCTGCGGCGCAATGCCTTCCTGCTGGGACAGTGCGAAGATGCGGCCCAGGTTGTGGTAGATGCTGCGGATCAGGCGCATGGCCCGCTCGCGGTTGTAGCCGTCGATTTCCAGCGACACGTTCATCACCCCACCCGCGTTGACCGCATAGTCCGGGGCATACAGGATGCCGCGCGCATGCAGCTCATCGCCGATCTCCGGGCTGGACAGCTGATTGTTGGCGGTACCGCAGACGATCCTGCACTTCAACCGCGGCAAGGTCTGCGGATTGATCGCGCCTTCCATCGCACACGGCGCGAACACATCGGCGTTGACGTCATGGATGTCATCGGGCTTGACCGCCTCTGCGCCGTACTCGGTCACCGCACGCTCGACCAGGGCGCTGTCCAGGTCGGTGACGAACAGCTTGGCGCCGCGATCGCGCAGCAGCTTCACCAGTTCCATGCCGATGTGGCCCAGGCCCTGCACGGCGATGCTGACCTTGCCCACTTCCTCGTGGCCGAGCTTGTGCTGCATGGCTGCCATCAACGCCTGCAACGCACCGTAGGCAGTGAACGGCGCCGGGTCGCCCGAGCCGCCATGCACCTGGTGCACGCCGGTGACGTACTCGCTTTCCAGGTAGATGTTTTCCATGTCATTGACGTCGGTACCGACGTCCTCGGCAGTGATGTAGCGCCCGCCCAGCGAGTCCACGTAGCGGCCGAAGGCACGGAACAGCACCTCGGTCTTGTCCTTGCGCGGGTCGCCGATGATCACCGCCTTGCCGCCGCCCACGTTCAATCCGGCCAACGCGTTCTTGTAGGTCATGGTGCGGCTGAGCCGCAGCGCGTCGGCCAGCGCGTCATCGGTGCTGGCGTAGGGGCGCATGCGCACGCCACCCAGGGCCGGGCCAAGGGTGGTGTTGTGGATGGCGATGATGGCCCTCAGACCGGCATCGCGGCTGTGGCAGAACACCACCTGTTCATGACCGGACGTTTCGAGGGTTTCAAATAACATGGTGACTCCGATGGTTCGAACGGCAGCCAACGCCGGTGAACGTACCAGCAAAAGATGGGATGCAAAACAAAAAAAGCGACGTCGTCGGTTCGGCAGGACGGGTCGCGCGGCGCCATTCTAGTGCATTCCGCCGGACGGTGTTGTCAGGGTCCGGTGACCAGCCAGCGCTAAAGTTGCCCCGTTCCGGGCCGATGCCGTGGCAACGGTGCGCGGTACCGGCAAGCCAGGACGGAACACGTGGGTGCAGTGGCGACAATTCGGGTGTGGTGCCGCGCTGGCAAGGGCCCGGGCCGATGATGGTCATCCTGGCGGGGGCGGCCGGCGCGCTGGTTGCTGGATGTCTGGGTTGGGGGCTGTATCGCCGCCCGGCGCGTGCAGCCGCCGCACCGGAGGGCAGTGGCAGCCGGCGCCGCGCGCAGCCGCAGGAGGCTGCCCTCGCAGAGCCCTCCAAAGGCAACGCGGGTGAGGTACTTCAAGCCGGCCTGCATGCATTGGCGCTGCTGCAAGGCACCGGCAGTGCGCGCACAACGGGCGCGCAGGACGACGCGTTGCTGGGGGCGGTCGCGGCGGGGCTGGAGGCGCAGGACTGGTCGACCCGGCACCTGCCGCGCCGGCCGCAACTGCTGCCCCAGCTGATCCAGACCGTGAACGACAGCGACGCCTCGGCCCGCAGCATGGCCTCGATCATCGGCCAGGACGCGGTGCTGACCGGCAACCTGCTGCGCATTGCCAACAGCCCGGCGTACCGGCTGCAGGCCAAACCAGTGGACAGCCTGCAGCGAGCGGTCACGCTGGTGGGCACTGACGGCATCCGCCAGATCATCAGCGCGGTGCTGGTACAGCCGGTGATGCAACTGCACAGCGAGGCCTTCCCGCAGTTCGGCAGCGTGGTCTGGGAGCACGCGCTGTTGGCCTCGCGGGCAGCGGCCGACCATGCCCGCCTGGTCACGCATGAGGATGGCTTTGCCGCGCAATGGATGGGGCTGACCCAGGGCCTGGGCGCGGCGCTGGTGATGCGGCACCTGCTGGACGCCGCCCACCAGCAGGCGGTGGTCCCGTCGCCCACGGTGGCCAGTGCGCTGCTGGATGCATGGACGTTGCCGGTGGCCAGCCGCATTGCCGCCGCCTGGGAACTGCCGCCGTCGGTGCACGAAGCGCTGCTGCGCGAGGCTGACGCCACCGGCGGTGGCCTGGCCGCCAGCCTGTGCTTCGCGCGCGCGGCGGCCTCGGCCAGCCTGCTGTGCCGGCATGGCCGGATCAGCCAGGCCCAGGCGCTGGCGCTGCTGGAACAGCTGCAGGGCACGCAGGCGCATGCATTGCAGTGGATCTGGCGCCGGTTGCACGGGCGCGCCGTGGAAACGCTGGAAGCGGACGAATGGGCAGGCGGGTGATGCAGGATCGTCCTGTCTGATCGCTACGAACCGTTACGTGTGCAGGACGATTGCGCTGCTGGTAGCGCCACGCCCTGCGTGGCTGCTCCTAAAGCTGGGATTCCAACGGCAACCAGCTGATCACGCGCGCGCTGGCCCGCTGCCAGAAGGACGTGTCCGGCTCACGGTCCAGCAGCACAGGGGGCTGTTCTGCCCGATCCAGCCAGCGCACCTGGTCGTTCTTGTCGAGCGTTACCCAGTAGCTCTGCTTCGGATCGGCCAGCCGCAGGTACTCCCCGCGCAGCTGCGCAGCCAGCTCACGATCGTCGAACAACACGCCCATCTCGGTGTTGAGGTAGGCCGAGCGCGGGTCCAGGTTGAACGAGCCCACGAAACCACGCTGGTCGTCGATCATGAACGCCTTGGTGTGCAGGCTGGCGCCGCTGCTGCCGAACAGCCCGCCGCTGCCGCCGCCCGGGCCGCGCGAGCGCAGTTCGTACAGGTGCACGCCATCGCGCAGCAGGGGGGCGCGGTAATGCATGTAGCCGCTGTGCACGGCCGCCACGTCGTTGGCTGCCAGTGAGTTGGTGACCACGCCGACGTAGGCGCCACGCTTCACCATCGCGGCCAACCCGCGCGTGCCTTCATCACCCGGCACGAAGTAGGGCGAGATCAACAAAGCTTTGTGGCGGGTGGCTTCCAGCTCGCGCACCAGCCGGGTGACCAGCCAGTTGGCCTGGTCGTCACGTCGATGCTTCACCGCCGGATCGGACACGATCTCCACGCTGGGCGACCAGTGCAGCTCGACCGCATCGGTATAGAACGAACGCGCTGCCGGCGAACGCTCGACGCGCTCAAGGTAAGGTTTGGCGGCCGCAAGCTTGGCTTCATGCGCCGATTCAAGCATCAGCAGGCGCAGCTGGGCCGGGGTGTGGAAGGCGAGGGCGGCCACGGGCACCGCCGCTTCACTGTTCCAGTACGCGTCGAAAATCGCGTTGGCCTGCTGCACCGCCTTGCCGGCCACGATCAGGTCCAGGTCGCGGAAGTTCACGTCACTGCGCGCGCTGAAGTACTCCTCGCCGATGTTGCGCCCGCCGACGATGGCTACCCGGCCATCGGCGATCCACTGCTTGTTGTGCATGCGGTGGTTGACGCTGAAGAAGCGCTGCACCATCTCCACCAGCCGCCACAGGCCGTCGCGGTTGCGGAACGGGTTGTAGAGGCGGATCTCGATGTTGGGATGCTCATCGAGCGCCAACATCAACGCGTCCTTGTCCTGCGCGTTCATGTCGTCCAGCAGCAGGCGCACGCGCACCCCGCGTTCGGCCGCCTGGTACAGCTCCTGCGCCATCAGGTGGCCGATCAGGTCGTCCTTCCAGATGTAGTACTGCAGGTCCAGGCTGCGTGCGGCATGGCGGGTGATGACCGCGCGCGCGGCGTAGGCATCCAGCCCCTCGGACAGGAAGGCCACGCCGGATTGATCCGGGTGCGCGGCCTGCAGCCGCACCAGCTCGCGGTCGATCGCACTCTGCGCAGGCTGCAGTGGCAACACGGTGCTGTGCGGCCCCATCGCCTTGGGCGTGAGGTGATCGCCCAGCAGCAGCCCGCTGAGTACCAGCAGGGTCACGATCGCCAGCAGGATGGCCACACCACGCAGCAGGCGGCGCCAGAACGATTTCTTCCCGGTCATGCCCCGATCCTAAGCGGCCCGCGCGTGCACCGCGAGTGCAGGGGGCGTGCGCGGATCAGAAGCGTTCGTCCGGCGCCAGGTAACGCCACTGGCCCGGGGCCAGCTTGCCCATCGCCACCCGACCGATGCGCAGGCGGCGCACGCTGACCACCTCCAGCCCGACCTGCCGGCACATGTCACGCAGCTGGCCGGGCGCCACCGGCTTGATCGCAAAGCGCAGCCGGGTTTCGTTCTGCCAGCTCACCTTGCACGGTGGCAATGGCCAGTTGCGGAAGCTCAGGCCGTGGGCAAGCCGCTTCATGCCATACGGCACCAGCTCGCCACTGACCTCGACCAGGTATTCCTGCTCCAGCGTCGCGCCGCGGTCCTTCAGGTGCGACACCACGCGCCCGTCCTGGCTGACCACCACCAGGCCGCTGTCTTCGTCGGCCAGGGGCATCACCAGCTGCAGGGCATGGAAGTGCCGTTGCAGCAGCGCCACGCCGGTGGCGTCGAGCTCGCTGCGGCTGTCGGGGGTGACCAGCGCGCACAGTTCATCGGCCGGCATGCCGGCCGGCTTGTGCAGCAGCATGCTTACGGTTTCGGCGCGGGTCGCCTCGGCGTTCTCGCGCAGCACCACCACTTCGTCGGTGACCAGGGTCTGCGGTTGTTCGATCACGGTGCCGTTGACGGTGACCCAGCCGCCCTCGATATAGCGCTGGGCGTCGCCACGGGAGCAGCCGACCAGGCTGGTCAGGCGTTTGTCGAGTCGGATCGGATCGGTCATGAGGCAGGCAGCACAAAGCGGGACGCGGGCGGGGAGTGTACTGGCTCGGGACCAGGCCTGCGCGTGACAGGGCTGCGGTCCGGTACAGGTGCTGGCATCATCCGATGATGAACTGGCATGCCTCCCCCGCCGTGAAAGTCGGCCTTTCCATCGCCGTGGCCACTGGCCTGTATGGCATCTCCTTTGGTGCGCTGGCGGTGGCTGCCGGGCTGAGTCCGTGGCAGGCCCAGGCGCTGAGCCTGTTGATGTTTACCGGCGGTTCGCAGTTCGCGTTCATCGGCGTCATCGCCGGTGGCGGCGCCGGATCAGCTGCGTTTACCGCCGCCACCCTGCTGGGCGTGCGCAATGCGGTCTATGGCATGCAGATGAACCGGATGCTGGGCCTGCGCGGTTGGCGGCGCTGGCTGGGCGCTCAGATCACCATCGACGAATCGGCGGCCACCGCGTCCAGCCAGGCCGTGCCGTTGGAGCAGCGGCGTGGGTTCTGGGCCGCCGGAGTCGGCGTGTTCCTGCTCTGGAACCTGTTCACCGCCGTGGGTGCGATGGCCGGCGATGCGCTGGGCGATCCGCGCCAGTGGGGCCTGGATGGTGCTGCGGTGGCGGCGTTCCTGGCGCTGCTGTGGCCGCGGCTGCGCCGGCGCGATGCGGTGGCCATTGCCATCGTGGCGGCCCTGGTCACGGTGCTGGCCCTGCCGTGGGTGCCGCCGGGTATTCCGATCCTGCTGGCCGCGGCGGTTGCCGCGCTATGGGGGGCGTTCGTGCCTGGGCCCCGCGATGAAGGGTTGGAGCCGGATGTCGAACCGCGCCAGCACGGGGAGCGTGCATGAGCCTGTGGGGTTGGCTGCTGCTGGGCTGCGCGGCAGCGTATGCGATCAAGCTGGCCGGCTGGCGGGTGCCCGCACGCTGGCTGGAATCGCCGCGCATGACCCGGGTCGCCGGCACGCTCACGATTGGCCTGTTGGCTTCGCTGACCGCCATGAATGCGGTGGCGTCCGGTGCGTCGGTGGCGCTGGATGCGCGCCTGGGGGCGCTGGCGGTGGCGACGGTGGCATTGCTGCTGCGGCTGCCGTTCCTGCTGGTGGTGGTACTGGGTGCGGCGGCGGCGGCCCTGCTGCGTTGGGCCGGCATCGGCTGAGCCGTCAGCCGCTGCTTCGCTCAAGGTGGGTCAAGTACAGGCGCAGGTCGAACTCCAGCTGGTGGTAGTCCGCTTCCATGTGCGTGCACAGCTGGTAGAACGCCTTGTTGTGGTCCGATTCCTTCAGGTGCGCCAGTTCGTGCACCACGATCATCTTCAGGAACGGGGCCGGTGCCTCGCGGAACACGCTGGCGATGCGGATCTCGCGGCTGGCCTTGAGCCGGCTGCCCTGTACCCGCGATACGGTGGTATGCGTGCCCAGTGCGTGCTTGAGCACCTGCAGGCGGCTGTCGTAGACCACCTTCGACAACGGCACCGACTGGCGCAGGTAGCGCTCCTTCAGCGACTGGGTGTAGTCGTACAGCTGGCGGTCGTTGCGTACCGTGTGCAGTTCGGCATAACGGTGCTCCAGCCAGGGCCCCAGCCGGTCGGCCGCGATCAGCTCGCGCACCTGCTGCTGCAGGGCGTCGGGGTAGCCGGCGAGGTATTTCAGGGCGGTCATGCAGCGGTTGGGGAGCGGCGGTGAGGGCAGTATGATGGCCCCCGGAATCCCGCAACAACAGATGCAAAGGCAATGGCGAAGGCAAACCCCCTGCAGGAACAGCTGCTCAAGGCCGGGCTGGTCAAGAAGTCCCAGGTGTCGCAGGCTGCGCGCGAACAGGTGAAGGCCCGCCACGGCAAGGCCCCGGTGGCGCCCACCGACAGCCAGCGCGACGCCGGGCGCCTGCGCGCGGAAAAAGCCGAGCGCGACCGCGCGCTGGAGGCCGAGCGCAAGGAAAAGAACCGCCTGCAGGAGCTGCAGGCGCAGGTCCGCCAGATCATCGAGAGCAACCGGGTCAAGCGCGAAGGCGAAAGCGAGTACCGCTTCAACGACGGCACCGTGATCCGCACGATGCTGGTCAACGAGGTCCTGCGCCGCCAATTGGCCGTGGGCAGCCTGGTGATCGTGCGCTTGGGCGAGGGGTTCGAGCTGGTGCCGCGCGCTGCCGCCGACAAGATCCGCGAACGGGATCCGGCCGCGATCGTGTTGGACAACGGCAAGGACCGGGCCGCAACCATCGAGCCCAGCACGGGCAATGCCGATGACGATGCGTATTACGCGCAGTTCCAGGTACCCGACGACCTGATCTGGTAACACCGGGCTGAACGGTTCACCCGGCGGGGTGGATGTTCAGCCGACCGTAAACCGGCACTGCCCGGGCGACTCTATGCTGGCTGTCTGGCAATGGTATGGGAGACACGGCATGGCCACAGGTTGGGCAGGCGACGGCGCCGTCCAGGACCAGATCGACGCAACCGTGGATGACGCCATCCAGCGCGCCCGCGCGCAGCTGCGCCATGGGCCCGGGCTGACCCACTGCGAGGAATGCGAAGCGCCCATTCCCGAAGCGCGCCGCCGCGCCGTGCCCGGCGTTCGCCTGTGCGTGCGCTGCCAGGAAGCCGAAGACGCCGTTCACCACGACGCCGGTACTTACAACCGGCGGGGCAGCAAGGATAGTCAACTACGCTGACTGTCCTTGCGCAACGACCAACGGTCGTTGCCTACCGGCCGGATCAACCGTCGCCCTGTATCCCGCCCGGGGCCCGCGACGGGTCGCGCCAGCGGCGCACCGTGCGCTGGAAGAACATGTTGTTCGGAATCTGCAGCACCGTGCCTTCGTGCCCGCCGCTGTTTTCCTGCAGCGTGGTGTAGATCAGGTTGACGTCGATGACACGCCCCTTGAGCCCGGGCTTCTCGCCGTTCTCCAGCACTTCGATGTAGTCGTGCAACCGGAATGGCCGCGTGGTGAAGATCAGCAGGGTGCAGAAGATGTTGGACAGCACGCTCCATGCTGCGAAGAACGCCACCGCGCCCACCGCCGCAAAGCCGGTAAAGGCGGTCCACAGCACGCTGGCCTGCACCCCGATGATCTGCAGCACCACCAGCAGCACGGTGAAATAGACCACGAAGGTAAACACGCGCCGCGCGCCCATGACCATTTCAGGCGGCAGCGTGTAGTGCTCGCCCACACGGCGCAGCAGTCGGCGCGCGATCAGCCGCAGCAGCCACGCCACCAGCAGGGTGATCAGGATCTTCAGGGCAGGGGCCCCGTACTGCAGCCACTCATGGGTCCAGGCAGGCAGATGCTCTTTCATCGAAGGCGCGGTTCCTTGCAACGGTAATACCGGGGGAGCCGCAGTCTACCGCGATGGCTCAGGCCGGGCCGGGAGACGGCGCCAGCACCTCGACCAGGGCGGAGACGCAAAGCGGCGCATGATCCTGGTACTGCACGCACAGGTCCGGGCGGGGCGGCAATGCCACCCGCAGCGTCACCGGGCTTCCCGGCAGCGTGCACGCGCTGACCAGCGACAGCAGAAGGGCCAGGCAACTGGGGGACATGCGAACTCCTTGGGCCACGCCCGGCGTGGTGACAGGAGATTGGATGCGGTGGGTGCCGGAAAGGTTTAAACCTTTTCGATCACCGCCGCATCCAAGGGATATGCTCGATACGACCATGCCCGCCCTCCGCGCCGCCAACGACGCCGACCCCACCGACGAGTCCGCCCTGGTGCGGGCAGCGGTGGCCGGCGATACCGCAGCGTACGAGCGCATCTACCACCGGCATGCGCCGCGCCTGTATGCGGTGTTGTGGCGGCTGTGTGGCGGCCATGCCGCACGCGCCGAGGACGCGCTGCAGGAGGCGTTCCTGCAGGCCTGGCGCGCACTGCCCGGATTCCGTTTCGACAGCAGCCTGGGTACCTGGCTGCACCGGCTGGGGGTCAACGCAGCATTGATGGAACTGCGCGCCAACGCGGCGCGCGATGCGGCCGACAGCGGCGACGAAGGCTGGGACCTGCTGGCGGCAGTACCGGCAGTGGATCGTTGCGCCGGCACCACGCTGGATCTGGAGCGCGCGCTGGAAACGCTGCCGCCACGTGCCCGGGCGGTGCTGGTGCTGCACGACATCGAGGGCTGGAAACACCAGGAAATCGCCGACCAGCTGCAGATGGCGGTCGGCAGTTCCAAGGCACAGCTGCACCGCGCGCGCGGCCTGTTGCGCGCGCGCCTGGGAGAACCTGCATGAACAACGACAACACCGACATCGATACCCACCTGCGAGCGCGCCTGCGCGCGCTACCCGCCGAACGCCTGCCGCCGGCACAGGCGTGGCAGCGCATCGCCGCGCAGCTGCCGCCGCGCGTGGCCGAAGTGCCCAATAGTGCACCGCCCCGACGTGCGCGCCGCTGGCCGCTGCGGATCGGCCTGGGCCTGGCTGCCGCGCTGGCGGTGCTGATGGTGGTGCCTACCTCCACCCCACCCACGCCGCGTCCGTCGCCGTTGCAGCGGCAGGCCGATGTGATCGCCGCCGAGTACCAGCAGGCCATGGCCTCCCTGCCTTCAGCACAGATCGGTGCGGACTGGCAGCCGGCGCTGCATGAGCTCGATTCCAGCGCGGTGTACATCCGCGCGGCGATCGCCGAGAACCCGCGCTCGGGCTACCTGCTTACCCAACTGCAGCGCACTTATGCGCTGCGTCTTGAACTGACCCAGCAGGCCGTCAACGCCGCTGGCCTGCCGTCCTGAAGGAGAGTCCCATGCGAAACCCCCTGCGTTTCACCGCTGCCCTGGCGCTGTTGTTGCCGCTGGCAGCACAGGCCGCCACCCGTGTCGATGAGCGCCATCCGTTGGCGGCGGGTGGGCGCGTGGAAGTCAGCAACATCGCCGGCAAGGTGACCGTGCGTGGCTGGGACCGCAATGAAGTGGCCCTGACCGGCAGCATGGCCGACGGCCTGCGCCTGCAGCAGGACAAGAGCACCAACCGGGTGCGCTGGGAAGTGATCTATCCGCGCAACGGCAACAATGGGGGCGCCACCCTGGAGCTGCGGGTGCCGCGGTCGGTGGAAGTGCAGCTGGGTACGGTCAGTGCCGACATCGACGTGGCCGAGGTGGACCTGCGCCGGCTGCAGGCCAATGCGGTCAGTGGCGATATCGCGGCGGCCGGTCGCAGTGGCGAGGCCTCGCTGAGTACGGTCAGTGGCAGCATCCGCACACAGGTGGAGACACAGCGCGTGGCACTGCGTGCGGTCAGCGGGTCGATCCAGGCCAGTGGCGGCATGGCCGGCGAGGTCGCGGCGGAAACGGTCTCGGGCAGCATCAAGCTGGACGCCGCGCAGGTGCAGCGGCTGGCGGCTGAAGCGGTGTCGGGCAGTCTCACCGTGGCCGCGGCCGGGCTGGCGCCGGGCGGCAAAGTCACGCTGCAGACGGTGAGTGGTTCGATTGCGCTGCAACTGCCGGCCAAGGTCTCGGCACAGCTGGCGGTGAAGACGTTCAGTGGCGACATCAAGTCCGATGCCGGCCAGGTGGAGCGGCCGCGTTACGGCCCGGGCCGCAGCCTGGACACGCGGCTGGGTAGCGGTGACGGCGATATTTCGATCAATGCCCATTCGGGCAACGTCCGGGTCACGCTCGGCGGCCGCTGAGTGCGGCCCCCGCACCGGCCTGGGGCCGGTGCGGACGGCAGCGGCGTCAGCCGGCCTTTTTCAGCGCCAGGGTATTGCCCAGTACTTCGATCTTGCCGCCGCTCTTGCGGAATGCAGCCAGATCGGCAGCGATGCTGGCGCTGCTCAGTGCGGTGTTGGAACCCTGCTTGCGGTCAACGCGAACGGTGTTGCCTGCCTTGGGGGAGGTCTTTGGCGAACGGGCCATGGATGCTCCTGTCATGGGTGTAACGTGGAAAAAATCGTCGACGCATCGTGTTGTTGTCGACGGTAGTCCTGCCGCACGGAGCGGCAGTCATCGCCGCCCATCGCAAACTGGCGGCAGATCGCGGGACGCTGCGAATAAATCGTGCAGCGCAGGTGATAGGGGTCGATCGCGGCGCACCAACCTTCGTCGTTGCGCGCCATCACGGTGCGGCCCGCTTCGTCGGTATCCAGCAGATGGCCGGGTACCGCGTCATCGGGCATGACAGTCACCGACAGCCGGCAACACACTGCGTCGCAGCGGCGGCAGTCGATGGGGTCGGGCTCAGCGAATTCGCCCAATCGAATCTCTCTTTAGCGATAAACGATCCCAGCGCCACGGACGGATCCGGATGGCGGCGGTTTCGGCAAGGACGGTGGCCTCTTCGAGGCTGGGTACGACATGCGCATTGCGCATTGAAGCCGAAAGATGATAGCGCTTTCGACGTAACGTTTTGTTAATACGGTGGTTCCACGGCTCGAAACCCTTGCGTTGCAAGGGTCTTCAGTTGGCAGCGGCCCAGGCCAGGCCGTGTACCACGCCGAACGAAGGGTTGCCGCGCACCAGCGTCGAGCCAGGGAAGGCGGCGGCCACGGCCGACTGCAGGTAACCGGCGCGCGACATGCCTCCGGTAAGGAAGATTGCGGCGGGATCATGGCCGATATCGGCGCGCACCTGCTCCAGCAGGGCGGTCAGCTCGCCCAGGTAGCTGCCGGCGGCCGCTTCCAGCCGGGAGGGGTCGACGTCCACGCCCAGATCGCGTTCGATGAAATCCAGTGCGCTGGCGTGCTGCGGCGCGCTGCTCAGGGCGATCTTGCAGCGCTCCACCTCGCGGTACAGGCGCGCGGTATTCCCGGTCTCCTGCAGCGCCTGCAGGCGCTTGCCCCACGGCGCGTCCACCTCGCGGTAGTTGTGTTGGCGGAAGTCGCGCTGGCGGGTCATGTCCTGCACCATCGCCGCCTCCACGTAGTGGTGCGCCGGCACGCGGCTGTGGCCACGGCCGAACAGGGGCATGTAGGCGCCCAGGCTCAGCGCCAGGTCGATATCGGTACCGCCGCGGGCGATACCCCAGGCACGATGGATTTTCGGGGCCTGCGCACCGCCTACCCGTGCATGCGCCACATCGGTGGTGCCGCCGCCTATATCGACCACCACCGCATCGTGTTCCTGCGCGCTTTCGGCGTGGTAGTGCATGGCCGCTGCCGCCGGTTCTTCCAGGAAATCGACGCTGTCGAAGCCTGCTGCAATGGCAGCGGTGTGCAGGATGTCCAGTGCCTGGTCGTTGCCCGCCGCGCCGATGGAGCTGCGGAACTGCACCGGGCGGCCCAGCGTGGCGGTACGCACCGGCGTCTCCAACTGCCGCGAGGCGGTCAGCCGGATGTGCTCCAGGATGTGCGTGGCGATGCCGGCAATGGTCTGGCGCGCGCGCGGGTGAAGGTTGTAGCCCAGCATCGATTTTGGGCTCTGCACCAGGTTGCCTTCGTTTTCTTCGAAGTAGGCTTCCAGCGCGTCGTCACCGTACACGGCGTTCTGCAGCAGTCTGGTCGAGCTCAGCGGAGCACGCATCTGCTCTTCCATCCACTGCCGGCGCACCACGCGCAGGGCTTCGCGGCGCAGCGCGTCCGGGGTCCGTTCCTGCCCGGCCGCACGCGCGTCGCGCGCGGCGGCATCGATCAGCCGGTCCAGCTCGTGCTCCAGTGCCGGGGTCAGTTCGAAATCGTTGGGATCGCGCATCACCTCGGGGAAATACACCGTGGTGCGGAACTGCTCGGCCTCGCCAAACCGGATCGGCACGACCCGGCCGTCCACCACGGCGGCGGCGGCGGAGTTGCTGGTGCCAAAGTCGATACCGATTTTCATGCGGGGCCGGGCCGGAGGTCAGGGGGCGCGCACTGTGCGGCAAGCGGGCCGCCGGTGCAAGGCCTGCCTGGGCCGGGCGGTTACAATAGGCGTTGTCCCGAACCTGAAGGCCTCACCATGTCCGCCGTACCCGCCTGCCCGCAATGCACCCTGGAAAACACCTATGCCGATGGCGCGCTGTGGATCTGCGCCGACTGCGGGCATGAATGGGCAGCCGGCGATGAAGGCGGCCAGGCCCTGGTGGTGCGCGACAGCAACGGCAACGTGCTGGCCAGCGGCGACACCGTTACCGTGATCAAGGACCTGAAGGTCAAGGGCTCCTCGATTCCGCTCAAGCAGGGCACTGTGATCCGCAACATCCGCCTGGTCGAGGACGATGCCGAGCACATCGAAGGCAATTCCGACAAAATCAAGGGCCTGGTCCTGAAGACCTGTTTTCTGAAGAAGGCGTAGCCGCCTGCGCGGGCGAATGCCGGCCAACGGCCGGCGCTACCGGCCGGCGTCGGCGATTCAATTGATGGACGTGCGTTGCCGCCACTTCTGCAGGCTGTCCAGCTTGGCCTGGTAGGTCGCCCGCAGCGTATCGGCGTTTTCTCCGGCCAGATCGCGTGCCCGCAGCATTTCCAGCGATGCGTGGCGGGTGTCGCCGGCCAGGAAGTAGGCGCGTGCCAGGCCGAAATGGAACTGGTGCGCGCTGCTGTAGAGTCGCACCGCACGCCGGTAGTACTCGATGGCCTGCGCATAGTCATGGCGCTGTTCGGCCTCGTTGCCGAAACGGAACTGGGCAAAGGGATCGCTCTTCTGCACCTGCTCCAACCGCCGCGCCAGCACGGTGGCCCGGTGCTCGTCGCCCAGCCGCCGGTACAGTGCGCTGGCGTTGGTCAGCGCCGCCGCGTGCCGCGGCTGCAGCTGCAATGCCTGCTCGTAATCTTTTCGGGCCTGGTCCATGCGGCCTTCGCGGGTGTCGAGCACGCCCAGGTTGTTCCAGCCTGCGGGGAGGGCCGGCGCCATCGCCAGTGCCGCGTCCAGGTAGACCCGGGCCTGCGCGGTGTCACCGTCGGCCATGTACTCGGCCCCGCGGTTGTTGTAGAAGTGCGCCAGGGCGCGCTCATCGGGGATCGGGCGCGGCCCGTAGCGGTCATAGAGCACGTTGCGGTCCAGGTCGACCACGGCGGTACGTCCGTTGAGGTCCAGCCCCACGTTGACGTGTCCCACGTTGTAGATCACGCCCTGGTCCTGGTGCCAGGTGACCACCTGCGCCACTTCCTGCACGCGCGCATCGATGCCTGCCGCGCGCGCCAGTGTGACGAACATCAGGGTGAATGAAAGGCAGTTGGCGCGGTGGGTCTGCCAGGTTTCGGCCAGCGTGTGGGTGGCGTACGGGTCGTACTCCAGGTGCATGGCGTCTTCATCGAAGATCAGGTGTACCAGCCGCACCACCCGTTGTTCGCGCGAGAGGGTGGGGGCGATCACCCGTTGCTGCAGCATGTCGCGAAGGTCCGGCGGAATGGCCAGGATCTGCTCGGGGGACGGAATGGGCCCGGCTGCCGGGGCGGGCACGCCGCTGGCCGGCGGCGCAGCGAGGGCCGGCGCGACGACCAGCAGGGCCAGCAGGGCAAGGGATTTCCAGCCGTTCATCGCGGTCACCTCGCAGGGACGACGGAGTATTCGTGTCCCCAGTCTAGGCCGGTGTCTGGCCCCCGGTGCGCCGCTTGTCGGCCTGTTGCGCCATCCACAGCGGATGTGGACCAGACCCGGGCAAACCTGTGGGTAACCGTCCGCAGCCCCCGCCGCGCGGGGGTTTGCAATGAGTGGTGAAAAAAACGCCGCTGCCATGCTTGCCAACCGCACCGGACCGGCCAATGATGCTGCAATGACCTTCTCACCGCTCTCGTTGCCTGCGTCCATGCAGGCCGACCTGGAAACCGCCTACGCCACTCCCCCCCGGGCCTATCACGGCTACCCGCATGTGCGCGCGATGCTGGTGCACTGCCAGGCCGTCGCTGATGGCCCCGGCTGGGTGCATCCGCGCGAAGTACAACTGGCCGCGCTGTACCACGATGCGATCTACGAGGCCGGCCGCAAGGACAACGAATCGCGCTCGGCTGCGCTGGCCCGTGCGCAGGTGGAGCGGGGTTTGCCAGGTGCCGGCGTGGACATGGCCCGCGTGGAGGAACTGATCCTGCTGACCGCGCGCCATGGCACCCTGGTGGCAGCCGATGTCGACCCGGAAGCGGCGCTGTTCCTGGACTGCGACATGGCCATCCTCGGCGCGCCGGCCGAGGTGTTCGACGCCTACGACCGCGGCATCGCCGAGGAGTACGCCGGACACGTGCCGGGCTTCCTGTTCCGGATCAACCGGCGACGCTTCCTCCAGCACCTGCTGCGCAGTCCGCGCATTTTCCTCAGCGATTTCTTCCACGAACGGCTGGATGCACCCGCGCGCGCCAACCTGCGGCGCCGGCTCGGGCACTGACAGCGGTCGATTACACTGTACGGGTTGACCGCCTCCCGCCGCGCCATGCCTGTTCCCTTCCTGCCCGCCACGCCCGATGCCGATCCGCGCCCGCAACCGCCGGAGGAACCCGGCCCCAACGAGTGCTGCGGCAGTGGTTGCCCGTTGTGCGTGCTGGACCTGTACAACGATGAATTGCAGCGCTACCGTGCGGCCTTTGCCGCCTGGCGGCTGCGCCATCCCGATGCCACGCCCTGAGGGAATCTGCCGATGACCGGTTCTGACGACGCCCGCGCGCGCCTGCCTGCCCATGCGCACGCAGCGCGGCTGGCGCTGCTGGCCATGGCCGGCTTCGTGATCACCGCATTGTGGACGCAGTGGGTCCGGCAGGATCTTGACTGGGTGCAGGCCACGCTGAGCCTGTACCTGCATGGGCCGTGGGGCCTGGCGCTGCGAACGGCCTACGGCCTGCTGGCCGTGGCGATCATGCTGCTGGCCTGGTCGCTGCATGCCGCCAGCCGCTCGCCGCGGCGCAGCGCGGCGGCGCCGCTGTTGTTCTGCGTGGCTGGACTGGGGCTGATGGGCGTGGCCATCGGCGACAGTTGGCTGCCGGAACAGGCGCCGCTGCTGGCCCCGTTGATCCATGGCCTGGCGGCCAACACCGCGTTCCTGTGCGTGAGCGTGGCGATGCTGCTGCAGAGCTGGTACCTGCGCGCCGACCCGCAGTGGGCGCGCTGGGCCACCGTCGCCTGGTGGTGGGCCTGGCTGTGCTTCGCACTGTTGTGGCTGCACGTGCTGTGGCGCGGCCCGCCGCGCGGCGCCGGGCAGAAGCTGGTGATCGCCGCGGTGGTGCTGTGGTTGGCCGTGGCCGCGCTGCAGTTGTGGCGGCAGGCGCGACGAGACGCGGAATAAAAAGGCGTATCGTTGGGCCACTTTTCCGGGATGCGTGACGATGCCGCGAGCCAGTGTGGGCAGGGGGCTGGGCCTGATGTTGGGCCTGGCGCTGATGATGGGGTCAGGGTCGGCCCCGGCGGCGCCACAGCAGGTCAGCCACGGACGTTTCAACGACATCCCGATCCATGTGCCGGAAGGCCACCCGCAGCGGGTGGTGGTCTGGTTCGATGGCGGCCGGGAACCCGAACGCACGCGTGAACGCATCGAAGCCCTGCGTGCCCAGGGTGCGCTGGTTGCGCAGGTGGACGTGGCACGGCTGCGCAAGGGGCTGGCCAGGGAAGGTGGGGGCACCTGTACGTTCGGTGCAGGCGACGTGGAGAATTTTTCGCGCTGGTTCCAGGCCTACCTGCACGTGCCCGGTTACCATCTGCCGCTGATCGCGGGCGATGGCAACGGTGCGGAGCTGGCGTATGCCGTGGCCGCCCAGGCCGATACCCAGGTTTTCGCCGGACTGCTCACCACCGGGTTCTGTCCTGACCAGGCACGCGAACGCGCCGTGTGCGGGGCCGGTGTCAGCCATGGCCGCCTGCAGCCGGCCGAACTTGCGTTTCCGTGGTTGAACGCCGCTGGCGACCGCCAGTGCGCGGCGGGCGACGCCTCGGCGTTCGTGCGCCGGGTCGGGATGGGGCGCGAGTTCCAGCGCACCGGTCGCGGCAATGACCTGCCTGGCCTCCTGGCTGCCGCACAGGTGATCGGCGCGCAGAAGGGCATCAGCCTGGCGCCGCCACCGGATGACCTCAACGGCCTGCCGGTGGTGGAAGTGCCGGCGCAGAAAGCCGGCGATACGCTGGCCATCTTCGTCTCCGGCGATGGCGGCTGGGCGGGCCTGGACAAAGACGTGGCGGCTGCATTGAGCGACGGCGGCATTTCAGTGGTGGGTCTGGATTCACTGCGCTACTTCTGGACCGCGCGCACGCCGGAAGGTTTTGCCCGCGACCTGGAACGCATCGCGCGCCATTACGGCCATCAGTGGCAACGCAAGCGCCTGTTGCTGGTCGGCTTCTCGCAGGGTGCCGACGTGTTGCCGGCGGCGATCAACCAGCTTGATCCGGCCACGCGCGAGTCCATCGCGTTGATCGGGCTCATGTCAGTGGGGCGCACGGCCGACTACGAATTCCATGTCAGCAACTGGCTGGGCGGTGGTGACGGTGGCCTGCCCATCGCGCCGGAGATCGCCCGGTTACCGGCGGACCGGACGGTATGCCTGTACGGCGAGGACGATGGCGATGCACTCTGCCCGGCGCTGCCGAAGGGCGGCGCCACGGTGATTGCGCTGCCGGGCGACCACCATTTCAAGGGCGACTACGACCGGTTGGCGAAGACGCTGCTTGAACACCTGCCGGCTCGTTGATGGAATCATGGAAGCCGCTTCATCCCAGTTGCGTACACCATTGACGCAGATCGTCCTGAGCGGGGTGTTGTGTGTGTCCAGTGTCATCCGTTGGGCCGGCGCGCCAGCCCCCGGCTGTCAAGGTGTCCGATGAGCGGCCTGCGGTCGGACGCCTGCAGGCGCCTTCGATGATCTCCAACGCGCCTGTCGAGCGGCGTTTGTACGCGCTGATGGCCGATGACCGTACCGCGCCCCGGGCGGTGGATGGGTCTGCTGCACAGAAGATGGCCGACGCCATGTCGCTCTGGCGCGCAGGCAACCGTGACGCCTCCACCGGCGAACAGTTCTGCGCCGGCTTGAAGGAGACGCTGGAGCGGCTGGTCAGGGACAATGACGTCGACCTGCGCAAGGCGATCCTGCAGCATCGCTTTCCCAAGGTGAAGGACTATCGCCTGCTTGTCGATTCCCCGAAATGCGATGCCGCGCTGCAGGCCGCGAGGAAGTTGAGGGATGTCGCGCATCCTGCGCGCATTGAACGCGAACCGGATCCAGCAAGACAGGCGCAACTGGAAGCGCTGGCCGCCGCCGTGGAGGATGCACGGGCAGGCACGGGCGAGTGGGCCAAGGTGACGGCAGGCGCCTGCGCGCTGGGCGAAAAAATCGCGGCCGACTTCGCGCCGCATGCGGACGTGCTGGCCGAAAAGCAGGAACTGGAACGGGAGGCCAGCGTGATCGAATATCTGGCGCAGCGGGCACCGCATCAGTCCCGGAGCGGTGGCGGCGCGCGCGGGCGGGACGTGGAAGATCGCGTCGGCACCGCACTGACACAGCTCTGCAACGCAATGAACGAGGCGACCGCTTCCAGTGATGATCCGGGCTATCGCATCGTCCGTGGTGCCAACGTCCCGCCCGCGCTGCGTCCGGCGGGAAGCAGACACGTCAAGGGAGAGCTCGATTTCCTGCTGATGCACGGCAACGATGTGGTGCTGGTGGGTGAAACGAAAGCCGGTGGCGCGACCGCGATCGGCGCGGACTGCCTGAAGCTCCGCAACGCGGTGGTGGAAATGGCCGCGCGCGCGCAGCAGGACAGGACCTACGCGTTCACCCTGGGCAGTGACAAGCGTTCGGCAGCCGCTGGTGGAAAGGGCAAACCGCAGGTGCTGGAGGTCAGCGGGGAGTCGCTCAAGCGGCTGACGGCACCGCCAGGGGATTCGCCGGACGCGCAGCCCACCTGGCCTGCCAGCGCGCGCTACTTCCTGCCCGACGCCGTAACCGGCATCCCGCTGTCGCAGCGTGCAGTGGCCTACCTCACCTGGCGCCCTGCGAGCCTGGACTACGCGCAGGCATTGTTCGGCGGCGCGCACCCCTCCGACGATGGGCTCCAGACAGTGTGGCGCGAACTGGGGGACGACCCCAGGCTCGCGTGGATCTGGGACGAGCGTGCCTTGGCCGATCAGGCGCTGCACGCCGTGCACGGCAGCGACAGCATTGCCGGCTTCACCGCGGCGTTCGCGCAGATGAAGCCCGGGTCCTGACCGCCGGGCTACGCCTTTCGCGGTGCCAGTGAAATCAACCGCGTCGCATCCAGCAGCGCCGCCGGCAGGTGCATGCCGCCCGGCGCAGCCAGGTAACGTGCGCGCCACTGCGGCGCGAACTTTGATTTGAAGCGGCGCAGCCCGCTGAAGCCGTAGAAGCGTTCGCCGTGGCGTGCGACCACGTTGGCGAAACGGTTCCAGCGCCCCGCCAGCCGGTGCTGGGCCAGGCCCGACAACGGTGCCATGCCGAGCGAGAAACGGTGGAAACCATGCTCGCGGCCCCACAGGAACAGCTCGATGAACAGGAAATCCATCGTGCCCTTTGGCGCATCGTCGACGTGCCGCATCAGGTCCACCGACAGCTCGTGGCCAGCCGGTGCCTGCCACAGGTTGGCGAAGGCGACGATGCGGCCCTCGGCCTCGACCAGGGCCACCGGGAAGCGTGCCAGGTAATCCGGATCGAAACTGCCCAGTGAGAAGCCCTTCTCGTCGCCGGCCTTGTCGTCCAGCCACTGCTGCGACACCTCGGCCAGCGCGGGAATCAACGCGGCAACCTCGCCGGGCGGGGCAACCCGGAAGCTGAGCCCGCTGCGTTTGCCACGGTTCCACGCCTGGCGCAGGTCGGCACGCTCGCGACCCTCCAGCCCGAAGTCCTGCAGCGGCACCATCGCTTCCTCGCCCAGCTTCACCAGGGTCAGCCCCAGGTCCAGGTAGGTCTGCCAGTACGTTTCACCCACCTGGTAGAACACCGGGCGCAGGCCAAGCCGATCGGCTTCCTCGCGGAAGCGCCAGATCAACGCACGCGCCACCTCCGGCGGCCCGACGGGATCGCCCATCGCGATCAACGAACCGCCGTAGCGCTGCATCATCACGAAGCCGCGCCCGGCGTCATCGCGCAGCACCGCCTTGTCCGCAGTGAGCACCAGGCAGGCCTGGGTGTCCTGCGCCGCCAGCAGGATTGGCGACAGCGCATCGAGCGTGCCGGGGTCGGCCGCTGGCAACGGGGTGCGGGTACTGTGCAGCAGCTGCGCCAGGCCGAAAATCGCCAGCGCGATGGCCACCACCAGCAGTGCACGCAGCGCACGGGGAGCATTGCCCTGCGCTGCGAACTGCCACCACAGCTCGTTCTGGTACTCGACATGGCTGTACACGAAGAACAGCAGCCAGATCACCGCCACCAGCACCAGTCCCAGATTGCGGATCCACGGCCACGACCATGCTTCGTCCAGCAACGCGCCCTGCCGGTAGAACTCACGGCGCGATGCCCACAACGCCGTCGCCACCAGCACCGCCGCCAGCGCGATCAGCACCTGCCCGCCGCGCAGCCAGATCGGCAGCGGCGCGATCACGCAGATGGCCAGTGCCAGCACCCACGCAGCGTGGCTGCGCCGCTGCAGCCCCTGGCCGATCAACAGCAGTACCACGCCGGCCAGGCTGCCGAGCAGGTGCGAGGTTTCCAGGATCGGCAGCGAGGCGTGCAGCAGGTGCCGGCGCGGTGTCGGCAAGGTGCCATCGATCACCAGCGCGGCACCGACGCTGAACACCGCCAACGCGATGATCTTCGGCAGCCATGGGCGCAGCGCGGTCCAACCGGCGCGGGTGGCCCCGGCACCGACCCGCAGCGGGCGGCGCAGTGCAGGGGCCACCGCCAGCAGGGTGGCCAGCAGCAGCGGCAGCACGTAATAGGTGACACGGTAGATCAACGCCGCCGCCAACACAGCCGCGGGCGCGACCTGCGGCAGCAGCTTGAGCAGGCTCCACTCGAACACGCCCAGCCCGCCTGGCACGCTGGAAATCAGGCCGGCCAGGACCGCCACCAGATACAGGCCGACGAAGCCGGGCAAGCCGGTTGGGGTGTCCATCGGCAACAACACGTAGAACGCCGCGCTGGCCAGCACCAGCTCGACCACGCTGAGCAGGGTGACCCCCAGCATGGTGCGGCGGTCGGGGAGCCACAGCGCGTGGCCACGGATCTGGAACGTGCGGCCCTCGCGCCCGACCACCAGCACCGTGCCCACGTAAGCGAGCAATCCCACAGCGCCAAGCACGCGCACCGCCTGCGCCGAAACCGGCAGCGCCAGCGCGGCGGCGCCGGGTTCCAGCAGGAAGGCCAGGGCCAGCAGCAGCCACGCACCGAACAGGAAGCCCAGCGTGCTCATCAGCACCACCTGGCCGATCTGGGCCAGGCTCAGCCCGGCACTGCCATAGCCGCGCAGGCGCACCGCACCACCGGTCAGCGCCGCCAAGCCCAGGGTCTGCCCCAGCGTGTGGGCCAGGAACGCGGTGATACCCACCCGCGCCGGATGCAGGCGCTTGCCGCTACGGTGCAGCCCGATCGCATCGAAGCCGATCAGACAGGCGTAGCTGGCAAGGCCAAGCACCACGGTGAGCGCGATCTGGCCCGCGCCGAGCTGGTGGAAGGCGTCCCGAATGGCACGGTAACCGTGATCGTCGAACTCGTTGGCCAGCCCGCGCAGGGCCAGCGCCAGGATCCCCAGGCTGACGACGACGGTCGCCGCGCGGCGCCAGCCGATGCGGGATGAGGGGGCAGGGGCGGGGTCGGTCATCGGGACAACGTGCTCCGGGCACGCCACCGTGCCTCGCGGCGAATCGTGCGCTTCCGGCCGGCGCTTGCCAAGCGGGGTCGCTGTGCGGTCTGTGGCCGCTTTGACCGGGCGCAACGACGGCTTTACCTGGCATCGGTGACAATGGGTACACCATCACAGAGGAGCCATCGCCATGTTGGAACGTTTCGACGTCGGTCCGCGCATGTCCGAAATGACCGTACACAACAAGACTGCCTATCTGTCCGGCCAGGTTCCTGAAGACACCAGCCAGGACATCACCGGCCAGACCCGGCAGGTGCTGGAAGAGATCGACAAGCTGCTCGCCCTGGTCGCCAGCGACAAGCAGCACGTGCTGCGCGCGGAGGTCTACCTGGCCGACATCAACGATTTCGCCGGCATGAACGCTGCGTGGGACGAGTGGGTGGTGGCGGGCATGACCCCGGCCCGTGCCACGGTGGAAGCCAAGCTGGCCGACCCAAGCTGGAAGGTGGAGATCGTGATTACCGCGGCGTTGCCGTAACCAGGTCGATGCAATCCACCGGACACGGTGGAATGCACAGCTCGCACCCGGTGCACAGATCGGCGATGACGGTGTGCATGTACTTGGCACCGCCCACGATGGCATCCACCGGACAGGCCTGGATGCACTTGGTGCAGCCGATGCAGTCCGCTTCGACCACACGCGCCACCTGCGCCGCCTTGTGCTCGCCGCGGCTGCGGTCGAACGGTACCGCAGGCACCTCCAGTACGCGTGCCAACGCACGTGCACCGGCATCGCCACCGGGCGGACAATGGTCCACGCCCGCCTCACCGCGTGCCATCGCCTCGGCATACGGGCGGCAGCCGTCGTAGCCGCACTGCCGGCATTGGGTCTGCGGCAGCAGGCGGTCGAGGCGTTCGATCACACTCTTCATTTCAGGGGTTTGCCGCGGTACCAGCGTTCCTGCGCCAGGGCCAGCATCGGGCGGTCTTCACGGCTGTCGCCGTAAGCATGGATGCGCACGTAGCGCGACAGGTCGTAGCGCGCGCGGATCCGTTCGACCTTGCGCGGCGCGCAGTCGCCGTCGGCATAGCGCCCGGTCAGCCGGCCATCGCAGCTTTCCAGTCGGTTGCAGATCAGCTCCAGCCCCAGTGCTTCGCACCACGGCCGCAGGTACAGGTCCAGCGAGCCGGACACGATCACCACGGTGTGCCGCTGCTGCAGGTGCCAGCGGATCTGTTCCAGCATCTGCGGGCGCACCACCTCGGGCAGCACCTCACGCGAAAACCCGGCCGCCTGGGTGGCGATATCGTCGGCGTGGCGGTCGCGCAGGGTCAACCGGGTCACGCGCGCACGGATGCGCTCGGCGGAAATCAGCTTCAACCGATAGGCCAACAGCCACGGACCCACCTTCCACCATGCCTGGGCCAGCTGCTCGGGCGTGGCCACCCGGCGCAGGAAACGCCCATACGTATCGCAGGTGGTGATGGTGTGGTCGAAGTCGACAAGGGCCAATTCCATCTACACCCTCCCGGTAGGCCACGACCGTGGGTCGTGGCACGTTGGCGTCAGCGAACCGGCATGCCCGGCAGCGCGCTGCTGTCGGCATCCAGCAGCGCCAGTGCGCCACCGTCGAAGCCGGCCGACAGGATCATGCCTTCGCTCAGGCCGAAGCGCATCTTGCGCGGGGCCAGGTTGGCGATGAACACCACGCTGCGGCCGACCAGCGCTTCCGGTTCGCCATAGCTGGCACGGATGCCGGAGAAGATCTGGCGCTTGCCCAGCTCGCCGGCATCCAGCTCGAAGCGGAGCAGCTTGTCCGAGCCCTCGACGAACTCGCAGGCCAGTACCTTGCCGATGCGCAGGTCCAGCTTGGCGAAATCGTCGATGCCGATATACGTCGGGCCTTCCGCCGCCGCAGCGGGGGCGGGGGCCGGCGCGGCAGCAGGCGCAGCCGCCTTGGCGGGCTTGGCCGGGGCTGCAGGTGCGGGCGCGGCGAGGGTGTCCTTGGAAGCGTCGGTCATGGCGTCAATCATTTTCGGGTCGATACGGGTGAACAGCGGGCTGTACACGGCGATGGTGTGGGCCAGCAGCGGCGAGGCGATGTCGGTCCAGCGCTGTACCGGCGCGGCCAGGAACGCTTCGGCCTGCGCGGCGGTGGCCGGCAGCACCGGCTTGAGCGCGGTGACCAGCACGCGGAACAGGTTCAGGCCCTGGGTGCACACCGACTGCAGCTGCGCATCGGCGCCTTCCTGCTTGGCGATCACCCATGGCTTCTGTTCGTCGATGTAACGGTTGGCTTCGTCGGCCAGCGCCATGGTCAGGCGCAGCGCGGCGGCCGGATCGTTGCGTTCATACGCTTCGCGCACCGGGGCCAGGGCGGCGACGAAGCGGTCGTACTGCGCCGCATCGGGCAGCGCATCGGCCAGGCGGCCGTCGAAGCGCTTGCTGATGAAGCCGGCGCAGCGGCTGGCCAGGTTGACGAACTTGCCGACAAGATCGGCATTGACGCGCGCGATGAAGTCGCCCAGGTTCAGGTCGAGATCGTCCACGCCGCCCGACGATTTGGCCGCGAAGTAGTAGCGCAGCGCCTCCGGTTCCAGCCCGGCATCCAGGAAGGTGCGGGCCATGACGAAGGTGCCGCGCGACTTGGACATCTTCGCGCCATCGACCGTGAGGTAGCCGTTGACGTGCAGGCGGGTGGGCGCGCGGTGGCCGGTGCCGTGCAGCACCGCCGGCCAGAACAGGCCGTGGAAGTTGACGATGTCCTTGCCGATGAAGTGGTGCAGCTCGGTGCTGGTACCGGCGCGCAGGTGCGCGTCGAAATCCTCGCCGTTCTTCGCGCACAGCGCCTGGAAGCTGGACAGGTAGCCGATCGGCGCATCCAGCCACACGTAGAAGTACTTGCCCGGGTGGCCCGGAATCTGGAACCCGAAGTACGGTGCATCGCGGGAGATGTCCCACGCGCGCAGCCCGCCTTCTGCATTGAGCCACTCGCCCAGCTTGGCCTTGACCCCGGGCAGGGCCACGTCGCCGGCCAGCCACTCGCGCAGGAAGCTTTCGAAGCGGCCCACTTCAAAGAAAAAGTGCTCCGAATCGCGGATTTCCGGCGTGGCGCCGGAAATGACCGAACGCGGGTCCTTCAGGTCGGTGGGAGCGTAGGTGGCGCCGCACACTTCGCAGTTGTCGCCGTACTGGTCGGCGCTGCCACAGTTGGGGCAGATGCCCTTGATGTAGCGGTCGGGCAGGAACATGCCCTTGGCCGGGTCGTAGAATTGGGCCACCGAACGGCGCGTGATGTGGCCTTCCGCCTCGAGCTTGAGGTAGAACGCTTCGGTCAAGGCCTTGTTGCCGGCCGAGTTGGTCGAGTCGTAATGATCGAACGCGACGCCGAAGGCGGCGAAATCGCGCTCGTGGCTGGCCTGGATGTTGGCGATGAACGCTTCCGGGGTCACGCCGGCTTTTTCGGCCGCCAGCATGATCGGGGTGCCATGGGTGTCATCGGCGCATACGAACCAGGTCCTGCCGCCGCTCATTCGCCGCGCGCGCACCCAGATATCAGCCTGGATGTAGCCGACCAGATGGCCCAGGTGCAGCGGGCCGTTGGCGTAGGGCAGGGCGGTGGTGACAAGAGCAGTGCGGGTCATGATCTGCGTGGGGGCCGGGGGAACGCGGGATTATCGCATGGTCCCCGGAAAGGCGAAGGGCCGGAGCGGTAAACCCGCCCCGGCCCCAGGCCGTTGATCTTCCAGCGCTTTATGCAGCTGATGGCTTATTCGCGGACCCAGGTCTGGGTGCGGCAGATGAAGGCGATGCAGCCGGCCACGTCGAGCTTGGCGCCACCGGCCTGCAGCTTGAGCTTGGATTTGTAGGTCTTGCCGTTGGCCGGATCCAGGATGGTGCCGCCGGCCCAGGCATTGGTGCCGTCGGGCTTGAGGTTCCACAGGATGGTCATGCCCTTGACCGGCTTGTTCTTGTTGGCGCCCTCGCAGCCATCGCAGACCGGGTTCGGGCCGCGGTCGGAATGCAGGATCTCGACCACCCTGCCGCTGAGCGTGCCCTTGCTGTCCTGGGTGATTTCGACGATCGACTTCACCTTGCCCGTCTTGTCGTCGATGGTTTTCCAGCGGCCGGCCGCGCCATCGGCCGCCGCGGCCGACATCGCGGCCATCACCAGCGGCAGTGCCAGCAGCAGGGTCTTGAAGGTCTTGCGCATGTTCCCCTCCCAGGGATGTCCGTGAATGCCGGCTCGGGGCCGGGACAGCTGGACTGTATACCCATTCGCTCTGGTACGGAACGCATCCCGGGGAGCGGCCACAACGTATTCAGGTGGTTTCGTACAGCTCCAGCGGCAGCCCGTCGGGGTCGGCAAAGAAGGTGAAGCGCTGGCCGGTGTATTCATCGATGCGGATCGGCTCGCACGGCACGCCCTCGGCGGCCAGCCGCTCGATCATCGGCTCCAGTGCCGCCACCCGGAACGCCAGGTGGCGCAGGCCCTGTGCCTCCGGGCGGCTGGGCCGCACCGGAGGCGAGGGGAACGAGAACAGCTCGAGCTGGCCGCCGTCGGGCAGGGCCAGGTCCAGCTTCCACGAATCGCGTGCGGCGCGGTGGTGTTCGGCCTTGACGGTCAGGCCCAGCACGCGGACGTAGAAGTCGCGCGAGCGGTCGTAATCGGCACAGATCAGGGCGACATGGTGGATGCCGAGCAGGGGTGTCATGGGATCGATTCCTGGTGGCGCATTCGCGCAACCGTGCAGGTGGGGTCGCTACAAATACCTCAACTCGGGCCGGCTTTCTAACTTCTTGTAGAGCCTTGCCCCCCCGCCGTCTCCAACATGCAGCCCACATCGAGAGGGGCCGCAGACCGCGTGCCGCCTCGGCAGAGCCTGAATGGAGTGGTCGGATGCACATCATCGTCAATGCAGGGCTGGGCCACGTCGACTTCATGGTCGGTGGGCAGGCCGTCCAGCTGTCGCCCGGTGACCGCCTGCTGCTGGCGGGGGTGCCGCTGCCGCGCACGACCGGATTGAACATCATCCCGCTGGCCGGCAGTGGCATGGCACGGGCGCTGGCCCACTTCGACCATGCCTGCCGCGTCCAGCGCCCGGCGGGCGAGCCGTCGCAGCTGTGCTGGGTGGTGCCGGCCGCACTGGAAAACCCGGATGTGGCGGCCGCCTGGCTGATCGACCAGCTGGCCCGCGGTGCCGGGCAGCCCGAGGACAGCCAGCCTGCCCAGCTGCTGCGCCACCTGGCACGCAGCGAAAGCTACGGCCTGATGCGCTTCCTGCTCGACGAAGGCGGCGAAAACACCGTGGCTGCGCTGGCGCAGCGCTATGGCCTGTCTTCGGCGCAGTTCCACCGGCGCTGCCGGCAGGTACTGGGCCGCCCGCTCAAACGTGAGCTGCGCATCCAGCGCGCCGCGCGGGCGCTGCTGGCCTATCCGGGCCGCGCGCGCTCGTTCACCTATCTCGCCGCCGATCACGGCTATGCGTCGCTGTCGCACTTCTGCACCGACGTCAAATCGCTGATCGGCTGTTCGCCCCTTTCCGTCTACCGGGCCGTCTCGACGCCCAACGAGTGATCCATGCGTTCCCTGTCGTTGTACCTGCTGTTGTTGACCGTACCTTCCCTTGCCTTCGCACAGACCCCGCTCGAAGGCACCGCGATCCAGGATCGCGCCGACCTGCCGCACGCGTCCGGCTTCGTCTCCCGCGCCGACAACGCCAGCCACCTGCTCAACGCTATCGGTGCGCGTGCGCGCCAGGCGGTGGTGATCAGCCCGAAAGCGCAGAAAAAGAAAGTCAGCGGCAGCTTCGACCTGGCGCGGCCGTTGGACGTACTGGCCAAGGTCTCGGCTGAACTGGGCCTGGTCTGGTACAGCGACGGCCAGTCCATCTACGTGTACGACGCCGACGAACAGAAGAACGCCGTGGGCCGGCTGCGGCATACCTCGATCGCCACGCTGTCGGACTTCCTGCGCAAGGCGCGCTTGTCCGATACGCGTTACCCGGTGCGCGGTGGCGGCGCCGACGGCACGTTCTACGTGGCCGGCCCGCCGGTGTATGTGGACATCGTGATGAACGCGGCGCGTTACCTCGATGACCTCTACGAAGGCGCCGACGCCAGCCCGCATCATGTGGAAGTGATCAAGCTGGAGCACAGCTTCGTCAACGGGCGCCGCTACGGCCTGCGCACCAGCGAAGTCTCCCTGCCGGGCCTGGCCGACGTGTTGGCCGGGGTCCTCCAGCTGGGCGACTTCGGTGCCGTGGTCAAGCAGCCGTCGATGCCGGTCGATCCGGCCACCATCACCGAAGAGGTCCTGCCGGCAACCCCGGCAGCGCAGCCGGCAGCGCAGGTGGCCAGCTCCGTGCCGGTAGGCCCGAGTCCCGCCGTGGTGATGGCCTATGCGGAAACCAACAGCCTGGTCGTGCGCGGCACGCTGGCGCAGATCGAGCAGGTCAAGCGCCTGGTGGGCGAGCTTGATGTCCCCCGCAAGCAGATCGAGATGTCGCTGTGGATCATCGACATCAAGAAGACCGAGCTGGACCGCCTGGGCGTGAACTGGAGCGGTGGCATCAACATCGGCAATCGGCTGGCGATCGGCATCAACCAGTCGCCCTCGGTCAGCACGCTCGATGGCAGTCGTTTCCTTGCCTCGGTGCAGGCCATGGCGAGCAAGGGCGACGCGCACATCATCTCGCGCCCGGTGTTGCTGACCCAGGAGAACATTCCAGCCTACTTCGACAGCAACCAGACCTTCTACACCCAGCTGGTAGGCGAGCGTGCCACATCGCTGGAGCAGGTGACCTATGGCACCCTGATCAGCGTGCGTCCGCGCATTTCCAGCGGCAATGAAGTGGAAATGCAGCTGAAGATCGAGGACGGCGCGGCCGACGGCACCCGGTCCGTGGACGCGCTGCCGCTGGTCAACCGTACCGTGATCGACACCGTGGCCAGAGTGCCGCAGCAGCTCAGCCTGCTGGTGGGGGGATACACCCGAACGCAATCGGACGACGGTTACAGCGGCATTCCAGGCCTGCGCCGCATACCCGGCGTGGGCAAGCTGTTCGGCCAGGACAGCCGCTCGGCCGAAAGCCTGGTGCGCGTGTTCCTGATCCAGCCGCGCCTGCTCACCGGCAGCGATCCCGTCGACGGCTACCGCATGCCTGACATCTATGGCCCCGGCGTGGGCGACGACGTCCGCGACCAGATTCGTACATTGCATCCGCACCTCAATCCGGCGGAGGGCGCGCATGGCACTGCCGGCCATTAACCGACACGTCACCGTGCCGCTGCCGGTCACGCCGCGCCAGGCCAGTACCCAGGGCGACCGTGACGATACCGCGAAAGACCTGCTGTCCGGATTGGGCAAACCGTCCAGGCCGGGCTCGTTGGCCACCGCCATGTCCATGCAGGACGACCTGGCCGCGTTGGTGGCCTCGTTGCAGCGCCGCCGTGACGGGCAGCGCAGCACCGGCACCGGCGAATCGCAGGCCTGGATCGACCATGTACTGGACGATGAGGTGTACAGCAAGGTCACCGACCTGCGCGCGCTGCTGGACGGCATGCGCAGCCCGATGCAGCTTCTGGCGCTGCTCAGGCAGCTGTTCCCCGATCCCAGCGACATGCTGGCGGTGCTGCGTTCGTTGATCGCCGATGACGAATTGCAGGAACTGCGCGAGCTGTTGCAGCAGTCGTTGGAGCAGCTGCTCGCCGACGAGGCCGCGCAGGGCAATGGCGCAGCCACGCGCGGTGGCCTGAACGTGGCGATCAAGGCGCGGCTGGCCGCACGCGGCAGCCAGTTCTCTGCGCGGGCCCTGCGCCAGAGCTACCGCGATTTCATCGGCAACCACCAGGACTGCGTCGGCGAATACGCCGGCTGGATCGCGCTGTACGGCTTCGAGCGGCGCGCGCAGGTGGTCGATTTCATGGAACAGGCGCTCGGCGCGGACATGTACTCGCTCGACCCCAGCGCCTCGCACCTGGAGTTTGGCCGGCTGCTGCGCCAGGTGCGCAACCTGGCCGTGCTGCGTTCGACCGACCACCTGCTGGTGCAGGAGGCGACCCGCGACCGACTGCTGGCGCGGCTGTCCACCACCGCCGAAGCGGTGGTGGGCGGGTTGCTGGATGTGGTGCGCGGCCTGCAGGACTGGGCCGGCCTGTTCACCGGCCCATTGGCCGACGCGCGCGTGGCGCTGTCGGCACCGGAACGCGCGCGCCTGGTGCAGGCGTTGCGCCGTGCGCTGGGCGGGTTGCCCGACGCGGTATGGAGCGATGACGTCGCGCGTGAGCGCGCCGCGCAGTCCCTGGAGATCATGGTGGTGGAAAGCATGAAACGTGAGCATTGGCACGCCGGCCACGCCGGCGGGGTGAGCGTATGAGCAGCAATGCCACTACCGCCGTGAGCGGGCTGGGCGCGCGCGCCCGCGGCATCCTGCGCCCGGAAATGGCGCTGGTGGTGCTGATGGCCGTGATCGTGGCCATGCTGATCATCCCCCTGCCAACCTTCCTGGTCGATCTGCTGATCGGCCTGAACATGGCCGTGGCGATCGTCATCTTCCTCAGCTCGTTCTACGTCGAGCGCATCCTCAACTTCTCCACCTTCCCCTCGGTGCTGCTGTTCACCACCCTGATGCGGCTGGCGCTGTCGGTCAGTACCAGCCGGTTGATCCTGCTCGACGCAGATGCCGGCCACATCATCAGCGCCTTCGGCGACTTCGTGGTGGGCGACAACCTGGTGGTGGGCGCGGTGATCTTCGCCATCATCACCCTGGTCCAGTTCATCGTCATCACCAAGGGCTCCGAGCGTATCGGTGAAGTGGTCGCACGCTTCTCGCTGGACGGCATGCCCGGCAAGCAGATGAGCATCGATGCGGACCTGCGCGCCGAGGCCATCACCTCGGAAGAGGCGCAGCGCCGCCGCCGCGATGTGGAACGCGAAAGCCAGCTGTACGGCTCTTACGACGGTGCCATGAAGTTCGTGAAGGGCGACGCCATCGCCGGCATCGTCATCGTGTTCGTCAACCTGTTCGGCGGTATCGCCGTGGGCATGCTGCAGCACGGCATGGCGTTTTCGCAGGCGCTCAACACCTTCACCCTGCTGACCATCGGCGACGGCCTGGTCGCGCAGATTCCGGCCCTGCTGATCTGCATCAGCGCCGGTTTCATCGTCACCCGGGTCAGCGGCGAGAGCAACAACCTCGGCGCCAACATCCTGGGCGAGCTGTTCAACAGCAATGTCGTACTCGGCACCGGCGCGGTGCTGGTGCTGCTGCTGGGCCTGCTGCCCGGCTTCCCGCTGCCGGTGTTTGCCGGCCTGGCCGTGGGCCTGGCCGCCATGCTGGTATGGCGCCTGCGCCGTGCCAAGACCGCCGACGGCACCGCCGCGTCTGCCACGGGGCAGGGCGGTGCTGCCGCTCCGGCCGGCAAGGGCGACACCGCCGCGCGGCTGACCAGCGAAACCCTGCCGTTGATCCTGCTGATGCCGCCGCCGCTGCACGAGGCCGGTATGGCGGGCCAGTGGGAAGAACAGCTGCGCCACGACGCGTTCGTCAATACCGGCATGCAGCTCGCCCCCCTGGTCATGCGCAGTCACACCCCGGCCCAGGACCACGAAGTGAAGGTGCTGATCAATGAGATCCCCGCCGCTGCATCGCAGGTCGTGGGGGGGCATGTCCGCGTCTGGGGCCGGCAGGACGAACTCGACGCGCTCGACATGGGCCTGGTGGTACCGCACGACGGCGGCACCGCGCGCTGGGTTCCAGCCGACACCCACGAAGACGTGCGCGCGCTGGGCTGCGATGTCTCCAGCGATTACGAGGAACTGCGGCGGCTGCTGCACGGGGCGGTACTGCGCAACGTGGGCGAGCTGTTCGGCATCCAGGAAGCCAAGCACGTGCTGGACGCACTGGAAAAGCGCTTCCCGGAACTGGTCAAGGAAACCTACCGGCACATGCCCATCCAGCGCGTGGCCGAAGTACTGCAGCGCCTGCTCCGCGAAGACGTGTCCATCCGCAACATGAAGGTAGTGCTGGAAACCCTCGCCCAGTGGGGCCAGCGCGAGAAGGACGTGATCCTGCTGGTGGAGCACGTGCGCGGCGCGCTGTCGCGCTACATCTCCGCGCGCTTCGCCCGCGACGGTCGCATCCCCGCGATCCTGGTCTCCAGCCCGGTCGAAGACCAGATCCGTGCCGGCATCCGCCAGAGCCAGGGCGCGGCCTACCTCAACCTCGAACCGGCCGAAGCCGGCGAACTGCTGGACCGCTTCGCGCTGCACGTGGGCGAAGTGACCGCGCACCGCCCCGACGTGGTGCTGATGGTGGCGCCGGACATCCGCCGCTTCGTCAAGCGCTTCATTGAAAACCGCCTCCCCTCGACCCCGGTGCTCTCGTTCGCCGAGATCTCCGACACGGTCACCCTTGATGTGATGAGAAGCTTATGACCTCCCTGCTAGATACCCTCAACGCCGCCCTCCAGGAGCTGGGCTGCGACCCGTCGCGGTTCCAGTTCGACACCCATTCGTCCGTGGTCATGGGTTTTGCCGACGTGGGCGAGCTGCTGCTCGATCCGGTTGACGACATGGTGTACCTGTGGGGGCGCCTGGATACCTCGCCGGCCGAGCGCTTCAGCAACCGCGCCGACGAACTGCTCACGGCGCTGTCGGCGCCGGCCGCGCACTTCGCCAACGGCTGCCTGGCCCTGCGCCAGCTGGAAGACGGCTGCCTGGTCGGCGGTGTGCTGCAGCCCGATTGCCGCCATGAATCCAGTCTGCTGGCGGCGGCCATAGAGGGCTTCCACGCCCGTGTGATCGAACTGCAGGCCCTGCTGCGGTGACAGCGGCCACGCCCTGCTGGCGCCCGTGCGCAACGCCCGTGGCGATGCGTGCCGGGGAGCTGCGCGTACCGCTGGCCGATGTCGCCGTGGGCGAACACTGCCACGTGCGCCGTTCCGCACGCGATGACCGTGTGTTGACCCATGGCGTGGTCACCCGTGTCGACCATGGCGTGGCCACCCTGGCCCTGATCGGTGCACCGGTACGCCTGGCCGCCGACGTCGTCGTGGCCGCCACCGGGCGGCCGTTGCAGGTGGCGCTGGGCACGCACCTGCTCGGCTGCGTGCTGGATGGTTTCGGCGAGGTCGTGGAGCGGCTGCAGACCGGAGGCGCGGTGGATGACGCCGGCGTGTCCGCGCCGGTGCAGGCCGCGCCGCTGGACTACCGCCAGCGGCGCCCGATCCAGGTGCCGTTCGCCACCGGCATCCGCGCGCTCGACGCCCTGCTTACGGTCGGTGAAGGCCAGCGCATGGGCATCTTCGCGGCCGCCGGCTGCGGCAAGACCACGCTGGTGGAAATGCTGTTGGCCAATGCCGACTGTGATGTGCGGGTGGTGGCGCTGGTGGGCGAACGCGGCCGCGAAGTGGCGTCGTTCGTCGACGCCATCCGCCAGGGTCCCGCCGCCGCCCGCACGATCATCGTCCAGGCCACCTCCGATTCCTCGCCGGCCACCCGGGTCAACGCAGCCATGGTCGCCACCCGCATCGCCGAGTACTTCCGCGACCAGGGCAGCCGCGTGCTGCTGGTGATGGATTCGGCCACCCGCTACGCCCGCGCGCTGCGCGACGTGGCGTTGTCGGCCGGCGAACCGCCCGCGCGCCGGGGCTTTCCCGCCTCGGTGTTCGAAGCGCTGCCGCGGCTGGTCGAACGCCCCGGCAATGCGCAGTCCGGCAGCATCACCGCGTTCTACACGGTGCTGCTGGAAGACGACGCCGACCCGGACCCGGTGGGCGAGGAAGTCAAATCGCTGCTGGATGGGCATGTGTACCTGAGCCCACGCCTGGCGCAGCGTGGCCACTTCCCGGCCATCGACGTGCTGCGCAGCGCCAGCCGCCTGTACCCGCAGCTGGCCAGCGAACGCCAGGCCGCCGCCGCCACCCGCGTGCGCGCGGTGATGGGGCGGCTGGACGACCTGCAGCTGCTGCGCGACATCGGCGAATACCGTCCCGGCGCGCAACCCGAGCAGGACGATGCCGTGGCCCGCGAACCCCGCTTGCTGGCCTTCCTGCGCCAGTCGCTGCACGAACCGGTGGCGCTGGATGCTGCCGTGGAGGCACTCGATGCGCTCGCCCGCTGACCCGGCCCGGCTGGCCACGCTGCTCGACCATCGCGCGCACCGCCTGCGCCGCGAAGCGCGCGAGCAGGCAGAGCAGGCCGCACGGCGCGAGCAGGAAGCGAAGACGCTGCGCAGCGCCGCCGACGAACGGCTGCAGCAGGCACAGCTTGGCGAAGAACACGGGCTGGACCGCCAGCGCCTGTTCGAACGCCTGCGCGGTGTCGCCATCGCGCGCGCGCACGTCCTGGAATGCGAACTGCGTGCAGGCCACCTGCAGGAACAGGCCGGCGATGCACGCGACCAGGAACACCAGCTGCGCCACGCCGCCGCCGGGCACCACTCACGCGCGCGCCGCCTGCAGGCCGTCGGCGCGCACATCGACCAGAAGCACCGGCAGGCGCGCCTGCGCCGCCAGGAACGCCAGATTCAAGAGGAATACACATGTCGTTGAAGATTCAAGAACAGCAGTCTGCCGTTGCGGCTGCCAGCCCGGTTGAACCGGTCCCGCTGAGCGAACGCGTGCAGGCCCGGCAGCCACAGCCGACCGCGCAGCAGGCGGCCGAACAGGCGCCGCCGCGCGACGATGAGAGGATGCCGGCGCCGGACGATTCGGAGACAGATACGGCGCTGACGCTGGAGCAGACCCTGCTTCCGTTGCCGCAACGGGATGTGGCGACCGTGTCGACGGTCCCGCACGAGCGCAGCAGGCTCGGCCTGCACGTCGGCCACCAGGATCTGCAGGTGGCGAGAAAGCATGCGCAGGCGGAGGCGGCAACGCCGGCGCTGCCGGGTAATGCGTCGCGCCCGCTGCCGACGGTCGCCACGCCCATGCCAGCGGTGCTGCCGGGCAACGAAAGTGCGACGCCACCGACCGCCGCCTTGGTTGACGGCGTCCTGACCGGCACCAAGGCACCTGCAATTGCGGGCGCCCACGTGGCCACAGCAGCCTTGCAGCCGGCGCTTGCGAACGGTGCCCTGCTCAACACGGAACCGGCAGGCGCGCCTTCCGCGTCGGCGCAGGCCGCTGCGGGCGCCGTCGCCGCACCGACGCCTTCGCGTTCGCCGTCTGCGCAAGGTGGGCAGGGCGGGCTGACCGCACCCGGCGCCGTGGTTGGCGCGCCGCCGGCAGCTGGCACAGCGCCGCCTGCCGCCGGCGTCACCGACATCCCGACGGCTGCGGCAGCCCCCGTCCCGTCGCCGGTGGCCGAACGTCCGGCAGTGCCCGATACCGGCACGCCCCCCACTGCCGCCGGCGCCTCTGTGGTGCCGCAGCAGCACAACGGCGAGGCGGCACCCGACGGCCAGTCGATGGCCGACGCGCGCCGTGCCGAGGCCAACCTCGGCACCCGCCAGCACGTCCGCGCGGTGCGCCAGGCTGAAGCGCTGCAGACGGCCATGGTCCAGCGCGCCGACACTGCCAGCCACATCAACGTGTCCTTCAACAGCTGGGGTGCGGGCCACTCGGTCAGCGCCCGCCTGGACGGCGGCCGGCTGTACATGCAGCCGTCCTCGGCACGGGTCGGGCAGGCGCTGTCGTCCGCGCTGGCGCCGCCGGGCGCCGAACTGCAGATCGCCGTGGAAAGCAGCGACAGCGCCACCGATGAGCGCCGTCGTCGCGGCGACCAGGGCCACGCATGAACGCCCGGCGCTGGCCCTTTCCCGCCCTGACCCCGGCTGGCGCAACGCAGGCCGCCACTGTTGAGGCGGTCGCGCGCGCGGGGATCACTCCCGCCTGGCAGCCGTTGCCGGCGCGGGGCGCGATGCTGCGCTTTGACGTCAACGGCCATGGCGGCGCGCTGCGCCTGGTCGTGGCGGCCGACCAGTGGTGCCCGGCGATGCTGCCGCCATTGGCCGGCCTGGCCTGGTCCGAACTGGTCGACCACACCGCGCTGGCGTGCTGGCTGCCGGACCGGCCGCTGCTGGACATTGCCGCCGAACCGTTCCATGCCGCGCAGGTCTGCCTTCGCGAGGTGGTGCCGGTCACGGCGCTTGGCATGGGCCAGGGGCCGCAGCCCTGCCTGCCCACCGCCCAGGGCCTGGCCTGGGTCGAACACGCCGACGGCGGCACCGGTGTCGCGTTGTCTCCCGCCACCCAGCGCCTGCGCGTGCCCGTGGAGCTGGGCATCGCCCGCCTGCGCCTGCCGCTGCACCGGCTGCGCAGCCTGGCACCGGGTGCGGTGCTGCTGCTCGACCAGCTGCAACCGGTCGCACGCACCGGCGCCCACCGCCTGTACTCCTTCGACTTCACCCTAGAGACCATCTCCGTGAACACACCCTTCGACTTCCTCGACGACGATGACGGCAGCGCCGACATCGCCCCGCCTGCCCCCTCCGCCACCCCGGCGGGCACCGACGCCGCCGCGCCGGGCATCGACATCCGGCGCCTGCCGGTCAACGTGGACGTGGTGCTGTGCCAGCTGCAGCATTCCATCGGCGAACTGGATGGCCTCCAGCCCGGTACCGTGGTCAACCTGCCGGTTGACGCCTGGAAGCAGCTGCAGCTGCGCGTCAACGGCCAGCTTGTCGCTCGTGGCGAACTGGTACAGGTGGGCGACCAGCTCGGCGTGCAGCTGGCGCAGGCGCCCGTGCTGCCATGAATTTCGTCAACAACGACATCTCGCTGATCGCGGTCATGTCGATGGCCGCGCTGCTTCCGTTCCTGATCGCAGCGGGCACCTGTTACCTGAAGTTCTCGGTGGTGTTCGTGCTGCTGCGCAACGGCCTGGGCCTGCAGCAGGTGCCCTCCAACATGGTACTCAACGCGCTGGCGCTGATGCTGGCCTTCTACGTGATGCAGCCCATCGTGCAGAACATGTACGACGCCTACCTCGCGCTGGAGGCGCCGCTCAACTCGGTCGCGGCGGTGGTGACGTTCCTGGACAGCAGCCTGGACGGCTACAAAGTGTACCTGGCCACCTATTCGGACCCGGAACTGCTGAAGTTCTTCGAACGCGCCCGCCACGCCGAAGACGGCATGCCCGTGCCCGACCTGGAGCCGCATGAGCGCTCGCTGTTCGCGCTGATGCCCACCTATGCCCTGAGCGAGCTGAAGGATGCCTTCCGCATCGGCTTCTACCTGTACCTGCCGTTCGTGGTGATCGACCTGGTGGTGTCCAGCGTGCTGCTGTCGCTGGGCATGATGATGATGAGCCCGGTGACCATCTCCGCACCGATCAAGCTGATCCTGTTCGTGGCGATGGATGGCTGGAGCCTGCTGTCGCAGGGTCTGGTACGCCAGTACCTCGACGTGCCGATGTAGCCATGGACGCGATCATGTTCATGGGCAACAAAAGCCTGCTGCTCATCCTGCTGTTGTCGGCCGCGCCGGTGGCCGTGGCCACCATCGTCGGCCTGGCCATCGGTCTGTTCCAGACCGTCACCCAGCTGCAGGAGCAGACCCTTCCCTACGGTGCCAAGCTGCTGGCGGTGATCGCCTGCCTGCTGGTGCTGATGACCTGGATGTCGGCGCGCATGCTGGATTTCGCCCGGCTGGCGCTGCACACCGCGCTGAACGGGTAGGGCCGTGCAGCTCTCCGCGCTCGACACCGAACTGGTCGCGCTGGCCCGCGACCATGGGTTGCCGGCCCTGTTGGGCATGGCCCGCATCGGCGCCTGCCTGGTCTGGATTCCCTATCTGTCGCCGGGCGTCATGCCGGCCAAGATGACCCGGACCGTGGTGGCGATGATGATCCTGATCGGCCTGTGGCCCTCCACGGCCGGCGCCACGGTGCCGCCGGACATCCTCTCGATGGCCGGCGTGGTGCTGCGCGAAGTGCTGATCGGCACCGCCATCGGGCTGGTGGTAGCCCTGCCGTTCCACATCTTCCACGGCATGGGCGCCATCATCGACAACCAGCGCGGCGCCGGTATCGGCGCCATGCTCGATCCGGTCAGCGGCATGGAGGCCACCGAAACCTCCAACCTGCTGCAGTTGATGAGCGTGGTGGTGTTCCTGGCTACCGACGGCATGGTGGTGCTGCTGGAAGTGATCCAGGACAGCTACGTGCTGATTCCCATGGGCGGCGTGCTCACGCTGGACCTGGCGCGCGTGCAGGACTTCGCCGGCACCCTGCTGGCCGGCGCGGTGCGCATGGCGCTGCCGGTACTGCTGCTGCTGTTCCTGGTGGAAGTGCTGCTTGGCGTGCTGTCGCGCTTTGCCCAGCAGATGAATCCGTTCTCCATCTCGCTGGCGGTCAAGTCGTACATCGCCTTCATCGCGTTGCTGTTCTACCTCATGCCCACCGTGGCCCAGCAGGTGCCGCTGATCCGCGATACCACCGACGCCCTGCAACTGCTGCTGGCGGTGCCGAAGTGAAGACCGAAAAGCCCACCCCGCACCGCCTGCTCAAGGAATCCAGGAAGGGCAAGAGCTTCGTCAGCCGTGATCTGGCCGGCCTGACGGTGCTGATTGCCGGGCTGGTCGCCATGACCACGATGATCTCCAGCCGTGCGCTGCACGGCTTCTACCGTGGCATGGCCGAACGCGGTTTCAGCCTCACCCCGGCCGAGGCCGCCTGGCAGGCAACCACCGCGTTCCTGTGGATCGCCGTGCCGGTGGGGGCGGCCGCGATCGTCGCGGCGGTACTCATCTCGCTGGTGCAGAGCCGCGGTGTCATCGCCGCCGAAGCGGTGCGCATCGACCTGGCCCGGGTCAATCCGATTTCCGGCTTCAAGAACCTGTTCTCGCTCAAGACTATCAAGGGCCTGGTCACCGCAGTGCTGTACCTGCTGGCCGGCATGATCTTCGCCGTGTTGGCCTGGAAGCTGTTCGCGCCCATCTTGTTCGCCCAGGTGCAGATGCCCGACAAGGCCGCCGGCGCGCTCTGGCACAGCGTCGGCTGGCGCAGCACCGCGCTGCTGCTGGCGGTGCTGTCGCCGATCGCGCTGGCCGCCGCCTTCGTCGAATACCGGCTCTACATCCGCGAAATGCGCATGGAAAAGCACGAGGTCAAGCAGGAGCACAAGGACCACAACGGCAACCCGGAAATCAAGCAGCGCCGTCGCCAGATCGGCGAAGAACTCTCCGCACAGGTGCAGTCGGACATTGCCGGCTCCTCGCTGATCCTGGCCAATCCCACCCACATTGCGGTGGGCATCTTCATCCACCCGGACTACCCCGGCCTGCAGTTCGTGTCGTTGCGCGAACGCGGCAACCGCGCGCGCAAGGTCATCGCCCTGGCCGAGAAATGGGGTATTCCGGTAGTTCGCGACATCCCGGTCGCTCGTGCGGTGTTCTTCAAGGTGCGCCGCTACCAGTTCGTGCCGGCCGACCTGACCACCCCGATCAGCCGGATCCTGCTGTGGCTGAAGGATATCGAGCGCAACCACGCCGAACCGCCTTCAGATTCCGCTCACGACAGCGCGTCCGCGCCAGACCCGACACCCGATCTTGACGGCACGCCTCCGCGCCCGCCCGTCGGATGAGGGAAACCCGAAAGTCCCCCCTTTGCAACCCCGCCACACTGTGCTTGTCCTGCAGCGCCGTTGGCACCAACCCGGTAAACCACCATGACTTATGCCCCCGACGCCCCCGCTGGATCCGAAACCGACCAGGCCCAGCTCGATGAACTGGCCCAACTGTTGTTCGAAGGCGCCCAGACCGGTGCCGCGATCAAGGATCTGAAGGGGGTCAGCGATGACCTGCTGGAAAGCGTCTACGCCTATGCGCACCGTTTCTACACCGACGGCCGCCTGGACGAAGCCGAAACCTTCTTCCGCTTCCTGTACCTGTACGACTTCTACAACGGCGACTACGCGCTCGGCCTGGCCGCAGTGCTGCAGATGAAGAAGGAATACGCCAAGGCCATCGACATGTACGCGTTGGCCTACGCGCTGCTCAAGGGCGACGAACGGCCGATGCTGCATGTCGGCCAGTGCCACCTGGCCATGGGCAAGCTCGCTCTGGCCAAGGGCTGCTTCGAAACCGTGCAGCTGCGCTCCACCGATCCGGCCCTGCTTGCCCGGGCCAAGGTCTACCTGCAGGCGTTGGCCAGCAATGGCACCGCCCCTCCCGATACCACTGAGGAAACCGATTCCGCATGATCATCACCGCTTCCGCCAGCCACACGCCGCTGGCCTTCAGCTCAACACCCGCCGCACGGGACGATGCCGCAACGGTTGCCGCCGGCTTTGGCTCGGCGTCGCTGCAGCAGGTCGAGGCCATCGACAGGAAAGTCCTGGACATGCTGGCCAAGGCAGCCGGCGAGCGCAGCGGGCAATCCGCTGCGGCGGAAGCACCGAACCCCAACGCACCGGCGCTGCGCAAGGCCGACATGCCCCGGCTGGTCCGGGCCGCCATGCAGCAGGCCAGCGCGGGCAGCGCCCCGCAGGCGCCGATGACCCCGGAAGCGGCCATGACCCTGCTGGTCATGCAGCTGAGCGAACTGATCACCACGGAAAACAGCCGCAGCCTGGCCTCGCAGCTGGAACTGGTCAAGCAGCGCCTGGCCCAGCGCGCCGCCACGGCCGCCGAGCTGTCCGAAGCGATCCGCCTGGCGCAGGCGCTGGTGGACGCGGCCATGGGCGACGTTGGTACCGCCGAAGGCGAACTTGCCGCCGCACTGGAAGCCCTGAAGCAGGCCGAGGCCGAGGTCGCGAAGCTGGAACAGGCGCTGGCCGACGCACCGCCGGAAGAGCAGGACGCCATCCGCGCCCAGCTGGAAGCGGCCAAGGGCAAGGCGGCCGAGCAGCAGGCCCGGGTGGGCGAAGCGACCAAGGCGCTGGCAGCGGCGGTGGCCGTGCTCGACAAGGCGCTGGGCGACCTGGAAGCCTTCAAGAGCGAAGCCGACAAACTCGACCCGAATGGCAGTGTCAGTGCGCGTGGCGATGAAAAGGCCCGCACCAATGCCGCGATGCTCAGCGAGCTGCTGGCTGTGCTGCAGGAGATCATCGGCAAGGCCAATGACGCCAAGCTGGAAGCCGAAACGAAGCTGCTCCAGGAGGTGCTGAAGCTGCGCGAGGCCGAGAACCTGCGCCGCTCGCAGGAGTACCAGGATGAACTGGCCAAGGCCGAGGCCGCCCAGAAGAAGATGGGCTGCATCGGCAAGATCATCGGCTGGGTGGTGACCGTGGTGGCGGTGGTCGCCGCGCCGTTCACCGGCGGTGCCAGCATGGTGTTGGCGGGTGTGGGCCTGGCCCTGGCCATCGGCGAAGAGCTGGGCCTGAACGTGATGGGCAAGATCATGGAGCCCATCATGAAGCTGGTGATGGAGCTGGTGAAGCAGGTCGGCAACGTGATCGGCGACGTGCTCACCAAGCTGGGGGTGTCCACGGACATTGTCGACAAGATCAAAGACGTGCTCGGCGTGATCGCCGTGGCTGCCATGATCATTGCCGCCGTTGTGCTGACCAAGAAAATGGCCGGCACCGCTGCCGTGCAGCACCTGGCCAAGGCCGTCACCCGCGCCGTCTCCGAAGCCATCAGCAAAGCACTGCCGCAGATGATCAAAGCGGCTGCGCGCTCAATCAGCCACACCGTGGACGACGTTGCCAAGGCGATCAGCAAGACCGCCGCCAAGGTCACTGGCAGCAATGCCGATAACCTTGCGGTGCGCACCGGTCAGGCCGTCAAGGCCTCGCACACCCTGCAGTTCGCCAACCAGGCCAGCCAGGGCGTAGGCGCCATCATCATCGCCGATATGTACATCGATGCCGCCAAGCTGTTGAAGGATCTGGAAGTTGGCCTGGCGGACAGCAAGATCTTCCGTGACCTGATCCAGAAGATCCTCGAATACTTCATGCAGACCAACAACCTGATCTTCGATCTGTTCAATCAGATGACAAACGTACAGGAAGCGCAGCACGACGCTGCCCGGTTTGTCACCACCCGTATCGGCAGTGCCGCGGCCTGAGCCGCGCACCGACAGTTCTCAACTTTCAAGGATCACCCAATGACCGACGCAATCGTACTGAACGCCACACGTTATGCCTCTCCGCCTTCGGAACCGGGTATCAAGGGCTCCGGGCAGGAGGTAGCCGCCGGCTTGCGTCCTGTCGCGCCGGTCCAGACGGCCATGGACGACGAAATCGTCCGCCTTCTCACCGACGCCATTGCTGGCCAGCTGCTGGTGGGCCCGAAGACCGGAGACGGACGTACCAGCGCCGCATCGCCCGTGGTGTTGCGTGCACCCACGATCTCCCTGGACGATGCGAGCACCCGCCTGACCGGCATCGTGGGCAAGCTGCAGCAGGTACTGTCCGCCCTTATCGGCAGCCAGGACCCGACCCAGCATGAAGAAGGCGCGACTGTACGCGCTGCAGAAGGCGCTGCTGCCCAAGGAGCCGCGCGCACCGTCATGGATGGCCCGGTGATTGCCAGCAGCCCGGAGGGGGTAACCGGTGCCGACGCGGATATGCGGGAGCGTTCGGCCAACGCAGGCGCCTGGATCGTCTCCAGTCCGTTCAGTGGTCTTTTGGCCCTGTTGCGGCAGTTGCTGCTCAAGTTCGAAAAGCTGGATCGCGACAACAGCGCGCAGATGGTGACGATGCAGCGCGAGATCACCATCATTGCCGGGGAGAAGGGGGTCGAGAAGGCCCGTGAAAACCTGGGGGGTGCCATCGGTTCGGCCGTGCTCACCGGCGCAATCGGCGGGGCGGCGTTGAAGCAGACCTTCAAGTCGACGTCGATGCAGACCGGCAGCCTGAAGAACAATCAGGGTGTCGGGAACAATGCAAGCGTTTCCGATGCAAAGGTCAGCGGTGGCATAAAGGCCAGCGGCACGCCAAGCGATCAGCTTCGTTCGGCACGAAACGTTGACGGAAGTTCCGTGCCGGCGCAGAAGGGTGGCGCGCTCGCCGACGCAGATATTCAGCCCGATCTCGCGGCCGACGGACGTGCCATCAACCACTCGGCAAAGCAGGGTTCGCATGGCACAGCGCCGGAGCCCCTGAATCAAGGTCATGGGGCCTCCATGGCGCACGCGCAGATTCCCGCCAGCCAAGCGATGATGCTGAACATGCTGGCTCCGGGAATCGGCGGCACCATCTCCGCAGGTGTGCAGATCGAAGCCGAAATGACCGAGGCGGAGCGTCAGTTATTGCTGCAGGTGGCCGATGTCTTCCGGCGCATCGCAGATGAGCAGCAGGATCAGTCGGCCCGCTCGCGTGAGATGCGCGACGCCGCCGCGCAGCTGTATGAAAGCCTGCTCAACCTGATCTCGTCCACCTCCGCCCACATCATTTCAAAGTCTTGAGTAGCTGATGGAAATCACCAAGAGCGCCGCCGCACAGGGGGCCATGTACCACCTGCAGACCCTGCAGGGCGACATCAAGCAGGGCAGCCTGGAAGCCCCTGCGCTAGACCCGGAAACCCGCTCCCGCCTGCTCCAGCTGGGACAGGCGGCCCGTAGCGCGAGGAGCGCCATGGCCCAACAGATTGCGCTGAGCAGCGCGCTGGAAGGAGACGGCCTGGGCACGCTGGGGCCGGCGGCAACGGAAGTCCTTGCGGATTCGGTTGCCATGGAAGACCTGAAGCGGAAGAAGCAGAAGGAGTCCGAGCTGGCCAGCGCGCTGCAGCACACCCTGCAGACGTCTACGCGCCAGCAGACTGATCTGTTGCGCATCTTTTCATTCCTGGTGCCGCAGATCCTGGTGGAAGAAGAGGACAACGTCAGCCTGCCGGGCTTCGTGTCGCCGATGCAGAATCCGGCCGACATGGATATGAGCGGCCTGATCTGGAACTCGCACGCCGACTTCTTTGCCCAGATCAGTGCGTTGCTGGAGGTGCTGAAGACCGAATGGTTGAGCAAGTACCAGGAATCCCTGGCCAAGTTTCTGGAGTTCTACCAGGAATTCTCCGACATCATGGAGCAGATAAAGCCTGAAGCGTCTGGAGACAAGGGCGACGTCGTCATCGATTTCAACAAGATTGCTCATGATCTGATGAAACTGATGGATGATTATGGCCTTGATTCCAATGCTCTTGCTTCATTCTCAACGCGCGCTCAAGCGGACGCGTTTGTCAAGTCCATGGGCATTCCGCTGGCAGTTACCCAGTCCGCCGATGGAAAGTTTCACGTCAAGATCAATATGAAGGCGGTGCAGGACCTTGTAGACACCATGCCATATCGGCCGAACAATCCAGACGGGACGTATCCGGTGAAATGGGACAGTGCCAAGTACAACGCCTGGGTCTCTGCCAAGGACAGCAACATGGAGCAGATCAAGCACGTCAGCAAAGTACTGGGTGAAAAGCTCAATGAGATGACCCAGAAGTTCGACAACATCGTGAAGATCCTGAGCTCCTCCATCGACAAAATGTCCGAGGCCAACAACGCCTACGTGCACAACACCTGATGAAGTCCAGGCGCGGTGGAGCTCACTGCGCCCAGGCATTGATTGTTCGCAGCAGTAGATCACTCAGCCGGCGCTGGAACTCAGTGCCGGTATTTCCGCTGATGGAAAGTAGAGAGGGGGTATTGCCGTCCCGCTGCCCGCCGATCACGTGATGGACAGTGCACGTTACAACGCCTGGATCAGTTCCAAGGAAAGCAACATGGAACAGATCAAGCACGTCACAAGGTGTTGGGCGAGAAGCTCAATGAGATGATCCGTAAATTCAATAATATTGTAGAGAAATTGAGCCCAGCAATCGACAAGATCAGCGAAGCCGACGTGAGCTTCCTCCGCGGCTTCCAACCTGTGCGGCTGCCTGGAGAAACACTTTGCTTGGTATGAATGCGAACCCGGTCGGCGCGGTCGCGTCGCCCCGAATGCCGGTCAATCCCTTCCTGCGCGGGGTGCTGGGGAAGCTGTCCCTGCACGAAGTGAGGAATGCCCCAAGTTACACGCGTTGCCAGCTTGGCCACACGCCCGGTATACATGAGCGCAGAGCTCATGGTCACGCGATCGGTGTGTCCCACGACCTGATGGTGGCCGGCGTCGGAAGCGCATCCCGCAAAGACGCGGCCGCGCTGAATAGAACGCTGCAGCTGTTGAGTATACGGACCGGCGAAAACCTGGGCCCTGTGCTGCTGGTTCATCTCACGGCAATCGGCGCGGTGCGTGCGGGGGCGGAGGCGTTGCTGCGTGCTACGCCCAATGATCAGACGCTGATCCGGTATTTGAAGAAGCTTGATGACGCCATCATCAAGACGGGAATCAAGGCCGGTAAGTGCAAACGAGCCGAACCCGACGCGGTATATCTTGCTTTCTGCCCGAGCACCGAGAAGGTCTGCGATGCGGTTGCGGCGGGCAAGAAGGTCATGGTGGACTGCGTCGCCAAGATTGGTGGTCAGGAACTGTTGGGCGGGGTAGCGCAGGCGATCCTGCCAGAAGCCATGACCAACAGCATTGCCGAGCGGCTGCCGCACCTGCTGGCGAGGTTCCAGCAGCCCGAAGGTGCTCCGGAGTTCGGCGAGGTGTTGCAGGCGGAGGCCGCCCGATTCGTGGACCGGACGCTGACGGTGTATCTGGAGTGTGGCGGTGCCGAGGACCTGCAAGCCGCCATCTTTCACCTGTTGAAGACCCCTGAGTACGTTTTGCGGGCCCCGTGAGCCTGAGCTCCGCGGCCGACACTTTCGCCGAAGCCACCAAGCGCTTCGTGCACGGAACTGACTTATGCAGCTGTTTGGAGAAACGTTATGCCTGGTATGAATGCGAACCCGGTTGGGCCCGCCGCGGCCCCCCGAATTCCCAATAATGCCTTTCTGCACGGGGTGCTGGGAAAGCTGTCCCTGACCGATATGCGCAACGCGCCGAGCTTCACGCGTTGCCAGCTTGGCCGCACGCCCGGTACGCATGAGCGCAGGACACATGGCCACGCGATCGGCGTGGCACACGACGTTATGAAGGACGCCCTCAAGAACGTCTCCGGAAAGGACGCGGCTGCGTTGAACCGAACGCTGCAGCTGCTTAGCCCAGACACTTGTGACAATCTGGGCCCTGTTCTGCTGGTTCATCTCACGGCAATCGGTGCGGTACGCGAGGGCGTGGCGTCGCTGCTGCGTGCATCACCCGGCGATGAAAAGCTGGTCAAGCATTTGAAGCAGCTTGATGACGCCATCATCAAGACGGGAATCAAGACCGGAAAATGCAAACGAACCGAACCCGACGCGGTTTACCTTGCTTTCTGCCCGAGTACCGAGAAGGTCTGTGATGCGGTTGCTGCAGGGAAGAGGGTCATGGTTGAGTGCGCTGCCAAAATCGGTGGGCAGGAACTGCTGGCTGGGGTGGCGCGGGCAATCCTGCCAGAAGCCATGACAAACAGTTTGACCGAGCGGCTTCCCAACCTTGTGGGCAAGTTCCAGCAGGCCGAGGGCGCCCCGGAATGGGGCGAGGTACTGCAGGCGCAGGCGGCGAGGCACCTGGATCAGGTGCTGAAGGCGCTGCTGGAGAGCGGCGGCACCGAGGACCTGCAGACTGCGGTCCTGCAGTTGCTCAAGACGCCGGAATACATTCTGCAAAGCCAGCGGGGCTCCGCTGGGGACGAGCCTGACGCACCGCAGCGCTCGAACGCCCCACCCGAACCGCCTGCATGGGTGCAGCAGAAGATGCGGGACGGCGCTCCGATCAACTACAACGTTGTCAAGAACGACTTCAGCGACCTCATCAAGCTGCTCGACAAGCCGCCGCTCCAGCTGAGCGATCTGCGCAACCTGTTGAATGACGCCCGGGAGGATGCCTTCGAACGGGGGCGGCTGACTGAGATCGTACGAAATCAGGATGAGTACATCGACAAGCTGGAGCGACGGCTGCTGGAGACACAGGAGCGTCTTGAAAAGTTCGCCAACGGCAATGGGCAGACGCGCGTTCCGCAGGGCGACCGCATTCAGGTGGATGTTGAGGACAAAGCGACCTCGACAGACGACCTGATCTCTCGCAATGACGACCAGAAGGGCCCCGTGCGCGCTGATGGTTCGGCCAACACCGACCCGGAGCAGCCGCGCGGCCGTGCCGACGCTGGCAATGGCGACGGTGTGCTGCGGGCTGATCGGGAAACGAAGGTTGACCAGCGGAACCTGTTCGACAAGCGCAACCAGTTGGACAAGCGCAACCAGTTCGATCAGGGCAACCAGAACGCTCTGAACTCGCAGAACGGCGAAGGCGCCCAGCATCTCCGCAGGAATGTGGATAGCCAGGGTAACCAGAAGGACACGCGCGGGCTCGGTGACCAGAGCAACAAGTACGAACGCACCGATCACCAGATCCGCAACCCATCGGGCGGCCAGCTCCCGCCGGACGGCCAGTTGGACGATATTATCCATCCCGACGATCAGCAGCAGCGTGGCCGCCAGCTTCATGGCCTGGATCAGACCGATCACTCCAGTAACCGACTGCAGCGGCAGCAACGTCTGGGCGGTACGCAGCAGCGTCTGGAGGGCCAGCGGAACGAGCAGAACCGCCGGCTGCAGGATCGCAATGATGGCAATCGCTTGGGCAACCCCCGTGCGCCGTTCGCAGCCAACGGCCTGTATCAGGAGTACAGGCACTACCTGAGCGCGCTGAGGATAGACGTGGGGCCGCTGGACCCTGATCCGTTCGCACCGACGGGTGAGCGCGCGTACAAGGCGGACAGGCCGTGGGACGCGGTGAACGGCTTCAGCCCCCTCCGGGTGATTCTGCCCAGCGACGTGAAGGACTACGTCAAGAAGCGCGGCGAAAACGCCGGTACGCCGTTCGTTCCGTTCAGCACCGGTCCCGTCAAGGAGCCGGCGGCGGCACCGCTGGATGAATTCCTGGAGCTCATCCAGCGACACGGGCAGGGCAACGTCATGCCGAAGCATGCGCTGGACAGGAACCATCGTTCCCCGGCGCCGCCGACCCCCATGGTGATCAGAGAGCCAGCGTCCGTACTGGACCAGGCATTCGAAGCATTCAGGAGCCGAAAGATGATGCCGTCGATACCCGCTGCCGTTCCCTCGCCGATGTCTGTGCCGGCACGATCGATCCCCTCGGCGCCTGAATCGGTGCAGCCGGTGGGGGCACGCAGCCGCCTGGACTCGCTCGCAAGTGTGAGTTCTGCGAGCAGCCGCGCCGACTCGCTGCGCGACCAGATCATTGCCGGTTCCCGGTCGTCGCGTGGCGAACTGTCGCGCCAGGTCCGGTTTGATGATGCGGTGGAGTTGCCGCGGGACGACGAAAGCATCACCGTTGATTTCACGCCGCGTGGGCTGACGCCATCGGCTGAATCACCACAGTCTGTATTGAACCGGGCGACGCCAACGCCGTTGGAGGTCGCGCGGACCTCGCTGCCGTTCACGCGCAGCGTTTCGCAGCTGAGCGTGGATTCGGATGATGGCATCGACGCCGATACGTTCGGGCAGCTGATCATCAAGGGATCCAGGGTGTCCCGTGGTGAGCTCAGCCGGCAACAGAGCGATACGGAGCTCGCGGCATTCCGCGCGAAACAATGGGAGCGCTTCAGGGAAAAGTTCGGTCCGGGCCGGGATGAACCCGCATCCGGGGCCGCCTCCTCGATCAGTAGTTCGGAGTCGAGCGAGGCAGACGGGGTGCTCGAGGACTTCTCCGAGATCGAATCCATTTCCGATGCTGCCGATACCGCAGCGGAGTGGCAGCGTACCGAAAGCCACGACTCCGGCAATGACTCGCCGACACGCTTTGCCCGTGCAAACTGGGAGGCCCAGCCTGTCGCCAGGGTCGCCGACCTCGAAACGGCGGAACCCAAGTCGGCACACAAGGTGGAGTTGGCCCGTATCGTCGATCTGCTGAGAGCGCGGAAGTTGAGGGAAGAGGCCGAACGTGAAGTAGCGTCGACGCAGAACGAGGAGGCAAGCTGGGACCCCCAGCCGGTCGCGCGGGTAGGTACTCCGATTGATCCGCGGGCAGCGCTTATGGCCGACCTGGAACGTGTCATCCAGCAGCGGGCAGCACCGTGACCACGGTATTGAGCCTGCAGGACCTGCGCAAACTGGCGGCCGCCCATCTTGGGCGGCCGCTGGAGGAGGTCGGTTCGCAGCAGCGTCTGGTCGAAGACCTGGACGTGGACTCGCTGGAGATGCACGCGTTGCTGATCCAGATCGAGGAAGCCGGCGCTACCCTGCCGACTGCCGAGGCGCTGCGGGATGTGGTCACGCTGGCCGATCTGCATCTGGCGATCGCCGGTCCGGATGCGCTGGCGTGATGAAGTGGAAAGCGGGGCTGGTGGTGGCGTTGGCCGCCACCGTCCCACCGGCCAGTGCCAGCCAGGTGTTCGCCAGCCTGGATCGCAATGGCCAGCTACAGGTATCCACGGCCCCCCTCGCGGGGGCCAAGGCGTTTGATCCGCTGCGGCCGTACGTGCCACAGCCGGTTCCACGTGCGCCCAACGTGACGCCCGCTCCGAAGGCCGCAGCGCGCTGGAGCCCCCTGATCGAGCAGGTCGCCGCTGAGCACGGTGTGGACGCGCGACTGCTGCATGCCATCGTCACCGTGGAATCCGCCTACAACCCGCAGGCGCGTTCCCACGCAGGCGCGCTCGGCCTGATGCAGGTCATTCCCGCCACCGGCAAGCGCTTTGGCGCCAGCGACCTGTTTGATCCGCTGCAGAACCTGCGCGCAGGCACCGCGTACCTGGTCTGGCTCAAGCGCCGTTTCGGTGGCGACCTCACCCTTGTATTGGCCGCCTACAACGCGGGCGAAGGCGCGGTGCAGCGCCACGGTAACCGCGTGCCCCCATTTGCCGAAACGCGGCGATACGTCGAGAAAGTTTCTGCGCTGTACCAACGCTCGCACCACTGATCGCGGCAGAATCGAAACCGCTCGATCGCCGCAGTACGTGCGACGTCAGTGCATTCAACGATAGGCAGCACTGCAACAAAATGCAGTAAACGGACATTGAAACTTTCTTCATGTAAGGGGTCCGGGGGAGCTGTCAGTCTGCGCGTCGTCGCCGCAATGCCTTGTGCAACGGCGCTTCCGATCCCGCATTCCCCGGACTCCAATGTTCCCCGCGCACAAGTTGAAATTGCTTTCCGGCCCGCTCGATGGTGTGGAATTCACCCTCTCGCCCGGCGACACCGTGTTCCATGTCGGCCCGGCCCGCACCCTGCACCAGGGCCAGCTGGGCGCCACGTTGGCAAATGCCGACAACGTGTTCTACATCCCCGGCGATCTTGCACCTGCGTCGTTCCGTGTCCACTTGACCGACGACAGCATTACGCTGGAAGTTCGTACGGAAGGTTCAGATCTCTGGCTTCCACAGGCGCTGCCGCTCAATGTCGTCGTGCACGTTGCAGGGCTGGCGCTGGCGGTGCGCCCGGACGCGGAGTCCTGGTCGACTGCGGTGCTGGATCATCGCCTGCCGGTAGTCGTCGACGAAGGTGTGACCTCTACGCCTGTGAAACGCCCCACGCGCGGTGTTGGCGCCCGTCACTGGATTGCCGCGATGGCGCTGGTGTTGGTGGTCGGCGCAGGCGGTTGGTGGCTCTACGACCGCCAGCGCCCGGCCACTCAGGTTCGCACGCTGGAAGCGGTGCTGGCGAAGTCACCCTACAACTACACCGTTGTGCACGATGCGGATGGCCGCCTGTACGCGTTTGGCGACAACGCCGAAGCCGTGGCCTGGGGCCAGCGTGCCAGCCAGCGCGCCGGGCGCCTGGGCGATCAGTACCGCGACCGCCATGTGGAGGCGGCGCGCATTGGCGCGGTGCTGGACAGTTCCAGCGTGCCGTATGCGGTCATCCGCCTGCGCGACCCGCAGCACCCGGAAGTGGTGATCACCGCACTGGGCATGAATGATGCCGAGCGCCGCCGCCAGGTGCAGGCACTGTTGGTGCCGCAGATGCCGTACGCCGCCAGCATCGATGTCCGCTCGGTGGGCGATGGGCAGTTGGTGGCGATGGCCCGCGACGAACTGCGCGCGCGGGGCATTACCACCCGGACCGGCAACCACGCTGGGCGGGCGAGCATCTCCAACGATGTATTCCTTGATGACGCATCGCTGCACGCCATGGCGCGTTACCGCGACGACTTCGTGCAGCAGTGGGGCGAGCGTCGCGTGCGCATCAGCATCCGTTTGTGGGACGACCTGCTCAAGGGGCGTTCCTACCAGTATTCCCAGGACCAGCTGCTTTCTGTGGGCGAGGGTCGCTGGGAGTTTTCCACGGCAGGTAGCCGTTGAGTTTCCTTATTTCTTTGGAGAAATTGCGATGACTTTGGCAGTACATGGCGTTATCAGGCCTGAACCTGGTAGCGATTTTGACGGTGATGTGCAGGGGCCGCAGTGGGGCTGGCTGGGCGATCACAGCGATAAATTCGACAAAGGTGTGGCGAAGCTGAAGGACGCGCTGGATAAAGCGTTCGCGAAGATCGCAGGTGACGAGAACGGTGAAGGCGGCGATCCGACCAACCCGGCGTATCTTGCCGACTACCAGACCGCCCTGTCCGGTTACACCACCTACCGCACCCTGCAGTCGAACTCGGCCAAGAGCCTGTCGGACATGCAGAAGCAGAACGCCCGCAACCTGGGCTGATGAAATCCTGTGCCGGCAGCCGTGCTGCCGGTACCAGGACCGTATGCGGAAGTTCCGCAGGAGATGCACCCGTGCAAGTGACACAGATCGCCACCGAGATCGACGTGGTGGGCGGCGCTGAAGGCGTCGCCGTACCGCTCTCTGACCGCATGAGCCATGCGTTGGCCAACGGTTATGTCAGCGCCGGCAATGACCTTGCCGCGATCCAGGCAGCCAGCAACGACCCCGTCACCGCGTCCAGCCCCGCTGCGTTGTACGAGCTGCAGCTGAACCTGGCCGATTACACCAAGCGCATGATCGTGGCCGCCGGCCTCGCCAACCACGCCAACAAGACGGTGGAGACGCTGCTCAAATCATGAACATGCCGCCTTTTGCGGACACTGTGCGTCGCCTGGGCCGGTGGCGCGTGGTGCTGCCGCTGCTTGCGCTGGTGCTGCTGGTGGGCTGCGCACGCAAGCCGTTGTTGGAAAACCTGGACGAGCGCCAGGCCAATGAAGTGATTGCCGTGCTGCTGCGCCACAATATCGATGCCGAGAAGCTCAACCTCGGCAAAGGCGGATATCAGGTCCAGGTCGGGCCACGCGACCTGCCAGAAGCCATTGACCTGATGCAACGCAACGACCTGCCGTCGGCGCCGCGCAGCCAGGTATCTGCGGCGTTCCCGGCCGATTCTCTTGTCAGTACGCCGCTCGGTGAACGTGCGCGGCTGATTTCGGCGGTGGAACAGCGGTTGGAGGAGTCGCTGCAGCTGATTGATGGCGTGCAGTCCAGTCGTGTGCATCTGAACTATGACGCCAACCTGGGTACCGAAGGCCGGCGTGCCGAACGTCGTCGCATGCACGTGGCCGCCGTGGTGGCACATGAGCCCGGCATCGATGCCGAAGTACTGCTGCAGACAGTAAAGCGATTCCTGCGCAACACCTTCGACGGCGTGGAGTACGACAACGTGTCGGTCATCCTCACGGAGGTCGAGGGCCCGCGCACGCTGGCGGTGACTGCCGGCAACGAGCGCAGCCTGCCGGTAGCCTTGATGGTGCTGTGCGGCGCCGTGGCCCTGCTGTTGCTGCTGGGCGGCTGGGTGCTGGTCCGGCTGGTACCGGCGGTAGGCAACCGTGCACGCAACACATGGCAGCGGATGTCCGGTCGTCAGGATGGTACGCGCGGCTGGAGGCGGTGGCGCGGTGCATGAGGTCATGCACATCGCGTATGCACCGGCCGCGTACTACCGGCCGTGGAAGGCGGCGTACGCCGACGCAACGCTTGACCAGCAGCGCTGGCTGAATACCACGTTGATCCGGCAACGACGTCTTCCCATGCCAGCGTCACTGGAGGCGCCACCGGACCAGCTGACGCGGCGGTTGATCGGCCTCTGGCCGCAGCTGCCGCAGCTGGCAACCCTGATGGCGGCCGCGCGCCTGCGCGAGTGGCTGCCGTCGCAGCGCGGTTGTTCGGCACTCCCTGCCACGGTGCAGGCGTTCATGCGGGCAGGCCATGCGCAGCAGCCTGTTGGCGTGGTACAGGAGCCGGTGCCGACGGACCTGTCTGCCGTGCTGCTGCAGTGGGGAGGCGTAGAGCTTCAACCGCTGGCCCCATTGCTGCCGGCCTGGCTCTCTGCGCGGCTGTCGCTTCCGTTTGCGCCGATGGCCGGTGACGGCGTACGCCCGCTGGCGCGCGAGCGTATCGATATGGACCTTTTCTGGACGGCGGTGACCTATGTTGAAAAGCTTTCCTGAGCACGTGCTGGCGCATGCGCAGGGCGGGGTGATCGCACCCAGCGCCCTGGGCCAGGCGGCGCGTGCGGACCAGCTCGAATCGGCCGCGCGCCGCCGTGCCTCGGCGGTGCTGGGGGCGGTGCCGGCCCAGGTGGACGCGGCCATCGCGCAGGCCCGTGTCGACGGATTCCGGCAGGGCTATGCGGACGCCATTGCCGAAGCGGTGCCGCTGCTGGCGGCAGCGCTGGGCGACGTGCAGGCATTGCGCGAGGCAGTGCTGGGCAGGCTGCGCGAGGTGATTGCAGCCAGCCTGGCGGCCGAAGGCGTGGAAGCAACGCTGGTGGTGCGCCGTTGCGAACAGCTGCTCGCTGCCGCCGAGTCGTCGCTGGTGCTGTACGTGCCGGAGCAGAACCCCGAACTGGGCGATGCGGTACTTGCACACCTTGCCGGCCAGCCGCAGGCACCGGCGCTGCAGGTGGCCACTGCGCGCTCGGCACTGCCGATGCTCAAGGCCGGCCCGCTGCTGTTTGAACTGGATCCGGTGTCGGCCATTGCCGCCGCGGTGGAAGCCAGTGTGGATGCCGATGCACTGGAGACGGCCGCGCAACAACGCGCCGGTGCGTATGCGCTCGGGATCGATGCCCGGCTCAAACGGTTGCCGTTTCCCCTGACCCCGAATGGAGTGGAGTGATGATTGAAATATTGGGCGTTGCCACGCCCTTGAACGAAGGCAGTCTGCAGGCCCGGCAACAGACGCTGATGCAGCGCATGCAGGCCGCCGTGGACGATCCGTCCATCAACCCGCCGGAGCCTGGCATCGACCCGCCGGAGCCCGGGCATGACGTCAAGCCGATTCCGCCGGACATGGCGGAAGTGACCAGGGAAATGGCCCGGAAATGGTGGTGCCACGAGTTCATGCAGGCCATGATCTTCGGTGATGAGGAAAAGCTTGGTCCCAAGCCCGAGGAAGCCTGATCTGCAGTGCGGGCCGCACGCTGCGGCCCGCATGGCGTTTCAACGCGCCGGCGGCGCCTCGCTGGTGGCCGGAGCGGCAATCCAGCGCTCGATCTTCGCATCCAGGATGTCCAGCGGCATCGAGCCATCGCGCAGTACTTCGGCGTGGAAGCGGCGCGGGTCGAAGCGCGCACCCTGTGCGGCCTTGGCCTTGTCGCGCAGTTCGATCATCTTCAGTTCGCCCAGGCCGTTGGCCAGGGTCTGGCCGGGCAGCGCCATGAAGCGTTCCACCTCCGCGACCGCGTCTTCTGGTGCCACGCCGGCGGTCTTGACCAGGTAATCCACCGCCTGTTTCTTGCTCCACCCCTGCGCGTGCACGCCGGTGTCGGCCACCATGCGTGCGCTGCGGGTCAGTGCGCCCTGCAGGTAGCCGATGCGCGCGTAGGGATCCTGGTAGACGCCCAGTTCATCGCCGAGCGATTCGGCATACAGGCCCCAGCCTTCCACGAACGCCACGTCGCCGCCGAGGCGGCGGAAGCGTGGCAGCTTGTCCAGTTCCTGCTGCAGACCCAGCTGCACGTGATGGCCGGGAATGCCTTCATGCAGGTACTGCGCCGGTGCCGACCAGCTGCGCCGCGTGGGCAGGGCATTGGTGTTCACGTACAGCGCCGCCGGGCGCATGCCATCGGGCAGCGGCGGCTGGTAGCTCACCGCTGCCGCACTGGCGGCGCGGTCGGCTTCCACCGGGCGTATTTCCAACGAGGCCTTGGGCAGGGTGTCCAACAGCGCCGGCAGGCGCGCCCCGACCTGCTGCTGCAGTTGCCTGTAGCGGGCGACCAGCGCATCCGGCGAGGCGTACTGGAAGTCCTTGTCGGTGCGCATGCTGCGCATCAGCTTCTGCTGCGAACCGCGGATGCGGTTTTCCTTCATCACCGCCGCGATCTGCTGCTGCAGGCTGGCCACGCGTTGTTCGGCAAGCGCGTGGATCTGCTGCGGGGTGAGCGTGCTGGCCGTGCTCTGCACGATGTTCTGGGTGTACCACGCCAGCCCGTTGGGCAGGGCGGACAGGCCATCGCTGCTGCGCGTGGCCGGCAGGTATTCGGTGGCGATGAAGCCGCGCAGGGCGCGGTAGGCCGGCATCAGCCGGTATTCGATCATGCGCTTGTATTCGGCGGTGATGCGCGCCTTGTCGGCCTCGGGGAAATCGTCGGGCATGTTGCGCACCGGTGCCCAGAAGATGCTCTCTTCGGCGGTGGGCTTGATCACCGCATCCAGCTGCGGCAGCACCTTTTCCATCAGGTCGCGCGGTTGCACCACGCCGGCACGCATGCCCTCGCGCATGTTGGCGATGGCCTGGTCGAACAGCGGCGGGATGCCCAGCGAGCGTTTGGACCAGGTGTCGTAATCCTGCACGGTGTTGAACGGCTGCGCACCGGAGCCTGAGCCCAGGATGGCCATGATGCTGCCCAGGTTGTAGTACTGGCTCACCGGCAGCATCCAGCCGGGGTACTTCTCGGCGGCCAGCGACATGCGCGCATCGCGCACGAAGATCTGGTAGCTCAGCAGGTCCTGGCCGGTCAGGCCGTCCGGGCCGATCTTCTCGACCTTGCCCAGCCACTGCTCGGTGAAGTCGTGCGACTGCTGGCGGTAGGCCGGCGAGAGGATGTTGGGCAGCTGGTCGTTATGGCGGGCATCGCCCTGGAAGGTGGCCTGCAGCGGGTTGAGCCGCATCGAGGCGTCCCAGTACTCATCGTAGATGCGCTCGAGCTGGGCGGCCTTGGTCTGCTGGCGCACCAGCGGCTGCCGGGCAGGCGGCGCAGCAGGGCGGGCGCGTGGTTTGGCCTTGGGCTTGGCCTGGCGCGTCTGTGCGGCGGCGGGCCGGTTGGCCTTCTTCTTGGCGGCTTCGGCCGGGGCAGCGGCGCTGAAGACCAGCAGCGAGGCAATGACAAGCGCCAAGGCACGGGCGGGGTGGGGCATCGAATGCTTCCGTGAATCCTATACAGACCCGGGAGCTTGCCTGAATCAGCCGGACACAACCATCCCCGGCTCCCGGTCAGGTTCCAGGTGTACAGCGTAAAGACACGCCAGGCGTGTCCCAGGCAATGCACACCGAAACGTCAAGCCCGCATTCAGCGCTCCCCGGCGCGGGTAAACGGCACGGATTCCGGGGCCACGGCCCCGCCGGAAATGATGAAGCTCATGGCCTGGTCCACGGTCCAATCGGTCGGCGTAAGCAGTTCCACCGGCACGATTTCCAGATAACCCGAGGTCGGGTTCGGGGTGGTCGGCACATATACGGCCGCCAGCTCGCGGCCGGTGCCCTGTTCGCGGATCACCCGCGTCACCAGCCCCACCGCCTTCATGTCCCGGTGCGGGAAATCGATCAGCACCACGCGCTGGGTGGTGCCCGGCTCGGTCTGCAGCATGTCCAGCAGCTTCTTGGCGCTTTCATAGATGGTGCTGGCCAGTGGAATGCGCTTGATCACCGCGCCGAACCAGCGCAGCAGGCGCTGGCCGATCACGCGCCGGCTCAGCACGCCCACGCTCAGGATCACCAGCAGCGTGGCCAGCAGGCCGATCACGTTCTGCATCCACTCGACCTTGACCCAGCCCAGGTAATGCGGGAACGAGGCGGCAATCTGCGCCGACAGCGGCACCACCAGCGGGCTGCTGATGCCCGAGAGCAGCACGAACACGAACTTGATGACCACCCAGGTGAGCCAGATCGGCAACAGGGTGAGCAGGCCGGTCAGGAACAGGCGCTGCAGGGAAGGGCGCGGAACAAGGTGGGGGGCTTCGGGCGACATCGGCGCATTGTAGCGGGGCGACGGGCCGGTTTACGCTGTCAGCCGCCGCAGAATGCGTCCTGTCGGGGAATGCTGTGTTGACGGAAAGGGCCAGGTAGGTAGCGACCGTTGGTCGATACGTGCCACGCAGGGCGTGGCACTACCCGGGGCGGAATTTCTGCGGTTGCCACGCAGGGCGTGGCACTACCGTGCCGGGTGCCGGGTGTTGGTCGGCACGGCGTCAACCGCGCGCCTGCGGCTTCAACCGGATGTACACCTGCTTGCGCACGCGCGCCACGACTTCGCCCTGCGCATCGACAATGTCATTGCTGAACCAGTGCAGGTACTTCTCGCCGCCGGCGGTAGCCGCCCGCAACTGATCCAGCAGCGCCTCATCCAGCCGGAACTCGGCGCTGACCGTGCCACGGCCGGGCTTGAGGAACTCGATTTCGCCCGCCCGGTCCCACACGTAGTAATCCCGCCCCAGGTTCTGCATGACGGTAAGCATCCAGAATGGATCGGTCATCGCGAACAGGCTGCCGCCAAAGTGCGTGCCGACGTAATTCCGGTTCCATGGGCGCATCCGCAGTTCCACCCGGACATGGCGATAGTCCGGGCTCACCTCGGTTACGTGGATGCCGGCGAACAGGAACGGCGGCCACAGATTGAGTCCGTGGCGGAACAGGTTGGCCTTCATTGGAAGCAGGTGCAGGCAGGGGAGGTGCAGGAAGTCTACCATCCGCATACGTATGGAGAGTGCCTGGCGCCGCCGCGCCAGTTGTGGCGTCATGCCCAGCGGGCGACATGGTCACCGTGGTGTGGTCGCGCGTCGGGACGGGGTGCCGATGGTCGCGGTTTGTTTCTGCGCGGGCTTTCAGATTTCAGCCACGCAGGGCGTGGCTCTACGCGTCGGGTCCGGTTCCCATGTCGCCGGTGGCGTAGCCGTTGCGGCCTGCTGCCTTGGCGCGGTACAGGGCTGCGTCGGCGCCTTCGAAGTAATGGCGCGGTTCGGTGGTGGCGTCGGGGGTGTGGGTGTACAGGCCCACGCTGAGAGTGATCTGCGCGTGCTGCTGCGGGCCGAGCGTCAGGTGCATGCCGCGTACCGCAGCAATCAGGTCTTCGACCACCTGCACCGCGCCGTCGGCGGTGGTGTCGGGCAGCACCAGTGCGAACTCGTCGCCGCCAAAACGTGCGGCCATGTCGCGCGGGCGGCGCGCATGCGCGCGGATCTCGGTGGCGATCCGGCGCAGCACTGCATCGCCGGCATGGTGGCCGTGCAGGTCGTTGTGCTGTTTGAAGTGGTCCACGTCGATCAGCGCCAGGGTCAGCGGGCGGCCGCTGCGGCGGCCTGCGTCGTGTTCCTGTTGCAGGGTCTGTTCAAAACGCAGGCGATTGCCCAGCCCGGTCAAGGCATCGCTGTTGGCCTGGCGGCGCCAGGCGGCGATCCGCCACAGTGCCCAGGCGCAGATCACCGCCAGCATGCAGGTCAGCGCGGCGGCCGGGGCGAACCAGACATGGCCTGCGCGCAGCATCACGAAGCTGGACAGCAGGACCAGCGGCAGCGCGAGCAGTGCGCTGGCTACAGCGCGGGACAGGGTAAGGCCCAATGCGCATAACGCCACCAACAGTCCGCTCAATGCCGCCTGCCACGGTGGCGCCAGCACGTTGATCACGTTGTGGGTGAGCAGCATCGAGGCCACGTTGGCCTGGAATTCGGCGCCGCTCATCCAACGCTCCCGGGTGGTCGGGGTGAGCAGGCGCGGGGCGATGCCGCTGGCGGTCATGCCGACCAGCACCAGCCGGTCGCGCAGCACGGCGGGATCGACATCGCCATTGAGTACGTCTACATACGACACCTGCGGGAAGCGTTCGGGCGGGCCGGCGAAGCGCACGCGCACGTAGTGGTTGCGGTGCCACTGGTACGGCGAATCGTGCTGCGGGCGGGGCGCGCGCAGGCCCGACAACGGGCCGCGTTGGCTGGTCAGCGCCAGGCCCAGCGCCGGCCAATGCGGTGAACCTATGCCCGCACTGAGGTACAGGCCACGGGTAACGCCGTCGGCATCTACTTCAATGTCGCTGTGGCCCAGCGTCGAGGCGTTGGCCGCGATCAGTGGAATCGGCAGCAGTTCCTCGGCCATGCGCGGCCCACTCGATGGCGCGGCCAACACCGGCAGCACCACGTTCCCGTTGCGGCGGATTGCGGTGGCCAGCTCGGCATCCTGCGCGCTGTCCTGGCGGTCCGGTTCGGACAGCATCAGGTCCAACACCACGCGCTGGCTGCCGGCGGCCGTGAGGCGGTCGAGCAGGCGGGCATGGGTGGAACGCGGCCACGGCCATTGGCCGAGCTGTTGCAGGCTGGCGTCATCGATGGCCACCACCAGCAGGCGCGGATCGGGCGTGTACTCCCAGGCGCCCACGTAGGCATCGTAGATCGCTTCATCCTGCTTCCAGAGCCACTGCCCGTGGCTGGCCACAGCCGCCAGCACGCCCACCAGCACCGCGAGCACGATGCGCCGGGGCCAGGAGAGCGTGAGGGGTCTCACAGCAGCAGGAGCAGCAACAGGGCGCCCGCACCGGCGCCCTGGCAGGTGCGGCACGGCAGCGTGACCTGCTGCGCGGGCGAGAAGGGGCCCGCGAAGCCATCGTCATCGATGTACTGCACGCGTACATGCAGGGTGCCGTGCCACGGGCGCTTGAGGGAGACCTCCGGTTGCTCCACCTGCTGGTCGAGCAGCGGCCGGGCGAAATCGCCGCGGCGGTCCAGTTGTACGCGGTAACGCTGGCCGGGCTCGCCGGGCTGCCAGCGCAGGGTGAGCTGGCCCTTGGCGGCCTGCGGTGGTTGCAGCGCGGGGTCGACCGGCGCGTCGCTGATGCCCAGTGCTACCGGCTGGCCGAACCGGCCTCGCTGGCCGTTGCCGTCGCGCGAGGCCACCCGCCAGAAGTACTCGCCCGGGGCCAGGTCTGCGTGGGCACGCGCCCGGGTGCCATGGTTTTCCTGCTCCAGCACCGGTTGCAGGAACTGCGGCTCGGTCGCGACCTGCAGCACGGTGCTGGCGGCACCGGCGACCTGGCTCCATTCGAAGCGTGGACGCGGGCTGTTGATGGTTTCGCCATTGACCGGGCGGATCGTGAGCGGTGCCGCCGGCTGGTCGTGGACCTCGAAATCGGCCTGTGCATCCAGGCCTTCCACGCCATCGGCACTGACCGCGCGCACCAGCAGCCGCAGCAGGCCGGGGGGCAGGTCGGGCACGGTCATGGTGGTGTCGGCGGTGTCCCTGGCGAACAAGAGAATCTCCGGCTGATCGGCGCGCACTACTTCTACCCGGTAGTGGGTGGCTTGCGCTACTGGTTCCCACGCCAGCCGCGCCGGCAACGGGTCCAGGCGCAGCCCGGCGCGGGTCAGGGCAGGGGCGGGCAGCAGTGCTTCGGGCCGGTCGGGGCGGGCGTCCAGCGCCCGGTTGCGCGTGGCCTGGCCGCGTGTGACCAGCTGCTGGCCGCGCCGGTTGCCGACCTGCACGCGCCCTTCCAGTACCTCGGTGGCGGCGGTGTGGCCCTCGCCACCGGCGCTGACCCGGAACTGCGTACCGCGCACGCTGCTGGTGGCGGTGGGCGCATCGATGATGTAGCGCGAGGCCGGGCCCTTGGCCGGTGTGACCCGGTTGCTGGTGCGGCCCTGTTCCAGGCGCAGGCGGGTGTCGACCATGCCGGTGTGGCCGTAGCGGCTGAGCTGGTCCAGGCGCAGGTGCGAGTGTTCGCGCAGTTGCAGGCGCGAATCATCGGCGAAGGCCAGGGTGACGCTGGCGTCGGCGCCGGTGTGCAGGTGTGCGCCGATGCCGAGCAGTTCGCCTTCGACTACATCGCGCAGGGGGCCGCTGTCGCCCAGCCGCACCTGCACCGGGCCGCGCACGGCGAGCACGCGCGCCGGTGCCGGCTGCACCAGCAGCCAGGCAATGGGGAACTGCAGCTGGGTGCCGGGCGGTAGCCGGTATGGGTCGGAAACGCGGTTGTGCGCCTGCAGCTTCTCCCATGGCACGTCAGGCTTGAGGTAACGCGCGCCCAAGTCCCACAAGGTGTCGCCGGGACGGACCCGGTAGCTCCAGTCCTGGGCCAGCAACGGGAAGGTGGACAGCAGTAACGCCAGCAGCACCAGCAGGCGGGCGGAACCGGCGCAGGCGCGCGGGAAGCGAATCGAACTCACGGTTCCCCTCGAATGGATCGCGGTCGAAAACTGGACCGCGATCACATTATTGCCCGGCACCAGTGCAGGGATTCTGAACGTCGGGGCACTCAGAACAGCAGCGCGGCCATCGAACGGCGGTAACGACCGACCAAGGCGGCGTCGTCGATGACCTTGAAGGCATCGATCATCAATCTGCGCGGCAGGTTGTCGCTGTACGACTCATCCTGCTGCAGCATGGCCAGGAACTGCGTCAGCGCGGCTTCGTCTTCGCCGCCCAGCAGCAGCTGCACACCGCGCAGGTGGCGGGCCTGCAGGTCGCCGCCATCGGCCGCAATGCGGGCCTCCAGCTGCTCCGGTGCGGGTGCGTCCTGCAGCGCCTTGGCGAAATCCAGGCGGGCGCGGGCGCGCACGGCGCGGTCGTCGGTGGACAGGTTGGCCGGCAACGCATCGATCAGCGCGCTGGCTTCGGCGGTGGCGCCGGTCTGCAGCAGGGCCAGGGCCAGATCGAGCTTGAGCTCTTCCTTGTCCGGCTCGGCGGCGATGCCCGCGCGCAGCACATCCACCCGCGCCTGCGGGTCCAGCGGTGCCGGTTCTTCCGCCGCCGCTTCGGGGGCCTCGGCGGGGCTGATGCCGTGCTGGGCCAGGAACTCACGCAGCTGGCCTTCCGGAATCGCGCCAGGGAAGCCATCCACCAGTTGGCCGCCCTTGACCAGGAAGACCGTTGGCACCGAGCGGATCTGGAACGCGGCAGCGATCTGCTGCTCCTTGTCCACGTCCACCCTGGCCAGCTCGAAAGCACCGTTGTACTCGCCGGCCAGCTTTTCCAGCATCGGCCCCAGGGTTTTGCAGGGCTCGCACCAGGTGGCCCAGAAATCGACCAGCACCGGGACCTGCAGCGACTTCTGCAGAACCTGCGCTTCGAAAGTTTCGGTGGTGGCGTCAAAGACGTGGGGCAGTTCGCTCATGGTCTGGAGATCAACGATAAAGATGTACCCAGTGTATGGTGCTGGCCATATTGAGAAGCAACCCCAATGGACCTTCCGATGAAGACACTGCAACGTTTCGACCCCTTGTTCGGTGCTGCGGGCGCGGTGCTGTTCCTGGCCTCGGTGCTGGGTTTCGGCGCCGCATTGCCCGGCTACCTGCCGCTGGGCCATCCGGTGGCGCTGCTCGGGGCGACCGGGGTGCCGCATGCGGTGGTCTTCGATCTGCTCGGCTTCGTGTTGCCGGGGCTGCTGGCCGTGGTGGTGGCGATGCGCCTGCTGGCGCGGGTACCGGTCACCGCGCCGTGGACGATGCGGGTGGGCGGGCAGATGCTGGTGCTGTCCGGCCTGGCCTTCGCCGCGATGGGCGTGCTGCCGTTGGACCCGACCGACATCGAGAGCCCGGCCAGCCAGTACCACGCCAGCGCCTGGATGGTCTGGGTGCTGGCCTTCGTGCCTGGCGCGCTGATGTCCGGCTTTGCCGCACGGCACCTGCCGGGCTGGGGGCGGCTGGCGGCGCTGCACGTGGCTGCAGGCTTGGCGGTGCTGGTGGGCGCGTTCGTGCTGCAGGTCGTGATCCCGGCACCGGTGGCCCAGCGCCTGGCCTTCGTTGCCTGGGTCGTCTGGCTGGCGGCCGCGTTGCCGGTGGCAAGCAAGGTCCGTCACGCCTGAATGACGGCTTTGACCGCAATTCACGCGGGAATGCGCGCGGGATCGCCGCCGTAAATAATCCGGGCATGGGTAATTCCGTGAATTATCAACGGGATGCCATTCCGGTCCGGTATCGGTCAGGGCGATGATTGGAGCCCTTTGCCGCACTGCGGTACCCTGTGCCGCTTTGCCGCCGCATCCGTGTTTTCCATGACCAGCGTCGAACCCAACGTTTACGATCCGCAGCAGGTTGAATCCGCCGCCCAGACCTTCTGGGACGGTACGCGTGCCTTCGAGGTGGACGAGTCTTCGGACAAGCCGAAGTACTATTGCCTTTCGATGCTGCCGTACCCGTCGGGCGCGCTGCACATGGGCCACGTGCGCAATTACACGATTGGCGATGTGATCAGCCGCTACAAGCGGATGACCGGGCACAACGTGCTGCAGCCGATGGGCTGGGATGCGTTCGGCCTGCCGGCGGAGAACGCGGCAATCAAGAACAGGACCGCGCCGGCCAAGTGGACCTACGCCAACATCGAGCACATGCGTGGCCAGTTCAAGGCCATGGGCTATGCGATCGACTGGTCGCGCGAGTTCGCCACCTGCACGCCCGAGTACTACGTGCACGAACAGCGCATGTTCACCCGGCTGATGCGCAAGGGCCTGGCCTACCGCCGCAACGCGGTGGTGAACTGGGACCCGATCGACCAGACCGTGCTTGCCAACGAACAGGTCATCGACGGCCGTGGCTGGCGCTCGGGTGCGCTGGTGGAAAAACGCGAGATTCCGCAGTGGTTCCTGCGCATCACCGATTACGCCCAGGAACTGCTGGACGGCCTGGATGAACTGCCGGGCTGGCCGGATTCGGTCAAGACCATGCAGCGCAACTGGATCGGCCGCTCCGAAGGGCTGGAGATCCAGTTCGACGTGCGCGACGCCGACGGCAGCGCGCTGGACCCGCTGCGCGTGTTCACCACCCGCCCGGACACCGTGATGGGCGTGACCTTCGTGTCCATCGCCGGCGAGCACCCGCTGGCGCTGCACGCGGCCAGGAGCAACCCGACGCTGGCCGCGCTGCTGGCCGAGATGAAGCAGGGCGGGGTGTCCGAAGCCGAACTGGAAACCCAGGAAAAGCGCGGCATGGACACCGGCCTGCGCGCGGTGCACCCGGTCACTGGCGCCCAGGTGCCGGTGTGGGTGGCCAACTTCGTGCTGATGGGCTACGGCACCGGCGCGGTGATGGCCGTTCCCGGGCATGACCAGCGCGACTTCGAATTCGCCAACAAGTACGACCTGCCGATCCGCCAGGTCATCGCGCTGAAGTCCCCGCGCAAGGACGAAACCGCCTACGACCCGCGCAACTGGCAGGACTGGTACGGCGACAAGACCCGCGAGACCGAACTGGTCAACTCCGACGAATTCGACGGCCTGGACTTCCAGGGCGCCTTCGAGGCGCTGGCCGAACGTTTCGAGCGCAAGGCCCAGGGCCAGCGCCGCGTGAACTACCGCCTGCGTGACTGGGGCGTGAGCCGCCAGCGTTACTGGGGCTGCCCGATTCCGGTGATCTACTGCCCCAAGTGCGGCGCCTTGCCGGTGCCGGAGGAGCAGCTGCCGGTGGTACTGCCGGAAGACGTCAACTTCGTCGGCACCGGTTCGCCGATCAAGTCCGACCCGGAATGGCGCAGGACCACCTGCCCGGACTGCGGCGGCGCGGCCGAGCGCGAGACCGACACCTTCGATACCTTCATGGAATCGAGCTGGTACTACGCCCGCTACACCTCCCCGGGTGCGCGTGACGCGGTGGACAAGCGCGGCAACTACTGGCTGCCGGTGGACCAGTACATCGGCGGCATCGAACACGCCATCCTGCACCTGATGTACTTCCGTTTCTTCCACAAGCTGCTGCGCGATGCGCGCATGGTGGACAGCAACGAACCGGCGCAGAACCTGCTGTGCCAGGGCATGGTCATCGCCGATACGTATTTCCGCCAGAACCCGGACGGTTCCAAGGACTGGATCAACCCGGCCGACGTGGACGTGCAGCGCGACGAGCGCGGCCGCATCACCGGCGCGGTGCTGATCGCCGATGGCCAGCCGGTGGAGATCGGCGGCACCGAAAAGATGTCCAAGTCCAAGAACAATGGCGTGGACCCGCAGGCCATGGTCAGCCGCTACGGCGCCGACACCGTGCGCCTGTTCTCGATGTTCGCCGCACCGCCGGAACAGTCGCTGGAATGGAACGAAGCCGGGGTGGACGGCATGGCGCGCTTCCTGCGCCGCTTGTGGGCGCAGGTGCAGAAGCACGCGGCCGAAGGCGCCGCCCCGGCGCTGGACCTGGCCGCGCTGACCGCCGGGCAGAAGGCGCTGCGCCGCAAGACCCACGAAACCATCGGCAAGGTCGGCGACGACTATGGCCGCCGCCACAGCTTCAACACCGCCATTGCCGCAGTGATGGAGCTGATGAACGCGCTGGCCAGGTTCGATGACGGCTCCGGGCAGGGCCGTGCGGTCCGCCAGGAAGCGCTGCAGGCCACCGTGCTGCTGCTCAACCCGATCACCCCGCATGCCAGCCATGCGTTGTGGCAGATGCTGGGCCACGGCGAAACGCTGCTGGAAGACCAACCGTTCCCGCAGGCCGACAGCAGCGCGCTGGTGCGCGATGCGGTGACGCTGGCGGTGCAGGTCAACGGCAAACTGCGTGGCACCATCGAGGTGGCAGCTGACGCCCCGCGCGACCAGATCGAAGCGCTGGGCCTGGCCGAGCCGAACGCGGCGAAGTTCCTGGACGGCCTGACCGTGCGCAAGATCATCATCGTGCCCGGCAAGATCGTGAACATCGTGGCGGGGTGATCGGCTGGACCTTCAACATCGTAGAGCCACGCCCTGCGTGGCTGCTTTTCGAGCGGGGGTCATGATCGTCTGGCGGGTGGCTTCGAATGGATTGAACGCCGGTTGCATAGCCGCGACCGGCAGGTAATCGGCATTGGACCCTTGTGCCGCGCGTTGCGCGGTTGCCACGCAGGGCGTGGCACTACGAATTTTTACGTGCGCAGGACGATGGCGCTGTTTCTCAAGCGGTGTTCACGTGGGGTCGGGCATCGTACGGGGTAACCGTTTTTTCCTGTTGCCGGGCGAGCCCGGCTCCTCCAGACTGTGAACATGACCCGATTCCTGCTTGCCCTTGTCTTGACCGCGACCCTTGCCGGGTGCGGCTTCCATCTGCGCAACAAGCTGATGCTGCCGGCAGACACCGCCGCGGTGAAGGTGGTGTCCACCGCCCCCTACAGTGAGCTGGCCAAGCTGCTGCGCCGTGGCCTGCAGGCATCGGGTGCGCAGATTGCCGATGCGGACAGCAAGGAGCCGGCCGCGCGGTTGCAGGTGGTCTCCGAGCGTTGGGGCGACCTGCCCATCGCGATCGATGCCCAGGGCCGCGCCCAGGAGTTCAGCCTGCGCTATGCGGTGATCTTCGTGTTCCGCCGTGAGGACGGCAGCGACCTGGTGCCGCAGCAGGTGATCGAGCTGTCCCGCGATTACGTGTCGCCGCCCACCGACGCAACCGGCACCACCACCGAGCGCGAGATCCTGGCTGACGAACTGCGCCGCGAAATGTCTGCCTCGATCCTGCGCCGCATCGACAGCGTGGTCCGGGCTCAGCTGGAACGCGGTCAGCTGACGCCGCCCAACGCGAAGCCGGCCGACGAGCCGGCGGCAACGCCTGCGGATGTTCCGGCGGGCATGCCGGCCGCATCACCAGCCAGCGTTCCGGCCCCCACGCCGCCGCAGGGCGGCTGACCGGTCCGCTCACGGACCGGCCGCACGATGGAACTGCGCCCCGAACAGCTCGCCAGCCAGGCGGCCAGCCAGCCCTTGGCGCCGGTGTACCTGATTGCCGGGCCGGAAACCCTGCGTGTGCTGGAAGCGGCCGATGCGGTGCGCGCCCGGGCCCGGGTCGATGGCATCACCGAGCGCGAGGTATTGGACGCCGATGGGCGCGATTTCGACTGGAACCAGCTCGATGCCACCTTCAACGCGCCCAGCCTGTTCAGTGCGCGCCGGCTGGTGGAGCTGCGCCTGCCGACCGGCAAGCCGGGCAAGGAAGGTGGGGAGGTGATCAGCCGGTTCTGTGCCAACCCGGCGCCGGATGTGATCCTGCTGATCACCTGCAATGAGTGGAGCAAGGCGCACCAGGGCAAGTGGGCCGAGGCGGTCAGCCGGGTCGGCGTGCTGTCGGTGGCCTGGGCGATCAAGCCCCACGAGCTGCCCGACTGGATCGAACGGCGCCTGCGCCAGCAGGGCCTGCGTGCCGATCCCGCCGCCGTGCAGCGGTTGGCCGAGCGGGTGGAAGGCAACCTGCTGGCTGCCGCACAGGAAATCGACAAGCTGGCGCTGCTGGCCAGTGGCCAGACCCTTGACGCGGACACCATGGAATCGCTGGTGGCCGACGCCGCCCGCTACGACGTGTTCCGCCTGCTTGAGGCGACCTTCTCCGGGCAACCGGCGGCGGTGCTGCGCATGCTGGCCGGCCTGCGCGGCGAAGGCGAGGCGGTGGCCGCGCTGATGCCGATGGTGATCCGCGAGATGCTGTCCACTGCCGCGCTGGCACGGGTGCAGGCGCGGGGTGGCAACCTGGCGGCGGAAATGAAGAGCCGTGGCATCTGGGAGTCGCGCCAGGCCCCGTTCAAGCGGGCCCTGCAACGCCACCCGGAAGCCAAGCGCTGGGAGCGCTTCGTGGCCGAAGCCGGGCTGGTGGACCGCATGGCCAAGGGCCGCGCCGACGGCGATCCCTGGCTGGGCCTGGAGCGGCTGCTGGTGGCGGTGGCCGAAGCGCGCGCGGTACGCCTGCTGGCCCGCGCCTGAGCCCGATGGGCCTGCGCATCCATTACGGTGGAACCTTCGACCCGGTGCACCTGGGGCACCTGGCGATCGCGCGCGCGGCGCGCGACCAGTTGCAGGTGGCGGTGCGGCTGCTGCCGGCAGCTGATCCGCCGCACCGGCCCATACCGGGCGCCACTGCCGCCCAGCGCACCGAGATGCTGGCCCTGGCGATCGGCGACGAGCCGGGCCTGCTGCTGGACCGGCGCGAACTCGAGCGCGCCCAGCGGCAGCCCGATATTCCCTCTTACACGGTGGATACCCTGCGCGAACTGCGCATCGAACTGGGGCCGCGCCAGCCGATCGCCTGGCTGGTGGGTAGCGACAGCCTGCTGGGCCTGCGCAGCTGGCATGACTGGGAGTCCCTGTTCGAGCTGGCGCATTTCATCGTCGCAGACCGCCCGGGAAGTTCACTTGAACAGACCCTGCCGGCCCCGCTGCAGCAGGCGTTGGAAGGGCGTTGGGCCGCCAGGGACAATGAGCTGTTCAGCGCCCCGGCCGGGCGCGTGCTGCGCCTGCATGCACCGATGCGCAGCGAATCGGCCACAGCGGTGCGCGAGCGGATCGCCAGCGGCGGGGACTGGCGCGCACTGCTGCCGGTCCCGGTGGCCGATTACATCGCCGGCCACGGCCTGTACGGTGTCCGTGCGCCGTGAACACGTTCAGCTCCTTCGACCCGTATAATCGCTCCCACATTTATCGAGTTTCCCTGCTTTGAACAACCAAGCCCAGCCCCAGACCATCAAGGTTCAACTGCCGAACCCGGCGCCGTCCAATGACAAGCTGCTCGAGTGCGTCCGTGAGGCTTTGGAGTCTCTGAAAGCCAAGGAAGTCGTCGAGATTGACGTCATCGGCAAGTCCAGCGTCGCCGATTACATGGTGATTGCGTCGGGCACCTCCAGCCGCCACGTGAAGTCGATTGCCGACGAAGTGGTGAAGTTCGCCAAGCAGCTGGGTCAGATGCCGCTGGGCGTGGAAGGTGAGGGCGAAGCGGAGTGGGTTCTGGTCGACCTGGGCGACGTGGTGGTCCATGTGATGCTGCCGCGTGTGCGCGAGTTTTACGCGCTGGAGCGCCTGTGGACCGTCGGCGACCAGCCGCCGCCGGGCCAGTCCAACAGCGCAGATGACGAAGACGACTACGCCGCGCGCTGAAACCTGCGCGTGGGGTAACGACGACGGCGCCTGGTGGCGCCGTCGTCATTTGAAGGAGCACGACGATGAAAGCCAGGCTGATCGCCACCGGTGAGCGCGCACCTGCCTGGGTGGCGCAGGGCTTTGCCGAGTACCAGAAGCGGCTTTCGCACTGGCTGCCGTTCGAACTGGTGGAAATCGAGCCTGGCCTGCGCGGCAAGGGCCGCGATGCGCGCCGCGCCACCGAAGACGAGGGCAAGCGGGTGATCGCCGCGCTGCCCAAGAATGCCTATGTGGTGGCGCTGGACGTGCCGGGCAGGCAGCTCAGTTCCGAACAGTTGGCACAGCGCCTGGAACATTGGCGAGGGCAGGGCCGCGACCTGGCGTTCCTGATCGGCGGTCCGGAAGGGCATTCGCCCGACGTGTCGGCGCTGGCCGACGAGAAGTGGTCGATCGGGCCGCTCACGTTGCCGCACATGCTGGTGCGGCTGGTGGTGGCCGAGCAGCTGTACCGCGCGGCGGCCATGCTGGCCAACCATCCGTATCACCGCGCGTGAAGAAATTCCGCGCAGGCGGGTTACAAGCCGCGAAAAACTGGTTACAATGCGCACCCCGCCCGAATAGCTCAGCCGGTTAGAGCACTTGACTGTTAATCAGGGGGTCGTTGGTTCGAGTCCAACTTCGGGCGCCAGGTTTTGAAAAGCCTCACAGCAATGTGAGGCTTTTTTTTGTCCGCCGCGCAGCGATGGGATGGCGCAGCCACGCAGGGCGTGGCTCTACCGGCAGGACAAACGAAAAGACGCCCGGGAAATACCCGGGCGTCTGCTTTTACATCCGTCCAGCTCAACGCTCAGGGCAGGCCGTTCAGAGCATTCTCTCAAGCGTGAGATATGCACTGCTGCCCTTTGCGATCCCATGCGCGGCGGCCACTGCATCGATCGGTTCACCTGCAGCGATTCGCGCTTTGGCGGGGCCTTCTACTGCGATGTATTCAAGCATGCGATAGGGGCCACTACCGTTCTCCATGCCATGCGCGCGGGCTACCTTGTCGACCGGTTCGCCGGCCATGATTCGCGCTTTCGCGGGACCTTCCACGGCGATGTGTTCCAGCATGCGATACGGACCGCTGCCTTTCTCGGTGCCGTGCACGCGGGCTACCTTGTCGACCGGTTCGCCGGCCATGATTCGCGCTTTCGCGGGACCTTCCACGGCGATGTGTTCCAGCATGCGATACGGACCGCTGCCTTTCTCGATGCCGTGCACGCGGGCTACCTTGTCGACCGGTTCGCCGGCAAGTACCCGTTCCTTTGCCGGGTCGCCGGCAGCGTCCCTCTGGAGTTCGAGAGGGGTACGGGATTGCTTCATCGTGCCAGCACCGTCACCGGGGTGGCTGCCGTTCGGGATTGCCCTTGGTGCGCATCCGCCTGCCCGGAGCAGGACATTCACTGCCGGGAGTGCTTCTTCCAGCGTTTTTGCCTGGTCAATCCTGGTAAACGCATAGGTGAGATCAAGCGACCGAGTTGGCGGGGCGCGGTGGGAGGTGCCGAATTCAGCCCGGCAGACGTTACTGCTGATACCGCGCTGCATGTGCGAGTCAATGTCGCGTCTGATGGCGTGAATGTCAGGCAGCTCGATTCGCGGGAGCTCAGGCAGCGACGCCACCGGGGCCGGGATGGATGCCAAGGCTGCACGCGTGTCAGGCCGATTGTGAACGACGGTAATATCGACGGTAATGTCTGCGGAGGGTCGATTCGGGACCGTCTCCATGGCGCTTGCGTGAGGGGCGATCGCACGAGGCGGGACGGGGGCGGAAAGAGGGGCGTTTTGGATTCCCAAGAGAGGAGCCTGGCTGGAATGGGGGCGCAAGTGTCGCCGTCTAGGCAGTGCCGGACTTCCAGGAATGGCGCGTTCATATCATTTGCCCAACCATCCCGTGCCGGCCATCCGCATGGGGAGGTTGGCCGTATCGAGCAGTGAGCAGGGCAAGGGGCATGGGGACTACCTGCTGGCACACGCCGTGGCGCGGTTGGGGTTGCGCGAACAGCTTGGCGTTCGTGTGCTGTTGGTGGATGCGCTGCATGAGAAGGCGGCCCGTTTCTATCGCGCTTATGGCTTCCGCGAAACCACGACGAATTCGCATTCGCTGTATTTGCCTCTTGGGCATGGAATCTGACCGACCAGACGCCGCGAGTCAGGCCTACATGCCCCCCTGAACGAGGACACGGCGGCATGCTTCCGTACGGCGCTTGGCCCCGGCCGAAGGCATGCATCGGAGGTTCAACAAAAAAACGCCCGGGCAATGCCCGGGCGCTGTGTCCCACACCTGCATGGGATCAGTTGAAGGTGTACTTCGCACCCACGGTGAAGTACCGGCCGATCGCGCCGCTGAAGTGCAGCGGGTTGTAGTTCACGCCACCGTAGGTGGTCGGGTCCAGCGGTGCGATGCGGTCGAACACGTTCTGCACCGAAGCATTCAACTCAAACGCGTCGGTGATGTTCCAGCGGCCGGACAGGTCGAAGGTGGTGAACGAGGAAATCTTCTCCACCGGCGTGCCATCCCAGTAGAACGCCAGGTAGTCGCCACCGCGGCGGTCCTTGTTCTCCAGGCTGCTGATGTAGTTGACCACGCCGCTGACGCTCCACGCGTCCTGCTTCCAGGTGGTGCCGAAGTTGATGCGGTCTTCCGGCGTGCCGATGCAGTTGGTCACGTCGCAGTTGCCATGCGTGCCCACGTAATCGACGGTGCTGTCGCCTTCGGTGCGCTCGAACTTGAGCACGTGGCTCCACTGCAGGTCCATTTCCAGCTGGCCCGGGCCGATGTCGAAGGTCTGGCGGATATCGGTATCGATACCGCGCACACGCGACGAGTTGGCGTTCACGTAGGCGGTGTTGACCGCCAGGATGGTGCCGGTGCCGGGGATGCCGTTGATCAGGTCGCTATCGCGCAGCACGTTGCCCGCCGCGATCGCATCGGCGGTGCTGCCTTGGGCGATCTCATTGGTGCGCTTGATTTCCCAGGCGTCCACCGTCAGGGAGGTGGTTGCCGTCGGCTGCAACACGATGCCGAAGGAGTAGCTCTTGGACTCTTCCGGCACCAGGTCCGGGTTGGGGCTGGTGATGATCGCCACCGAGCGCGCGCCGCAGTTGGTGGTGGCATCGGCCGGCGGGCTGATCGCGCAGCGCACCGGATCGCGAGCCGTGGAGAATGCGGCCAGGCCGCCGTCGCCGTTCTCGGCCGGGTTGGGCGCACGGAAGCCTTCGGCATACGTGGCGCGCAGTGCCACCCAGTCCACCGGGGTCCACTTCACGCCCAGCTTCGGGGTGGCCTTGCCGTCACCGCTTTCGTACTTGTCGTAGCGCACCGCACCGGTCAGTTCCAGCTGTTCCAGCACCGGGGCGGACAGTTCGACGTAACCGGCGTACACGTTCTGGGTGCCGTCGTAGGCCGAATAGCCCAGGCCGATGATGTCGCCCTGGTCGGTGTAGGTCTGCGGGGTGAGGCTGTTGCTGGTCTTGCGCCACTCGGTGCCCAACGCCAGGCCGAGCGGGCCGCCCTTGAGGTCCATCAGGCTGCGCGTCACGGTGAAGTCGAACATGTCCAGGCTGGACGAGGCCCGGGCGCTGATGTCGGGCGAGATGTAGTCGTACAGCGCCTGCGAATTCAGGCCGGCATTCTCGCCGACCCGCCAGGTGCCGCCGGCGCAGGCAGGGTCGCCCAGGGCGCACTGCACGGCGCTGTAGCGCAGGAAGCCGGAACGCTTGTTGGTCAGCTCCGTCCCCGAATGCAGGTAGGCGGTGTCGTAGTCCCACTCGCCCCAGGTGCCCTTGGTGCCGACCAGGAAGCGGGTGAACTCATTGGTGTTGGTGGTCACGCGCGGACCCACGTCCCAGGCCGTGTAACGCAGGCGCGAGGCCTGGCCGGGGATCACGTTGTCCGGGTGGGTCGGGGAGAGCACCACGGCGCCGTCGCCACTGCTGGCGTTGCGCGGACCGCCCGGGTAACCCCAACTGCCGGATACGCCCGACGGGGTGTTGCTGAACACCGTTTCCTTCTTCGAGTAGCCGATTTCAGTGTAGATCTCGCCGCCTTCGCCATAGGCGAAGCTGGCGCGGCCGAACACGTTGACGTAGTCCTCCTTCGGGCTCAGGTCGCGGAACTGCTGGACCGCATCGTACAGACAGCCGTCTTCGGCGATCGAGGCATCGGTCTGGCCGGGGATGTTGGTCACGCTCTGGCAGCCCGGCAGCGGGACCAGGAAGGCCGGGTTGTCGGCATCCACGTTGCGGTCATCGAACACCGAACCGTTCGGGCCGGAGCCGCCGCCGGTAGCGCCGTTGAGGTAGGCGCCGGTGAGGAACTGCGCGTCGGAGGCGGCGATGCCCCACCGACGCAGGTCACCGGTGCCGATCCACTTGCGGTCCTTGCGGTCGCTGATCTTGATGGCGTCGGTCCTGCCGACGTCCAGGCTGAAGAACGCATTCCAGCCGTCTTCGGCAAGGTCGCCCACGCCGGCGGTCAGCGTGGCCTTCTTCGCATCGCCGTCGCTGTCGCCGGACAGGCCGTAGGAGCCGCGCAGGATCGCGCCCTGGAAGTCGCTGCGCAGGATGATGTTGACCACGCCGGCGATGGCGTCCGAGCCGTAGATGGCCGAGGCGCCGTCCTTGAGCACTTCCACGCGCTCGACCGCATCCAGCGGAATGGTGCTCAGGTCAGTGAAGACCTTCTGGCCGTCATCGGCCAGGCCATAGGTGGCCATGCGGCGGCCATTCAACAACACCAGCGTGGAGCCGGCGCCCAGGCCGCGCAGCGAGATGCCCGCGCCGCCGCCGGCAAAGCCGTTGCCGAACGTCTTGGGAATGGAGCCGGAACCGTCGGAAGTGAGCGTCTGCAGGTACTCGGCCACGGTCGTCTTGCCGCTCCGGTCGATGTCCTGGCGCGTTACGACCTGCACGGGTGACGGGGTTTCGGTGTTGGTGCGTGGGATGTTCGACCCGGTGACCGTGATGCGGTCCAGGTTGGTGGCGGCCGGGTCCTGGGCCATGGCCGAGGAGGAGGCAAAGGCACCGGCCAGCAGCAGCACGCTGCCGGTGAGTGCTGCGGAAACGGATTGAGCCAGATTGTTGCGGCGGCTGCTGTAGAACCGTTGAATCGGGTGTTTCACAGCTTCTCTCCTGACTGGGAAAACCAACAATGTTGTGAGCGGCGTCCGGTAAAGCCGGAAGCGTCGGCGACAATCTAGGTTTCCGGCAGGTGACGTAACCGTGAAAAATTGCTTAATTCGACGGTTTGGTGACGGCCATCAAAAAAACGTGGGATGCCGTGTCCGCAATCCCACGCCCTTCACTCCCGTATTTCATTCCGGCAGCGAGAAGCTCACCGGGACCAGGCCTACGGCGGGTACCGCGTGGCCGTCCACCTGGGCGGGAACGAAGCGCCAGTGGCGCAGCACCTGCTGCCGGGCGGCATTGTCCAGCGCCCGGGAACCGCTGCTGCGTTCGATGGACACGCTGGCCGGCCGGCCCTCGGCATCGACCTGCACGCGGAGCGTGACCGTACCCTGCTCACCGGCCCGGAGGGCGGCGATCGGGTAGCTCGGCGGCGGCGCGGTGCGGTACTGCAGCTGCACGCCTTCACCCGAGGCGGCCGGCGCCGGCTCGACAGGCGCCAGGGTCGGTGTCTGGACGTCGCTGGCGGGGAGTGGCGGGGCCGCCAGCACATCGTCTGCGGTGGCGGTGGGTGGCGGCAGCGGGGCCACGCGCGGGGTGGTGGTGGGCGCCCGCACCGGCACCGGTTCCTGTGGCTGCACCCGCGGGGGCGGCTCGGGCTGCGGCACGGGAGGGGTGAGCATGCGCACCACCATCCGGTCGCGTGGGAGTGGCGCGGCCACATAGGCGGCGGGAATGAGCAGCAGCATCAGCGCGAGCAGATGCAGGGCCAGCGCGGTGCTCCAGCCGAGCACGCGCGAGACGTCGATTTGCAGCGGTACCACCGGGGGATGCGTACGGACCATGCTCCACTCTCCTTGCCAGATGTGCGTGCGGGAACATCAACGTGCAGGGGCCGGGGCCCCGCAATGACAGCAATACCGCAGCCCGGCGCGGGCCGGAAGTCAGGGGACGGCAGGATGTTTGGCTGACGGTCAGAAATACGCCGGTAGCGCCGGCCATTGGCCGGCCCCGATATCCCGTGGGCCGGCCAACGGCCGGCGCTACCGGCATGGGCGTCTTACCGGCCCAGCTCGAACACCACGTCCAGGTTGACCGACACGGTCGACTCGCCGGGCGAAACCGGGGTGGCAACATCGGCGGCCATCGGCGCGGCCGCGGCGCGCATCATCACCGGGCGGAAGTTGCCGCCGCCGCTTTCGGAAATGCTCACGATGCGCCGCACGCGCAGGCCCAGCGACTTGGCGTAGGTCTCGGCGCGGGCCTGGGCCTTCTTCAGCGCGGCCAGGCGGGCTTCGTCGTAGACCGGTTCGGGCTGGTCGATCTCGAACTGCGGGCCATTGATCTGGTTGGCGCCCTGCGCGGCCAGTGCGTCGAGCACCTTGCCCAGCCTGGCGATGTCGCGCACCTTCAGGCTGACCGTGTTGCTGGCCTGGTAACCGGTGATCTTCGGTGCTTCGTTTTCGGCATAACGGTATTGCGGGCTGAGGTTGACCCCGCTGGTCTGAACGTCGCGTTCGGCAATGCCGGCGGCCTTGATCGCGGCCAGCACCTTGACCATCTGTTCGGCGTTCTGGCGCATGGCGGTGTTGCCATCGGTGGCCTGGGTCACCACGCCGGCCGACAGCGTGGCCACGTCGGGCACGCGGCGGGCTTCGGCGTTGGCCGAGATGTTGAGCAGGGTGCTGTCAGCCGGTACGGCAATGGCCGGTTGGGTCTGGGCGTGGGCGGTCATCGAGGTTCCCAGGGCAAGGGACAGGGCAAGCAGCAGCGGGGACAGGGTCGGGCGGCGCATGTGCATCTCCATGTGAAGGCGTTGAGGTTGGTGTCGGAGCGATGAACGTCTGGTGAGGTTTATCGGGGTTGATCACGATTCGGTGGTGTTGCTCGCGATTCAGACAGGGCCCGCAGGTTATGCTTCCGCGATGCTTTATCTTGCCTCTCGTTCGCCCCGACGAACCCAACTGCTGGCGCGCCTGGACCGACCGTTCCGCGCGCTGGACCTGGATGTGCCCGAAGTACGGGCCGCCGGGGAAACCGCCCAGGACTACGTGCAGCGCGTGGCCACCGACAAGGCCCGTGCCGGCCTGGCATTGGTGGCCGACGACCCCGGCGCGGTGGTGCTGGGCGCCGATACCGAGGTGGTGCTGGACGGGGAGGTATTCGGCAAGCCCGTGGACGCTGCCGATGCCGCCGCCATGCTGCGCCGGCTGTCCGGCCGCACCCACCAGGTGATGACCGTGGCGGCGCTGGTCGCCGCCGACCACGAACAGGTCGTGCTGGTGGTGTCGGAGGTGAGTTTCATCGCGCTGGACGAGGCGGCCATTGCCGCCTATGTCGCCAGCGGTGAGCCGATGGGCAAGGCCGGGGCCTACGCGATCCAGGGCGGGGCCGAACGTTACATCCGCCACCTGGCGGGAAGCTATTCGGGTGTGATGGGATTGCCCCTGCAACAGACCGAGCAGTTGCTGCAGGCGTTTGAATCGAAGGGAGTCGCCCGTGTCTGAAGAAATACTGGTCAATGTCACCCCACGCGAAACCCGAGTGGCAGTCATCGAAAACGGCATGCTGCAGGAACTGCACATCGAGCGCGGCTGGCGCCGCGGGGTGGTCGGCAACATCTACAAGGGCAAGGTGCAGCGGGTGATGCCCGGCATGCAGGCTGCCTTTGTCGAGGTCGGGCTGGAGCGCGCCGCGTTCCTGCACGCCAACGACGTGGTGCGCCCGGCCCCGGTAGCCAGCCTCGATACCGAAGGCACCACGCTGCCACCGCCGTCGTCGGTGCCGATCGTGGAGCTGCTGCGCGACGGCCAGGACATCGTAGTGCAGGTGGTCAAGGACCCGATCGGTACCAAGGGTGCGCGGCTCACCACCCAGATCAGCATTCCCTCGCGTTACATGGTGCTGCTGCCGCAGTCGAAGGTGGTGGGCGTGTCGGCGCGGATCGAGGACGAAGCCGAGCGTGCCCGACTCAAGGCGCTGGTCACCGAGCTTTCCGCACAGCACGGTGGCTATGGTTACATCGTGCGCACCAATGCCGAAGGCCAGCCGGCCGAAGCCATCGCCGAAGACATCGCGTATCTGTCGCGGGTCTGGAACGTGGTCGAGCGCCGCGGCCGCGAGGCCGCCCCGTGCAGCGTGATCTACGAAGACCTGAGCCTGCCGCTGCGCTCGGTGCGTGATCTGATCCGCAAGGACGTGGACAAGGTGAAGGTGGACTCCAAGGAAACCTTCACCCAGCTGCAGGCCTTCGTGGCCAAATACATGCCGGTGCTGGCCGAAAAACTGGAGCTGTACAGCGGCGACCGCCCGATCTTCGACATGTTCGGGGTGGAGGATGAGATCGGCCGCGCGCTGGACAAACAGGTGCCGCTCAAATCCGGCGGTTATCTGGTCATCGACCAGACCGAGGCGATGACCACCATCGACGTCAACACCGGCTCGTTCCTGGGCCAGCGCAACCTGGAGGAAACGGTGTTCCGCACCAACCTCGAGGCCGCGCAGTCGGTGGCGCGCCAGCTGCGCCTGCGCAACCTGGGCGGCATCATCATCATCGACTTCATCGACATGGCCGATGCCGAACACCGCCGCCAGGTGCTGCGCACGCTGGAGAAGGCGCTGGCGCGCGACCATGCCAAGACCACGGTCTACGATTTCTCGCCACTGGGCCTGGTGGAAATGACCCGCAAGCGCACCGTGGAAAGCCTGGAGCGCCAGCTGTCCGAGCCCTGCCCGGAATGCAGCGGGCGCGGTTCGATCAAGACGGCCGAAACGGTCACCTACGAGATCTTCCGCGAGATCACCCGGGCCGTGCGCCAGTTCGACGCCGCGCGCCTGCTGGTGATCGCCTCGTCCAAGGTGGTGGCGCGGATCACCGATGAGGAATCGGCGGCGGTGGCCGAACTGGAGGAGTTCCTGGGCAAGTCGATCCACTTCCAGGCCGATGAGCAGTACCTGCAGGAGCAGTTCGATGTCGTGCTGCTGTGACCTGAGCCTGCCCGCGCCGCGCTGCGCCGGCGTTCGCAGGACCCGATGAGCGCGCCGTTGCGCCTGCGACTGCGAAGGATTCGCCGCCATGCTGTCTATGCCATGGCGATCGTATTGGTATGTGTGGCGGTGCTGGTGGGCAGCATCAGCCAGGTGCTGCCGCTGGCCGAACGCCACCCGGACAAGGTGGCCGGCTGGCTGAGCGCGCGTGCCGGGCAGCCGGTGCGCTTCGACCAGCTGCAGACACGCTGGACCCGGCGCGGGCCGTTGCTGGCGCTGAAGGGCCTGCGCATCGGTGAAGGCGAGGGGCTGCGGATTGGCGAGGCCGAAGTGCAGGTCTCGATGTACTCGGGGCTGCTGCCGGGGCATTCGCTGACCGAGCTGCGGCTGCGGGGCCTGGCCCTGGTGCTGCAGCGTGCGCCCGATGGCCGCTGGTCGGTGCAGGGGCTGCCGCAGTCGAAGGCGGGCGGCGATCCGCTGGATACCCTGCGCCGCCTGGGCGAACTGCAGGTCATCGGCGGTCGGCTGCGGGTGGACGCGCCGTCGTTGAACGTACAGACCGAGCTGCCGCGCATCGACCTGCGGCTGCGGGTGAACGGGCAGCGGCTGGCAGTGGGTGCGCGCGCCTGGGCCGACCTTGATGCCGCGCCGCTGACCGCAGTGGTGGACTTCGATCGCGCGCACGGTAACGGGCAAGCCTGGCTCGCTGCCGACCCGGCCGACTTCCGTGCGTGGTCGTCGCTGCTTCAGTTCGGTGGCGTGGCCCTGCAGCAGGGCACCGGCACGTTGAATGCCTGGGTGGACCTGCGCGACCGCCGCCCGGTGATGATCACTGCCGATACCGACCTGGCCGGCGTGCAGCTGCGCGGTGCGCGGCTGGCCGGTGGTGAGCGCCCGCAACTGCAGCTTGATACCCTGCAGCTGCGCGCGCGCTGGCGCTGGGTGCAGGGCGGTTGGCGTGCCGACGCACCGCGCCTGCGGATCGGCATGGAAGGGCGCACCGAAAAGCTGGATGGCCTGTTGGTCGCCGGCGGCCAGCACATGGCCCTGGCCGGCGACAACATCGATGCCACCGCGCTGCTGCGCGGGCTGGCGCTGACGGATCGGATCGATGCCGGGCTGCGCGCATGGCTGCACGACGCCGCACCGCAGGTGCGCATGAGCCGCGTGCGGGTGGCCGGCGAGCGCGATGGCCCGCTGAGTTTTGAAGGCGAGCTGGAAGAGATCCAGTTCGCCGCCGCCGGCCATGCGCCGGGCCTGAGCGGGGTGGGGGGCCATTTCGACGGCGATGCCAACGGCTTCCGGCTCGACCTGCAGCCGACCCGGGTGATGCACTTCGACTGGCCCACCGGCTTCGGCGTGCGCCACGACGTGCGCCTGGCCGGCAGCATGGTGGGCTGGCGCGATGAAGGCGGCGGCTGGCGCATCGGCACCCCGGCACTGCGCGTGCAGGGCACCGATTACGCCGCCGATGTGCGCGGCACGATGTGGTTCCAGGGCAATGGCACGCGCCCCTGGATGCAGCTGGCGGCCAAGCTCGACGATGTGCCGATGACGGCGGCCAAGCGCTTCTGGATCCATTCCAGGATGAGCAGGACCGCCACCGACTGGCTGGATGCAGCGCTGGTGGGCGGCTACGTGCGCGGCGGTGTCGGGCTGGTCACCGGCGACCTGGAAGACTGGCCGTTCAACCAGCACAACGGCCGTTTCGAGGCCACCGGGCGCATCGACAACGGCAACATCCGGTTCCAGCGCGACTGGCCGACCATGAACAAGGTCGATGGCGATATCGCCTTCATCGGCCCCGGCTTCGAGCTGCACGGCCGTGGCGACCTGGCCGGGGTGTCGGTGGACCACTTCGACGCGGGCATCGCCGATTTCGGCGCGTCCCAGCTGTACGTCAAGGCCACCAGCCGCAGCGATGCCGGCGCGTTGCTGGCGATGCTCAAGCAGAGCCCGCTGCACAGGACCTATGCCGATTCATTGGACAACCTGACCGCCAAGGGCCCGGCGGCCGTCACCTTCGACCTGCTGCAGCCGCTGCACCATGATGAGGGCGGCGGACACCTGCAGGGCTCCGTGGATCTTGATGGCGCCACGCTGTCGGACAAACGCTTCAACCTGACCTTCGATGCCATGCGCGGCCAGGCCAGGTACAGCCATGATGGCTTCGGCGCCGAAGGGTTGGCAGTGCGCCACCTGGGCCAGGACGGCCAGCTCAGCCTGCGTGCCGGCGGCTACGTGCGCGACCCGCAGCATGCCTTCGAATCGGAGCTGGCCGCTTCGCTGGATGCCGGCCAGCTGCTCGACCGCGCACCCGAACTGGCCTGGCTCAAGCCTTACATTGAAGGCACCTCGCGCTGGACCATCGGGGTGACACTGCCCAAGCTGACGCCCGGCGGCAAGACCGAACCGCCGACCCTGCTCACGCTGCACTCGGACCTGGTTGGCACCCGGCTGGACCTGCCGGCGCCGCTGGACAAGCCGGCCGAAGCACCTCTGGCCACCGCCGTGAAGGCGCAGTTGCCAATGGGCGCCGGCCGTGTGGACGTGGCCTTCGGCGAACGCCTGGCCCTGGCCGCGCGCACCCACGACAACCAGACCGGCGTGCAGGTCACGCTGGGCAGTGACACCGTCGACCGCGATCCGCCCGCGAACGGGCTGGTGGTCAATGGCCGCAGCGGCTCACTGGACGCGCTGGACTGGATCGCGCTGGCGCGTTCGCCCGGCGGTGCGCCGGACGCCGACCCGATGCCGCTGCGCCACGTGGACGTGCAGGTGGGGCAGCTGCTGCTGGTGGGCGGGGTGTTCCCGCAGACCCGCCTGCAGTTGCGGCCGAGCCCCTCCGGCGTGGATGTGCGCCTGGACGGTCCGTCGTTGTCGGGCGACCTGAGCGTGCCCAACGCCGATGGCGCGGCCATCGTCGGCAAGCTCGACCGGGTGCATTGGCAGTCGCTGCCGACCCCGGTGAAGGCACCCGGCGATGGCGCACCGATCGTGCTGCCGGCCGACGCCACCCTGCCGGCGCGGGTGCAGGCCAGCGCCAACGACACCAACCCGGCGAAGATTCCGCCGTTGTCGCTGGACATCAACGACCTGCAGTTCGGCAAGGCGCGGCTGGGCCAGGCCGTGCTGCGCACCCGGCCGTTCAGCAACGGGCTGAGCGTGGACCAGCTGCAGTTCCGCGCGCCCAGGCAGGTCATCGACATCCAGGGCCGTTGGCTGGGCATGGGCGAGGCCGCCCGTACCCAGTTCCAGGTCAACGTGGACAGCGAGGACCTGGGCGGGCTGATGCAGAACCTGGATTACGGCGGCCAGCTGCGCGGTGGCCAGGGCCAGATCAGCCTGGATGCCGGCTGGCAGGGCGGTCCCTCGGACTTCCAGCTGGGGGCGCTGCAGGGCCAGATGCAGGTCCACGCCCGTAACGGCCAGCTGTTGGAGCTGGAGCCGGGCGCCGGCCGCGTGCTGGGCCTGCTCAGCGTGACCCAGCTGCCGCGCCGGTTGATGTTCGATTTCCGCGACTTCTTCTCCAAGGGCTTTGCCTTCAACCAGGTGGAGGGCACGCTGGCATTCGCCGACGGCATGGCCACCACCGACAAGGTGCTGATCGAAGGCCCGGCCGCCAACATCAGCATCCGCGGCCGCACCGACCTGCGCCGGCAGCAGTTCGACCAGACCATCGACGTCAACCCACGCGCCGGCAACCTGCTCACCGTGGTGGGCGCGGTGGCCGGCGGCCCGGTGGGCGCGGCGGTGGGCGCGGCGGCCAACGCAGTGCTGTCCAAGCCGCTGGGCGAGATTGGTGCAAAGACCTACCGTGTTACCGGCCCGTGGGCCGAACCCAAGGTGGAAGTGATCGACCGCGACGACGCCCCGGCGGCGCCAGCCGGCAAGCCGCCGGTGGCGCGTTGACCCTCCCCGCCTTCACCCCTCTCCCGCGCATGGCTTGCTATACCGGCCCGCGCCCATAGATCAAGACCATGACCGACAACGCACTCACCCTTGCCCAAGACCGCCTGCTGCTGCCCGCCGGGCTGGATGCAGGCGGCCTGGAACGCACCTTTGGCACCCTGTTGGGGCCGGGCATCGATTTTGGCGACCTGTACTTCCAGCACGCCCGCCGCGAAAGCTGGAGCGTGGAAGACGGCATCGTCAAGGACGGCGCCCATTCCATCGAACAGGGCGTGGGCGTTCGCGCCATTGCCGGTGAGAAGACCGGTTTTGCCTATTCCGATGACATCCACGGCGATGCGCTGCTGGGCGCGGCGCGCTCGGCGCGCGCGATCTCCCGCGAGGGCGGGGCGCAGCCGGCGCGGTCGCTGGTGCGCGGCAATGCCCGCGCGCTGTACCCGGCGCTGGACCCGATCGACGGCATGGGCAACGAGGCCAAGGTGGAGGTGCTCAAGCGCCTGGACCGCTTCCTGCGTGCCGCCGACCCGCGCGTGCAGCAGGTGATGGTGAGCCTGTCCGGCGGCGTGGACACCGTGCTGATCGCGCGCAGCGATGGCGTGCTGGCCGGTGACATCCGCCCGCTGGTGCGGTTGAACGTGCAGGTGATCGTGGAACAGCACGGCCGCCGCGAATCCGGCTATTCCGGGGGCGGCGGCCGCTACAGCTATGAAGAACTGTTTGCCGACGGGCGCCCCGAAGCATTCGCGCGCGAAGCGCTGCGCCAGGCACTGGTCAACCTGGAGGCGATCCCGGCCCCGGCCGGGGTGATGACGGTGGTGCTCGGCCCGGGCTGGCCCGGCGTGCTGCTGCACGAGGCGGTGGGCCACGGCCTGGAAGGCGATTTCAACCGCAAGGGCACCAGCGTGTACGCCGGCCGGGTCGGCGAGCGCGTGGCCGCACCGGGCGTGACCATCGTCGACGATGGCACCCTGGAGGGCCGTCGTGGTTCGCTCAACATCGATGACGAAGGCCACCCGACCCAGTGCACCACGCTGATCGAGGACGGCATCCTGGTCGGTTACATGCAGGATTCGCTCAACGCGCGGCTGATGGGCGTGGCCCCGACCGGCAACGGCCGTCGCGAATCGTTCGCGCACATGACCATGCCGCGCATGACCAACACCTACATGCGCGCCGGCCAGCATGATCCGGAAGAGATGATCCGCTCGGTCAAGCGCGGCCTGTACGCGGTGAACTTCGGTGGCGGCCAGGTCGACATCACCAGCGGCAAGTACGTGTTTTCGGCCACCGAGGCCTACCTGATCGAAGACGGCAGGGTCACCGCGCCGGTGAAGGGCGCCACCCTGATCGGCAACGGGCCGGAAACCATGCAGAAGGTGCGCATGATCGGCAACGACCTTGCCCTGGACGAAGGCGTGGGCGTGTGCGGCAAGGACGGCCAGAGCGTGCCGGTGGGCGTGGGCCAGCCGTCGCTGCTGATCGACGGCATCACCGTGGGCGGCACCCAGGCCTGATTGCCGGATGCGCCCATCCCTTCAGCCCGGCTCAGTCTTCGGCGCTGTCGGCGTCGCCGATGTCGTCTTCGTCGGCATCGGCCGCCACTGCATCCAGGCCCAGTGCGGCCGGCAGCAGCAGGTTGCGCAGCACCTGGTAGATCTCGCGGTAGGCGCGCGGCGGCTTGTTCTTCGCGCGCTCGGCCTGGGCGTTGCGCACCAGCGTGCGCAGCTGCTGGCGGTCGGCCTGCGGGTATTCGTCGAGCAGGGCGCTCAGCGCGGTGTCGCCGTCCTTGAGCAGGCGCTCGCGCCAGTCTTCGGCGCGGTGCAGCGCGGCCACTTCACGGCGCGAGGTTTCGCTGTTGGCATCGAGCGCGTCGCGGATCGCATCCAGGGTGGCATCGTCCTCGCGGCGCATGTGCTTGGCCAGGAACGCCAGCTGGCGCTTGTGGGCGATATGCGCGGTGATCCGCTTGGCCTCGGCGATGTGCGGCAGCAGGTCTTCCGGCACCGGCACGCGGGCCAGCTGGGCCGGGGTCAGCGACACCAGCTTCTCGCCCAGGGCCAGGACATCCAGCGCTTCGCGCCGGTTCTGGCTGCGGCTGATATCAAGGAATTCACCGGTTTCTTCGTCGCGTCCGCGCATCGTCTTCTTTCCACATCCAGAACTGCGCCCGGCGTTGCGCCAGGCACTCACCCGTACAGGATAAAGCATTGAACGTGATCTCCCCTGAAGCCCATGCCGCCGACGACAGCCTGCAGCGCCTGGAACAGCTGGCCGACATCTCCCAGCAGCTGCTGGCCCGGGCCCGGGCGCTGGGCGCCACCCAGGCCGAAGTCAGCTGCAGCGAGGAGCGTGGGCTGGATGTGAACGTGCGCCTGGGCGAGGTCGAGACGGTGGAGTCCACCCGCGACCGTGGTATCGCCGTCACGGTCTACTTCGGCCAGCGCAAGGGCAGTGCCAGCACCGCCGACCTGCAGCCGGCCAGCCTGGAATCCACCGTGGCCCAGGCCTGCGCGATCGCCCGGCATACCGAGGACGACGAGGCCGCCGGCCTGGCCGACCCGGCGCTGATGGCGCGTGAGTTCCCGGACCTGGACAGCTGGCACCCCTGGGAACTGCAGGCCGACCAAGCGCTGGACCTGGCGCTGGCCTGTGAAGCGGCCGGGCGTAGCGCCGACCCGCGCATCAGCAATTCCGATGGGGCTTCGGCGGCCACGGCCACCAGCCTGTCGGTGTATGCCAACTCGCACGGCTTCATTGGCCGCGACCGCAGCAGCCACCATTCAGTGGGCTGCGCGCTGATTGCCGGGCAGGGCGATGGCATGCAGCGCGATGGCTGGTACAGCAGCGCGTTGGCCCGCGAAGACCTGGAAGACCCGGCATCGATCGGCCGCCGCGCGGCCGAACGCACCCTGGCGCGCCTCAACCCGCGTTCGATGGCCACCACGCAGATGTCGGTGCTGTACGCACCGGAAGTGGCGCGTTCGCTGATCGGCCACCTGCTGGGCGCGGTTTCCGGCGGGGCGTTGTACCGCCGCGCCAGCTTCCTGCTGGACAGCGTGGGCACGCAGCTGTTCCCGGACTGGTTCGCCATCGACGAGCGGCCGCTGCTGCGCCGTGGCCTGCGCTCGACCGCGTTCGATGGCGATGGCGTGGCCACCCGCGATTCGTCGCTGATCGAGGCCGGGGTGCTGCAGCGCTATGTGCTGGGCAGCTACTCGGCGCGCAAGCTGGGCCTGGTGACCACGGGCAATGCCGGTGGCGTGCACAACCTGCGGGTGCATTCCAACGCGGGCGACCTGGCCTCGATGGCACGACAGATGGGCAACGGCCTGCTGGTGACCGAACTGATGGGGCAGGGGGTCAACGGCGTCACCGGCGACTACTCGCGCGGCGCGGGCGGCTTCCGGGTGGAGAACGGCGAAATCCAGTACCCGGTCGACGGAATCACCATCGCCGGCAACCTCAAGGAGATGTTCGGGGCGATCGAAGCGGTCGGCAGCGACATCGACCGCCGCTCGCACGTGCACGTGGGCTCGATCCTGATCGGGCGGATGACCGTTGCCGGTAACGATTGACGGCATCGATTGACGTATCCTGTTCCAGCTGCCTGGGCAGGCGGGGAGCCTGCCACGCACCACCCATACACTGGACAAGGAGTTTCACGTGAGCGAATTCGACAACATCACCGCCCCGCCGCCGCCGCCGACCAGCGACGGCCCGGTTCCCAGCGACCAGCGCACCATGGCGCTGGCCGCGCACCTGCTGGGCATCTTCACCTGGTTCATCGGCCCGTTGATCATCTGGCTGATCAGCAAGGACGACAGCAGCAAGGGCTTTGTCACCGACCAGGCCAAGGAAGCGCTGAACTTCCAGATCACCATCACCCTGGCGATGATCATCTGCTTCATCCTGATGATCGTGATCATCGGCGGCCTGCTGGCGCCGCTGGTGGGCATCCTCAACATCGTGTTCTGCATCATCGCGGCGGTGAAGGCGAACAACGGCGAGGCTTACCGTTATCCCTTCACCCTGCGCCTGATCAAATAATTCCTGTTTTCCGGGAATGCAGAAACGCCCGGCATTGCCGGGCGTTTTTTGTTTGGAGCAAGAGCGTAAGCAAAAGCCGTCGCCTGCGAACGTGTCAGGGCTGGGCAGGCGGGTGTGGGTTTGCGGGACACGCTGCAAGTACATCCATGTAAGCTCGTTCGCGCCATCCATGGCGCTCTACGGTCCCGCAAACCCACCCCCGCCGGCCCTGCGCAGATACGTTCGCAGACCAGGGCTCTTGCCTGCAGCAGACGCACACCGACCGAAGGCCGGTTCTTTAGTGATTGCGCTCTACCGCCAACCGCCCAAGCGCACGCAACGCATCAGCGCGTTCGTCGTACCCGGCAAGGCTGTCGTGCATGCGCTCGCTCAGTGCGGCCAACTCCGCCTTCGCACCGTCCATTCCCAACAACGCCGGGAACGTGGACTTGGCCTGCGCCTGGTCCTTGCCCGCCGTCTTGCCGAGCTGTTCTGAACTGGCTTCCACGTCCAGGATGTCATCGCGGACCTGGAAGGCCAGGCCGAGTGCGTTGGCGAAATCATCCAGCTGCAGCAGGTCTGCGTGCGGTGCATCGCCACACAGCGCGCCCATGCGTACCGCCGCGCGGATCAGCGCGCCGGTCTTCAATGCATGCATGTGCTGCAGGTCGGCCAGCGGCTGCGCGTGGCCCGTTGCATCGATATCCAACGCCTGGCCGCCGCACATGCCGGCCGCGCCCGACGCGTGGGTCAGCGTCTGCAGGCAATGCACCCGCAGCAGGGCCGGCAACGCCGCATCGGCCAGCAGCCCGAAGGCGCGCGTCTGCAACGCATCGCCGGCCAGGATCGCGGTGGCTTGGTCGAAGGCGATGTGCGTGGTCGGGCGGCCGCGACGCAGGGCATCGTCGTCCATCGCCGGCAGGTCGTCGTGCACCAGCGAATAGGCGTGGATCAGCTCCACCGCCATCGCCGGTGCGTCCAGCGCGTGTTCGTCGCCGCCGAAGATCTGCCCGCTGGCGTACACCAGCAGCGGGCGCATGCGCTTGCCGCCACCCAGCACCGCATAACGCATTGCCTGGTGCAGGCGTTGCGGTGCGTTGTCCGGCGAGGGCAGGCTGGCGTCGAGCTGGCTTTCGATGCGGTCGCGCCAACGTGCGAACGTGGCCTCAACCGTCATGGCTGGGCGGGTCGAACGGCTCGGCGGTTTCCGGGCGGGTCGGGTCGCTGAGCAGGCGCACACGCAGCTCGGCCTGCTCCAGCGCCTGCTGGCACTGGCGGTACAGGCCCACGCCGCGCTCGTAGGCGCTCAGCGACTGCTCCAGGCTCATGTCGCCGGTTTCCATCTTCTCCACCAGCAGCTCCAGTTCTTCCAGCGAATGCTCGAAGTGGGCGACCGGGGAGGCGTCAGTGGGGGATTTCTTGGCCATGCGGCAAGTGTGAAGCGCCAGCTGCAAGGGGTCAATTCACGCCGCGCCCGGCGTCCAGCGCAGGCGGGCGTGCTGTTCATCCAGCCACTGCTGCAGCGGTGCGGCGATCACCTGGTCGCCGGCGGCCACCAGGGTCTGGTCTGCATACAGCAAGGGCACCTGGCGGCGCTGCCACGGTGGCAGCCCGCTCTGCTGGAGCAGGTCCTTCAGCGCGTGCGAATGACTGCGGCCAGGCAGCTGGATGCGCTCGCCGCCCCGCCGCGCGCTGACCTGCACCGGTTCGGCCAGCCGCGTGCTGCCGATCAGCGACAGTTCGCCGCCATCGGGCAGTGCCAGCGGGCTCGACCCATCCCAGTGCACGCTCCAGTCCAGCGGCAGCGCCAATGCCATCGGCAGCAGGTACAGCTGGCCGCGCCAGCGCCGGATGCGCACGCCCTGCCAGGCGAACTGCGCATCGGCATCATGGGCAGCGGGCAGCAGCTCACGTTCAATGGCCTGCACGCCCGCGGCCGGCAATGGCGGTTGACCGGCGCTGCGCACCCATTGCCGCAGCAGCCGCGCACGACGTTCGCGCGGCTGCCGCTGCAGCTTCGCGCAATCGAGTACGCCGGGCGACACCGTGCAGCGCCGCAGTGCATCGTGGTCGGACGCGTCCAGCAGCCGCTGCGCCTGCGCGCTCAACTCGGCGCTGCGCGCGAAGGCGGCATCGGCCTGCGGCCAGCGCTGTTTGAGCAGCGGCATGACATGCAGGCGCAGGAAGTTGCGGTCGGCCGCATCGCTGGCGTTGCTGGGGTCTTCGATCCACTGCAGCCCGTGCGCCTCGGCATGGGCCCGCAGGTCGCTGCGCGGCAGCTGCAGCAGCGGGCGCCAGATCGACCCGGCCGCGAACGGGGCATGCGCGCGGATCGCGGCCAGCCCATCCACGCCAGAGCCACGCAGCGCGCGCAGCAGGAATGTTTCGGCCTGGTCATCGCGATGGTGTGCCAATGCCAGGTGTTCGCCCTCGCGCAGCACCCGCGCGAAGGCCTCGCGACGCGCGTGCCGTGCCGCCGCTTCCAGGCCCTCGCCGCCCTCGCGCGGAACCGTCACGCGGATCACCTGCAACGGAATGGACCAGGCCGCGCACACCGCTTCACAGTGCGTCGCCCAGCGGTCGGCGTCGGCCTGCAGGCCATGGTGCACGTGCACCGCGTGCAGCCCCGCCGCGCGCTGCGCCAGCGACTGGGCCAGCCAGTGCAGCAGCACCGTCGAATCCAGCCCACCGCTGAAGCCCACCAGCACGGGGGCGGGCAGGTCGGGGGCGGCGGGCAGGGCAGTGGGCATCGAATGAGGAATGTCAGGCAGAGGGACAGTATCGGCCCTGGCGGCAGGCGCGACCATCTCCGGCGCTCATCGGTTGGCGGGATCGGCCACGCGATGTGCAGGGGGCCGGCTCGGTGCGGGCGGGCGCAGCGGCAACATCAGTTGCCGGCGTCCTTGCGCTCGAACGCCTTGGGCGCAGGCAATTCCACCGGCACGCCCTTTGCGTCGCAGGTACCGGCATCGCACAGCCGCTGGCGCAGGCGCGGGGTGGCCTGCACGATCATGTGGTAGATCGCGTTCTGTTCCATGGTGCCGCGCACGGCCTTGCTGCCCGGGCCGCGTGCCCAGATGCCGACGTCTTCGCCACCGTGGCTTTCGCTCTTCATCGGCACCAGTGCTTCCTGCATGTAGTCAGGGTGCTCGGTGTCCACCTGGGTCAGATCCGGTCGACCCTTGGCCGGATCGAAACTGCTCGGGTTGTGCGGGTAGGTCTTGGGCCCGGCCGGCTGCTGGTTGGTGGCGCCGGTGTTGCCCGGACCATTGGCGTAGCTGAGCGTGGTGTAGGGCAGGCCCAGGCCGTCGCGGGCCAGGTCGAGTGCGCCGGCACCGTCTTCGCCGCCCTTGTCCTTGACCTTGCCCAGGATCGGGTTGCCACGCGCCGGGTAGCCCACGAAATTCAGCGTGTGCGAGTGGTCGGCGGTGACGATGATCAGGGTGTCCTGGTCGGAGGTGGCCTCCACCGCCGCGCGCACCGCATCGGACAGCGCCACCGTATCGCTCAGCGCACGGTAGGCATTGCCGCTGTGGTTGGCGTGGTCGATGCGCGCACCTTCCACCATCAGTACGTAGCCTTCCTGGTGGCGCGAGAGGTTGGCGATCGCGGCCCTGGTCAGCTCGGCCAGGCTGGGTTCGCCGGCCGGGTCGTCCTTGCGCTCGATCTCATAGCGCATGTGGTCGGGCTCGAACAGGCCCAGGATCGCCGGGGCGTTGGCCGCGGCCTGCAGCTGTTTCGCATTCCAGACATAGGCACCCTGCGGATGCGCCTGCTTCCATTCACCGACCAGGCTGCGCCCGTCCAGGCGCAGGCCGACCTTGTCGTCGTACTCCGGGTCGGTCTCTTCCACGGTGGTGAACTGGGCGCGGCCGCCGCCCAGCGCGACCAGCGGGCCGCGCCCGTAGCGCGAGGTGCCGAGCAACTGCTGGGCGATATCCTTGCAGCCGGCGGCCTTGGCGGCTTCGGGCAGGTCGGCGTCGTTCTCCCAGTTGCGCTCGGGCGAATGGGCATAGGTCGCGGCCGGGGTGGCATGGGTCAGACGCGCGGTGGACACCACCCCGGTGGCCATGCCGGCGCTGTCGGCCAGCTGCAGCCAGGTCAGCAGGCCCTTGCCCAGGCTGTCGGCGCAGTCGCTGCGGCTGCCCGCGCTGACCCCGATGGCGCCCATGTGGGTCTTCACGCCGGTGGTGATGGCGGTCATGGTCCCGGCCGAATCGGGGGTCTGCGAATCGGTGTTGTAGGTCTTGCTGAAGGCGGTGGCCGGGAAGCGTTCCCAGGACAGCAGGTTCTCCTCGCCCGGGTTGCCGTTGCGCTGGCCCTCGAAGATGCGCGCGGCGGCCACGGTGGTCAGGCTCATGCCATCGCCAAGGAACAGGATCACGTTCCTGGCCCGGCCGTCCATCGCGCCACTGCCGGCGGCGCGGGCGGCGCCGCTGCGGTACCACCACTGCGGGGTTTCACCGGCCGGATGGGCCACCGCCGGTACATCGACCTGAACGGTGCCGGCGCCGGCGCGGGAGGTGGGGGCGGAGGTGGCGCAGGCGCCAAGCAGCAGGGTGGTGGCGACGGCCGCCACAAGAGGCGTGAAACGGGACATGGACGCGCGTATCTCAATGGTGAAACGGGCGTTCATTATGCAGAACGCCGCAAGGCACGCCGATGACACGCTGATTTGTTTCTGTGCGCCTCGTCCCGGCGGGCCGGTTGGGCTAAGGTGAGGGGCTGTCACTCTCTCCCTGGAATGCTCATGACGCTGGTGTCTGCCTGGCTGCGGATCCCGTTCTGGCAGCGCGTACTCGGCGGCTTCGTGCTGGGCGCGCTGGCCGGTTGGCTGCTGGGTCCCGCCGCCGAAGTCTGGTTCGGCCCGCTGGGCGATCTGTATGTCACGCTGATCAAGATGATCGCGGTGCCGCTGGTGTTCTTCGCGGTGATCAACGCCATTTCCTCGCTGCACGGACAGAAGTCGGTGGCCGCGCTGGGGGGGCGCACCTTCCTGTGGTTCATCATCACCGCCGCGCTGGCGGTGGGCATCGGCCTGGCCGTGGGCACGGTGATGCAGCCGGGCACCGGCACGTTGAGCCTGAGCATGGACCACGGCTACACGCCGCGCGATGTCCCCAGCGTGGTCAAAGTGCTGATGGATGTGGTGCCGTCCAACGTGTTCTACGCGCTGACCGGGATTGGAACCCGGGTCAATGCGGCGGGCGAGACGGTGCTGGCCGCCGGCCGTGGCTCGATCCTGCCGGTGATCTTCTTTGCCGGCCTGCTCGGCTTTGCCATGGTCAAGCTGGGCGACAAGGTCGCCGAAGCGCGCAGGCTGACCGGGCAGATGAGCGACATCATGATCCAGGTTACCCGGTTCGTGCTGGAGATGACCCCGCTGGGCACCTTCGGCCTGATCGCCGGCCTGGTGGGCAGCTACGGGTTCGAAAAACTGCTGCCGCTGGGCAGCTTCGTGCTGGCGCTGTACGTGGCCTGCGCACTGCACATCGTGCTGGTCTACGGCGGCCTGCTGCTGGTACACGGTTTGAACCCGCTGAAGTTCTTCCGCGGTGCCGCGCCCGGCATGCAGGTGGCGTTCGTCAGCTCGTCCAGTTTCGCGGCGATGCCGGCGGCGATGCGTTCGATTACCCACAACCTGGGCGTGAACAAGGACTACGCGTCCTTTGCCGTGCCGCTCGGTGCGAGCATCAAGATGGACGGCTGCGGCGCGATCTATCCGGCGTTGTGCGCGGTGTTCATCGCGCAGTACACCGGCGTACCGCTCACGCCGGAGCAATATGTAGTGGTGCTGATCGCCTCGGTGCTGGGCAGCTTCGGTACCGCTGGCGTGCCGGGCACGGCGGTGGTGATGGCCACGGTGGTACTGAGTGCGGCCAATCTGCCGCTGGAGACCATCGGCTACCTGTACGCCATCGACCGCATCCTGGACATGATGCGCACGATGACCAATGTCACCGGCCAGATGCTGGTGCCGGTGCTGGTGGCCAAGGAAACCGGCCTGCTCGACCGCCAGGTCTACGACAACCCGTCCACCAACCTGGGCGTGGACGAAGGCGAAGAGCGTACGTCCTAGTACGAAACGTCAGGCCGTCATGCAGACGGGCCGGCTTTTTGCCGGCCCGTCTGCGTTTCATGACTGCGCGCTGTGACATCTGTATCGCGGGGTGTAACACCGCTGATACAACCCACGGTGAAGCCAGCGTTATCGCGGTTCTCGGCGCATGCATGCTCGTGTTCAGCCCGCGTGAACGTGCATGCCGGTGTAACACCAACGATCCACTGCCACGCTGCGTGGGTTGCGAAACGCCCGTAAACCGGGGCTTTCGAACTTGGCACGATTGCTGCTCCATCCCTCCGCATGTAACGGGAGGTCGCAATGGACAGCGTTCGCGTAGGGAGCAAGGCAACTGCGGTGACGTGGCTGCTGCTGGTGATGGTGCTGGCACCGGCAACGGTGCAGGCATCAGGCGCGCGGCAGGGAGTGAAGGCGCAACCGGGTGAGATGGTGCTGCTGCGGGATGTGTCCGCGCGGCCGGCTTACCGGCCCGCCCCCCCGGGCGTGGCGCTCATCGCCGATCCTTCGCCCACGCGCGAAGTCGCTGGCGCATTGGGGACCTCGACCGGCATGGACGAGCTGAGCGACGACGACTACGCCTCGCTCGGTTCCAACACAGGCATGTCCGCTGGTCACCCGCAGACCACCGTGGAGCGCGTCACCACCAGTACCATCAACAGCACCCTTGGCAAGGCCACCAACAGCGGTGTGCTCTCGGGCAGCTCGCTCGGTCGCAGCATCGGCGGCCCGATGGGTGCGGTGGGCAATGCCACCCGCGGCATCGGCGACCAGGTGCGTGGTGCGCTTGCGCAGTTCCCGCTCGGCCAGCCGGCCGGTGCCCCAGCCGGTGGGCCCGGCAAATGAAACGTGCAACCGTACTGCTGTCGCTGGGGGTGTTGTTCGTGCTGCCACTGCCGCTGTACGCGCAGCAGGTAGACGACTACGCCAGCATGCTGGGCTACCTCAACCAGACCCGCCTTGACGGCCGCGCGCTGAGCGGCGCCGACGGCGCCATGGTGGTCAACATGGCCGCCGGCGACCTCAACCTGCAGGCCAACCTGCTGGGTATTGCCAGTGGCGGGAACGCGCAGGTCAATATCGATGCGCGCCAACGCAACGGCAACAATCGCGTGCGCGCCGACGGTGCGCTCGAGGCCAGCGCCAGCATCGGCGGCCAGGCACTGAACGGCGCCAGCGGCGTCGCCATGATCAACCAGGCCAGCGGCATCGGCAACGCGACGCTCAACGTCGTCACTGCCACGCTGGCGCAACAGGGCATACGCGAGACGAACGACGAGGCCTTGGCCGCGTCGGGGGCACTCGCGTCAGCAGGGGGGCAGAACACCGCACGTCGCGGTGGTTCCGCCGGAACCCGCAGTGTCGCCGTGGAGGACACCGCACTGCAGGGATTCGACGGCGTTCTGCAACTCAACCAGATCGCGGGATCCGGCAACACCACCGCCAACCAGTTGGGCATCTCGGTGCAATCCACCCCGTGAGTAGTTCCATCCACCCGATTGTCGTGATGAGAGAGAGGGCACCATGAACACCACCATGAAAAGGACCGTACTTGCGCTGGCCGTCGCCCTGGCGTCTGCCTCGCTGGCCGCACAACCCCGCCACGGCGGGCCGGACATCGATACCCACATCGACACTGACATCCATACCGATATCGACACCAACATCGATACCGATATCGATACCAACATCGATACCGATATCGACACCAACATCCGCAACGACTGGGATTCGCGTACCCGCGTACGCAACAACAGCACCACCAACACCCACAGCGACACCAACACCAGGACCACCACCAAGACCTACAGTGACACCAGCGACGTGAACCACACGCGCAACGTCACCGTCAACGAGAACGTCCAGAAGAACAGCAACATCCAGGCCGACGAGCGCAAGGAAAAGAACAACCATGGCGTGGACGTGAACCTGGAATCGGACCTGCAGGTGGGTGCGGACATCCAGTTCCGCGGCCGTCCGACCGTCTCGGGTGACCTGGAAGTGGACTCGGCCGCCATTGCCATCATCGACAACCGTCAGTCGATCACTGACAACGATGGCGACAACAAGCTGCTGGAGAACAACTCCTCCATCAGCGAGAACGTGGCGCAGGACGCCTCGGGCAACCTCGGCTTCAACACCGCCGCCGGTGACAACAACGCCCAGGACAACGCCGCGTCGCTGTCCGCTGCCGATGCCTCGTTCACCTTCGGCATGTCCGATGCCCAGGTGTATGTGAACCAGTACGGTGCCGGCAACACCACCACCAACGATGGCGTGGTCAACAACTCCAGCCTCAGCGGCAACGCCTTCCGCGGCGCCACCGGCAACATCGGCGTGAACAGCGCCGCCGGCAACAACAACGAGCAGAAGAACGCCCTGGCTGCGTCGGTATCCACCGCCCGCATGGCCACCGCGAGCATCAGCTCGAACCAGGTCTCCACCGGCAATACCGTGTCCAACGAAGGCTACGTGAAGGCCTTGCGTGACACCACCGACGTGACCCTGCGCGGTACGGTCCGTGGCGGCACGGCGGCGGTCGGCCTCGGTGGTTACAGGGGCCAGGGTGCCGCCTACCAGCAGTCCAACCTGTACGCGGACAGCTGGGAAGGCGAACGCCACACGGGCGGCGATTCGACCGGCCATATCGACTACGACAACGAGACCCAGGGCGCTGTGCAGAACCCGAACCGGGAAGGCGTGGGCGGCTTTGCGTTTGACACCGAAGAACAGGGTGTCCTGGCCTACGGTGAAGTGGGCTATGCCGACCTGCGTGCCAGCCTGAGCGGCACCGTCCAGACCACCCGCTGGGTGGTGGAACGTGCCGAGAACAACGCCTCGCTGTCCGGTGATGCGTTCCGCAGCGCCAGCGGCAACATCGGCGTGAACGTCGCGGCCGGTACCGGCAACCTGCAGGCCAACAGCCTGGCCCTGGCCGTGGCCCAGCCGTCCACCGGTGGCGGCACCCCGGGCGGCGGTGGCGGCGAGTAATCCTGTCCGTTTTTGCAGGCAACACGCGTTGAGCGCAACAAACCCGGCCATCCGCCAATGGCCGGGTTCCCCGGGAGCCCCTGTTCCATCCTCCCCCTTTGGGGCAGGGGCTCCTTCCTTCTTCTGGAGCAATGCCGATGTGGTCGACCCGAGCCCTGTGCTGCGCGTTGTCGCTGTTGATGTTGCCGGTGGGCGCCACGCGCGCCGGTGATGTGGCCTTCAGCGGCGTGCTGCCCAATGGCGCGGTGTTCACCCAGCGCGTGGAAAGCATGCAGGAGCGGCGTTTCCGCAACGTGGTGCGCCAACACACCGACTACAGTTGCGGCGCGGCCGCACTGGCCACGATCCTGCGTTATGCCTACCACCTGGACGCGGACGAAGGCACGGTGATCGAAGGCATGATGGGGGTCTCTGACCCCGACCTGGTCCATCAGCGTGGGTTTTCGCTGCTGGACATCAAGCGGTACGTGGAATCCATGGGCATGCGCGGACGCGGCTACCGCGTCAACGAAGAGCGCCTGCGCTCGCTGCGCGTGCCTGGACTGGTGTTGATGGATGTGCGGGGCTTCCGCCATTTCGTGGTCCTCAAGCAGGTCCGCGGTGACCTGGTGGACGTAGCGGACCCGATCCTGGGCAACCGCAGCATACCCGTCAACGAATTTCTCGAATCATGGCCGTCGCGGGCCGTGTTCGTCGTGATCGGTACCGATTTCGACCGAAACACGGTGTTGCTGCAGCCCGGCGAACAGCCCAGTGCGCGTTCGCTGTATGCACGGCAGGGACCGATCACCGACGCGGAACTGGTGGATTTCGGTTTCACCCATGCCGATCTGTTCTAGGAGGCACCATGAATATCGCAAACTGGACGCACAGTGCATTGCTCGTCGCGCTGCTCGGGATCGCCCCGGTGCAGGCCGCCGATGCACCCAAGGCGCAGGAGCAGGGACGCCCCGGCAAGGGATTGAGCGAAATCCCCGATCCGGAACTTAACCTGATGCGCGGCCGCTACACCGTCAACGGCAATGCCGTGGCCTGGTTCGGCGTGACGATGGTTTCCCAATGGCAGGCCGGCAACCAGGCCGCACAGAGCGCACTGACCCTGGGCATGGATTTCAGCCACGGTGGCAGCACGCCCAAGGTGAGCTTCACGCCCAGCGTCACGGTGACTGCGGCCGACGCGCCGCTGCCGCAGACTCCTGGGCGCAGCGTGGATTCCAGCGGGCTGCAGAACGTGGCCGGCCTCACCCAGAGCATCCAGGTGGCCGGTGACAACAACGTGGCCAGCAACGCCACCCAGTTGAACGTGCGCGAGGGCACCGCACCCACCTCCACCGAACAGAGCGCCCCGCAGGCCAGCGCGCAGCAGGGCGGCGTGAGCGCCGTGGCGCAGCAGGACGGCAACAGCGCCAACGTGCAGCTGCAGATCCAGGGCGTGGGCGCGGTCCAGCAGTGGATCCGCAATGGCAGCGTCGGCCAGAGCATTGCTGTTGCCAGTGATGGGCAATCGGCCAGCAACCGCATGCAGATCGACCTGGTGCGGCAGACGCTGGCCAACGGTGGGTCGCTGAACCAGAACGTGGCCCAGGCAATGAACCTGGTCCGTGGCGTAGGCGTGGGGCCCGGCCAGTAACACCGGCCGGCCGGGGGAACGAGACCAAACCGCAGGGCAGGGAAATGCACACCTCGATACGCATGACACCGCTGGCGCTGGCGGCGCTGGCACTGATGGCGTCAGCTGCGGCGGACGCGCAGAACGCGCCCGCCACCCCGGCCGACGAAGCCGACGTCAAGGCACTCATCCAGCAGCTGGAAACCCTCAAGGCCAATTACGCCCAGGAAGTGCGCCGACTGCGCGAACTGGACATGCAGGTGCAGGCCATGCAGGCTCGCCTGAGCGGCAAGACCGCACCCCTGGCCGGCGCCGCGCCGCCCGAGCCATTGCCGGCCAACACCCCGGCCGCACCGCCCACCGGCGATGGGTACGCCAGCACCGCTGCCGAAGCACAGCAGGCCAAAGAGGCCTCGCGCCGCAGCGTCGACGACGTCAAGCAACAGACCGCGACCCTGTTCACCCGGCGCTTCACCCTGGAAAACAGCCTGACCTACTCACGCTATGACCGCAAGCAACTCACCCTCAACGGCTTCCTCGCCCTTGATGCCATCTTCCTGGGCAACATCGCGATCGAGAACGTCGAGTCCGATACCCTGACCTACAACCTCGCCGCGCGCTGGGGCGTGAGCCCGCGCCTGGCACTGAACCTGGACGTGCCTTACCTGGCCCGGAAGACCGTCTTCCAGAAGGGCGGCGCCGGCGGCTCGGCCGCTGCCATCGCCCAGGAAGAAACCACCGGCAACGGCCTCGGCGACGTCAGCCTGAGCGCCAACTACAAACTGTTCTCCGAACGCGGGCGCTGGCCGGAAACCGTATTGACCGTCGGCGCCACCGCTCCCACCGGCCGCGAACCCTACGGCCTCAGCTGGAAAGTGCTGGAGCGTGATGACGACGACTTCATCCGTTTCGCCGTGCCCGAACAACAGCCGACCGGCAACGGCGTCTGGCAGGCCAATGTTGGCTTGTCGGCGGTCAAGACCGCCGACCCTGCCATCCTGTTCGCCAACCTCGGCTACATCCATTCGTTCGAGAACAGTTTCGACGACCTCGACGCCAACCCCGATACCGTCAACCCAGGTGACGTGAAACTCGGCGGCTCCTATTACTTCGGTGCCGGCGTCGCCTTCGCCTTCAACGAACGCACCAGCCTCAGCATCTCCTTCAGCGACAAGCTCAGCGCCCGCGCCTCCACCCGCTTCAAGGGCGGCCAATGGGTGAAGATCGTCGGCAGCGACGCCAATGCCGCCACGCTCAATCTGGGCATCACTTATGCGTTGAACCAGAACACCACGATCGTGAGTTTGTTGGGAATCGGGCTGACGCCGGATTCGCCGGACTTCACCTTGGCGTTCAAGGTGCCGTACATCCTGTAGCGCGCGTATCGACCAATCGCGCGATGTCGGGTTCATGAGGGCCGGCCACCGACCCGCCTCCGCCGGCCCCACGTCCGTACGTTCGCAAACCAAGGCTTTCCGCTTTCAACGCAGCTCAGGCAGAGCGAGTTGATGCTTCCGGCACAGGCGATACACCGTGACCCGAGAGACCTGCATCGTGCGAGCACAGGCGGTGATGTTGAATGCGTTTTCGCGCAATGCCTGCAGCAGCGCATCGCGTTCGGCGGCCTGGCGCGCGTCGTGGAGCAGCCGTTGCGGCATCTCCACCTGCGGCGGCAGCAGTTCCAGATCCGCCACGTCGATCAACTCCGCCTCGCTCACGATCGCCGCACGCTGCACCCGGTTCAACAGCTCGCGCACATTGCCCGGCCAGTTGAAACGCTGCAGCGCCCGCGCCGCTTCCGTGCTGAAGCCGCGCGCTCGCGTCACATGGCGCCGACGGAAGCTCGCCAGGAAGTGTTCCGCCAACAGCAGGATGTCGCTGCCGCGGTCGCGCAACGGCGGCATCGGCAGGCGCAGCACATTGAGCCGATAGAACAGATCGCGGCGGAACTGCCCGCGCTCCACCGCCTGTTCCAGGTCCACATGCGTTGCCGCCACCACCCGCACATCCACCGCCAGCGGATGGTTGCTGCCCACCCGCTCGATCGTGCCTTCCTGCAGCACCCGCAACAGGTTCGTCTGCGCATCCAGTGGCAGATCGCCGATCTCGTCCAGGAATACCGTGCCCCCGCTGGCCGTCTCGAACAGGCCCAGCCGCCGCGTCGCCGCCCCGGTGAACGCGCCGCGCTCGTGGCCGAACAGCTCCGACTGCATCAACGCCGGGGGAATGGCCCCACAGTTCACCGCCAGGAACGGGCGCGCGTGGCGCGGCGACAGGGCATGCAATGCCTGCGCCGCCAGTTCCTTGCCCGTACCCGTCTCGCCCGTGATCAACACCGGCAGCTCCACCGGCGCGAACTTGCGCAGCGCCGCCCGCGCCACCTGCAGCACCGCACTGTCGCCCACCAGCGCCTGCGCCCCGGCCGGGCCGCGCGATGCATCGCCGTCGGCCAGCTGCTGCAGCTGCTGCACCAGCCCGGACACATCCAGCGGCGCCGCATAGGTTTCGGCGCAGCACGCCAACAGCGCCTGCAGCGGCGCGTGCGCCGGCAGCGGCCCCGCTGGCAGGATCGCCAGCAGCCGCATGTGCCGGTGCTGTTCCAGCAGCCCCTGCAGGTGGTCCAGGTTGCCGGGGGGCGCGCCACGCAGATCCAGCAGCCCGACCACCAGGTCGTTGCTGCGCATGCCGATGGCCACGCATTCGTCGCTGGCGACGCCACGCACCTGCCACCCTTCCGCTGCGAGTGCGGCCCGCTCGGCCGCGTGGGGTTGCCCAAACCAGATCACACACCGGGCCGGATATTCAGGGACTGCCGCCATGCGTCACCTTTACTGGAAAGATCGCGGGCGGAGTCTGCTGGTCGGCGTGAACCCGGCGAGCCGCCCCACGCCGGGGTCAACAGCCCCTGCCGTACCCGGCCGGGACTGGTCGCGTGCTGTGGATTTGCTCGAACGACAGTAGGAACAACGCCAGTTGCCCCCCGTACCGGCCACCGGGTGGCCCAACGAAAAAGGCCGCTGCACAGGGCAGCGGCCTTCAGGTACAGCGGCCGGCGGGCCGGCTCAGAGCTCGACGCGGCGGGCCTGCATGAACTTGCCGCTCCAATAGCCCGAGACCAGGCTGTCCACGCGGACGTCCTTGCCGGTGCTGGGCGCGTGCAGGAAGCGGCCTTCGCCCACGTAGATGCCCACGTGGTCAACCCGACCCCTGCGGCCGAAGAACACCAGGTCGCCTGCAGCCAGCGCATTGCGGTCGTTGATCAGCTCGGCTTCGCCGTCATGGGCCATTTCACGCGAGACGCGCGGCAGCTCGATGCCCAGCGCGGTCTTGAATACATAGCCGACCAGGCCGCTGCAGTCGAAACCGCTGTCCGGCGAGGTGCCGCCCCAACGGTACGGGGTGCCCAGCAGGGTCATCGCACGGCGCAGCAGCGACTGCACCTTGCCGTTGTCGGCGGCGTCGCCGACCACGGCGCCGTTGGCGCCGGAGCTGGCATCGTAGTTGGCCAGCAGGCGGCTCAGGTCGCCGGCGAACATCGCCGAGCGGTCCATGAGCGGAATGGTGTCATTGGCCGCCAGGTGCGGAAGCAGGGCGGCGAGGGTGGCACTGGCAGCGGCATCGGCCTTGCTGCGGGCCGGCGCATCAGCCTTGGGCTTGGCGGCGGCGGGGATCCCGGTGGCGGCAACGGTGGCAACCGGAGCAGCATCGACGGCGGTCGTCGGTGCCGTCTGCGCCCAGGCCGGAAGGCTGGCCAGGCAGAGGGCGAAAGCGAGAAGAGCGGGGCGGGTAGTGCGCCGGAAAGTGGCGCTCTGGCCTTGGCACGTCAGGTCGGCTGTCGTCACGCGGCGGTCACTGAAAAAAAACGATGGGTGATGATGCCGTGTAACACGTGTGATTTGGTACAAATTTCGTTAAATTTTCGTTTACATGAATGTGACCGGCCGCACATTTTTGAACCTTTCCCCTGTTCATTTCAGTGAAGCACACGCTTCGCGCCCGTGTAGTGCTGCTTCCAGTAGGTGCCGCCTAGCGAATCCAGCCGGACCGTTCCGCCGGTGCTCGGGGCATGCACGAAGCGCCCCTCGCCCACATAGATGCCCACGTGGAAGACGTTGCCGCGGTCGCCGAAGAAGACCAGGTCGCCGGGCGCCAGCCGCTGCGGATCGATCTTTGGACCCTGCACGGCGGCCAGGTCGCGCGAGGTCCGCGGCAGCTTCAGGTCCAGCATTTCCCGGTAGACGTACGCCACCAGCCCGCTGCAGTCGAAGCCCGATTCGGGCGTGTTGCCGCCGTAGCGGTACGGTGTGCCGACCAGCCCGATGGCACGCATCAGCACCGCATTGGCTGCCTGGGGATCGTTGGGCGCCACTGTGGGCCAGACCTGGGTGGAGGTTGGCGGCGTGCCGGGGCGGGACGTTCTGCTCCCCCCGCAGCCCGCCAGCAGGGCCAGCGCGAGCAGGGCGGCAAGCCGGGCAACAGAGCGGGTCAAGCGCGGAACTGGCGTCATGTGCGTGATGTCCGGATAATGCGCGGCCTCAGATGGCCGTCATGATGGCGGCGTACTTGGCGGGCGACAACCCGTCCCACCCGTCTGCCCTGGCAGCCTCAGCACAAGAGTTCCGCATGAAGATCGAAAAAGACCGCGTTGTCCGCTTCCACTACACCGTTGCCGAGCAGGGCCAGGAGCCGATCGAGAGCTCGAAGGACCGTGACCCGCTGGCGATCCTGATCGGCCACGGCAACATCATTCCGGGCCTGGAAAACGCCATGATGGACAAGGAAGGTGGTGCCACCTTCGACGTCGATGTCAAGGCCGCCGATGCCTACGGCGAGCGCAAGGAAGGGCTTACCCAGCGCGTGCCGAAGAAGCATTTCGGTGACACCAGGCTGGTGAAGGGGCAGCAGGTGGTGCTGCAGACCAACTTCGGTCCGCGCGCCGTGACCGTTGAAAAGGTCGGCATGAGCGTGGTCGACGTGGACCTCAACCACCCGATGGCCGGCAAGGACCTGCACTTCTCGGTCGAGATCGTCGACGTGCGCGAAGCGGCGGCCGAGGAACTCGAGCACGGCCACGTGCACGGCGACGGCGGCCACCAGCACTGAGTGCGGATTTCCTGGCAGCCACGCAGGGCGTGGCTTTGCCGGGGTTACGCAGCCACGCAGGGCGTGGCTCTACCCGCCCCGTGTCCGCGAGTCGCCCGTGAAGCCTGCTCTCCCCACGCTGCAGCCGCTGGCTGCCGGCGACCGCATCGAAGTCATCGACATCCTGCGCGGGGTCGCGCTGCTGGGCATCCTGTTGATGAACATGGAAGCGCTGAGCGGCCCGCTGGACCTGGCGTTCACCGGCATCGACCCGCACTGGCAGGGCCTGGATTACTGGGCCGATGCGGCCATCTACGTGCTGGTGCAGGGCAAGTTCTTCACCTTGTTCTCGCTGCTGTTCGGGGCCGGCTTTGCAATCATGGCGCAGCGCGCCGAGGCGGCGCGTCGCGACTTCACCTCCTTCTACCTGCGCCGCAGCGGCGGCCTGCTGCTGATCGGCCTGTGTCACGCGCTGCTGGTGTGGTCCGGCGACATCCTGGTGATCTACGCGCTGGTCTCGCTGCCGCTGCTGGCCACGCGCGAAGCGCCGCAACGGTGGCTGCCGGCGATGGGGGTGATCACCTACCTGTGCGCGGCACTGATGATGCTGTTGCTGGGCGCGATGGTGGGCCTTGTGGGGCAGGTCGACGGCGAGGGAGGCACCCTGGGTTCGGCCATCGCGCAGGGCCAGCACACCGTGGAACTGCAACGCCAGGCGTACGGCCATGGCAGCTTCGGCCAGGCGGTGGTGCAGCGGGCCAGCGACCTGGGCACGGCCCTGTCCGGCGCGCTGATCATCGGGCCGGAAGTACTGGGCATGTTTCTGATTGGCAGCTGGTTCGCGCGCAGTGGCGCGTTCACCGACCCGGCGCGTTTCGAACGCCCGTACCGCTGGTTGCGGCGCGGCGCGTTGCCGTGCGGCCTGGTGTTGATGCTGGTCAGTGCGGCGTGGGTGCCATACCTGGCGCCGGGCACGTTCACGCCCACCACCGGTGCGGCCTACGCGGTGTCCTCGCTGGCCAGCCTGTTGATGTGCCTGGGCTACCTGGCCTGGATCGTGCACTGGCGGCAACGCCTGCGCGTGCTGGCGCCGATGGGGCGCATGGCGCTGACCCAGTACATCCTGCAGTCGCTGGTCTGCACCTGGCTGTTCTACGGCTATGGGCTGGGCGCGTTCGAGACGATGCCGCGTGCCTGGCAGATTCCGTTCGCCGTGGCGCTGTTCGCGCTGCAGGTGCTGCTCAGCCATGTGTGGCTGCGCCATTTCCGGTTCGGGCCACTGGAATGGATCTGGCGCGCGATGACCTACGGCCGCTGGCCAGCGTTGCGGCGATGAAACGATTCGAACCGCTTCGTCACGTTTGAATCGCAACGTGGCGTGGCATGCTGACGCCCATGACAACGCACTATGACTACGATCTGATCGTACTGGGCGGCGGCTCCGGCGGGCTGGCCGCAGCCTTCCGCGCCGCACAGCATGGCAAGCGGGTGGCGATGCTGGAACCGGGCGAACTGGGCGGCACCTGCGTCAACGTCGGCTGCGTGCCGAAGAAGGCGATGTGGCTGGCCGCCGACCTCGCCGGCCGCATCGGTCTGGCGGCGGCGATGGGCTTTGATGTACCCACGCGGCCGTCGCTGGACTGGAAGGAACTGGTGGTGCATCGCCAGGGCTATATCGCCAACATCCATGCCAGCTACCTCAAGCGCCTGAACGACAACAGCGTGGTGCGCGTGCCGCGCAGGGGCCGGCTGCTGGATGCACATACGGTGGAATGCAGCGACGGTATCCGCATTACTGGTGAGCACGTGTTGCTGGCCACCGGTGCGCATCCGCAGCGCCCCGACATTCCCGGCGCCGAGCTGGGCTCGGTCTCGGATGATTTCTTCAACCTGTGCGGCGCCCCGGGGCGCGTAGCCATCGTCGGCGGTGGCTACATCGCCGTGGAGCTGGCCGGGTTGCTGCAGGCGCTGGGCAGCCGGGTGACGTTGCTGGTGCGTGGCGAGCGGCTGCTGGAGCGCTTCGATGCCGAACTGACCGCGCAGCTGGCCGAGAACCTGCGCCAACAGGGCGTGCAGCTGCACTTCAATTACCGCTTGCGCGAACTGCGCCGCGACGGTGACGACCTCATCGCCCATGGCCACGATGGCCCGACCGAGCCACGCTTCGACCAGGTGTTCTTCGCTACTGGCCGACGCGGCAACAGTGCCGGGCTGGGCCTGGAGGCGCTGGGCATCGTGGTTGGCGACAAGGGCGAGGTCGAGGTCGACGATTGGCAGACCACCGCGGTGCCGAGCGTGCACGCGGTAGGTGACATCGCCGGCAAGGTTGGCCTGACCCCGGTGGCGATCGCCGCCGCGCGCAAGCTGATGGACCGGCTGTTCGGCGGCCAACCGCAGGCGAAGATGGATTATGAAAATGTTGCCAGCGTGGTGTTTTCGCACCCGGCACTGGGGGCGGTGGGGTTGAGCGAAGAAGAAGCGCGCGCGCGCCACGGCGACGTGCGCGTGTACCGCACCAACTTCCGCCCGATGCTGCAGGCCCTGGCCGACGGCACCCAGCGCAGCCTGTTCAAGCTGGTCTGCGTGGGCGAAGAAGAGCGGGTAGTGGGCGTGCACCTGCTGGGCGAATCGGCCGATGAAATCCTCCAGGGCTTCGCGGTGGCGGTAAAAATGGGCGTCACCAAAGCCCAGCTCGACGACACCGTCGCCATCCATCCGACCAGCGCGGAAGAGGTAGTGTTGATGCGCTGAAGCGCGCATCAACACAACTGCATATTCTCCGGCGCCCGTAGCAATTCGTAGCGCCTGGCCCTGCCTGGCGACCGCGCGCAGCGCGGCACAAGCCCCCGAAGCCAACTTGCCACGGCGCCCGCTTCCCGCCCGGAGTTGAAACCGTCCGAAGTTGAAACCCGCCGAAGCCAACCCGGCAGATGCGACAATCCCCCCGATGTCGCACGCACGCCCCACGTCCTCCCCACGCCTTGCCACCTCCGGCATCCTGCTCGCCGCCGTCGGCGCGGTCGCGGCCTCCGGCAAGGCCGTGATCGTCAAGCTGGCCTATCGCCACGGCGTGGATGCGACCACGCTGCTGGCGCTGCGCATGCTGATGGCGTTCCCGCTGTTCGCGCTGCTGGCGGTGTGGTCGGCCCGGCGCGCCACGGCGCTGTCCTGGGCCGATCGCGGCCGGGTGGTGTGGCTGGGCTTCACCGGCTATTACCTGTCCAGCCTGCTCGATTTCCAGGGATTGCAGTACATCAGCGTGACCCTGGAACGGCTGATCCTGTACCTCAATCCCACCCTGGTGCTGCTCATCAGCCTGGTGCTGCTGAAAAAGCGACCCGGGCGCTGGCAGGTGGCCGCGCTGGTGTTGAGCTATCTCGGCGTTCTGCTCGCCTTCGGCCACGACCTGCACCTGGAAGGCGGCCGCATCGTGCTGGGCAGTGCGCTGGTGTTCGCCAGTGCGCTCAGCTACGCGCTTTACCTGTTCGGTAGCGGGCAGGTGGTGGCGCGGATCGGCGCGATCCGGCTCACCGCCTATGCCAGCTGCGTGGCCTGCGTGCTGTGTGTGCTGCACTTCGCGGTGCTGCACCCGCTGCCGGTGCTGTTCCAGCAGCCGGTGCCGGTGTACTGGCTGTCGCTGGTCAATGCAACGGTCTGCACCGTGCTGCCGGTGGCGGCGATCATGCTGGCGGTGAAGCGGATCGGCTCGTCGTTGGCCGCGCAGGTGGGTATGCTCGGGCCGGTATCCACCATCGTGATGAGTCTATGGCTGCTCGACGAACCCATGGGCCCCTGGCAGATCCTGGGGACGGCGCTGGTGCTGGTCGGCGTGCTGCTGGTCAGCCGCGTGCGCGCGTGAAGAAGGCGGCCCCGGGCGGGGAAGCGCTTGACGCTGCCGCGCAGGCGCGCGAACGCATCCTTGCGGTGATCCGCGCCATTCCGCGCGGGCAGGTGATGGGCTATGGCCAGGTCGCCGCCAAGGCCGGGCTGCCGGGCCGGGCGCGACTCACTGCGCGGGTGCTGGGCATGAACGACGACCCGGACCTGCCGTGGCACCGGGTGCTGCGCTCGGACGGCCGCATCGCCATGCCGGAAGGCTCGCGTGGCTGGCGCGAACAGAACCAGCGGCTGCGCGCTGAAGGCGTGGTGATGGAGCGTGGCCGGGTCAAGCATATGCCGCGCGGCGGACATGATCTGGATGCTGCCTTGTGGGGGCCGGTCTAGACCTTCGGAAGCCGGCCAACGGCCGGGGTTGCCACGCCGCGCCTTCGGCGCGGCTATGATGGGCGCGGTTCCAAAGGATGCCCCCATGTTCCCGCGACTGCCCACCGTCACCAAGGCACTGTTGATCGCCAACATCGTGCTGTTCCTGCTGCAGCAGCCGTTCCTGCTCGGCAACGGCACGTTCGAGCCGTTCATGCTGCAACCGCTGCGCGGTGGCTTCGATCCGTTCTCGCCGGGGGGCAACTTCCAGCCGTGGCAGCTGCTGACCTACGGCTTCCTGCATGGCAGCTTCAGCCACCTGTTCTTCAACATGCTGGCGCTCTTCATGTTCGGGGCGCCACTGGAACAGACCTGGGGCGAGAAGCGCTTCCTGACCTATTACCTGGTGTGCGTGGCCGGTGCCGGCGTCTGCCAGTTGTTGGTGGGCGCGATGATGACCGACCCGGCCACCGTGCTGGGGGCCTCGGGTGGCGTGTTCGGCCTGTTGCTGGCCTACGGCATGCTGTTCCCCAACCAGCGCGTGATGCTGCTGTTCCCGCCCATTCCGATGAAGGCACGTACCTTCGTGATCGTGTTCGGCGTGATGGAACTGGTGCTGGGCGCCACCGGCTGGCAGCCGGGCGTGGCCCATTTCGCCCATTTGGGCGGCATGCTGTTCGGTTGGTTGCTGATCCGTTACTGGCGCGGCCAGCCGCCATTCAAGCGGCGTCCGCCGGGCGGCCCGAAGCGGCCCAACCACCTGCGCGGCGTGTAGAGCCACGCCCTGCGTGGCTGCTCTTCGCCAAGCACCGCGCAGCCACGCAGGGCGTGGCTCTACGCGCATGGACGAAGGGCGCCCAAAGGGCGCCCTTCATTCAATCCATGACCGCCTGGCTCAGCGCCAGATCCTGATCTGGTCGGTGTCCACGCGCTGCATCGGCTGGCCCGGCTTGCAGCTGAAGGTGGCGCCGAAAGCGGGCAGGTTGGACAGCGGGGCATTGGTGCGCCACTTGCCCGGGGCAAGCATGTCCGAGGTCAGCCGCTGCGCGGCTTCGTTCGGCGACAGCTGCTGCGGCCACAGGCTGGCCCAGGCACGGAAGAAGCCCTGCTGCGCGGCCGGCTTGGCATCGGGTTCCACCGACTTGTAGGCGGCCCATGCCAGTTCAACGCCTGCCAGGTCGGCCAGGTTTTCTTCGCGGGTCAGCTCGCCGTTGACCTTGGCCCCCTTCACGCCGGGGAAGTCGAGGCTGCTGAACTGCGTGGCTACGCGGTTGCCCAACAGGGTCCAGGCGGTCTTGTCGGCCGGGGTCCACCAGCTGCGCAGTTCGCCCTTGGAATCCACCAGCGAACCCTTGGCATCGATGGCACGGGTCAGTTCGTGGGCGACCAGCGCGCCGTAGCTGCCGAACTTGTCGGCGGTATCGGCCTTGGCATTGAACACCGGGCCCTGCAGCACGGCGGCGGTGACGATCAGGCGGTTCTGCGCGATGTCATAGGCCAGCGCCGGCTGCTGCGGCAGCACGTCCCAGCGGCGGTCGGCGTTGCCCTTGCCAATGCGCTTCATTTCCTCGCGGTGGCGCCAGGTCGAAGCGATCAGCATGTTGCCGCCAAAGCTGCCGCGGCCCATCGGCTGCACGCTGTAATCCAGGTCGCGCAGCGGGGTGCCGATCTCGATCTTCAGCGCGGCCAGCTTGGCCTGCGCTTCGCTCTTGGCTTCCGGGCTCAGCCAGGTGCTGGCCTTGACCGCCTCGATCTGGGTTTCGCGGATCTTGTCGACGATCACGCCCGCCTGGCGGCGGTCATCGGCCGACAGGTAACGCGCGGCGTACTCGCGGCCGACCATCGGGCCAGCGGCCACGTTCATCGCATTGAGCACCTGCTCCCAGCGCGCCGGGGCGATGGTTTCGCCGCGGATCACGCGGCCGCGGAATTCAAACTCCGCATCGCGGTAGGCCTTGGACAGGTACGGGGCCATGGCATCGCCCACGCGCCAGCGCAGGTAGGCCTTCCACTGGTCCGGCTTGATCCGGGCGACCATGCCGTCGAGCTGCTTGAACAGCGCCGGGTCGGACAGCGACACCAGGTCGTCGTTGACGCCCTGCGCCTTGAGGAAGGCGTCCAGCTGCAGGTTGCGGAAGCGGCTGTTGAGTTCCTTGGTGGAAATCGGTGCGTAGTTGTTGAACGGGTTGTTGATGCCAGCCAGCGACTGCGCGTTGCGCGCCAGCTCGGTTTCCAGCGCGATCACCGCCTGCGATTCGGCCTCCAGCTTGTCGGCCGGGGTGCCGGTCAGGGCCAGGATCTGCTTGACGTAAGTACGGTAACGCCCCATCAGGGCCACCGTGTCGGCGTCGGTACGGGTGTAGAAGGCCGGGTCCGGCAGGCCCATGCCGCCCTGCATGAAGTAACCGATATGGCGGTCCAGCGCCTTGAGGTCCACATCCGGGGCGAAGTTGAATGCCACCGGGATGCCGACCTGATGCAGCGCGGCGATCGAGGCCGGTACATCCTTGGCTTTCTTGATGGCGTTGATGCGGGTCAGCAGCGGTGCGATCGGATTGGAGCCGTCGGCTTCCACGGCGGCTTCGTCCAGGCCGCTGGCCCAGAAGTCGCCCAGCAGCTTCTGCACATTGCCCTGCGGTGCCTTCATCGCGCTGTCCAGCAGCTCGCGCTGCTGCACGCGGGTGCGCTCGGCCAGCTGTCCGATCGCGGTGGTGGCACCGGTCTGCGGCACCGGGTTGGCCTTCAGCCAGCTGGCATTGGTGGCATCGTAGAAGTCGCTGCACTGCGCGCTGACCGCAGGCGCACGGCTGGCCGCCTTCTTCTTCGGGGCGGCGGACGCGTCGGTGACGACCAGGGTGGCCAGGCCCAGGCCGAGGGCAATGGCGAGCGGACGAAGGTTGGGCATGCGAAACAAATCCAAAAGGATTGAAGACCGCGGAACTATAGCAAGCCGCGATGAAAACGCGGCATGCAGAAAAAAGGCCCGGGGTTTCCCCCGGGCCTTCTGCTTCAACGCATCACGCCGTGGCGCGACCGATTACCAGATCACCACCTGCTTGTCGCCTACGCGGACCATCGGCGAACCGGGCTTGCACTCGAACGCGGCCGCGAAGGTCGGCAGGTTCGACGGCGCGCCCATGGCACGGAACGCAGCCGGGGCGTGCGGGTCGGTGGCCAGGCGGACCTTGGCGTTTTCCGGGGTGTACTTGGTGCGCCACACGGTGGCCCAGTTGAAGAAGAAGCGCTGGTCGCGGCTGAAGCCGTCCACCTTCGGGTCTTCCTTGCCGGCGCTGGCCTTCTGCAGGGCGTCGTAGGCGGTGGCCAGGCCACCCAGGTCGGCGATGTTCTCGCCCAGGGTCAGTTTGCCGTTGACCGCCTGGTCGCCCACCTTGTAGCCGTCGAACTGGTTGACCAGCTTGCCGGTCAGGCCGCTGAAGTTCTTGGTGTCCGCATCGGTCCACCAGTTCTCGAAGTTGCCGGTCGGCCCGAAGCGGCTGCCCTGGTCGTCGTATCCGTGGGTCATTTCATGGCCGATCACCGCACCGATGCCGCCGTAGTTCAGCGCGTCGTCGGCCTTCGGGTCGAAGAACGGCGGCTGCAGGATGGCGGCCGGGAACACGATCTCGTTCTGCAACGGGTTGTAGTAGGCGTTGACCGTCTGCGGGGTCATGCCCCACTCGGTCTTGTCCACCGGCTTGCCGATCTTGCCCAGCGCCCACTTGTAATTGAATTCGTTGGCGGCGCGCACGTTGCCGAAGTAGCTGTCACGGCCGGTGGTCAGGCCGCTCCAGTCGCGCCACTTGTCCGGGTAGCCGATCTTCGGGGTGAAGGTTTCCCACTTGGCGATGGCCTTGGCCTTGGTTTCATCGCTCATCCAGGTCAGGCCCTGGATGCGCTCCTTCAGCGAGGCAGCCAGGTTCTTGACCAGTTCTTCCATCTTGGCCTTGGCTTCGGGCGAGAAGGCGACCTTGACGTACAGCTGGCCGAACGCTTCACCGGCATCGTTTTCGATGGTGCCCAGCACGCGCTTCCAGCGCGGCTTCATTTCCTTCTGGCCGTTGAGGGTCTTGCCGTAGAAGTCGTAGTTTTCCTGCACGAAGGCATCGGCCAGGTACGGCGACGCGCCGTCAATGGTGCGGAAACGCAGGTACGAACGCCACACCGACGGATCGGTGTCGCCCAGCGCCTTGCTCACTTCCTGGTGGAAGCTGGGGATGGCCAGCGAGAACTTCTCCGGTGCGGCAATGCCCTGCGCTTCGAAGAACCTGCTCCAGCTGAAATTCGGGGTCAGCTTGTCGGCGTCGGCCACGGTGACCGGGTTGTAGTACAGCGAGACATCGCGCGAGAGCTGTTCGCTGGACTTGGAGGCCTTGGCCAGGCGGGTTTCGAACTTGACTACGTCCGCCGCCTGCTTGGCGGCGTCGGCGGCGGCCACGCCGGACAGTTCCAGCACCTTGGCCACGTGGGCCTGGTAGGCCTTGAGCTTGTCGGCGTTCTTGGCGTCGGTGTAGTAGGTGGTATCGGGCAGGCCCAGGCCGCCCTGGCTCGCGTACGCCATGTTCATGCTGGAGTTCTTGAAGTCCGCCTCCGGACCGAACCCGAACAGCACGTTCTCGCCCTTGGCGGCGGTGGTGCGCAGGTAATCGGCGATGGCGTCCTTGTCCTGCAGGCCGTCGATGGCGGCCAGGTCGGCCTTGATCGGCTCGATGCCCTGCGCGTTGATCTTGGCCTCGTCCATGCCGGTGGCCCAGAAATCGCCGACGATCTTTTCGATGCCGGTCGGGTTCTTCACCGCCGCGACCTGTTCGGCCAGCTGGTGCTGCACGGCGACCGAGCGCTCGTCCAGGATGGTGAAGGCGCCCCAGCTGGTGCGGTCGCCCGGGATTTCATTGGCGGCCAGCCACTTGCTGTTCACGAAATCGCCGAACGCGGTGCAGGCGTCCAGGCTCTTGTCCAGGTCGGACGGGTGGAAGGCGTTGTAGGCCGGCAGCTTGGCTTCGTCGAGCTTGAAATCGGTGGCAGCCGGGGTGGCGGTGGAGGCCGCGCTGTCCGTAGCCGGGGTTTCGTTCTTGCCGCAGCCAACCAGCGCGGCCGAAACGGCCAGGGTCAGCAGAACAATCTTGGGAGTGCGAGAGATCACTGGTTGGGCCTCCGGGCCGAAGAATCTTTCAGGATGGTCCCTGGAAGGGAACCGTGGGCCAGACGATACGCCGCTGACCCGGCCTGCAAGGGTGTCGAAGGTCATGGCCGTTGGCAAGCCGGTGCAACGTGGCCGCCGGGCACAGGGCAATGCCCGCATCGGCAACGCTTGCCGCCACGCAGGGACAAGCGCCCCGGTGCCGGTGTATACAGCCAGCATGGGCACTTCAACGACGCGGACATGGGATGCGGTCATCATTGGTGGCGGGCACAACGGCCTGGTCTGCGCGGCCTACCTGGCCCGCGCCGGCCGCCGGGTGCTGGTGCTGGAGCGCCGCGCGGTGGTGGGCGGGGCGGCAGTCACCGAGGAGTTCCATCCGGGGTTCCGCAATTCGGTGGCCTCTTATACGGTGTCGCTGCTGCAGCCGAGGATCATCCAGGAGCTGGCGCTGGCCGCGCATGGCCTGCGGGTGGTGCCCCGACGGATCAATAATTTCCTGCCACTGGACGGGGACTACCTGCTGGCCGGTGCCGGGCTGACCCGTTCGGAAGTGGCGCGCTTCTCCGCGCGCGATGCCGAGCGCCTGCCGGCATTCGAGCAGCGCCTGGAAGCCTTTGCCGATGTACTGCGCGCGCTGTCGCTGCAGGCGCCGCCCAACGTTGGCGAGGGCCACTGGCTGACCCAGCTGCCGGCGCTCTGGCGGGCCGGCCAGCTTGGACGGCGGCTGCATGGGCTGGCACCGGCACTGCGGCAGGAGCTGCTGGACCTGTTCACCATCTCGGCGTCGGAATACCTGGATCGCTGGTTTGAAAGCGAACCGATCAAAGCGCTGTTCGGCTTCGACGGCATCGTGGGCAACTACGCAAGTCCAGATGCGCCCGGTACGGCCTATGTGCTGCTGCACCACGCGTTTGGCCAGAGTAATGGGGTGAAGGGCGCCTGGGGCCATGCCATTGGCGGCATGGGGGCGATCACCCAGGCGATGGCCCGCTCGGCAACCGCCGCCGGGGCCGAGATCCGCACCGACGCCGGGGTGCGCCGGGTGGTGGTTGAACACGGTCGTGCAGTGGGGGTGGAGACGCTGCAGGGTGAGGTCATCCGGGCCCGCAAGGTGGTGGCCAACGTCAATCCCAAGCTGCTCTACGAACAGCTGTTGGCGCCCGATGAGGTGCCCCTGGCCACCCGCGAGCGCATGGCCAACTGGCGCTGCGGCTCGGGTACGTTCCGGATGAACCTCGCGCTGTCGGCGCTGCCTTCGTTCACTGTGCTGCCCGGGGCGGGCGACCACCTCACGGCCGGCATCATCATGGCGCCCACGTTGGCCTACATGGACCGCGCGTACAGCGATGCACGCCAGCACGGCTGGTCGCGCGAGCCCATCGTGGAAATGCTGATCCCAAGCACCCTGGACGACTCGCTGGCGCCGCCGGGACAGCACGTGGCCAGCCTGTTCTGCCAACACGTGGCGCCGGTACTTCCCGGGGGGCGTAGTTGGGATGACCATCGCGATGAAGTGGCCGATCTGATGATCGCCACGGTGGATCGGCATGCACCGGGGTTCAGCGCGCTGGTGCTGGGCCGGCAGGTGTTGAGCCCGTTGGATCTGGAGCGCACCTTCGGGCTGATTGGCGGGGACATCTTCCATGGGGCGCTCAGTCTCAACCAGTTGTTCAGCGCCCGGCCGATGCTTGGCCAGGCCGACTACCGTGGGGCACTACCGGGCCTGTACCTGTGCGGTTCGGGGACGCATCCCGGGGGCGGGGTGACGGGTGCGCCAGGGCACAACGCGGCGCAGGCGATGCTGCGCCGGTAGCCGCCGGAGCCCCCCTGTATAGTGGTGGGCTGTCCCGTTCGGCTTTTCCGGAGTTCCCGCAGTGAGTGCCAGCCCCTCTCGACGTCCCCATGCCAGCCAGGTGCAGAAGGGCCTGACCCTTCATCCGCGCGTCCGCAACGTGATCGCGGTCGGTTCGGGAAAGGGCGGCGTGGGCAAGTCCACCACGGCGGTGAACCTGGCGGTGGCACTGGCCCGGCTTGGCGCCCGTGTCGGACTGCTGGACGCCGACATCTACGGCCCCAGCGTGCCGATGATGCTGGGCCTGAGCGGGCGCCCGGAAAGCCCGGACAACAAGTCGATCGAGCCCCTGCGCGCGTTTGGCGTGGAAACCATGTCGATCGGCTACCTGATCGAAGACGAGACCCCGATGATCTGGCGCGGCCCGATGGCAACCTCGGCCATGACCCAGTTCTTCAACGACACCCTCTGGGACGACCTGGATTACCTGTTGATCGACCTGCCGCCGGGCACCGGCGACATCCAGCTCACCCTGACCCAGAAAATTCCGCTGGCTGGCGCGGTCATCGTCACCACCCCGCAGGACATCGCCACGCTGGATGCGAAGAAGGCGCTGAAGATGTTCGAGAAGGTCGAGGTGCCGGTGCTGGGCATCGTGGAAAACATGGCCGTGCACACCTGCAGCAACTGCGGCCACGTGGAGCACCTGTTCGGCGAAGGGGGCGGCGAACGCATGGCCGCGCAGTATGGCGTGCCGCTGCTGGGCTCGCTGCCGCTGGATATCGGCATCCGCGAGCAGGGCGATGCCGGTACCCCGATCACCGCTGCGGCACCGGATTCGCCGGCCGCGCAGGCCTACCTGCGCGCCGCCGAGCGGTTGGTGGAAGAAGTGGCCAAGCGCCCGCGCGCCAGCATTCCGATCCTGTCTTCGCTGCTCTGATCGCTTTAGAATCGCCCATTCCCGCACCCAGGACCCCCCATGAGCATCAAGAGTGACCGTTGGATCCGCCGCATGTCCGAGCAGCACGGCATGATCGAGCCGTTCGAAGCCGGCCAGGTCAAGCAGGCCAACGGCCAGCGCATCGTCAGCTACGGCACCTCCAGCTACGGCTACGACGTGCGTTGCTCGCGCGAGTTCAAGGTGTTCACCAACATCAACTCCACCATCGTCGACCCCAAGCACTTCGACCCGGGCAGCTTCGTGGACATCGTGGGCGATGAGTGCATCATCCCGCCCAACAGCTTTGCCCTGGCGCGCACCGTGGAGTACTTCCGCATTCCGCGCGACACCCTGGTCGTCTGCCTGGGCAAGAGCACCTACGCGCGCTGCGGCATCATCGTCAACGTGACCCCGCTGGAGCCGGAGTGGGAAGGCCATGTCACCCTGGAATTCAGCAACACCACGCCGCTGCCCGCGCGCATCTACGCCAACGAAGGCGTGGCCCAGATGCTGTTCTTCCAGGCCGACAGCGACGACATCTGCGAAACCTCGTACAAGGACCGCGGCGGCAAGTACCAGGGCCAGACCGGCGTGACCCTGCCGCGCACCTGAGGGCAAAAAAGCGCGGATCGCTCCGCGCTTTTTCTTATTTCCCGCGTCCGAACAACAACCCGATCCCCACTGCCACCAGGATCGCCGGCCACCAGGTAAGAATCAGACGACCCATGTTCATGTTGGTCCAGCCCAGGTTGCTGGCCAGCAGGAACAGGCCGACGAGGATCAGGACGATGGCGGCGACAAGGTTGGAGCGCATCAGAGGCAGGGTCCGCTTAGGGTTGGGGCGAATATCCTAGCCGTTCCTTCCACATCGCGACACGTTCCTGCAGCACCGCCTCATCGAAGGGGTGGGCCTGGCCGTGGCCCCACACCGGCGCCGGCCACGCTGGATCGCCGACATGCCGGCCAACCACGTGGAAGTGCAGCTGCGGCACGATGTTGCCCAGCGTGGCGAAGTTGATCTTCTGGACCCCATCGGTGCCCTTGAGCGCCCGGCAGCATCGGTTCAGTTCGGTGCGCAGCTGGTCCTGCTGGTTGCCGTCCAGCTCCAGCCATTCGGTGATGCCGCTTACGCGCGGCACCAGAACCAGCCACGGGTAACGTTCGTCGTTCATCAACCGCACTTGCGACAACGGGCCTTGGTCCACCAATACACTGTTGGCGGCCAGGCGTGAATCCAGTTCGAAATCGCTCATCCAAGATGCTCCGCAAAGAAGGCAAGGGTGCGTTTCAGCGCCAGCTCGGCGCTGTCCGGATCATACGCATGTCCGACGCTGCGGTTAAAGGCGTGGTCGGCCGGATAGACGAATGTCTCCATGTTGGGCAGCTTCTCGCGGTGGGCCTGGATGGCTTCCGGCGGGATGCTCTTGTCCTGGGCGCCGAAGTGGAACATGACCGGGGCCTTGAGTGGGTCGTCCAGGAACTGGACATTGCGCGCGCCGTAGTAGCTGACCGAGGGCAGGCCCAGGCGCATCGCCGAGAGCAGGGCAATGCTGCCGCCCCAGCAGTAGCCGACCGTACCGACCTTTCCATGTGGCGCCAATCGCGAAGCGGCCGCCCGCACCACTTCCAGTGCCTTCTCCACGCCCAGCGCGTTGACATGCTCCAGGCCCTGTTTCACCCCGTTCGGGTCATAGGGCAGGGCGTCGGGGTCGGTCCCGGTACCGTCGATCAGGTCGAAGAGGGAGGGCGCCAGTACCTCATAGCCCTCGGCAGCAAAGCCCTCGGCCACCTCGCGGATGTGCGCGTTGGCGCCGAAGATCTCCTGGATGACCACCAGCCCCCCGCGTGGCTTGCCGTCCGGCCTGGCCTGCCAGGCCCGGACCGGACCGTGATGCGTATCAAGCGTTACCCACTCACCCATTGCCAGACTCCTGTTGGTTCAGGCCTTCATTATCGGCCTGCGGCCTCGCGTCAAAGTTGATGCTTTCTGTGGCCAGAACTGCCTTGACCGTGGATTCAATGAAGTCGAACGCTGCCTCCGGAACGCGATGCTGGAACTGGTCGCGCCTCCGTTTTGAAACGACGCCGCCTTGCTGGAAGGCACTGACAAGCAGGACAGCAAGATCGGTATTGATCAGGTCGTAGGCTTTGTCGACCTCATTGTGCGCCATGTCGTAGCGCATGAGGAACTCGGTTTCGTTGCGAAGCTCATCGTCCAGGGCAAGCTCAGCCATCTTCATGCAGAACTCCGCAGCCGACGTAGCGTCCCAATAGCGGTAAGCGCCGTATTGGGCATCACCCAGGTAGGTGTATTCGAACTGCTCTGCATCGATCCAGCGGACATCCCATTTTGCACGCATCGGCCGCGAGAACTGTTGCAACGCATCGAGATACTCGGCTTCATGTTTTTTCATGGCCACCGAGACCGGCAGGATCAGGCCGTTTTCCAGAGCGCCCGCGCGGCAGAGGGTCTGGTGCAGCAGGAACCGGGAGAGGCGGCCGTTGCCATCCATATAGGGATGGATGAAGACGAAACCGAAGGACACCACCGACGCAGCGACCAACGGGTCTACTCCCTCCAGGTGATTGTTCGACCAATCCATCAGAGCGTCCATCAACTCATGTGCCAGTACGGGAGGTGGCGGCACATAGGTCACTGCAGCGGCCCCGCGATCTGCCCGGGCAAGATGGTTCTGCTCCTGCCGGAAGGACGCTGCTCTCTGCAGGGGATTGGTGATCGCAATGTTCTGCAACTCCGACAGATAGTCTTCGGTCAACGGTTCGCGTAAATGCGCCTGCTGCAGGACGCGTACAAAAGCTGCTTGCTTGGACGCCCCGGGTACTTCACCCTCGATCTCGAAGCTCCCTCGCGTCTCACTCAAATACGCCCATTCCAACGCCCGGTCGCGGATATTCGAGTCCATGCCGCTGAGGACGTGATTGGCCCTGTCCAACACCGAACGCTCTATCGCTTCCTTGATGGCCGGTGTCCTCTCCACGGTGGCGCAGTACACCAGCGTCCCCAGGCCATTGAAGTTCACACGCCAGCGAGCATTACGCTGGTCTTGGCCGGTGACAAACCTGGAGGGGTCGAATACGTCGACTACCGCGCCGGTCGCTGCCGGTAGATCTTCAAGTTGACAGCGATTGCTTTGCTCCCAGAAAAAACCGGCCAGTCGTGCATACGCCCCCCCAGGTGTCTGCCGGAAGGTCGCCGAGACCCGCCCTGCGGGAACATGGCGCATGCCCTCCATGAGAATGGCCAGGTTGGTATGCTCATGCTTCAGGGCGAACAGCAGATGATCGAGCACATCTGCCTCCTGCCCCGGCGCCACACCGGCAGGGACCGCCACATGATCGGCAAACTGCTCAACCCTGGTCACGGGGCGGATGTGCGCAGACCGGCGCGGGGGGAGCGCATCAAGCCTGCAATGATTTCTTACCCATTCGTACCCGATCGCGGTCATTTTTTTACACCACCCCAGATTTATTTACATATTGCCACTTCTTGACGGATTATTTTACACTCAGTCTCATTGATATGTGAGATTCTTGCGCGGCGTCAGAACGCCGCCGCCCGCGCATCATCGGGAGCCCCATCTCCGGCTGTCCGCGCGGTTCAGCGGCGCTGAAGCGCACGTGGTTGCAAGAGTTCGCCCCGATTCAGACCCAAGCTCCAACGCCGGTATACTTGCCGCCGTTTCCGGCCCCCAGGTCCCTGCGCCATTCCGGCGTGGGCCCAGGCCCCCAGAGTCCCGCGATTCCATGTCCCAGCTGAACCCCAAAGTCGGCTTCGTCAGCCTTGGCTGCCCGAAGGCCCTTGTCGATTCCGAGCGCATCCTCACCCAGCTGCGGGCCGAGGGCTACGACATCGTTCCCTCCTACGATGCGGCCGACGTGGTGGTGGTCAACACCTGTGGTTTCATCGATTCGGCGGTAACCGAATCGCTGGACGCAATCGGCGAGGCCATGAACGCCAATGGCAAGGTGATCGTCACCGGCTGCCTGGGCAAGCGCCCCGAGGAGATCCGCAAGGCCTACCCGGACGTACTGGCGGTGTCGGGTCCGCAGGACTACACCAGTGTGATGGAAGCGGTGCACGCCGCGCTGCCGCCCAGGCATGACCCGTTCGTGGACCTGGTGCCGGACTACGGCATCAAGCTGACCCCGCGCCATTACGCTTACCTGAAGATTTCAGAAGGCTGCAACCACCATTGCAGCTTCTGCATCATTCCCTCGATGCGCGGCAAGCTGGTCTCGCGCCCGGTGGACGACGTACTGCGCGAAGCGGAGCGACTGGTGCGCGGCGGGGTCAAGGAGCTGCTGGTGGTGTCGCAGGACACCTCCGCCTATGGCGTGGACGTCAAGTACGCCGAACGCATGTGGCGCGACAAGGCCTACCAGACCCGCATGAAGTCGCTGTGCGAAGGACTGTCCGAACTGGATGCCTGGACCCGCATGCACTACGTGTACCCGTACCCGCACGTGGACGATGTGGTGCCGCTGATGGCCGAAAACCGCATCCTGCCGTACCTGGATATCCCGTTCCAGCATGCCAGTCCGCGCATCCTCAAGTTGATGAAGCGTCCCGGTGCGGTCGACAAGACCCTGGAGCGCGTGCAGCGCTGGCGCCAGCTGTGCCCGGACATCACCGTGCGCTCGACCTTCATCGTCGGCTTCCCGGGCGAGACCGAGGCCGAGTTCGAGGAGCTGCTGTCGTTCCTGGATGAGGCGCAGCTGGATCGCGTTGGCGCGTTCGCCTATTCGCCGGTCACCGGCGCGATGGCCAACACTCTGCCCGGCGCGGTACCCGAAGAAGTGAAGCAGGAGCGCCTGGCCCGGTTCATGGCCCGCCAGGCCGAAATTTCCGCGGCGCGCCTGGAAGCCAAGATCGGCACCGTGCAGCAGTGCCTGGTCGATGCCATTGAAGATGGTATCGCCGTGGCCCGGTCCAGGGCCGATGCGCCGGAGATCGACGGCCTGGTGCATATCGAGAACGCTGATGAAGCAACGCTGCGCGTGGGCCAGTTCGTGAACGTGGAGATCACCGAGAGCGATGAGCACGATCTGTACGGTGATGCGCTGATCGAAGAAAGCGCGACGATCCGGCAGCTCGACCTCAAGGTGCTGTGACCGGCGCGGCCGCCCCCGGGGCGGTCGGCCGCCGGCGTTTCATTGCGCCGGCGCGCGGGGAGGTGGATCGGGCGTGCTTCGCCCATCCGTTGTTTGCCGCGTTTGCTGCTTACCAGGATGTGATGGCGGCCGCCGACTGGCCGTCCATTGACGCGCTGGACCAGCGGCTTGCGTTGCCCGGCAAGCAGCTGGTCGAGCAGGATGATGCGTTGCTTGCCGATGGCCTGCACTACGAGCGGCGCATTGCGCAGGGGCGCATCGCGACCCGTCCGCGCAACTGGCATGACCTGTTCAATGCACTGGTCTGGGCGCGCCATCCGGCGATCAAGCACGCGCTCAATGCGCGGCAGTGTGCCGAACTCGTTGATGCATCTGCCGTTGGACGAAATCGTACACAGGCCGTGCTGACCCAGTTCGACGAAACAGGGGTGATCGTGCGAGTGCGCGATGCCTCGTTGCTGCATGCGTGGGACCGGCATGATTGGAGCGCGCTGTTCGTACAGGGCGCAGAGCGGTGGCGCAGCGGCGCCATCGCCGTGTCTGCCGTGTTCGGTCATGCATTGATGGAGCAGGCGTTGTTGCCTTCGCGATTGCTGGTGGGCAAGTGCGTGGTGGTGCAGGGCGAGGATGACGCGCAGGCGGTGGAGCAGGTGGCGCAGGCCATTTCGCGTGCGGACCTGCTCAATGATCCGCTGGAGCTTCGCCCGCTGCCGTTGATGGGCATTCCGGGCTGGCATCCCGATCAGGACGTGCTGTTTTACCGCCAGGTCGAGTACTTCCGCCCGGCCCGGGATGGAAGGGAATACCCCGCCCCGGCCCGGTAGCAACCGTGCTCCTGGACCTGCCATGGTTGCACGGGCACCTTGCCGATAACGGTTCAACGTCGGTAACGCACCGCAACGAACGCCGTAACCGCCGTAGACACCTCACCCGGCCGGGTACTCCACCGCCAGGATCGCAAACCCGGTCCGCCCACTCGGCAACTCCACCTCAAATTCATCGTCCACACGCTTCTTCAACAACGCGCGCGCCAGCGGCGAATCGATGCTGATCCAGCCCGCGCCCGCATCGGTCTCATCCGGGCCCACGATGCGATACCGGCTGACATCGCCGCTGTCCACGTTCTCCAACTCCACCCACGCACCAAAAAACACCGCGCGTGGATCGGTCGGCACGGTATCCACCACGCGCAGCGCCTCCAGCCGCTTGGTCAGGTAGCGCACCCGGCGGTCGATTTCGCCCAGCTGCTTCTTGCGGTAGGTGTACTCGGCATTCTCCGAACGATCGCCTTCGGCGGCTGCCGCCGCCAACGCCTTGACCACCTCCGGGCGCCGAACGCGCCACAAGTCGTCCAGCTCGGTCTTCAACCGCTGGTGGCCCTGTGCGGTGATCAAGGCCGTACTCTTTTCCGCCGGGGGACGCCAACGCGACATCGGCTCAGCGCTTGCCGCCGAAGATGCCGCCCAGGATGCCGCGCACGATCTGGTTGCCCAGCTTGGTGCCCACGGTGCGGGTGGTCTGTTTGGCCATGGTTTCGATCATGCCCTGGCGGCGCTTGGTGCCGAAGATCGCATCCTTGATCGATTGGCCGAACCCGCTTTCCTGCTGCTCATCCTGCTCGCGGGTGCGCGCCTTGGGCGCGTCAGGCTGTTCCACCGCCTTGGCCGCGCGCTGGGCCAGCAGCTCGGCCGCCGATTCGCGGTTCACGGCGGTGTCGTAGCGGCTGCCGACCGGGCTGCCGGCGCGCACCTGCGCCCGCTCGGCCTCGGTAATGGCGCCCATCCGGCAACGTGGCGGAGCGATCTGGGTCTGCTGCACGGGGGAGGGAATCCCCTTGTCCTGCAGCGTGGACACCAGCGCCTCGCCGGTACCCAGCTGCGACAGCGCGGCCACCACATCCAGCTTCGGGTTGGGCACGAAGGTTTCCGCCGCGATCTTCACCGCCTTCTGGTCGCGCGGGGTGAACGCGCGCAGCGCATGCTGCACCCGGTTGCCCAGCTGCCCCAGGATGTTGGCCGGCACGTCGTCGGGGAACTGCGAGCAGAAATACACGCCCACGCCCTTGGAACGGATCAGCCGCACCACCTGCTCGATGCGTTGCACCAGCGCGGCCGGGGCGTCATCGAACAACAGGTGCGCCTCGTCGAAGATGAAGACCAGCTTGGGCTTGTCCAGGTCGCCCACCTCGGGCAGCGTCTCGAACAGCTCGGACAGCAGCCACAGCAGGAAGGTCGAGTACAGGCGCGGCTTCAGCACCAGCTGGTCAGCGGCCAGGATGCCGATCACACCGCGACCGTCGTGATTGACCCGCATCAGGTCAGCAAGCTCCAGCGCCGGTTCGCCGAAGAACGACTCGCCGCCATCCTGCGACAGCCGCAGCAGCGAACGCTGGATCGCCGCCACCGACTGCGCGCTGACCAGCCCGTACTCGGTGGAGATGTCCTTGCGCTCGTCGGCCACCAGGCCCAGCAGGGCGCGCAGGTCGTCCAGGTCGAGCAGCAGCAGGCCACGGTCGTCGGCCAGCTTGAACACGATGTCAAGCACCCCGGACTGGGTGTCGTTGAGTTCCAGGATGCGCGCCAGCAGGGTCGGGCCCATTTCGCTGACGGTGGTGCGCACCGGGTGGCCCAGTTTGCCGTACAGGTCCCAGAAGATCGTGGGGCTGCCGGCCGGCGCGTAATCGGCCACGCCGATGTCCTTTGCGCGCTGCAGCAGGGGCTCGGCACCCGTGCCGGGCACGGCCAGGCCAGAGACATCGCCCTTCACGTCGGCCAGGAACACCGGCACGCCGATGCGCGAAAAGCCTTCGGCCAGTGTCATCAGGGTCACGGTCTTGCCGGTACCGGTAGCGCCGGCCACCAGGCCGTGGCGGTTGCCCAGCCGGGGTTGCAGGGTGACGGGGATGTCATCGGTGACGCCTTTGCCGAGCAGGATCGGATCCATGGTCAACTCGCTCTGTGGAGGGGCTATGTGAATGGGCAGGATTCTAAACGTCGGCGTGTATCGGCCGCCTGACCGGGTTGCCCCGATACGAGTGGCACGGCTACTCTGCCCTGTCTTTCGCCCACAGTGCCAAAAATGCCCGTTCCTGTCCTGCTTGCCCGTGTTTGGCCGTTGTTGGCGTTCGCTTCCCTGCTGTCGTTCGTGCCCGATGCGCACGCCCAGCGCGTGTCCGCCCGCGACAAGGTCAAGATCGAGGCCCTGGAACAGCGCATGGCCGCCGCCGAGAAGCGCTACGCCGATGCGCTGGTGCTGGTCAACAACGCCGACCCCAAGGGCAAGAACGAAGGCGATGCCGCGCTGGAGGACATGGAGGACGTGATCAGCGCCTGCGTGGCGCAGAAGGGCTGCCAGGTCAGCAACCTGCTGGTGACCTACAAGCGCCTGTTGAAGAACAACGCCGATGCGCGCGATGGCGACGACAGCGAAGTGATCGCCGGCGATGGCGGCCTGCTTGAGGCCGATCCGGACCATGTAGGCCCATTGACCGCCGATGTGCCCGAGGCCGCCCGCGCCGCCGCGCTGCTCAACGACAAGCGCCACGCCTTCGACAACATGGTCGAATACAACCCGGCGGTGCAGGCCGGCATCCGCCGCTGGCTGACCGACATGCGCCCGGCGTTGATGAATACCTACGAGAACTACCAGACCCTGCGCGCGGTGATGTGGCCGGAATGGGAAAAGCGCGGCCTGCCCGAGGCGCTGCTGTTCGGGATCATGGCCAAGGAATCCAACGGCCGCGTGCATGCCTCTTCGCGTGCCGGCGCCGCCGGGCTGATGCAGTTCATGCCGGCTACCGGGCGCCGCTTCGGGCTGGGTCCGGATGGCACCGGCTTCGACACCCGTTTCGATGCACGCAGCGCCGCCGAAGCCAGTGCCAGCTACCTCAACGAGCGCATGCGCGAACTCAACAACAACGTGGAGCTGTCGCTGGCCGGCTACAACGGGGGCGAAGGCCGCGCCGGGCGGGTGTATCGGCAGAACGTGGGTCAAAGCTTCTGGGTGGACAGCGTCTACAACCAGTTCCCGGCCGAAACCAAGGACTACGTGCCGATGGTGATCGCTGCGGCGTGGATCTACCTGCACCCGCAGCAGTACGGCGTGGACTTCCCCAAGGTCAGTGCGCAGCCGGCCACGATCCGCCTGGCCAAGTCCACCACCATCTACGAGCTGACCATCTGCCTGGGCAGCACCGGCACCCGTGATGGCTACATGCGTGCGCTGCGCAACCTCAATCCGCGCTACGAAGCCGATGGCTGGATCCCGGCCGGCACCCTCATCAACGCCACCACCCGCATTGCCGGGCTGTACAACCGTTACTGCGTGAGCGGCCCGCGCGCGGACCTCGCGCGCACGCTGATCACCGCCGACCTCAATGCGGCCATCGTGCGCCCGGCAGCTACCAGCTACACCGGCAACGTGGCGGTGGGCAGCGTGGTGCCGGTGGCGGGCATCCAGGCCAGCACCCCGGTGACGACCACGCCGGCGGCGCCGGTGGCGGTGCCGGCGGCCAAGCCCAAGGCGAAGCCGGTGCGCAGCCACAAGGTCGGCAAGGGTGAGACCCTGGGCCGGATCGCCGACAAGTTCAACTGCAACGTGCGCGAGCTGGCGCGGGCCAACGGGCTCAAGGCCCCGGCCTACGTGCTGCGCCAGGGTCAGTCCATCAAGCTGCAGGGCTGCGGTAAATAACCCACGAGGAACAAAGATGGATATCACCGCAATCAACGAGATGTTCGCCAACATCCGCGAGAATACCGACTGGGATCTCAATGGCGATCTGGTCTGGGGCTACTTCTTCGTCAACACCACCCCGGAGCCGCTGCATGGCTTGGCCAAGGTGCTGGAAGGGGAGGGCTACACCGTGGTCGAGGTGTTCGAGCCGGAACTGGAAGAAGCTGAAGCGCCCTACCACGTGCTGCACGTGGAACGCGTGGAAGTGCACAACGAAGCCTCGCTGGACAAGCGCAACCACGAGCTGCAGGCCCTGGCCGAAGCCAACGGCGTAGAGGATTACGATGGCATGGACGTAGGGCCCGTCGAGTTCGCGCACGATCCGGACAACACCTGAAACGAGACGCCCCGCGAAAGCGGGGCGTTTGTTTTGCGGGCGGCAGATCGCGTAGAGCCACGCCCTGCGTGGCTGCTCTCAACGCAGGGTGGCCAACGCCTGACCGAGCTGCACGGCGTGTTCGGCGTCCAGATGCGGCGCGAAATCGGCTACGCCTGGCGGCAGCAGCACGATGACCGTCGAGCCGTAATTGAAGCGCGCCATCTCGGCGAACCGCTCCAGGGTGATGCCCTTGCCGCGGTAATCCTTGCGGGTGATGGTGTCGCCGTAGGCCGGGATCTCTTCGCCGCCCCACACCGTCTCCACGCCCGACACCAGCAGCGCGCCGACCATCACCTGCACCATCGGGCCGAAATCGGTGTCGAAATGGCAGACCAGGCGCTCGTTGCGGGCGAACAGCCCCGGCACGGTGTTCACGGCCGCCGGACCCACACTGAACAACCGCCCCGGCACGTGCACGGTTTCGCGCAGGGTGCCGGTCCACGGCATGTGCACGCGGTGGTAGTCCTTGGGCGAGAGGTACACGGTGGCGAACAGGCCGTGGTGGAACACTTCGGCATCGGCCGCATCGCCCAGCAGTTCGGCGGCGGTGAACGACTGACCCTTGGCCTGGAAGATGCGGCCGTCTTCAATGGCGCCCAGCTGGCTGATCCGGCCATCGGCCGGCATCAGCAGGGTGCGGGCACCGGCATCGGGCACGCGCGCGCCCGGCTTCAAAGCGCGGGTGAAGAACTGGTTGAAGGTCGGGTAGCTGCGTGGGTCCGGGTTGGCCGCCTCGGCCAGGTTCACGCCAAACTTTTCGGTCACCGTGTCGATCAGCCAGCGTGAGATCCGCGGGTTGCTGGAATACGCCAGGCGCCGCGCCATCGATGACAGCAGGCGGTGGGGCAGGGCGTAGCTCAGCGTGGTGGTCAGGCTCATGGGGCGGATTTCTCGGTCAACAGGTTCAGGTCGCGGGCAATGGCCGGCGCGTTGAAGGGGGGGCGGATCAGACCGGCCAGCTTGCCGTCCGGGTCCAGCACGGCCAGGCTGGCCGAGTGTTCCAGGGTGTAATCCTGGGGGTTTTCATCGAAGCTTTTGCCCGGCACCTTCTGGAACACGAAGCCCAGCGCGGTGGCGAAGCGCTCCAGCGAGGGCACGTCGGCGGTGGCGGCCAGGGTGTCCTTGTGGAAGGCGTGCACGTACTCGCCCAGCCGCGCCGGGGTGTCGCGTTCGGGGTCCACGGACACGAACACCAGCCGCGGGCGCAGGGTCTCGGGCAGGGTTTCCCACTGCTTCTGGGCCTGGGCCAGGTCGGCCAGGGTGGTCGGGCAGATGTCGGGGCAGGACAGGAAGCCCAGGAACACCAGGGTCCAGTGGCCCTTGAGCTCACCGGGAATCAGCCGGGTGCCATCGGACTGGCCCAGGTTGAAGTCCGGCAGCGGGCGTGGCTGCGGGTAGAAGGTGATCGATTCTGTGGCCGGGCGGTTGCCTGCCGGCTTGGGCGCGAACACTTTCTGGGCAACGACCAGGCCGAGCCCGGCGGCCAGCGCGATGAGCAGGATGATGCCGACGTTGCGATTGAACATGTAAGGCCCATTCCCGAAGGGGCCTCCATGATAGGGGATGGGGGCCGGCGGTTTCCGTTTCCGCTGCAACGGATGCCGTGCTGCGCCGCAGCGCCTATAATCTGGGGCCACTTTGTCTGTTGCCCTGCCATGACCGCCGAAACGGCCGCCGAACTCCATACGATCATCGACCTGATCCGCTACGGCACCAGCCGTTTCAACGCCGCCGGGCTGACCTTCGGGCACAGCTATGACAACGCGCTGGACGAAGCCACCCAACTGGTCCTGCACGCGCTGCACCTGCCGCACGACCTGGGCCCGGCCTATGGCGCGGCCCGGGTGACCACCCCGGAGAAGGCCGAGGTGCTGGCCCTGTTCGAGCGCCGCATCAGCGAGCGCCTGCCGGCCGCCTACCTGACCGGTGAAGCCTGGTTTGCCGGGCTGAGCTTCAAGAGCGACCGCCGCGCGCTGGTGCCGCGCTCGCCGATCGCCGAACTGATCGAAACCGGCTTCGAACCGTGGCTGGCCGGCCGCGACGTGCACCGCGCGCTCGACCTGTGCACCGGCTCGGGCTGCATCGCCATTGCCATGGGCCACTACTACCCGAACTGGGAAGTGGACGGCGCGGACCTGAGCGATGAGGCGCTGTCGCTGGCCGAAGAAAACAAGGAACGCCTGCAGGCGCACAACGTCACCCTGCTCAAGTCGGACCTGTTCAACGGCCTCACCGGCCGTCACTACGATCTGATCGTGACCAACCCGCCGTACGTCACCAACGACGAAACCGACGCGCTGCCGAAGGAGTACTCGTATGAACCCGAAATGGGTCTGCGTGCCGGCGACGACGGCCTGGACCTGGTGCTGAAGATCCTGCGCGACGCGCCGCTGCACCTGAGCGAAGATGGCCTGCTGATCTGCGAAGTGGGCGAATCCGAACAGCACCTGATCAAGTTGTTGCCGGAAGTGGATTTCGCCTGGGTCGAGTTCAAGGTCGGCCAGATGGGCATCTTCGCGGTCGAGTGCCGTGAGCTGATCGCCCATAGCGCCCGCATCACCGAACTGGCGGCGCAGCGGCCGTGAGTTCCAACACCTTCGGCAAGCTGCTCTCGGTCACCACGTTCGGCGAATCGCATGGTCCGGCGATCGGCTGCGTGATCGACGGCTGCCCGCCAGGGCTGGAGATCAGCGCCGACGAATTCGCCCACGACCTGCAGCGCCGCGCCACCGGCAAGAGCCGGCACACTTCGGCGCGGCGCGAGGCCGACGAGGTCGAAATCCTGTCGGGCGTGTACGAAGGGCGCACCACCGGTACGCCGATCGCGCTGTTGATCCGCAACACCGACCAGCGCAGCAAGGACTACAGCAACATCGCCCAGCAGTTCCGCCCGGGCCATGCCGACTACAGCTACTGGCAGAAGTACGGCATCCGCGACCCGCGCGGTGGTGGCCGCTCGTCCGCGCGCGAAACCACCATGCGCGTGGCTGCCGGCGTGATCGCGAAGAAGTGGCTGCTGCAGCGCCATGGGGTGACCGTGCGCGGCTACCTGTCGCAGCTGGGCGAGATCACCCCGACCGGCCATGACTGGTCGGCGGTGGAAGACAACCCGTTCTTCTGGCCGGTGGCCGGACAGGTGCCGGCGCTGGAAAGCTACATGGATGCGCTGCGCAAGTCCGGCGATTCGGTGGGTGCGCGCGTCAACGTGGTCGCCGATGGCGTACCGCCGGGCTGGGGCGAGCCGATCTACGGCAAGCTCGATGGCGAGCTGGCGTCGGCGCTGATGAGCATCAACGCGGTCAAGGGCGTGGAAATCGGCGACGGCTTTGCCAGCGCCGCGCAGAAGGGCACCGAGCACCGCGACCTGATCACCCCTGAAGGCTTCGCCAGCAACCATGCCGGCGGCATCCTCGGCGGCATTTCCACCGGCCAGCAGGTCACCGCCTCGATCGTGCTCAAGCCGACCTCGAGCCTGCGCCTGCCCGGCGCCACGGTGGATGCCAGCGGCGCTGCCGTAGAGGTGATCACCACCGGTCGCCACGACCCGTGCGTGGGCATCCGCGCCACCCCCATCGCCGAGGCGATGATGGCGCTGGTGCTGATGGACCAGGCGCTGCGCCACCGCGCCCAGTGCGGCGATGTCGGCGACATCACCCCGCGCATTCCCGGGTCGATCGATGGTTGATCCGCGCCCCCGGGTCTGGGTCAGCCAACCGCTGTTCGATGATGTCATCGAACAGCTTGGGCAGCATGTCGTGTTGGCGACGACCCATGAGGTCACCCGCTATACGCCCGCGATGCTGGCCGAGCAGCTGGCCCAGGTCGACGGCGCGCTGATCACCCTCAACGAACGTATCGGCGCGGCCGAAATCGCCAACGCGCCGAACCTGCGCGTGATTGCCAATGTCGGGGTGGGCTACAACAACCTGGATGTAGGCGCGCTCAACGCGGCCGGCATCCTGGCCAGCAACACCCCGGATGTGTTGACCGAAACCACCGCCGACCTCGGCTTCGCCCTGTTGATGGCCACCGCGCGTCGGATCACCGAATCCGAGCGCTGGCTGCGCGAAGGACAGTGGGGCCAGTGGTCGTTCCAGACCATGCTCGGTGCCGACATCCACGGCAGCACGCTGGGCATCCTCGGCATGGGCCGCATCGGGCAGGGCATTGCCCGGCGGGGTGCGCTTGGCTTCGGCATGCGCGTGCTGTACCACAACCGCTCGCGCCTTCCTGATGCGACCGAAGCCGAGGTCGGCGCGCAGTATGTGGATCTGGACACGCTGCTGGCCCAGTCCGACCACCTGGTGCTGGTGTTGCCCTACGGCCCGTCTTCGCACCACATCATCGATGCCACCGCACTGGCGAAGATGAAGCCCACCGCCACCCTGGTGAACATCGCCCGTGGCGGCATCGTCGACGAACTGGCACTGGCCGACGCACTGGCCAATGGCCGGCTGGCCGCCGCCGGGCTGGATGTGTTCGAAGGTGAACCGAGCGTGCGCCCGGAGCTGCTGGCCCTGCGCAACATCGTGCTTACCCCGCATATCGGCAGCGCCAGCCAGGCCACGCGCCGGGCGATGGTGCAGCTGGCCGTGGACAACCTGCTGGCCGCACTCGGCCTGGGCCCGAACGCCGGCAACCCGCCCAGCGCGATCAACGCCGATGCCGTGGCTGCCAAAAAAATCGACGACGCAAAACGATAGGGAATCTCCGCCGCTGTTGCGTGAGGTTCCCCGAGCCCAATCTGCGGTTCAAACACATTCGGCAGGTCCCGACCGTTGGTCGGTACGCCAACACCAAACGAGGCTTATATGAACAACCCTGATCGTCGTTTCCACGTCGCAGTCGTCGGTGCCACCGGCGCCGTCGGCGAAACCATGCTGGCCATCCTGGCCGAGCGCAACTTCCCGGTCGCCACGCTGAGCCTGCTCGCGTCGTCGCGTTCGGCCGGCGGCGAAATCGACTTCCAGGGCCAGAAGATCAAGGTCCAGGACCTGGCCACGTTCGACCCGAATGGCGTGGATATCGCGCTGTTCTCCGCAGGTGGCAGCGTCTCCAAGGAGTTCGGCCCGACGTTCGCCGCTGCCGGTGCCGTGGTGATCGACAACTCCTCCGCGTTCCGTTACGACGATGACGTGCCGCTGGTGGTCTCCGAAGTGAACCCGGAAGCACTGAAGAACCGCCCGCGCGGCATCATCGCCAACCCGAACTGCTCCACCATGCAGATGCTGGTGGCGCTGGCGCCGCTGCACCGCCAGTACGGCATCCAGCGCATCAACGTGGCCACCTACCAGTCGGTGTCCGGCGGCGGGCGCTCGGCGCTGGAGGAACTGGGCAAGCAGACCGGCCAGCTGCTCAGCTTCCAGGGCATCGACCCGCAGCGCTTCCCGGTGCAGATCGCGTTCAACCTGATCCCGCACATCGACGATTTCCAGGACAACGGCTTCACCAAGGAAGAAATGAAGCTGGTCTGGGAAACCCGCAAGATCCTGGGCGATGACAGCATCCTGGTGAACCCCACCGCGGTGCGCGTGCCGGTGTTCTACGGTCACTCCGAAGCGGTCACCATCGAAACCCGCGACAAGGTCACCCCGGACGCGGCGCGCGAACTGCTGTCGCGGTCGCCCGGCGTGGAAGTGGTCGACCGGCATGAAGCCGGCGGTTACCCGACCCCGGTCACGCATGCCTCCGGCACCGATGCGGTGTATGTCGGTCGCATTCGTGAGGACCTGTCGCACCCGCGCGGCCTGAACCTGTGGATCGTGTCGGACAACATCCGCAAGGGCGCTGCGCTCAATGCCGTGCAGTTGGCTGAGCTGGTTGCCGCTGAAGGCTGACGGGCGCAGGTACCACGCAGGGCGTGGTACCTGCCACGCCCCTGCATGGCTGGATTGGTCGGGAATCGCTATATTGCCCGCATGAAGAACCGGGTTCCGGGCGCATCGCGCCCGCTCAAGTATGTCTCGACCCTGCTGCTGGCCTTGGCCAGCAGCTCCGCCATGGCCCTTGGCCTCGGCGACATCCGGGTGCTGTCCAAGCCCGGGCAGCCCTTGCTGGCTGAGATTCCGGTCATTTCTGCCGACCCGGCCGAGCTGGAAAACCTGCGCGTGGCCCTTGCCTCGCCGGTAACTTTTGCACGGGTCGGACTGGAACGCCCGACCGGCCTGGTAAGTGAACTGCAGTTCGAACTGACCCGCGATGCCAACGGCCGTGCCGTGGTGCGGGTGAGCTCGCAGGCACCAGTCACCACGCCGTCGCTGAATTTCCTGATTGAAGCCGACTGGGGGCAGGGCCGCCTGGTCCGCGAGTACTCGGCACTGGTCGATGCGCCCGACAGTGCCCTGGCCGTGGCCGAACCGGAAATCGTCGCGCCGGCGGGTGCGATGTCCAATGCCATCGTGCGCGAAGCCGAACCGGCTCCCGCGCAGGCACCGGACGCGACCGCCGCGCCCACGCCGTCGCGGACCAGCCCGGTGCCGGCGCGCAGTGCAGCGCCGTCGCGACAGGCTGCTGCAGCGCCTGCGCCAGCCGTTGCAGCAGACGGCAGCATCACCGTACAGCGTGGGCAGACCCTGTCGCAGATCGCCAGCGGGCTTGCCCGCGAGCAGGGGCTCAGCCTCGACCAGGCGATGATCGCTTTGTTTCGCGCCAATCCAGACGCCTTCATCCGCAGCAACGTGAACCTGCTCAAGCAGGGGGCGGTGCTGCGCAGCGCCAGTGCCGACGCACCGGTCGATGCCGCGCAGGCAGCCGCGATGGTGCGTGAGCACACGGCGCAATGGCGCCAGGCCCGCTCGGCCATTCCGCAGCCGACCCGCAGCGGCGTTGCCACGGCGCCTGCAGCAGCTGCACCGGCTGCCCCCGCCGTCGCGGCGGGAGGGCGCCTGGAGATCGCCCCGGCGGTCGCCGCTACCAACAACAATGCAGGTACAACCACCGGCACCGCCGCCGGCAGCGAGGGTGACATGCTGGGCAACGAACAACTGCGGCAGGCCAAGGAAGATGTTGCCACCCGCGATGCCGAGATTCAGGAACTGCGCAACCGCGTGGCCGAGCTGGAAAAGCTCAAGCAGCAGCAGGCATCGCTGATCGCGATGAAGGACACCGACCTGGCCGCCGCGCAACAGCGCCTGGGCGAGGCCCCGGCGGCACGGGAAACCGGCAGTGGCGGTTGGGCCTGGGTGGGCCTGGCCGTGCTGTTGCTGGTCGTGGCCGGATGGGTCGTGGCGCGTCGGCGCAAGCCCTCACCGTTGCCGCCGCTGCGCCGCGATGGCCTGGATGCGGCCAGCCTGGCTGCTGCCGTTCCCGCCGCAGACTACGTGGACGAGCTGGCGGCCCAGCAGGAAGTAGCCGCCGATGCACCCGACCTGCGTGATGCGCCGGCTTACGTCCTGGCCGATGCCGGTGTCCTGGACGATGGCCGGCGCGAGCCGATGTTCGCCCTGGAGCCGCAGCCGGGCCGCTCGATACATGATGCAGTGGGCGCGGTCGAAACCCCGGTGGTGGTCGCGCCGGTCGCACCCGATGCCGTCGATGATGGCGTTCCGCCGCACGCGCTGGAGGCGGCCGCGCAGCCCTCCTACCGCGGTGTGTTTGAGTTCCCCGAGGATACCGCCGAAGCGCCCGCGCGCCCGCCGGTTCATGTCGATACGGCCCCGCTCGGCACGCCCGGTCGCGGCCGCCTTGAACTGGCGATCGCCTACCTGGACCTCGGCGATGCCGACACCGCGCGGACCCTGCTGCTCGAAGTCGCCCAGGCCGGCGACCCGCACAGCCAGCAGCAGGCCCACGAACTGCTGTCACGGCTCGGATGATCCGCGCCGGCGGCCCTCCGGCATTCAAGGCGAAGTTCTGAGCATGCGTTACGCACTGGGCGTCGAATACGACGGCAGCGAGTTCAAAGGCTGGCAGCAGCTCGGCGAGAGCGGCTGCCCCAGCGTGCAGGCCAGCCTGCAGGAAGCGCTGTCATCGGTGGCCGATGCGCCGATCCAGGTGGTCTGCGCCGGTCGCACCGATGCCGGTGTGCACGGCGAATGCCAGGTGGTGCATTTCGAGACCGACGTGGTCCGCGATCCGCGCGGCTGGACCCTGGGCACCACCACCCGCCTGCCGCGCTCGATCGCAGTGCGCTGGTGCGTGCCGGTGGCCGACGATTTCCATGCACGGTTCTCCGCCCGCGCCCGGCGCTACCGCTACCGGTTGCTCAACCGGCAGATCCGCCCGGCGTTGTACCGGCAGACCCTGAGCTGGGAGCGCCGCCCGCTCGATGCTGCGCTGATGCACGAGGCCGGGCAGGCCCTGCTGGGCGAGAACGACTTCAGTGCCTTCCGCAGCGTCCAGTGCGAAGCCCTGCATGCCCGGCGCGACCTGCAGGCGATCAGCGTGACCCGCCAGGGCGAGATCGTGGAGGTCTGCGTTCAGGCCAATGCATTCCTTCATCACATGGTGCGCAATATCGTCGGCTCATTGATCCTGATTGGCTGTGGGGAAAAGCCGGTGTCGTGGATGGCCGAGCTCCTTGCCGGCCAGGACCGCACCGTGGCCGGCCCGACCGCACCGCCCCAGGGACTGGTATTCGTTGGCCCGTTGTACCCCGACAACTGGCACCTGCCCGCCGAGGTCACCCTATGAGCCGCTCCTTCTACCGCACCCGTATCAAGTTCTGCGGCATGACCCGTGCCGGCGACGTGCGCCTGGCCGGCGAACTGGGCGTGGACGCGGTGGGCTTCATCTTCGCCCGCGAGAGCAAGCGCCGCGTGGCGCCGGCCGAAGCCCGCGCCATGCGCCAGGCGATCGCGCCGATGGTGGATGTGGTCGCGCTGTTCCGCGACAACAGCAAGGAAGAAGTGCGTGAAGTGCTGCGCACCGTGCGTCCGACCCTGCTGCAGTTCCATGGCGAGGAAGACGAATCCTTCTGCCGCAGCTTCAACATGCCTTACCTGAAGGCGGTGGCCATGGGCGGCCGCGAAGACGTCAATGCCCGCCAGCTGCAGCTGCGTTACCCGAGCGCGGCCGGTTTCCTGTTCGACAGCCACGCTCCCGGCGGTGGCGGCGGCACCGGTGTGGCCTTCGACTGGACCCGCCTGCCGACCGGTCTGCATCGCCCGTTCCTGCTGGCCGGTGGCATCACCCCGGACAACGTTTTCGACGCCATCGTGGCCACCTTGCCGTGGGGCGTGGACGTTTCCAGTGGCATCGAAATCGAGCCGGGCATCAAGGACGGCTACAAGATGCGCAAGTTCGTCGAAGAAGTCCGCCGCGCCGATTGCCACGAAGCGGATTAGCGCCAGAGGCGCCAATCCGCGGTAGCGCCGGCCGTTGGCCGGCCCTCAGGAACGTTGAACCATCACGCGGGCCGGCCAACGGCCGGCGCTACCGCGCGTCCATGGAAACGCTCGCCCGGCATCGGTCCATGCGCCAAAGCGCCGATTACCGCTATCGGCAGTCGACTGGCGTGCGACCCTACCGCAGCTTTTCGGCCAACCATTCCGCCAGGGATTCCACCCGCGCATCCTGGCCACCTGCCGGCGTGGCCAGTACCCAGAACCCACCCGTGGCCCCGAATCCCCACGGTGCCAGCAGCCGACCGGCGGCCAGCTCATCTGCCACCAGCGGCTCCGGCGCGATCGCCACGCCCAGCCCGGCCACCGCCGCTTCCAGCAGGTAGTACAGGTGTTCGAAGCCGGTGCCCAGCTGAAGCCCCGATGGATCCAGCCCATGCGAAAGCGCCCACGCCGGCCACGCCTGCGGGCGTGACGTGGTGTGCAGCAACGACTCGCGCAGCAACGCTTGCGGCGGTTGCTGCCGCAGGCGCGCGGCAGCCGGATGCTGCGGGCTCACCACCACACCGACCCGCTCCGGTGCCAGTTCGCGCACCTGCCAGCCACGCGGCCACGGCGGCTGCGCCAGCAGCAGCACCGCATCCAGTGCCTGCTGCTGTTCGGTGAAGCTGCCGTCCTGGGCCGACCAGTGCAGCGGCACCTGCGGCAGGTCGGCCTGCAGCGCGGGAAGGCGCGGAATCATCCAGCGCGCCAGGATGCTGCCGCTGCAGCCCAGCACCAGCGCCCCGGGACGCTGCCGGCGCTGCAGGGTGTCGACCGCGTCTCGGATCTGCGTGAACGCACCCGCGCAGGCGGCTTGCAGCTGCTGGCCCGCTGCGGTCAGGCGCAGGCCGCGACCGGCACGCTCGAACAGCGTCACGCCCAGGTGTTCCTCCAGCAGCCGCAGTTGCCGGCTGATCGCCCCATGGGTCACGTGCAGCGCTTCGGCGGCCCGCCCCACGCCGCCCAGGCGGGCGGTGGCTTCGAAGCTGCGCAGCGCGTTCAAGGGGGGCAACGGCGTCTGGCTCATGTGAGTTTTTCTGACGAATTTATGCAGATAATATCGATATTCCGGCCCCGATATGTGCGCTAAATTGTCAGTCTGTCTCCAATGGCTGTCGCGTCATGTCCGCACCCTCCGCATCTCCCATCGTCGATTTCCATGCCTACCCCGATGCCAACGGCCATTTCGGCCGCTATGGCGGCAGTTTCGTTGCCGAAACGCTGATCGGGCCGCTGCAGGAGCTGGCGGCGGCCTATGACCAGGCGCGCCGGGACCCGGCCTTCATCGCCGCCTACGACAAGGACCTGACCCATTACGTGGGCCGGCCGAGCCCGATCTACCACGCCGAACGGCTGAGCCGGCAGGTCGGCGGTGCGCAGATCCTGCTCAAGCGCGAGGATCTGAACCATACCGGCGCGCACAAGATCAACAACACCATCGGCCAGGCCCTGCTGGCCGCGCGGATGGGCAAGAAGCGCATCATCGCCGAGACCGGCGCCGGCCAGCACGGCGTGGCCAGCGCCACCGTGGCAGCGCGGCTGGGCCTGGAATGCGTGGTGTACATGGGCGCCACCGACATCGAACGGCAGAAGATCAACGTCTACCGCATGAAGCTGCTCGGCGCGACGGTGGTGCCGGTCACCTCCGGCTCGGCCACGCTCAAGGACGCGCTCAACGAAGCCATGCGCGACTGGGTCACCAACGTGCGCGACACCTTCTACATCATCGGCACCGTGGCCGGCCCGGACCCGTACCCGCGCATGGTGCGCGACTTCAATGCCATCGTCGGCCGCGAAGCGCGTGCGCAGATGCTTACCGATTACGGTCGCCTGCCTGATGCGATCACCGCCTGCGTCGGTGGCGGCAGCAATGCCATCGGCCTGTTCCATGCCTTCCTCAACGACCGTGACGTGCGCATCGTCGGCGCCGAAGCGGCGGGCGACGGCATCGAAACCGGTCGCCATGCCGCGTCCATCGCCGCCGGTCGGCCCGGCGTGCTGCACGGCAACCGCACCTATGTGATCTGCGACGACGATGGCCAGATCATTGAAACCCATTCGGTCTCGGCCGGCCTGGATTACCCCGGCGTCGGCCCGGAACATGCCTTCCTGGCCGATGCCGGTCGCGCCCAATACGTGGGCATCACCGACGATGAAGCACTGGCCGCGTTCCATCAGCTGGCGCATAGCGAAGGTATCCTGGCCGCGCTGGAATCCAGCCACGCCGTGGCCCAGGCGATCAAGATCGCGCGCGAGCTGCCCAGCGACAAGCTGGTGCTGTGCAACCTGTCCGGGCGTGGCGACAAGGACGTGCACACCATCGCCGCGCGCGAGGGCCTGGTTCTGTGAATCCCGTGCTGCGCCAGGGAAGTGCGCTGCTGATCGTGGTCGGCTTGACCGGCTGCAAACCGCCCGAACCGCCGGTGCTGGCGCCCGCTGCGGGACCGGCTGCCATCGCGCCGGCGCAGCTGCCTGCCAGTAATGACGACGGAGCCGATCGCCCGCTCCTTGAGCCCCCTGATGGCACAGCCACCGATGCCGAAGGTGATGCCTTGGCACCGGCCGTGGTCTCGGTGGCGCTGGATCATGCCGGCGACGTGGTCATCGGCCAGCGCTTCAGCGAGGTCGAAGCCGAGGGGCCGTGGCATTCGGCCGGGCTCAGCGAAGGGGAGGGCAGTGGATCCTGCGAATACTACGAGCGCGGCAGCCTGCCCGAGGGCGTGTCGATGATGGTCGATGACGCCCACGTGCAGCGTTTCGACCTGGATACGATCGACGGCTCCTACGAGGCCATCGCCCAACCGGGTCCGTTCGGGCTGCGCCTGGGCATGTCGCTCGAAGAGGCGCTGACCCGCCTGCCGCCTGGCAGCACCCGCATGCCGCACGCCTATGGTCCGGAAACGGGCGAATACGTGACCTGGCAGGACCCCGGCTCGGATCTGGCGATCCGGCTGGAAATCTTTGGCGGGGTGATTTCGAAGTTGTACTGGGGCGCCAGCGGCGCCGTTGAATTGAAAGAAGGATGTGCCTGAGATGCCTGTTGCCCGTATCGACGCCTGTTTCGCCCGCCTGCGCGCCAGCCGCCGCAAGGCGCTGATTCCCTTCATCACCGCCGGCGACCCGGGCCTGGACGCCACCGTGCCGGTGATGCACGCGTTGGCCGCCGCCGGCGCCGACGTGATCGAACTGGGCGTCCCGTTCTCCGATCCGATGGCCGATGGCCCGACCATCCAACGCAGCTCCGAACGCGCGCTGGCGCGTGGTGCGGGCCTGCGCTACGTGCTGGAAACGGTGCAGAGCTTCCGCCGTGATGACACCACCACGCCGGTGGTGTTGATGGGGTACCTCAACCCCGTTGAGATTCACGGCACCGCGCGTTTCGCCAAGGCGGCCATTGATGCGGGCGTGGACGGCGTGCTGCTGGTCGACCTGCCACCCGAAGAAGCGGAAGAGACGCTGGAGATCTTCAGCGCCGCCGGCCTGGCGCTGATCCTGCTGGCCTCGCCTACCACCGCTGACGATCGGTTGGACCTGCTTTCGTCGATGGCCAGGGGCTACCTGTATTACGTGAGCTTTGCCGGTGTCACCGGTGCCTCCGAACGGCTGGACAGCAACGCCGCCGGTGCCCGCCTGCGCGATCTGCGCAGTCGTTCGACCGTCCCGGTGGTGGCAGGGTTCGGCATCAAGGACGCGCAGAGCGCCGCCGCGATGGCCCAGGAAGCCGACGGCGTGGTGGTGGGCAGCGCCCTGGTAGCGGCGTTGGCCGAGGCCGGGGACGGCGACAACGCGGCGCGGACAGCAAAAACGTTCCTGCAGCCGCTGCGGCAGGCACTCGACGCCACGCAATAACCGGTAGCGCCGGCCGTTGGCCGGCCCTCATGGGCGTCGGATACCTGTGCGCGGGCCGGCCAACGGCCGGCGCTACCAGGTTGCCTGGGCGCTGCCTTGGCGCGCGGCCGTTCACGTCCCGTCCACACGCCCCCGTAGGGATCCCGGCTCCCGGACGGGTGAGCTAGACTGTCGTCCTTTGCGGCCCCGGGCCGCCCTGAACGGAAGTGTCATCCCGCATGAGTTGGCTCAGCAAGTTGATGCCGTCGGGCATCCGCACCGACAACGTCCCCAGCAAGAAGCGCAGCGTCCCCGAGGGCCTGTGGGAAAAGTGCAGCAGCTGCGGCAGCGCGCTTTACGGTCCTGAGCTGGAAGAAAACCTGGAAGTCTGCCCCAAGTGCGGCCACCACATGGCTATCCGCGCACGGGCGCGCCTGGCCGCGCTGTTCGACGCCGACAGCACCACCGAGATCGCCGCGCGCCTTGGGCCGACCGACCTGCTCAAGTTCAAGGACCAGAAGAAGTACAGCGAGCGCATCAAGGCTTCGCAGAAGAACACGGGCGAATACGACGCGCTGATCGCCATGCAGGGCCTGCTCAAGGGCCGGCCGCTGGTGGCCTCGGCGTTCGATTTCGCCTTCATGGGCGGCTCGATGGGCTCGGTGGTGGGGGAACGCTTCTCGCTGGCCGCGGAAAAGGCGCTGGAAATCGGCGCGCCCTACGTGTGCTTCTCCGCCAGTGGCGGTGCGCGCATGCAGGAAGGCCTGTTCTCGCTGATGCAGATGGCCAAGACCTCGGCCGCGCTGGGTCGCCTGCGTGCTGCGGGGCTGCCGTACATTTCGGTGCTGACCCATCCCACCACCGGTGGCGTGTCGGCGTCGTTTGCGATGCTGGGCGACATCAACATCGCCGAGCCGCAGGCGTTGATCGGTTTCGCCGGCCCGCGCGTGATCGAACAGACCGTGCGTGAGAAACTGCCGGAAGGCTTCCAGCGCTCGGAATTCCTGCTCGAGCACGGCGCCATCGACCAGATCTGCGACCGCCGTGAAATGCGCGACCGTCTTTCCGAGCTGCTGGCCATGCTGGGCCGCCAGTCCGCCCCGGGCGCTGCTGCCTGATGGGGGCGCGCAAGTACTTCGGCACCGACGGTATCCGTGGCCGGGTCGGGCAGGGGGTCATTTCCGCAGACTTCGTGCTGCGCCTGGGCAATGCACTGGGCCGTGTGCTGACCCAACGCAACGGCCACCGCCCGGGTCACCGGCCGGTGGTGGTGATCGGCAAGGACACGCGTATTTCCGGCTACATGTTCGAAGCGGCATTGGAAGCCGGGCTGGTCGCCGCCGGGGCTGACGTGCAGCTGCTGGGACCGATGCCGACTCCGGCGGTCGCGTTCCTCACGCGCACGCTCGGTGCCGACGCGGGCATCGTCATCAGCGCTTCCCACAACCCGCACTACGACAACGGCATCAAGTTCTTCTCCGCCGATGGCGAGAAGCTCGACGATGCGACGGAGCTGGCGCTGGAAGCGGCGCTGGATACCGATTTCACCACCGCTGACTCGGACCGGTTGGGCAAGGCGGCGCGTGGGCGCGATGCGGTAGGCCGCTACATCGAATTCTGCAAGGCCAGCGTGCCGCGCGGGTTCGATCTGCGTGGGCTGAAGATCGTGCTGGACTGCGCGCACGGGGCCACCTACCACATTGCGCCGCTGCTGTTCCGCGAGCTGGGTGCGGAGGTAGTGGCCATCGGTGCCGAGCCCAATGGGGTGAACATCAACGACGGCGTCGGCTCGATGCATATCGACAACCTTGCCGTGAAGGTCCGCGAAGTGGGTGCTGACCTGGGCATCGCCTTCGACGGCGATGGCGACCGCGTGCTGATGGCCGATGACCAGGGCAACCCGGTTGATGGCGATGACCTGCTGTATGTGCTGGCGCCGTCGTGGCAGCGCAGTGGTCGCCTGCGTGGTCCGGTGGTCGGCACGTTGATGACCAACTTCGGCCTGGAGCAGGCGCTGGAGCGCCTGGGCCTGCCGTTCCAGCGCAGCAACGTGGGCGACCGCTACGTGCACCAGGCGCTGGTTGAAGGTGGCGGCGTGCTGGGTGGCGAAGCCTCCGGCCACCTGTTGTGCCTGGATCGGGCCACCACCGGTGATGCCATCGTCAGCGCGCTGCAGGTGCTGGAAGTGCTGCGCCGGGAAGGCAAAAGCCTGCGCGAATCGCTGGTGGGGTTGACCCGGGTGCCGCAGAAGACGGTCAACGTGCGCCTGGCAGGTGTTTCAGCCAAGGCGATCGTGCAGTCCGAGGGCGTGCAGACGGCGCTGGCCGATGCGCAGCAGGCGGTCAAGGGCCGCGGCCGCGCATTCCTGCGCCCGTCCGGCACCGAGCCGGTGGTCCGCGTCACGGTCGAGGCCGACACCGCCGAGCTGATGCAGGCCACGCTGGACAGCCTGTCCGGTGCGGTGAAGGCAGCGGCTGCGACGTGATGAAAAACCCGGCTTCGGCCGGGTTTTTTTGTTGGCGGTAGCGCCGGCCGTTGGCCGGCTGCTCTTCGTGCAGGGGTCATGAACGCTGGACGGGTGGCTTCGGTCCATCTAAACGTCGGACCGATTATCGGGACCGCATTTTGCCGCCTTCGGATACCTGAGCCGCGCTGCGCGCGGTGTCCGGCCAACGTTATGCCCGCCGTCCTGGCGGTCACCCTCCGGGCCGGCGCGTCGCGCCGTTTGGGATTGGGATCAATCAACCATGGGCTTCGGACCCATGGCGCTCTGTGTCCTACGGCCCCGGCACCATCTTCTTCTGCCTGGCCTTGAACCGGTTGAACACCGGCGCGATCAATGGGTGGTAACTCCACGCGATGCGCTTGCGCAGCCAACTGGCGGGGCGGTTGCGGATCGCGAAACGATAGATGTGCTCCGGATCGCCACCGACCACGTTGCGCCCGAACGGGTGGGTGGTGTGCAGGTAGCGGAATCCCTGCGCACGCGCGATCGGCAGGTAATCCTCGTCGAAATCACCATACGGCCAGCACAGCGTGTCGGACACTTCGCCCAACTGCTCCTGCAGCACGCCGCGCGCCATTTCCAGGTCGCGGGTGATGCCTTCGCGTTTCTGTTCGCGGCTGATGTCCTGCTTCATCCAGCGCGTGTGGGTGTGGGTGTGGCAATGCACTTCGAAGGTGCCGGCGTCGATCATCGCGCGCGCTTCGCTCCAGCGCATCATCACATCGTCGTGGCGGTTCTCGCGCAGGATCGCCGTTTCGCAGCCGCGGTGATCGGGCGTGGCCGGAAGTACCGCATCCGGCTGGCCGGCATGCGGCCGCTGCGGGCCTTCGCCCATCCAGCCGGTGACAACGAACACCACCGCGTGCATGCCGTACTTCTGCAGGATCGGGTGTGCGTACACCCAGTTGTCCAGGTAACCGTCATCGAAGGTGATCACGATCGACCTGCGCGGCACCGGCCTGCCGGCCAGGAAGCCGGCGTACTGTTCCAGCGTCAGCGACGTCCAGCCGTTGCGCGCCAGCCAGGCGATCTGGCTTTCGAAGTTTTCCGGCGACACCGTGATCATCCCCGGCGAGGGCGAGACGTGGTGGTGCATCAGTACCGGCACGGTTCTAGCGTTGGCCATGTCCCAGCTCCTTCAACCACTGGTGGTAATAGTATTCGGTGGTTTCGGTGTGCCCGGTCGGGGTGAAACGGTAGGTGCCCCGCATCCACTCCCAGCCGGCCAGGCCCATCTGCCGGCGGCGTTCAGGCTGCTCGACCAGGGTCTGCAATGCACGGGTGAGTGCGGCCTGGTCGCCCAGCGGGGCCAGCAGGGCATTGCTGCCTTCCACCAGCATCTCCGGCACGCCGCCGACCCGGGTGGCCACGATCGGCACGCCCACATAGGCCGCTTCCAGGAAGACCGTACCGGCTGCCTCCTTGTGGCTGGCCAGGGCAAAGATGTCGAAGCCGGTCATCAACCGGCACGCGCCCAGCCGGTAGCCGAGCAGGTGGACCTGGGCGGCGATGCCCAGGTTCGCGCGCAGTGCGGTCAGCGTGTCCAGCATCGGTTGGCCGTCGCCGATGACAACCAGGTGCAGGTTCGGCTGCTGGCGGCAGAGCGGGGCGATCGCGCGGAGCAGGTCGGCATGGCCCTTGGCTTCGCGCAGTACCGCCACGCAGCCGACCACGATCTGGTCGTCGGCGAAACCCAGTTCGCGGCGGACCTCCGCCCGCGTCTCCTGCAGGCACTGCCAGGCATCATCGTTTCCGGCCTGCGACCACTGTGGGGGTACCGCGATCGGTGGGACGATGCCGATGTGGTCATCGGCGATACCGCGATGGACCAGCAGCTGTTTCACGAAACTGCTCACCGTCAGTACCCGGTGCGGCAGGCCGGTGTAGGTCAGCAGGGAATTGACCGGGCTCATGAGGTGCCGTGAGCGCACCACCAGCGGCGCGCCGGCCAGGCGCGCGCCGGCGGCGGCAATGAGCGCATCGCGGCGGCTGGTGGTGTTGACCACATCGTAGGTATGCCGCCGGACCAGTCGCTTCACGGACCAGATGCCGCGCAGCAGCCGCAACAGCCCGCCCATCTTCAAGGCGTGCACGGTGAAGCCGGCTTCGCGCGCGATCTCGCCCAGGCGTGCGCCGGGCTGGCACAGCAGCGACACGTCGTGCCCGCGTTCGCGCATGGCCAGCATGTGGCGGTAGATGTAGATCTCCTGGCCGCCAAATCCCTTGGCGGCTTCGGTATGCAGAATTTTCAGCGGTTTGTTCGTCATGAACGTTCCAGGGGTCAAGACAGTCAACGTGATTGCGTGGGGTAGTGGGTCAGGGTCGAGGCGGAGGGCGGGCGCATTGTATCGATTTGTATCAATGTATCGGCGGTGTCGATTGTCCGATCTGGCACAATGTTCAGCCGGGCCACAGTTGTGGCCGGTATACCTACCTCGAACAAGCCAGGAACCGCTGTGAGCCAGATCCCCACCCTCGACATCACCCGTTTCGACAGCGACCGCGACGCCTTCGTCGCCGAGCTGGGAGCGGCCTACCGTGAATGGGGTTTTGCGGGCATCCGCAACCACGGCATCCCGCAGGCGGACATCGATGCGGCCTACGATGTGTTCAAGGCCTTCTTTGCGCTGCCCGAAGCCACCAAGCTGCAGTACCACCTGCCGGGCACCGGTGGCGCGCGCGGCTACACGCCGTTCGGCGTGGAAACGGCCAAAGGCTCCAGGCACTTCGACCTGAAGGAGTTCTGGCACATCGGCCGCGAGATCCCGGACGATTCGAAGTACCGCGATGTGATGGCCCCGAACCTGTGGCCGACGGAAGTACCGGACTTCAAGAAGAAGGGTTACGGCCTGTACCAGGAGCTGGACAAGCTGGGCTCGCGCGTTTTGTCGGCATTGGCGCTGCACATCGGCCTTCCGATCGATTTCTTCGCCGACAAGACCAACAACGGCAATTCCATCCTGCGCCCGATCCATTACCCGCCGATCACCGCCGATGACATCCCGAACGTGCGCGCCGGCGCGCATGGCGACATCAACTTCATCACGCTGCTGGTCGGCGCGAGCGCGGCGGGCCTGGAAGTGCAGTCGCACGAAGGCAAGTGGGTGCCGTTCACCTCGGACGCGGACACCATCGTGGTCAACATCGGCGACATGCTGCAGCGCCTGACCAACCACGTGTACCCGTCCACCATCCACCGCGTGGTCAATCCCCCGGGCGAGCAGGCCCGCCAGCCGCGCTACTCGGTGCCGTTCTTCCTGCACCCGAACCCGGACTTCCTGATCGACGTGCTGCCGACCTGCATCACCCCGGAAAACCCGAGCCGCTACCCGGAGCCGATCACCGCCCACGGTTTCCTGGAAGAGCGCCTGCGCGAGATCAAGCTGAAATGAAAGAAGGCCGCCGAAAGGCGGCCTTCTTTCATTTCAGTGCCTTTGGTTGATTGACCTAGATCCCCATGGGCTCGTATGAATTCGTAGCCCCGGCCGTTGGCCGGACACCGCGCGCAGCGCGGCGCAAGCGTCCGGAGACGATTGCATGATGATTGCGACCACGTTTCCGACGTTTACAGCGTCCGAAGCGGTAGCGCCGGCCGTTGGCCGGCCCGCAGGCTGCCCGATCCCGCCTGAAAACCAATATCCATTTGAAATGTAAGCGTTTTCGGGAAACGCGGATTCGTTACATCCGGTATCATTGGCTGTTGATATCCCAAAGGAGCCCGCCATGCGCCGCAAGATCGTCGCCGGTAACTGGAAGCTGCACGGCAGCCGCCAATTCGCGACCGACCTGGTCAGCGATATCGTCGCCAGCCTGCCCAAGGACGGGGTGGAAGTCGTCATCCTGCCGCCGCTGCCGTACCTGGGCGAGCTGGTCAACGACTTTGAAGGCCGTGCCGTCGCATTTGGCTCGCAGGACGTCAGCTCCAACGAGAAGGGCGCCTACACCGGCGAGGTCTCCGCCGCCATGCTGGCCGAAGTGGGGGCCCGCTATGGCCTGGTCGGCCATTCCGAGCGCCGCCAGTACCACCAGGAAAGCAGCGAGCTGGTGGCCCGCAAGTTCGCCGCCGCCCTGCATGCCGGCCTGGTCCCGATCCTGTGCGTGGGCGAGACCCTGGAGCAGCGCGAGGCCGGGCAGACCGAAGCGGTCATCGCTGGTCAGCTGGCCCCGGTGCTGGAGCTGGTCGGCCCGGCCGGCTTCCAGCATGCCGTGGTTGCCTACGAGCCGGTCTGGGCCATCGGCACCGGCCGTACCGCCACCAAAGAGCAGGCCCAGCAGGTCCATGCGTTCATCCGTGGCGAAGTGGCCAAGCTGGATGCTAGAATCGCCGATTCGTTGCCGATCCTCTATGGCGGCAGCGTGAAGCCCGACAACGCAGGGGAACTGTTCGCGCAGCCCGATGTCGATGGTGGGCTGGTGGGCGGCGCCTCGCTGGTGGCCGCGGATTTCCTGGCCATCGCCCATGCGGCGGCCGGGCGCTAACACGAAATGTTGCCGGCCCCGGGTCGGCACGATATGTCCGAGGACGGATTCGAAATGCTGATGTTGATCCTCAATGTGGTCTACGTGCTGGTCGCGGTGTCCATGATCGCGCTCATTCTGATGCAGCGTGGCTCCGGTGCGGCCGCAGGTTCGGGTTTCGGTGCCGGTGCCTCGGGCACCGTGTTCGGCGCGCGTGGCGCGTCCAACTTCCTGTCCAAGTCGACCAAGTGGCTGGCCGTGGTGTTCTTCGGCATCAGCCTGTTCATGGCCTGGTACGCCAGCCATGGTGCGCGCCCGGCGGTCCAGCAGGACCTCGGTGTGATGTCGGCCCCGGTCGCGCCCAGCGCCCCGGCGGTCCCCGCCGGTGAGCTGCCGGTCGTGCCGAAGGCCCCGGAAGCCGCTGCCCAGCAGCCGGTTCCGCAGGCCACTGTGCCGGCTCAGGCGGAAACGCCGAAATCGGGTGAAGAAAAGCCTTCGGAAGGCTCCCAGACTCCCTGAAGACGGTTACAATATGCGGCGCGTTGGGGGGAATCCAATTGGAATTCCGCCCAGTGCGATACGTAAGCCCAGGTGGCGGAATTGGTAGACGCACTACCTTGAGGTGGTAGCGACTTAGGTCGTAGGGGTTCGAGTCCCCTCTTGGGCACCATTTTGTTTGTAAGCGGATACGTCTGGCGCGCAAAGCGCCAGGTGCGTTTTCCGTCCACTCCCCCATGCCAAAACGCCTGCAGGCGTGGCGGCAGAGGCAAGAGAGAATCGCTGTGCTGGCCGAATATTTGCCGTCTCTGCTGTTTCTGATTGTTGCCACCGGTATCGGCGTTGCGCTGATGCTGGTCGGCCGGTTCCTCGGTCCCCGGCGTCCTGATCTGAAAAAGCTCTCGCCGTACGAATGCGGCTTCGAAGCTTTCGAGGACGCGCGCATGAAGTTCGATGTGCGCTATTACCTGATCGCCATCCAGTTCATCGTATTTGACTTGGAAATCATCTTCATCGTGCCGTGGACCCAGGTCTTCATGGAGCTGGGCGCACGCTCGCTGGTCACGATGGGCATGTTCGTGGGCATGCTTTTCCTCGGTTTCATTTACGTCTGGAAGAAGGGAGCGCTGGAATGGGAGTAATTCAGACTCTCGATGGCCTGATGAACAACCCGGTCCCGGAAGGGCGGGTCGATGACATCCTGCGCCCCGAAGGCGACAACCCGCTGCTCGAAAAGGGCTATGTGACCACCAGCGTCGACGCGCTGTTGAACTGGGCACGTACCGGCTCGATGTGGCCCATGACCTTCGGTCTGGCCTGCTGCGCGGTTGAAATGATGCATGCCGGTGCCGCGCGCCTGGACCTTGACCGCTACGGCGTGGTGTTCCGCCCGTCGCCGCGCCAGTCCGACGTGATGATCGTGGCCGGTACGCTGGTCAACAAGATGGCCCCGGCCCTGCGCAAGGTCTACGACCAGATGCCGGACCCGAAGTGGGTCATTTCCATGGGCAGCTGCGCCAACGGTGGCGGCTACTACCACTACTCGTATGCAGTAGTGCGTGGTTGCGACCGCGTGGTGCCGGTGGACATATATGTCCCCGGTTGTCCGCCTACCGCCGAAGCGCTGGTGTACGGGATCCTGCAGCTGCAGAAGAAGATCTGGCGTACGCAGACCATCGCCCGCTGACATTCCTCCTGACAAGAGCACGCCAAGCCCCCATGGCAGAGCAAGCATCCTTCATCGACCGACTTTCCGCACGTTTCGCAGGTGCGCAGGTCTTCGTGGTCGAACCCCGCGGCGAAGTGACGCTGGAAGTGCCCGCCGCTGACTGGCATGCCACCGCTCTGGCGCTGCGCGACGAATTCGGTTTCGAGCAGGCCGTTGACCTGTGCGGGCTGGACTACCTCGGCTACGGCAGCGACGAGTGGGACACCGCCGATGTCTCCTCCCAGGGTTTCAGCCGTGGCGTCGAGGGCAAGTCCGTCGGCCGTTTCGCCTGGGGCGAGTTCCCCACCCGCGAAACCAGCGATGGCACCCAGCCGCAGCCGGTGCCGCTGCAGCGTTACGCGGTGGTCGCCCAGCTGCGTTCCTACCAGCACAACCTCACCATGCGCATCCGCTGCTTTGCGCCGAACGAGGAACTGCCGGTGGTGGCCTCGCTGACCAATGTGTGGCCGGGCCTGAACTGGTTCGAGCGCGAAGCGTTCGACCTGTTCGGCGTGATCTTCGAAGGCCACCCGGACCTGCGTCGCATCCTGACCGACTACGGCTTCGTGGGGCACCCGTTCCGCAAGGACTTCCCGCTGATCGGCAACGTCGAAGTCCGCTACGACGAAGAAAAGAAGCGCGTGGTCTATGAGCCGGTCACCTCGGTGGAGCCGCGTGTCGGCGTGCCGCGCGTGATCCGCGACGACGCCCGTTTCCAGACCGCTGCCGGCGAAAGCGCGCAGACGGAGGCAAGCAAGTGAGTGAGTTCCAGCAAGCCCAGCAGGCATTTGCGAGCAACCCGGCCGAACTGCGCCAGGAAATCCGCAACTACACCATGAACTTCGGTCCCCAGCATCCGGCCGCGCACGGTGTGCTGCGCCTGATCCTGGAAATGGATGGCGAAACCATCATGCGCGCCGACCCGCACGTCGGCCTGCTGCACCGTGGTACCGAAAAGCTGGCCGAATCCAAGCCGTTCAACCAGTCCATCGGTTACATGGACCGCCTGGATTACGTGTCCATGATGTGCAACGAGCACGCCTACGTGCGCGCCATCGAAACCCTGATGGGGATCGAAGCGCCCGAGCGTGCCCAGTACATCCGCACCATGTTCGATGAAATCACCCGCATCCTGAACCACCTGATGTGGCTGGGCTCCAACGCGCTCGACCTGGGTGCGATGGCGGTGATGCTGTACGCCTTCCGCGAACGCGAAGAGCTGATGGACTGCTATGAAGCGGTCAGTGGCGCGCGCATGCACGCGGCGTACTACCGTCCGGGTGGCGTCTACCGCGACCTGCCGGACCAGATGCCCAAGTACAAGGAATCGCGCTGGCACAAGGGCAAGGCCCTGAAGAACCTCAACGCCTCGCGCGAAGGTTCGCTGCTGGACTTCCTGGAAAACTTCACCGTCGAGTTCCCCGGCCGTGTCGACGAATACGAAACCCTGCTCACCGACAACCGTATCTGGAAGCAGCGTACGGTTGGCATCGGCGTGGTCAGCCCGGAACTGGCCCATGCCTGGGGCATGACCGGCGTGATGCTGCGTGGCTCGGGCGTTGCCTGGGACCTGCGCAAAAAGCAGCCGTATGCGAAGTACGATGCCGTCGATTTCGACATCCCGCTGGGCAAGGAAGGCGACTGCTACGACCGCTACCTGGTCCGCGTGGCCGAGATGCGCGAATCCAACCGCATCATCAAGCAGTGCGTGCAGTGGCTGCGCGCCAACCCCGGCCCGGTCATGGTCAAGAACTTCAAGGTTGCCCCGCCCAGCCGCGAGGACATGAAGGACGACATGGAAGCGCTGATCCATCACTTCAAGCTGTTCAGTGAAGGCTACTGCGTCCCGGCCGGCGAAACCTACGCCGCGGTTGAAGCGCCCAAGGGCGAGTTCGGCTGCTACCTGATGTCCGATGGCGCCAACAAGCCGTTCCGCGTGCACCTGCGCGCGCCGGGCTTTGCCCATCTGTCCTCGATCGACTCGATCGTGCGCGGGCACATGCTCGCCGACGTGGTGGCCATGATCGGCACCTACGACCTGGTGTTCGGCGAGGTGGACCGGTAATGGCCACCGCATGCACGATGCCTGACACCCGCCGGCTGCTGCCGGCGCTGCAGGTTCTGGTTTTTAACGATTTGGTATTCGCTGAGGTCGGCCGATGAAGGCGACGGGTAATTTCGAGGCGGCGCGCGACGTCGACCCGATGGTGGTGTTGAGCGACAAGACGCGCGCGCACATCGATCACTGGCTGTCCAAGTTCCCGCCGGACCGCAAGCGTTCGGCGGTGCTGCAGGGCCTGCACGCCGCCCAGGAACAGAACGCCGGGTGGTTGACCGACGAGCTGATCGCCGGCGTGGCCAGGTACCTGGACCTGCCGCCGGTGTGGGCCTACGAGGTTGCCAGCTTCTACTCGATGTTCGAGCTGGAGAAGGTCGGCCGCCACAACGTGGCGTTCTGTACCAACATCAGCTGCTGGTTGAACGGCGCCGAGGACCTGGTCGCGCATGCCGAGAAGAAGCTCGGCTGCAGGACCGGCCAGTCCACCGCCGATGGCCGCATCTACCTCAAGCGTGAAGAAGAATGCCTGGCCGGTTGCGCCGGTGCGCCGATGATGGTCATCAATGGCCATTACCACGAGCGCCTGACCGTCGAGAAAGTCGACGAGCTGCTGGACGGGTTGGAGTAAGACATGGCACATCATCACGCACCCAAGGGTCCGGTCGGTCCCGCACCGTTGCCGCACCAGGTGGTCTACACCACCTTGCACTACGACACCCCGTGGTCGTACGAAAGCTACCTCAAGACCGGTGGCTACGCCGCCCTGCGCAGGATTCTCGAAGAGAAGATCCCGCCGGAGCAGGTCATCGAGATGGTCAAGCAGTCCAACCTGCGTGGCCGTGGTGGCGCCGGCTTCCCGACCGGCCTGAAGTGGTCCTTCATGCCCAAGGGCACCATGCAGAAGTACATCCTGTGCAACTCGGACGAATCCGAGCCGGGAACCTGCAAGGACCGCGACATCCTGCGTTACAACCCGCATTCGGTGGTGGAAGGCATGGCGATCGCCTGCTACGCCACCGGCAGCACCGTGGGCTACAACTACCTGCGCGGTGAATTCCACCACGAGCCGTTCGAGAACTTCGAGCAGGCCCTGGCCGACGCGTACGCGAACGGCTGGCTGGGCAAGAACATCCTCGGCAGCGGCGTGGACATCGACATCTACGGCGCCCTCGGCGCTGGTGCCTACATCTGCGGCGAAGAAACCGCGCTGATGGAATCGCTGGAAGGCAAGAAGGGCCAGCCGCGCTACAAGCCGCCGTTCCCGGCCAACTTCGGCCTGTACGGCAAGCCGTCGACGATCAACAACACCGAGACCTATGCCTCGGTGCCGGCGATCATCCGCAACGGCCCGGAGTGGTTCCAGAGCCTGAGCCTGACCAAGAACGGCGGCCCGAAGATCTTCTCGGTCTCCGGTTGCGTGCAGCAGGGCGGCAACTTCGAAGTGCCGCTGGGCACCACCTTCGATGAGCTGCTGGAAATGGCCGGCGGCCTCAAGCCGGGCCGCACCCTCAAGGGCGCGGTGCCGGGCGGCGTGTCGATGCCGGTGCTGAAGGCCGAAGAACTCAAGGGCCTGCAGATGGACTACGACACCCTGCGTGCCCTGGGCACCGGCCTGGGGTCGGGTGCCATCGTGGTGCTCGACGACAGCGTGTGCTGCGTCAAGTTCGCCTGCCGCATCAGCCAGTTCTTCCACAAGGAATCCTGTGGCCAGTGCACCCCGTGCCGTGAAGGCACCGGCTGGATGCACCGCGTGCTCGAGCGCATCGTCGCCGGCAAGGCAACCATGGAAGACCTGCACCAGTTGAAGGCGGTGGCCGGCCAGATCGAAGGCCACACCATCTGTGCGTTCGGTGAAGCGGCGGCATGGCCCATCCAGGGCTTCCTGCGCCAGTTCTGGGACGAATTCGAGTACTACATCGTCAACGGTCATTCGATGGTCGACGGCAAGAAGGTGGAGGCAGCCGCCGCATGAGCGCGCAACCCAACAATCCTGGTGGCACTCCGGCGATCGTGCCGGAAGGGCATGTGACCGTCGAGATCGACGGCCAGTCCCTGGTCGTGCCCAAGGGCTCGATGATCATCCAGGCCGCCGACAAGGCCGGCATTCCGATCCCGCGCTTCTGCTACCACGAGAAGCTGCCGATCGCGGCCAACTGCCGCATGTGCCTGGTCGACGTGGAAAAGTCGCCCAAGCCGGCGCCGGCCTGCGCCACCCCGGTGATGGATGGCATGAAGGTTGCCACCCGCAGCGAGAAGGCCCTGAAGTTCCAGCGTTCGGTGATGGAGTTCCTGCTCATCAACCACCCGCTGGACTGCCCGATCTGCGACCAGGGCGGCGAGTGCGAACTGCAGGACGTCTCGCTCGGCTACGGCCGTTCGGTGAGCCGCTTCAACGAGCGCAAGCGCGTGGTGCCCGACGAGGACATCGGGCCGCTGGTCGCCACCGAAATGACCCGCTGCATCCAGTGCACCCGCTGCGTCCGCTTCACTGCCGACGTGGCCGGTACCTATGAGCTGGGCGGCATGTACCGCGGTGAAAACCTGCAGATCGGCACCTACGACGGCAAGCCGCTGACCACCGAGCTGTCCGGCAACGTCGTCGACGTCTGCCCGGTCGGTGCGCTGACCAACAAGGTGTTCCAGTTCCGCGCCCGTCCGTGGGAACTGACCGCGCGTGAGTCGCTGGGTTACCACGACGCGATGGGTTCGAACCTGTTCCTGCACGTGCGCCGCGGCGAAGTGCTGCGTTCGGTGCCGCGCGACAACGAACTGGTCAACGAATGCTGGCTGTCCGACCGCGACCGTTATTCGCACCAGGGCCTGTACAGCGCTGATCGCGCCGTCAAGCCGCTGCGCAAGATCAACGGGCAATGGCAGGAAGTGAGCTGGGCTGAAGGCCTGGCCGCTGCCCGCGAGATCCTGTCGGCCAACAAGGGCGACGACCTCGGCGTGCTGGTTCACCCGTCGGCCTCGAACGAGGAGGGCGCGCTGCTGGCCCGTCTCGCCACCGGCCTGGGCACCGGCAACATCGACCACCGCATCAACAACCGCGACTTCTCCGACGCCGCCACTGCCGAGATCTTCGGCCTGTCGCTGGCCGAGATCGAAGGCGCCGACAGCATCGTCGTGCTCGGCAGCAACATCCGCCACGAGCTGCCGCTGCTGCACGCCCGCCTGCGCAAGGCGCAGACCACGCGCAACGCGAAGATCCACGCGATCAACCCGGTTGATTTCGATTTCGCCTTCACGCTGGCCGGCAAGCAGATCGTGGCCCCGTCGAAGTTCGTCGAGGCCCTGGGCAACGCCGAGCTGCGCCAAGCGGTGACCGGCAATGCCGTGCTGATCGTCGGTGGCATCGCCGAAAACCACCCGCAGGCTGCCGCGATCCGCGCTGCCGCGCTTGATTTCGCCGCCGCCACCGGTGCCAGGCTGTGCCGCATCCCGCAGGGCGCCAACGCCGTGGGCCTGTCCCGCGCCGGCGTGCTGCCGGCTGGCAAGGACGTCAACACCATGCTGGCCCAGCCGCGCAAGGCCTATGTCCTGTACGGCATCGAGCCGGGCCTGGATTTCGCCGACACCGCCGCTGCCCGCAAGGCGCTGGCCGGTGCCCAGGTGGTGGCCTTCAGCCAGTTCGCCTGTGCCTCGACCCGCGACGTGGCCGACGTGATCCTGCCGATCGGCGCACTGCCGGAAATCGACGCCACCCTGACCAACCTCGATGGTCGCGAGCAGTCGGCCCGTGCCGGCGGCAAGCTGCCGGGCGAGGCCCGTGAAGGCTGGCGCGTGCTGCGTGCGCTGGGCGGCGAACTGGCCCTGGCCGGTTTCGAGTTCACCGACCTGGCCGGCCTGCGCGCCAGCCTGGCCCCGGTCACTGTCACCGTGTCCACCTCGGCGGCAACGCCGGTGGCCGGCGAAGGCCTGGAAGTGGCGTCCACCGCGGCGATCTACCGCACCGATGCGGTGGTCCGCCGTGCCCAGGCGCTGCAGTCGCACCCGCTCAACGCCGCGCCGCGCATCGTGCTCAACGCCGCCGACGCCGCCCGCCTGCAGCTGGTCGAAGGGCAGATGGCCAAAGTCGGCACCGATGCCGGCAAGGCCACCCTGCCGGTGGTGGTCGACGCCCGTGTCGCTGCGGGGTCGGTCTGGATTGAATCGGGCCACGGTGCAACCGCACCGCTGGGTGCCGCACGCGTAACGGTGGTGGCTGCATGAACGAATTGCTGTTGAACGCGGTCGACCCGCTCCACCAGTGGCTCCTGGGCCTGGGTGAGATCGGCGCGCTGCTGTGGATCGTGCTGAAGATCCTGGTGATCGCCATGCCGGTGATCATCGCGGTGGCGTTCTTCGTGGTCTGGGAACGCAAGCTGATCGGCTGGATGCACGTCCGCCACGGCCCGATGTACGTGGGCATGGGCATCTTCCAGGCCTTCGCCGACGTCTTCAAGCTGCTGTTCAAGGAGATCATCCAGCCGGCGAGCTCGCACAAGGCGATGTTCATCCTGGCCCCGTTGATCACCCTGGCCCCGGCCTTCGCGGCCTGGTCGGTGGTGCCCTTCGATGCGCAGGTGGTGCTGTCCAATGCCAATGCCGGCCTGCTGTACCTGCTGGCGATGACCTCGCTGGGGGTGTACGGCATCATCCTGGCCGGTTGGGCGTCCAACTCCAAGTACGCCTTCCTGGGGGCCATGCGCGCCTCGGCGCAGATGATCAGCTACGAAATCGCCATGGGTTTTGCCCTGGTCGGTGTGATGATCGCGGCCGGCAGCCTGAACCTGAGCGGCATCGTGATGGCGCAGGCCGGCAACTCCGGCTTCTTCGACTGGTTCCTGATTCCGCTGTTCCCGCTGTTCATCGTGTACTGGGTGTCCGGCGTGGCCGAAACCAACCGCGCGCCGTTCGACGTGGTGGAAGGCGAATCGGAAATTGTCGCCGGCCACATGGTCGAATACTCCGGTGGTGCGTTCGCGCTGTTCTTCCTGGCCGAATACGCCAACATGATCCTGATCAGCTTCCTGATCTCGATCTTCTTCCTCGGCGGTTGGCTGAGCCCGTTCCAGGGCTGGATCACGGCGGACATTTCGCCGTGGATCGACTGGATCTGGAAGGGCGGTGCCCCGTGGCTGCTGTTGAAGGTGTTCTTCTTCGCCAGCGCCTACATCTGGTTCCGTGCCAGCTTCCCGCGTTTCCGTTACGACCAGATCATGCGTCTGGGCTGGAAGGTCTTCATCCCGCTCACCATCGCGTGGATTGCGGTAACGGCTGTGATGGTGTTCTACGGCGTGATCCAGAAGGGCGTCTAAGTGATGAATCGAATTACCCATTACTTCAAAAGCCTGCTCCTGCTCGAGCTGCTCGGCGGTCTGTGGCTGACCCTGAAGTACGCGTTCAAGCCGAAGTACACGCTGATGTACCCGATGGAGAAGTTCCCGCAGTCGCCGCGTTTCCGCGGCCTGCATGCGCTGCGCCGCTACCCCAACGGGGAAGAGCGCTGCATCGCCTGCAAGCTGTGCGAAGCGGTGTGCCCGGCGCTGGCCATCACCATCGATTCGGCCAAGCGCGAAGACGGCACCCGCCGTACCACCCGCTACGACATCGATCTGTTCAAGTGCATCTTCTGCGGCTTCTGTGAAGAAAGCTGTCCGGTGGACTCGATCGTCGAGACCCACATTCTCGAGTACCACTTCGAGAACCGTGGCGAGAACATCGTTACCAAGCCGCAGCTGCTGGCCATCGGTGATCGGCTTGAAGCCGAAATCGCCGAGCGTCGTGCCGCCGATGCCGCTTTCCGCTGAGGTTGAATGATGGATTGGGTAAATATCTTCTTCTGGGTCTTCTCCATCGTGGCGGGCATTTCCGCTGCGGCGGTGATCAGCGTGCGCAATCCGGTCTACGCCGTGCTGTGCCTGATCCTGACCTTCTTCTCCGTGGCCTGCATCTGGATCCTGATCGGGGCTGAATTCCTCGGCGTGGCGCTGGTGCTGGTCTACGTCGGCGCGGTGATGGTGCTGTTCCTGTTCGTGGTGATGATGCTCGACATCGACGCCTCCAACCTGCGCGAGGGCTGGGTCCGCTACCTGCCGCTCGGCCTGGTGGTTGCGGTCACCATGCTGGTGCAGATGCTGATCCTGATCGGCGTGAAGGGCAGGGCGGTCAACCCGCTGCCGGCCGACAACGCCGCCGCGCTGGCTGCCGACACCTCCAACATCACCTGGTTGGCGCGCAGCCTGTTCACCGAATACCTGCTGCCGTTCGAGTTCGCCGCCGTCATCCTGACCGTGGCCGTGGTGGCCGCCGTGATGCTGACCCTGCGTCGCCGCACCGGCCTGAAGACCCAGAACCCGACCGAGCAGACCATGGTCAAGAGCCATGACCGCCTGCGCGTGGTCAAGATGGATGTCGAAACGCCGGTGGTCCACGCCGTTACCAAGCCGTCCAGCAACGAGGAGGCTGCCCCGTGATCACCCTCGGTCATATCCTGGCGCTGGGCGCGCTGCTGTTCTGCATCAGCCTTGCCGGCATTTTCCTCAATCGCAAGAACATCATCGTGCTGTTGATGTCCATCGAACTGATGCTGCTGTCGGTGAACATCAATTTCGTCGGGTTTTCGCGTGAAATGGGTGACACGGCCGGGCAGCTGTTCGTGTTCTTCATCCTCACCGTGGCCGCGGCCGAGGCCGCGATCGGCCTCGCGATCCTGGTAACCCTGTTCCGTACCCGCCGCACCATCAATGTCGGCGAAGTCGATTCGCTGAAGGGCTGATCCGTAGATGGAAATTACTCTCTCCAAGAGTCTGTTGATCGCCGTGGTGCTTGCACCGCTGGTCGGCAGCATCATCGCTGGCCTGTTCGGTCGTCAGGTAGGGCGCATCGGCGCGCAGACCGTCACCATCCTGGGTGTCGCGGTCAGCTGCGTGTTGTCCAGCTACGTGTTCTACCAGCTGCTGTGGGGCGGCGCGCAGCCGTTCAACCAGAACGTCTACACCTTCTTCGAGGTCGGCCAGTACTCGGCGCATGTCGGTTTCATGATCGACAATCTCACCGCCATGATGATGGTCGTGGTCACCTTCGTGTCCTTCCTGGTCCACGTGTACACCATCGGGTACATGCAGGATGACCCGGGTTACCAGCGCTTCTTCAGCTACATCTCGCTGTTCACCTTCTCGATGCTCACCCTGGTGATGAGCAACAACTTCCTGCAGCTGTTCTTCGGCTGGGAAGCGGTGGGCCTGGTGTCGTACCTGCTGATCGGCTTCTGGTTCAAGCGCCCGACCGCGATCTTCGCCAACATGAAGGCGTTCCTGGTCAACCGCGTCGGCGACTTCGGCTTCATCCTGGGTATCGCCGGCGTGCTGTGGGTGTTCGGTTCGCTGGACTACGCCACCGTGTTCGCCAATGCCTCGGACATGCTGGTCAACGGCCAGAACTCATACCTGCAGGTGTGGTCCGGTGCGATCAGCCTGTTCGGCAGCTCCCTGCAGATCACCGATGCACCGGTCATCTGGTCGGTCGCCACTGTCATCTGCATCTGCCTGTTCATCGGCGCCATGGGCAAGTCGGCCCAGGTCCCGCTGCACGTGTGGCTGCCGGACTCGATGGAAGGCCCGACTCCGATCTCGGCGCTGATCCATGCCGCGACAATGGTCACTGCGGGCATCTTCATGGTCACCCGCATGTCGCCGCTGTTCGAGCTGTCGCAGACCGCGCTGAATTTCGTGCTGTTCATTGGCGCCACCACCGCGTTCTTCACCGGCCTGATCGGCATCGTGCAGAACGACATCAAGCGCGTCGTCGCGTACTCCACGCTGTCCCAGCTGGGCTACATGACCGTGGCGCTGGGCGTGTCGGCCTACTCGGCCGCCGTGTTCCACCTGATGACCCACGCCTTCTTCAAGGCGCTGCTGTTCCTGGGCGCGGGCTCGGTGATCATCGCCATGCACCACGAGCAGGACATGCGCAAGATGGGCGGCCTGCGCAAGTACATGCCGATCACCTTCATCACCATGTGGATCGGTACGCTGGCCCTGGTCGGTACGCCGTTCTTCTCCGGCTTCTACTCGAAGGACACCATCATCGAGGCAGCCAAGCACCACGCCGAGTTTGCCCCGAGCTGGGTGGCGACGTATGGTTACTGGGCCGTGCTGGGGGGCGTGATCGTCACCAGCTTCTACAGCTTCCGCCTGCTGTTCCTGACCTTCCATGGCAAGGAACGCTTCCGCGATGCGCATGATGACCATGGCCATGGCCACGATGATCACCACGCCGCCGACGCGCATGCCGATGCCCACCACGGCGACGCGCACCATGACGACCACGGCCATGGCCACGGTCCGCATGAGCCGCACGAAACCCCGTGGGTAGTGACGCTGCCGCTGATCCTGCTGGCGATCCCGTCGATCTTCATCGGTTACTTCAGCATCGGTCCGATGCTGTACGGCACCGATTGGGCCGGCCATCATGCCGCGCACGGCATTCCGGGCCAGGTGCATTCGTTCTTCACCGGCGTGGTCGATTTCTACGACCCGGCACGCAACACCCTGGGTGCCTTGGCTGAAGAGTTCCATGGCCCGCTCGGTTTCGTTGGCCATGCCATGAAGGGGCAGGCCGTGTGGCTGACCCTGGCCGGCTTCCTGCTGGCGGCCCTGTTCTACCTGTGGAAGCCGGAACTGGCGACCCGCGCCCGCAAGACCTTTGCGCCGCTGGTGTCGGTGCTGGAGAACAAGTACGGGTTCGACAAGCTCTGGATCGGCGGTTTCGCCGGCGGCGGCATCAAGCTGGGCAAGGTTTCGCGCGCGATCGACACGAACATCGTCGATGGTGTGGTGGTCAACGGTTCGGCACGCCTGATCGATCTGGCGGCCAACCTGCTGCGTCGCACCCAATCCGGTTTCCTCTATCACTACGCCTTCGCGATGATCATCGGCCTGATTGCCCTCCTGGGCGTCCTGATGCATTACCTGCGTTGATGACCTGTACGGAATAAGAAGACGTGTCGAACTGGCCTCTACTCAGTGTTCTCATCTGGCTGCCGATCCTCGGCGGTGCCTTGATCCTTGCCATCCGTGATGCGCAGACCGCCCGCTGGGCGTCTCTGGGCGTGGCGGTACTGACCTTCGTGATCAGCCTGTCGCTGCTCAGCGGCTACGACGTGGCCAACGACGCACTGCAGTTCGTCGAAACCCGCGCCTGGATCCCGGCCTACGACATCGGCTACAACCTGGGCGTGGACGGCATCGCCATCGCGCTGATCCTGCTGACCACGCTGGTCTCGGTGCTGGCCCTGATCGGCGCCTGGGGCGTGATCGACAAGCGGGTCAACCAGTACGTGGCCGCCTTCCTGATCCTGGAAGGTGTCACCGTGGGCATCTTCGCCGCGACCGACGCGATGCTGTTCTACGTATTCTTCGAAGCGATGCTGATCCCGATGTTCCTGATCATCGGTGTCTGGGGCGGCCCGCGCCGCATCTACGCCGCGCTGAAGTTCTTCCTGTACACCTTCCTCGGCTCGGTGCTGATGCTGGTGGCGCTGATCTACCTGTACCTGAAGGGCGGCAGCTTCCAGCTGGCCGACCTGTACCAGCTGCAGCTGTCGGCCCAGGAGCAGACCTGGATCTTCTTCGCCTTCCTGATCGCGTTTGCGGTCAAGGTGCCGATGTTCCCGGTCCACACCTGGCTGCCGGACGCCCACGTGGAAGCGCCGACCGCCGGTTCGGTGATCCTGGCCGCCATCGCCCTGAAGATCGGTGGCTACGGCTTCCTGCGCTTCAACCTGCCGATCGTGCCGGACGCCTCGCAGGAATGGGCATGGCTGGTGATCGCCCTGTCGCTGATCGCGGTGATCTACGTCGGCCTGGTCGCGCTGGTCCAGGACGACATGAAGAAGCTGATCGCCTATTCGTCGATCGCGCACATGGGCTTTGTCACCCTGGGCACCTTCATCGCCCTGTGGCTGGTGCGTGATGCCGGCAACGCCGATGCCGCCCGCCTGGGCCTGCAGGGTGCGATGGTGCAGATGGTCTCGCACGGCTTCGTGTCGGGTGCGATGTTCTCCTGCGTGGGCGTGCTGTACGACCGCATGCACAGCCGCCGCATCGCCGATTACGGCGGCGTGGTCAACGTGATGCCGTGGTTTGCCACCTTCGCCATGCTGTTCTTCATGGCCAATGCCGGCCTGCCGGGCACCAGCGGTTTCGTCGGTGAGTTCATGATCATCATGGCCAGCTTCCAGCGCAATCCGTGGCTGGCCCTGGCCGCGGCAAGCACGCTGGTCATCACCGCTGCCTACACGCTGTGGCTGTACAAGCGCGTGTTCTTCGGTGAAGTGGCCAATGCCCATGTTGCCGAACTGAAGGACATCAACGGCCGTGAATGGCTGGTGTTGGGTGTGTTCGCCGTGGGTACGCTGGCGCTGGGCCTGTACCCCAAGCCGCTGACCGACCTGATGGAACCCTCGATCGCGAAGCTGGCGATGCAGATCGCATCCAGCAAGTTGCTGTAATTCCAGGATTTGATGATGACCACCTCGCCGCTGTTGCCACTGACCGCCGCTGACCTGCTGCCACTCGCGCCCGAGCTGGTGCTGATCGGCAGCGCGTTCGCCCTGTTGATCCTCGATCTGTTCATCAGCAAGCAGAACAAGATCTGGACCCACCTGTTCTCGGTTGCCGCACTGGCGGTCGTGCTGTTCATGCTCGCCACCGGCGTGGGCGGGCAGGGCGAGGTCTTCCACGGCATGTTCGTCCGCGATACCGCGGCCGACGTGATGAAGGCCGTGATCGTGCTGTGCAGCGGCCTGACCCTGGTGTACGGCTGGAGCTACCTGCGCGAACGCGATCTGTTCCAGGGCGAAATCCCGGTGCTGATCCTGTTTGCCACCTCCGGCATGATGATCCTGGTCTCGGCCGGCAGCCTGCTGATGGTGTACCTGGGCCTGGAACTGCTGGCGCTGTGTTCCTATGCCCTGGTCGCGAGCAACCGTGACAACGGCCTGGCCACCGAAGCGGCGATGAAGTACATCGTGCTGGGTTCGCTGGCCTCGGGCCTGCTGCTGTACGGCATGTCGCTGGTCTACGGCGCCACCGGTTCGCTGCACCTGGACGCCATCAACGCGGCCATCCCCAATTCCGACGAGAAGATGCTGCTGCTGACCGGCGCGGTGTTCATGATCGCCGGCGTGGCCTTCAAGCTCGGCGCGGCGCCGTTCCACATGTGGTTGCCCGATGTGTACCAGGGCGCTCCGGCGCCGGTCGCGCTGTTCATCAGCTCGGCCCCGAAGCTGGCCGCGTTCGGCATGGCCTACCGCCTGCTGGAAGTGGGCGTGGGCCCGCTGTCGGACGAGTGGAAGTACCTGATTGGTGGCCTGGCGGCGCTGTCGCTGGTGGTCGGCAACCTGATGGCGATTGCGCAGAGCAACCTCAAGCGCATGCTGGCGTACTCGACCGTGTCGCACATCGGCTTCCTGCTGCTGGGCATCGCCGGTGGCGGCGAGCGGGGTTATGCAGCGGCGCTGTTCTATGCCCTGAGCTACGCAATCATGTCCACCGCCGGTTTCGGCGCGATCATCGCACTGTCGCGCAATGGTTTTGAAGCCGAGAAGATCGACGACCTGAAGGGCCTGAACGCCCGCAACCCGTGGATGGCAGGCCTGGTCCTGTGCATCATGGCGTCCATGGCCGGCATCCCGCCGTTCCTGGGCTTCTGGACCAAGCTGGCGGTGCTGGGCGCGGCCATCAACGGTGGCATGCTGTGGCTGGCCATTCTTGGCGTGATCTGCGCGGTGATCGGTTGCTTCTACTACCTGCGCGTCATCAAGGTCATGTACTTCGATGAGCCGGTGGGCGAGCCGCTGCCGGCCAACAACGACCGCGTGCTGGGTGTGGTGCTGGGCGTGAATGCCCTGGCGCTGCTGGCACTGGGCCTGGCCTGGAACCCGATCATGGTGTGGTGCCAGCAGGCTTTTGCGCATCTTGCATAAAAAGCGATACAAAGCTGCGCAGTTCGTGTAATATTCGTTTCCTGAGTTGTTGATGCAGCGGTTTCGCCAGAACATCGTTGCGGTAAGAGATCAACTCAACCACTTCTGCTGCGGGGTGGAGCAGTCTGGCAGCTCGTCGGGCTCATAACCCGAAGGTCGCAGGTTCAAATCCTGCCCCCGCTACCAAGTTGTATTGCTGGATGTCAGATATCCAGCACCAGAACGGCGACCCTCGGGTCGCCGTTCTGCGTTGCACGTCCGCGGCGCTAGAGTGCGGAGAGTCTGTACCGCAGTCCGACCAGGCGACTGAGTGTGCCGTTGAGGATGGCGGTGCGGCGTTTGGCCCAGAAGGTGCCTGGGACTGGACGCCGCCGCCGCTGAAGCAGTATCCGTCCCCTGCTTACACGACGGGGCAGAACCCGAGCGGATTCCTCAGCGCGAACGCCCCGGTCGATGTGAACGGAATATTGCTCATTGACGCCATGATGCAGGTCAGAACACCTGTCGGGAGGTGGCATTACGCCATGCGCAGGATCGTGGCGCGACGTGCTGCGTGGCGCGACCCGGCGCCCGGCTATGACCGGTCGACGCTGCCCAGTTACGACTCGCTTGAGTTCGACGCCTGAGCGCAGTCGTCAGCGTTCTTTCCTGGGCGTTGGCTGCAACGAAAGGGCAGGGCCGTGCTGCCACGGTGATGCATGGGTTGCGCCGCGCGCGCGCATCCATTACAATTCCGCTTCTGCTGCGGGGTGGAGCAGTCTGGCAGCTCGTCGGGCTCATAACCCGAAGGTCGCAGGTTCAAATCCTGCCCCCGCTACCACAGAAAATCTGCAGTGCAGATGCAGTAGACGAAAAAGCGATTCCGGCAACGGGGTCGCTTTTTTCGTTGGGACGGCCGGAGGGGAGGCTGGCACGGCGCGGGCAGGGGCGGGCAGCGCGTCATGAAGATGAATGGACCGTCGGATTGACCCGTTTGGCGTCCCCGCCCGTTGCACCAGCGCAGTGCAACGGCTATCATCCACGGCTTAGCGGACTACCTGACTGGGCCCATTCTCTGGAATGTGGACCGTCCCGCGACCGGCTTCCGGGCCGTGCGACTTCCCTTCAGGTAGTCGTGACCCCCCGGACGGCTGGGCTCGCAGCATCACGCACCGCGCGTGATCTGCAACCGGAATCCAGCATGACCGGAGTTGTACCGGACAAGGGGCCCAGCGGGCCCTTTGTTGTTTCCGGGCTCCAGGTACTGCGCCGGGCCAGCATCTCTTTCAATGAATCAAGGCAGACTGTGAGCGACAAGGCAACCGAAATCGCGAATCTGCTCGCCCCCACCGTTCAGTCGCTGGGTCTCGAGCTGCTGGGTGTGGAGTATCTGACCGCCCCGGGTGGCGCCACGCTGCGCCTGTATATCGACGTGCCGCTGGCCGAACAGCCCGAGCGCGTGGTCAACATCGACGACTGCGAGCGCGTGAGCCGCGAAGTGTCGGCCCAGCTGGACGTGGAAGACCCGATCACCGCCAATTACACGCTGGAAGTGTCCTCGCCCGGCGTGGACCGCCCGCTGTTCACCTTCGATCATTTCGAACGTGCCGTCGGCGAGTCCGCAAAGGTCACCTTGAAGCTGCCACAGGACGGCCGTCGTCGCCTGCAGGGCGAAATCCTCGGTGTCGATGCCGAGCAGAAGACGGTCACTTTCAAGGTCGACAATTCCCCGTTTACCGCCGACATCGAGAATATCGAGAAGGCACGCATCATGCCGGACTGGGCCGCCCTCGGCCTGGCTCCGACCAAACCGACTGGCCCGGCACCCAAGCAGGGTGGCAAGGCGAACAAGAAACCATCCAACGAGCCGGCGGCCAAGAAGCCGCGCGCGGAGTGAGCCAACAATGAGCAAGGAACTTTTGCTGGTAGTGGATGCGGTCGCCAATGAAAAGGGCGTTCCGCGTGAAGTGATCTTCGATGCGATCGAAGCAGCACTGGCGTCGGCCGCGAAGAAGCGCTATCCCGATGAGGAAGTGCTGGCGCGCGTGTCGATCGACCACAAGGACGGCACCTACGAAACCTTCCGCCGCTGGGAAGTGGTGGCCGATGACGTGGTGATGGAATCGCCGGACCGCCAGATTCGCCTGATGGATGCCATCGACGAAGCCGAAGGCGTGGAAGTGGGCGATTACATCGAAGAACAGATCGAAAACCCGGACTTCGGCCGCATCGCGGCGCAGGCCGCCAAGCAGGTGATCGTCCAGCGCGTGCGTGAAGCCGAACGCCAGCAGGTGGTCGATGCGTGGAAGGACCGCGTGGGCGAGCTGGTTACCGGCGTGGTCAAGCGCGCCGAGCGCGGCAACATCTACGTGGACCTGGGCGGCAACGCCGAGGCCTTCATCCCGAAGGACAAGGGCATTCCGCGCGACGTGCTGCGCGCTGGCGACCGCGTGCGCGGTTACCTGGCCGAAGTCCGCTCGGAACCGCGTGGCCCGCAGCTGTTCATCAGCCGCGCCGCCCCGGAATTCATGATCGAGCTGTTCAAGCTGGAAGTGCCGGAAGTAGGCCAGGGCCTGGTCGAGATCAAGGCCTGTGCACGCGACCCGGGCGACCGCGCCAAGATCGCCGTGCTCGCCCACGATGCGCGCACCGATCCGATCGGCGCCTGCATCGGCATGCGCGGTTCGCGCGTGCAGGCGGTGTCCAACGAGCTCAATGGCGAGCGCGTGGACATCGTGCTGTGGAACGACAACCCCGCCAACTTCGTCATCAATGCGATGGCGCCGGCGGAAGTGCAGTCCATCATCGTCGATGAAGACAAGCACTCGATGGACCTGGCCGTGGCTGAAGAGCGCCTGGCCCAGGCGATCGGCAAGGGCGGCCAGAACGTGCGCCTGGCCAGCCGCCTGACCGGTTGGCAGCTCAATGTGATGACCCAGGACCAGGTGACCGCCAAGTCCGAGGCAGAGCAGGGCGTTGCCCGCCAGCTGTTCATGGACAAGCTGGAAGTGGATGAAGAAATCGCCGCCATCCTGGTGACCGAAGGCTTCAACACCGTGGAAGAAATCGCCTACGTCCCGGTCGGCGAACTGCTGGCCGTGGAAGGCTTCGACGAAGACATCGTCGAAGAGCTGCGTGCCCGTGCCCGCGATGCGCTGCTCAACGAAGCGCTTGCGGTGGAGGAGGGTCTGGAAGATGGTTCGCCGTCCGAAGACCTGCTCGCCCTGGAAGGCATGGACGAGGCAACCGCCTACGCCCTGGCCGGCCATGGCGTGCGTACGAGTGAGGACCTGTCGGACCTGGCCGCCGATGAGATCCTCGAGTTCGGTATCGAGGACATGGACCAGGAGCGCGCCGCCGCCCTGATCCTTGCCGCCCGAGCCGAGGAGATCGCCCGCCTGGAGCGCGGCGAATGAGCCAGCGATGAACAGTGCCCTGACCCGATCAGGGCTTAGACTCCGCGCTGCCTTCGCCCGTTTCGGAGGAGCGCCAACCAGATCATAGGATCCGAATGTCGCAGCAAACCACCATCCGCAAGCTTGCCGAACTGGTCAATACGCCGGTCGAAAAACTGCTTGAACAGCTTGCCGAAGCCGGCATGAAGTTCAGCGGTCCCGACCAGGTCGTGACCAGCACCGAGAAGGTGAAGCTCCTGGGCTTCCTTCGTCGTTCGCATGGCAAGACCGAGCAGCCCGTCGAGAGTGCCGACGAGGCTGCGAAGAAGATCACCCTCAACCGTCGCAAGTTGCAGGAAGTGACCGTCAGCGCCGGCCGCAGCAAGACCACCGTCAATGTTGAAGTGCGCCAGAAGCGCACCTACACCAAGGACGCCAGTGGCAAGGCGATGACGCCGGATGAGGAGCGCGCCGACATCCTGCGCAAGCTGGAGGAATCCCGCCAGCGCAATCTGGACGAGCAGCGTGCACTGGCCGAAAAGGACCGTGCGCGCGATGAAGAAATCGCACGCAAGCGCCAGGAAGAGATCGACGCCAAGGAACGCGCCGAAGCCGAGCGCAAGGCTGCCGAAGCCGCTGCTGAAGCCGCGAAGAACGCCCCGCCGGCACCGGTGGCGGCTGCCCGCCCGGCCGCCAGCGAAGCGCCGGCACGTGCCGCGCGTCCGTCCGCGCCGACCCCGGCCCGTCCGGCTGCGCGTGCAGACGATCGCAACTCGAACAACAACAACAACAACCGCCCGGGCGCCAAGCGCGACGACGATGGTGGCAACCGCTTCGCCGGTCAGCTGCATCTGTCGGCCGCCGATCGCGCGCGTCGCGGCAACAACAGCAACTCGCGCGGTCGTCCGGGCGGTCGCGTGCAGCACGGCGGTCGTCGTGACAGCAACCAGTCGCGCAGCGGCGGTGGTGCCCATGGTTTCGAACGTCCGCTCGCACCGATCGTGCGTGACGTCACCATCGGCGACACCATCACCGTGGCCGACCTGGCCCAGAAGCTGGCCCTGAAGGGCGGCGATGTGGTCAAGGCGCTGTTCAAGATGGGCGTGATGGCCACCATCACCCAGACCATCGACCACGACACTGCGGCGCTGGTGACCGAAGAACTCGGCCACAACGTGATCCGCGCCAACACCAACGACGCCGAAGACGCGCTGCTGGCGTTGAACGAAGGCGAGCAGGGCGAAGCCGTTTCGCGTCCGCCGGTGGTCACCATCATGGGCCACGTCGACCACGGCAAGACCTCGCTGCTGGATTACATCCGCCGCACCAAGGTCGCCACCGGCGAAGCCGGCGGCATCACCCAGCACATCGGTGCGTACCACGTTGAAACGCCCAAGGGCGTCATCAGCTTCCTGGATACCCCGGGCCACGCCGCGTTCACCTCGATGCGTGCCCGCGGTGCCAAGCTGACCGACATCGTGGTGCTGGTGGTAGCGGCCGACGACGGTGTCATGCCGCAGACCAAGGAAGCGATCCAGCATGCCCGCTCCGCCGGTGTGCCGCTGATCGTGGCCATCAACAAGATCGACAAGTCCGGCGCCGACCCGATGCGGGTCAAGAACGAACTGCTCGCCGAGCAGGTCGTGTCCGAAGACTTCGGCGGCGACATCCAGATGGTGGAAATTTCGGCCAAGGCCGGTCTCGGTATCGACGACCTGCTGGACGCGATTTCGATCCAGGCCGAACTGCTGGAACTGAAGGCCGTGGCCGATGGCCGCGCCAGCGGCGTGGTCATCGAGTCCTCGCTGGACAAGGGCCGCGGCCCGATCGCCACCGTGCTGGTGCAGCAGGGTTCGCTGAAGAAGGGCGACTACCTGGTCTGCGGTATCCAGTACGGCCGCGTGCGTGCGCTGTTCGATGAGACCGGCAAGCAGCCCGACCAGGCTGGCCCGTCCATCCCGGTGCAGGTGCTGGGTCTGTCCGGCGTGCCGGATGCAGGCGATGACTTCGTCGTGGTCGAGGACGAGCGCCTGGCCAAGGACGTCGCGCAGCAGCGCGAAATCAAGCGCCGTGAATCGCGCCTGGTGCAGTCGGCCGGCAGCCGCATGGAAGACATCATGGCAACCCTGGGCAAGGGCGATGGCCAGCAGGTGCTGAACCTGGTGATCAAGGCCGACGTGCAGGGTTCGGTGCAGGCGCTGAGCCAGGCACTGGTTGCGCTGTCCAACGAAGACATCCGCATCAACGTGATCCACTCCGGCGTGGGCGGCATCACCGAATCGGACGCCAACTCGGCGGTTGCCTCCAAGGCCACCGTCATCGGCTTCAACGTGCGTGCGGACGCTTCGGCGCGTCGCATCATTGAATCCAACGGCGTGGACCTGCGTTACTTCTCGATCATCTATGACGTGATCGATCAGGTGAAGCAGGTGGCCTCCGGTCTGCTCGGGGTGGAAATCCGCGAAGAGATCATCGGTGTCGCCCAGGTCCGCGACGTGTTCCGCAGCTCCAAGTTCGGTGCGGTGGCCGGCTGTATGGTCATCGAAGGCACGGTCAAGCGCAGCAAGCCGATCCGCGTCCTGCGCGACAGCGTGGTGGTGTTCGAAGGCGAGCTGGAATCGCTGCGCCGCTTCAAGGAAAACGTCGACGAAGTCCGCAACGGTACCGAATGCGGTATCGGCGTGAAGGCTTACAACGACGTCAAGCCGGGCGACCAGATCGAGTGCTTCGAGCGTATCGAAGTGCCGCGTACCCTGTAATGTGAAACAGGGCCCGACCCACGGTCGGGCCCTGCCCCGTATACCCATTCAAAGAGCTCCTCGTGCCAAAAACCTTCCATCGAACCGACCGTGTTTCCGCCCAGATCCGCCGTGAGCTGGGTACGCTCGTACATAACCTTGTGCGCGTGCACGGCTTGCCTTCGGTGAGCGTTTCCGACGTCGAAATCACCCGTGACATGGCCCATGCCAAGATTTTCGTCACCGCGCTGATGCCCGAACGTGCGGCCGAGGCGATGAAGGGGCTGAAGGAGCTGGCCTGGGAGCTGCGCATGGACCTGGCCAAGGCCATGAAGCTGCGCCACGTGCCGGAACTGCACTTCCACTACGACGATTCGGTCGACCGTGGCGAGCGCATCGACAACCTCCTGCGCGACCTGCCCGACACGCTCGCGGCCGAAAAGAACCGCGAAGCCGAAGACGGCGACGACGAAACCAAATGACGTAGCGCCGGGCTCTGCCCGGCGTTCCGCCGTAGAGCCACGCCCTGCGTGGCTGTCCTTCGCGCCGACCCCCGGTCCGCGCACAGCCGGGCAGAGCCCGGCGCTACGATAATCGCCACCATGACCAGAATCACCTTCCGTCGCCTGGACGGCATCCTCCTGCTCGACAAACCCACCGGCATGAGCTCCAACGCCGCGCTGCAGGTGGCGCGCCGCCTGTTCCGCGCTGAAAAGGGCGGCCACACCGGCAGCCTGGACCCGCTGGCCACCGGCCTGCTGCCGCTGTGCTTCGGCGAAGCCACCAAGATTGCCGGCCTGCTGCTGGGCGCGGCCAAGGCCTATGACGCCGACATCGTGCTGGGCCAGACCACCGATACCGACGATGCCGACGGCAGCGTGCTGCTGGAGCGCGCGGTACCGTCGATCAGCCGCGACCAGCTTGAAGTGGCCCTGGCCTCCCTGAAGGGCCGGATACGTCAGCGCGCCCCGATTTTCTCGGCGCTCAAGCAGGGGGGTGAACCGCTGTACCTGAAGGCCCGCCGGGGCGAGACCATCGACGCGCCCGAACGCGATGTGGAGGTCCATGCCATCGAGGTCCTGGACCAGCAGCCGACCCGGCTGTCGCTGCGCGTGACCTGCGGTTCAGGCACCTATATCCGCAGCCTGGCCCGCGACCTGGGCGAAGCGCTGGGCTGTGGTGCGCACATTGCCGGCCTGCGCCGGCTCTGGGTGGACCCGTTCCGCGACGTCCCCATGGTCAGCCTGGACACCCTGCGCGCCTTGGCGGAGCGGGGCGACGAGCCTGCCATGGAGGCGCTGCTGCTGCCGTTGGCGGCCGGCCTGGCCGACTATCCGCGGGTCGATCTGGATGCTGAACAGGCGCCGCGCTTCTGCGTGGGCCAGCGCCTGCGCGATCCGGCCTGGCCGCCCGGTACCGTGGCCGTGTATGGCCCGGAGGACCGGATCCAGGGGCTTGGCGAGGTCGACCAGACCGGCCGGCTGTCCCCCCAGCGCCGCTTCAACCTCTGACCCGGACCCACCCGGCGCTTGTTCCGGGGGGCTGCGAACGTTACAATTTCGCGGCCTTTTCAGGCTTCCCCGCGTCTGCGGGTTCATCCTTTCGTTAACGGCGAGTCGCGCGGTACGCCAATGGGGCGTTTCTGCGGGCCACGCATCCAAGAGAAAACAGATATGTCGATCGACACCCAGAAGGTCATTGAAGACAACAAGCGCAGCGCCGCCGATACCGGTTCCCCGGAAGTGCAGGTCGCCCTGCTGACCGCCCGCATCGAACTGCTGACCGGCCACTTCAAGACCCACAAGAAGGATCACCACAGCCGCCGCGGTCTGCTGCAGATGGTCAACCGCCGCCGCAGCCTGCTGGACTACCTGAAGAAGAAAGACGCCCCGCGTTACAAGGCCCTGATCGAAAAGCTCGGCCTGCGTCGCTAAGCACGAACCCCGACCGCGGCGCAGGAATGCGCCGCGGTTTTGTTTTGGCAGTACCGAATCAAACGCCAGGACCGGACTTCCGGTCACCCGTCGGCGGCAAGGGTCGCCCGCGGTCCATTCGAAGACAGCATCTCCCCAAGGACATCCCCCGTGGCAAAAATCACCAAAACCTTCCAGTACGGCAAGCACACCGTCACGCTTGAGACCGGCGAAATCGCCCGTCAGGCCGGTGGCGCCGTCATCGTCAAGTTCGACGACACCGTGCTGCTGGTCTCCGCCGTGGCTGCCAAGAGCGCGCGTGAGGGCCAGGACTTCTTCCCGCTGACCTGTGACTATCAGGAGAAGTTCTACGCCGGTGGCCGTATCCCGGGTGGCTTCTTCAAGCGCGAAGGCCGCGCGACCGAGAAGGAGACGCTGATCTCGCGCCTGATCGATCGTCCGATCCGTCCGCTGTTCCCGGAAGACTACAAGAACGAAGTGCAGATCATCGCCACGGTCATGTCGCTGAACCCGGACATCGACGGCGACATCGCCGCGCTGATCGGCGCCTCGGCTGCACTGTCGCTGGCCGGTACCCCGTTCAAGGGTCCGATCGCCGCTGCCAAGGTGGGTTACAAGAACGGTGAGTACATCCTCAACCCGACCGTGACCGAACTGAAGGATTCGGAGCTGGAACTGGTGGTGGCCGGTACCGCCAACGCCGTGCTGATGGTCGAATCCGAAGCCGCGCTGCTGTCCGAAGACGTGATGCTGGGCGCCGTGACCTTCGGTCACCGCGAAATGCAGAAGGTCATCAACGCCATCAACGAGCTGACCGTGGAAGCCGGCACCAAGCCGTCGACCTGGGTCGCCCCGGCCAAGAACGACGTGCTGATCAGCGCCCTGCAGGAAGCCATCGGCCCGCGCCTGGGCGAAGCCTTCCAGGTGCGCGACAAGCTGCAGCGCCGCGACGCCATCTCGGCGATCAAGAAGGACGTGACCGAGTCGCTGGCGGGCCGCGTGGCCGCTGAAGGCTGGAACCCGGCCGAGCTGTCGAAGGAATTCGGCGAGCTGGAATACAGCACCATGCGCAACTCGGTGCTCGACACCAAGGTCCGCATCGACGGCCGCGCGCTGGACACCGTCCGCCCGATCGCCGTGAAGACCGGCATCCTGCCGCGCGTGCACGGCTCCTCGCTGTTCACCCGTGGCGAGACCCAGGCCATCGTGACCATCACGCTGGGTACCGCCCGCGACGGCCAGGTGATCGACGCCGTGTCCGGCGAGTACAAGGACAACTTCCTGTTCCATTACAACTTCCCCCCGTATTCGGTGGGTGAGACCGGCCGCATGATGGGCCCGAAGCGTCGCGAAATCGGCCACGGCCGCCTCGCCAAGCGCGGCGTGCTGGCAGTGATGCCGTCGCTGGAAGCCTTCCCGTACACCATCCGCGTCGTCTCGGAAATCACCGAGTCGAACGGTTCCTCGTCGATGGCCTCGGTCTGCGGTTCCTCGCTGGCCCTGATGGACGCCGGCGTGCCGGTCAAGTCGCCGGTTGCCGGTATCGCCATGGGCCTGGTCAAGGAAGGCGAGCGCTTTGTCGTCCTGTCCGACATCCTGGGTGACGAAGACCACCTGGGCGACATGGACTTCAAGGTCGCCGGTACCGCTGAGGGCATCTCCGCCCTGCAGATGGACATCAAGATCGAAGGCATCACCGAAGAAATCATGAAGCAGGCACTGCAGCAGGCCAAGGCTGGCCGTCTGCACATCCTGGGTGAAATGGCCCACGGCCTGACCGCTCCGCGCCAGGAGCTGTCGGACTACGCGCCGCGCCTGCTGACCATCAAGATCCACCCGGACAAGATCCGCGAAGTGATCGGCAAGGGTGGTTCCACCATCCAGGCCATCACCAAGGAAACCGGCACCCAGATCGACATCCAGGACGACGGCACCATCGTCATCGCCTCGGTCAATGCCATCGCTGCGCAGGCCGCCAAGGCCCGCATCGAGCAGATCACCTCGGACGTCGAGCCGGGCCGCATCTACGAAGGCAAGGTCGCCAAGATCATGGACTTCGGTGCGTTCGTCACCATCCTGCCGGGCAAGGACGGCCTGGTGCACGTCTCGCAGATCTCCAGCGAGCGCGTTGAAAAGGTCGGCGACAAGCTGAAGGAAGGCGACGTGGTCAAGGTCAAGGTGCTGGAAGTCGACAAGCAGGGCCGTATCCGCCTGTCGATGAAGGCCGTCGAGGAAGGCGAAGGCGCCTCGGCTGAATAATCGACCGCGAAACGAGGTAGGTGACGCAGACAACGGCAGAGCCGTTGTCAACGTCGCTTGCCGACGGCCCGAAGGGGGCCCGCCCACTGGGCGGGCATACCGTTGGTCGTCACCCCTTGAAAAAATACGGGCCTTCGGGCCCGTTTTTTTTGCTTGGCGCACGATCTTCGATCAGGGTCGTCGCGAGCGTTCAGAGCCCCGCCGCGGCCGGTAGGCCCCTGTGAAGATGTCCCCCGGCCGACGCCTGGCGGCGACGGCCTCCTCCTTTACTTTGCCAGGGACCTGCCGGCCGCGACGGGGCATGGCTTGCGGCCCGTCGCTTGCCCCACCGGCAGCCGCGTCTGCTTTACCGCGAGGGCCCTTGTGCAGTCATTGCGTTTCCCGTCCACAGCAACGGGACGTGTCCGCCGGACAGATTCGCAGGACATCCGGCCATGACGGCCTGCGCCTTGTTAACGTTGGCCCATTCCTCTCCACGGAGTCGCCATGTACCGCCTGTCTGCTTTCCTGTTGGCTACCGCCCTCGCGGTCGCGCTTCCGCTCGCCAGCCTTGCCGCCCCGGCGCCGAATGCGGTGATCGGGGCCTACTATCCGGGCGGTTCGGCCGAGCGCTATCCAGTGGCGTCCATTCCCGCCGATACGCTGACCCATCTGTTCTACGCGTTCGCGCGCATCGACGACGGCAAGTGCGTGGTGGACGACGGCGCTGCAGCGCACTTCAAGGCACTGGCCGCGCTCAAGCGCGAACACCCGCAGCTGCACACCCTGATCTCCATCGGCGGCTGGAACGCCGGCGGCTTCTCCGATGCCGCGCTGACGGCACAGAGCCGCGAACGTTTCGTGCGCTCGTGCGTTGCGATGTTCTTCGAGCAGCATCGCGGCAGCTTCGACGGTGTGGATATCGATTGGGAATTCCCGGTCTCCGGTGGCCCACTGGAGATCACTGATCGCCCGCAGGATCGCCGCAACATGACCCTGCTGGTGCAGGAATTCCGCCGCCAGCTTGATGCGCTGGATGGCGGCAAGGGTCCACATCGGCTGCTGACCGCCGCACTGCCGGCCGGTCGCGTACAGACCGACGGCCCGTACGATCCCGCGCTCAGCTATGAGTTGAAGGAACTGGGCAAGGCGCTCGATTTCATCAACCTGATGAGCTACGACATGGGCACCGGCTTCTCCAAGGTGTCCACCTTCAACGCGCCGCTGCGCGAGGTGCCGCAGGACCCGCTCGCACCGGAACAACGCCGCTGGAACAACGTGGAAGGCGCCGTGCAGTACTACCGCCAGCATGGCGTGCCCAACGACAAGCTGGTGCTGGGCGTGCCGTTCTACGGGCGCGGCTTCAAGGTCACCACCGAATCTGCCGATGGCCTGTACCAGCCCTACAGCGCCCCGTTCGATGCAGGCGAATGGCGCCGCATCAAGCAGGAGTTCCTGGGCAAGCCCGGCTGGCAGCGGCACTGGCATCCGATGGCGCAGTCACCGTGGTTGTACAACGCCGCCGACAAGGTGTTCATCAGCTACGAAGACCCGGCCTCGATCGCGTTACGCGCCGACTATGCCAAAGAGCAGAACCTGCGCGGCGTGTTCACCTGGGAACTGACCGGCGACGACGATGAAGGTAGTCTGCTGAAGGCCATGGCCCACCCGTAGAGCCACGCCCTGCGTGGCGGGCTCTTGCGGAACACCACGCAGCCACGCAGGGCGTGGCTCTACCGCTATGCTTGGGCCATGACCGGCATCCGGCTACTGGATCTGCACATCGACCGCGCCTCGCAGCAGGTGCGGCGCGGTGACGTGATGCTGCCGGTGAGCGGGCTCAGCTGGCGGTTGCTGGACTGCCTGCTGGAGCACGGCACCGATGTGGTCGACTTCGATACGCTGGCACGGCAGGTCTGGGCGCCGGCCGTGGTGGGCGAGGATGCGATCAGCCAGCGGGTGAAACTGCTGCGCCAGGCGTTGGGCGATGACGGCCGCCAGCCGCGCTACGTGCGCTCCGTGCGGGGTCGCGGTTACCAGTTGTGCGCGCCGCTGCAGGCGTGCGCACCGGAAACGCCGACAGCGACGACGACGGAAGGATCGCAACGAAGCCCGCACCGGCGTTGGGCTTGGCTGGCGGCGGGCGTGGGTGCTGCCGGCGCCGCCATCGCCATCATCGTCGCGTGGCCGGGAAGCGCGACGCGCTCACCGGCCGATCCGGTACTGCAGCGCGCCGCGTATTACGCCGGCATCGGCCAGGCCAGCAACAACGAGCGTGCGATCACCCTGTACCGCCAGGCGCTGCAGATCGACCCCGATTCCAGCGCCGCACGGCGCGGCCTGGCGCGTGCATTGGCTGCCGATGCCTGCCTGTTCAACGGCAAGCCGGGGAACGCGCAGGAGGCACTGCAGCTGGCCGGGCAGGTGTTGCAGGCGGCTCCTGACGACGCAGCCGCGCATGCGCTGCGCGGGTACGCCCATGATTGCCTTGGCGCAATGCCGCAGGCGATTGCCGATTACGAGCAGGCGCTGCTGCGCGATCCCGACGATGAGCGCACCCGCGCCTCGCTGGCCTACCTGCAGCAGGAGCAGGGCCACCTGGCGGAGGCGCTCAAGGCCAACCTCGCGCTGCGCGCGCCCGAGCGGATCCGCTTCCGCGACGTGCAGGTCGCCCGCGAACTGGAACTGCTTGGCTTCACCGACGCCGCCGCACGCCGCCATGCGCGCAACTTCCAGCTGTACCCGGACAATGTCTTCAGCAACATTGCATGGCCGCGTGCGCTGATGAACATGGGCGAGCAGGACAAGGCGCGACAGGCGCTGGACCAGGCGCTCGCGCGCGGCACCCCACATCCACAGCTGCTGCGCCTGCACGGCGAACTGCTGTTGATGGGTGGCGACCGGCAAGGTGCGGCAGAGGCCTTCGAGCAGGGGCGCCTGCTGCGCCCGCTGCAGTCGCTGGGAAAGACCCTGGCCGGCCTGCAGCAGGGGAGTGGCACGCCGTCCCCGGAATGGATTGCCGCGCGTCTGCGCGAGGTGACCGCGCAGGCTGACGACGGCTGGTCGGACGCAGCCGTGGAACGGGCCCTGCTGCACCAGGCGCAGGGTGATGCGGGCGCGGCCATCGCCGACCTGCACCGCGCGGTGGACACCGGCTTCCGCGACGCCGCGTGGCTGCGCGTCACCCCGCTGTTCGCCCCCCTGCGGCAGGCGCCCGGATGGGAGCGCCTGCTGGCCCGGATCGAAGCGGACGTGGCCGCGCAGCGGGCGCAGGTACTGGCAGCGTCCTGGCGCCCCGATGACCTGAAGGGCCTCAGCGCAACGCCGGCAACAGGAACTCGGTAAGCACGCGGCGCGACTGGGGATGGGCGTAGCTGCGGTTGTAGGCCTTGCTGGTCACCACCGCGACCAGCTTCTTCTCCGGCATCACGAACACATAGTTGCCGCCGTTGCCCGACATCGCCCATACCGTGGTTTCCTTCCCGTCCACCGGCAGCTTCAGGCCCCACCACTGGTAGCCGTAGTCGCTGCCGTCGTCGGTCTGCGCCTGCGGGCGGATCATGGCCGCGATGTAGTCGGCAGGCACCCGCTGCTTGCCCTGCCAGCGGCCGCCAGCCATCACCAGCTCGCCCAGCCGGGCCAGATCACGGGTGCGGTAGCGGGTGCCGCCGCCGCCCATGCCGATCCCCTCGGGTGAGCGGTTCCAGTGGCTGCGGGTGATGCCCAGCGGGCGCTCCAGGGCCTGCGCGGCATAGTCGGCCAGCGGCATCTTCGTGGCCTGTTCCACCACCGCGCCCAGCACGAATGAATTGGCCGTGCAGTAGGCGTGCGCGCGCCCGTGCGGGCTGTCCTCGGGGCGGGTCATCCACGGCGCGAATCCCTTGACCGGCAGCGCCAGCGCGAAGTCCAGCCAGCGCTCGGTCACGTACATGCGCTCTTCGTTGCCGGCGGAAAATTGATTCTGGTCATCGCATTCCCACAGGCTGCTCATGGTCAGCAGGTCTTCCAGTGTGGTGCCGCGCAGGCGGGGGTCGACCGGGTGCTGCGCGGTGAACTCCGGGAAGTAGTCGTAGACACGCGCCTGCACGCCCGGCAGGTGCCCGTCGCCGATGGCCGCCCCCACCAGCAGCGAGGTCACGCTTTTGCTGGCCGAGCGTACGTCGTTGAGCGTTTCGGCATCGGCACCGTTGAAATAGTGTTCGTAGGCCACCGTGCCATCGACCAGCAACAACACGCTGGTGACCTGTTTGATGTCCTCGCGGGCGATGGCCGCCTCCAGCGCGGCCAGAGGGGCCGGGTCCAGCTTCGGCGGGGCGGCCGGGGCCGTGAGGGGCAGGCAGGCGGCGAGCGCCAGCAACAGGGCGGGCAGGGTTCGATGCATGGGTGGAGTTCCTTGGGGTGAGGAACCCACTACGCCAGCAGCCCGTCTGAAGTGCTGGAATATCGCCTGAAGAATTCTGAAATCGCCCGTAGAGCCACGCCCTGCGTGGCTCTACGCGTTTTTCAGGCGTCTACAGCAGGGTGCGCCCACACGCTGTTGGGGTCGCCGTTTACGGCCCGGCGCTGCGTTGCGCGAGCCATGGCGGCAAAGCCCAGCGCCATCGCCAGCGCCACGCCGTCCACCCAGAACAGCGGCCAGTAACCACGCGCGGCACTGGTCCACAGCCACAGCCCGCTCATTGCCCCGTGCACCACCGGGATCAGCGCGGTCACCAGCGCCGCCGCCCACAGCAGCTCCACCGCTGCCCTGGACGGTGCCCGCAGCGCGGCCCACAGGGCGCAGCCGCCCCACACCAGGAAGCAGGTCCAGCGCATCCCCGCATCGGCGTGCGCCGGTGCCACGTGCTCCAGCACCTGCACGCTCACGAACGCCGCCGATATCGCCACGCACAGCCCGATGCATACCCCCACCGTGGCCCGTGCCATGTTCACCTGGGCGCGGCCCTGGGGGGCCTGGCGACGCTTGCGGCGCGACTCGATCCACAGCAGGTTGCCCGAATAGAACAGGAACGCCCCGCCCAGGCCGAGCACGAAGTACAGCCACGCCACCAGCCCGTTGCCGAATTCGCCGAAGTGCAGCGCATACGCCGCCGCCAACGTGGCGTGGTTGGCATCGCGATGCCCCGGCAGCTGGGTGTGCAGCACATCGCCGGTATTGGCATCCATCGCCACCGCGCCCAGCGGGCCCAGCGACACGCCGCCATCGCCGGTGATTTCGATCACGGCGTTTCGGTCACCGGCATTGGCCAGCTTCAGGTAGGCCGGCTCGAACACCGCCTGTCCCTTGTCATTCGCTACCGCAATCGCACGCGCATGCAGCATCGCCAGGCTGCCGGCACGCACCGGCTCGTTGGCGGGCGCGCGGATCGGCGCGGTGTCGGTGGCGCCCGGCAACGCCGCCAGCAGCTTGCCGTCGTAGATCAGTGGGTTGAGCGCGGCCATCTGCAGGAACATCAGGCACAGCAGCGCGCCGGTGACCGCGAACAACAGGTGGAACGGCAGGCTGAGCACGCCGATCACGTTGTGCGCGTCCTGCCACATCTGCTTGAGGTTGCGGCCCGGGCGCAGCGCGAACAGGTCGCCCACCAGCTTGGGCAGGTGGATCACCAGCCCGGACAGCAGCGCCAGTCCATACAGCAGGCTCACCACGCCCATCAAATAGATGCCGGCCACCGGCAGCCCCAGCGTGTAGTGCAGTTCGTTGACCAGTTCGGCCAGCCCGGCCTGCGGCGGAGTAGGGCTGCCATCGACATGGTCGGCCCATGCAAACAGCCAGGTGCCCTTGGCGTCCTGCCAGTACGCGATGGACTGCGGCGTTTCCGCGCCGGGGAAGGTCATGCCAACGTGCCTGCGCGCATCGGGGTGTTTGGCCAGCACGCCGTCGAGCAGGCGCTGCGCATCGTCCAGCGTCTGCGCCGGCTGGTTCATCGCCTGTGGCGACTGCCACAGCGGCAGGTCGTGGTGGAACACGGTGATGGCGCCGGCATAGAACGCCACGAACAACGCAAAGCCGGCCACCAGGCCAACCCAGGTGTGCACGGTGGTGAAGGTACGCAGGGTGAGCGAACTGAATTTCATCGAATGGGCCTCACTGCACCCAATGGAAGTGGCGCAGCAGCCACAGCAGGCCGAAACCGGACACGGCGCTGGCACTCAGCCAGAGCCAGGCACGCAGGCCGGTACGGAACGCGAACGCCCACAGTGCGGCCAGCATCCACAGCGGAATGAAGGCGACCATGCTGGGCACGATCACCGACTGCCACGGGCCCGGCGGCAGCCAGGTGATCAGACCGGTGGCCGCAGCCGCCACGAAGAAGCCCGCCAACAGGCCGGCCAGTGCACGTGCCCACATCAGCGGCGCGCCTCCGGGTCCGGCCGCGTCCAGGCGGCAAGGTAGGGCAGTGCCATCGCGGTGAGCATCCAGCCGGCCAGGGTGACGCACAAGCCGGTGGCCAGGCCGAGCTGGCCCATCCACAGCCACAGCGACGTGGCCGCGGCCACCAGCCCAAGCTGGCGGCCCAACCGCCCGGCACGGCGCAGGCGCGGCCAGCGGCAGTGCGGCGAGGCGGCGTAGAAGGCCAATGCCGAAAACGCCGACGCAGCGCCGGCCAGGCTGCAATACAGCAGCGCCAGGGTGTCGGCACTCACCACTGGTAACGCACGCTGGCGGTAACGGTGCGCGCATAGCCGTAGTAGCACCAGGTGCTGCTGTTGCACGCCGACACGTATTCCTTGTCGGTCACGTTGCTGGCGTTGACCTGCACCCGCCACGGGCCGCGGTCGTAATGCACGGCCGCGTCGAACAGGGTGAAGGACGGCGTATACCAGTCGTTGTAGATGTCGCCGTAGATGCCGCCGTTGTAGCGCACGCCACCGCCGAAGCCGAAGCCGCCCAGCACGCCGTGGGTGAAGGTGTAATCGGCGCCCAGCGAGGCGCTCTGCCTGGGCACCAGCGCCACGCGCTTGCCCACCGAGGCTTCATCCGTGCTCTGCCGCACCTTTGCATCCAGGTGGGTGTACGCGCCGTACACGCTCAGGCCCTGGCCGATGTTCCAGCGGCCTTCCAGCTCGCCACCGCGCACGCGGGTCTGGCCCTGCTGGATCGAGAACAGGGTGTGGTCCGGGTCGACGGTGAGCGTATTGTCCTGGTCGATCTGGTACACCGCCGCGGTCAGCAGCAGCTTGCCGCCCGCGGGCTGGTACTTGATGCCGGCCTCGAACTGCTCGCCGGTAGTGGGCGAGAACGCCTTGCCGGCGAAATCGGTGCCGATGGTGGTCTGGAACGACTGCGACCAGCTCACATACGGGCTGAGCCCGTTGTCGAACAGGTAGTTCACCCCGACCTTGCCGGAGAACTGGTCATCGCTCTGGTGCGCCGAGCTGGGCGTGCCGATGCGCTGGTCGGTATCGGTGCCTACCCAGTCCTGGCGGCCGGCCAGGGTGAGCAGCCAGCGGTCGATGCGGATCTGGTCCTGCAGGTACAGGCCCAGCGTGCCCTGGGTCTGCACCTGGCGCGAGGTGTAATCCGGAACGGTGACCGGCGCCCCATACACCGGGTTGTAGGCATCCAGCGGTGGCGCACCGAAGGCGAACGCCGAGGCGTAATCGTCTTTCGAACGACGGTAATCCAGCCCGGCCAGCAGCGTGTGTTCGGCCGCGCCGGTGGCGAAGCGGAAGGTGAGGTTGTTGTCGATGGCAACGCTGCGCGAAGTGTTCATGCGCGGGTAGTAGTAGCGCACCAGTTCGGTGCTGCCCGGCGCGGCCAGCCCGAACAGGCCCAGCGTGCCGGCGCTGGCGTCCACTTCGGCCCAGGTGTAGCGCACGTTCTGCGCGAATACGGTTTCATCGCCGAAATCGTGGCGGAACTCGTAGCCCAGCGAAGCGGTTTCCTTGGTGTAGTCGTTCACGCCCGGCTCGCCGCCGAAGAAGCTGCGGCGGATGTAACGGCCGTTCGCGCCCGGCACCATGGTGCCCTCGTAGGGTAGGAAGCCGCCGGCTTCCACGGTGTCGTTCTTCTGGTAGCGGGCCAGTACGGTGAGCGAATTTTCGTCGTTCGGGGTCCAGGTCACGGCTGGGGCGAGGTAGTACCGGTCGTCGTGCACGTGGTCGATCATGTTGTCGCTGTTGCGCGCCAGCCCGGTCAGCCGGTACAGCACGGTGCCGCTGTCGTTGAGCGCGCCGCCGATATCGAACGCGGCCTGCTTGAGGCCGTAATTGCCCACCTGCAGCTCCACTTCCTGTGCCTGGTTGGCGTGCGGGCGCTTGCTGACGAAGTTGACCAGCCCGCCCGGCGGCATCGCACCGTAGTTGACCGACGCCGGGCCCTTGAGCACGTCGATGCGCTCCAGCCCGTACGGCTCGATCCGCGATTCGCCGGTCCAGGTGCCTTCCACGCTGGCCAGCCCGTCCAGGTAGCGGGCCGGCTTGAAGCCACGCACCAGCAGCCAGTCGCTGCGGGTGTCATCGCCGTACTGGCCGCCCTGCGCGCCGGCGGTGTACCACACGGCCTCTTCCACGCCGTGGATGCCCCGGTCGCGCATCTGGCGGTCGGTGATGACCGAGATCGACTGCGGAATCTCGCGCAGCGGGGTATCGGTCTTGGTCGCGCTGCCCGAATCGGTGGCGATGGGGGCGGTGACCTGCACCGTGTCCAGGGTCCGGGCGGCGTCGCTGGGCTGGGCCAGGGCCACGGCCGGGGCGGCGAACAGGGCGGCGTGCAGGACAATGCACAGCTGGCGGGGCAGGGTGGCAGCGGCCGGGCGGGCGGCGGAAGACATCGCGATCCTTGGAAAGGCAGGCCCGGCAAGGGGAGCGGGCAATGTGCGCATGGTAATCATTGCTGTTTTCGTTCGCCACACAGTCCTGTTCAGACACCCACCAGGCCGGTAGCGCCGGCCGTTGGCATGCCCTCGGCATGCCGCAGCGTTCATGAGGGCCGGCCAACGGCCGGCGCTACCACGGCTGCCGAAGATTGGGCTTTGCCCGCGTTTGGTTTAAGATCGGGGCATCCACCTCGAGGCAACAAGGTGACCCGCGCCCAGCGCCGGTCCAGCGTGCGACATGAGCACTACCACCGCCCAGCGCTGAACGTCATGATGGCCCCTTGCCCAGGCGCCTTCATGGCGCTTTTCTTTTATCCGGCCGCGCCCCGGACACCCTCGACCCCGTTTCCCGGCCTGCCTTCCAGGCCCACCAGCACAAAGCCCCAGCCATGATTGCGATCACGCTTCCCGACGGCAGCCGCCGTGAGTTCGAAAACCCCGTCAGTGTCATGGACGTCGCCCAGTCGATCGGCGCCGGCCTGGCCAAGGCCACCATCGCCGGTTCGGTGGATGGCACGCTGGTCGATGCCAGTGACGTAATCGACCATGACGCTCGCCTGCGCATCATCACCGCCAAGGACGAAGAGGGCGTGGAAATCATCCGCCACTCCTGCGCCCACCTGGTAGGCCATGCGGTCAAGCAGTTGTACCCGGATGTGAAGATGGTGATCGGCCCGGTCATCGCCGAAGGCTTCTACTACGACATCTACTCCGAGCGCCCGTTCACCCCGGACGACATGGCCGCCATCGAAAAGCGCATGGGCGAGCTGATCGCGCAGGACTACGACGTGGTCAAGAAGGTGACCCCGCGCGCGGAGGTGGTGGAGATCTTCAAGGCCCGTGGCGAAGACTACAAACTGCGCCTGATCGAAGACATGCCGGCCGACATCCAGGCCATGGGCATGTACTACCACCAGGAATACGTGGACATGTGCCGCGGCCCGCACGTGCCCAACACGCGCTTCCTGAAGGCCTTCAAGCTGACCCGCATTTCCGGCGCCTACTGGCGTGGCGATGCGCAGAACGAGCAGCTGCAGCGCATCTACGGCACCGCCTGGGCCGACAAGAAGCAGCTTGAGGCCTACATCAAGCGCATCGAAGAAGCCGAAATGCGCGACCACCGCCGCATCGGCAAGCAGCAGGACCTGTTCCACCTGCAGGAAGAGGCCCCGGGCCTGGTGTTCTGGCACCCCAAGGGCTGGGCGCTGTGGCAGGTGGTCGAGCAGTACATGCGCAAGGTTTACCAGAAGAGCGGCTACGGCGAAGTGCGCTGCCCGCAGATCCTTGACGTGAGCCTGTGGAAGAAATCCGGCCACTGGGACAACTACCAGGACAACATGTTCTTCACCGAATCGGAGAAGCGCACCTACGCGGTCAAGCCGATGAACTGCCCGGGCCACGTGCAGGTGTTCAACCAGGGCCTGCACAGCTACCGCGACCTGCCGATCCGCTACGGTGAATTCGGTTCCTGCCACCGCAACGAGCCCTCCGGCGCGCTGCACGGCATCCTGCGCGTGCGTGGTTTCACCCAGGACGACGGCCACGTGTTCTGCACCGAATCGCAGATCGAATCGGAAGTGACCGCCTTCCACCAGCAGGCGCTGGCGGTGTACCAGCACTTCGGCTTCGAGGACATCCAGATCAAGATCGCCCTGCGCCCCGAATCGCGCCTGGGCGACGATGCCACCTGGGACAAGGCCGAAGCCGCGCTGCGTTCGGCGCTGTCCAGCTGTGGCGTGGAATGGCAGGAGCTGCCGGGCGAGGGCGCCTTCTACGGCCCGAAGATCGAATACCACCTCAAGGACGCCATCGGCCGTACCTGGCAGCTGGGCACCATGCAGGTCGATTTCATGATGCCTGGCCGCCTGGGCGCCGAGTATGTGGACGAAAACAGCCAGAAGAAGCACCCGGTCATGCTGCACCGGGCCATCGTGGGCTCCATGGAGCGCTTCATCGGCATCCTGATCGAGCACCATGCCGGCCAGTTCCCGGCCTGGCTGGCCCCGACCCAGGCGGTGGTGGCCAATATCACCGACGCCCAGGCTGAATACGTGCAGGAAGTGACGAAAACCCTTGCAGATCAAGGCTTCCGGGTAACGTCGGATTTGCGCAATGAGAAGATCGGTTATAAGATTCGCGAGCATACGCTGCAGCGGGTCCCGTACCTGCTGGTGGTGGGCGACCGCGAGAAGGAAAATGGCGCCGTAGCCGTGCGTACGCGCTCGGGCGAGGATCTGGGCAGCATGTCCGTCCAGGCGTTCGTCGAGCGGTTGCAGGCAGAACAGTCCGTGTAAGAAAGTCCCGGCCCTGTGGATGATCCACGAGGGCCGGTTTGATTCCTCTGGGAGATTGCAATATCAGTACCCCTGACAACAAACAGAACCGCAAGAATCAGGAAATCCGGGTGCCGCGCGTACGCGTGATCGGCAGCGACGGTGAAATGATTGGCGTGTTGACGCGTGACGAAGCGCTGTCGATGGCCGAAGACGAAGGTCTGGACCTGGTCGAGATTCAGCCGCAGGCTGATCCGCCGGTGTGCAAGATCATGGACTTCGGCAAGTTCAAGTTCGAAGCGCAGAAGAAGGCCAACGAGGCCAAGAAGAAGACCAAGCAGGTCGAGATCAAGGAAGTGAAGTTCCGCCCGGTCACCGATGAAGGCGACTACCAGATCAAGCTGCGCAAGATGCGCGGTTTCCTGGAAGAGGGTGACAAGATCAAGGTGAACATCCGCTTCCGTGGTCGTGAAATGAGCCATCAGGAACTGGGTCGCGAAATGGCCAACCGGATCGAAGCCGATCTGGGCGAGGACATCGTGATCGAGTCCCGCCCGCGCCTGGAAGGCCGGCAGATGGTCATGATGATCGCGCCGAAGAAGAAATAAGGGCGCGCCGCGTGGCCGAACGGGGCATCGCCCCGTTCAGGTTTCCGGCCCAACCCCGGCAAACCCCGCCCGATCAACAGCTTGCACCCGTTCCCCAACCCATGCATAATGGGCGACCCCGTTTTTTCGGGGCTGCTGTTTTGAACGGTTTCAAGCTTTTCAACGGCAACAGGACCGGCCTGGTTCCCAATGGGGATCCCGGGCTTACAAGCAGGCAAGGGCACGGACGGAAAGTGTGGCAATGCCACCGCCCTGGTCAGTGACAAAACATCATCAAGGACATTGCAATGCCCAAGATCAAGACCAACCGGGCGGCGGCCAAGCGTTTCCGCAAGACCGCCTCCGGCAAGTTCAAGGCTGGCCACGCCAACCGCAGCCACATCCTCACGAAGAAGTCGACCAAGCGGAAGCGCAATCTGCGTCAAACGAACCATGTTCGTGCAGAAGACGCAGGCCGTTTGAACCGTATGCTTCCCTACCTCTGAGGACTGACCCATGGCACGAGTAAAGCGTGGCGTACAGGCGCGTCGCCGCCACAAGAAAATTCTGACCCTGGCCAAGGGCTACTACAACGCCCGCCGCAAGGTGTTCCGCGTTGCCAAGCAGGCCGTCATCAAGGCCCAGCAGTACGCCTACATCGGTCGTAAGCAGAAGAAGCGTAATTTCCGTTCGCTGTGGATCACCCGCATCAACGCGGCTGCCCGCATCAACGGCCTGAGCTACAGCCGTTTCATGAACGGCCTGCTCAAGGCGAACATCACCCTGGACCGTAAGGTTCTGGCTGACATCGCCGTGCACGACGCAGCTGGTTTTGCGGCACTGGCCGAAAAGGCCAAGGGCGCGCTGGCGGCATAAGTCCATTCCCCGCCGTTGCCGTGCAAACGCAACGGCTGCGGGTAAGGCAATGCATGGGGAAGGGCGCAAGTCCTTCCCCATTCTTTTTTGTGGCGGCGGCAGCCCAACCGGGTGCCGTCCCGACAGCGGTGGCGACGGGGGTCGGCCCGGCGCGCATCGCGAAGGCATACCGACGCGAGGTCCAGGCTATCCATGAGTGACATCCAATCCCTGACCACCCAGGCGCTGGCCGACGTGGCCGCCGCCCAGAGCCCCGATGCGCTGGAAGCCCTGCGCGTGGCGCTGCTCGGCAAGAGCGGCAGCATCACCGCACAGCTCAAACAGCTGGGCGCCCTGCCGGCCGATGAGCGCAAGGCGGCCGGCGAAGCCATCAACCAGGCCCGTGACGCGCTGACCAACGCGCTGGGCGAACGCAAGGCCGTGCTGGAGAACGCTGCGCTGGACGCGCGCCTGGCCGCCGAAGCGATCGACATCACCCTGCCGGGGCGCCGCGCTGAACGCGGTGGCCTGCACCCGGTGACCCGTACCCTGGAGCGCATCACCGAAATCTTCGGCCGCCTCGGCTACGAGCTCTCCGAAGGCCCGGAAATCGAAGACGACTGGCACAACTTCGAAGCCCTGAACTTCCCGCCGCACCACCCGGCGCGCGCGATGCACGACACCTTCTACTTCGGCGATGGCCGCCTGCTGCGCACGCATACCTCCGGTGTGCAGGTGCGCTACATGGGCGACCACGCACCGCCGCTGCGCATGATTGCCGCCGGCAAGGTGTACCGCAGCGACAGCGACCAGACCCACTCGCCGATGTTCCACCAGGTGGAAGGCCTGCTGGTGGATGAGCATTCGACCTTTGCCGATCTCAAGGGCACTTTGTCCGAGTTCGTGCGCGCGTTCTTCGAGCGCGACTTCGAAATGCGCTTCCGCCCCAGCTACTTCCCGTTCGTGGAACCCGGCGCCGAAGTGGATATCGCCTGGCAGCAGCCCGACGGCAGCACCCGCTGGCTGGAAGTGCTCGGCTGCGGCATGGTCCACCCCAACGTGCTGCGCAACGTGGGCATCGACCCGGAGCGCTACACCGGCTTCGCCTTCGGCCTGGGCGTGGAGCGCTTCGCCATGCTGCGTTATGGCGTGAACGACCTGCGCGCGTTCTTCGAGAACGACGTGCGGTTCCTCAAACAATTCGCGTAACGCCGAACACATTCATCACGGCCCAGGCGCCTGCGCCGGGCCCACCAGGGTGACACCATGAAATTCTCTGAAAACTGGCTGCGCAGCCACGTTCCCACCACCGCCTCGCGCGACGAGCTGAGCGCGGTGCTGACCGCCATCGGCCTGGAAGTCGAAGAGGTCACCGACCTGGGTGCCAGCCTGGACCACGTGGTGGTGGCGCGGATCGTCACCGCCGAGCGCCACCCCGAAGCCGACCGCCTGCAGATCTGCCAGGTCGATGCCGGGCAGGGCGAGCAGCTGCAGATCGTGTGCGGCGCGCCCAATGCGCGCGCCGGCCTGGTCGCGCCGCTGGCGATGATCGGCGCGAAGATCGGCGACTTCAACATCAGGGCGGCCAAGCTGCGCGGCGTGGATTCCAACGGCATGCTGTGTTCGGCCAAGGAACTGGGCCTGGACAGCGACGCCTCGGGCCTGTTCGAGCTGCCCGACGACGCCCCGGTGGGCCAGTCGCTGGTGGACTACCTGGGCCTGCCCGACGCCAGCATCGAGATCAAACTCACCCCCAACCGCGCCGACTGCTTCAGCGTGCGCGGCATCGCTTTCGACGTGGCCGCCGCGTGCGCCAGTGAAGTGGTGCCGTTCAACGCCACCCCGGTTGCCGCCGTGGGCACCCGCGAACTCAGCATTGCGCTGGACGCCGGTGCTGAAGCGCCGCGTTACCTGGGCCGGGTGATCGACGGCGTGAACCCGCGCGCCGCCACCCCGCTGTGGATGGCCGAGCGCCTGCGCCGCAGCGGCGTGCGCCCGGTGTCGCTGCTGGTCGACATCACCCAGTACGTGATGCTGGAACTGGGCCAGCCGATGCACGCCTACGACCTGGGCACCCTGCAGGGCAGCATCGCCGTGCGCCGTTCGCGCGCCGGTGAAACCCTGAAGCTGCTGGACGGCCGCGATGCCGCACTGGACGACGGTTTCCTGGTGATCACCGACGCCGACCGCCCGGTCGGCCTGGCCGGCATCATGGGCGGTTTCGACACCCGCGTCACCGACGACACCACCGCCGTGTTCCTGGAGGCCGCGCACTTCGCGCCGGCCGCCATCATGGGCCGTGGCCGCAAGCTGGGCCTGCACACCGACGCCGGCCACCGCTTCGAGCGTGGCGTGGACCCGGCGCTGCCGCGCACCGCCATCGAATACGCCACCCGCCTGGTGCTGGACCTGGCCGGCGGCACCCCGGCCCCGGTGACCGAAGCCGTGCGCGAGAGCGACCTGCCGGCCACCGCGACCATCGGCCTGCGCCGTACGCGCATCGCCCGCGTGCTGGGCATCCAGATTGCCGATGCCGACGTGGAGCGCATCCTGCGTGCGCTGGGCATGGACGTGGCCGCCGCCGCCGATGGCTGGCAGGTCACCGCGCCCAGCCGCCGCTTCGACATCGCCATCGAAGAAGACCTCATTGAAGAGCTGGCCCGTATCCACGGCTACGAGCGCATCCCCACCACCCTGCCGGGCGGTGCCGCGCGGATCGCCATGCCCAGCGAAACCCGCCTGGATGACCTGAGCACGCGCCGCCAACTGGTGGCCCGCGACCTGCAGGAAACCATCAACTACGCCTTCGTCGACGCCGGCCTGCTGGCCCAGTGGCAGCTGCAGGACAACGTGGTGGCCCTGGCCAATCCCCTGTCGGCCGAGCTGGCGGTGATGCGCCCGGCGCTGCTGCCGGGCCTGGTGGCCACCCTGGGCCGCAATGCCGCCCGCCAGCAGACTACCGTGCGCCTGTTCGAACTGGGCCGTGTGTTCCACCCGCAGGCCGGGCAGGGCGCTGCGCCGCTGGAAACCCAGCGCGTGGCCGTGGCCGTGTGTGGCGACGCCACCCCGCAGCAGTGGGGCCTGGCCACCCGCAAGGTCGATTTCCATGACCTCAAGGGCGACCTGGAATCGCTGGCCGCCGCCTCCGGCGCCGCGCTCAGCTTCGTGCCCGCCACCCGCCCGTACGGCCACCCGGCGCGTTCGGCCGAGGTCCTGCGCGACGGCGCCAGCATTGGCTGGATCGGCCAGATCCATCCGCGCCTGGCCAAGGCCATGGACATCGACGTGGACGTGTTCGGCCTTGAACTGGACCTGGCCCCGCTGGCCGCCCGCAGCCTGCCGCGCGCCAGCGAGCTGTCCCGTTTCCCGTCCGTGCGCCGCGACCTGGCCTTCCTGGTGCCCGAAGCGGCCGCCTGGGCGGACCTGGAAGCCACCCTGCGCCGGGCCGTGGGCCCGCTGCTGCGCCAGGTGACCCTGTTTGACCGCTATGTGGGCCAGGGGGTCGAGCCGGGCTTCAAGAGTCTCGCTATGGGCTTGATTTTGCAGGACAAGTCGCGCACTCTGACGGACCGCGACGTGGATGCGGTGGTCACCGAGGCGGTGGCCGCAATGGAGCGTGAACACCACGCCCGGATCCGCGGTTGAGCGGGCAGCATGGGGGTAGCAGGCAATGGCATTGACCAAGGCTGAGATGGCCGAAAAGCTGTTCGACGAAGTGGGTCTGAACAAGCGCGAAGCCAAGGAATTTGTCGACGCGTTCTTCGATGTACTGCGTGAAGCATTGGAGCAGGGACGCCAGGTGAAGCTTTCCGGCTTCGGCAACTTCGACCTGCGGCGCAAGAACCAGCGCCCGGGCCGCAACCCGAAGACTGGCGAGGAAATTCCGATTTCCGCCCGTACGGTGGTCACCTTCCGTCCGGGCCAGAAGCTCAAGGAAAGGGTGGAGGCATATGCTGGATCCGGGCAGTAACCGCGAACTTCCGCCGATACCGGCCAAGCGCTACTTCACCATTGGTGAAGTCAGCGAGCTGTGCGATGTAAAGCCGCACGTGCTGCGCTACTGGGAAACCGAATTTCCCAGCCTGGAACCGGCCAAGCGCCGTGGCAACCGCCGCTACTACCAGCGCCACGATGTGCTGATGGTGCGCCAGATCCGCGGCCTGCTGTATGAGCAGGGCTACACCATCGGCGGTGCCCGCCTGCGCCTGGAAGGTGCCGGCGCGCGCGACGAGTCCGCACTGAGCAACCAGATCATCAAGCAGACGCGGATGGAGCTGGAAGAAGTGCTCCAGCTGCTGCGTCGCTGAACCATTTTTCGATCAAACCGGTTATACTCGTCGGCCCGCTGAGAGGCGGGGACAACACCAGCAACATCGGGGCGTAGCGCAGCCTGGTAGCGCATCTGCCTGGGGGGCAGAGGGTCGTCGGTTCAAATCCGGCCGTCCCGACCATTGTTGGTGACACGATCAAGGGTTCGCACTTCTGGTGCGGGCCCTTTTTTGTTTTGGTGGTGTTTCATCGTGCAGGAGAAAAGCATGGTGACGATTCGACGTTCGCGGCCGGAGGAGGGCGAATGCGTCATCGAGATCTGATGACGCTATCAGGCACGCACCAGTTGGCCGAAAGAAGCAGGGAAGTATGGCCGTGCGGGCAGAGGATATCGCCGAAGCACTGGCCAAAGCGCCTAGCCGCGGGTTCAGCATGAAAAGTGCGCTCGACGCTTTTAGCGACATCCGGCCCAGTCGGAACTGAACTCCACAGAGCCACCCTACGGAACGGGTTTCTCGCGCCAGATCACAAGCGCTTTTGGCGCCCACGCGTGCCGACGACGCTGGCCAGGAGTGCTCATCGCAACTTAATGCAGGTGTTAATGAACATTAGCGGTGAGTCACACATTCGGTGCGCCTGCGTTGCGCGCCACCCAGATTGGAGGTAGAGTTCTCGACGTTGGTGATGGGCAAAGAGCCGGCGGTGATTGCTTGGTCGATGTTTAAGGCTACATCCGCAGAGGGCCCGGCTACTAAACGACAAGTAGCATTGCGATGATTGCCCAGCTTGGCTGGGATGCTCCGACCCCCCTCCGTGGTGACACGAGAGGCCTGCTAAGGAGATAGCTGCGTCATTGCCGTCCAACACGAAACAAGGCCCCTCACGGGGCCTTTTTCGTTCGTTGCGGACTGACGCGCCCGACTTGAATTCCTTTGCCATCGCGGCAGTAGCCTCCTGACACTACGGAGTAGTGGCTTTCCGGTCGGCTGATGTGCTCAAGGATCACATTGCCTACCCTGAATCTCGCTGTCTCCAAGCGCGGTTCCATCTGGTAGAACACCGTGACTGGGCCCGCGAGGCACTCCGCAACGTGCTTTCGCACCGCAAGGAGTGCGACATCGTGGTCCCCGATGTGGTGAAAGTGCGCTTTCCACAGGTGTTCAAATCCGAAACCACGACTAGGGCCACGGTGCGCGCCGTACTTCAGGTAGACGGGGCCAGCCGGGAAACGCGGCCCTCGGTGAACCAATATTTCTGGAAGAATCCCGAACACTTCCGAACCGTTGGTAGGGTGTTGGAGTCTTACTTCCTTGTGCCATACCGGATGCTTCACCACAGCTCCATGATTGCCGCACTCGCAACCCGACAATGCGTTCCGGGTGCTTCCTGATCGGATGATCGGAGCCTAGCGAAGCCAGCTAGGCCCAATCGTGACCGCATAGGCAAATGGACAGATCAGTACGCTGACGTTAGAAGAAGCGACGATGAGTGTCGTTTCTCATGCGCACGATGGAGTCATACATGATCTGGCGTGCCGGACATCGCGTCGAATGCGCTAGTGCATGCTCGGCGAGTCGTTCTCTTTCATCGGCAAAGGAGCGAGGGGTTCTTCTTCGATGTCCACGATGGCAATCAGTGCCAGCAGGTTCTTTATCGGCATGTCCTCAACATTGCCAGGGCAGCGCTCCAGCACATCGATCAGTTCCAGCAGCTCGATGATCCGCAGATCGTAGATGCGAAACAGCTTGCGTATGACGCGGAACAGATCGTGTCGAGAGGGATCGTGTTCGCCGATCATGCGCTTCACGAAGTTGCCCGCGTTCGGGGACCTTCCACAGCGAGTCTCGGAGAGAGCTTGCATGATCTCGCCGATAGTCAGCGAATCAAGCGGTCGGGTGGTGGCGGCCAGGCGTTCTTCGAGCTCGACCCACGCATTCCAGAGCGTCGGAGATGTCACCGAAGTATCGAGCGAGGTGGACGGTGACGCGGGTCGGGGCCGCCAGAGAATCGTTGGACATTGCGGAATTCCTCAGTAGAAATGAGATCCACCGCCCTGCGGAATGCCGATGGGCGCTGGTGCGCCTTTGACTCAGAACGCCAATTCCGGTCGCCGAATGTGCGGCGACGGACGGATGCTGCGTGCGATGAGACAGGCCGTCAACGGCTGGCGCGACGAACTGTGCGGTAGAGAGGTTTTCCTGGATCAAACCGTGCCGCACGACGCGCTTGGTTTGTGCGCTGGGTGCATTCTGTGTGGGGGCTCTGCGCTGGCTGCGTCGCGCCAGCTACTATCCAGATGTCAGTTTCAAACCGGTTTTAATGGAGGACACCCCTATGGCGGTACGGCGACTACGGGCCACCGATCTGGAGCAGGCCAGTGCGGTGTGCATGGCGTCCTTCATGGACGCGGTGGCGCCATCGCTGTCGCCGCTGGGCGTTGAGACCTTTGCCGGGATCGTGTCGATGGAGGGCTTCGCCGACCGCATGTCCGACGATAACGACATGTTCGTGTTCGAGACCGCCGGGCAGGTCATCGGCGTGGCCGAGTTGGCGGGTGGGCAGCACGTAGCGACGCTGTTCGTGGCGCCGGGATGGCAGCGGCAGGGGGTTGGGCGGGCGCTGATGGAGGCGCTGCTGGAGTGCGCACGCAGCGAGGTGGTTACGGTGCGGGCGTCGTTGAGCTCGGTTCCGGCCTACGAGCGTTATGGGTTCCGGATATCGGGGGAGGCGGGGGAGTATCTGGGCCTGGTGTATCAGCCGATGGAGCAGGTCAACCGCCGCTAGGCGTTGCCTTCACAAAGCGCCAACGTGATTCCACCTTGGCCGATGCGGCCAGCGCCAGGTGCATCAGTTGACGGCGCGGATCACTTCTTCAATCAGCACGACGTAGCAGGCCACGAAGTAGACCTTGAGCAGGGCGGGATGCTGCCGGGTGACGAATGCGCGCATGGCTGGAAGGCCGTTGTGGGACGTCAGCATTGTGACCAGCCGGTGAAACTGGGGCAATGGTCACACATTCAGTGGTGTGATGAGAGGCTCGGTGAGCGAGCTTGCAAATCAACCACTTGCGAAAGGCCACTCAGAATTGCCCCCTACCATTCGTCGGAAAACCCCTACAAGTGCTGCTGAATACGTAGCCAAGGTCTTCACCTGCAGGTGGGGATTTCACGTCGTTCACGCACCCCATTCACTGTTGCGGCACACGCGCACCGCTAGCGTGGAGTCCTGTCAGCCAACCCGCAATTCGGGCAAAGGAACAACATGATCAAGTGGGCCATCATTTTCGCCATCATTGGCCTCATCGCCGGCGCGCTCGGCTTTGCCGGGATCGGCGGCGCCGCCATTGGCGTGGCCAAGTTCCTGTTCTGGGCCGGCATCATCATCGCCGTCATCCTGTTCGTATTGGGCATGACGATCGCCAAGAAAGTGACCTGACCCCAGGGTCGTACCGTGTCACACCGCCGAAGAAGCCTGCGCAGCGATGCGCAGGCTTTTTTGGTTCAGCGGGCAGGGCTCGAGCGCGTGGCTGGGCTGATGTCAAACAGCATCCAGAATCCATTCTGGTACTGCGGTTCGGCCAGATACGCGGTGATCAACGACGGGGGCGGAAGCGTGGTCCCATCGTCGTACATCAATGCCGTCGCCTCCCGGATCTTCTGAGGAAGTTGCGTGAGCTCGTCCGCAGCGGAATGGACGCCAGGCAGGTCAGGGACGATGGCGCCATATGCGCAGTCCTGCTGGTGGTGGATGTAAACGGGGTAAAGGTGAGGGCAGTTCATGAGTGTAGAAATGCATGCGTTGATGAAGGTGTCCACGCGATTTTCTGAAATGATCCAGGTCATTCCATTGAGCTCGTTTATGCCGCCCTCCGACGGGTTGAGTCGCGTGTCAGGCCGACGATCACTCGAAATAGAACGACACCCCAAGCCCCGCCTGTAGATCCGGGCTGTTGCTGTCCAGGCCCACGTCGAACGAGGCGTCCAGCTGTACCCTTCGGGCTGCCATCCAGGTGATGCCCGCACCCGCCACGGAAGTGGAAGATTCGCCGTTGGTGTGGGTGAAACCGGCTTCAATGTAGGTGCTCACGGTGTCGCTTACGGCCAGGCTGAGGCTGGGCGACCAGCTGAAGGCGTCTTCGCCCGCGCCGCGGGTGGCGTTGGCGTAAAGCGCACCGCTCCACTGGTCGTTGAAGGTGTATTCGTAGCTGGCGCCGAGTTGGTACTGGGTGCCGCCTTCACTGAACCCGCGCGAGCCGGTATCGAAACTGGTGCTGGCGAGCAGCGCTACCGAATGCCGGTCCGAATCAATGGGGAGGGCGAACTTCAGCGCCACGCCGCTGTCGCCCGCGCCACGTGTGGTGGCTGACGGCGCGTCGCGCGGGGCTTCGCGCAGACGGTTCCAGGGGCTGCCGAAGGCCTGTAGTTCAAGGTTGGCACCCAGGCCAACCCGCAGCAGCAGGTCGGTGCTGTACTGCGTGGTGCGCGTGCCGTCGTCATCGCGGTTGCGTTCGTAGCTGGGCAGGCCCAGCTCCAGTGCGACGCCCCCCTGCGGCAGCACCGAAGCCGAAAAACCCAGTCCCGGTCGGTCGAACGCCGGTGTTTCCGCTTCCTCCTGCTGCGCCCACGCGGGCGTGGCCAGCGCCAGCAACATCACCGCCATCACACCACGCATTGCCACACCTGCTGTCGGGAGACAGCAGCAGCCTAGCGAGGCGCTGGCAACGCGCCGTGACGATGTGGCGGCGGCTATCCGGCAGAGCGACCGTTGTCCTGCTCGGCGTCCTCATCCTGGCGGGCATCCTCATCGCCGTCATCGAGGCCCTGCCTGGTATGGCGCCGACCAGGCAGGTCCGTCGACAGGGGGCGCGAGGGCTCGGCGATCAACGGGCTTCGGCTGTGCATGTGCACGCGCGGCAGGAGCGAGCGCAGCTCGGGCAGCACCCAGAACCCATTGCCGAGGTCAGGGCGCCGTGCCGTCTCGTGGTCGAGTGGCGGGGCGTCTTCTTCTTCTTCTTCTTCTTCCGGATCGGCCCAATGCAGGCCCTTTCGTCCGCCCTCTTCGTCGTGGTCCTGCGCGTGGTCGCCTTCATCTGGGGGCGAGGGTGTCATGGCATCCAACGCATCGGCGACATCCTGCCAGCCCGGCGCGTCGGGGCCGACCGCCTCGGTGAGCGGGCTGGGCGATTCAACGCGAGGTGACAGGAGAGGCGGAATATCGGAGGGAATTCGCATGGGCGGCTCGTCCAGTGCGCTGGAATGGAAGCGCGACAGTGCCCCTGCCGGTCCCTGTTTTCAACGCAACAAGTCGCAAACCACCCTCCGCGCGGTTCACTCCGGACGGGTCAGTGCCAGCAGCCCGTCGAGCAGCCGGGCGGCACGCGGTTGCCCGTCATCGTCGATGGGGCAGGCCATGGACTGCAGCCAGAAACCGTGCGCGGCGCGGCGCGCGGCGGTAAGGCGATGGTCGTCGCCTTCGCCGGGGTGGCGCAGCAGCTGCGCCTGGATCCAGTGCTTGAGTGCCTGTGCGATTTCCGGGTCCGGCCGTCCGCGCGGCACACCTGCGCCCGGTTCGGGCGGCAGCAGGCACGCACGGAAGATCGCGGTGACATAGGCGCGGGAAAAGCGCCCGTAAGGGGCGGGGTCCTGTTCGACCAGCGCCTGTACGGCGCGGTCGAATTCCACCAGTGCGGCAGCCAGTGCCGGTGCGTCTGCGGGTTCGTCGGTGCTCAGCATCGGGAAGGGTCGGCTCATGCGGGCTCCAGCGGTGGGAATGGGCGTGCAGCGCCAATCACGGCGCGGGCTGCGCCTGCGGTAGCTGCGGCGGCGTGGTGCCCGCCTGCGCGAGCACCCCATGCAGCAGGGCGATCACCCGTTCGCCCTGGCCATTGCAGGCCAGTTCGAAGGTGGTGTGGCCGCCCAGGGCGGCCAGAGGGGCGTGCAGTATCCATTGCAGTACCTGGTTGCGGTCCGGCTCGATCTGCAGCGCTACGTTGGCGACACGGCGTACGATGCCTTCGCGCATGGTCAGAATCCGTATGTGAGCGCCAGCAGCGCGGTATCCATGTGGTCGCCGCGGGTCATCGGGCTGTCCTTCACCGCGCTGGACAGCAGGGTGCGGCGCAGCGATGCGGTGGCGGTCCAGTGCGCGCCCAGCGGCATCAGCGCGGTGACATCCATGTACGGCGCCACGCCGCTGCCGGCCTTGTAGCGGGCCAGGCCGCTGCGTTGCGCTTCGTCGGCACTCACGCCAAAGTAGTAATCGTTGAGGGCGCTGCTGGCGTAGTTCACGCCTACGCCGGGAATCAGAACGACCTTGCCGGTTGGAATTGGATAGGCGTACTTGGCGTCGGCCGCCAGGCCACCGCCGTGGCCGCTCACTTCGGCCAGCACATTGCCCTGCAGCACGCCCCACGGTGCGGTGTGGCGCACGGCCATGCCGGCCATCGCCGAGAGGTTGCGGTTGTCGAGCTGACGCAGCTGCGCATCGTCGGTGTCCTTGCGCTTGAAGCGCATGACGTGCGGCTGTGCGAGCAGCGAAACGTCGGTCCGGTCGTTGTCGAACAACGTGTAGCCGATGCTGCCGCCACGGAAATGGAACCTCTTTCCTTCGTAGTTGATGACCGGTGCGGGCAGCACGTCGGTGTCATAGCCGGCATAGGGCGATTTCTGTGCCACCACGGCCAGCCCCAGGCTGCTGCGGGGTTTTGCGCCGGGGGCGGCCTGGGCCAACACACTGCCGCTGGCCAGCAGGCCCAGCAGGGTGATGCCTGCTGCCGCTGCCTTCCGTGAACCGATCTGCATGGGTACTGCTCCTGGGGGGACGATCAAACCCCCATGGTGTCCCCCGGACATTGTGGGAACGTTGCGCCGGCCGGCGCGGTACCATCGGCGCCCATCCTCCCCTTGCCCGTTGCCATGCGCATCCTGCTGCTCGAAGACGACCCCGAACTGGCCGGTGCCATCCAGGCCAGCCTGGGCCGGCATGGCATGGTGGTGGACCTGGTGGTGTCGATGGCGCAGGCCGCCGAAGCGCTGAAGTCGGGCGTGCACCAGGTGTTGCTGCTGGACCGACAACTGCCCGATGGCGATGGCGCGAACTTCGTGCGCGTGGCGCGCAGCCACATTCCCAACCTGCCGGTGATCATGCTCACCGCGCGAGATTCGGTGGCCGACCGCGTGGTGGGGCTGGACGTGGGCGCTGATGATTACCTGACCAAACCCTTCGCGGTGGAAGAGCTGCTGGCGCGGATCCGCGCGATCTCGCGGCGGCCGGCGCAGATCACCCTGCCGGTGCTGGCGCTGGGCCGGCTGCAGTTCGATTTCGTGGCGCGCGAGGCCAGCGTGGCCGGTGCGTTGCTGGCGCTGCCACGGCGGCAGTTGCTGGTGCTGGAAGCACTGGCGCTGCGCCAGGGCCGCACGGTGGCGCGCGCGGCGCTGCAGGAGGCGGTGTATGGCTTCGATGATGAGATTCAATCCAACGCACTGGATGCGCATGTCTCCAAGCTGCGCCGCGCGCTGGCCGATGTCGATGCGCAGGTGGAAATCCACGTGATGCGCGGCATCGGCTACCTGCTCAAGGAAACCACATGAAGTTCCTCAAACCCGGCTCGCTGTCCTTCAGCCTGGCCTGGAAGATCTGCCTGATCCAGATGACCATGGTGGCGGTGGGCCTGACCGGCATGGTGCTGATGTATGGCGACCGTGGCGCGGCCTATATCGACTGGAAAACCAGTCAACTGGTGGCCGAGGCGATCCACGTCGATGGCGATGCGCTGCGGGTGGACTGGGACGCGGTCAATGTCGCCGTGCCCGATCGCCCCGCATCGTTCTGGTTTGCCGCAGCCGACGAGCAGGGCCGGCGACTGGAGCAGGGCAACGTGCCGCCGGCCTTCCGCCCGCTGGTGCAGCAGTTGCAGCACGTGGAGCCCACCGATGTGCGCACGCGCACCCACGGGGTGGAACTGGCGATGCGGGTTTGGGTGACCGAGCCCGATGGCGGCCGCATCCACGTGATGCTGGGCGGCATTCCGCATCGCGGCCTGTGGCGGCAGATGCTGGTGGTGATTGGTTACCTGGGTGGCTGGATCACGCTGCCGCTGATCGTGATCACGCTGGTGGTGGCGCCGTGGGCGATCCACCGCTCGTTGCGCGGGGTGAACCGGGTGGCCGCGCAGGCCGCCGCGATCCAGATCACCGAACGCGGGCGCGGCCTGGATACGCATGCGGTGCCGCGCGAGATCGTGCCGCTGGTGGATGCGTTCAATGCGGCGGTGCGCCGTATTGGCGAGAGTTACGACGCTCAGGATCGCTTCCTTGTTGGCGCGGCGCATGAGCTGCGCATGCCGATTGCGATCCTGGCCACGCGCATCGCCGACCTGCCGCCGGGCCAGGTGCGTTCGCGCCTGCAGCGCGACCTGGGGCGGTTGAGCAACATCGCCGAGCAGTTGCTGGACCTGCAGCGGTTGGATCATCACCGCAGCCAGCACCAGCGTATCGACCTGGCCGCGCTGACCGGCGAGGTGGCTGCGGATGTCGCCCCGTTGCTGATCGATGCCGGCTACGAGTTCGCGGTGGAGGCACCGGAGGCTCCGGTCTGGGTGCTGGGCGATCCCGATGCGCTGCACCGGGTGATCAGCGGCCTGCTGCAGAACGCCATCGCCCACGGTGGTGGACGCGGCCTGGTGGTGGTGGAGCTGCAGCCAACCGGGGTGCTGTCGGTCAGCGATGAGGGTGATGGGGTGCCCGAGCAGGCGCGGCAATCGATCTTCGAGCCGTTCCACCGGCTGCGCCCCAGCGGCAGTGGCAGCGGGCTGGGGCTGTATCTGGCGCGTGAAATCATGCTGCGCCACGGTGGCAGCATCGTGGCCGAGGAAGCAGCCGGCGGCGGCGCGCGGTTCGTGATGAGCTTGCCGGTGGTATAGGGAAAGCGCTGGGCCGGGTATAGGGCGGATACCAATATCAGACTAATCCGATAGTTCTGTGTCGGCTTCGGCCGTATGGTACGGGTGAGGGATAGACCCGGAGTGCACCATGAATATCACCGTGCAGCACGCGGACCGCCGCTGGCGCGTTCTTGATCCCAGCCGCAACGAAACCGCCGCGTTTGCCGACGGCGCGGTGGCCTTTGATTTCGCCGACAACCTGGCCCGCGAAAAGCACGCCGAAACCGGGCGCAGCATTGCCGTGCGGGTGGAAGTGCAGGACGCATTCGTCGACGTGGTGCGCTACGGCTGAGCCATTGTCGGGCGTGACCGCGTGCTTGGGAAACGGGTCAGCTGCGCGTTGGCTAGTTGAATCGACCCTGAAATGAGCGACCTTCGGCCTATAGGCGAAGGGCTCCGCTTGCCTGATCCTGTGCCTGTTCACAAAACGGTTCGAGGCAGGCATGAGGAGCAACGCGATGGCGAACGGAACGCATAAGTGGGTGTGGGCGCTGCTGCCAGCGATGTTGGCGGCTGGCGTGACCACCCAGGCGCAGCAGTACGACCGTTACCGTGACAATGGCTACAACGATGGCCCGGTGCGCTGCGAATCGATCAAGGGCCGTACCCAGCAGTGCCCGATCGATGGTCGCGCGCGGCTGGTGCGGCAGATTTCCGGCACCCCGTGCATCGAAGGCGATACCTGGGGCCAGGCGCGCAATGGCGTATGGGTCACACGTGGGTGTCGCGCGGAGTTCATTGCCGAAGGCCGGCGGCCCTCGCATGGCAATGGCAACGGGTGGGGCAACAACGGGGGTGGCTGGGGGGGTGGGCGCGGGCAGGTGATCAGCTGCGATTCCAACGACAAGCGCCTGCGCCGTTGCAACGTGAGCATCCGCCGCGAGGCGCGGCTGATCCGCCAGACCTCGCGCACCGCCTGCGTGGAAGGCCGCAACTGGGGCTGGGACCGCGATGGCGTCTGGGTCAACGGCGGTTGCCGCGCGGAGTTCGAAATCCGGTAAGGGCGCCGGGTTACATGGCGTCGCAACGCCGGAACCCCTGTGTAGAGCCACGCAGGGCGTGGCTCTACGACCCCACGGTCAGGCGCTCAGGGCTTGGCTGCCCAGGTTCGGCCAGCGCTTCAACACGGCCGCGCGGATGCCGACTGCATCAATCCCCGCTTCGGCCAGCAGGTCTTCACGGCTGGCGTGATGCTGGAAGCCGTCGGGCAGGCCCAGGTGCAGGAACGGGCGCAGTACGTCTTCGGCATTGAGCAGTTCGGCCACGCCCGAACCGGCGCCGCCCGCCACCACGTTGTCTTCGATGGTGACAAAGCCCTGGTGGGTCTTGGCCAGCTCCAGCAGCAGCGCACGGTCCAGCGGCTTGATGAAGCGCATGTTGACCACGCTCAGGCCCAGCTCGCGCCCAACCGCTTCCGCCGCCGGCACGGTGCTGCCAAACGCGAGCAGCGCGATGCGGCTGCCCTGCACGCGCAGGTCGGCCTTGCCGATCTCCAGCGTGGCAAGGTCGTTGCCGGCATCCACGCCGGTGCCGCTGCCACGCGGGTAGCGCACGGCAGCCGGGCCGTCGTATTGCAGGCCGGTGCTGAGCATCCGGCGGCATTCGGCTTCATCGGCCGGTGCCATCACCACCATGTGCGGCACGCAGCGCAGGAAGCTCAAGTCCAGGTTGCCGGCATGGGTGGCGCCATCGGGACCGACCACGCCGGCGCGGTCGATGGCGAACAGCACGTCCAGCTTCTGCACCGCCACGTCATGCACCAGCTGGTCGTAGGCGCGCTGCAGGAACGTGGAATAGATCGCCACCACCGGCTTGGCGCCCTGGGTGGCCATGCCGGCAGCCAGCGTCACTGCGTGCTGCTCGGCAATGGCGACGTCGTGATAGCGCTCCGGGAATTCCCTGCTGAAACGCACCAGGCCCGAGCCTTCGCGCATGGCCGGAGTGATGCCCAGCAGGCGCGGTTCGGCGGCGGCGGCATCGCACAGCCAGTCGCTGAACACATCGGTGTAGGTGGGCTTCTTGGCGCCGCCCTTGGCCACCAGGCCCTTGTCCGGGTCGAACGGGCCCACCGCGTGGTAACCGATCTGGTCGCCCTCGGCGCGCTCGTAGCCCTTGCCCTTGGTGGTCATCACGTGCAGCAGCTTCAGGCCCTTGAGGCCCTTGAGCGTCTTCAGCGTGGCCACCAGCGCAGGCACGTCGTGGCCATCGATGGGGCCGGTGTAATGGAAGCCCATTTCCTCGAAGAAGGTGGACGGCACGAACATGCCCTTCCAGTGTTCTTCCCAGCGCTTGACGAAGCGGGCGGACGGGGATTTCTTCTTGTCGCCCAGGATGCGCTTGCCGCCCTCGCGCAGGGCGTTGAGGGTGCGGCTGCCGGTGGCGCGGCCGAGCATCTTGGTCAGCCCGCCCACGGCTTCGGAGATCGACATGTTGTTGTCGTTGAGGATCACCAGCAGGTTCGGTTCCTGCTCCATGCCACCGGCATGGTTGAGCGCCTCGTAGGCCATGCCGGCGGTCATCGCGCCGTCACCGATCACCGCCACGACTTTGCGGTCATCGCCTTCGAGCTGGCGCGCGATGGCCATGCCCAGCGCGGCGGAGATGGACGTGGAGGAGTGGCCGACCCCGAAGGTGTCGTACTCGCTTTCCTCGCGCTTGGGGAACGGCGCCACGCCGTCCTTCTGCTTGACGGTGTGGATCTCGTCGCGGCGGCCGGTCAGGATCTTGTGCGGGTAGGTCTGGTGGCCCACGTCCCACACCAGTTGGTCGACCGGGGTCTGGTACAGGTAGTGCAGGGCTACGGTGAGTTCGATCACGCCCAGGCCGGCGCCGAAATGGCCGCCACTTTTGCCCACCGACTCGATCAGATAGGCACGCAGTTCATCTGCGATGGCGGGCAGTTCGGATTCATCGAACCTGCGCAGGTCATCCGGATTCTGGATGCGCGACAGGCGGGGATAGCGTGCGGAATCGATCATTTTTATCGCGCTTCTTCTCAAGCGCCTATTTTCGCCCCCAAACCGGGGTGGGGCAAGCAAACCGCCATGCCGGTGAGCAGACAGTGAGGGCGCCTGCGACAACCTGTCGCAGGGTCAGGCGGCCAGCTTGGAGCGTTTGGGCAGTTGCGCCTTCAGGAACGCCATCTGGTCGGCCAGGATGTTGCGGTTGGACAGGATCATGTGTTCGATCCAGCTGGGCCGGTAGGGCACCGCCAGCAGCGGCATGCCGGCCTGCTGCGGGGTGCGGTCGCTCTTGCGCGAGTTGCAGTGGAAACAGGCGCTCACCACGTTCTCCCACACATCCAGGCCGCCCTTGGACAGCGGCATGACGTGGTCGCGGGTGAGCTGCGGGCGGTGGAACTGTTGCCCGCAGTACAGGCACAGGTGCGCATCGCGCGCGAACAGTGCCTGGTTGGACAGGTTCGGGGTGGGATCCAGCGCCCGTGAACGGGCATGGCCGCGCGCGGCGATGATCGGGTGCAGGTCGACCCCGCTCTGCAGGCCGGTGAGCCGGTTGATGCCGCCGTGGATGTGCAGGCAGGGATCGCCCAGGGTCCAGGCGACGGCGTCACGCGAGTAGAGGCAGGCGGCATCCTGCCAGTTGATCCAGTCCAGTACGCGGCCATGGGCATCCAGGGACAGCAGGCGGACGCTGCCGGGCCGATGCAGGGTAATGATCGGCGATACCTCGGCGACCGGGGCGGACGAGGCTCCGGTATCGATCAGACCTAAGCTTGTAGTGTCTGTCTCCATCGGGAAAACAGCTTATACCGGATTGGTTGCAATTTGGGTATGGGAACGAACCAGAGGTTCGTTCCGGGTAGCAACCGACCGTTGGTCGGTTGACCTTCCCGTATCCCTTCAATGACCCGGGTAGCGGTCGGAGTGGTGCCTGGGACACCTAAGCCCCGCGCCGCCGGCGAGCGCCCGCCCCGGTAGCGCCGGCCGTTGGCCGGCCCTTGCATGCCCATCACCGTTCATGAGGGCCGGCCAACGGCCGGCGCTACCGGGTACGCTTTACTCGCCGAAACGCGCGTCGTCCATCGCCATTAGCGATTCCGCACCGGCTTCGATCGCGGCTGCATGGGCCAGCGTGCGCGGGAGCATGCGGGCGAAATAGAAGCGGGCGGTTTCGCGCTTGGCCTGCTTGAACGCGTCGCTCTGCGCGGAGGCATCGGCGGCGGCCACGCTGCGTGCCCACCAGTAGGCCAGCACCACGTAGCCGGAGTAGAACAGGTAATCGAAGCTGGCCGCGCCCAGTTCGTCGGGGTTGGCGGCCGCGCGCTGCAGGGTGGCCAGGGTCAACTTGCCCCATTCGTCGGCCTTGGCGCGCAGCGGGGCAATGAACTCGGCCAGCGCTTCGTTGCCTTCATTGGCCTTGGCGAAGGTTTCAATCTCGGCCAGCATCAGCTTCAGCCCGGCGCCCTGGCTGGCGGCGGTCTTGCGGCCGATCAGGTCCAGCGCCTGGATGCCGGTGGTGCCTTCGTACAGGGTGGTGATGCGCGCATCGCGCGCCAACTGCTCCATGCCATGCTCGCGGATGTAGCCGTGACCACCGAAGCACTGCAGGGCGTTATAGGTGTTTTCGATGCCCCATTCGGTCTGGCACGCCTTGGAGATCGGGGTGAGGAAGCTCACCAGGGTCTCGGCGCGCTCGCGCTCGCCGGCATCGTCGGCGTGGTGGGCCACGTCGATCAGGGTGGCCGCGTGCAGCGCCAGCAGGCGGCTGCCTTCCACCAGCGATTTGATCGAGAGCAGCATGCGGCGCACGTCGGGGTGGACCAGGATCGGGTCGGCCGGCTTGTCCGGGTTCTTCGGGCCGCTCAGCGAACGCGATTGCAGGCGCTCGCGCGCGTACTTCAGCGCGTTCTGGTAGGCGCGCTCGGACAGGCCGATACCCTGCAGGCCCACGCCCAGGCGCGCGGTGTTCATCATGGTAAACATCGCCTGCAGGCCCTTGTGCGGCTGCCCGACCAGGTAGCCTTCGGCGCCGTCGAAGTTCATCACGCAGGTGACCGAACCCTTGATGCCCATCTTGTGCTCGATCGAACCACAGCGCAGCGTATTGCGCTCGCCCACATTGCCGTCACGGTCGACCTTGAACTTCGGGGTGACGAACAGCGAAATGCCCTTGGCACCAGCCGGGGCGTCGGGCAGCTTGGCCAGCACCAGGTGCACGATGTTGTCGGTGAGGTCGTGCTCGCCGGCAGTGATGAAGATCTTGGTGCCGGTGATGGCATGGCTGCCATCGGCATTGGGTTCGGCCTTGGTCTTGAGCAGGCCCAGGTCGGTGCCGCAATGCGGTTCGGTCAGGCACATGGTGCCGGTCCAGCGGCCTTCGATCAGCGGCTTGAGGAAGGCATCCTGCTGCCACGCTTCGCCGTGCTGCTTGAGCGCTTCAATCGCGCCGTGCGAGAGCAGTGGGAAGTTGCCCCAGGCCAGGTTGGCGGCGTTGATCATTTCGTTGAGCGGCACGCCCAGCGTGTGCGGCAGGCCCTGGCCGCCCAGTTCGGGCGCTGCAGTGAGGCCGGTCCAGCCGCCATCGACGAACTGGGCATAGGCCTGCTTGAAGCCGGGCGGGGTGGTGACGTCACCGCTGGCCTGGTCGAGCACGCAGCCGATCTCATCGCCCACGCTGTTGAGCGGCGCCAGCACGCTGGTGCTGAAGCGGCCGGCTTCTTCCAGCACCGCATCGACCACGTCGGTGGTGGCGTCGGCGAAACCGAGGCGAGCGAACAGCTGCTCCACCTTCAACACGTCGTGCAGGGCAAAGCGGATATCGGAAAGCGGGGCGGTGTAGCTGCTCATCGTCAGGTCTCGATCAGGTACAAAGGAACAGGCAAGGGTAGTGCAGGGTTCAGCGCAGCACGCCGGGCAGGCCGGGGGCCTGGTTGAGGGTGCTGCGGTTGTCGATCTCGAAGCTGCGCTGCTTCTTTTCCTGCGGCGTGGCTGCAACGGTGCCCTTGAGCGAATAGCCCAGGGTGCGGTTGCCGGCCAGGGCGTCGGCGACCACGATGCGCGCAGCCGAAGAAGGCTGCAGTTCAACGTTGATGACGTCGGCCGACACGCCGCCGATGGAGATGGCCGGCCGTGCACTCACCTTGCCCGCGTCCTGGTCGCCGACCTGCATCTGCAGGTCCACGCTGTCGAAGGTCATGGGCATGGAGCTGAAGTTCTGCAGGCGCAGGGCCAGGGTCCAGTTGCCGTTGGCGCCTACGGTCAGCTGCTGCACGCTGGCAGCCGGCGGCGAAACGCGCTTGACGTTGGTGTTGCAGGCGGTCAATGCAACGGCGGTGGCGGCCAGCAGGGCAACGGTGAGGGCGGTACGAAGGCGGTGGAACATGGGCGCAAATCCTCGTGCAGGTACTGCGTGGATGAAAGCATACTACTGCGTATGGTTGTTGTGCGGGTATGGCCGGGACCGGCCCATGACCGGTGGCTATCGACCGCGGGTCACAGACCGGTAGGTATCGACCGTTGGTCGATACGCATCGTAAGGCACGCGAAGGTGCATTCAGGTTTCAGGCGCGACGGCGATCAATCCACCGGCGCCATCACCTTCAGCGGCGCCAGGTCATATCCCATCGCTTCAGCCTTGTCCTTCAGGCTGGCGAACAGCGCCGCATCCATCCGCGGCGAGCGCGACAGGATCCACAGGTACTTGCGGTCCGGGTCACCGACCACCGCCCACTGGTAGTCGGGGTCCAGCGCGATCACCCAGTAATCGGCCCATACCAGCGGCACCCACGCCAGCCAGTCCGGCGCGAAGCGAACCTGCAGCTGGCCCGGTTTGCCTTCCACCGGCCGCGCCACGCCTTCGGTCGCAATGTGGTCGCCATCGCCGGTGCGGCACACGTTGTGCACGCTGATGCGGCCACCGGCGCGCAGCGCGTAAGTGGCGGTAATGTCGCCCACGCACTTCTTCTGGAACGACACCGGCAGGTGCGCGATTTCATGCCACTGCCCGGCGTAGCGGCCCATGTCCAGCTGCGGCACCGAGCGCACCGGCTCCACCGCGTGCGCAGTGAGGGAGGCCAGCAACAGTGCGGCGGCAAGTAGTGCAGGGCGAAGGCGCATGGAGGTCTCCCGGCAGGAGGCCCGAGCTTAGGGGGCGTGATGAGCCGAGGTGTAAAGGATTCGTCATCCCGGGCGCGGCGGACGGGTCTCCGCTGGCTAATGGATAGGCTGAATCAATCAGTTCAGTGGGGACGCGTACGCGAGCGGATATCTGGAGAGCGTGGGATGAGCAGCCCGCGCACGAACATTGCCGCCTCTGTTCGCGCGCGGGCTGCTTGATCGTCTGCAGGCCGTACTGCAGCCAGCACTTGTGCAAAAAAAAAAGACCTGCATTTCTGCAGGTCTTCAAATTTCATGGTGGCCGAGGACGGAATCGAACCGCCGACACGGGGATTTTCAATCCCCTGCTCTACCAACTGAGCTACTCGGCCACTTCATCGCTGCGTTGCCGCTGGCGAGGACGCGAATAATACGGAGGTCTGCAGGGTTCGGCAAGCGTTTCGACCAAAAAATTTCACATTCGTTGCTGCGGGCGCAACGTGGCGGCTTAAGTGTTTGATCGCGCGTGCGCGCCGCGCATGAACCGCTGTTCATCCACGCGCGCCGCGCACAGGCTCAGCGCGGTGCACGATCACCCGCGTCATCAGGCATGGCCGCCAGCAGGACGATGCCGATGGCCATGAAGATGGCCGCCAGCAGCAACGATGCCTGGTAGGAACCACTGCTGCGGGCCAGGGTGCCGGCCAGCGCCGGTGCCAGGATCTGGGCCACGCCATAACTGAGGGTGAGGTTGGCCATGGCCTTGGCCGGGTTGTGCGGGTAGTGGCGGCCGACCACGGTGAGGGTGAGGCTGACGATGCCGGCGAAGGTCAGCCCGAACAGCAGCGCGCTGCCCAGCCCGGCGGCCAGGCCGTTGTCCAGCAGCGGCAGTACGAACGAGGCGGCCTGCAGGGTGAAGGCCAGCATCAGGGCGCGGATCAGGCCGAGTCGCGCGGCAATGCGGTCCCACGCGAACGTGGACGGCACCGCCGCCAGCCCGACCAGTACCCACACCGCGCTGCCATGGCCACCGAAGGCGGGGGTCTGTTCGAGGATGGCGACAATAAAGGTGGCGCTGACCACGAAGCCGATGCCGGCGCAGAAGTAGGCCGCTACCAGCAGCTGGCGCCAGCGCCGGCTGGGCGGCGGCGGAGCCTGCGCGGCCTGGGCGGCCGAGCTCGGTGTGGGCGGCGGCATCCAGAACCATGCCGGGACGAGGAACATCGCGCCGAGCAGACCCAGCCAGGCCCATTGCGCGCTGGAATGGGCGTGCCCTGCCAGCAGGCCGGTGGCCAGCCCCGATACCACGATGCCCAGGCCCAGCCCGGCGAAATGCAGGCCCAGGCGTGGGCGCTGCTTGTTGGCCAGCAGCCAGTTCAGTACCAGCCCGGAAGCCAGCAGCAGCCCGGCGGTACTGGACAGGCCGGCCACGAAGCGCAGCAGGCCCCACAGCCAGGGCTGGGTGGTGGCCCCCATCAGGGCGGTAGCGACGACCGCCAGCACCAGGCCGATCCGGTAGAAGCGGAACTTCTGCTGCATGTCGCCCACGCGTGCGGCCAGCAGGGTGCCAAGCAGGTAACCCAGGTAGTTGAAGGTGGCCAGCCAGCCGCCCTGTGCGGCGCTGAGGCCGGCATCGACCCGCATCAGGGGCAGCAGCGGGGTGTAGGCGAAGCGGGCCAGCCCGACGGTGAGGATCAGCGCGCAGATCCCGGCGCCGATGACCTGCCAGGGCTGCAACGTGATGGGGTGGGCATGCGGTAGGGACATGGCGGGAGCCGAAGGGAAGCGTGGCCATGGTCGATCAGGCGCGTGGCGGCTGTCTTTCGATAGAATGCCGCATCATGTCGATCAGCAGCCACGAGGATTCTTCCGCGCTTGCCGGGCCCTGGAAGGAAGTCCCGGTGCCACCGCTACGTGCGCTGCCGTGGTCGGTGATGGCGCGCAGCCAGGAGCTCGCAGCCGGCGAGCGTTTCCCGCCACATGCGCACGACTGGAACCAGGTGGTGTTCGCCACCCACGGCGTGCTGCAGGTGACGGCGCGCAATGCGCGGCATGTGATCACCCCGCAGCAGGCGCTGTGGGTGCCCACCGGCATGGTCCATCACACTGGCGCACTGAGCGCGGCCGCTTTCCGCAACCTGTACGTGGCCGACGATCCGGCGCTGGGCATGCCGGACCAGTGCGCGGTGCTGGATGTGTCGCCGCTGCTGCGCGAATTGATCGTGGAGCTCGGGCAGGTGCGGCCGGAAGACGATGCGGTTTACTACACGCACCTGAGCGCGCTGGTCACCACGCAGCTGCGCCGCCAGCGCCAGCATGTACGCCACCTGCCGTGGCCGCAGGATGCGCGGCTGCAGCGCTGGTGCCAGGCACTGCACGACCAGCCTGCCGATGCGCGCGGCGTTGAGGAATGGGCGCGCATTCTGGGTGCATCGCCGCGTACGTTGGCGCGACACTTCGAGCGCGAGACCGGCATGAGCCTGCGTACCTGGCGCACCCGCCTGCGACTGCTGCGCGCGATCGAATGGCTGGCGCAGGGGCGCTCGCCGACCGCGATCGCGCATGAGCTTGGCTATGGCTCGGCGTCGGCGTTCAACTACATGTTCCGTGTCGAGATGGGCGTGAGCCCGCTGCAGTGGCGGCGATTGCGCGGCGTGGACTGACGAACGGCCGCCAACCAGGGACAACGCCGGCACATGACACAATCGGCGTACCGCTCCTGCCAAGGTACGTCCGCTGATGAGATACTGGAATGCCGGTTTGCTGTTCATGGCCGCTCTGTGGTTCTGCCCTTCGCTGCAGGCGGCTGGCCAGTCTGCCCCAGGCCCCCACACCCGTGCCGAGGCGACGAAGGTCATCGCCGACCTGCGCAAGGTGGTCGCCGACGACGGTATCGAGCGGCTGGAAAAAGTGCGCATCGGTGGGATCGACCAATGGGTCTCGATCCGCGGAAACGATCACCGCAACCCGGTGCTGCTGATGCTGCACGGCGGTCCAGGCTGGGTGGCCATGCCGACCAGCTGGTACTTCCAGCGCGGCTGGGAGGAGTACTTCACCGTTGTGCAGTGGGACCAGCGTGGTGCGGGCAAGACTTACGTTGCCAACGATCCAGGGCACGTCGCACCGACCATGACCCGCGAACGGATGATCGCCGACAGCGAGGAAATGGTGGCCTGGCTGCGCCGCGAGTTCGGCAAGGAAAAAATCTTCGTGCTGGGCCAATCATGGGGCAGCTACCTGGGGTTGGAACTGGCGCAGCGTCGGCCCGAGTGGCTGCATGCCTACATCGGCATCGGTCAGGTATCCAACGCCCCTGAAAGCGAGCGCCGGGGCTGGGCGTGGACGCTGCAGCAGGCCCGGGATGACGGCAACGCAGAGGCAGTGGCCGAGCTGGAAGCATTGGTGCCTTACGCGCAGGACAGCACGTCGGTGCCGCTGGAGAAATTGTTCAAGCAGCGCAAGTGGCTTAACCACTATGGCGGCATGGTTCACAACCGCCGAGGCGGTGATGCGGAAGCGGCTGCCATCAAACTCTCCCCCGAGTACACAGACCAGGACGTGGCCGGTATATGGAAGGGCAATGATTTCTCCATGCAGCACCTGCTCAGCGAGGTGCTGACCCTGGATATGTCAGCGGTGCGTGAGTTGAAGACCCCGTTGTTCCTGTTCCTGGGCAGGCATGACTACAACGTGTCCTCCGAGCTGGCCGCACACTGGTTCCAGACCGTCAAGGCACCCAGCAAGCACTTGGTGTGGTTCGAGCAGTCTGCGCACGAAGTGATGATCGAAGAGCCGGGCAAGACCTTGCTCACTCTCGTGCAGCTGGTCCGCCCCATCGCCGAGGGTGCAGGCGACGGCGCCCGCTGAAACCGTCGATGGGAACGGAACGGGAAACGGAAACGCCTTTCTACCGCCGGTCGGCGCATTGATTGGCGCATCGGTTGGGCGGCCAACGTGCATCCGTGCATCCACCAACGAAAAAGCCACCCGCTGGGTGGCTTTTTCGTTTCGCTGCCTTCCGGAGGACGACGGCGGGAATGTGGTGGAGCCAAGGAGGATCGAACTCCTGACCTCGTCATTGCGAACGACGCGCTCTCCCAGCTGAGCTATGGCCCCATGTGCACTGCTACGCGGCGTGGGCGCCGCGATGTGAACAAGTGTAGCGCCGCACGTACCACGCTGCCAAGCGTCTCGCGGCGAGTGCGGCCATCGGACCCGGGGCCGGGCAGCGCCGTTGGCCGCTTCCGTTTCTGAACGGAAAACCGGCTTTGTGAAGATGCGACCGGGGGCATTCCTTTTGTATCAATGGTTTGGTGGAATCGAAAGCCATGTGCTTGTCGTCTTTCCCTGCGTAAAGAGGACCACTTCGGTGCCGATAAGAAGTGTGACGAATTTCTCAAACATCCCCACTTCGAGCTCCAGCGATGATGACCCGTGCCGCCGCCGTTTTCTCTACTTCCATTGGCGCCCGCCTGGCGTTGCTGATGGGCCTGATCACTACCATGGCCTTCGTGGCGCTGGCAGTGCTGATTTACCGCCAAGCCGCAACCAGCTACCAGCAGCGGGTCGAAGCGGGCCTGCAATCGTCCACCGACCTGATGCGCGATTCAGTGGAACTGTACGACCGCAGCCTGAGCGACAGCACCGAACGCATGGCCGGCATCTTCCGCGCCATGTTGCCGGACGGCGAGCTCAGCGTGGACCCGGCCAGGACCGTGATCGTGGGCGAGCGCCAGACCCCGACGCTGCGTCTTGGCGCCGAGGTGCTCAACCTGCAGGAGGGGGCGGTGGACCGCTTCGCCGATGCCACCGGCGGCGGCGTGGCCACCGTATTCGTGCGCGACGGGGATGACTTCGTGCGCGTGTCCACCTCGGTGCGTAATGCCGAAGGCGCGCGTGCCATGGGTACCGTGCTTGACCATGCCAGCCCGGCCTACGCGAAGATGATTGCCGGAGAAGGCTTCACCGGTCCGGTAAGGCTGTTCGGGGTGGATTACATGACCCACTACATGCCGCTCAGGAACGCGGCGGGCGAGGTCGCCGGCATCGCTTTCGTCGGCCAGAACTACACAGACGGCCTGGCGGCACTGAAGGCCCGCCTGCGTGAGTCCACGCTGGGCAAGGAAGGCCACTTCCTGGCGGTCAACACGCGTGCGGGCGAGCAGTTCGGCACCGTGGTGGCCGGCTCCGCAGGCGAGGGGGAGACGCTGTCCGGGCTGGTCGATGCAAGCGACCGCGCCGAACTGGATGCGCTGCTGGCCGGCAAGGCTACCGAGGCCACGCTGCACCTGCGCACCGCGAAGGACGCTATCCCGCAGACCTACTTCGTCACCGCCCAGACTTACGGTCCGTGGCAGTGGACGGTACTCGGCCTGGAGCCCACCTCGGTACTGCAGACCGTCCTGCACAAGCTGATGCTGCAGATAGCCGTGGTTTCCGGGCTGGGCCTGCTGGCGGTGATCGTGGCGCTGGTGGTGGTGGTGCGGCGCCTGCTCACGGTGCCGCTGGCGCAGGCCGGCCAGGTCGCACGTGATGTGGCCGCCGGCCGCCTTGACCAGCGCATCGTGGTGCGCAGCCCGGATGAGGTGGGGCGCCTGATGGGCGCGCTGCAGCAGATGCAGGACAAGCTGCGCGAAATCATCCAGGCGCAGAACCAGATGGGCCAGCGCCATGCCGAGGGTGCGATCAGCCACCGGATCGATGCCAGCCGCTTCGAGGGCGAGTTCGGCACCATGGTGACCGGCACCAACGAACTGGTCGATGCGCATATCTCGGTGAAGATGCGCATGGTCGACCTGGTGCGCCGCTACGCCGATGGCGACCTGTCGGAGTCGATGGAACTGTTCCCCGGCGAAAAGGCGCGCATCACTGAAGCGGTCAACGGCGTGCGCGACCGCCTGCAGGCGATCAACGGCGAAATCAAGCACCTGGTCACCGCTGCCGCCGCTGGCGACTTCAGCGTGCGCGGCAATGCCGACGCCTACCAGCACGACTTCCGGGTAATGGTCCAGGGCCTCAACACCCTGATGATTACCGCCGACCGCAACCTCAGCGCCTTGTCCGGGCTGCTGCGCGCGCTGGCCGCAGGCGACCTGCGCGGCCGCATCGAGGGCCAGTTCCAGGGTGTGTTCGCCACCATGCGCGACGATGCCAACGCCACCGTGGCCCAGCTGACATCCATCGTGAGCGGCATACAGCAGGCGGCCGTGTCGGTGGCTACCGCGTCGGCGGAGATCGCCGCCGGCAACGACGACCTGTCGGCCCGCACCGAGCAGCAGGCGGCCAGCCTGGAAGAATCGGCCGCGTCGCTGGAAGAGCTCACCTCGGCGGTGAAGCAGAATGCCGACCACGCCCGCCGCGCCGACCGCCTGGCGGCCGAAGCGGTCGAAGTGGCCGCGCAGGGCGGCACGGCCGTGGCGCAGGTGGTGGCCACCATGGGCGGCATCGAGGCGTCTTCGCGCCGCATCGCCGACATCACTACCGTCATCGATGGCATCGCGTTCCAGACCAACATCCTGGCGCTCAACGCGGCGGTGGAAGCGGCGCGCGCTGGCGAAGAAGGCCGCGGCTTTGCGGTGGTGGCTTCCGAAGTGCGCGCACTGGCGCAGCGCTCGGCCAGCGCCGCCAAGGAAATCAAGACGCTGATCGAAGCATCGGTGGCGCAGGTGGCCGATGGCAGTGAACTGGCCAACCAGGCGGGGCAGACCCTGCAGCGCGTGGTGCAATCGGTAGGGGAGCTGGGTGGGTTGATCGAAGAAATTGCCAACGCCAGCCAGGAACAGGCGGCAGGGATCGAGCAGGTCAACCAGAGCATCGTGCAGATGGATGGCGTGACCCAGCAGAATGCTGCCCTTGTCGAGGAGGCGTCAGCCGCTGCGCGTACCTTGAACGCGCAGTCGTCCGGGCTGCAGCAATCGGTCGGGCAGTTCCACCTGGCCTCGTAGGGTCGCATCCCAATCGACCGCCGTGGTGATGATCACCACGGTAGGGCATGACCCAAACCGAAGCCGCCCCGTAGTGCCGGGCCACGCCCGGCACCAACCTCTCAACCGGCCGGCAACAACCCCTGCAGATGCGGCTCCAGCACCGCCTGCCTCCACCCGGCCAGCGCCTGCGGCCAGGTACGGCTTTCCAGATAGCTTTCCAGATGCTTGCGCGAGGCCAACACGCCATCGGGCAACTCCAGCTCGGCCGTACGCGCGCTCACCGCATCCTGCAGCCGCTTCAACGCCTGCTTGTTGCTCTCGGTGGCCGGCAGCGCCAGCGGTGCGTCCGCCTCATCGTGCAGCGGCGTTTCCAGCGCTTCCCAGACCTGCGCGGCCAGCTTGCGCGGCGCCTTCGGGAAGCCTTCCATCAGCTTGGCCAGTGCATCGGCATCCGCCGGTGGAGTGCGGGCGAGGACAGCAGCCAGTTCGTTGTCCAGGATCCAGCTGCGTGGCTTGTCGGTGGCACGGGCCTGCACGTCGCGCCAGCGCAGCAGGCGCAATAGGCGGCGCTGGGCGGAGGCGTCCATGAACTGCGCCGAGCGCATCGCCACGTGCGGCCAGCGCTCCTCGTCCTGCTCCACGCTGGCCAGCAGGCGCTCGGCGTCGTCCTGCAGCCACTGGCGGCGGTTGAGCTCGCCCAGTCTGGCATCCACCGCGTCGTGGATCGCGAACAGGTACTCCACGTCATCGGCGGCGTACTCCAGTTGCGCGTCCGAGAGCGGGCGGCGCATCCAGTCCGAGCGGGTCTCGCCCTTGGCCAGCGTTACACCTGTGATGGCGGTGACCAGCTTCTGGTAGCCCAGTCCACCGCCGATGCCGGCCAGCGACGCGCCGATCTGGGTGTCGAACAGCGGTCGCGGCAGCACCCCGCAGGCGACCTTGAAGGTGACCAGGTCTTCGCTGGCGCTGTGCATGATCTTCAGGATCGAGGTATCGGCCAGCCACGGTGCCAGGGCTTCGGTCATGCCGGGAGTGAGCGGGTCGATCAGCAGGATTTCATCGCCGACCGCCATCTGCACCAGCGCCAACTGTGGCCAGTAGGTGCGTTCGCGAATGAACTCGGTGTCCAGCCCGATGCGGGTGGGGCGCTGGCGGTAGCGCTCGTCCAGTTCCGCCGGGGTTTTGATCCAATAGGCCACGTTGGGGTTCCGTCTACTGCAGGTTTGCTCAGGTGAGGGAGAATAGCCTAACGTCGAGGCCGCCCCGCCGAAGGAACCCCAATTGCGTACTCCAGGCCCTGTCCCGCTGTTGTTGGCCGCGCTGTTGCTGGCCACGACCGCCTGCGCTCCCGAGGCGCCTCCGCCGCGCCCGGCGGCTGCGCGCCCGGCCGAGCCGGTCAAACGGGTCGACCCTGCACCGGGCCAGGTGACCATTGGCGGTGAAGACGCGGCCGAAACGGAGCAGCGCTGGCAGCCGCCGGCGGTGGCCATTGCCGACGACGGCGTGATCCAGGCGCGGCGTGATGCGGCCACGGCGTTCGACGCGGGCCGGCTGTACGCAACGGCCGCCGACGCCATTCCGATCTGGCTGGCGCTGCGCCAGCGCGATCCCGAGGACCGCCAGGCACAGGCCGGGTTGACGCGTGCGCGCCAGCGCCTGCTGCAGGACGCTTCGGCGCTGCTGGAACGGCCACTGCAGCAGCGCGAGGCGTTGGCCCAGGCCGCCGAGATGGCGTTGGTACTGCTGACCGTGGCCCCGGACGATCCCAAGGTGCGGCAGCTGCAGTCGCGCGTGGAAGTGGCCCAGCGGGTGATTGCCTACAACCGCGCCGGTGAAGACGACCTGCGCGCCGACCGGATCGGTGAAGACGGCGATGGCGCCATCCCCAACTTCCGCGAGGCGTTGGCGCTGCAGGCCGACAACGCGCGCGCGCGGCAGGGACTGGCCGCCGCCGAAAGCGCTCTGATCCGCCGGGCCGAAGCGGCCGCCCGCGCCGCCGACTTCACCGCCGCCGGCACCTGGCTGGCCGAGGCGGCCAAGGTGCGCGATTCGGCGCCGACCATTGCCGATGCGTTCGAACGGATCGAGACGATCCGCGCCGAGACGCTGGTGCGCCTGCGCGACGAAGGCCTGCGCGACCTGGCCACGCCGCAGGGCCTGAAGCCGGCGCGGCAGAAGCTGGAAGACGCGCTGCGCATCGCGCTGCCGGGCGACCCGGTGGTGGCCCAGCTGCGTGAGCGCATCGAACTGGTCACCCATTACGGCAGCTTCCGCCCACGCCAGGTCTTCAGCGACGCGCTGCGCGATGGAGGCCGTGGCCCGCAGATGATCGTGGTGCCGCACGGTGGTTTCCAGATGGGCGCCGGCGACAGCGAGCCCGGCGCCAGCGATGCTGAAAAGCCGTCTCATTACGTGCGCTTCGAACGCGGCTTCGCCATGGCGGTCACCGAAGTGACCGTGGCCGATTACCGCCGCTATGTGCAGGCCAGCAATGCCCGGCCGCGCGCCACCCGTCGCGGCCACTCGATCATCTACGACGAGCGCAGCGGCAACTTCACCCGGAGCAGCGGCGTGGACTGGCGCTCGGGCTACGACGGCACCCCGGCCATCGCCAATTCGCCGGTGATGCATGTGAGCGTGCGCGACGCCGAGCACTATGCGATGTGGCTGTCCGAACAGACCGGGCGTTCCTACCGGCTGCCCAGCGAGGCCGAGTTCGAGTACGCGATGCGCGCAGGCACCAGTGGCCGCTATCCGTGGGGCAACGCCGGTACGCCGCCACCGTTGTCGGGAAATTTCACCGGCGGTGAAGATGTCTCGCCGTCCGGCCGGCGCTGGTTCAACGCCTTCGTGGGCTACGGAGATGGCTGGTGGGGCCCGGCCCCGGTGGCCAGCTTCGAGCCCAATGCCTGGGGCCTGCACGACATGGCCGGCAACCTCAGCGAGTGGGTGGCCGATTGCTGGCACGCCAGCTACCGCAGGGCCCCGGCCGATGGCGTGGCCTGGTTCAATCCCGGTTGCCGGCAGCGGGTGATCCGCGGTGGCAACTGGGCCAATGCTCCCGAACAGACCCGCGCGGCCTGGCGGCAATCACAGGATTCGGACACGACCAGCGCCAGGATCGGTTTCCGTCTGGTTCGAGGTATCTGATTGCCCGGCTTGGCGCTAGGATTGCCCCCAATGCCGGCAGGGCGTGCCGGCCCCATCAGGAATTCCCAGGATGAGCAGCGATCCATTTGGCGGTCAGCAGCAGCAACGGGCGCGCCGCCCGGGCCTGTTCGGCAACATCCGCTGGTGGGTGCTGCTGGCGTTCGCCGGTTACGCGGCCTTCTACTGGTTCTCCAACCGCAGCGTGGACCCCTATACCGGCGAAAGCGTGTTGATCGACAGCTCGCTCGATGCCGACCAGGAAAAAGCGCTGGGGCTCCAGGCCTACCAGCAGATCCTGGCCGAAGAGCGCCCGCTGGACCCGAACGCGCAGGTATCGCGCGATGTACGCGCCATTGCCGAGCGCTTGATCCGCAAGGTCGACGTGGTCGAAACCGCGCTGGCCGAAGAACATGGCCTGAAGCCGGCGCATTTTTCGCGCGACTTCGAATGGGAGGTCAACGTGATCCAGTCCGACCAGGCCAACGCGTTCTGCCTGCCGGGCGGCAAGATGGCGGTGTATACCGGGCTGGTGCCGGTGGCGCGCACGGTGGATGCGATGGCGGTGGTGATGGGCCATGAAATCGCCCACGCGCTGCTGCGCCATGGCGCCCAGCGCATGGCCCAGCAGAAGTTGACCCAGATCGGGCAGATGGCCGGTGCCGCCAGCGGCATGGACCCGCAACAGCAACAGATGGTGATGTCGGCCATGGGGTACGGCTACCTGCTGCCCTACGCGCGCAGCCACGAAACCCAAGCCGACGAAGTGGGCCTGATGCTGGCGGCGGCAGCGTGTTTCGACCCGCGCGAAGCGGTTCCGCTGTGGGAACGCATGGGCCAGGCCAGTGGTGGCCAGGCCCCACCGGAATTCTCGTCCACGCACCCCAATCCGGGCACGCGCATCCAGAACCTGCAGGCCTTGATGCCCAAGGCCATGGAATACCGCCAACGGTTCTGTGAGACGGCAGGCGCCCCGGCAACCCCGTGATGTTGGGCAGCCACGCAGGGCGTGGCTCTACCGGGCTTTCACCACCACGTCGATGACGCCGTCCTGCACCCTGGCCTTCAACGTATCGCCGGGCGACACATCCAACGGCGACCGCACCAGGCGCCCATCATCTTCTCGGGTCAAAATCGCATAACCACGCGCAACCGTGGCCAACGGGCTCACCGCCTCCATCGACCGCGCCAAGGCGCGCAGGCGCACCGTATCGCGCTGCAGCTGCCGTGCCATGGCCGCATCAGCGCGCGGCTGCAGCCGCTGCAATCGCTGGTTCAGCGCATCCAGCTGGCGCTGCGGGTGCCCATTACGCAGCACCACCGCAGCATGCCGCAGGCGTGCCAGCCTGCGCTCGTGCTGCTGCTGCCATGCCCCGGCCAAACGCCGGGCCAGATCCTGCTGCCGACGTTGCAACAACTGCAACCGGTTCTGCGGGCTCTGCACGTTGAGTCGCAGCAGCGCGCGGTCCGCACGCTGCATCGCCTGGCTGAGCCCATGCCGCTGCAGCTGCACCAGTCGCGCCGCGAACCGGCGCAGGCGCAACTGCAGGTCGCGCTGGTCCGGCACCAGCAGCTCGGCGGCCACCGACGGCGTGGGTGCGCGCAGGTCGGCGGCGAAATCGGCCAGGCTGAAGTCGGTCTCATGGCCCACTGCCGACACCACCGGCGTGCGGCTTGCAGCAATGGCGCGGGCCAGCTGTTCGTCGTTGAAGGCCCACAGGTCCTCCATCGAACCGCCACCGCGGGTGAGCAGGATCACGTCGTAGCGGCCGCTGGCATCGGCACCGCGCAGCAACGCGGTGATCTGCGCGGCGGCACTGTCGCCCTGCACCAGGCTGGGCAGCAGGTCCACCTCCAGCAGCGGGAAGCGGCGCTCCAGCACGCTCAGCACATCGCGCACCGCTGCACCCGTGGGCGAGGTGATCACCGCCAACCGGCGCACGTGGGCGGGCAGGGCACGCTTGCGTTCGGCGGCGAACAGGCCTTCGGCTTCCAGCCGTGCCTTGAGTTGTTCATAAGCGCGGCGCAGCGCGCCTTCGCCGGCTTCTTCCATGTGGTCGAGCACCATCTGGTACTCGCCGCGTGCTTCGTACAGGGTCAGCCGGCCACGCGCGAGCACGCGCATGCCTTCGCGCGGCACGAACTTCAGCCACTGGCTCTTGGGCTTGAACAGCGCCGCGCGGATCTGCGCACGCACGTCCTTCAGCGTGAAATACATGTGGCCGGAGGCCGGGCGGGTCACGCTGCCCAGCTCGGCTTCCACCCATACCATCGGGAACGTGCCTTCCAGCAGGTCGCGGGCCAGGATGTTGAGCTGGCTGGGCGTGAGGATCTGCGCGCTACGGTCCATGAACGGTCAAACGGTACGAACGGGCGCCCATGGTCGCATGCCGGGGCCACGCGCGTGCGTGCGTCGGTCAGTCCGCGTTGTTCAGCCGGGTATGCTGTTGCAGTGCCCATTGCACGTGTTCGCGCACCAGCGCCGAGTCGTGGCTGGCGCGCGACTGCAGCGCGGCCAGCGTATCGGCATGGCCGGGCGCGTTGCCCAGCGCCACGGCGATGTTGCGCAACCAACGCTCGTGCCCGCTGCGGCGGATCGGGCTGCCTTCGGTGCGGCGCAGGAATTCGTCTTCCTCCCACGCGAACAGTTCGGCCAGCGTGGCGGTATCGAGCGCGTTGCGGGCGCGGAAGTCCGGCTCGTCGGTGCGCCGCGCGAACTTGTTCCAGGGGCACACCAGCTGGCAGTCGTCGCAGCCGTAGATGCGGTTGCCCATCAACGGGCGCATGTCTTCGGGAATGGCGCCGTCGTGTTCGATGGTCAGGTAGGAAATGCAGCGCCGCGCATCCAGCCGCTGCGGGCCGATGATGGCCTGGGTGGGACATACATCGATGCAGCGCGTGCAGGTGCCGCAGTGCGCGCCGGCTGGCGCATCCACTGGCAGGGGCAGGTCGATGTAGATCTCGCCCAGGAAGAACCACGAACCACCCTGGCGGTCGATCAGGCAGGTGTGCTTGCCGATCCAGCCCAGCCCGGCATTGCGCGCCAGGGCGCGTTCGAGCACCGGCGCCGAATCGACGAATACCCGGTAGCCGAACGTGCCGATCTCGGCGGCCAGTGCATCGGCGAACTTCTGCAGGCGGTTGCGCATCAGCTTGTGGTAATCGCGGCCCACCGCGTAGCGCGCGACATAGGCGCGGTCAGCGTTATGCAGGGTGTCCCAGGCCTGCGCATCGTCCTTGTGGCCGTAATCCATGCCTACCGAAATCACCCGCACGGTGCCGGGCAGCAGTTCGGCCGGGCGTGCGCGCAGCGTACCGTGGCGCGCCATCCAGTCCATGGTGCCGTACAGGCCCTGGCCCAGCCAGTCGGCCAGGTGCGCTTCGTCTTCGGCCAGGTCGATGCCGGAAACCCCGCAGCGCTGGAAGCCATGTTGGCGCGCAAGCGCACGCACCCGTTCGGCGGCACGGGCCAGGTCGAGCGGGGCGGGCAGGGGAACGGCGGACATGCGGCAAGTATAGAATCCCGGCATGCACGAACTCGATGAACTGTTCGATGTCGCCGCCGCGCGCCGTCTCGACGCCCAGGCCAGCGCGCTGCTGGGTGATGGCGGCGCGGGGCTGATGGAACAGGCCGGCACTGCCGCCTGGCAATGCCTGCTGGAGCGCTGGCCGCAGGCGCAGCGGGTGTGCGTGGCGGTCGGTGCCGGCAACAACGGCGGCGATGGCTATGTGCTGGCGCGGCTGGCCCGGCTGGCCGGGCGCCAGGTGCAGGTGCTGCTGATGGCCGACGCTGGCGCGCGTACCGCGCTGGCCGAGCGCGCCCGCGCCGCTTATCTGGCCGCGGACGGGCGGGAAACGGTGTTCGACCACGCGCTGCCGCCCGCCGATGTCGTGGTCGATGCCCTGTTCGGGATCGGGCTCAACCGCGCCCCGGCCGGGGAGGCCGCGCGCCTGATCGCGGCGATCACACACAGCGGCCTGCCGGTGCTGGCGCTGGATGTACCCAGCGGCGTGGATGCGCGCAGCGGCGCGGTACCGGGCGTGGCGGTGCGGGCGACGCTCACCGTGCAGTTCATCGTGCGCCACCAGGGCCTGTATACCGGCGCTGCGCTGGAATACATCGGCGGGCGCCGCCTCGCACCGCTCGCCCTGCCGGACGGTGCGCAGGACGGCGTGGCCGCCAGCGCATGCCTGTGGGCCCCTGCGCGCTTGGCCGCCCAGCTGCCGCCACGTCGCGCCAACACGCACAAGGGTGAATCGGGCCACGTGCTGTGCGTGGGCGGCAACGTCGGCAGTGGCGGGGCGGTGATGCTGGCGGCCGAATCGGCGCTGCGCGCTGGCGCCGGGCTGGTCAGCGTGGCCACCCAGCCGCAGCACGTCGCGCCGCTGCTGGCGCGCCTGCCCGAAGCCATGGCGCATGCCGTGCAGGACGCACAGGAACTGCGCGCGTTGCTGCCGCGTGCGAAGGTCATTGCGATCGGTCCCGGGCTGGGCCAGGACGACTGGGCGCACGAGCTGTGGCGGCAGGTGCTGGCCAGCGGCAAGTCCCTGGTGATCGATGCCGACGCGTTGAACCTGCTGGCCGTTACGCCGCATGCGCTGCACGACGCGATTCTTACCCCGCACCCGGGCGAGGCCGCGCGCCTGCTGGGCATCGACACCGCGCAGGTGCAGGCCGATCGCTTCGGCGCCGCTGCCGCGCTGGCGGCCCGTTTCAATGCCGTGGTGGTGCTCAAGGGCGCCGGCACGGTGATCGCCGCACCGCATGCGCGGCCCCGCGTCATCACGGCCGGCAACCCGGGCATGGCCGTGGGTGGTATGGGCGACCTGCTTACCGGCATCATTGCCGCGTTGCGCGCGCAGGGGCTGGACGCCTTCGACGCGGCCAGCAGCGGCGCGCTGCTGCACGGCCTGGCCGGCGATGACGCCGCCAGCGAAGGCCAGCGCGGCCTGCTCCCCACCGACCTGCTGGTGCCGCTGCGCCGGCGGGTGAACCCGGAACCGTGACCCCCATGATTGAGTTCCTCCTGGCCGTACCGCAGGACACCGACCTGCTCGGGCAATGGCTGGCCGCCACCCGGCCACCGCACGCGGTGGTGCAGCTGCAGGGCGATCTGGGCGCCGGCAAATCGACCCTGGCCCGAGCGCTGCTGCGCGGGTTGGGCGTGCAGGGCACTATCCGCAGCCCGACCTATACGTTGGTCGAGCGCTACCCGCTGGCCGGCGGACATGAGGCCTGGCACCTCGACCTGTACCGGATCGGACATGCCGAAGAGCTTGATTTCCTGGGCCTGGACGAAGGCAGTGCCTCGCTATGGCTGGTCGAATGGCCCGAGCGCGGGGAAGGCGCGCTGCCGCCGACCGACCTGATTGTCGCGCTGGAGATAGAAGGGCAGGGCCGTCGCGCCCGGCTCAGCGCAGCCAGTGCCGCAGGACGTGAATGGCTGGATCGGCTGCCGCAAGGGGGCGACTTGCAGGCCCTTTCTGTGGGGTGACACTAGGAAACACCCCCAGGTTACGGATTATTAAGGGAAAAGGTGTTGCATTTCATTCAGCGCAGTGATTGAATCCGTACCCATGCCAATGGGGAAGCCACTCACTGCCATCTGCGCCGCCGTCGGACTCTGTCTGGCGAGCGCGATGTCGTGGGCCGGCGAAGTCCGCCAGGTGGCCCTGGAGACCGGTTCCACCGGCACCCGCGCCGAGATCGCGCTGTCCGGCAGCGGTGGTTACAAGACCCTGACCCTGGCCGGCCCGAACCGGCTGGTGGTCGATTTCCCCGATTCCAGCGCGGTGCGCAACCTCAAGCTGCCTGCCCCCAAGGGCGTGGTCACGGCGGTGCGCACCGGGCAGCCGGTGCCTGGCACGTTCCGGGTTGTGTTCGACCTGGCCGAGTCGGTGGCGCCGTTCAAGCCGCAACTGGTCAAGCAGGGCGAGGACTCGCGGCTGGTGATCGAATGGCCGGGCGATGCGCCGGCCAGCGTTGCCAGTGCTGCAGCGACCCCTGCAGCGGCAAACGACGCGCCTGCGCCGGCTCCGGTGGCCGCTCAGCCGATGGCTGCGCCCGTTCCCGCAACGACCCGGACGTTGCCGCCCACGCCAGCCGAAGCCGCGCAGGCGCGCAATGACGCTGCCCGCGCTACCGCGCTGCTGACCGCCTCGGTGCGGCAGCAGGCCAGCGCCAGCGCCGCCACCCCGGTGCCCACGCCCGCTGCGCCGACCGCGACCACGGTCAACGTGGCCGCGGCCGGTACCGCCAACGCGGCCAGCAATTCCACCTCGCCGGCAGCGATTCTGGCTGGGCAGCCGACGGCGGCCAACGTACCGGCCCCGGTGCCGACCACCGGGGTGCCGGCTCAGCCGCCGCGCCCGGTGATGCCCAGCGATGCCTCGCGCATCAAGATGCAGTCGGGCATGCGCCCGCTGGTGGTGGCGATCGATCCCGGCCACGGCGGCCAGGATCCGGGCGCCGTGGGCCCGACCGGCAAGCGCGAAAAAGACATCACCCTGGCCGTGGCGCGTGAACTGGCGCGCCAGGTCAATGCCACGCCGGGCCTGAAGGCGTTCCTGACCCGCGATACCGACGTGTTCATTCCACTGCCGATGCGTGCGCAGAAGGCGCGTTCGGCAAAGGCCGACATCTTCATTTCGATCCACGCCGACGCGGCGGAAAACCGCGCGGCCACTGGTTCGTCGGTGTACGTGCTGTCGACCAAGGGTGCTTCGTCGCAGCGCGCGCGCTGGCTGGCGGACAAGGAAAACGCGGCCGACCTGGTCGGTGGCGTGCGCCTGCAGCAGACCGAGGGCACGTTGGCCAACGTGCTGCTGGACCTGGCCCAAAGCGGTTACATGAAGGCCTCCGAAGATGCGGCCGGGCATGTGCTGGGCGGTCTGAAGCGGATCGGCAAGAACCACAAGCCGAACATCGAACGCGCCAACTTCGCGGTGCTGCGCACCTCGGACATGCCGGCGATGCTGGTGGAAACGGCCTTCATCTCCAATCCGGATGAAGAGCGCCGCCTGATGGACCCGGCCTACCAGCGCCAGATCGCCGGTGCGGTGCTGGATGGCGTGCATACGTTCTTCAGCCGGCAACCGCCACCGGGTACGCTCTACGCGGCCCGCGCCCAGGCCGAAATAGACGCCGCCAGCACGGTCGCCGGCGGCAGCAAATAAAAAACCCGCTTCGGCGGGTTTTTGTTCGTGGCGTCTGCCCGGACCCAACGTACCCACTGGGGGCCCATGGTTGATTGATCCGGGTATCCGGACGTTACGTAACGGTTCGTAGCCCCGAAGAGAACGGCAGGAGCCGTTCTCAACGGCGCGACGCGCCGGCCCGGAGGGTGACCGCCAGGACGGCGGGCATAACGTTGGCCGGACACCGCGCGCAGCGCGGCCCAAGCGTCCGGAGGCATTCACGTGATGACCGCGTCCAACCTTCCGGCGTTTAGAGCGTCCGAAGCGGTAGCGCCGGCCGTTGGCCGGCTGCTCTTCGTTCCGGGGTCATGAACGCCTGACGGTCGGCTTCGGATCGTCTAAACGCCGGATGGAATATCGGAACCGCGTTTTTGCGTCTTCGGACGCTTGGGCCGCGCTGCGCGCGGTGTCCGGCCAACGGCCGGGGCTACGAATTTTTACCGGCCCATGGGGATCGGGATCAATCGACCATGGGCCCATTGGCCAATCGGTATCGGAATCCACCCCCACGATCCGGATATCATTCACCGCATGACCATCCGCCAACTTCCCGAAATCCTCATCAACCAGATCGCAGCAGGCGAGGTCGTCGAACGCCCGGCGTCGGTGGTCAAGGAACTGGTGGAAAACGCACTGGATGCCGGCGCCACCCGCGTCGATATCGACCTGGAAGAAGGCGGGGTGCGGCTGATCCGCATCCGCGACGACGGCGGCGGCATCGCGCCGGAAGAACTGGCGCTGGCGGTGTCGCGGCATGCCACCAGCAAGATCGCCAGCCTGGATGACCTGGAAGCGGTGGCCACGCTGGGCTTCCGTGGCGAAGCGCTGCCGTCGATCGCCTCGGTCAGCCGCTTTACGCTGGCCTCGCGCCGGCGCAGCGACGAGCACGGCTCGGCGCTGCAGATCGAGGGCGGCAAGCTGGGCCAAGTCACCCCGCGCGCGCACGCGCCGGGCACTACGGTGGAAGTGCGCGAGCTGTTCTACAACGTGCCGGCACGCCGCAAGTTCCTGCGTGCCGAGCGCACCGAACTGGGCCATATCGAAGAATGGCTGCGTTCGCTCGCGCTGGCCCGCCCGGATGTGGAGCTGCGCGTTTCGCACAACGGCAAGCCGTCGCGGCGCTACAAGCCCGGCGACCTGTATTCCGATGCACGGCTGGGCGAAACGCTGGGCGAAGACTTCGCCGCCCAGGCCATGCGCGTGGACCACAGTGGTGCCGGTCTGCGCCTGCATGGCTGGATCGCGCAGCCGCATTATTCGCGCGCCAGCACGGACCAGCAGTACCTGTACGTTAACGGCCGTTCGGTGCGCGACCGCAGCGTGGCCCATGCGGTGAAGATGGCTTATGGCGATGTGCTGTTCCATGGCCGCCAGCCGGCCTATGTGCTGTTCCTGGAGCTGGACCCGACCCGCGTGGACGTCAACGTGCACCCGGCCAAGCACGAAGTGCGCTTCCGCGATTCGCGCCTGATCCATGACTTCGTCTACCGCACGTTGAAGGAAGCGCTGGCCGAAACCCGCGCGGGGATGACCGCGACCGGTGCAGGCAGCGAGGGCGTTGCCGGGATCGCCGCGCCGGCCCATGCCGGCGCGGCCGCTGGCACCGGTTACGCATTGGCTGGCGGTGGCAGTGGCGGTGGCATGGGCAACCCGGCCTGGCGCCCGCAGCAATCGCCGCTGGGCCTGCGCGTGGCAGATGCGCCGTCGGCCTATGCCGCGCTGTATGCGCGCCCGGCGGGCAGCGACGCATCGCTGCCGCCGATGCCCAGCGAACAGGGCCTGCCGGTGACCGCCGCCGACAGCGGCGTGCCGCCGCTGGGCTACGCGGTGGCACAGCTGCACGGCATCTACATCCTGGCCGAGAATGCCGAAGGCCTGATCGTGGTGGACATGCACGCCGCCCACGAGCGGATAGGCTATGAGCGGCTCAAGACCGCGCACGATGCCACCGGGCTGCACGCACAGCCGCTGCTGGTGCCGATCACCCTGGCGGTGGGCGAGCGCGATGCCGATACCGCCGAACGCGAAGCCGATACGCTGACCGCGCTGGGGTTCGAGATCACCCGTTCCGGCCCCGGTTCGCTGCACGTGCGCAGCATTCCGGCGCTGCTGGCCAATGCCGAACCGGAAGGCCTGCTGCGCGATGTGCTCACCGACCTGCGCGAGCACGGCCAGAGCCGGCGCATTGCCAGTGCACGCGATGAACTGCTTTCGACCATGGCCTGCCACGGCGCGGTGCGCGCCAACCGGCGCCTGACCCTGCCGGAAATGAACGCGCTGCTGCGCGACATGGAAATTACCGAGCGGTCCGGCCAGTGCAACCACGGCCGGCCGACCTGGGCCCGTTTTTCACTGGCGGAAATCGACCGCTGGTTCCTGCGCGGACGTTGAAGGGGAGCACGATGCGTAATTGGGGATGGGGACTCGGCGCGGCACTGCTGGCGCTGGGCCTGGTGGGTTGCGGCGACAAGGAAACCGCGCCGGCACCGGCAGCGGTGGATCCGGCGTTCGCCGCCGAACAGCAGCAATGGCGGCAGCAGCGCTACACCGAACTGCAGGCGCCCGATGGCTGGACCAGCCTGGTGGGCCTGCACTGGCTGGAACACAAGGCGCACTACATCGGCAGCGGCCCGGGCAGCGGCATCCGTCTGGCAGTAGGCCCGGCCAAGCTGGGCATGGTGGCGCGCCGTGGCGATACGCTGACCTTCACGCCCGAGCGCGGCGTGGCGGTCAGCGTGGACGACAAGCCGGTCACCGGGCAGATCCGTTTCCAGAGCGACCGCGATCCGGAGCCGACCCGGATTGCCTTCGATGATGGCAAGGGTCAGCTCAGCCTGATCCACCGTGGCGAGCGCTATGCGCTGCGGGTCAAGCACGCCGACGCCTATTCGCGCAGCGGTTTCACCGGCCTGACCTACTGGCCCGGCGGTCCGGACTGGCAGGTGACGGCGCGCTTCGTTCCGCACCCGGCCGGCAAGACCCTGCCGATCGTGGACATCACCGGCCTCACCACCGACATGCCCAATTCGGGCGCGCTGGAATTCGAGCGTGACGGCAAGACCTGGCGGCTGGAAGCGCTGGGCGAACCGGGTCGCGAGCTGTTCGTGATCTTCGGTGACCGCACCAGCGGACATGGCAGCTACCCGGCGGGCCGTTACCTGGACCTGTCCGAGCCGGATGCCAGCGGCAAGGTGCTGATTGATTTCAACCACGCCTACAACCCGCCGTGTGCGTTCACCCCGTTCGCCACGTGCCCGCTGACCCCACCGGAAAACCGCCTGGACCTGAAGGTCGAAGCGGGTGAACAGGTGTACCACGCACCCGAGGGAGGGGTTTGAGCATGATGATGCTGAAGCGACTGGCAGCCCCATTGCTGCTGGTCACCGGCCTGCTGCTGGGCAGCGCCACGGCGATGGCGGCCGCACCGGCGGCCCCGTCCACCGCGCCAGTGCCGCTGCTGTGGAAGGTGACCGGCCCGGGCGACAGCCGCCTGTACCTGTTGGGCTCGTTCCACCTGCTGCGCGCCGACGATTACCCGCTGGCGGCCGACGTGGACCAGGCCTTCGCCGAGTCCAGGCGCGTGGTGTTCGAACTCTCGCCGCAGGACATGCAGTCGCCGGACCTGACCCGCAAGATGCTGCAGGCAGCGATGCGCACCGATGGCAGCGAACTCAAGCGCGACCTCGATGCCCCCACCTGGACCAAGCTGCAGGCTTACGCGCGCGACAACAATCTGCCGCTGGCGCAGTTGCAGGGCATGAAGCCGTGGTTCGTCGGGCTGACCATCACCCTGTCGCAGTTTGCCAAGATGGGGCTGGACCCGGCGCTCGGCCTGGACCGCCATTTCATGACGCGCGCCGCCGATGCGGGCAAGCCGAGCAGTGGGCTGGAAGACATCGATACGCAGGTGGCGGTGCTGTCGGGCATGTCGGCGCAGGAGCAGCAGCAGATGGTGGCCGAGGCGCTGGACCAGGCCGACCAGGCTGATGCCATGGGCCGCAAGCTGCACGACGCCTGGCGCCGTGGCGACGACAAGCTGCTGTGGACGTCCATGGCCGCGGAAATGCGCGGCGAGTACCCGCAGCTGTACCAGCGCATCAATACCGACCGCAACGACGCCTGGGTACCGAAGCTGGAGCAGCAGCTCAAGGCCGGGCAGGGCGGCACGCTGGTGGTGGTGGGGTCGCTGCACCTGCTGGGCGACGATGGCGTGGTGGAGAAGCTGCGCGCCAAGGGTTACCAGGTGGAACGGGTCTGCACCGGGTGCGCCAAGCCCAAGCGCTGATCCAGTGGTGCCGGAAACGAAAAAGGCGCGGCCGGGAGGCTGCGCCTTTTTTCATCCAGCCCGGCGGTGCCGGGCGAAGGGGGTCAACGGCGGGTCTTGCCGGCCGTGGGTGCCTCGGGCTTGCCGGTGCCGGTACCCGTACCGGTGCCGGTCGAGGTGCCCGGCGGACGCGGGCCGAAACCGCCACCCATGTTGCGCTGGAAGTCCTGCCACAGCTCCATGTTGCGCTCGGTGAGCTGGTTCATCATTGCCCACGGGGTCTGGCCGAGCAGGTTGCCCATCTGCTGGCGGAACTGCTGCTGCTGGTCCAGGAAGACCTGCATGCTGCGCTCCAGGTAGTTGCCCATGAAGCCCTGCAGCGAATCGCCATAGAACCGGATCAGCTGGCTGAGCAGCTGGGTGGAGAGCATGGGCTCACCGTCCTGTTCCTGGTCGGCGATGATCTGCAGCAGCACCGAGCGGGTGAGATCATCGCCGCTCTTGGCGTCGCGGACTTCGAAGTCTTCACCGTCCAGGATCAGCTGGCGCACGTCCTCGATGGTGATGTAACTGGAAATCTCGGTGTCGTAGAGACGGCGGTTCGGATACTTCTTGATGATGCGGTTCGCAGCCATGAAGCAATCACTCGTCAGCGTAAGCGCGAAGCATGGCGCAGCGCAGCAGGCGTTGCAACCTCCTTTGGTCATGAAGCTGGATTCTTCATGCTGCGCAGCATGGGTGCAGCATTTTCTGGTTGTCGCAACGCCTGCTGCGCTTGCCCAAGCTTTGCTGCGCAAAGCTCGGGCCCCTGCGGCATGCCGCCTTAACCCCGCGCCTTTATGCCCGCCATCCCTGGCGGGCACCCTCCGGGCCGCCATACGGCGTTGGGAATCGCTCCTGCGGTGGGCGGGCGGGTGAAGTGCGGCATTTATGTGCGCGGCATGCCGGTATGCCGGTAGCGCCGGCCGTTGGCCGGCCTTGGGAAACCTGGAGGTGCGTAACGGTGTAACCGTTACCAGCCCATGTGGTGGCCGCCGTTGATGTCCAGGTTCGAGCCGGTGATCCAGGAGGCTTCTTCGGCGACCAGGAAGGCGACGGCGTAGGCGATTTCCTCGGGCTTGCCGAGGCGGCCGGTGGGGATGTCGGCGATGATCTTGGCGCGTACTTCGTCGGGCACGGCCATCACCATGTCGGTGGCGACGTAGCCGGGGGAAATGGTGTTGACGGTGATCCCGAAGCCGGCGTTCTCGCGTGCCAGCGAGATGGTGAAACCGTGCATGCCGGCCTTGGCGGCGGCGTAGTTGGCCTGGCCGTACTGGCCCTTCAGGCCGTTGATGGAGCTGATCTGGATCACCCGGCCCCAGCCGCGCCGGCGCATGCCTTCAATGACCGGGCGGGTGACGTGGAACACCGAGTTGAGGTTGGTGTTGATCACATCGTGCCACTGGTCGGCGCGCATGCGGTGGAAGGTGGTGTCGCGGGTGATGCCGGCGTTGTTGATCAGGATCTCGATGGGCCCGAGCGCGGCTTCCACCGCGTGCACCATCTGTTCGGCGCTGGCCGCATCGGAGACGTCGCCGGGGAAGATCGCCACGTCGCAGCCGCGCGCCAGCATCTTCTCGCGCCAGGCCAGGGCCTTGGCTTCGTCGCGGTAGTTGGTGGCAACCCGATGGCCCTGGTCGGCCAGGTATTGGCAGATGGCAGTTCCGATACCGCCGGTACCGCCGGTGACCAGTGCGACGCGAGATGTCATGAGCAGCTACTCCGGGGCCAGCAGGGGGGGAAAGCGATTCTGCAACATCGCGGCGAAAAATGGGTGGCTTACCGGGTGTCCACGTCAAGCCGGATGTCACCCGGTGGCAATCGCGCCGGGTCGAAGCCGTCAACGGCCCGTTCCAGCAGCTCGGCAACGCTGCGGCAACCTGCCAGCCACGCGGGAACCTGACCGAGCTGCGCCCATGCCCGCTGCAGGGCCGGCAGGGGATGGGCGGCATCGACTGGGCGCGCGGCGGCGGATTTGGACAGTTTGACCCCGTCAGGCTCCAGCAGCAGCGGCAGGTGCAGGTAGCGCGGGGTGGGCAGGCCCAGCGCTTGCTGCAGCAGGATCTGGCGCGGGGTGGAGTCGAGCAGATCGGCGCCGCGTACCACGTCGGTGATGGCCTGGTCGCCATCGTCGACCACCACGGCCAGCTGGTAGGCCCAGTAGCCATCGGCGCGGCGCAGGACGAAATCGCCGACCTCGGCGTGCACGTCCTGCCGGATCGTCCCGCGCAGGCCGTCCTGGAAGGCGGCCACGCTGCCGGGCGGCGCGCGCAGGCGAATGGCCGGTCGTGGGCGTTCGGTACGTGCCACGCAGTAATGATGAATACCGTGCTGATCGGCCAGCTCGGTGCGGCTGCAGTGGCAGGCGAAGGCTTTGTCTTCGGCCAGCAGTCGGTCCAGCGCGCTCTGGTACAGGGCGTCGCGCTGGCTCTGGTAGACAATGGTGTCATCGCTGACCAGGCCGAAGGCGGCCAGGGCACCGAGTTGCTGGTCGATGGCGCCAGGCACGGTGCGGGGCGGGTCGACGTCTTCAACCCGCACGAGCCATTGCCCGCCGGCATGCCGGGCCAACAGCCAGCTGCCAAAGGCGGCGAGCAGCGAGCCGGCATGGAGCGGGCCGGTGGGTGAGGGGGCGAAGCGCCCGCGGTAGGCGGTCATGGACATGAACTATGAATCGTCGGTCAGGTTGCGACTTGAATTCAACATGAAGTCCCCGCAGATTTGCAGCAACACCCACCCAAAAGCGTCCTTTTCCCATGTTCAGTCGTATTGCTCTGTTCCTCGCGACCAACTTCGCCGTGCTGATCCTGGCCAGCGTGGTGATGCGCCTGCTGGGGGTCAACCCCACCCAGATGAGCGGTCTGCTGGTCTTTGCGGCCATTTTCGGCTTCGGCGGGTCGCTGGTCTCGCTGCTGCTGTCCAAGTGGATGGCCAAGCGTTCCACCGGCGCGGTGGTGATTACCGAGCCGCGCAACCCGACCGAGCGCTGGCTGCTGGCCACGGTGGAGCGCCAGGCGCGTGAAGCCGGTATCGGCATGCCGGAAGTGGCGGTCTATGACGGCCCGGAAATCAATGCGTTCGCGACCGGCGCCAACCGCAACAATGCGCTGGTGGCGGTCTCCACGGGCCTGCTGCAGAACATGAGCGAGGACGAGGCCGAGGCGGTACTGGGCCACGAAATCGCGCATGTGGCCAACGGCGACATGATCACCATGGCGCTGCTGCAGGGCGTGCTCAACACGTTCGTGATCGTGCTGGCGCGCGTGGTCGGCGGGATCATCGACAGTGCGCTGTCGGGCAACCGCGAAGGCGGCGGCCGTGGCTTTGCGTACTTCATCATCGTGTTCGTGCTGGAAATGGTGTTCGGCCTGTTCGCCACCATGATCGCCATGTGGTTCTCGCGCCACCGTGAGTTCCGCGCCGACGCGGGCGGCGCGCACCTGGCCGGCCGCCAGAAGATGATCGCCGCACTGGAGCGTCTGAAGCTCAATCACGGCCAGAGCACCCTGCCGACCCAGATCGCCGCGTTCGGCATCGCCGGCGCCACCGCCAAGAAGCTGTTCCTGAGCCACCCGCCGCTGGAAGAGCGCATTGCCGCGCTGAAGGCCGCGAGCAACACCGTGGCGTGATGCGGTCCTGGAAGTTTGCTGCGAACGCCCGGCCTTTGGTCGGGCGTTTTCTTTTTCCGCTGAGAGGCGCTGGCTTTTCATTCTCTGCGCGCGGGGGAGCGGGGTGGAGGGGGTAGCGGGGCACGCGTGAACCCATCCATGGGGCTTATCGCAGCATCCATGCTGCTCAAAGCCCCGCTACCCCCTCCACCCCGCTCCCCCAGACGGTTGTGCATCGGCGGACAGGAAGTCAAAGGCAGGTGGCACAGGATCGATCGAGCCACAGCTCCCCGAACGAATCGGGTTCGCGCGTTCCGCTTTTGATCTTGTATCCGGTCGTCGCAGAGAACTGAGGGGGCGAGGGCGGGGATGCCCTGGCCGGACTTTGAGCAGCATGGGTCGGGCGTATACGCCCGACGGGTTGGGCAGGAGCCCAACCCCGGTCTTGCCGTGTGCGCAGGACAGCGCACACGAGCAAGCTGCGATAAGCCCCATGGATGGGTTCACGCGTGTCCGGCCAGGGCATCCCCGTCCTCGCCCCGCGCAGGAACAACCGGACAGCCAGCGCTCTAGGTGCAGACCCAAACAAACAAAAACGGCGCCCGAAGGCGCCGTTGTCTGAGTTCCACATCAATCCGATCAGAACTTCGCGTCGAACTCAGCTGCGTAGCCCGTATTGACCAGCACCTTCTGCAGGATGTCGGTGTTCTTCACGTTGCCAGCCACAATCTGCTGGGTTTCCGGGCCACGGCTGTCCATGCGGCCCGGGGTGGCGCCCTTGAAGTCACAGACGCGGCCGCCGGCCTCGCGGACCAGCAGTACGCCGGCGGCGATGTCCCAGGCTTTCACGCCGGCTTCGAAGTAGGCGTCGGCGCGGCCGCAGGCCACGTAGGCCAGGTCCAGCGCGGCCGAACCGGTACGGCGCACGTCTTCGGCGTGAACCAGCAGCGCGTCCACCGCCTTCAGCTGGGCGCTGGTGCGGTTGCGCTCGCGCGGGGCGAAGCCGGTGTGGATCATCGCGCCAGCCAGGTCCTTGCGGTCGGCCACGCGGATGCGGCGGTCATTCAGCACCGCGCCGGCGCCACGGCTGGCGGTGAACAGTTCATTGCGGAGCGGGTCGAAGATCACCGCGTCGATCGGCTCGCCGTTCTCGACCAGGGCGATGGAAACGCAGTAATGCGGGAAGCCACGCAGGTAGTTGCTGGTGCCGTCGAGCGGGTCGATCACCCACATGTAGCGGTTGACGGACTGTACGCCGCCTTCCTCGCCCATGATTCCGTACTCGGGATAGGCGCGCTTGAGTTCCTTGACGATCACCTTCTCCGCGTCCGCATCGACTTCACTGGCATAGTCCATGCGCCCCTTCTGCACGACGTTCAACGCCTCGAGCTTGTTGATGTTGCGCAACAGGACGTTGCCGGCGAGGCGGGCGGCCTTGACCATGACGGTGACGGCGGGTTTCTGCATGGCGAAAAGCTCCCGGAAAGGCAGAGTAGGGGTATTGGCGGGGGAAAAGAGCGGTCCCGGCGCAGAGGCCGGTCGCACAGTTTACCATTTGTGACTGTCCTGCTCGCGTTTGGCCTGTTCATGTCCACTGAATCCGCTTCATCCCGTATCCGTTTCGTCCTCGTGGGCACCCAGCACCCCGGCAACATGGGGGCTGCCGCGCGTGCCATGAAGACCATGGGACTGGGCCGGCTGGTGCTGGTCGCACCCGAAAAACCGCTGGATGAAGAGGCCTTCCGCCGTTCGGCCGGTGCCGAGGACGTGCTCGGCGATGCCCCGGTGGTGGCCACGCTGGCCGAAGCCGTGGCGGACTGCCGGCTGGTGTTGGGCTGCACCGCCCGGGCCCGCCGGGTCCAGCTGGAGGAGCTGCTGCCCGGTGTGGCCGCCCAGCGCGCCCTGGCCAAGGCCGCCGAGGCCGATGGCGAGGTAGCCTTCGTGTTCGGGCGCGAGCGCACCGGCCTGACCAATGAAGAGCTGCAGCTGTGCCACCTGGCCGTGCATATCCCGTCCAACCCGGAATTCAGCTCGCTGAACCTGGCCGCCGCCGTGCAGGTGCTGGCCTATGAACTGCGCATGGCGAGCCTGGGTGGGGTAGAGGCGGCTGCGCCGGCCGATCCTGAGCATCGTGAACAGCCGGCCAGCCATGCCCAGGTCGAAGGCCTGTTCGGTCAGCTCGGCCAGACGCTGGACGAGATCGACTTCCACAAGGGCCGCGCCCCGGATTCGGCCATGCGCAAGCTGCGCCGCCTGTTCCTGCGCACTGAACTGAGTGAACAGGAAGTGCGCCTGCTGCGCGGCATTCTTGCCGACGCCCAGCGGATGGCACGATTGGCCAACGCTAACCCCGAATGACCTGACGCACGTCTCACTTTTTCGGGTAGGCTGTCTCGATTCCTTGGGGGAGCGAATGGGATTGCCGGTGCTGCGATGGCTGTTGCAGGGAGGGCTGTTGTGTCTGGCCATCGTCATGATGACCGGCACTGCGGCCGCCGATCCTGACAACGGCGGTCCAGACCATGCCGCCCCGGGCCACGTGCTGGTACTGGGCCGGATCAGCGACAACCCGAAATCACACTATGCGCAACTGCAACCCCTGCTCGATTATGTCGTCCCGCGCATGCGCGATGTGGGCATTACCGAAGGCCGCATCCTGATGGCGGCGGATGCGCAGCAGATGGCCAGCTACCTGCGCCGCGGCCGGGTGGACTGGGTGACCGAAACGTCCGGCACCGCCGTCAACCTCGGCCTTCGCAGTGGCGCCCAGCCACTGCTGCTGACCGAACGCAGCGGCGTGCGCGATTACCAGACCGTGTTCTTCGTGCGCCGCGACAGCCCGATCACCTCGCTGGCCGAGCTCAAGGGCCACACCCTGGCCCTGCAGAACGTGGCCTCCACCAGCGCCTACCTGGTGCCGGTGATGACCCTGCTGCAGAACGGATTGACCCCGGAGATCCTGTTGTCCGCACGCGATGCGGCCGCACCGGACACGGTGGGCTACGTGTTCGCGCGTTCAGAGGCGAACATCGCCACTTTCGTGCACAAGGGCGTGGTTGATGCCGGTGCGGTCAGCAGCGTGGACTGGGCCGATCCGCACCGCATTCCGGCCTCGTTCCGGCGGGACTTCCGCGCCATCCATCGCACCGAGCCGTACCCGCGTGCAGTGGAAGTGGTGCGGGCGGGGCTGGACCCGAAAGTGCGTGACCGGTTGCAGCAGGTACTGCTGGATGCCGCCTCGGATCCGCAGGCGCAGGATGCGCTCGAAACGTTCTTTGGTACGTCCGGGTTCCATCGGGTCGATGCGCAGATGCAGCACCGGTTGGATGAATTGAAACAGGGTCTTGCACGCGTGCGGATGGAAGTGGAATGAGGCCGTTGGGTTCTGGAATGCAGTCCCGATTCGTACTGGCGATGGGCGGGGCGATGGTGGTGGTGGTGGCGATCGTGGCCGTGGTGCTGGGGCGCCAGGCGGCGATGCAGGAGGAGGTCAAGCACCTCAGCGGCAGCGTCATCCATGAGCTGTTCGACCGCAGTGTGCGCAGCCGCGGCGAGGCCCTGGCACGCGAGCTGTCCGATGCGCTGGCCAATCCGCTGTACTACAACGACCTGGCCCAGGTGGGCGCACTGGTGCGCAATACCTCGCGGCAACAGGTGGTGCGCTACGTGCTGGTGTTCGACGAGGACGGCAAGCTCATCCACGACGGTTCGACCGAAGTGATCGACTTCGGCCGGCCCATGCAGGACCCGTTGGCTGCCGGTGCGGTGGGCGCGCGCACGCTGGTGGTGCAGCAATCGCCCAAGGTGCTCGACAACGCCATGCCGATCATGATCGGCAACCAGCGCATCGGCGGGGTCCGCGTCGGCATGGCGTTGGACGATGTGCAGGCCATGGAACAGCGCGCCAACCTGACGTTGGGTGAGCGCCTGCAGCAGGTCGGCAAGCGGCACCTGGGCTGGCTGCTGCTGATGCTGGGGCTGCTGCTGGCCATCGGCGCAGTGGTCATCGTGTATGTGCAGCGCACCCTGGTCGGCCCGATCCGCGGGCTGGCCGCCGCCGCGCGCCAGATCGAAGCCGGCGATTACCGCCCGCAGCTGAGCCACAGCAGCCGCCAGGACGAAGTGGGCGAGCTGGTGCGCGCGTTCGGCCGGATGAGCGAAGCCATTGCACGCCACGACCGCGAAGTGCGGCACATGGCCTATACCGATGCGCTGACCGGGCTGACCAACCGCCTGGCCTTCCGCGAGGCGCTGGACCACCGCCTGATGGCCGCGCGCGCCTCCAACCACCGGTTGGGCCTGCTGTTCGCCGACATGGACGACTTCAAGCGTGTCAACGACACCCTTGGCCATGAGGCCGGCGATGAGGCGCTGTTGCAGTTTGCCCAGCGCATCAGCACCGCCGTGGCCCAGGCGGGCGGTGACGAAGCGCTGCTGGCACGCTTTGGCGGCGACGAATTCGTGATCCTGATCGGCGATGGTGACGTGGCCGCCAGTGCGCGCCAGCTGGCCGAGATCCTGGTCCGCGAACTGAGCAAGCCGCTGGTGGTGCAGGGCAGGGAGCTGTTCCTGGGCACCTCGATCGGCGTGACCCTGTTCCCCGACGACGCTGCAGATGCGACCACGCTGCTGAAGAACGGCGACATTGCCATGTACCAGGCCAAGGTCGCCGGCAAGAACTGCTACCGCTATTACAGCCGGGCCATGGACCATGCGGTGGAACGCCGCGTGCACATGGAGCAGGAACTGCGCGGGGCGTGGGAACGCGGCGAGTTGCGCCTGGTCTACCAGCCCATCTTCCGCACCCGCGACCGCCGCATGGTCGGGGTGGAAGTGCTGCTGCGCTGGCAGCACCCGGTCTTGGGCACCATTCCGCCGTCGGTGTTCATCGAAGTGGCCGAACAGAGCGGCCTGATCGAGGTGATCGGGCCGAAGGTGCTGCGCGCGGCGTGCATGGAAGCGGTGCAGTGGCCGCGTTCGTCCGATGGCGAAGGCATGTTCGTCTCGGTCAATGTTTCCCCGCGCCAGCTGCGCGGCGGCGAGCTGCCCACGCTGGTGGCCGACTGCCTGCGCGACACCGGCCTGCCGGCATCGCGGCTGCACCTGGAGCTGACCGAAACGGCGGTGATCGGCGATGAGATGCTGGCCGCCGCGCTGCTGGACAAGCTGCACCGCACCGGCGTGAAGGTGTGGCTGGACGACTTCGGCACCGGCTTCTCGGGCCTGAGCCACCTGCGCCAGGTGCCGGTGGACGGGGTCAAGATCGACAAGAGCTTCGTGGCCGACATGCAGCGCGACCCGGACGACCTGGCCCTGACCACGGCGATCATCGCCATGGCCCACGCGCTGGGCATCACCGTGGTGGCCGAAGGCATCGAACAGGAAGTGCAGTTCGACCTGCTGAGCCAGCGTGGTTGCGATCTGGCGCAGGGGTATTGGCTGAGCGTGCCGATAAACGCCACCGAGGTGGTGCAGATGATCAAATCCGGGCGGTGATACCACGGGTCCGGAAAATTTCCTCGGCCGTTGGTTGGTTGATCCCGATCCCAATGGGCCCGTAACGGTTCGTAGCCCCGGCCGTTGGCCGGACACCGCGCGCAGCGCGGCCCAAGCGCCCGGAGCCGATTGCTGATCGGTTGCGGCCAACACCCCGGCGTTTAGACCTGCCGAAGCCACCGTAGCGCCGGGCTCTGCCCGGCGGCTCTCCGTTCAGTGGTCATGAACGCTGACGGGCCGGCTTCGGTATGGATTACACGCGGATGCGGGGTCGCCAACGGTTGCCTGACGTGCTTCGGAAGGTTGGGCCGCGCTTTGCGCGGTGTCCACGCAGGGCGTGGACCTACGGAATTCATACGTGCCCAGGTAGATCCAGAGCGGGCGACCGCGCGCGTGTGGATCGCGTGTCAATCGGAACCCTAGACCGGCCGTTTGCTGGAATCACCCGAAATTTCCCGCACCAGCTTCGGCACCAGGTACCCGGACAACCGCGCCGTCAGCTGCGCATGCAGCGATTTGGCCGTTGCATCGTCCACCTCGAAATGCGCCACGCCCTGTACCCGGTCCACCTGGTACAGGTAATACGGCAGCACGCCTGCAGCAAAACTGCGCTCGCTCAGGTCCTGCAGCGCCTGCAGCGAATCGTTCACCCCGCGCAGCAGCACCGCCTGGTTGAGCAGGGTCGCACCCGCGCCGCGCAGGCGCGCCATGGCCGCATCCACCGAGGCGTCGAATTCGTTGGCGTGGTTGGCGTGGATCACGAACGCCACCGGCCAGGGCAGGGAGGCGATCCACTGCACCAGCTCCTCATCCACCCGCTCCGGCAACACCACCGGCAGGCGGCTGTGGATGCGCAGGCGACGCAGGTGCGGAATCTGCCTGAGTGCCTGGGTGAGCTCCACCAGCTTGTGGGTGGCCAGCGACAGCGGGTCGCCGCCGGACAGGATCACCTCGTCGATGCCCGGGTCCTGGGCAATGGCGTCCACCGCTTCGCGCCAGCCTTCGCGGGCCGCGTTTTCAGTGCCGTAGTCGAAGTGCCGACGGAAGCAGTAGCGGCAGTTGATCGCGCAGCTGCCGGTGGTCACCAGCAGGGCACGGCCCTGGTACTTCTGGATCACCCCGGTGGCCTTGCGGGCCAGGCCGTCGCCGACCGCATCCAGGGTGAAGCCCGGCGCATGCTGCAGCTCGTCGGTCACCGGCAGCACCTGGCGCAGCAGCGGGTCGTGGCGGTCGCCCTGGCGCATGCGCGCGATGAAGCCCTGCGGCACCCGCAGCGCGAACTGCCCGGCGGCCTCGGCCGAAACCGGCAGCGCGTCCGGGTCCAGGCCCAGCTGCTCAAGCAGGGTCCGCGGGTCGCGGACCGCCTCGCGCCACAGCTGCTGCCAGCGGACGGGGGTGGGCAGGGGCGTGGCGGAGAGCTGCATGGAATGGGGGCCTGCGGTTATCATAGGGGTAGCCTTTCCATTCTATCCGGCTCGCCGCGCCTGCGCGGCGTTTGCCCATTCAGGAGTTTCAGCATGGCCACTGTTGGCATGAACGACGTCAAGAACGGGATGAAGATCCTGGTCAACAATGAACCGGCGGTCATCACCGAGACCGAGTACGTCAAGCCGGGCAAGGGCCAGGCCTTCACCCGCATGAAGTACCGCTTCATCAAGTCGGGCCGCGTGGTCGAAATGACCATGAAGGCGACCGATGACGTGGAGAAGGCCGACGTCGTCGATACCAACATGGACTACATGTACACCGACGGCGAGTACTGGCACTTCATGGACCCGGAATCCTTCGAACAGGTCCAGGCCACCAAGTCGGGCATGGGCGGCGCCGAGAAGTGGCTGAAGGGCGAAGAGTCCTGCATCGTCACCCTGTGGAACGGCGAGCCGATCTTCGTGCAGCCGCCGAACTTCGTCGAACTGAAGATCACCGAAACCGATCCGGGCGTCCGTGGCGACACCTCCGGCGGCGGCGGCAAGCCGGCCACCCTGGAAACCGGCGCGGTGGTCCGCGTGCCGCTGTTCGTCAACCAGGATGAAATCATCAAGGTCGACACCCGCTCGGGCGAATACTCCGCACGCGCCGGAAAATAATCCGACCCGGGATTATTTTCGGTAGCGCCGGCCGTTGGCCGGCCCAGGCGATCCGTGGGCCGGCCAACGGCCGGCGCTACCGGCTACGAACATCGCGGTGATTCCCCATCACCGGCACCCAAAGCGAGACCGCATGACCGACACCGCACGCATTCCCGAACCCTGTGACCTGCTGATCGAAGCCGGTTACGTGGTCCCGATCGAACCGCATGCGGTGGTGCTGGAAGACCATGCCGTGGCCGTGCGCGGCAGCGAAATCGTCGCCATCCTGCCGCGTGCCGAAGCGCGCGCGCGGTTCAGCGCCCGCCAGGTGGTTTCGCGCCCGGACGCGGCGCTGATGCCCGGCCTGGTCAACGCGCATACGCACAACCCGATGACCCTGCTGCGCGGCGTCGCCGACGACCTGCCGCTGATGGTGTGGCTGCAGCAGCACATCTGGCCGGTGGAAGCGGCGGTGATCGGACCGGAATTCGTGGCCGATGGCACCACCCTGGCCATCGCCGAGATGCTGCGCGGTGGCACCACCTGCGCCAACGAAAACTACTTCTTCGCCGACGTCCAGGCCGCCGTGTACAAGCAGCACGGCTTCCGTGCGCTGGTCGGGGCGGTGATCATCGATTTCCCGACCGCCTGGGCCAAGACCGACGACGAGTACTTCGCCAAGGCCGGCGAGCTGCACGACCAGTGGCGCAATGACCCGCTGATCGGCACCTCGTTCGCCCCGCACGCACCGTACACCGTCAACGACGCCAACTTCGAACGCGTGCGCATGCTGTCCGACCAGCTGGACATGCAGGTGCACCTGCACACGCATGAAACCCCGCAGGAAATCAGCGATTCGATCAAGCTGCACGGCCAGCGCCCGCTGGCGCGACTGGATCGCCTGGGCCTGGTCAACGACCGCCTGATCGCGGTGCACATGACCCAGCTGACCGAAGCGGAAATCCACCTGTGCGCCGAACGCGGCGTGAGCGTGGTGCATTGCCCCGAATCCAACCTCAAGCTGGCCTCCGGGTTCTGCCCGGCCTGCGCCCTGCAGCGCGCCGGCGTGAACCTGGCAATCGGCACCGATGGCTGCGCCAGCAACAACGACCTGGACATGTTCAGCGAGAACCGCACCGCGGCGATCCTGGCCAAGGCCGTGGCCAACGACGCCACCGCGCTGGACGCGGCGACCACCTTGCGTGCAGCTACCCTGGGCGGCGCGCGCGCGCTGGGCTTTGGCGACCGCATCGGCTCGATCGAAGTGGGCAAGCAGGCCGACCTGGTCTGCGTGGACCTGTCGGCGCTGGAAACCCAGCCGCTGCACCACGTGCTGTCGCAGCTGGTGTACGCCGCCGGCCGCCACCAGGTCAGCGATGTCTGGATTGCCGGGCAACCCAAGCTGGTCCAGCGCGAACTGGTCGGCATGGATACCGCCGCGATCGTTGCCAACGCCCGCCAGTGGCGCGAGCGCATCCGACACATCCGCGCCTGAAGCGCGAAAAGGACAGCCATGAACGCCCCCCACGCTTCCACCAATTTCGACCAGGCCGAACTGGACAAGTTCGCCGCGCTCGCCAACCGCTGGTGGGATGCTGACGGCCCGCAGAAGCCGCTGCACGCACTGAACCCGGTGCGCCTGAAGTACGTTGCCGACCGCGTCACGCTGCGTGGCGCGCGCGTGCTCGACATCGGGTGCGGTGGTGGCCTGCTCAGCGAAGCGCTGGCCCAGGCCGGCGCGGACGTGACCGCCATCGACCTGGCCCCTGAGCTGGTCAAGGTCGCGCGCCTGCATGGGCTGGAATCGGGCGTAACCGTCGACTATCGCGTGCAGGCCGCTGAAGACCTGGCCGCCGAACAGCCGGGCAGCTTCGACGTGGTCACCTGCATGGAAATGCTGGAGCATGTGCCGGACCCGGGCGCGATCATCGCCGCCTGCCATCGCCTGCTCAAGCCGGGCGGCCAGCTGTTCCTGTCCACGGTCAACCGCACCCCGGCCGCGTTCGCCGTGGCCATTGTCGGGGCCGAGTACATCGCGCGCCTGCTGCCCAAGGGCACGCACCATTACCAGGATTTCATCAAGCCGGCCGAGCTGGGCAAGTGGCTGCGCGAGGCCGATTTCATCCTGCGCGATGTCAGCGGCATGGCCTATGAGCCGTGGCGCAACCGCGCGCGGTTGAGCTCGCGCACCGACATCAACTACCTGGCCCACGCGGTCAAGCCCGATGCCGACGACCGTGGCTGAGTCCGGTTTCCCGCAGGCAGTGCTGTTCGACCTGGACGGCACGCTGCTCGACAGCGCGCCGGACATGCTGGCCACCGCCAACGCGATGCTGGCCGCGCGCGACCGCGCGCCGATCACGCTGGACGTGCTGCGTCCGGTGGTGTCCAAAGGTTCGCGGGCGATGATAGCGGTGGCGTTTCCGGAACTGGGCCAGGAGGCGCGTGACGCGCTGGTGCCCGAGTTCCTGGATCGCTACGAAGCGCTGATCGGCCAGCACGCCGCGCTGTTCGACGGCGTGGCCGGCATGCTGGAAGCACTCGAAGCGGCGGGCTGTGCCTGGGGCATCGTCACCAACAAGCCGGAGTACCTGGCGCGCCTGATCCTGCCGCAGCTGGGCTGGGAAGCGCGCTGTGCGGTATTGATCGGCGGCGACACCCTGGCCCAGCGCAAGCCGCACCCGCTGCCGCTGCTGGCCGCCGCCGAGCGCATGGGCATCGACCCGGGCACCTGCATCTACGTGGGTGACGACGAGCGCGACATTGTCGCCGCCAACGCCGCCGGCATGGCCTCGGTCGCCGCCCTGTGGGGCTACCGCCTCGACGCCGACGACCCGCTGGCCTGGGGCGCCGAGGTGATGATCGAACAGCCTGCCGAGTTGCAACAGGCAGGCACCTGGCCAGCTGCCCGAGTGGCGATCGATCGCTGAAAACCCGGTAGCGCCGGCCGTTGGCCGGCCCTCCGGTCTCCCGGCGTCCCGCTGCCGCCGGGCATCACGTTACAAGGAATCCCGAAATGACCACCTCCACCGCCCTCGACAGCTTCCTCGACAAATGGCGGACCCGCTGGCCGGAATGGCAGGTGGCCGAACCGTTCATTGCGCAGTCCCAACGCACCCTGGTGGTGGCGTGGTTCGCGCTGCTGCAGGAATTCGACGACATCCTCAACATCGCCGGCGATCCGATGCCAGCCGACGCCAAGCTGGCGTGGTGGGGCGAAGAACTGCGCAGCTGGGCCGCGCAGCGTTCGCGCCATCCGCTGGGCCGCGTGCTGGAGCCGGTGCGCGCACCGTGGGGCGAGCTGGCGGCGGCACTGCCGGACCTGGTTGAAGCACGCGCGGTGCCGGTGGATGCGGTGCAGGCGCAGCGCGCCCTGCTGGCCTACGGTGCGGCCGTGGCGGCGGTGGAAGCGGTGATGTTCGCGACCCCGGCGCGCGGCGACGTGGGCACCCCGGTGGTGCTGCAGACCCTGGCCCAACGCCTGCATGAAGCGGGCGTGGCGGCAGTGCCGCGGTCGTTGTTGGCGCAGGATGATGGCGATGCGGCGCAGCGCTGGGCGCAGCAGTTGCTGCGCGATTGGCCGGCGCGCGTGCCCGGCCCGCGTCCGCGCCGCCTGTACGCCTCGCTGGCGCGCGCGCGCCAGCAGGCGTGGTCGCAGGGGCGTGAGCTCAAGGCCACCCCGGTGCGCACCCTGCTGCGCACCTGGTGGGCCGCCCGGGGGTAGAGCCACGCCCTGCGTGGCTTCGCGGTGCCGGAACGAATAGCAGCCACGCAGGGCGTGGCTCTACGGCATGGCGCGCGGCGTCACCGGCTGCGTTCGAGCACCAGCAGCGGGTCGATCCGCGTGTCGAACCAGTTCATGCCCCAATGCAGGTGCGGCCCGGTCGCACGGCCGGTCGCGCCCACTGCGGCGATCACCTGACCCTGCTCCACCCGGTCGCCGACCTTCACGTCGATCCGCGACAGGTGCAGGAAATTCGAGCTGATCCCAAATCCATGGTCCAGCAGCAGCGTGCCGCCGGTCAGGTACAGGTTCGGCCCGGCGAACGTCACCACGCCCGCGGCCGGTGCCTTCACCGGCGTCCCGGTCGGCACCGCGATATCCATCCCCGAATGCCCCGAACCGGGCTGGCCGTTGTACACCCGCGCATTGCCGAACCGGCCGCTGATCCGCCCCTGCACCGGCCAGATGAAGGCCTGCGCGAAATCGGCGCGGTTGTCATCGCGCGCACGGGCGGCCGTCACCTGCGCCTGCTCGCGCTTGATCCGCTCGGCAATCGCCGGTGGCGGGTTCACCGTCTTGGGCGGCACCCCGTTGACGCGCTCCACCGGCCAGTCGCGCGGGGTCACCGCGATGCTCACCGTTTCGCTGCCGCCATCGGGGCGCTGCACCTGTACCTGCAGCGGGGCCTTCTCATCGCGGCCGATCCCGAACACCACGCTGCCATAGCCGCTCACCCGCAACGTGCGGCCGGCGTATCGCACCACGCTGCCGGTGGGTACCTTGCCGATCACCATCGCGCCCTGCGAGGCGCTGGCCGGGAACACCACGCGGGCGTCGGCCTGGGCCATGGCGGGCGAGGGCAGCAGGCCAAGCGCAGCCACCGGGGCCAGGGCCAGCAGGCCCAGGCCCAACACGGTTGCCCGCATCAGCGGTCGTAGCTCATGCGCTGGCCGTTCGGCGCGCCCACCAGCTGGGTACCGTCCCAGGCCAGCTGGCCGTTGACCCAGGTGGAGGCGATGCGCGAACGGAAGGTCATGCCTTCGAACGGCGACCACGCGCATTTGGACAGAACGTCCTCGCGCTTGACCGTGAACGGCACGTCTTCCACCAGCACCAGGTCGGCCCAGTAGCCTTCGCGCAGGTAGCCGCGCTGGCTCACATCGAACAGCTGCGCCGGCGCATGCGCGAACTTCTGCACCACCTGGGTGATCTCCAGTTTGCCTTCGTGCACCAGCTCCAGCGCGGCCACCAGCGCGTACTGCACCAGCGGCAGGCCCGACGGCGCCTGGGCGTACGGCTTCTGCTTCTCTTCCCAGGTGTGCGGGGCGTGGTCGGTGGCCAGCACGTCGATCACGTTGTCGGCCACAGCCTTCGTCAGCGCCTCGCGGTCGCTGACTTCCTTGATCGCCGGGTTGCACTTGATCAGGTTGCCCAGCCGCGCGTAATCGGTGCGGTCGAAGCGCAGGAAGTGGATGCAGGTTTCGGCGGTGATCTGCTTGCGGCTGCCATCGGCGCGGATCAGCGGGCCCTTCTCGAACAGCGCCAGCTCATCGGCGGTGGAAATGTGCAGCACGTGCAGGCGGGTACCGTGCTTCTTCGCCAACGCCACCGCCAGCGTCGACGACTTCAGGCAGGCCTCGCGCGAGCGGATGTCCGGGTGCTGTTCGGCGCTGAGCGCATCACCGTACTTCTCGGCGTATTCCTTCGCCTTGGCATCGATCATCGGTGTGTCTTCACAGTGCGTGATGATCGGTGTGGGCGCGTACTTGAAGATCGCGTCCAGCGTTTCCGGGTTGTCCACCAGCATGTTGCCGGTGGAGGCGCCCATGAACACCTTGATGCCGGGCGACGCTTTCGGATCCACGACCTTGATGTCTTCCAGGTTGTCGTTGCTGGCGCCCATGTAGAAGCCGTAGTTTGCGCGCGCGCGGCCGGCCGCAGCGTCGTATTTGGCCTGCAACGCCGCCGCGTTCAGCGTCGGCGGATTGGTGTTGGGCATGTCCATGAAACTGGTCAGGCCCCCGGCCACCGCAGCGGCCGATTCAGTGGCGATATCGCCTTTGTGGGTCAGGCCCGGCTCGCGGAAGTGCACCTGGTCGTCGATCATCCCGGGCAGCAGCCAGCGGCCGGCGGCATCGACCACGGTGTCGCCGTCCTGCGGCTGCAGGCCGGTGCCGATCTGCGCGATGCGGCCGTTGTCGATGCGCAGGTCGCCGTCGAAGATGCGGCCTTCGTTGACCATGCGGGCGTTGACGATGAGCGTGGAGGGCATTTCAGTGTTTTCCTGTGCAGCGGCAATCGGCGTGGCCGGTGCGCGGCGGCACCTCGTCTACGCCACCGGGATGGAAGGGATGGCAGCGCCCCAGCCGGCGCACGGCCAGCCAGCTGCCGCGCGCAGGGCCATGCGTGGCGATGGCCTGCATGGCGTATTCAGAACAACTGGGCACGAACCGACAGCGCGGCCCGAGCAGGGGGCTGATGAAGCGCTTGTAGAAGCGCAACAGGGCAATGAGCAGGTGGGAGATCACCCCCCAATCTTAGAGCAGTTGGCATGAAGGCCGCATTTGTCGCAGGATGGGGTGTTGGACCCGTCCGCGCTGCTGTTGCGCGGCGGGCCGCGCCGGCGTCATCGCCGGGTCAGGTTCCGAACTGCGCAGGTCGCTCCGCCCAAGCGGGGGAACGGCCACACGTCGCCGCACTCCCCGGCTGAACGGAGTAGGCGGAGTGGTTGCTGCTGCTGGTCGGGTAGGCTATAAAGGCCCGCTTTCCCGGGCCCCGGGGAATGAGGTTGCCATGTACTTTGATGTGAGTGCGAAGGCCCTTGCGGCGGGTCGAGACAAGGCGGACGCCGCAGCGCAGGCAGGTCGCCTGGGCAAGGCGTTCAACGCAGTATCGGCCCGCCGCAAGGGCCTTCCCGAAGGGCCGGGCGTCCATGGCGCCGTGGACTGCGGCGCGCGGCTTGGCTTGGGGTCCACCCAAGCCGGCGCCACGCACCTTGCCACACCGCCATGGACACCCGGCGCATCTCACATCAAAGTACATGGCAACCTCAAAGGAAGAGCGTTTCGTGGCTGCTAAAAAAACTGCAAAGAAGGCCGTCAAGGCCGCCAAGAAAACCGCCAAGCCTGTTGCTAAGAAGTTGGCGGCTAAAACCGTTGCCAAGAAACCGGCTGCGAAGCCGGCGGGCAAGCCTGCATCCAAACAACCGGCGGCCAGGACGGCACCCGTGAAGAAGGCGGCGGCCAAGAAGACACCTGCCAAAAAGCCCGCAGTCGCTAAGGCTCCGGTGAAGAAGGCCGCTGCCAAGCCGGCACCCAAGCCGGGGGTAAAGAAGGCCGTGGCCAAGAAGCCCGTGGCCAGGAAGCCCGTCGCAAAGGCGCCGGTGAAAAATGCCGCGCCCGCCAGCAAGCCCGTGGCCAAGAAATCCGTAACGCCGGCGGCCAGGACCGCGCCGGCGAAAAAAGCGGTTGCCAAGCCTGCACCGGCCAAGCCGGTAAAGGCCACCAAGCCGGCCAGCAAGCCGGTGGCAACCAAGCCGGCGGCCAAGCCGGTTGCAGCACCCGTAGTGAAGTCCGCACCGAAGCCGGCTCCGTCGGCTCCGGCCAAGTCTGTCCCGGCCAAGGCCGCGGCCAAGCCTGCTCCAGCTCCGGCGCCCGCGCCGAAGCCGGTGGCGGCAGCCCCCGCGCCGAAAGCCCCGCAAAACAAGAATCCCGTGCCCGTTTCGAAATCGCCTGCAAAAACTCCCGTGAAATCCGAATCCGCCCCCAAGCCCGTGTCGCGTCCGGTTGGCAAGGTCGCCGTTGCCGTGGCAGCGCGTTCGTCCGCCCCGGCCCCGCGCACCAAGGTCAAGGTGGTCGAATACAAGACTGACGAAGCCACCGGTCGTCCGATCCTGCCCGACGGCTACAAGCCGAGCGCGGAAGAGGAGTACATGAGCCCGCTGCAGCTGGAGTATTTCCGCCAGCGCCTGCAGCATTGGCGCAATGAACTGGTCGAAGAATCCAAGCAGACCATCGCCAACCTGCAGGAAGAAGTGCGTGACATCGGCGACGAAGCCGAACGCGCCACCCGCGAGACCGAAAACTCGCTGGAACTGCGTACCCGCGACCGTTACCGCAAGCTGATCGGCAAGATCAACAGCACGCTCAAGCGGCTGGAAGACGGCGACTACGGCTTCTGCGTGGACACCGGCGAAGAAATCGGCCTGGACCGCCTCGAAGCGCGCCTGACCGCCGAACGCACCATCGACGCCCAGGAGCGTTGGGAGCACCTGCAGAAGCAGCAGGGCGACTGATTTCCGGTCGCACGTTCAATCAAAAAACCCGGCCAAGGCCGGGTTTTTTGATGTGCGCGGTGACCGGCATTCCGACAGGTGTCGCGGTCCCGGCGGTTGGCCGCACAACGCCATGCATCCGGCGCCTCTGGTTGATTGATCCCGTTACGTAACGCCCGGAGACCCGGATCAATCAACCAATGGGTCCCATAAACATTGCGCTGCACCTGGCAACCGGTACACGGTTATTGCAGATCGCGCAGATTCAACCGGCGCAGCGTCGGGTTCTTCCACGCGGTGATCCCGGCAACGCTCAACACAGCGAACCCGCCCAGCACCACCGCCGGCACCAACCCCAGCAGCTTGGCCATGGTGCCCGCATAGAACGCGCCCAGCTCGTTGGAGGAGCTGATGAAAATGCCGTTGATCGACGACACCCGCCCACGCATTTCGTCCGGCGTGGCCAGCTGCAGGATGGTTGAACGGATCACCACTGACACCCCGTCGAAGGCCCCATAGAACAGCAGGATCACCGCCGACAGCCAGAAACTGTGCGACAGCCCGAAGCCGATCACGCACAGCCCGAACCCGGCCACCGCAAACAACAGCACCCGCCCGGCATTGCGCTGCAGCGGCCGGCGCGCCAGCCACAGGCCCACGCAGACCGAGCCCAGCGCCGGCGCCGCACGCAGGATGCCCAGGCCTTCCGGGCCGTGGTGCAGGATCTCGTGCAGGAACGCCGGCAGCATCGCCACGACCCCGCCCAGCAGCACCGAGAACATGTCCAGTGCCATCGCCCCGACCATGACCCGGTTGCCCAGCACGAACCGGCCACCCTCGGCGATGCTCTTGAAGATCGGCGCTGCCGGCCCGGCATGCACCGGCTCGGAGACGCGAAGCGCCGCCAGGCAACCCAGCGCGCCCAGCGCCGCCGCCACCGCCACCCCGTAGGACAGGCTCTTGCCGCCCCAGGCCACCAGCCCGCCGCCCAGCGCCGGGCCCACCACCATGCCCGCCTGGAACACTACCGAGCCCAGCCCCGCGCCGCGCGCGAACTGGTGCCGTTCCAGCACCCGCGCGAACAGCGCGTTGTAGATTGGCGACAGGAACGCCCGGACCATGCCCGTCATCGCCACCGCCGCATAGATCGGCCACACCCCGTGGAACGGCAGCCAGCCCTCGGCCACTGCCGTCAGCACCACCGCCGTCAGTATCAGCCCGCTGCACGCCACCATGCCCAGCCGGCGGCGCGGCAGATGGTCCACCAGGTAACCGGCGAACGGTGCCACGCAGAAGAACGGCAGCACTTCGGCCAGCCCGACCAGGCCCAGCGAGAACGGGTTGCGGGTGACCTCGTAGATATGCCAGCCGACCGTGACCGCCACGATCTGGTAGGACAGCATTGCCAGGATGCGGTACGCCAGCAGCAGCGAAAAGCCTGGCCGCGCGAGCAGGCCCAGGGCGCTCTCGGCGGCCTCGGAAGGGGCAGGGGAACTCACCGCGCCGACTGCGCCTGGGCGGTCTCGCGGATGAAGGCCAGCATCGCCGCCACCCCGTTGCTGCGCGTCGGCGACAGGTGCCGCGACAGCCCAATGTCCTGGATGTAGGTTGGCTCGGTGGCCAGGATCTCGGCCGCCGACCGCCCCGAGTACACCCGCAGCGCCAGGTAGATCAGGCCGGACACGATGGCCGAATCACTGATCGCGTGGAAGCGCAGCGTCTCGGTATTGCCCTCCGGCACGATCCACACCATCGACTGGCAGCCCAGCAGGCGGTGCTCTTCGGTCTTCCACGCGTCCGGGAAAGCGGGCAGCTTGCGGCCCAGGTCGATCAGGTACTGGTAACGCTCGGACCAGTCGCCGAAGAACGCGAATTCCTCGGCAATGGCGGCCTGTGCATCGGCAGCGGTGGGTTCAATCGGGAACGGGGAATCGATCACAGCACTCTCTATCTGTTTCTACGGTTTAACGCTTCCGGGACCACCGCACGCCCTGCGCGGTGTCTTCCAGCACGATGCCCTCGGCGGCCAGCTGGTCGCGCAGGGCATCGGAACGGGCGAAGTCGCGTGCCTGCTTGGCCGCGCTGCGCGCGTCGATCAGCGCCTGGATGCGCGCGTCATCGTCGGCGTCGCCGCCGCTGGTGCCGAACCATGCCGCCGGGTCCTGCTGCAGCAGCCCCAGCGCCAGCCCGGCGCCGAGCAGGGCCGACTTCCAGCCGGCCTTGTCGGCCGGTTCGGCGCGGCGCGCTTCGGCACCCAGCCGGGCCAGCTCCGCCAGCGCCTGCGGGGTGTTGAGATCATCGTCCAGCGCCGCCTCGATCTCGGTCGGAATGGCCGGGGTGGCGGCCACGTCGGCCAGATCGCGCAGGGTGCCGTACAGGCGGTCCAGGGTGCGCACCGACTGCTCGATCAGCGCATCGGACCAGTCCAGCGGCTGCCGGTAGTGGGCCGACAGCAGGGCAAGCCGCAGCGCTTCCGGGGCGTGCTGGCGGACCAGATCGTGGACCCGCTCAATGTTGCCGATCGACTTGCTCATCTTGGCGCCGCCGAAGTTGAGCATGCCGTTGTGCAGCCAGAACCGGGCGAAGGTCTGCCCGCCGTGGGCGCATTCGCTCTGCGCGATCTCGTTTTCGTGGTGCGGGAACTGCAGGTCCACGCCACCGGCATGGATGTCGATGGTCGGGCCCAGGTGCGCGGCGGCCATCGCCGAGCACTCGATGTGCCAGCCCGGGCGGCCACGGCCCCAGGGCGATTCCCAGCCGGGCAGGTCGTCGCTGGAGGGCTTCCACAGCACGAAATCACCCGGGTCGCGCTTGTACGGGGCCACATCCACCCGGGCACCGGCCAGCATCTCGTCCGGGTCGCGGCGCGAGAGCTTGCCGTAGTCGGCGTAGGAGGGCACCGAGAACAGCACGTGGCCCTCGGCCGGGTAGGCGTGGCCACCGGCGATCAGCTGTTCGATCATCGTGATGATCTGCGGGATGTGCGCGGTGGCTTCCGGTTCGATGTCCGGCGGCACCACGCCCAACGCGGCCATGTCTTCACGGTAGGCGGCGGCGAAACGGTCGGTGATGGCCGAAATCGGCACGTTCTGCTCGCGCGCGGCCGTGTTGATCTTGTCGTCCACGTCGGTGATGTTGCGCGCGTAGCGCAGGCCGCCGAAGCGGCGCCGCAGCAGGTCGGCCAGCACCCCGAACACCACCGGGCCGCGGGCGTTGCCGATATGGACGTAGTTGTAGACCGTGGGGCCGCACACATACAGGGTCGGACAGGTCGGATCGAGCGGGGTGAACGGTTCGAGCTGGCGTGTCAGGTTGTTGTGCAGGCGCAGGGTCATGGGGGCGTAGGGCCAGGCGGGGGTAGGGGCAAGCCTTCGATTTTAGATCACATCGGCCGCCAGCGCCGGCCCTGGGGTGCACCCGGTTGCCCTGGGATTTCGCAAACGACACGCCCCGGTATGGGCAGATGCGTCGCGGAAGGGTAATGTTCAGCCCCTTGTGCCGCGCACTGCCTACACTATCCGCCTTGTCCTCTTTCCTGTTGCCAATGAAATCCGCTTCGTTGCTGACGCTGACCTGCCTGCTGGGGAGCGCCGCCTTCATGGTGTGCGCCCAGGACGCCGAGGTCCGTAACCGGGTGGTGATCGTGGAGAACGTGAAGTTCGACTACGCGCAGGTGCTCAACGTGGAACCGGTGTTCCAGACCCTGCGGGCCACCCGCACCGAAGAGCACTGCGAACCGGTTTCCACCCGCACCCTGGCCCCGGTCAACGTCACCGGCGAAGAGCCGGAGGAAGAGAAGGGCCGGTTCGGCCGCTTCATGGACTCGGTCCGCTCCATCTTCAAGCGTGAAGACGGCAGCACCGACGAGATGGGCCCGGTGGTCGAGGCCCCGGCTGCCAACAACGGCCCGCTGCTGACCCGCGACTGCCGCATCATCCCGGTCGGCCGCGAGTTCCGCCGGCCCATCGCCTATGACGTCGATTACGTCTACAAGGGCACCAAGTACCGCTCCCGCCTGCCCGAAGACCCGGGCAACCGGCTCAAGATCCGCGTCTCCATCACCCCCTGGGTGGGCGCCGAGCAGGGCAGTGCCGCCAATCCTTGACGTATCAAGCCCGTCCGGAATCCCCCTGTTGCACCAACCCCCCTCACATGCAAAGATGGGCGGCCATGAAACTCACCGACTTCCAGCACGACACCAGCGCCGCCCGTATGGCTACGGGCATGACGTCGCGTGCCCGCCGACCGGAACCCCACATTTTCGCTGGGTAACCGGAGCTTCGTGCTGTCTGTTCGGAAAACCCAGCCCCCGCGCTGGGTTTTTTCGTTTCTACGATTTGAAAAGTTGCATTTGTACCCTTTCTTCCATTGAAACCCGCCTCAAAGGATCGATCGATGTCCCTGAAGCATTTCCTGAACACCCAGGACTGGAGCCGCACCGACCTGGATGCCCTGCTGACCCAGGCCGCGCTGTTCAAGCGCAACAAACTGGGCGACGAGCTCAAGGGCAAATCGATTGCCCTGGTGTTCTTCAACCCGTCCATGCGCACCCGCACCAGCTTCGAGCTGGGCGCCTTCCAGCTGGGTGGGCACGCGATCGTGCTGCAGCCGGGCAAGGATGCATGGCCGATCGAGTTCAACCTGGGCACCGTGATGGATGGCGACACCGAAGAGCACATCGCCGAAGTGGCCAAGGTGCTGGGCCGCTACGTCGATCTGATCGGCGTTCGCGCCTTCCCGAAGTTCATCGACTGGGCGCAGGACCGTGAGGACATCGTGCTCAAGGCGTTCGCCAGGTACTCGCCGGTGCCGGTGATCAACATGGAAACCATCACCCACCCGTGCCAGGAACTGGCCCACGTGATGGCGCTGCAGGAACACTTCGGTACCCAGGACCTGCGCGGCAAGAAGTACGTGCTGACCTGGACCTACCACCCCAAGCCGCTGAACACCGCCGTGGCCAACTCGGCGCTGACCATCGCCACCCGCATGGGCATGGATGTGACCCTGCTGTGCCCGACCGCCGACTACATCCTCGACGACCGTTACATGGGCTGGGCCGAGCAGAACGTGGCCGAGAACGGCGGTTCGCTGAAGATCAGCCATGACATCGCCAGCGCCTACAACGGCGCCGACGTGGTGTATGCCAAGAGCTGGGGCGCGCTGCCGTTCTTCGGCAACTGGGAACCGGAAAAGCCCATCCGCGACCAGTACAAGCACTTCATCGTCGACGAAGCCAAGATGGCCATGACCAACAACGGCGTGTTCAGCCACTGCCTGCCGCTGCGCCGCAACGTCAAGGCCACCGACGGCGTGATGGATTCGGCGCAGTGCATCGCCATCAACGAGGCGGAGAACCGCCTGCACGTGCAGAAGGCCATCATGTCGGCATTGGCTGGCAGGTGACCGCCGCCGCGTAGAGCCACGCCTGCGTGGCTTCGCGGTGCCCGGTAGCGCCGGCCGTTGGCCGGCCCACGTACATTTGGATTTCCCCTTTCCCCCAATTCGGACCCGACCCCCATGAGCAACAAAGACATCGTCCTGGCCTTCTCCGGCGGACTCGACACCAGCTTCTGCGTGCCCTACCTGCAGGAGCGCGGCTACAACGTACACACCGTGTTCGCCGACACCGGCGGCGTGGATGACGAAGAACGCGATTTCATCGAAAAGCGCGCCGCCGAACTGGGCGTGGCCAGTCACGTCACCGTCGACGGCGGTCCGGCCATCTGGGCCGGCTTCGTCAAGCCGTTCGTGTGGGCCGGCGAAGGCTACCAGGGCCAGTATCCGCTGCTGGTGTCGGACCGTTACCTGATCGTCGATGCCGCGCTCAAGCGCGCCGCCGAACTGGGCACCAACATCATCGCCCACGGCTGCACCGGCATGGGCAACGACCAGGTCCGCTTCGACCTGGCCGTGAAGGCGCTGGGCGATTACCAGATCGTCGCGCCGATCCGTGAAATCCAGAAGGAACACACCCAGACCCGCGCCTACGAGCAGAAGTACCTGGAAGCGCGTGGCTTCGGCGTGCGCGCCAAGCAGCAGGCCTACACCATCAACGAGAACCTGCTCGGCCTGACCATGTCCGGCGGCGAGATCGATCGTTGGGAAGCCCCGGGCGAAGGCGCCCGCGGCTGGTGCGCACCGCGCAGCGAATGGCCGGCCGAAGCGCTGACCGTGACCCTGAAGTTCGTCGAAGGCGAAGCCGTTGAACTCAACGGCAAGGCGCTGCCTGGCGAGCAGATCCTGGCCCAGCTCAACACGCTGTTCGCCCCGTACGGCGTGGGCCGTGGCGTATACACCGGCGACACCGTGATCGGCCTGAAGGGCCGCATCGTGTTCGAAGCCCCGGGCCTGGTTTCGCTGCTGGCCGCGCACCGCGCGCTGGAAGATGCCGTGCTGACCAAGCAGCAGAACCGTTTCAAGCCCGATGTGGCGCGCAAGTGGGTGGAGCTGGTGTACGAAGGCTTCTACCATGACCCGCTCAAGACCGACATCGAAGCCTTCCTGAAGTCCTCGCAGAGCAAGGTCAACGGCGAAGTGGTGCTGGAAACCCGTGGTGGTCGCGTCGATGCGGTGGCGGTGAAGTCGCCGCACCTGCTCAACACCAAGGGTGCTACCTATGCGCAGTCGGCCGATTGGGGTGTGGAGGAAGCCGAGGGCTTCATCAAGCTGTTTGGCATGAGCTCCACCTTGTACGCGCAGGTGAATCGCTGAGGCGATTCACCGTAGAGCCGGGCTCCGCCCGGCTGCATTTTGTGGTTGCCGGGCAGGGCCCGGCGCTACGCATCCTTGCATTGAAGGATTCTTGGAACATGTTGGAACAGACGCTCAACCACCTGCAGGCGCTGGTGTCCTTTGACACCCGCAACCCGCCGCGTGCGATCACCACCGGTGGCATCTTCGATTACCTGCGCGCGAACCTGCCCGGGTTCAACGTGGAGGTGATCGATCATGGCGACGGTGCGGTCAGCCTGTATGCGGTGCGCGGTACGCCGCGGTATCTGTTCAACGTGCACCTGGACACCGTGCCCGATTCCCCGCATTGGAGCGCCGACCCGCACGCGATGCGGCGCACCGATGATCGGGTGATCGGGCTCGGCGTGTGCGACATCAAGGGGGCGGCCGCCGCATTGGTGGCTGCGGCCAACGCCAGTAATGGCGATGCCGCGTTCCTGTTCTCCAGCGACGAAGAAGCCAACGACCCGCGCTGCATCGCTGCCTTCCTCGCCCGTGGCCTTCCGTATGACGCCGTGCTGGTGGCCGAACCGACCATGAGCGAAGCGGTGCTGGCGCACCGGGGCATCAGCTCGGTGCTGATGAACTTCGCCGGCCGCGCCGGGCATGCCTCCGGCAAGCAGGATGCGGCGGCCAGTGCACTGCACCAAGCCATGCGTTGGGGCAACCGCGCACTGGACCATGTGGACTCGCTGGCGCATGCCCGCTTTGGTGGTCTCACCGGCCTGCGCTTCAACATCGGGCGCGTGGAAGGCGGCATCAAGGCCAACATGATCGCCCCGGCCGCCGAGCTGCGCTTCGGGTTCCGCCCGCTGCCGTCGATGGACATCGACGCGCTGCTGGCCACCTTTGCCGGCTTCGCCGAACCGGAAGCGGCATTGTTCACCGAAACCTTCCGCGGCCCCAGCCTGCCGGCCGGCGACATCGCCGAAGCGGAAAACCGCCGCCTGGCCGCGCGCGACGTGGCCGATGCGCTGGACCTGCCGATCGGCAACGCCGTGGACTTCTGGACCGAAGCCTCGCTGTTCTCGGCCGGTGGCTACACCACGCTGGTGTACGGCCCGGGCGACATCGCCCAGGCCCATACCGCCGATGAGTTCGTGACGCTGGAGCAGCTACAGCGTTACACCGATGCCGTGCACCGCATCATCAGCGCCGGCGCCTGACCGAATGACGCCGTCGTGGCCACCACTGACGGACCTCCCATCGCGGCCACGGCCGCCTGTGACGATACTGAAATGCCTTCTTCCCTCCAGCCCCACCGCCAGACCCGCCAGACCATCGTGCGCCTGCTTTCCAGCATGGCCAGCGCGAAGGAGATCAGCCAGTACCTCAAGCGCTTTTCGCAGGTGGATGCCAAGCGCTTCGCCGTGGTCAAGGTCGGCGGCGCCGTGCTGCGCGATGACCTCGACGCGCTGACCTCCTCGCTGTCGTTCCTGCAGGAAGTCGGGCTTACCCCGATCGTCCTGCATGGCGCCGGCCCGCAGCTGGACGCGGAACTGTCGGCGGCCGGCATCGTCAAGCAGACCGTCAACGGCCTGCGCGTGACCTCGCCCGAAGGCCTGGCCATCGTGCGCCGGGTGTTCCAGGCATCCAACCTGCAGCTGGTTGAGGCGCTGCAGCAGAACGGTGCGCGCGCCACCTCGATTACCGGCGGCGTGTTCGAAGCCGAATACCTGGACCAGGACACCTACGGCCTGGTCGGCGAAGTGAAGAAGGTCAACCTGGCCCCGATCGAAGCCAGCCTGCGCGCCGGCTCCATCCCGGTGATCACCAGCCTGGGCGAAACCCGTTGCGGCCAGATCCTCAACGTCAACGCCGATTTCGCCGCCAACGAACTGGTACAGGAACTGCAGCCGTACAAGATCATCTTCCTCACCGGCACCGGCGGCCTGCTCGACGAAGAGGGCACGGTGATCGACTCGATCAACCTGTCCACCGAATACGACCAGCTGATGCAGCAGCCGTGGATCCACGGCGGCATGCGGGTCAAGATCGAACAGATCAAGGACCTGCTGGACCGGCTGCCGCTGGAATCGTCGGTGTCCATCACCCGGCCGGCCGACCTGGCCAAGGAACTGTTCACCCACAAGGGCTCCGGCACGCTGGTGCGCAAGGGCGAGAAGGTGCTGCGCGCCACCGCCTGGAGCGAACTGGACCTGCCGCGCCTGAAGGGCCTGATCGAATCCAGCTTCGGCCGCACCCTGGTGCCGGACTACTTCGACAAGACCCGGCTGCTGCGTGCCTATGTCAGCGAGAACTACCGCGCCGCGGTGATCCTTACCGACGAAGGCGAAGGCGTGTACCTGGACAAATTCGCCGTGCTGGATGACGCGCAGGGCGAAGGCCTGGGCCGTGCGGTGTGGAACGTGATGCTGGAAGAAACCCCGCAGCTGTTCTGGCGCTCGCGCCACGGCAACCCGATCAACCATTTCTACTACGCCGAATCCGATGGCTGCTACAAGCAGGACCACTGGAAGGTGTTCTGGTTCGGTGCCGATGGCTTCGACCGCATCCGCACCTACGTGGACCATTGCGCCAAGCGCACCCCGAGCCTGGAGGGCTGACACCATGAACCATGCCGACTGGACCAAGGTCCCCACGCTGGACGGCCGGCATGCGCGGCTGGAACCGCTGCAGATGGCGCATATCGACGGCCTGCGCGGCGCGCTGGGCGACGGTTCGCTTTCCGCGCTGTGGTACGCCCACGTGCCCAGTGCCAAGACCATGACCGCCTACGTGCAGGCCGCGCTGCAGGACCAGGCCGCCGGCAGGGTGCTGCCGTTCGCCGTGCTCGACGCCGACGGCAACGTGGTGGGCAGCACCCGCTACTATGCGCTGGAAGAAGAGGTGCCGCGCCTGAGCATCGGCTACACCTGGTACGGCCCCTACGCGCAGCGCACCGGGGTGAACACCGAAGCCAAGCTGATGCTGCTCACCCACGCGTTCGAGCGTTTGAAGTGCATCAGCGTGGCGTTCGAAACCAGTACCCACAACGCTGCTTCGCGCGCGGCCATCGCCCGCCTGGGGGCAAGCCAGGAAGGCGTGCTGCGCAACCACAAGCGCCATCCCGATGGCAGCCCGCGCGACACGGTGGTCTTCTCCATCATCGATTCGGAATGGCAGGACGTGAAGCGCAACCTGCAGGACCGCCTGGACGCACACGCATGAGCACTTCCAAGACCTTTACCGTCGGCATCGTCGGTGCCCGCGGCCACACCGGCGCCGAGCTGGTCAAGCTGATCGCCGCGCACCCGCAGCTGGCGCTGGGCTTTGTGTCCTCGCGCGAGCTGGCCGGGCAGCGCGTGGCCGATACCTACCCGGAAATCGCCGGCGATCTCGCCTTCGAGAATCTCGATGCCGACGCCGTGGCGGCCAAGGGCGTGGACGCGGTGATCCTGGCGCTGCCCAACAACCTGTCCGCGCCGTTCGTGACCGCGCTGGATGCCGCGCGTCCGGATACCGTGATCGTCGATCTGTCGGCCGACCACCGCTTCGAAGGCAGCTGGTACTACGGCCTGCCCGAGCTGACCCGGGGCGACTACACCGGCCAGAAGCACATCAGCAACCCGGGCTGCTACGCCACCGCCATGCAGCTGGCGATCAGCCCGCTGCTGGACCAGCTGGCCGGCCCGCCGCAGTGCTTTGGCGTGTCCGGTTACTCCGGTGCCGGCACCACCCCGTCGGACAAGAACAACCCCGAACTGCTGCGCGACAACCTGATGCCGTACGCGCTCACCAACCACGTGCACGAACGCGAAGTCACCGCGCACCTGCGCGTGCCGGTGGAGTTCATGCCGCACGTGGCCCCGCATTTCCGTGGCATCACCATGACCGTGAACCTGTGGCTGCAGCAGCCGCTGGGCCGCGAGCAGATCGTGGACGCCTACCGCCGCTTCTACGCCGGCGAACCGCTGATCGAAATCCTCGACGAAGCCCCATGGGTGAGCCGCATCGCCGGTCGCCATGGCGTGCAGATCGGCGGCTTCGACGTGGCCCCGGGCGGCAAGCGCGTGGTGGTCGTGGCGACCCTGGACAACCTGCTCAAGGGCGCGGCCACCCAGGCCATGCAGAACCTCAACCTGGCCCTGGGCCTGGATGAACTGACCTCGATTCCGCATTGATTGGAGCAAGACATGGCAGACCTTCTGTGGCAGAAGCCCGGCGTGGCGGTGGATGCGAAAATCCAGACCTTCCTCGCCGGCGATGACGTCATCCTCGACCGCGAGTTCTTCCTCTACGACGTGCAGGCCAGCAAGGCGCACGCGCAGGGCCTGGAGAACATCGGCATCCTCACCGCCACCGAGCGCACCGACCTGCAACGCGAGCTGGATGTGCTGGCCGACGATTTCCGCAGTGGCGCGTTCGTGCTCGACGAGCGCTTCGAGGATTGCCATTCGGCGATCGAAGCGCGCCTGACCGAGCGCCTGGGCGATGCCGGCCGCAAGATCCACACCGGCCGCAGCCGCAACGACCAGATTCTGGTCGCCACCCGCCTGTGGCTGAAGGACAAGCTGCTGCAGGTCGCCGCGCTGAGCCGTGAAGTGGCCAAGGTCGCGCTCGACCGCGCCGACGCCGAGCAGCACCTGCCGGTGCCGGGTTACACCCACATCCAGCGTGCCGTGGTGTCTTCGGCCGGCATGTGGTGGGCCGGCTGGGCCGAAGCCTTCATCGACAACGCCGTGCGCGCGCACGACACCTTCGCCCTGGTCGACGCCAACCCGCTGGGCACCGCCGCCGGCTATGGCGTGAACCTGCCGCTGGACCGTGCGCACACCACCCAGGCGCTGGGCTTTGCGCGCATGCAGATTTCGCCGATCTACGCGCAGCTGTCGCGCGGCAAATTCGAGCTGGCCGCGCTGGAAGCGCTCGGCGGTGCCACCCTGGACCTGCGCCGCCTGGCCTGGGACCTGTCGCTGTTCACCAGTGGCGAATACGGGTTCGTCGCGCTGCCGGCGCAGTACACCACCGGCAGTTCGATCATGCCCAACAAGCGCAACCCGGACGTGATCGAACTGATGCGCGCCACCCACGCCAGCGTGGCCGCCGCGCGCACCGAGATCGAGCAGCTGCTGTCGCTGCCGTCCGGTTACCACCGTGACCTGCAGGGCAGCAAGGGCGCCATCTTCCATGGTTTCGGCCGTGGCCTGGCCGCCCTCGAGCTGCTGCCGGCGCTGCTGGCCAACCTGGAATGGCGCGAGGACAAGCTGCGCGTTGCGATCGACTCGGGTATGTACGCCACCGACGTGGCCGTGGAAGCGGCCGTGGCCGGTGTCCCGTTCCGCGAGGCCTACAAGGCTGCGGCGGCGGCGTCGGACACGGCGGGGCAGGGGCGCACCCCAGAAGGCAGCCTGGCCGCACGCGTGTCGCCCGGCGCGGCCGCCGACCTGCGGCTGGATGAACTGCGCGCCCGCTGGGCCGCCCTGGTGTAACGGATACGGTGCACGGACAAGCCACCTGCATGGCTGAAACGTGCACCGGTTGCTACCGATCCTGCCAACCCTACCGACACGGCCGACCCAGCCAACACGACACGGTGCCAAATGAAGCTCTGCTACCTCGTACTGGTCACCCGCACCCCCGGATTCCGCGACGACGTCGGCGCCGAACACGTCCGTTTCCTTGATGACGTCCGCGCCCGCGACCAGCTGCTGATCACCGGTGGCTTCACCGACAAGACCGGCGGCGCCTACGTGCTGCACAACGTCGCCGACCGCGCCGCCGCGCAGGCCATCGTCGATGCCGATCCGCTCCTGGTGAAAGGCAGTGCTACCGCCACCGTCCACGAATGGTCCACCCGCTGAGGCAGCCCCCGCGATGAGCCCCACCCGCGTGCAGTCCCCGTTCCCCGAACAGCCCGTGCCCGGCTGGAAGCGCGCCGTGCTCAAGGTCGGCAGCAGCCTGCTGGCGGCAGACGGTGGCGGTCTGTCGCCGCGCCATGCGCTTGGCCTGGCCCAGTTCGTGTCCGCGCATGTGCTGGCCGGGCGCGAAGTGGTGATCGTGTCGTCCGGCGCGGTGGCGGCCGGGCGTGCCATCGTGCCGCGTGCGATCGAAGCCGGCGCCGCCATGGCCGCGCGCCAGGCGCTGGCCGCGCTGGGCCAGGCGCAGTTGATCGGGCTGTGGCAACGTTTCTTCGAACGCCCGGTGGCGCAGGTGCTGCTCACGCACGACGACCTGCGCAACCGCCGCCGCTATCTCAACGCACGCGCCACGCTCAATGAGCTGCTGCGGCTGGGTGCGCTGCCGGTGGTGAACGAGAACGACACCGTGTCGGTCGATGAACTCAAGCTTGGCGACAACGACAACCTGGCTGCCACCGTGGCCGCGCTGATCGACGCCGACATCCTGTTCATTGCCACCGACATCGACGGCCTGTACAGCGCCGACCCGCGTCGCGATCCGCAGGCGCGGCCGATCCATGACGTGCCCGAGCTCACTACCCAGGTGCTGGCCATGGCCGGCGGTGCCGGCAGTGGTGCAGGCACCGGTGGCATGCATACCAAGCTGGAAGCAGCGGCAAAGGCCGGGCGTGTCGGCATCGATACGTGCCTGTTCAATGGGCGCGACGGTGATGTGGTGCGCGCGTTGGCGCAGGGCCGGTTGTTCGGTACGCGCATCCATGCCGGGCAGACCCGCGAGGCGGCGCGCAAGTACTGGTTGCGGCATGCGCCGCTGGAAGCCGGCGCGATCGTGGTGGACGAAGGTGCGGCGGCCGCGCTGCGCGACAAGGGCGCCTCACTGTTGCCCGGCGGCGTGACCGGCGCCGAGGGCGATTTCCGCCGGGGCGACATGGTGCAGGTACGCTTGCGAACCGCCAGCGGCGAGGTGACGTTGGCACGGGGCGTGAGCCAGTACTCAGCCAGCGATATTCGCCGCGTGGCCGGCCGGCATTCGCGCGACATCGAAAGCGTGCTGGGCTACAACTACGGTGGCAATGTGATCCACCGGGATGATCTGGTACTGATCTGACCGACGCGTAGAGCCACGCCCTGCGTGGCTGCACTGTCGGACGAAGCCGCTACACCGCGCAGCCACGCAGGGCGTGGCTCTACCGCGAATTTGACGAGGATATTGAAATGGTTGCCAGCCCCATCGTTGATATCCGCACCCAGGCGCTGGCCTGCCGCGCCGCCGCGCAGGTGCTGGCGCAGCTTTCGTCCGACGCCAAGGCAACGCTGCTCAATGCCATGGCCGACGCACTGGACGCCGACGCCGACACCATCCTCGCCGCCAATGCGCGCGACCTTGCCGCCGCCGAAGCCAAGGGCGTGGGCAGCGCGATGCTCGACCGCCTCGCACTCAACCCAACCCGCCTGTCCGGCATCAGTGCCGCCCTGCGCGACGTGGCTGCGCTGCCGGACCCGGTCGGCAGCATCACCCGTGACGACATCCGTCCCAACGGCATCCGCGTGCAGAAAGTACGCGTACCGCTGGGCGTGATCGCGATGATCTACGAAGCGCGCCCGAACGTCACCGCCGATGCCGCCGCCCTGTGCATCAAGGCCGGCAACGGCGTGATCCTGCGCGGCGGCTCCGAAGCGATCCATTCCAACACCGCCATCGCCGCCGCGCTCAAGCGCGCCCTGCGCGATGCCGGGGTGCCCGATGCCGCGCTCACCCTGGTCGAAGACCTGCGCCGCGAGACCATGCTCACCCTGCTGCAGCTCAACGACCTTGTCGACCTGGCCATTCCGCGCGGCGGGGAAGGGCTGATCCGTTTCGTGGCCGAACATGCGCGCGTGCCGGTGATCAAACACTACAAGGGCGTGTGCCACCTGTACGTGGACCGCGCCGCCGACCCGGCCAAGGCGCTCGCAGTGCTGGTGGATGGCAAGTGCAGCCGCCCTTCGGCCTGCAATTCACTGGAAACCCTGCTGGTACACGCCGATGTCGCAGCGACGTTCCTGCCGCAGGCCGAAGCAGCGTTGCGCGAACGCGGCGTGGAACTCCGCGCCGACGCCCGCGCCCGCCAGTGGTTGCCACAGGCCACGTTGGCCACCGAAGACGACTTCGCCGCCGAGTACCTCGATCTGATCATCGCCGTACGCGTGGTCGACGACCTCGAACAGGCGTTGGCCCATATCCAGCAGTACAGTTCGGACCACACCGAAGTCATTGTCACGGAAGACCCGTCAGCCGCCCAACGCTTCATTCGCGCGCTGCGTGCCGCCGTGGTGATGGTCAACGCCTCATCGCGCTTCTCCGATGGCGGCGAACTTGGCCTGGGCGCCGAAATCGGCATCTCCACCACCCGCCTGCACGCTTACGGCCCCATGGGCCTGGAAGCGCTGACAGTAGAGCGCTTCATCGTCCAGGGCACCGGCCAGACCCGCACGTAGTGCCACGCCCTGCGTGGCAGGGCGCGGTCTACGCGAAGCGGGTTGCTACATCGCGGCGTAGTTGATCCGCCGGTTTGCCGCGCGGCCCTCCTCGGTGCGGTTGTCGCCCACCGGCTGGCTTGAGCCGAAGCCACGCGCCACCAACCGGGCCTCTGGAACACCACGCTTGATCAGGGCCGAGCGCACGGCCTGCGCACGCTGTTCGCTCAACTGTTGGTTGGTGGTGGCGTTGCCCTGGCTGTCGGTATGTCCGTTGATCTCCACCTTGAACCCTTCGCCCGAGTTCTTGATGGCCGTGGCGGCCATTTCAAGGATGGCGTCGCTGCTGCGGGTAAGCGTGGCCAACCCGGTGTCAAAATTGACCGTGGTCTTGTTCAACGCCGCGGTCAGGTCTGCGCCGCTGGCGCCGGGTGTCAGGGCGCTGAGGGCCTGGGTGCCCTGGTCGAACAGCCCCTCGATCTGGACATTGCCCAGCCCGGCCTGGAACGCTTGGCTGATCTGTGCGCGCTTGTCAGGCGCCAGCGCCGAGGTGTCGAGCTTGAGGGTGTCGCCGTTGAACGCGAACTTCAGTCCGTCCGCCTTCATGTCCGGGATCAGCACCTTCAGGCGTTCCAGCCACGGTGCTGCACGTGTCGCGGCGTTTACCTCGATGTCCGCTGCCACGTTCTGCGTGCCGAAGACGCCTGCCAGCGCCCCCACCAGGTTGGCCTTCTGTGCGACCGTCGGCAGCCTGCCGTTGACTGTGACCCTACCGCCGGAGTTCTGGAACGACAGGGTGGGGTCGACAGCGGCTGCAGCAACGTTGACCGCTGGAGCGGAGGCGGGAGGCGCCTTGGCCACGTTGCGCGACTGCCAGCCGCACCAGGCCAGGGCCAGCAGCGCAATCAATGGCAACAGCCAACGCCAGAGGCGGAAGGAAGGCGTCCGGCGCTTGGTGCCGTCTGCCAGACTGGCAAAACCTGCAGGCAGCGACGTGGGCATGACGCCACCGGCGGTGACGGCGTTGATGATCATCGGAACCACCGTGGCAAGCAGGCCCGGAACCATCTTGGCGCCAACCCCTGACTTCTGAGCGATCTCCTCGACGCCCTGGTTGCCCAGGGCGCTGCGCATCTGGTTCGCATCGATCGACTGCTTGTTGGACTGGCCGGACATCCACGAGTTGAAGAGGTCGCCAGATCCCGCAGCCTGGAACTTGTCCTTGAATCCCGCCAGTCCGCCGGGTTGGTTGAAGATGTAACCGGCTACGACGCCAATGAACTTCTGTGCATTCTGCCCAAGGCCGGTAGCACGTGCCACTTCACTGATCAGAGTCTCGATAGTCGACATGATGTATCCCCTCACGATCAAGTGCGGGATGTCTCCGAGGCAGGAGCCTACGCCTGTGGCTCGGTCAGGGATGTGAAGGCATCTGCACACCGCGCGCAGCCACGCACACAACCATGTCCACTTCCGGCGGTGGGCACCCCGCGCATGGCGATGCGTTCATCGGAAGGGCGCCCGCTGGTCAGGGGGCGCGGCGTGGCTCTACGACATTACCGAGGCAAAAGAGTCTGCTCGGTCAGGCCTACCGGTCTTGCCTGGTCGTCCATGTGCAGCGTCACCGCCTTGCCATTGGTCAGCTGCGCGGCCAGTACCGGGTTGGCACCCAGGTTGTGGGCGATCTCTTCCAGGGACACCTCCACGCGCGGATTGCGGCGGTCCTTGCCGGCAAAGCGCAGGCGGTTGTACTCGGCCCATGCGATCAGCAGCGCCGAACAGCACACCAGCATCACCGGCAGCGCGATCACGATGAACGGGTCCACCGACTGTTTGTATTCGTACAGCTGCACGAAGGCCATCTCGCCGCCCAGCAGCCAGGAAACGGCGGTCACCAGTGGCGCCCACAGGTAGAAATAAAACGCCCAGAAAGCGATGGTCACAAACCCCCACGCGGTGCGCTGCAGCCGCGGCTGCTGGCGCGATTTCCGGATGAGGCGCGAATCGTAGCGGCGGGTCGGCTTGGTGGCGTTCATCGTATTCCCCGGTCAGGACTGACCCAGATCGCCCGCTTGCCACGGCGCTTGAGCAGCGTTTTGGGCAGGGCCACCAGGGTCGTGAACAGACTGATGAGCCAGTACGCCATCGGGTACCAGATCACCCAGAAGTAGTTGCGACCAATATGCGTTTCGTAACGACGGTCGATGATCAGGCTGCTGGCGAACTGCAGCAGGCACACCAGCGCCAGGATCACGCCATGCCATTGCGGCAGCAGCGTGGCGATGTACAGCTCCTGCGGCAGCTGCATGAACCTGCCCAGCACCCACAGCACAATGATGGCCAACATCGTGTAGGCCCACAGCACGCTGAACACGTATTCCAGCAGCACCCCCCACATCCGCCGCTTGCGCCAGTCGAACAGCGAACGGCCATGCCGCAGCAGCACCTCCACGCCGCCCTGGGCCCAGCGCAGGCGCTGCTGCCACAGTCCCTTGAGGGTTTCGGGCATCAGGATGAAGCACAGCGCATTGGGCTCGTAGCGGATGTCCCAGTGGTCGATCTGCAGGCGCCAGCTGATGTCGATGTCTTCGGTGATCATGTCGTCGGCCCAGTGGCCGATGCGGTGCAGAGCGGTGCGGCGGAAGCCGGCAATCACCCCGGAAATGGTGAAGATGCGCCCGTACACGCGCTGCGCGCGCTTGATCATGCCGATGATCGAAGAGAACTCGGCCACCTGCAGCCTGCCCAGCAACGTGGAGCGGTTGCGGATGCGCGGGTTGCCGGTCACCGCGCCCACGCGCGGGCCCGAGGTCAGGTGCCAGACCATCCAGTGGGTGGCGTGCTCTTCCAGCATCGCATCGCCATCGATGCACACCAGGTATTCAGAGCGTGCCGCCAGCGCGCCCATGCGCAGTGCATTGGCCTTGCCCAGGTTGCGGTCCAGATGCACCACGCGCAGCCGTGGGTGCTGGGCGGCCATCGCATCCAGGCGTGCACCGGTGTCGTCGCGGCTGCCATCGTTGATGGCGATCACCTCGAAATCCGGGTACTTCTGCGCCAGTGCCGCGCCCAGCGTATCGGCCAGGTTGTCTGCTTCGTTGTGGCACGGAATCAGGATCGAGGCGAACGGGTAGTGCTCCATCGGCGGCGGGTCGTCGCGCAGGCGCGCCTTGCGTTCTCGGCGGAAGAAGTAATACAGGCCGCCGGACATCCAGAAGAACGCCATCACCATCGGGTAGAAGAAGGCGAACTGGAACAACAGGTAGAGGAACGGATGCATGGCGGCCTCACTTTTCCTCGTAAGGGAAGGTGCGTGCCGACATCGCCGCGCGCGCATCGTAGGTGGACGGTTTCCCGGCAATGAAATCGTCGGGGTACCAGGCGAAATGGCGTACGCCCTGCGCCTGCAGGCGCCGGATCTGGGCACGCAGGCGTTGGCCGGAAATCGGCGTCTGCGTGCGCCAGTCCACCGTCTGCAGCTCGAACAGCGTCTGCGACAGCTGCGGGTCGTGCTCGCGCACAGCCACCACCAACCGGTCCAGCCACTTCTCCGGATTGCGGCTGCCTTCCATCCATGGCATCGCCATCAATGCGGTGTGGTCGTAGGCTTTGTTGAACAGGTCCAGGCGCTGGGCGAACCAGCTGGCGCTCTGCGGCTGCAGCACCGGCTGCGCGTACAGGTTGCGCACGGTGGCCAGCTTCGGGCGCCAGCGCTGCGCGGCATCGCGCAGCGCCAGGGTGAAATCGATCAGTGCCTGGGTGCGCGTGCCATCGTCGCCTTCCTGCGGCAGGTTGGCCAGTTCGGTGTCGCGCAGGTAGGCATCGTCGTGGAACAGCAGCCCCTCGAAGTACGAGTTGATTGCCAGGTCTTCGTAGATATCGGCGATGATGCGGCCCACCTTGGGGTTGGTGAAATCGAGCCGGAAGATGCCATCGCTTTCCGGGCTCCCGATCGCCAGCGCCTTGCGGATCGCCGGGTCCTTCAGCTCATAGCCCAGCACCGGCAGCCACGCATACACCTTCACCTCGGCGCGGGTCTTGAGCTGCCAGGCCACGCGGTTGAACAGGTCCGCGCGCATCGGCAGGTGCCGGTTGGGGAAGTACAGCGCATCGGCCGAACCATTGCCGTCCGGGTCGGCGAAGGCCTGCAGGAATACGTGGGTGGGGCCGATCTTCTTGACCCGGTCGACCAGCGCGTCCAGGTTTTTCGCCTGCTGGGCCGGGTTGGTGTCGTACACCGCATCCAGGTCGATCTGCAACGCCCGCATGCCATCGCGTTCGATGTCGCGGCGCAGTTCGTAGGCCAGTTGGGTCACCTGCGGGTTGCCGGTCACCAGCAGGCGGGCCAGCCCGTGCAGGTCGCGGGTGACTGGCGTGCTGCGCCCTTCCAGGTCGAACGACACCGGCATGCCCAGGTCTTCGGCAATGCGGTTGCTCAGCGCGTTGTAGGCCGCATACGGCCACACGATCGCCTTCGGGCTCACGCCCACGTTGTCCTGGATGCGTTTGACGCTCAGGCCGAGGTCCGCGCGCAGGCGCGCCTGGTACTGCGCGGCGGTTTCGTACTGCTGCGTGGCCGGGTCGTAGGTGCGGGTGATCACCGCCGGGGTCGAATTGCCCTGCGGGTTGGACTGCACGCCGTGGTGCAGGTTGTCGGTGTGGCTGGCCAGTTCGACCAGCCCGCTGCGCTGCATTTCGCGCAGCTGCGCCCAGGTCAGGAAGTCATCATGGGTAAACGGGCGGTAGCCGTAGTCGATCCTGCGCCCGGCCGGCATGTCCACGTAATCGGTGATCACCGCCACCAGCGCCGGGTAGTGGTAGGCGCGCAGCAGCGGAAACACCTTGGTGTACACGCTGCGCAGGCCGTCATCGAAGGTGAGCAGCACCGGCTTGGGCGGCAGCGGGGTGCCGCCCTGCGAAGCGCTGATCAGCTGCGACAGCGAGACCGGGTGGTAGCCGTGCGCCGACAACCAGTCCAGGTGCGCGGCGAAATTCTGCGTGCTTACCGCATAGGCATCCGGGTCGCCCTGGATGGCCACGTCGTCGCGGACGTCGTGATAACTGAGCACCAGCAACCCGTTGTCGGCCGAATCCAGTACCGGCGGCGCGGCCTGCACGGTGGTGCAGAGCGCCAGCAGGGCCAGCAGCAGCCAGGCGGTGGAGCGCTTCAAATCCATGTGTCGCATCTCATTGTCCCCAGCGCAGGCCGGCATCAAGGCCGATGTGTCGTTCACGGTTGCCGTCGTAGACCGGCCGCGACCAGCTGATGCCGTATTCGAAGATCCGGCCATCGGCCAGCTGCCACTCATGGCGGTATTCGGCCGAAGGCACCCGCGCACTGCCGTAGCCCTGCTGCCAGTAGTTGCCCAGCGACACCGTGAGGCGGTGGCGGAAGTGCCGCTCGTAGTGGCGCCACAGCTGCTGGTCCACGCGCAGCCCGATCTCTGCCGAGCGGTCTTCGGACGGATTGAAATAGGGCACGTCATCGCGACTGCCACGGCTGGCATACAGGCTGCCCAGGCCATCCAGCAGCAGGGTGGGGCGGGTCAGCAGGCGCTGTTGGATGCTGGTGCTGAGCGTGTCGCGGCGATTGCCATCGTCATAGCGGAACTGGCTGGCACCGGCGCTCCAGTGGGTGAGCTCGTTGCGGCGGTAATCCACCGCCAGCGCCACGCTGTCGGCGGTGATGCCCGAGACGCGTGCCTGCAGCGAGGCATCGGCATCGTTGCGTGCGGCGGTCGCCCCGGCATGCCAGGTGTCGCTGAACTGCCAGCCGAAGCCGGCGTTCAGGCCGGTATCGCCGATATCATCGTTGGCGCGGTTGACGAACGCTTCGGCATCCGCCCGCCCATGGCGGTAGCGCGTGCCCAGCCCGATCCGCAGCGGGTGGATGGTCTGGTCCTGGAAGTCCACGCTGCGGCGGTCGGCGAAGGTCACCACACGCCAGCGGTCGTCGATTACCGGCGACTGCACTTCAACGCCGTAACGCCCATCGTCGTTACCCAGTGGCGAGGTGCCGCCACCGCCTGAGCTGCGGCCACCTTCGGCGTAGGCATGCAGCTGCCAACCACGGTGCGCCTTCCAGCTGCGGTCCATGCGCTGCACCGAAGGCTGGTTGGGGTAGCGTTCCAGCAGCGAATCGTGGATCGGCCGGGCCAGGTCGTCGCGCTGCAGTTCCACGTAGGCCTCGTACTGGCCCAGGCGCGCCGGGACGTCGCGCGGGTCCAGCGTATTGGCCATGCTGTAGCGTTCCAGCGCCCGGCGTGGCCAGCCGCGCATCATGTACACGTTGCCCAGCGAGGATTGCGTGCCGCCGTTGGCCGGCGCCAGTTCCACCATCTTCTCCAGCTCGCGCTGGGCGGTGGGCAGGTCGCCGCTGTAGGCGCGGATCATGGCCAGGTTGAGGTCGGCTTCGTAGCGCGGCCAGTTGGCATACGGCGCGCGTGCATCGTTGGCCCAGCGCCAGGCCGGTTCCTGCGCCTGCCACTGGGTGAGCATGCCAATGGCCGTGCCGGCGCGCTCGCTTTCCAGGTGTGCGTAGGCCAGCTCGGCATGCACTTCGGAACTGCCCGGGTCGGCCTTGAGTGCCGCTTCCAGTACTGGAATGGCTTCTTCGGGGTGCTGGCTGGCCATCAGCGAATCGCCGACGGCGGCCATCAGGTAGTTGGGCAGCTCGTGGCCTTCCGCACGCAGGGCGAGGTATTGGTCGCGCACCTGTTCGTGGCGGCCCAGCCGGTTGAGCAGGATCAGACGGTCGAAGCGGATGCGCAGCGGCGCGGTCTGCACCGTGAGGCCATTGCGCTGCAGGTAGCGCTCCATCTGCGCCAATGCCGTTTCGGCTTCGTCCAGGCGGGTGTCTTCGCTGGTGCCGTAGGCCAGGCTCCAGCCGACCCGCTTGGCCAGGTAGTTGGCTTCAAAGCGCTGCTTCTGTGCCTCGTCGAACAGTTCCGGGCGCGCCTGGTAACGCTGCCACGCCAGGTGCGCGTTGCCGATGTCCGACAGCGTGAGTACCTGCAGGCGATAGAGCAGGTCATCGTCGGGTACGTCTACCTGCGCGCGTTCGATCGCGGCAAGCGCGTCCAGCCACTGCGCTTTATCGCGGTAGGTGCTGATCTCTGCCAGGTGGTCAGCCCGCGAGGTCGCCGCAGAAGCAGCTGGAACCGTCAGGCAAAGCGTGGCGCACGCCAGGCCGACGCAGAGCGCCAGCGGCCGATGGATGTACATGGAACCCCCGGGAGCATCCCTTCAAAAGAATCTACTTGTGCGTAAAGTGTGACGCACATCACATGCCAATCGTGCCCGAAGTGTCGTGTTTTTACAAATTTTTAACGAGCACAAAGGTCTCCGCAGCTGTGGAAACAGACGCGATCAATAATTCAAATGATTGATTTTAAAGGTAATTACGCCGCGTTCGCGGCCTCGTTCCGGGGGAAGTACACCCTGAAACTGTTCATCGGTCCTGCGGGTTGCGCACCGGGACCGACCGCACTGACCATTTCGCGTTGCGGGTCAGTTTCGGACACGCTGCGTCACAATGTGCGCACGGTATATGGGGCACCCGCATCGCATGCCCCGGTCAAATCACCACACGTCTTCGAGCTTCTGCGGCTTGCAGGCCACCCAGGACGCGCACAGCAACACCAGCGCACACACCAGCAGGAACCCGAACGGCAGATGCCAGCCGCCGCTGATCGAGTGCAGCCAGCCAAACAGGAACGGCCCCAGGCAGCTGAAGGCATAGCCCACGCCCTGCATGAAGCCGGACAACGCCGCTGAACCTGCAGGTGTACGCGTCCGCAGATTGATCAACGTCAATGCCAACGGGAACGTTGACGGCCCAATTCCCAACAGCACCGCCCACAACCACGGCGCTTTCATCGGCGCAAACAACAACCCGGCAAACGCAATCAAAAACGCGCTGAAACCGACAACCACCAACGGGAACGGATTGCGCAGGCGCACCGCCAATGCCGGCATCGTCAGCGACGGCAGCAGCCCCAGCCCGGCGAAGATCGCCACCATGATCCCGCCAAAGCGCGGCGTGGCCCCGGCTTCCACCACGATGCGTGGCAGCCAGGTGAACATCGAATAGGTCATCAACGAGGTCATGCCGAACATCAGCGCCATGCCCCACGCCAGTGGGGTACGCCAGACCTTGCCGTGCGGTTGGACGGCCGGATCGGCGGCGGTATCGAGCGGGTCCGGGTGCGGGCGGCGACGCGCCAGCGCGATCCAGGGCAGGGTGGCGGCCACTGCGAAGATCGCCCAGATGCCCAGCGACACCCGCCAGCCGGCCTGTTCGGCCAGTGGCACGGCCAGCAGCGCCGGCACCATCGTGCCCAGCTGCAGCACCGTGATGTAAAGCGTGCTCACCGTGCCCACGCGGTTGGCGAAATAGCGCTTCACCAGCGGCGGCACCACCACGTTGCCGATGCCCATGCCGGCCAGCGCCACCACCGAGCCGAACAGCAGGCTGCCCACGCCGCCGGCCATCGAGCGCAGCAGCAGGCCCGCCGCCGCCAGCGCCATGGCCAGCAGGGCCGTGCGCTCCAGGCCGATGCGGCGGGCCACCATCGGCGTGGTCACCCCGAACAGCGCGAACGAGGCGGTGGGCAGCATGCCCAGCACGCCGGTCATGGTGGTCCCGAAGCCGAAGGTCTGGCCCAGCTGGTCCAGCAGCGGGGTCACCGAGGTCACCGCCGTGCGCAGGTTCAGTGCGGCCAGCAGGATGGCGGTGAATGCCAGCACGCGTCCGCGCAGCAGGGACGTGGAATGGGGGGCGGCAGGGGTCATGGCAGGAATCTCTTGCAGGTGGCGCGGCACGTGGGGGTGCAGCGGATGTGCGGGCGCGCAGCGCCGACCGGGGCCAAACGCTGCGGCATTGTACCCGCCATGGAGCCACGCCCTGCGTGGCTGCTTCCGAACGACAAATACAAAAAAGCCCGGAGGACATAGGTCTTCCAGGCTTCAATGTGACCATTTGCATGGTCGGGGAGACAGGATTCGAACCTGCGACCTCTACGTCCCGAACGTAGCGCTCTACCAGACTGAGCTACACCCCGTAAGGAGCCGCCTATTGTATCGATCCCTCCCTTCGGCGGCAAGGGGGACCCTGTTGTTCACCTTCGGATGCCGTGTTGCCACGACCTTGACAAAAAAGCCTGGAAATCCATGTTTCCAGGCTTCAATGCGACCACCGGAGTGGTCGGGGAGACAGGATTCGAACCTGCGACCTCTACGTCCCGAACGTAGCGCTCTACCAGACTGAGCTACACCCCGAAGGAGCCGACAAGGATACGGTGCGAAGGGATTATCGGCAACCCTTTTCTACGGTGAAAAGCATCCGGCCAACGGCCGGGGCTACCGCACGTCGCGGTCGGTGGTGCCGACCTCTCGTGCTTCGAACCACATGCCGTTGAGGATGGCGGCGGCCGAGGCCAGGCCGGTGCCGAGGATCCAGGCGAAATACCACATATCTTTTCTCCCAATATGGGTACCGACCGTTGGTCGGTACCTACGGTTTGGTGCGTACCGACCAACGGTCGGTACGCCGTATCAATAAGCGTTCGGATTGTCGGCCATGTCTTCGGCCGTGGTCTTGCCCCTCATCACCCGGTAGACCCAGCTGGTGTAGGCAATCACGATCGGCAGGAAGATCACCGTCGCCACCAGCATGATGAACAGCGTGAGCTGGCTCGATGAGGCGTCCCACACGGTCAGGCTGGCACCGGGTTGGCTGGAGGACGGCAGCAGAAACGGGAAGATCGCAAAGCCTACCGTGAGGATGATGCCGGCAATGGATGCGCCCGATGCCAGGAACGCGGCCATTCCACGGCGGGCCCGCAGCAGCACTGCGCTGGCCAGTGCACCGGCCAGGCCCAGCAGCGGGAACACCAGGGTCAGCGGCATGCTGCTGTAGTTGCGCAGCCAGCCACCGGCCGCCGTGCCCACCGCTGCGGTCTTCAACAGCGGATTGGTCGGGCCGTCGGTCACCACCTGCGAGGTGATCTCATACCCTGGCAGGCCGAATGCCACCCATGCACCGCCAAGGGCGAACAGCACGAAGCTGAGCAGCGCGGCGATGCTGCCATAACGTGCCGACCGCTCGGCCACCGGGCCGTCGGTCTTGAGCACCAGCATGGCCGCGCCGTGCGACACCATCATGGCCACGCCCACCAGGCCGGCCAGCAGTGCGAACGGGGTGAGCAGGCCGAAGAACGAGCCGGTGTAGAAGATGCGCATGCTGTCATCGAAGTGGTATGGCACGCCCAGCAGCACGTTGCCCACCGCCACGCTGGCGATAAGCGCCGGCACCAGCCCGCCCACGAACAGCACCCAGTCCCACGTGGTGCGCCAGCGCTTGCCCGGCATCTTGCTGCGGTACTTGAAGCCCACCGGGCGCAGGATCAACCCGAACAACATGGCGAAGATCGCCAGGTAAAAGCCCGAGAAGCTCACCGCATACAGCGGCGGCCACGCGGCGAAGATCGCACCGCCGCCCAGCACCAGCCACACCTGGTTGCCTTCCCATACCGGGCCTACGGTGTTGATCACCAGCCGGCGTTCTTCATCGGTTCTGGCCACGAACGGGAGCAGGGTACCCACGCCCAGGTCGAAGCCGTCCATCACCGCCCAGCCGACCAGCAGGATGCCCAGCAGCAGCCACCAGATCACGCGCAGCGTGGTGTAATCAAGTCCAAGAATGTCCATTGGGGTTCTCCTGCCTTATGCCTGACCGGGAGCCGGTGCGGCGGCATTGTGGGGAAGCGGCGTGCGCGTAGGCTGCAGCGAAGGAAGGATGTCGGCCGGCCCGATCCGGATCGCCTTGAGCATCAGCTTCACCTCGATCACCAGCAGCACCGTGTACAGCGCGGTGAACACCGCCAGCGTGGTCAGGATTTCATGCAGGGCAAGGCCGGACGCTGCGTAGAAGGTGGGCAGCACGCCATCCACCGCCCACGGCTGGCGGCCGTATTCGGCCACGAACCAGCCGCATTCGATCGCAATCCACGGCGCCGGCATCGACCACACCGCCAACCGCAGGAACCAGCGCTTCTCATGGAAGGTGTTGCGGCAGGAGAAGTAGAAGGCCACCGCGAAGAACGCGATCAGGTAGAAGCCCAGCCCGGCCATGATGCGGAAGGTCCAGAACAGCGGCGCCACGCGCGGCACGGTATCCATTGCCGCCTTGGAGATTTCCTCCGGGGTGGCATTGAGGATGTCATCGCGGTAACGCTTGAGCAGCAGCCCATGGCCCAGATCCTGCCAATGGCGGTCGAACATCTCGCGCGCCTCGACGTCGTTCTTGTCCTTGCGCACGCGTTCCAGCGCACCGTAGGCCAGCTGCCCGCCCTTGATGCGGTGTTCGGCGCGCTCCACCAGTTCCAGGATGCCGGGAATGGGCTGGTTGAACGACCGGGTGGCGATCAGGCCCATCAGGTAGGGAATCCTGATCGCAAAGTCGTTCTGCTGGGTCTGCTGGTTGGGAATGCCGAAGGCGGTGAAGTCGGCCGGGGCACGCTCGGTTTCCCACATCGCTTCGATCGCGGCCAGCTTCATCTTCTGGTGTTCGCTGGCGGCATAGCCGCTCTCATCGCCCAGCACCACCACCGACAGCGACGACAGCAGGCCGAACGCGGCGGCCACTGCGAAGGAACGGCGGGCCATGTCCTTGTGCTTGTCGCGCAGCAGGTAGAACGCGCTGATGCCCATCACGAAGATCGCGCCGGTCACGTAGCCCGCACTGACCGTGTGCACGAACTTGGCCTGCGCCACCGGGTTGAACAGCACGGCGGCGAAATCCACCACTTCCATGCGCATCGTTTCCGGGTTGAACACCGCACCGGTGGGGTTCTGCATCCAGCCGTTGGCGATCAGGATCCACACCGCGGAGAGGTTGGTGCCCAGCGCCATGAACCACGTCACCGCCAGGTGCTTGACCGGGCTAAGCCGCTTCCAGCCGAAGAAGAACAGGCCGATCAGGGTGGCTTCCAGGAAGAACGCCATCAGCCCTTCGATCGCCAGCGGCGCACCGAAGATATCGCCCACGTAGTGGCTGTAGTACGACCAGTTCATGCCGAACTGGAATTCCATCACCAGGCCGGTGGCCACGCCGATGGCGAAGTTGATGCCGAACAGCGTGCCCCAGAACAGGGTCATCTGCCGCCAGACCGGTTTGCGGGTCATGACGTACACGCTTTCCATGATGGCCACCAGGAACGACAGGCCAAGCGTGAGGGGGACGAAAAGGAAGTGGTACATCGCGGTCAAAGCGAATTGCAGCCGCGACAGTTCTACGACTGTCGAATCGATCATGGCCTGGCTACCTCGTTGGGAGTTTTGCCGTATCAGGTGGCGGGAAGGGGGGTCTACGGGATGAATTCTGTGACCAGCAACTTCAAACAGCCTTGATTGAGATCAATGTATGAACAGGTAGATGCGCGGATCGTAGGCAACCCGTGCTGCGACCGCCTGCCGCACGGGGAGGGTACGCCGGCGCCCATTACAATGGTCGGCACCTCCTGTGGCCGCCAGTGACCCACTTTGAGCATACCCCCCGACGCGCCTGCCATCGAGACCTCCACCCTGCGCCGCCAGCGGCTGCAGTGGCTCAACGGCCTGGCTGCCAGTGCCCGCAGCCGTCGGCACCTGGCCGCGTTGTGTATCTGCACGTCTGGAGCGCTGCTGATCGGACAGGCTGCGGCCATTGCCTGGTTGATCCAGACCGTGCTGGTGGAACGCCGCCCGCTGGCCGCCGCCACCCCGGTGCTGCTGGGCCTGCTGGCGGTACTGGCGGTACGCGCCCTGCTGGGCAGCGCCACCCAGGCCGCCGCCGGGGACGTGGCCGATGCGGCCCGGCTGACGCTGCGCGAGCGGGTCTATCGCCGGTTGATGGCGCTGGGGCCGTTGTGGCTGCGCCAGCAGCGCAGCGGTGAGCTGGGCGAGCTGATGCTGGCCCACAGCGACGCGGTGGAGAGTTACTACGCCGGCTACCAGCCAGTGAGGATCGAAGTGGTGGTGGTGCCGCTACTGATCCTGCTGGCGGTGGCCTGGGTGGATTGGGTGGTGGCGCTGATCCTGCTGTTCACCGCACCGCTGGTGCCGTTCTTCATGATGCTGGTGGGCTGGGGGGCGGAAGCGGCCGGCCGGGCGCAGCTGGGCGAACTGGCGCGGATGAGCGGGCATTTCGCCGACCGGATCAAGGGGCTGGGCCTGTTGCGCCTGTATGGACGGGGTGAGGCCGAGCTGGAAGGCGTGGCCGCCGCTGCGGAAGGCGTGCGCGAGCGCACCATGAAGGTGCTGCGCATCGCGTTCCTGTCCTCCACCGTGCTGGAATTCTTTGCTTCGGTCAGCGTGGCGATGGTGGCGCTGTACCTGGGCCTGAGCTATCTGGGGTTGATGTCGCTGCATGCAGCGGTGCCCACCCTGGGGGCGGGCATGTTCTGCCTGCTGCTGGCACCGGAGTTCTATGCGCCGCTGCGGCGGCTGGCCGCGCATTACCACGACCGCGCCAATGCACTGGCCGCTGCCGCTGAAGTGGAGCGCCTGCTGGGCGAACTGCCGGCGCAGGCCGATGCACCCGAAGTGATGACCGCGCCAGCGCGGTCACCGGAACTGCTTGAAGAACATGCGCCGCCGGTGGTGGTACGCGACCTGGTGCTGCGCCCGGTAGGGGCCTTGCACGATGTGGTGCAGCAGCTCTCGTTCCAGATTGAAGCGGGCCAGCGGCTGGCCTTGGTCGGTCCCAGCGGCAGCGGCAAGAGCACGCTGCTGGAAGCACTGGCGGGTTGGTTGCCGCCGCGCGAAGGCAGCATCGTGCTGCGTCCGGGGCTGGAGGTCGGCTATGCCGGCCAGCGCCCATATCTGTTCCACGGCAGCATTGCCGACAACCTGCGCCTGGCCGACCCCGGGGTGAGCGATGCGCGGCTGCGCGCCGTGGCCGAAGCGGCACAGGTGATGCGCTTTGCCGCCCATCTGCCCGAGGGGCTGGATACCGTGATTGGCGAGCGTGGCTTTGGGCTGTCTGGCGGCGAGGCGCGACGGATCGGGTTGGCGCGGTTGCTGCTGCGTGATCCACAGCTGTTGCTGCTGGATGAGCCGACCGCGTTCCTGGACCCTGAAACGGAAGCCGCGCTGTTGCAGACGCTGGCTGCGTTCGCCCGCGACCGCGCGGTAGTGATCGCCACCCACAGCGAAACGGTGATGCATTGGGCCGATACGCGGCTTGCGTTGACCGCACAAGGCCGGGCACAGGCCATGGAGGAACCGGCATGAGCCTGGTTCGCGATGATTCCCTCAAGCAGGTGTTCGCCCGCCACCGCGGCCGCCTGCTGCTCACGGTGCTGCTGCTGTGGGCCACCATGCTGGCCGGCACCGCGTTGCTGGGTCTGTCCGGCGGCTTCCTCACGGCTGCCGCGCTGGCTGGTGCGGCCGGGCTGGGCAGTGGCTTCAACTTCTTCTCGCCGTCGGCCGGCATCCGTGGCCTGACCATGGCGCGGATCGTGTCGCGCTATTTCGAAAAGCTGGTCGGCCACGATGTCACCCTGCGCATCGCCCGCGACCTGCGCGTGTGGTTCTTCCGCCGCGCGCTGCCGCTGGCGCCGGCCCGGCTGGCCGGCATCCGCACCGGTGAGCTGCTGGCACGGCTGATGTCGGACATCGGCGAAGTGGATGGCCTGCTGGTGCGCGCCATCGGCCCGTTGCTGGCACTGGGCGGTGTGTCGCTGGTGGCGGTGGGTTCTGCCGCGCTGATCCACCCGCCGGCCGCGCTGCTGCTGGCGGTGCTGGCACTGCTCATCGGCGTGGGCGTGCCATGGCTGACCGTACGCGGTGCCGGCGGCCATGAGCGGGACCGCGCGCTGCACCGCGCGCAGCTGCGCACGCAATCGTTCGAGGGGTTGGAGGGCGCAGCCGACCTGACCGCGCTGCAGGCGCGCGAGCATTGGAACCTGCGCGTGCTGGTGGCGGCCAAACAGCTGCGCTCGCGCGACCGTCGCCGCCGCTGGCGGCTGGTGGGCGGCAACGCGCTGCATGGGGTGTGTGCATCGGTCGGGCTGGTGGGCATGTTGTGGGTGGCGCTGCGCGGGTTCGAGCGTGGTGCGATCGATGCAGCGTTGGCGGCGGCGCTGGTGTTCCTTACCGTGGCATTGATCGAGCTGTGGGCCGGTATCGGCCTGGCCTGGCAGTCCTGGTTGTCCGGGCGCGTGGCGGCTGCGCGGTTGGAAACCATCGTTGACCAGGCACCGGGTGTGGTCGATGCCGAGGCGCCGGTGGCGCTGCCGGTCCACCCGGCAACGCTGCAGTTGGAAAGGGTGGACTTCCGCTGGCCAGGACAGGGCAGGGCACTGCTGGATGGCGTGCAGCTCAAGCTGGAACCGGGCGACCGCATCGCCATCCGCGGCGACAGCGGCAGCGGCAAGACCACCTTGTCGTCGTTGCTGCTGCGCCTATGGGACCCCGATGGTGGCCGCGTGCTGTACGGCGGCCAGGACATCCGCAGCATTGCCCAGGCCGACTGGCACCGCCAGATCGCCTGGCTGCCGCAGCACGCGCCGGTGTTCGCCGGCAGCATTGCCGACAACCTTCGCTTGGGCGATGCGCAGGCCAGCGATGAGAGGCTGTGGCAGGTGCTGGCCGATGTGCGGCTGCATGCCTGGGCCGAGCGCATCGGGGGATTGCAGGCATGGGTAGGGGAGAATGGCGCCACCATGTCGGCCGGGCAGGCACGCCGGCTGGCGCTGGCCCGCGCGCTGCTGCGCGGTTCGCCGATTCTGTTGCTGGATGAGCCGACCGAAGGATTGGACGTGGACACGGCGCATGCGTTACTGCATGACCTGGTGGCCGCGTTGGGCGGGCGTAGTCTGGTGATGATCACGCATGACGAGTTACCCGACGGCATCGTGCACCGCAGTTTCAGGTTGCATGATGGAAGCCTGCGATCGGCATGATGGCCGCATCAGTAGTTGTACTGGGGGCTGCTACGTAAAACGGCCGTGGCTTGAATGCGCGCCGGTCTGGCAGTGTGTCTGCAGGCGCCATTGGGCTACCAGGAGCACGGCATGCGTGGATGGACGAGATGGTGTGCGGCAGCGGCGCTCTTTCACGCCGCGTCGTGCGCGGCTGCCCAGGCGCAGGAAACGGAAGCAGCCGCCACAGGGCAGGAAACGGCCGCACCCAAGGCCAGCATCTTCAAGGACCCGCACGACGGCCATTTCGACATGTCGCGCTGGCTGCTGGACCGCAAGGGCTTCCTGCCCGTGCCGGTGGTGATCAGCGACCCGGCGGTGGGTTATGGCGGCGGCGTGGCGCTGGCGTTCTTCCACCGCCCGGAAGGCGCCGCGCTGGAGCGTACCGCTACCGATGGTCGCAAGCAGATGATCCCGCCGAACATCTACGGCGTGGCGGGCATGAAGACCGAGAACGACGCCTTCGGCCCGGAAGACGACACCGTCTACGTGCAGGTAGGCAGCGCATGGCGCTGACAGCACCGGCAGGTACCGACCGGTGATCGGTACGCCGCATCTGCGAGCGACCCACCCACAGAACAGGAATTACTTAGCCTGCGTAAGTAAAAACACGCTGGCTGCCCCCCGACAGCGCAGGGATCATGCAGGAACCCGCCCCAGCACGTTGGAGAAATGAATGGCCACCGCCAAGAACAAAAAGCCCAATATCCTGGTCATCTGGGGCGATGACATCGGCATCTCCAACCTGAGCTGTTACTCGCACGGGCTGATGGGCTACCAGACCCCCAACATCGACCGCATCGCCCGTGAAGGCATCATGTTCACCGATTCCTACGGCGAACAATCCTGCACTGCCGGGCGCTCCTCGTTCATCACCGGGCAGAGCGTGCTGCGCACGGGTCTGTCGAAAGTGGGCATACCGGGCGCGCCGGTGGGCATGAGCGAGAAGATCGTCACCATCGCCGCGTTGCTGAAGAACGAGGGCTACACCACCGGGCAGTTCGGCAAGAACCACCTGGGCGACCTCAACCACATGCTGCCCACCAACCATGGGTTCGACGAGTTCTACGGCAACCTGTACCACCTCAATGCGGAAGAAGAGCCGGAGATGTACGACTACTTCCCCGAGGAAGAGTTCGGTGCCTTCATTGAAACCATCAAGCCGCGCGGTGTGATCCACAGCGTTGCGACCGACAAGGACGATGCCACCGAACAACCTCGCTGGGGCAAGGTGGGCAGGCAGAAAATAGAAGATACCGGTCCACTCGACCGCGAGCGCATGCTGACCTGCGACGACGATTTCGCTGGACGCGCGAAAGGCTTCATCAAGCAGGCCACCGATGATGAAACGCCGTTCTTCGTCTGGGTGAATTTCACCCACATGCACCTGTACACCCACACCAAGCCCGAAAGCCTGGGCCAGGCGGGGCGCTGGCAGTCGCCGTACCACGACACGATGATCGACCACGACAAGAACGTGGGCTCGCTGCTGGATTACCTGGACGAACTGGGCATCGCCGACGACACCCTGGTGGTGTACTCCACCGACAACGGCCCGCACCGCAACTCGTGGCCGGACGGCGGCATGACCCCGTTCCGCAGCGAGAAGGACACCAATTGGGAAGGGGCGTTCCGCATTCCGCTGGTGGCACGCTTCCCCGGCAAGATCAAGCCGGGCACGATCTCCACCGAAATCGTGCAGCACCACGACTGGCTGCCCACCTTCCTGGAAGTGGCCGGCAACAAGACGGTGGTGGACGACCTCAAGAAGGGGGTCAAGGCGATCGGGCGCACCTACAAGAACCACATCGACGGCGTGAGCCTGTGGTCGTACCTGACCGGCAAGGCCGAACACTCGCCGCGCAAGCTGTTCGTCTACATTTCCGACGACGGCGACACGCTGGGCCTGCGGTACGACAACTGGAAGGTCACCTTCATCGAACAGCGCTGCAAAGGCACGATGGCGGTCTGGGGCGAACCGTTCACCCCGATGCGCATCCCCAAGATCTACAACCTGCGCACCGATCCCTACGAGTTCGCCGATGTCACCTCGAACACCTATTGGGACTGGTACATCAACCACGTCTACATCGTGTACGGGGCCATTGCGTTGTTGACGAAGTTCAACGACACCTTCAAGGAGTTCCCGAAGATCCAGAAGCCGAACACGTTCACCGCCGACCAGGCGATTGCAACGTTGAACGACGCGGTGGCCGGGAAGTAGGCCTTCCCGCCAGGGCCGGCCGTTGGCCGGCCCTCCTGCGTCATCCGGCGACGCGCAGTCCGCCGCTGGCAAGCCACGCCAACGCGGCGAGATTGATCACCACCGCCCCCCAGAACGTGACCTGGAACGATAGCTTGCGGTTTTTGTGCCGCAGGGTTGCCTGCGCCAACAGTGCGCCCGGCCATCCGCCAGACAAGGCCAGCAACTGCAACACCTTTTCCGGCGTGCGTTGCCGATCACGTTGCGCCGCGCTCTTGTCGTGCCAGTAGACCAGGAAGGTGAGAATGCTCAACCCCAGGTAAAGTGCGACAATCCAGGCCGGGCAGTGCCCAAGCACCGTGGCTGCCACCACGCCCGCCAGGAACAGCAGGGCGATGGCGCGTCGCGGCATCCGGTCACGCCCGCCGTTGCCCTTGCTGGCCGTGCCCACCCGGAGTCCATCACGCTGCAGGGCGAATCGCACATTGGCGGCATTCAATCGACCCTGGGCATCGCGTTGCACCTCATAGGTGATCACGTCACCCAGCACAGGTCGTCGGTCGCGTGCCGAGAACGCACCGATGTGCACGAAGCAGCGGTCACCGCCCCCATTGGGCTGCACGAAGCCAAACCCGCGGGCGTCATTCCAGTCGCTCAGCCTGCCCTGCTGGCGCATGGCTCAGAGCGCGTCCAGGAACGTGCGCACTGCCGGCCCGAACCGCTCGAAGTCGACCAGGAACGCATCGTGGCCCTGCGGCGACTCCAGCCCGATGAACTGCGCATCGGCACCGCCGGCACGCAGGCCGTCGGCGATCTGCTGCTGTTGCTGCACCGGGAACAGGATGTCGGTGTTGGCGCCGATCGCCAGCGCCTTTTCCACGCGGATCTGCGCAAGACCGGCCATCACATCGCCGTCGGCGTATTCGGCCAGGTCGAACCAGTCCATTGAACGGCTGAGGTAGAGATAGCAGTTCGGATCGAAGAAGCGCACGAAGCGGCGTGCGTGACCTTCCAGGTAGCTTTCGACCTGGAACTCGAGCCCGAACGGGTCATCGTCGGCCTGGTCCGAATCCAGCCGCACACGGCCGAAGCGACCGTCCCATTCCAGCGCGGAACGGTAGGTGATCACGCCGAGCTTGCGCGCCATGCGCATGCCCGATTCGGGATAGTGCGCATCGCTGTAGCGTCCGCCGTTCCATTGCGGGTCCAGCCGGATCGCCTCACGCTGCAGTGAGCGGATCGCAATCGAGAACGGCAGCGCCTGTGCGCTGCCGGAAATGTTGATGTGGCTGCGCGCGATACCCGGGTGCAACAGCAGTACCGCCAGCGCGGTCATGCCGCCCATCGAATTGCCGATCACGCAGGCCAGCTGGGTGATGCCCAGTGCCTGCACCAGATCCACGGCGGCGCGGGCGCCATCTTCGATGGACAGTTCGGGGAATTGCAGCCGGTACAGCTCGCCGCTGGCCGGGTCCACGGTGGCCGGGCCGGTGGAGCCCTTGCAGCTGCCCAGCGAGTTCACGCAGACCACGAACCAACGGTCGCTGTCGATCGCCTTGCCCGGTCCAAGCATGCCTTCCCACCAGCCGGGCGCGGGGTTGCCGTCATTGGCGGCGGCATGCGCGTCGGGCGACAGGCCGGTGACGATCAGCACCGCGTTGCTGGCGTCGGCGTTGAGCGTGCCCCAGGTTTCATAGGCCACGTGCGCACCGTGCAGCTGGCCGCCGCGCTTGAACGCGAAGGGCGAGGGCAGGGCATGGTAGCGGGTGCCGGGCGGGATGAATTCGGTCATGGGGTCAGTTTAACTGGGCCGGGCGGTTGTGCCGTGGTGATGGGCGGCATGGTGTGTCGCGTAGAGCCACGCCCTGCGTGGCTTCGCGGTGTCGGACGGATGCGGCGCGGCGTGGATCTACGGCGCGATGACCAACTTGATCGTGCCTTCGTGCGGCAAGATCACCTGCACCGCCTTCGAATCCACATCGCCCTCCTGCCGGCTGGCGGTTCCCGAGGCCGAAAGCCGCGCGAACACCTCCACTTCCTTCAGCGACGACAGCGTCGCCGTAGGCATCGGGCTGTCGGCATCATCCAGTCGGATACGCAACGGCAATGCTGTCGCCGGGTGCTTCTCCACGGCCACCGGCATCGGTGGCCCACCGGGCATCCGTGCGATCACGAACACCTGCGTACCAGCGGCCAACGCCTTGCCCGCACTGGATGCAGGGTCCAGCGTTACCTCGATATCCAATCCCACCGAGGACGAAGCAGCGTCAGGCGCCGCAGTTGGCATGCCCGCTTTTTCCCGTGCAATCGCAATCTGCTCGCGCAGCGCAGTGGCAGCTGCCGGCTCCAACCGGGGCAGCAGCGCTTCCCACGTAGCTGCGGCCTCGGCATCCTGCCCGCGCTGCCGCTGGGCGATGCCGATCAGCCAGCCGGCGCGTTCGCTGGCAGGATCCAGCTGCTGGGCGTGGCGCAGCCACTGCAGGCCGACGTTGTCGAACCGCTTGGCCGGGTCGGCCTGCGCACGCGCCTGCGCGGCTTCCACCAGCACGGGCACTTCATCCGGGGCAAGCGCCACGGCACGCGCGAAGGCCTGGTTGGCCTTTTCGGTGTTGCCCAGCGCCAGCTCTGAACGGCCGAGCAGCGCCCAGCCATCGGCGCGCTGCGGATCGCGCTCCAGCGCCTGTTCCAGCTCGCGCACACCCTGCTCCAACGAAGCGGGACCTCCAACGGCGACGACATCGGCGGCCTTCGGCGTGCCCACCAGCATGTACAGCGCCACACCGGCCATGCCAACGGCGATCACCGCCGCCAGGAACGGCCCGCGCCGCCCGCTGCTTCGCAGCGGCCACAGCACCACCATGGCCACCACGGCGGCGGCCAGGCCGGCAATCATCTGCATCCACGCGCTCACCAGCGCTCCTCGCTGTAGCCCATCGGTTGCACCTGGCGGCTGCGCCGGCGTACCACCCACACCAGCACGCCGGCACCGACCAGTACCAGCACCAGCGGCCCGAACCACAGCACGCTGTTGCGGGTATCCATCAGCGGGCGGTACAGCACGAATTGCCCGTAACGGTCCACCAGGAACTGCTTGATCTGTGCATCGCTGTTGCCCTGCTGCATCAACATGAGCACTTCGCGGCGCAGGTCGTGCGCGATCTGCGCGTTGGAATCGGCCAGGGACTGGTTCTGGCATTGCACGCAGCGCAGCTCGGCAGCCAGCGCATGGAAGCGCGCTTCTTCGGTTACATCGCGGTACTGCAGCGGGGTCGGGTCGGACACCGCCTGGGCAGCGGCGATCAACGGCAGCAGCAGGGCCACTGCCAGCAGCCCCGCGCGCAGCAGGCGCCGCAGGTTACGGCGCGGCAGGCAGGGCACGTTGCGGTTGTGCATTGGCACGCTCCAGCTTCTCCAGCTCGGGCAGCAGTTGGGTATCGATCACGCGCTGGGTGAGCGCGCCGCTGTACTTCCAGCGCACCACGCCGCTGGCATCCACCAGGAAGGTTTCCGGCGCGGCGGTCACGCCCCAGTCGATGGCGGTGCGGCCTTCGACGTCGGCCAGCACCAGCACGAACGGATTGCCCAGCTGTTCCAGCCAGCGCAATGCATCGGCCGGTTCGTCCTTCCAGTTGTAGCCGATCACGCGCACGCGCTTGGTTTCGGCAAAGCGGGTCAGGATCGGGTGTTCTTCGCGGCAGGCCGCGCACCAGCTGCCCCACACGTTGAGCACGTAGGGGGCGCCGCGCAGCTGGTTGCTGCTGACGGTGACGGTGGGGTCGTGCAGCACCGGCAATTCGAAGGCCGGGGCCGGCTTGCCGATCAGCGCCGAGGGCAGGATGTCGCGGTCGGGCGCGCCGGATTTCATCACCCCGTACACCATCAACCCGAGCAGCCCGAAGAAGAACAGCACGCCGATGACGATGGCAACGGGCGGCAGCGGGCGTGAGGCGGGGCGGGGGGCGGACACGGAACTACTCCTTCAAACGGCGGAAACGGCGATCGGTGGCGGTGACGAAACCGCCCAGCGCCATCAGCAGTGCGCCCAGCCAGACCCAGCGCACGAAGGGTTTGACGTGCACGCGCACCGCCCAGGCATTGTTGCCCAGCGCCTCGCCCAGTGCCACGTAAACATCGCCGCGCACGCGGGCAAGGATGCCGGCTTCGGTCATGATCTGGCCGCCGCTGGCATAGGCGCGCTTTTCAGGGTGCAGCAGAGCCAGCTCGCGCCCACCGTGCAGCACCCGCACATGGCCACGGTCGGCCACGTAGTTGGGGCCCTGCTGGTGGTCCGCGCCTTCAAAACGCAGGGTGTAGCCGCTGACCTCAAGGGTCTGCCCCGGGCTCAGCGCCACTTCGCGCTGCACGTTCAGGGCTTCCACCAGCAACGCGCCGACCAGGAACACGGCCACGCCGGTATGGGCCAGCAGCATGCCGATCATTTCCGCATTGAAGCGGCCATTGCCACGCAGGCGGGTCCAGATGAAGCGTGCGGTGCCCAGCGCCACCCACGCGGCGGCGGCGACGCCGGCAGCGGCCTTGAGCTTGCCTTGCGGTGCCATGAACCACGCCAGCACGCCCAGCAGCAAGGCCAGCACCGCCCACGGTGCCAGCAGCGCCAGCCGCTTCGAGGCCTGGTCGCGCTGCCAGTTGACCAGCGGCCCGAACGGCAGCAGCGCCACCAGCGGCGCCATCAACACGATGAACAATGTGCCGAAGTAGGGCGGCCCCACCGAGACCTTGCCCATGCCCAACGCGTCGGCCAGCAACGGGTACAGCGTACCCAGCAGCACCATGGCGCAGGCGCCGGCCAGCAGCAGGTTGTTGGCCAGCAGCAGGGTTTCGCGCGAGGTGGGCATGAAGCCCCGGCGTGGGTCGTCGTTGCCCAGTGCGCCGGCGCGCAGGGCATACAGCAGCAGCGACGCGCCGATCACCAGCGCCAGGAACGCCAGGATGAAGGCGCCCCGAGAGGGATCGGCCGCGAACGAATGCACGCTGGTGAGCACGCCCGAACGCACCAGGAACGCGCCCAGCAGCGACAGGGCGAACGCGGCGATGGCCAGCAGCAATGTCCAGCTGGCAAAGCTGCCCCGTTTTTCGGTGACGGCCTGCGAATGGATCAACGCGGCGCCGACCAGCCACGGCATGAAGCTGGCGTTCTCCACCGGGTCCCAGAACCACCAGCCGCCCCAACCCAGCTCGTAATACGCCCACCAGCTGCCAAGGGCGATGCCCAGGGTGAGGAAGCCCCAGGCCACGTTGGTCCACGGCCGGGTCCAGCGCAGCCAGCGTGCATCGACGCGACCGTCGAGCAGGGCGGCGATGGCGAAGGCGAAGGGCACCGCGAAACCCACGTAGCCGATGTACAGCATCGGTGGGTGGATGATCAGGCCCGGGTCCTGCAGCAACGGATTGAGGTCGCGGCCCTCAAGGGGGGCAGGCACCAGCCGCGCGAACGGGTTGGAGGTGAAGAACAGGAAGGCGATGAAGCCCAGGCTGATGATGCCCATCACCCCCAGCACCCGCGCGCGCACGGTATCGGGCAGGCGTTGCGACCACAGCGCCACCGCGCCGCCCCACAATGCCAGCACCACCACCCACAGCAGCAGCGAGCCTTCGTGCGCACCCCATACCGCCGAATAGCGATAGGCCAACGGCAGCAGGCTGTTGGAGTTTTCGGCGACGTAGCCCACCGAGAAATCCTGCTGCACGAAGGCCACGGTGAGCAGCGCGAAGGCGCCCAGCAGCGCGATCAGCTGGACGAACGCGGCCGGGCGGGCCACGGCCATCCATGCCGTGCGTTGCCGCTGCGCGCCCCACAGCGGCAGCACCGCCTGCAGCAACGCTGCCAGCAACGCACACCCCAGCAGGACCTGCCCCAGCTCAGGCAGCACTCAGCGTTCCTCCACGGCGGGCACTGGCACGTCGTGTTTGCTGTGGGCCTGGCCCATCTTGTCGGCCACTTCCTTGGGAATGTAGTTCTCGTCGTGCTTGGCCAGCACTTCATCGGCGATGAAGGTGCCGCCCTGCAGGCGGCCCAGGGCGACCACGGCGGAATCTTCGCGGAACATGTCCGGCAGGATCCGCGAGGTGGTCACCGGCAGCGTGGCATCGCCATCGGTCACCACGAAATGCGCTTCCAGCGACCCTTCGGCGCGCTGGAACGACCCCTTTACCACCATGCCGCCCAAGCGGAAATTGGACTGCGTGCCCTGTTCGCCGCGCAGCACTTCGGAAGGCGTATAGAGGTAGGCGATGTTGCGCTGGAGCGCGAAGGCTACCAGCGTGGTGGCCAGGCCCGACGCGAGCAGCAGCAGCAGCACCCAGAACAGGCGTCGGCGTTGAACCGGCGTCATCGGCTCAATTCCGTGGTCAGCGGCGCGGCAGGCGGGGATCCATCCCGGGCACGCAGCCGCGCGGCGCGGCGCACGGCCTGGCCGCGCGCGCTGCGCAGGCGCAGCCAGGAACCCAACGCGTCGGCGGCCAGCACCAGTACGAACACCGAGAACGCGGCAATGATGAAGGGAACGTGGGTCATCGCGGCAGTTCTCCCGTGGGCAGGGTGTCCAGGCGCTCGGCCACCCAGGCTTTGCCGGCTTCACGGCTCAGGTTGTCGGCGCGGGCCTTGGCCAGCAGCGAGCCGACGAACCACAACTTGGTGGCCACCACCATCCACCACAATGGGGCGATCAGTTCGGGGCGCACGGCATTTTCGCCGAACACGTTCACCGACTGGCGCTGGTGCAGGCCGCCCCACCAGTCCACCGAGTAGCGGATGATCGGCAGCAGGCCCACCCCGACGATGGCCAGCAGGCCGGCCGCGCGCGCGGCGCTGCGGCGGTCTTCAATGGCGTGGTACAGGCCGATCACGCCCAGGTACAGGAACAGCAGGATCAGTTCGCTGGTCATGCGCGGGTCCCAATCCCACCAGGTGCCCCAGGTGCCTTTGCCCCAGATGCTGCCGGTGAGCAGGGTGATCAGGGTGAAGCCGGCGCCCATCGGCGCGCAGGCCATGGCCAGGATTTCGCAGATCTTGATCCGCCAGACCAGCGCGATGGCCGAATACAACGCCATCAGGGCGAATACGAACAGGCTCATCCAGGCGCTGGGCACATGGATATAGATGATGCGGAAGGCGTCGTTCTGGGTCTGCTCGGCAGGCACCACCCACAGCCCCTGCCAGATGCCGATCAGCAGCACCGGCACGGCGGCAACGTAGAACACCCGCGACCAGCGCGATGCGAAGCGGTCGAAGGTGGGGGGTGAACCCAGTTGGTGGAACCAGCGGATAAAGCTGTTCATTTAGCGATGGCTATCCAGCGAAGGGCGAAGAACCAACCAGAACGTATCAACTCAACGAAATCCGTATCGCCGCCGCGGTAGCCAGCGGCGCCAACACCAGCGCCACGACCAGACCCGCACCGAGCAGCAGCAACGCCCCCACCGGATCTTGACCGCGCGCGGCAGCAGCCACACTGCCGGCACCGAACACCAGCACCGGAACAAACAGCGGCAATGCCAGCAACGCCACGAGAATACCAGAGCGTCGGATGCTCACTGTCAGCGCCGCCACCACCCCGCCGATCAGGCTGAGCAGTGGCGTGCCGAGCAGCAACGATGCCAGCAGTATCGGCAGTTGGTCATGTGGCAGATGCAGCATTTCGGCAAAAAGCGGGCTGACCACGATCATCGGCAGGGCGGTGGTGGCCCAGTGCACCAGCACCCGCACCAGCACCAGCCAGGCCAACGGAACTGGCGCCAGCAGCCATTGTTCGAGCGAACCATCTTCGGCATCGCTGCGGAACAGGCTGTCCAGCGAGAGCTGGCCGGCCAGCAGCACGGCCAGCCAGAGCACGGCGGCAGCGACCTTGGCCATCATCGGCGGATCGCGGCCCAAGGCCAACGCGAACAGCACCACCACCAGCAGCGCGAACAGCAGCGGCTGCAGCGCATCGCCCCGGCGCCGCCACAGCAGGCGCAGGTCGCGGCCGGCCAGGGCACGCGCGGTCTGCCACAAGCCCGGTTGGGTACCCGGCGCGATCATGCATCACCTCCGGCGGCAGGCACATGTTCCGGTAGTGCCGGACCATGACCGGCAGAGCCCAACGTCACCAACCGCGTCCGCACCGGCGGCGCTGCATAGGCCCCATGGGTAGTCACCAGCGCCGCCCCACCACTGCGCAGATGCGCGGAAATCATCCGGTTGACCAGATTGATGCCATCCAGGTCCAGATTGGCGTAAGGCTCATCCAGCAGCCACAGCGGGGCAGGCGACAACCAGATCCGCGCCAGCGCCAGGCGTCGTTTCTGGCCAGCCGACAACTGCCGCACCAGCGTGTCCTCGAACCCGGCCAGGCCGACGATGGCCAGCGCGTTGCCCGGCATCTGCCGTGCACGGCGGCCGTGCAGGCCGCACAGGAAGTCCAGGTTCTCCAGTGCGTCCAGGTCCGGCTTGAGCGCGGGCAGGTGGCTCAGGTAGGCCACGAACTGCGCTCGCTCGCGGTGGCCGGCCGGTCGGCCATCAATCTGGATCGTCCCGCTGTCCGCCCGCAGCAGCCCGGCCAGCACCCGCAGCAGGGTGGTCTTGCCGGCGCCGTTGTCGCCCTGCACCAGCAGCGCCTCACCCGCATCCACGTGCAGGTCCAGCGGCCCGAACACCGGTTCATCGTTGCGACTGAAGGCCAGGCCATGGGCGGCCAGCAGCGGAGGGGAATTCGAAGAATTCAGCATCGCAGCAGTGTACCGGCGGATTGATCCCGATCCCAACGGGCCCGTAACGGTTCGCGCCCCATGGTCGATTGATCCAGATCCCAATGGGCCCGTAACGGTTCGTGCCCCATGGTTGATTGATCCAGATCCCAATGGGCCCGTATGAATTCGTAGCCCCGGCCGTTGGCCGGACACCGCGCGCAGCGCGGCCCAAAACGCGGTTCCGATGATCCGTCCGACGTTTAGACGATCCGAAGCCGGGTTACAGGCGTTCATAACCCCGAAACGAAAGGCAGCCGGCCAACGGCCGGCGCTACCGATCCTTTACACTGCCTTGTCCCTGTCCAATCCCCTGCCGATGAACCCCCAGACCAAGCTGCCCAAGGTGGGCACCACCATTTTCACCGTGATGTCCCAGCTGGCTGCCGAACACGGCGCCGTGAACCTGGGCCAGGGCTTTCCGGACTTTTCCGCACCGCAGCGCCTGCTCGATGAAACCATCAAGGCCATGCAGGGCGGCCTGAACCAATACCCGCCGATGACCGGCGTGGCCCCGCTGCGCCAGGCCATCGCCCAGAAATCGCTGGACCTGTACGGCGCGCAGATCGACCCCGACACCGAAATCACCGTCACCAGCGGCGCCACCGAGGCCATCTTCAACGCCATCCACGCCGTGGTCCGCCCCGGCGAGGAAGTGATCGTCCTCGATCCGGCCTACGACTGCTACGAGCCGGCCATCGACCTGGCCGGCGCGCGCGCCGTGCACGTGCCGCTGGACCCGCACACCTTCCGCGTCGACTGGGACCGGGTGCGCGCGGCGATCACCCCGAAAACCCGCCTGCTGATGGTCAACACGCCCCACAACCCGTCCGGCGCGATGCTTGACGCGGCGGACATGCAGGCGCTGATCGAGGTGCTGCGTGGCACCGGCATCTACCTGATTTCCGACGAGGTGTACGAGCACATCATCTACGACGGCCGGCGCCACGAATCGGCGCTGCGGTACCCGGAACTGCGCGAGCGAACCTTTGTCATCTCCAGCTTCGGCAAGACCTACCACTGCACCGGCTGGAAGATCGGTTACGCGGTAGCCCCGCCGGCGCTGAGCGCGGAATTCCGCAAGGTGCACCAGTACAACACGTTCACCAGTTTCGGCCCGGCGCAGTATGGCTTCGCCGCGATGATCCGCGACGAACCGGAACACCATCTGCAGCTGGGGGCGTTCTACCAGGCCAAGCGCGACCGTTTCCACCAACAGTTGCTGGGCACGCGGCTGGCGCCGCTGCCGGTACCGGGCGGCTACTTCCAGCTGGTGGACTACTCGGCCGTCAGCGACCTGCCGGACCACGAGTTCGTGAAGTGGCTGACCGTGGAAAAGGGCGTAGCCGCCATTCCGCTCTCGCCGTTCTACGAAACGCCGCCGGAAGGCCAGCGCATCGTGCGGCTGTGCTTTGCCAAGAACGACGCGACCATGGATGCGGCGATCGAACGGTTGAGGCTGCTCTGATGAGTGCGACAAACCGCCCTGACCTGCGCGTCACCCTGGTGCAGGGCGATACTCGCTGGCACGACCCGGAAGGCAACCGCAGGCACTACGGCGAGCTGCTGGCACCGCTGGCCGGCCAGACCGACCTGGTGATCCTGCCGGAAACCTTCACCAGTGGATTTTCCAACGACGCCATCTTCCGCGCCGAGGACATGGACGGTCCCACCGTGGCGTGGATGCGCGAACAGGCGGCGGCGCTCGGCGCAGCCATCACCGGCAGCGTGCAGGTGCGGGTGGGCGAGGGTGTATACAACCGGTTGCTGTGGGCCACGCCCGACGGCGGGCTCCGGCATTACGACAAACGGCACCTGTTCCGTTACGGCGATGAACACCTGCGCTATGCGGCCGGCAATGAGCGCCTCACGGTGGACTGGAAGGGCTGGCGGATCAATCCGCTGGTCTGCTACGACCTGCGCTTCCCGGTGTTCTGCCGCAACCGCTTCAACGTGGAGCGCGCCGATGACCTGGACTTCGACCTGCAGATTTTCGTCGCCAACTGGCCCTCGGCGCGTGCCTATCCCTGGCGTGCGCTGCTGCGCGCGCGCGCGATCGAAAACCTGTGCTATGTCGCGGCGGTCAACCGCGTGGGCGTGGACGGCAACGCGCTGCATTACGATGGCGACAGTGCGGTGATCGATTTTCTTGGACAGCCCCAGGTGGAGATCCGCAGCCGCGAGCAGGTGGTGACCACCACGATTTCCGCCGCTGCGTTGGCCGCCCACCGCGCGCGGTTCCCGGCGATGCTGGATGCTGATGCTTTCACCCTGGGCAGGCCCGCAACGCCCGTTTGAAGCCTGCGGATTTCACTTTGTCTTCATTTGGTTGGGTGCAACCTTGCGCCCAATTCCAATGGGCTGTTGTCGTTGGAATCTGAATTCAACGGGGGTCGAATTCAAAATCTGGGGACCTCGGATGAAGGCCAGAATCTGGATGGCGCCGCTGTTGGTGTTCGCGTGCCTGTTGGGTGGTTGCCGCGACGACGATAAACCCGATGTATTCGAGCCCGCCTGCGATGATCCGCAGTGGGCACCGAACAGCGGGTACATCATCGGCAGTACGGTGCAGAACCTGGGACAGCGCTACGAGTGCTACGGACACGCGGGTTGGTGCAACCAGGCCCCATACGAGCCTGATGGGACCAATCCGCACTGGCACGAAACCTGGAGGCATCTGGGTGCCTGCACTACGCCGGACCCAGATCCGGACCCGGACCCGGAAGGCAATCGCATTACCCTGCAGTTGCCCGCCGATATTGAATTCGGCACGGGCCAAGCCACGGGCGAAATCACCGGCAAGCTTCAGTGCGGAACGGACGTCCATCCGATCAAGGGCAACTGGGGGCAAACCGTTGTCATAGAAAATCTGAAGCAGTGCGACTACGTGCTGATCATGGATAGCAACACCGTTGGCGCGCCAATGGATACGGGGCGGATCATTCCGGTAACGGAAGAGGACGGCCAGAACATCCTGTTCAAACCGCGCTACCGCCGGCTGCCCGATCCGGCCCGGTTGAAGGCATTGCCCGGCCTGAAGGTCGAACTGTTTGCGTCCGGGCTGGACCAGCCGCGGCAGATGGCGCTCAACGCCGAGGAAACGGTGCTCTACGTGGGCAGCAGTTCCATTCCGCACTGGGCCGATCAGCCCGTGGGCGAGGGCAATACGGCCAATCGACGCGCCGAGGCGCTGTACGCACTGGAGTTGAACGCGCAGAAGACCCGCGCGACGGCGACGTACGTGATCGCCACCGGGCTGGAAGAGCCGCATGGGGTGGCCTATCGCCGTGGCAGCCTCTACTACTCGACCAGCGGCAGACTGAGCCGGGTGGACGACATCGACGCCAAGTATCGCAGCGGGGTCCTGCAGGGAGAAAAGGTAGCGGATTTTCCGGCGGACGGCCCCGATTTTCCGATGCCGGACGTCCCACCGTGGCGGTGGTATCACCAGAAGCATCCGCTTCGCTTCAATACGATCGATCCTACCGATGAGCATCTGTACACGGCAGTGGGCATTCCCTGCAATGTCTGCGTGACGACCAAGGACCCGCGCTACGGCACCGTCCTGCGGATCGATCCCGCCACCGGGCAGACGGAGGTCCTTGCCAAGGGCGTTCGCAATGCAGTTGGCCTGGACTGGAATCCGTCCACGGAAAACATCTGGTTCGGCGACAACAACCGCGACGGGTTCGATAACGACGATGAACTGAATGTCATCGACACCAGTGCTGCGGCCAAGCACTTCGGTTCGCCCTACGTATTCGGCCACGATACCATCGGCATCACCGACTCGGAGTGGGAACGCCGCGAAGAGCTGGACGCGCTGCGGATTCCGCAGGGCGCCATTCTGAGCGACAAGGCGCCGTCGGAGATCAAACCGCGCGACTACACCCCGCCGGGCTATGCGTTCGGCAGCAACTTCGCGCCGCTGGGGCTGCGTTTCTGGAAAGGGTACCCGCCGCGTGCGGGCAAGGAACACATGCTGGCTGCCGTGCACAGCAAGGGCACCGATGAACGCCCCGGCATGAACATCACCCTGCTGACGCTCGAAGGCGACAAGGTCGAGTCGTCCATTCCGCTGGTCCAAGGGTGGCGGGGCTCCGGGCCGACTACGCCCTCGGGCTGCATGCAGGAGAACGGCTGCCTCGGCAGTCCTGCCGAATTCGTGGAATTGCGCGACGGCTCGTTGCTGGTCTCCGACGATGTGGCAGGCGTCATCTATCGCATCAGCTACTCCAAGGATTCGCTGCCGGAAACGAAGTTGACCCTGACCGCCCCGCCGGCCCCGTCGCCGGACATTGCGCACTTGCCGGTGATCGGGTACCTCACCGGTCCGGATGGGGAGCGGCGCGACTTCAGCCTGGCCTGGGGCGAAAAGCTGATTTTGGACGGCATGCCCAATGGCGATTACAAGGTGGAATGGAAGCCGTTCGATGACTGGGTACCCGAACGACGGGAGATGCATGCAAACCTGGGTGATTGTGCGATCGAAGCGGAGATCGCGGCCACGTATATCGAAAAGCCCGACGTCAATGTTGAGCTCACCCTGCGCGCGCCGGCCAAGCCTGCTGGTGCCCTGGCCGCGACGTGGCAGGTATCGCTGCGCCGGAACAACCAGCCGCCGCAGACCATCGAGGTGCCGTGGGGCGGGGACGTCAAGCAGGCCCTGGAACTCGGTGACTACGAGCTGCAGTACCCGTACACCGAAAAAGCGTATCCCGAGCCGATGCGCGAACGCTTGCAGGTGGACTATGAAACCCAACCGATCACTCGGACCGCCGCCTACAAGGTGGTGGACGACCTGGGCAAGCAGGTGTTGCTGGATGACCCCAACGGATGCGAGGGGTGCCACTCCGAAGCCAGTTGGAAGGATCCGGTCAAGGCGGATCGCTGGTCGGAAGACGTCGACGCGCTGAAGGAAAAGGTCGCCGGCATGACCGGCAACATGATCGCCAATGGGACGCACTGCGACGGTGTCTGCGCCTCAGAAGTGTCGCGTTATCTGATCGATACGGTGTGGAGTGAATACACCGCGCCCGGTATGCAGGCTGGGCCGAGGCAGCTGCGGATGCTGGCGCGAACCGAATATGTGAACGCGGTGCGCGATATCCTGGGCGTGGAGGTGGATCAGGAAGCTCTGCCCGAGAACAAGGCCAATGGCGTGGACTTCATCTATCCGATCGAAGGCATCGCCAGTACGTTCACCGCCGAAGATGTCCGCAAGTACTACGACGTCTCATTGGTGGTGCATGACGCCATCGATGAGCAGCGCGTGGCCAGCCGGTTCGGCAGCAAGGCCGACGAACTGGTTGCAACGCTGGGCCGGGCGATGTTCCGACGTCCCCTTTCCGCCGGCGAAACAACCAGGTACCTGGCGGTCTTCAACCAGGCGGCGGACGGTGGCGTGCGCGGCGTGGCCACGGCCATGCTGGCCTCTCCCAACTTCCTCTATCGCTCGGAGATGGGAGTGAAAGATGATGCGGGCGACTTCTTCACGCTGACGCCGTACGAGCGCGCCACAGCCATGGCCTTCACGATGTTCGGGACGACACCGGACGATAAGCTGCTGGACATGGCGCAGAACGGTGAGCTGGCGACCGAAGAACAGGTGGAGGCCGTCGCCGAGGGCATGCTGTCCGACCCCCGCGCCGCCCAGCAGCTTACAGAGTTCATTTCGTTCTATGTAGGCCTGCGTCCTGGCATTTCGATATCGCCGCGGCCAGAGCTTCCACTCGATCGGATTTCGGCGATGCGTGATGAGTTCAGGATGACGCTGGAAGAAAACTTCCGCGCCGGCTCCGGCACGGTGCGCGAAGCCTTCAATCCGGGGTACACCTTCCTCAACGCGGACCTGGCCAGCCATTACGGCATTGGCGAGGTGAGCGGTACCGCGCCGAAGAAGGTAGTGCTCTCGGCAGAAGACGCGCACTGGCGGGGGGGCGTACTGAGCAGCATGTTCGCGGCCAAGTATGCCAATGACCATTCCACGTCGCTGGTCATGCGTGGTTTTACCATCCGGCAGAACCTGTTCTGCCAGACCTTCGCTTCCAACGCACTGCGCCCGGAGCCGGAGGGGTATCCGGACCGTCCTATCGGCGAACGTGAAAAATGGATGATCCATACCGGTCCAGACGCGTCGAACGGGACATGCTGGGGTTGCCATAAGTTCTTCAACGACACCGGGGCGTCCATGGAAAACTATGACCAGACCGCGAAGCTGCGCCAGACCGAGCTGGCGATCAACCAGGGGTACACCGACCAGCATGTTCCGATCGATGCGTCCGGGCCGTTCATCGACAACGCAGGTGGCAACTGGATCGACCATATTGATGATGTCCGGGGCATCGCCGAGCATGTACCGGAGAACAAGGAGGCCATGCGGTGCCTGGCCAGCGGATTCTATCGGTATGCGATGGGCGCGCGGCCGGACAAGAGCAGCATGAAAACCGTGTCGAGGGCGCGCGACAAGCTGTTGGAGGACGGAGACGTGCGCAAGTTGGCGGTCAGCATGATGACCGCTGAAACCATGGGTCGTCGCGTGGACCAGGAGGACGCCAAATGAGCATTTCAGTTTCCCGCCGCAGGTTGTTGCTGGGCCTTGCTGCCGCTGGCGGGGTGGGAGCCCTGGGTGCAGGGGCCTACTTCCTCAATCGGAACTCCCTGGCCCGCTGGGCCGTGGACGGTCGCGAGTTCGGCGGCGCGCAGCAGGGTAGCAAGCCCAAAGTGGTCTTCGTGGTGCTCGCCGACGGCATGGGCACCCTGAACATGGGGCAGGGTGAACCGAATGGCGCTCCGGCGACCGATCCGGCCGACCGCCAGATCTGGCACCCCTGGGATGGAGAAGAAGGCAAGGACAGTTTCAAATCGCCGGGACTGGATGTCGACGGTCCGTTGCTGCCGATGTTGAGCGCTGTGCTGGAACCGTACCGTTCCCGGTCCCTGTACATCCGTGGCACCTCGCTTGCAGGCAATTACGAAGGCCACAACGGCTGGACCAGTTGCCTGCGCGACGGCGCCAAGGACCATGCGAGCATCGACCATATCATCGGCCAGAAGCTGCAGGACTATGCGGCCACGCAGAAGGCCGTGTTCTGCGGTCATATCGATGGCAACGACGGCTTCCGGGTGTCCTTCTCCGGCGGCGGCTTACCGGTCCGTGACATGGAGCGCAATCCGCATCGATTGTTCGCGAGCTTGTTCCCCGACCAGGCCGGAAGCAGCAGGAGCGGCGGCAAGCATGTGTTCGATCCGGCGATGGAGGACCTGCGCGAGCTCAAGCAGGGCATGTCCCCGCGCGAACTCCAGAAGCTGGAGTCCCACCTGGATGCGATCGAGCAGGTGCGCAACGACCTCGACAGCGGCCCGGTGGAACCGGCACCGGGCTGCGACCCCACGCTGCCCGAGTTCGATGAATCGTGGCTGGGCGACAACCGCCGCCGGAAGGACATCCTCGCTGCCACCTCCAGTGTGTTGGCGACGGCACTGGCCTGCGGCGCAACTCGCGTGGCCACCTTCCAGGTCGGCGCCAGCTCGGAAAACAATGCCGTCTATTTCGATCCGTATGGCGATGGCAGCGGGCCGGAGTTCACCGACAACGCGCACGAGGCCGCCCACCAGAATCGCGGCAACGGTCCTGATGAGAAACGCATCATGTGGCAGCAGTCGCGGGTCTGGTATGTCAACCGGCTGAAGACGCTGCTTGACGATCTTGCGCGGCACAAGGATCCGGACGTGCCGGAAGACTCGCTGCTTGACCACACCCTGGTAGTGGTGACCAGTGAGCTGGCCGACGGCCGGCCCGAGACCAGCATGGACCTGCCGATGGTGATGATAGGTGGAACCAAGTCGCATGGGCTGAATGTCGGCAGCGGCAATAATGGCCGCTTCATCCATATCGGCGATCAGGGCGACCGGACCGATTACGTCGGCAAGCACGTGAGCATGGAGCGGATCTGGGCGACGGTGGCGCAGTCGATGGGCTTGGATTCAGGGTACGGCCTCAGCACCCCTGTCGCGGGCATCTTCAAGGGCATCGGCTGAACGGGTACTCCAGGGGGCGGTGGGTAACGATGTCCGATCTGCTAGATTCGGCGTCGTTACCTCACCGGCATGAGTACACCGCAATGAACAAGCGTTTCCTGGCATTCATCGCACTGGCCGGCCTGGGCGCGGTTCCCGCCGCGCAGGCCGCCGGCAACATCGACTGCGAACTTCACTACAACCTGGCCGGCTGGTCGGTGATCTACAAGACCGCATCCGGCACGGGCACCATCACCTGCGACAACGGCGCCCGCATTCCGGTCAAGATCAGCGTCAAGGGCGGTGGCCTTACCGTGGGCAAGTCGAAAATCACCGACGGCAAAGGCAGATTCTCCGGCGCGTATTCGCTCAACGACCTGATCGGCTCCTACGCGTCGGTGGAGGCCCATGCCGGCGCCGACAAGTCGAGCAGCGCGCAGGTGTTGACCAAGGGCGACGTCTCGCTGGCCCTGGCGGGCACCGGCAAAGGCTGGGACCTTGGCGTGGCCGGCAGCCGGTTCACGATCGAGCGCCGCTGAATATTGCGCGGGCCGGCCAACGGCCGGCGCTACCGGCGGTGAAAGAAAACCCGGTCATTGACCGGGTTTTCTTTCAATCAACCGCCGCGCGGGCCGCCACCACGGTGGCCGCCACCCGGGCCGCGGTTGCCGCCCGGGCGTGCACCGCCGGGACGACCGCCCGGGCCACGTGCGCCCGGACCGCCCGGACCACGGTTGCCGCCGGGGCCACCCGGGCCACGGTTGCCACCCGGGCCGCCGGGACCACGGTTGCCCGCCGGCCGGCCGCTGGCCGGGCGGCTGTTGCCATACGGGCTGGCGCCCGGATTGGCATGGTCGGACGGGAAGCTCGGGGCATTGCCCGGGTGACCGTAGGGGTGGCGCTGTGCGCCCTGGCCGCTGCGGTTGCCCGCACCGGCGCCGGCCGGACGGCCCTGGCCGGCGTAGCCGCCACGGCTTTCGCCGCGACCTTCGCCACCGAAACCGCCACGACCCTGCTCACCATAGCCGCCGCGGCCCTGGCCGCCTGCGCCGCCCGGACCCTTCGGCTTGCCGTAGGGACGGCCCTGGCCACCGGCGCCTGCGCCGGCACCCGGACCACGCGCACCGGGACCACGGGCTGCGCCCGGACCCGCATTGCGGTGGTTGCTCGGGCCGGTGCTCACGCCATCGGGCACGTACCAGCTGCGGAACGCGGCCGGATTGCCTTCGGGCAGTGCCCGGTTGCCCTTGTCGGGGCGCTGCTTGAACGGGCGCTGCGACTGTTTGGCCGCCGCTTCACCGGTGACGGTCAGGCCACCCTTGAACCCGCCGCCCTTGCCGCCACGACCGCGGCCGCGCTCTTCGCGCACGTTGTCGAAACGACGCAGCTCGCGGCCTTCATCGGCCTGGTTGTGGCCGTTGACGTAAGCGTTGCCACGGCCACCTTCGCGCGACACGCGCACCGTGGTCTTGGCGGCGCGGCGCTGGCCGATCACCGGCTGCAGGGTCAGCGCCGAAGGGGCGCCTTCTTCCAGCTTCAGTTCGGCGCGCAGCGCTTCCACCTGCTTGGCCGGCAGTTCCACCGACTGGCCGCGCAGCAGTTCGCGCGGCAGGGAGACCTTGCCGTAGCGGGTGCGCTTGAGGCGGCTGACCTGGCAACCCTGCGATTCCCACAGGCGGCGCACTTCGCGGTTGCGGCCTTCCTTGACGACCACGCGGAACCAGTCGTGCGAATCGGTGCCGCCGATGCGTTCGATCTCGTCGAACTTGGCCGGGCCGTCTTCCAGCGCCACGCCACGGGTGAGGCGGTCGACGATGGTGTCGGGCACCTTCTCTTCGCCTTCCGGTGCGCGCACGCGCACGACGTATTCGCGCTCGACCTCGTAGGAGGGGTGCATCATCGCATTGGCCAGCTCACCGTCGGTGGTCGCCAGCAGCAGGCCGGTGGTGTTGATGTCCAGGCGGCCGATGGCGATCCAGCGCGCACCCTTCAGGGCCGGCAGCGCTTCGAACACGGTCGGGCGGCCTTCGGGATCTTCGCGGGTGGTTACTTCGCCTTCGGGCTTGTTGTAGGCCAGCACGCGCGAGGTTTCGGTCAGCGCGGTGGCGACAAAGCCACGGCCGTCCAGTTCAACCTTGTCGCCGCTCTTGATCGACTGGCCGGTCTGGGCGACTTCGCCGTTGACCTTGACCAGACCGTCGGCGATGCGCTGTTCCAGCGCGCGGCGCGAACCGAGGCCGGCCTGGGCCAGCACCTTGTGCAGGCGCTCTTCGAGCTTGGGCTGGTCGGTTTCGTTTTCGCGCTTGAGCGAAAGCTTGTTCAACGACAGCTTGCGGGGGGTGTCACTCATTTACTTGGCTCCGGCCGGCGACGGTTTCGTCGGCCTCTGGTTCGGGATCGGCTTCGTCAACAGCCACGGTCGTCTTCGCGACGGCGTTGTTTTCGGTTTCGTTCTGGTACGCCGCGCGTGTTCCCGGCGCGGTATCGGGGTCGCCATCGCTGGCGGTCGTATCCGCGTCGTCGTCGGGGAGCGACGGCGACGCATGGGATGGGGTGTCGCTATTGTCTGACCCAGCGTCCTGTTCTGCCAGTCGGGCCGCCATGAGGGCGGCGCGGGCGGCGGAGCGGGCAGTGGCCGGGTCGGGGTCGGGTTCCGCTTCCGGTTCGGTGCCCTGGTCGTTCAGCCAGGCAGGGCCTGGCTCTACGTTGTCGATATCGCCAATGTCCTTCGTGTCACCGTCGCCATCGTTGGCGGCGTCGCTTTCCTGTTCGGCTTCCGGGCTCGCCACACCTGCGGCGAGCCGGCCGGCCAGTTGGCCGTCGTTGTCCAGCGGCAGCTGCGGTTCCAGTTCGCCCAGGTCGCGCAGCTCGGACAGCGGCGGCAGTTCGTCCAGGCGCTTGAGCCCGAAGTAATCCAGGAAGCCCTTGGTGGTGCCGAACAGCGCCGGTTTGCCGGGCACGTCGCGGTGGCCGATCACGCGGATCCATTCGCGCTCTTCCAGGGCCTGGATGATGTTGCTGCTGACCGCCACGCCACGGACCTGTTCGATCTCGCCGCGGGTGATCGGCTGGCGGTAGGCGATCAGCGCCAGCGTTTCCAGGGTGGCACGGGTGTAGCGGGTCTTGCGCTCGGTCCACAGCCGGGTGATGAAGCCGTGGACTTCGTTGGTGATCTGGAAGCGGAAGCCGGAGGCGACCTCGACCAGCTCCACGCCGCGCCCGGCGCAGCCTTCGCGCAGCAGTTCCAGCGCGCGTTCGATGCTGCCCGGCGGCGCCGGCTCCTCTTCCGGGAACAGGCCCTGCAGCTGGGCCAGGGTCAGCGGCTGGCTGGAGGCCAGCAGCGCCCCTTCGACAATACGGTTGATCAGCGGTTGATCCATACGTGGGGCGGGTGCTCAGTCGGAGTCGTTGGCGGCGTCGTTGTCGTCGAACTCGCTGTTGAACTGCAGCGGTTCGTTGGTGTTGCCGGCGGCCAGGGATTTGACATAGATCGGCGCCAGCGGAGCTTCCTGGACGATGTCCAGCAGCTGTTCCTTGGCCAGTTCGAGCAGGGCCAGGAAGGTGACCAGCACCCCCAGCTTGCCTTCTTCGGCGGTGAACAGCGTTTCAAACCGGTAGAACCTGCCGTCTTCCAGACGACCCAGCACGTCGCCCATGCGCTGGCGGACGCTCAGGGCTTCGCGCTTGATCGCGTGCCCGGTGAACAGCTCGGCGCGCTTGAGCACGTCGTGCAGCGCCATCAGCATTTCCTTCAGGTCCACCGGCGGCGGCAGCTTGATCGCCGCGCGGTCGGGCACGAAGGCATGGGCCAGGCTGGTATCGCGGTCCTGGCGGGGCAGGGCGTCGATATCTTCGGCGGCCTGCTTGAAACGTTCGTACTCCTGCAGCCGGCGCACCAGTTCCGCGCGCGGGTCGGCTTCCTCGCCCTCGATGCTGGGCGGCCGCGGCAGCAGCATCCGCGACTTCACTTCGGCCAGGATCGCCGCCATCACCAGGTACTCGGCCGCCAGTTCGAAGCGCAGCTCCTGCATGACGTTGATGTACTCGACGTATTGGCGGGTGATCTCGGCCACCGGGATATCCAGGATATCCAGGTTCTGCCGGCGGATCAGGTACAGCAGCAGGTCCAGGGGGCCTTCGAAGGCATCCAGGATGACTTCCAGTGCATCCGGCGGGATGTACAGGTCCTGCGGAATCTGCAGGACCGGTTGACCATGCACCACGGCCAGCGGCATTTCCTGCTGCTGAGGGGCGGTCGGCCGGATTTGCGGGTTCGCGTCGAGCGCGAGTTCAGAGGTCATCAAAATTGACGTCGGTATTGCAACGGACCAGTTTGCTGCGCCGGAACCGCACCGGAAACGCCCGGACGGCAGGATCGCAAGCCATGACACGCCTGTGCCGGCGTGGTGCCACATTTCAAACAGCAGCAGCTCGCGCTGCCGATAGGTATCGACCGTGGGTCGATACAGGGAGCAGCGACAGAACTACGGGAGGTCGTCTACGTGTGCTGGTGTGGGGCAGTGGGCCCTGTAGCGACAGGGTTGCTGCATCCAGCCACGTGCAATGTGGACAAGAGTACGGCTTCACAACGGCAGTGTCCAGCGAGGCGGGCTAGAATCGCGACGTTTGTTTAGCTGAACCCCAGGAGTTGCCCGTGTGGTATGTGATTGAAGGCTATGACGGCACCGATGTGCTGGCCGCCCGCCTGTCGGCCCGGCCGGCCCATCTGGCCCGTCTGCAGGCCCTGTGCGATCAAGGGCGGCTGCTGCTGGCCGGCCCGTGCCCGGCCATCGACAGTGAAGACCCCGGCCCGGCCGGCTTCAGCGGCAGCGTGGTGATTGCCGCGTTTGATTCGCTCGCCGATGCCCAGGACTGGGCGGCGGCCGATCCCTATGTGGACGCCGGCGTCTATGTGCGCACCGAGGTCCGCCCGTTCCGGAAGGTCCTGCCATGAACCGGGTCGAGCGCATCCGTGCGGCCCTGCAGGCCGCCTTCGACCCGGAACGGCTGGAGGTGGAGGACGACAGCCACCGCCACGCCGGCCACGAAGGCGCGCGCGATGGGCGAGGGCACTTCAATGTCCACGTGGTGAGCGCCGCCTTCGAAGGCAAGCTGCCGCTGGCGCGCCACCGCGCCGTCTACCAGGCCTTGGGCACGATGATGGAGACCGATATCCACGCTTTGTCCATCCGTGCCGAAGCGCCGTCAAGAAAGGGCTGAAACCCTTGTCCCGCCTTGTCCCGGTGAGTCCCGGGGCACGCTCTCCAAGACATCCCGAGGTTACCGCCGTGCGACATTTGCCTAACGTAGTGTTTACATCCGGGATTGAAAACGCTTACATTTCGCGCCAAGCCCAGATCTCTAAGCCGTGGAGGGCGGCGAAGTGAACAAGGCAGCCATCACAATCAAGGATGTCGCCCGCGAAGCCCGCGTCTCTGTGGCAACGGTGTCGCGCGCGCTCAATGGCCATGAAAACGTCGCCGAACCGGTGCGCAAGCTGGTGCTGGAGGTGGCCGCGCGCCTGCGCTACACCCCGCATGCGGCGGCCCGCAGCCTGAGCAGCCGGCGCACCAACACCATCGGTGTGGTGCTTCCCGACCTGTATGGCGAATTCTTCTCCGAGCTGATGCGCGGCATCGACGGGGTGGCGCGCGCGCGCCGCCAGCACCTGCTGGTGTCCAGCTACCACGGCGACCAGGAGCAGCAGGGGGCGGCCCTGCGTGCCATGCGCGGCCGGGTGGATGGGCTGCTGGTGCTGTCCCCGTATGCCGAAAGCCCGGGGTTCCTCACCGACAACCTGCCGCAGTCGCTGCCCACGGTGTTGATCAATACGTATCTGCCCGAGCAGGACCACCCGGTGCTGAGCATCGATGACCATGCCGGTGCGATGGCGATGACCGCACACCTGCTCGAGGTTGGCCACCGCCGCATCGCCTTCATCGGCGGCCCCGAGCTGAACTTCGATGCACGCGAACGCCTGCGTGGTTTCCGCGATGCGCTGGCCGCGTTCGGCAGTGCCGCCGAAGGCATCGAGTTGCCCGGCGACTTCGACGAAGCGTCCGGCCACCGCGCCGGGCGGGAGCTGCTGGCCGCCGGTGCATTGCCCGATGCGGTGTTCGCGGCCAACGACATGATGGCGCTCGGTTGCCTGTATGCGTTTGCGCAGGCCGGCGTGCGCGTGCCGGCCGATGTGGCGCTGGCAGGTTTCGATGACATCCCCCTGGCGCGTTTCGTTCACCCCTCGTTGACGACGATGCAGGTGAGTATCGCCGAGCTTGGCGATAAGGCGGCGACGCGTCTGTTGCAGTTGATGGATGGCAACAACACGGAAACGGCCGGTGACAAGCAGACACTTGTACCGCGCCTGATCGTGCGTGATTCAAGCGTTCCGACCGAAGGTCGGAACGCGGTAGGTCACGACCGTTGGTCGTGACACGTTGGACCGCTGAACGCTGTATCGGTAATTCACGCAATCCAAAAAAAGACAGGTGGCCGCAATGACGGCCTCCACCACCCGGAGATTCACATGACGTATTCCAATCACCGCACCCGCATGCCGGCTCGCCGCCTGCTGACGAGCGCACTGGTCAGCTGCCTGTTGCTGGGCGCTGCACCGACCCTGATGGCGCAGTCGGCCACCTCCTCGCTGCGTGGCCAGGTTGCCCAGGCCGAGGCCGGCACCGAAGTGACCGCCACCAACGTGGCCAGCGGCACCGTGCGCCGCGCCAGCACCCGCGCCGACGGCAGCTACTCGCTGATGGGCCTGGACCCGGGCACCTATGACGTGGTGGCCAACGGCCAGACCCAGAAGGTGACGGTGACCGTGGCCTCGACGGCGACACTGAACTTCAGCGGCGCCCCGGCCAATGGCAGTACGGCCAATGCCACCAACCTCGACACCGTCAACGTGATCGCGCCGACCCTGCTGCAGGAAGTGCGTACCTCTGAAGTGGGCAAGACGGTGAGCCTGCAGCAGATCCAGACCACCCCGCAGGTGTCGCGCAACTTCCTGGAGTTCGCCGACGCGGTGCCGGGCATGATCTTCACCCGCGATGCCAAGGGCAACACCTCGTTGCGCGGCGGTGCCACCAATGCCGATGGCACCAACGTCTACATCGACGGCGTGGGCCAGAAGAGCTACGTCAAGGGCGGCGGCGTGGCCGGCCAGTCCGGCAGCGCCGGCAACCCGTTCCCGCAGCTGGCGATCGGCGAATACAAGGTCATCAGCGGCAACTACAAGGCCGAGTACGGGCAGGTGTCCAGCGCTGCGGTGACCGCAGCGACCAAGTCCGGTACCAATGAATTCAAGGGTGAAGTGTTCTACCGCTACACCGACGAAGACATGCGCGCCATGACCCCGGCCGAACGCCAGGACGGCAAGAGCAAGGAAGTCTCGGCCGAGAAGGAATACGGCTTCGCCCTGGGCGGCCCGATCGTGCAGGACAAGGCACACTTCTTCGTAACCTACGAAGCCAAGCGCTTCGACCTGCCGGTGACCATCGCCCCGGAAGGTTCGGTGACCGACCGCGTCGGCCTGCTGCCGGCCGATGCGGCCGCCCAGCTCGGCCCGGCCAGCCAGCCCTTCCAGCAGGACCTGATCTTCGCCAAGATCGACGTGGAGGTGACCGACAACGATCGCCTCGAGCTGACCTTCCAGGACCGCGACGAAACCCAGCAGATGTTCAGTGGGCAGACCGCGCCGTCGCACGGCAAGGAAACCGAAAACACCGACCGTCGTTACGCACTGCGCTGGAACCACAGCGGTGAGCGGTTCTACAACGAACTGATGGTCACCCACGAAGATTCGTTCAACAACCCGGTGCCGCTGACCATCGGCAACGGTTACGTCTACACCGCGCCGGACGGTACCGACGACCGCACCCTGGTGCAGATCGGCGGTGCCTCGGCGCTGGATTCGCAGGTGAAGGGCCAGAAGGGCTGGTCGATCGAAGACAACCTGACCCTGGACGGCATCGAGTGGGCTGGCGACCACACCATCAAGATGGGCGCCAAGTACAAGGAAATCGACCTGTACGCCTCCGACGCGCAGGAGATCAACCCGCAGTTCACCTACACCCTGGGCGACGCGGACTTCCCGTCCGACATTCCGTACAAGGCGCAGTTCGTGAAGCCGGTTACCGGCGTTTCCGGCGTGACCGGCGAAGTGCGTTCGAAGGTCAAGCAGATCGGTCTGTTCATCCAGGACGACTGGCAGGTCAACGACCACCTGCAGTTGAACCTGGGCCTGCGCTGGGACTACGAAAAGAACCCGAGCTACCTGGACTTCGTGACCCCGCCGGAAGTGGTGGCGGCGATCTACAGCCAGGATCCGCGCGCGGCCGCTGGCCAGACCTACGCCGACTCGCTGGCAGCGAGCGGGTTGAACATCAACGACTACATCAGCAATGGCCACAACCGCAAGGCATTCAAGAATGCCTGGCAGCCGCGCGTGGGCTTCTCGTATGACCTCAACGCCGACGAGCAGCATGTGATCCACGGTGGTGCCGGCCGTTCCTACGACCGCGACCTGTTCGACTACCTGCAGCTGGAAACCACCAAGCTGGCCCTGCCGCAGCCGACCATCTACTTCCGCAACCCGGGCACCGGCGCCTGCCTCAACGGCCAGGCCGCCTGCTATGACTGGGATCCGAACCTGCTCAACGGCATCGGCAACCTGCAGGCCCTGGTGGGTTCCACCAGCAATGCCGGCCTGGAAGTGGACCTGCTCAACAACAACCTGAAGGCGCCGTACGCCGACCAGTTCAGCCTGGGCATGTCCAACCAGATCGGCGACTGGCTGACCGACGCCACCGTCGCACGTACGCTGACCTATGACGGCTTCGCCTTCACCCTGGGCAACCGTTACCCGACCGGCCAGTTCTTCGATGACCCGCGCCTGTGCGGTGGCACCGAGCCCGGCCTGAGCCAGGCCTGGAGCTGCAACATCCCCGGCTTCGGCAGCCTGATCATCGGCCAGCAGGGCATCAAGACCCGTGCCACGCAGGTGCTGCTGTCGGCGCAGAAGCCGTTCACCAAGGAAAGCGGCTGGGGCACCTCCATCGCCTACACCTGGACCACCGCGCGCCACAACCGCGACATCAACGAGCATTACGCATTCGACCGCGGCGTGATCGGCGATTACCCGACCATCCGTTCCAACGGTGCACCGCGCCACCGCATCGTGCTGACCGGTTCGTATGCTGGCTTCTGGGACATCACCTTCGGCGGCAAGATCACCCTGGCCACCCCGACCGCGGTGAACGACTGGTACCCGGTGCAGCAGTCCACCGGCTTCGACCTGCCCACGCCGGGCGCCGCCGTGCCCGATGGCAACGGCCGCTTCCTGCTCGGTGGCAAGATCTGGGGCTACCGTTCGGTGGACCTGCAGGCGACCAAGACGTTCAAGATGCCCGGCGATACCGAGCTGTACGCGCGTATCGACATCATCAACGTGTTCAACTTCGACAACTTCTCCAACTACAACTACACCAAGTCCAACGGCAGGCTGCTGGCCAGCTACAACGAGACCGGCGATATCGTCGGTACCCCGCGCCAGGTGAAGGCAGAAGTGGGCTTCCGCTTCTGATGTAAATGCAGCCGGTCCCCCAGGCCGCGTTGACACGCCATGCGTATCAATGCGGCCTGGGGAGTACCGGTTTTTAAAGGGTTTCAGCTGTAAACGATTTCACTCCACGGCCCGGTATGCTGGCCTGGAATTCGCAGATTCTGGAGGGTTGGCACGATGAAGGTTCCCCGCGTATTGGCACTGGCGGTAATGGCGGCAGCCGTGGTCGGCTGCAAGCCGCAGGCGCAGGAAACGCCGGCCAAACCCAAGCCGCCGGTCATCCTGGTCGAGGCCGACGTACCACCACGCCCGATGAAACCGGAACTGCCGCCGCTGTTCGACGATATCGAACGCCGCACCTTCCAGTTCTTCTGGGACACCACCAATGAACTCAACGGGCTCACCCCGGACCGCTACCCGTCGCGCCCGTTCGCCAGCATCGCCTCGGTGGGCTACGCGCTGACTGCCTATCCGATCGGCGTGGAAAACGGCTGGGTGAGTCGCACCCAGGCGGTGGACCGCACGTTGCTCACGCTGAAGTTCTTCCGCGACATGCCGATGGGCCCGCAGCGCACCGGCAAGGGCGGTTACAAAGGCTTCTACTACCATTTCCTGGACATGCAGCAGGGCCACCGCTATGACAGCTGGGTGGAACTGTCGAGCGTGGATACCGCATTGCTGATGATGGGCGTGCTGTTCGCACAGTCCTATTACACCAGCGATGATCCGCGCGAAAAAGAGATCCGCGCCATTGCCGACGCGTTGTACAAGCGCGTGGACTGGCCGTGGCTGCAGCAACGCGCCCCGCTGATCTCGATGGGCTGGTTCCCCGAGAGCGGCTTCATCGACCATGACTGGATGGGCTACAACGAGGCGATGATGGTCTACATCCTCGCACTCGGTTCGCCCACCCATCCGGTCAGCCCGGATGCGTGGACGGTATGGACGCGCACCTACGACAACGACTGGGGCGTGTTCCAGGGCCAGGAATACCTGGCCTTCGGCCCACTGTTCGGCCACCAGTACACCCACGTCTGGATCGACTTCCGCGACATCCAGGACGCGTACATGCGCGAGCGCGGCAGCACCTACTTCCTCAACAGCCGCTCGGCCGCGCTGGCTCAGCGCGAATACGCCATCGCCAACCCGATGCAGTGGAAGGAATACGGCGAGAATGTGTGGGGCCTGACCGCCAGCGATGGCCCGCAGAACACCACGCAGGAATTCCGTGGCGAGCAGCGCCAGTTCCGCCATTACTCCTCGCGCGGCGCCGGCCTGCGCGAGAACTTCGACGACGGCACCATTGCCCCGACCGCAGCGATCGCCTCGGTGGTGTTCGCGCCCGAGGAAGTGATTCCGGCCACGCTGGAAATGCACAAGCGCTACGGCGACTACCTGTATTCCAGCTACGGCTTCCTGGATTCGTTCAACCCCAGCTTCAACTTCGACATTCCGCTCAAGACCGGGCGCATCGTGCCCGACCGCGGCTGGGTGGCCAGCGATTACATCGGCATCGACCAAGGCCCGATCCTGACGATGATCGCCAACTACCGCAACGATTTCGTGTGGGACACGATGAAGAACAACCCGCACATCCGCCGTGGCCTGGAGCGCGCCGGTTTCAGCGGCGGCTGGCTCACCCCGGAAGGCGAAGACCAGCCGATGGCGCTGGAGAAGGACGAGAAGGCCGCTTCGGCCCGTGCGGTCGGCATCGCCGAATCGCGCGCGGCCGCCGCGCAGGAACAGAAGAACAATTCCAATTCGAACCGCAACCAGCCCCAGGGGAAGTAAGCAGTGCCATTGTCGTCGCGCCCCAAGCTGTGGGTGAGTGTTCTGCTGCTGGTTGCTGGCAGCCTGTTGTTGAGTGCCTGCCGGAAGGAAGCGGACGGGGTGACCGTGCGTTTCTGGGCGATGGGCCGCGAGGCCGAAGTGGTCAGCGAGCTGATCCGCGAATTCGAAGCCGAAAACCCCGGCATCCATGTCGATGTGCAGAACATCCCGTGGACGGCCGCGCATGAAAAGCTGCTTACCGCATTCGCCGCCGACGGCCTGCCGGATGTATGCCAGCTGGGCAACACCTGGATTCCCGAGTTCGCCGAACTCAACACGCTGACCCCGCTGGCGCCGTTCGTGGCCCAATCCAGGGTGGTGGACCCGGCCGACTACTTCCAGGGCATCTGGGATACCAACGTCATCAATGGCGAACTGGTCGGCGTGCCGTGGTACGTGGACACGCGCCTGCTGTATTACCGCAAGGACCTGCTGGCCAAGGCCGGCTTCGACCACCCGCCGCGCACCTGGGACGAGTGGAACACCATGATGGCGGCGATCAAGAAGATGCAGGGCCCGGACCGCTATGCGGTGCTGATGCCGATCAACGAGTTCGAGCAGCAGCTGTCCTTCGCCCTGCAGCAGCCGGATCCGCTGCTGCGCGACCACGACACCCGTGGCAATTTCCGCAGCCCCGGCTTCCGCCGCACGCTGGCGTTCTACGAAAACATGTTCGCCCAGGGCTGGGCGCCGCGCATGTCCGAAACCCAGATCTCCAACGTGTGGGATGAGTTCTTCAAGGGCTTCAACGTGTTCTACCTGTCCGGCCCCTGGAACATCCGCGAGTTCAAGAAGCTGCAGCCCAAGGAACTGGAAGGCAAGTGGGGCACGGCTGCGCTGCCGGGCCCGGACGGCCCCGGTGCCGGCATCGCCGGTGGCACCAGCCTGGTGATCTTCCGGGGTTCGCAGCAGAAGCAAGCGTCGTGGAAGCTGATCGAGTTCCTGTCGCGCCCGGATATCCAGCAGCGCTTCCATTCCATCATCGGCGACCTGCCGCCCCGGCGCAGCACCTGGGAGCACCCGTCGCTGGCCAACGACCCGCTGGCGCAGCCGTTCCGCGACCAGCTCGAGCGGGTCCGGCCGACCCCGAAGGTGCTGGAGTGGGAACGGATCGTGCAGGAAATGCGCATCGTCACCGAACAGGTGGTGCGCGGTGGGCTGGATCAGGATGTAGCCGTGAATCGACTGGATGACCGCGTGGACAAGGTGCTGGCCAAACGCCGCTGGATGCATGAACAGCGGACACAGGCCGAAGGGGCTGCTGCACCGGCAGCGGAGGTGAGCCCGTGAAGCAGCGTTCGCTTGCCGGCTGGATCTTTGCGGGCCCGTCCCTGCTGGTGATCGGGGTGTTCTTCGGCCTGCCGGTGTTTTCCGCGCTGGCGCTGAGCATCACCGATTTCGACCTGTACGCGCTGGCCGACGGCGGCAACCTGCGCTTTGTGGGCCTGGGCAACTATATCGACCTGCTGCAGACCCCGATGTTCTGGAAGTCGCTGTGGAACACCACCTACTTCGTGGTGGTGGGCGTGCCGATGTCCATTGGCGTCTCGCTGGGCGCGGCGATGCTGCTCAATGCGCCGGCCGCGCGCTTCAAGGCATTGTTCCGCACCGCGCTGTTCGCCCCGGTGGTGACCACGCTGGTGGCGGTGGCGGTGATCTGGCGCTACCTGTTCCATACCAGCTACGGGCTGGTGAACTACGGCCTTGGCCATCTGGGGATCAGCCCGATCGACTGGCTGGGCGACCCGAACTGGGCCATGCCCACCATCATGCTGTTCGCGGTGTGGAAGAACTTCGGCTACAACATGGTGATCTTCCTGGCCGGCCTGCAGGCGATCCCGCATGACCTTTACGAGGCCGCGCGCATCGACGGCGCCTCGCGCTGGAAGCAGTTCCTGCACATCACCCTGCCGATGCTCGGCCCGGTGCTGCTGGTGGTGGGCGTGATCACCGTGTCCGGCTACTTCCAGCTGTTCGCCGAACCCTACGTGATGACCCGTGGCGACCCCCTGCAGAGCACCGTGAGCGTGCTGTATTTCATGTTCGAGGAAGGCTTCAAGTGGTGGAACCTGGGGCGTGCGTCGGCCGTGGCGTTCCTGCTGTTCCTGATCATCCTGGCGGTAACCAGCCTGATGCTGCGTTTCGGCCGCAAGAGGCAGTTGGTATGAGTCGTGAGATTGGCCAGTCGCGCTGGCATGCGTGGTGGGTGAACGGCGGGTTGCTGGTGCTGGCCGCGGTCAGCCTGGCGCCGCTGCTGTGGATGCTGTCGGTGTCGTTCATGCCGACCGGCGAAGCGGCGCATTTCCCGCCGCCGCTGCTGCCTTCGTCGGTGACCACCCACAACTACCACGAGCTGTTCGCGCGTACCGGCATGGCCAACAACTTCGTCAACAGCCTGTTCGTGTCGCTGGCGATCACGCTGGGTTCGCTGCTGCTCAACACCATGGCCGGCTATGCGTTCGCCAAGCTGCGCTTCGTCGGCCGCGAGCGCATCTTCCAGGTGCTGCTGGCCGCGCTGGTGATCCCGGCGCAGGTGGCCATGCTGCCGCTGTTCCTGCTGATGAAGCAGCTGGGCCTGGTCAACAGCTTCGGCGGGGTGATCGTGCCGGCGCTGGCCAGCGTGTTCGGCATCTTCCTGGTGCGCCAGTACGCGCGCTCCATTCCCGATGAGCTGCTGGAAGCGGCACGGATCGACGGGGCAGGGGAGCTGCGCATCTTCTTCCAGATCGTGCTGCCGATGCTCAAGCCGGTGCTGGTGACCCTGTCGATATTTACCTTCATGGGCGCGTGGAACGATTTCATGTGGCCGTTGATCGTGCTGACCGACCAGGAGCACTACACTTTGCCGGTTGCCCTGGCCACGCTGTCGCGCGAACACATCATGGACGTGGAAATGATGATGGCCGGCGCGGTGGTCACGGTGGTTCCGGTGCTGGCACTGTTCCTGGTGCTGCAGCGCTATTACATCCAAGGTCTGTTGCTGGGGAGTGTGAAAGGGTGAAGGGTGCCGTTGTCGCGGGGGTTCTGGGTCTGGGTCTGGTGTGGTCGATGGCGGCGCCTGCCGCGCCCCCGGCAGTGCCGGCGGCGCCCAGGGTCCTGGACAGCTTCGACGACATGGCGCCCTGGAAGCTGGTGGTGTCCGACCAGGTCAGCGGTTCGCTGCGCAGCGTGGCCGGCGCCAACGGTGGTCGCGCGCTGTGCGTGGACTACGATTTCCACGACGTCTCCGGCTACGTGGCGATCCGCCGCGAGCTGCCCATCACCTGGCCGGACAACTACCAGGTCGGCTTCCAGCTGCGCGGCGATTCGCCCGGCAATGACCTGCAGTTCAAGTTGATCGATGCCAGCGGCGACAACGTGTGGTGGGTCAACCGCCCCGGCTACGCCTTCCCCAGGACCTGGACGCCGGTGCAGTACCGCCAGCGCCAGATCGACAAGGCCTGGGGCCCGGACCCGGACAAGACCCTGCGCAACAGTGCTGCGGTGGAGTTCACCATTTACAGCAAGGTCGGCGGGCGCGGCACGGTCTGCTTCGACCGGCTCACCCTGCAGGCGCTGCCGCCGGCCGATACCTCGGCGCTGGTGCCGTCGGTGATCGCCGATACCGCTACCGCGCTGCAGAGCCGCATCGCCGACGGCAAGGCCGATACGGTGTGGATCAGCGGCGGCGTGCCCGAGCAGACCATCAGCCTGGACCTGCACAACGTGCGTGAGTTCGGCGGTGCGGTGATCCAGTGGCTGCCGGGGCTGGAAGCCACCCGTTACGTGGTGCGTGCCTCGACCGATGGCCGCGACTGGCGCACCCTGCGCGAGATCACCGCCGGTGGTGGCGGCGACCGCGACTGGTTGGCCTTGCCCGATACCGAAGCCCGCTACCTGCGCTTGGACCTGAAGAACGGGCGCAGCTGGCGATACGGCATCCGCGATATTTCGATCAAGCCACTGGATTTCGCGGCAACGCCGAACGACTTCGTCGAATCGGTGGGTGCCGACCTGACCCGGGGCTTCGTGCCGCGCGGCTTCAGCGGCGAGCAGCCGTACTGGACCCTGCTGGGCCTGGATGGCGGCCGCGAACAGGCGCTGATCGGCGAGGACGGCGCGCTGGAAGTGGCCAAGGCCAGCTTCAGCGTGGAGCCGTTCGTGGTGGTGGACAAGAAGGTGCTGAGCTGGGCCGATGTGGAAAGCAGGCAGTCGTTGCAGGACGATTACCTGCCCATTGCCAGTGTCGACTGGAGCCACCCGCAGGCGGCGCTGAAGGTCACCGGTTTCGTCCAGGGCCGCCCGGACCAGGCGCAGCTGGTCGGCCGCTATACGCTGCACAACCCGGACAAGGTGGCGCACGACTACACCCTGGCACTGGCCGTGCGCCCGTGGCAGGTGAATCCGCCGCGCCAGTTCCTCAACACCGTGGGCGGGGTCAGCCGGATCGACACGCTGGACATCGAGCCGGGCCAGGTCGAGGTCAACGGCACGCCGCGCCTGTACCCGGTGCAGGCACCGGATGCAGCGTTCGCCAGCCCGTTCGACGGCAAGCTGGAGGTTACCCACCTGGCCAGCGGCAACCTGCCCACCGCAACGGACGTGCGCGATGCCACCGGGCTGGCCTCGGGCGCGCTGCTGTACCGCTGGCGGCTGGAACCGGGCCAGAGCCGCGAGGTGGCCATCGTGCTGCCGCAGACCGGCGCGTGGACCACGCCGAAGGACTTCGACGCCAACAAGGCCCAGCAGCAGGTCGCCTCGATGTGGCGCACCAAGCTGGACCAGGTATCGCTGCAGGTGCCGGCGGCCGGCAAGCCGCTGGCCGACACCCTGCGCACCGCATTGGCGCACATGCTGATCTCACGGATCGGGCCGAGCCTGCAGCCGGGCACGCGCTCGTACTCGCGCAGCTGGATCCGCGATGGTGCGATGATTTCCGAGGGCCTGCTGCGCATGGGCCGCAGCGATGCGGTGCGCGAGTACGTGAACTGGTACGCGCCGTACCAGTTCGACAACGGCAAGGTGCCGTGCTGCGTGGATCCGCGCGGCGCCGACCCGGTCCCGGAGAACGACAGCCATGGCGAGCTGATCTTCAACATCGCCGAGTACTGGCGTTATACCGGCGACAGCACCTTCCTGGAGCTGATGTGGCCGCACGTGCAGGGCGCTTACCAGTACATGGAACAGCTGCGCCTGAGCGAGCGCACGGAAGAAAACCGGGCGCGCAACCCGGCGTTCTACGGGATGATGCCGGTGTCGATCAGCCACGAAGGCTATTCGGCCAAGCCGATGCATTCGTACTGGGACAACTTCTGGGCGCTGCGCGGGTACAAGGACGCGGCGATCATCGCCACCACGCTGGGCAAGGTGGAAGCGATGCAGATTGCCCAATCGCGCGACCAGTTCCGTGACGACCTGCAGGCCTCGCTGCTGGCGGCCACCGCGCTGCACAAGATCGATTTCCTGCCCGGTTCGGCCGAGCTGGGTGATTTCGATGCGACCTCCACCACCATCGCGCTGGCCCCGGGCGGCGAGCAGGGACGGCTGCCGCAGCCCTACCTGGACAACACCTTCGAGCGCTACTGGAAGCAGTTCGAGGAGCGCCGCGACGGCAAGCGCGAGTGGAAGGATTACACGCCGTACGAGTGGCGCAACGTGGCCGCGTTCGTGCGGCTGGGCTGGCGCGACCGCGCCTGGCAGGCCACCGAGTTCTTCTTCAAGGACCGCGCGCCGCAGGCCTGGAACCAGTGGGCCGAAGTGGTCTCGCACACCCCTCGCAAGCCGTTCTTCGTCGGCGACCTGCCGCACGCCTGGGTGGCATCGGACTTCGTGCGCTCGGCACTGGACATGTTTGCCTACAACCGCGACGTGGACGACAGCCTGGTGCTGGCCGCCGGTGTACCGAGCCGCTGGCTGGAAGGCGCAGGCGTCGGCGTGAAGGGGCTGCGTACGCCGAACGGACAGCTGAGCTACACGCTGAGCCGTAGTGACAAACTGCTCACGCTGCAGATCGCGCCGGGCCTGCTGGTGCCGCAGGGCGGGGTGATCCTGCCGTGGCCGTACAGCGGTGAACCGGGCGATACCCGGATCAACGGTGAGCCGGCCCAGTGGCTCAATGGCGAGCTGCGCATCACCCAGCTGCCGGCCAAGGTTGAAGTGGAGATTCCGGCCTCGGTGCGTCGTGCCGAACGCAAGGCACCATGAGCGGGGCCGTATGGCGCGCGGGCATGCGCGGCGCGCTGCTGGCCTGCGCGCTGGCGGTGCTGCCGGCGCGCGCAGCCGCGCCGGTGGAGCAGGGGATGAGCATGGTGACCTTCAACCTCCACCATGACCGCGAAGACTGGCCGCGGCGGCGCCAGGTGATCCTGCGCGAGCTGGCGGCGCTGCAGCCCGATGCGATCGCGTTGCAGGAAGTGATCCAGAAGCCGTATGTGCGCAACCAGGCGGCGTGGCTGGCGCGCAAGCTGGGATACGAGTACCAGTTCGTGTCCACCGATCCGCCCGGGCGCTTCAAGCGCTTCGGGAATGCGCTGTTGACCCGGCGCCCGGTGCTGGCGCGCAACACGCACCTGTTGGCGCCATTGACCGATTATCGCACCGTTGCGCACCTGCGTATCGATGTGGACGGGCAGGCGGTGAACATCTATGCCACCCATCTCAATGAGCGTTCGGATGACCGCGGCAGCCGCATCCGCGGCGAACAGGTGGCCGATCTGCTGAAGTACATCGCGACCACCTCCGATGATGCGCCGGTGGTGATTGCCGGGGACTTCAACGCGCGGGTGGATGCAGGCGACCTCAGTGCGCTGCGCCAGCGTTACGGCGACAGCTACGGCAGCGTGCACGTGAACAATGAGCTGGCGCATGCCAGCACATTGAACCGCCATTACTACGACGCGCCATCACGCATCGACCACATCTTCTTCCAGCAGGACAAGCTGCTCGCCCGCGAAGCGCGGCTGCTGTTCGACCAGCCGTATGCCGAAGGCCGCTGGGCGTCGGACCACTACGGGGTGTGGACCCGATTGCAGTTCGCGCCGTGAACGTGAGGGGTTCTACGCCGGGCAAGGTCTTTCGGGCTGAGCGCGTCCGGTGCCAGGAAGTAGTGCAACGTCGGGCTGTACGGACGGTGGTGGCCCGCACCGAGCAGGTAGCAGCCGCCGGTACAGACGACATGGCAATCCCTCAATGTGCGCCCCCGCACGTTCGACCTTGCGCGGTAGTGCGTTAACGGCGAGTCGTCTGGTTGTCGTCGGCCTTCAGATACCCCCAAACGCAGACAGCGGCCCGAAGGCCGCTGTCTGCGTTTTGCTTCCCAGCCACGCAGGGCGTGGCGCTACGGGGGTCGGATCAGGGCTTGTCGGCCTTGTCCTGTTCTTCCTTGGCAGCGGCTTCGGCCGGGGCGAGTTCATCGGTCGGGATGTCTTCGCGTGCCTCTGCGTGCGCGGCCTGGGCGGCGGTATCGGTCGGTGCGGCGTCGCTGGCGGCGTTGCCGAACAGCTGGCCGTTCTGCACGACCGGTGCGGTCTCCACCGGCTCCATGCGCGCCACCGGTGCCGGGGCGGCCGGAGCGGCTGGCACGGCGTCCACCGCGTCCAGCATGCTGGTCTGCACCGGGCGGCCGACTTCGGTCGGACCCTTGTGCTCGACCACCGGCGTCTCGATCGCGGCGGGCGCGGTCTGGGCCGGGGGCACGACGGGCGTTTCGATCGGCTTCGGTGCTTCCGTGACGACCGGGGCTTCGACAGCCTTCGGGGCTTCGGTCACAACCGGGGCCTCAACGGTCTTCGGTGCCTCGATCACGACCGGGGCTTCAACAGCCTTCGGGGTTTCCGTCACGGCCGGAGCCTCGACCGCCTTCGGTGCTTCGGTCACGGACGGCTTCCCGCTGATCGGGGCAACCGGTGCTTCAACCGCGACCGGAGCCGGGGCGACCGGCGCCGGCATAGGCGATTCGACGAAGGGCACGCGGTCGGTGTACGACGGCGCGCGCTCTGCCGCCGGCTCGACCTTCGGGGCCGGGGCGACCTCGGCGTGACCGGCGGTCACCACCGGGCTGCTGACCACGGCCAGCGGCGCGGCGGCGGCAACGGCAGCCACCGGGGCCGGGCGCGGGGCCTGGACCGGTGCGGTCGGTGCGGTGCCGTCGTCATCGAAGTCGAACTCGGGGTTCGGCTCGCTGCTGGCGGCAGGGCGGGCGGCCTGGGCGGTGTTGTCACCGTCCTGATCGCCATCCTGGTCGTCATTGTCGCCGTCATCGTCCAGACCGGCGTCATCGCTCAACCCCTCGCTGCCTGCAGCCTGCTCGCCATTGCCACGACGACGACGGCGGCCACCGCGGCGGCCACGACGACGGCGCGAGGCGCCTTCGCCACTGGCATCGTCGCCGGTGCCCGGTGCTTCGCCGTGCTCGCTGGCTTCGCCATCAACCGCAACCGCGATCAGCGGGTTGTCGTCGGCCGGGGCCTGGTTCGCTGCCGGGGCTACGGTCGGGGCGGTGGTGACCGGGATCGCGGCGTCGGCCACGGTCACGGCGGCGGCGGCGGCCAGCGCGGCATCGGCGGCCGTCGCGCCGGTCTGCACCGGCTTGGCGGCATCGGTCTGCGGCTGGCGCGAGGGCTTTTCGCCCTCGTTCTGCTGGCGCGGCGGCTTCTGCTTCTGGTTCAGCTTCGGCTGCTGCTCATTGCGCGGGGCCTTGGGTTGCTGCTCGTTGCGCGGCTTGCCCTGCTGGGCCTGGCCTGCGGCGGGAGCGACGGCCTGCGCGGCCACCTCCTGGCGGCGCTCGCCCTTGCCGGCGCGTTCGCCACGGTCATCACGACGGTCCTTGCCGCGACCCTGACCCTGACCACGCTCGCCACGCTCATCGCGGCGGCCGTTGCGGTCCTTGCCGTTGCGGTCCTTGTTGCGGCCGTTGCGGTTGCCGTCCTGGGCCGGGCGCGCGTTGTTCTGCGGTGCGGCGGCCGGCGCCGGTTCACCACCGAAGATGCGCTTGAGCCAGCCGACCACACCGGTGGCGGTCGGAGCAGCAGCCGGGGCGGGAGCGACCGGGGCCGGCGCAGCAGCCACCGGTTCGGCGGCTTCGCGGACCGGGGCCGGCGAACTGTGCTTGACGTTGGTGACAGCCGGGGCGACCGGAATGTTCAGCTGCGCCTTGGTCAGCGCATGCACCGGCAGCTTGCGCGGGGTGCCGCGCTGGTAGCTCGGCTTGCCGCTTTCATCGCCCATTTCGTTTTCGCGCAGGCGGGTCACTTCGTAGTGCGGGGTGTGCAGCTGCTCGTCGGCCACGATCACGATCGGCGCGTCATGGCGCTGTTCGATCTCGCGCAGCGCGCTGCGCTTTTCGTTGAGCAGGTAGTTGGCGATCTCGACCGGGGCCTGGACCAGCACCTGCCCGGTGTTTTCCTTCATCGCATGCTCTTCAGCCACGCGGATGATCGACAGCGACAGCGATTCCACGCTGCGCATGCGGCCGTGGCCGTCGCAGCGCGGGCAGACGATCTGGCTGGATTCGCCCAGGCTCGGGCGCAGGCGCTGGCGGCTCATTTCCATCAGGCCAAAGCGCGAAATGCGGCCCAGCTGCACGCGCGCACGGTCGTACTTGAGCGCGTTCTGCAGGCGGTTCTCGACTTCGCGCTGGTGCTTGTTGGAGGCCATGTCGATGAAGTCGATCACCACCAGGCCGCCCAGGTCGCGCAGGCGCAGCTGGCGGGCCACTTCTTCGGCCGCTTCCAGGTTGGTCTGGAACGCGGTGTCCTCGATGTCGCTGCCCTTGGTGGCGCGCGAGGAGTTCACGTCGATGGCGGTCAGCGCTTCGGTCTGGTCGACCACGATCGAGCCGCCCGAGGGCAGTCGCACGTTGCGTTCATACGCGCCTTCGATCTGCGATTCGATCTGGAAGCGGTTGAACAGCGGGATATCGTCCTTGTAATGCTTGAGCTTGCGCAGGGTCTGCGGCATCACCTGCTGCATGAACTCGCGGGCGGTTTCGTAGAGTTCCTCGGTATCGACCAGGATCTCGCCGACATCGGCGCGCAGGTAGTCGCGCAGGGCGCGCACGATCAGGCGCGATTCCTGGTAGATCAGGAACGGGGCCGGCTTGGTCAGCGCCGCTTCGGCGATGGACTTCCAGACCTGGAGCAGATAGTCCAGGTCCCATTGCAGCTCTTCGGCATCGCGGCCGACGCCGGCGGTGCGGATGATCACGCCCATGTCGTCGGGGATGTCCAGCTTGTCCAACGCTTCCTTCAGCGCGGCGCGGTCTTCGCCCTCGATGCGACGCGACACGCCACCGGCGGTGGGCGAGTTGGGCATCAGCACCATGTAGCGGCCGGCCAGGGAGATGAACGTGGTCAGGGCAGCGCCCTTGTTGCCACGTTCTTCCTTGTCGACCTGTACCACCACTTCCTGTCCTTCACGCAGCAGTTCGCGGATGCCGGCCTTGTTGGGGTCGACCCCGGCCTGGAAGTAATCGCGGGAGATTTCCTTCAGCGGCAGGAAGCCGTGGCGTTCGCCGCCGTATTCGACGAAGGCCGCTTCCAGCGACGGTTCAAGGCGCGTGATGCGGCCCTTGTAGATGTTCGACTTCTTCTGTTCCTTGGACGGCTGTTCGATGTCGATGTCGTACAGCGTCTGGCCATCCACGATGGCTACCCGCAGCTCTTCAGCCTGCGTGGCGTTGATCAGCATTCGCTTCATATTGCGTTCCTCGCGCGCTGCTACCGCGCGGAACGCCATGGGGTTTCGCTTCTGGTCACGCTTGCACGCCCATCGCGCATGCGCGGGGAGGGCGGCTTGGGCTTCCAGCGCTACGACACCACGGCAGGCCGCGGGAGCGCTTCATTTGTTTTGGTTTGGGTGTTGCGGGCCGGAGGCAGCTTTCAGCCAGGCTGGAGCGCCACAGGGACATTTTTTCAGCGCAGACGCGTGTCAGGCATCCGGCGATGGCCGGGACTGCCGGTGAGCCGCTAACATGGCCGCCCCGGGGGCGGTGGCTGCGCACTGTGCCGGAATCGAGGGAAGTCGGGCTTCTGGCCCAGAGCAACTTCCAACGAAATCAATCCCTTATCTCGCCCGCCGAGTGTAACAGAATAAAAGGCCAATGACCGATACCGTGCCGTCCCCCAAACCCGCTGAAGGCAAGACCAGCGTCCGTCTCCTGACTGTCCCGGCCGACCGCGCCGGGCAACGCCTGGACAACTTCCTGCTCGGCCAGCTGAAGGGTGCGCCACGCAGTCTGGTCTACAAACTCGTGCGCAGCGGCCAGGTCCGTGTGAACGGCGGCCGCGCCAAGGCCGAACGCAAGCTGGTGGAGGGCGACGAAGTGCGCGTGCCACCGGTTCGTCTCACCGAGGAGGGAGACAAAGCCGGCCCACCGGCGGCGTTCATGAAGCGGCTGGAAGACGCGATCGTCTACGAAGATGAGCGCCTGCTGGCCCTGAACAAGCCCTCCGGCGTGGCCAGCCATGGCGGCAGCGGGATCAGCTTCGGTGCCATCGAAACCCTGCGTGCGCTGCGCCCCGGCAAGACCCTGGAGCTGGTGCACCGGCTGGACCGGGACACCTCGGGCCTGCTGATCGTGGCCAAGAAGCGTTCGGCGCTGAGCGAGCTGCAGGCACTGCTGCGTGAAGACCACGGCGCCGGCATCCGCAAGCGCTACCTGACTCTGCTGGTGGGGCGCATGCCCGACGGCACCATGACCGTGGACGCGCCGTTGCACGTAGGGCTGCGCCAGGGCGGAGAGCGCCACGTGCAGGTCAATGCGATCGGCAAGGCGTCGGTGAGCCATTTCAGCGTGCTGGAGCGCCGGGGCGGCCATTCGTTCTGCGAAGTGCGGATTGAAACCGGCCGTACCCACCAGATCCGCGTGCATGCCCAGCACCTGGGTCATCCGGTGGCAGGTGACGACAAATACGGCGATCCGGACGTCAACAAGCGGCTTCGTGACCAGATCGGGCTGAAACGCCTGTTCCTGCACGCCGCCTCGCTGGAATTCTCGCTGGACGCCGGCAAGACCCCGTACCTGCTCAACGCGCCGTTGGCGGATGAATTGAACGAGGTGTTGAACCGGTTGGGGTGACACTGTTGGTTGATTGATCCGGGCCCGGATGGGCCCGGAAAAATTCGTCGGCCCTTGGTTGATTGATCCCAATCCCAATGGGCCCATATGAATTCGTAGCCCCGGCCGTTGGCCGGACACCGCGCGCAGCGCGGCCCAAGTGTCAGGAGGTGGCCGAATGCGGCCCCCGATACTCCGTCCGGCGTTTAGACGATCCGAAGCGGTAGCGCCGGCCGTTGGCCGGCTGCTCTTCGTTCCGGGATCATGAACGCCTGACGGGCGGCTTCGGAACTTCTAAACGCCGGGGTGGTGGCGGCAATCGTTGGGTGACCGTCTCCGGACACTTGGGCCGCGCTGCGCGCGGTGTCCGGCCAACGGCCGGGGCTACGAACCGCTACGTAACGTCCACAGATCGGGATCAACCAACCAGAGGCCCGGTAACCGTCGCAGGCCCATCGGGATTGGAATCAATCAACCCGCATCCGGTAGCGCCGGCCGTTGGCCGGCCCACGGCATCCACGCCACGCCCGCACGCAATCACCACTTGAACAGCACCAGGCTGATCGCCAGGCTGGCCATGCCGGCCACCAGCCCGTACACCGTCTCATGGCCTTTGGCGTAGCGCTTGGCCGCTGGCAGCAGCTCATCGAGCGCCAGGAACACCATCACACCCGAAATCAACCCGAAGACCCAGCCGAACGTGGCGTGGTTGAGCACCCCGGACAACAGCACGTAGCCGATCGCCGCGCCCACCGGCTCGGCCAGGCCTGACAACAGGCTGGCGCCGAACGCATAGAACTTGTTCTGGGTCGCGAAATACACCGGCACCGCGATCGCGATGCCCTCGGGGATATTGTGGATGGCAATGGCGAACGCCAGCGGCATGCCCACCGATGGGCTTTCCAGCGTCGCGAAGAACGTGGCCAGCCCCTCCGGGAAGTTGTGCGCGGTGATCGCCACCGCCGTCAGCAGGCCCACCCGCTTGATGTAGGCCTTGTTGTTCTCCCGGAACATCGGGTCCTGCTTGTCCAGGCTTTCGTGCGGGTTCGGGATCAGATGGTCGATCAGCACGATCAACAGCACCCCGCACAGGAAGGCGGCGGTGGCGTAGGCGTACCCGGTGCGCGCGTCATAGGCCAGGGTGAACGAGTCGATCGCTTTGGTCAGGATCTCGGTCAGCGACACGAACACCATCGCGCCGCCGGCAAAGGCCAGGCCGAAGGCCAGCAGGCGGGGGTTGGGGCGGCGCGAGAACAACACCATCAGGCTGCCCAGGCCGGTGGCCAGGCCGGCCGCCAGGGTCACCAGCAGGGCAACCCATACGTTTTCATTGGTAATTTCCAGCATGCGCCACGGCGTCCTTTACACGGGTAACGCGCCACGACCGCCCCGTCGCCGCCTCGTCCGGGTGGACGTGAGGCGGGCAGGGCGGTGGGGCGATCAGGGGGATGGAGGCTGGCGTGTGCTGGCGCGAGGCCGCGATCAGCCGCCGCGGCGCAGCCGCTCTTCCACGGCGAAGCACTCATCCGGCTTGGGCTGCGGCGGGTTGAAGCTCACCGGCACCTGGATGGTGGTGGGCACGGCCTGGCCGGCGCGGGTGGCGGCCTTGAACTGCCAGCCCTCGACCGCCTTCTTCGCCTGCTCGTCGAGCTGGCCATTGCCGCTGCCGGTCACCAGCTGAATCTGCCCAGGCTTGCCGTCGGTTGCCACCACCACCTTCAGCGTGGTGGTCCCACCGATGCCTTGGCACGCAAGCTCAATGGGATACACCGGCGGCGGCGTCTTCACCGCCGCCACCTCGGTGGGCGCCGCAACCGGCGCCGCCGGCTCCGAAGACCCACCGCACCCGACAAGGCTGGCAGCAACCAGCAGTTGTAGAGCCACGACCTGCGTGGCTGCTCTTGGCATTTTCATCAAACTCACTCCGTCAGGCCCGAAGCCTTGGCTGCACAGATGAAGTCGTTCTCGCTGAGCCCACCCACATCATGGGTGGAGAAGCGCACCACGGCGCGGTCGTAATGCACGCCCAGGTCGGGGTGGTGGTCCTCGGCATGGGCCACCCAGGCCAGCGCGTTCACGAACGCCATGGTCTTGTAGTAGTTGGCGAAGCGGAAGGTCCGGGTCAGGGCCTGGCCCTGCTCGGCCAGCTCCCAGCCGGGAATCTGCGGCAGCAGCTCGGCTACCCGGGCTTCGCCCAGCTTGTGGTCGCTGCCCTTGCGCGGGACGCAACGGGCCTGCGCCAGCGGAATCAGGTCGGCCATGGAATCCTCCACCTCGTGTATGCCTGAACAATGCGCCGGACGGTGTATAAACCGAATGAGCGCATAACATGTAAGCCGCTAGAATAGCCGCATGATCCAGATCTCCGACACTGCCCAGACTTATTTCCGCAAGCTCATCGAGCGCGAAGCCGTGCCCGGCATGGGCGTGCGCCTGAGCGCGGTGGACCCTGGCACCCCGCGCGCCGATGCCCGCCTGGAGTTCGCCGAACCGGCCGACCTGCTTGGCGACGAGTGGGCGGTGGACTGCGACGGCTTCACCCTGTACGTGGCCGCCACCAGCGTGGCATGGATGGACGGCGCCGACATCGACATCGTCACCAACGCCACCGGTGGCCAGCAGCTGACCATCAAGGCGCCGAAGATCAAGGGCGAAGCCCCGGCCGAGTCGGCCTCGCTGGTCGAGCGGGTGCATTGGGTGGTGGAAAACGAAGTCAATCCGCAGCTGGCCTCGCATGGCGGCAAAGTCGCTGTGCAGGAAGTGTCCGCCGATGGCGTGGTACTGCTGCGCTTCGGGGGGGGCTGCCAGGGCTGCGGCATGGCCGACGTCACCCTCAAGCAAGGCATCGAGAAAACGCTGATGGGCCGCGTGCCCGGCATCACCGCGGTACGCGATGCGACCGACCATGACAGCGGTCACGCGCCGTACATTCCCCGCGGCACGGCTGCCTGATCGTCCTGCGTGACACTGCGCCGGGCTGACGAGATCCTCAACGGGTTGCTGGCTCGCCAGCCGGACAAGCGCATCGTTGAAAAAACCACGGGCCTTCCCTACGGGTGGGGCCTGTGGCTGCGCGCGCTGACCCCGTTGCCGCGCCCGTTCCGCGCTTCGGAAGTCATTGCCGAACTGATCCAGCGGCCGTTGCCGGGCTCGCCCGGCCGTTTGCCGGCGCTGGGGTTCGTGCAGTCGGTTCGCCGACTGCTCTGGCAGACCTGGGACCCGGCCCCGCGCGACCAGCGCTGGATGCGCTGGACCTCGGCGGTGATCAGCCTGCTGCTGCACGTGATGTTCGCGCTGCTGCTGTTGTGGGTGGCGCTGGTCCGCCCGCCCGTGCAGCCGGAGCAGGGCGGCGATGGCGGGCGCATCCAGGTGGAGTTCCTGGGCGGTGGCACGCCGCAGGACAGTGGCGACGGCGAACCCGCCGCCGCCGCGGGTAGCGCAGCAGCAGCTGCTGCGACCTCCCAGGACGCGCCAGCTGCGTCGCGGCCGAGCCCGGCGGCGGCAACCGCCCCGCAACCGCCGACGCCTGCGTCCGCGCCGGAACCTGTCGCCAGCGTGGAACCCACGCCGACACCGCCAGCGCCGGCGCCCACGGCCGTGGAGCAACCCATCCAGGCCACCGACGTTGCCGAAGCCACCACCGATTTCGTGGTGCCCCCCACCAGTGTGCCGCGCACCGAAGTGCGGGTGATTCCGCGCGATGCGCCCGAGGTGCAGGTACGCGAACGCACCGTCGAGGTGGTGGAAGCGCCGACCCCGCCCGTGGTCGCCCCGACCGTCAGGCCGGCGCAGCCACAGGTGCGCACGCCGGAACTGGTTGTACGCGAGCGCGAGGTCACTGTGGTCAACGCGCCCACGCCGCCGGTGCCCACGCCGGGGCCACGGGTCGAGGTCAACGTGCCGCAACGTGATGTGCAGGTGCGCGAACGCGAAGTGACGCCGACGCCGTCGGTGTCCGTGACGGTCGCGCCCGTGCCCCAGCGTGAGGTGAACGTGCCCGGGCGCAGCCCGGAGGTGACGGTGCGGGAACGCGCCGTCCCCAACGCTTCGGCGCGCCCGGCACCGGCTGCGGCAACGCCGTCGACCGCAGCGTCCACCCCGTCGGCCGCGCCAGGCCCGAGCACGGCAAGCCAGTCCGCGCCCAGCCGCAGCACGGCCTCGAGTCCGGCACCCGCCACTACGCCTGCCGCGCGTCCGTCGGCCACACCCGGCAACTGGGCCACGCCTGCACGCGGCGACGACTGGGGCGCAGCCGACAGCAACCGCGCCGGTGAACGCAGTGGTGCCCAGGCCAACCAGGGCGCCGGCCGCACCGGCGATGGACTGTTCAATGCCGACGGCAGCGTGCGCGTGCCCGACCAGGGCGGCAGCGGCGACAGCACACGCGGCGCGCCCGGTGGCGAGAACGATGGCTGGAGCCGCGAACGCATTGCCCAATCCGGCACGTGGCTGAAGCGCCCGCCGTACGACTACACGCCGACCTCGTTCGACAAGTACTGGGCACCGAACGAATCGCTGCTGGCCGAATGGGTACGCAAGGGCATCAAGGCCGTGGAAATTCCCATCCCCGGCACCAGCTCGAAAATCTCCTGCGTGGTCTCTCTCCTGCAGTTCGGCGGCGGCTGCGGCCTGACCGACCCCAACATGCAGGACCAGCCGGCGGTAGCGCGCCCGCCGCCGGACATCCCGTTCAAGAAGGAACTACAGGACGACAACGGCAGCCGATGATGGCGAAGCCATCATCGGCGGGTAGCGCCGGCCGTTGGCCGGCCCTCATGATCTCCATCAGCACCGCGTGGGCCGGCCAACGGCCGGCGCTACCGATTGTGGGCGCCGTGCTGCGGGTTGTTCAATCGCGCAGCGCGACAAACGCCCAGAACGGTACGTCGTCCTTGCCCCACGACGTGCTGGCATCGTCCAGCACATCCAGCAGCGTTTCAAAATCCTTTTCCGCGCCCGCCTTCAAGCCATCGGCGTCACTGAAGAACAACGCATAGCCGTTGGCCTGCAGCCACGACAGGTCGCGAAGGCAGTCCAACAGCGCGTCCCAGTTGCCACCAAACGTCTGTGGGAAATCCAGCTGCGCGGCAATGCGTGCAACCAAGGTGCGCTTGTCGATGCACCCTTGAAGATCAATCGTGGCCACCCGCAGCCCGGCATCGCGCATCGCGGCCGACAGCGGCGCAATGTCGTCGTTGGTGACCGAATACACGCCAGCGTTGTTGATATCGTCCAGGCCCAATTCGAATCCATCGTGGTTCATTGCCAGCTCCCGGCAGGTGGGACCTCGAAACTGCGGAAGGTTTCGTAGTGGTCGTCGGTGTAGAACCAACCGGTCGGCGGATTGCCGCCGGTCACGATGCGACGCGCGCCCCGGTTGCCGGCACCCGGCGTGTCCACGGTGTATTCGCGGTAGTAGCCGCGCGGTCGGTCGGGCAGGCGCTGTTCGCGGTTGCTGAAGACGCCGCCGTCCTGGCGGTGCGGATAGGGGCCGCCGCGCTGGATCAGGACGATGGTCTGGCGCGCTTCCGCAGGCAGGAAGGCAGGCAGCGCGTCGTGCGATCGCTGTGCGGTCGCGCCGGGGTTGGCCGGGGCGCCGTTGGCGGGTGCAACGTCGGCAGCCGGCTGGGTCAGAGACGGAGCGAACTGCGGGGCCGGGGCGTGCTGGGCTTCCTTGATGGCGAAGAGACCGCCGACCAGCAGGACAATGGCAACGAGCAGCAGTAGAGGTTTGCGCATGTGAAGGTCGAGTGTGCGGGGGACGAGGTTAATGTAACGTCGACATCCCCTGAGCGCATCTGGAGGAGCGCCCCCAACGAAGTTTCCTTTACGTAGGGCTTGGTAAGCTTGGCGGCCATCCCCATCATCGACTTCGCAACGCCCGGTCTTCGCCGGGCGAGTGAGCTACCAGGAGATCCACATGGCCTATACCCTCCCCAAGCTGTCTTACGCCTATGACGCGCTCGAGCCGCATATCGACGCGGAAACGATGGAAATCCATCACACCAAGCATCATCAGACCTACATCAACAACGTCAACGCAGCGCTGGAAGGCACTGAGTACGCCGACCTGCCGGTTGAAGATCTGGTAAAGAAGACCAAGTCGCTGCCGGAGAACCTGCAGACCCCGGTGCGCAACAACGGTGGCGGTCATGCCAACCACTCGCTGTTCTGGACCGTGATGTCGCCCAATGGCGGTGGCAACCCGAAGGGCGACGTCGCCCAGGCGATCGATGCCCAGCTGGGTGGTTTCGAGAAGTTCAAGGAGCTCTTCACCAAGGCAGCGCTGACCCGTTTCGGCAGCGGCTGGGCGTGGCTGAGCGTCACCCCGGACAAGAAGATCGTGGTGGAAAGCAGTGGCAACCAGGACAGCCCGCTGATGGAGGGCAACACGCCGATCCTGGGCCTGGACGTGTGGGAACACGCGTACTACCTGAAGTACCAGAACCGTCGCCCGGACTACATCGGCGCGTTCTTCAAGGTGGTCGACTGGCAGGAAGTCGAGCGTCGTTACCAGGAAGCCATCGCCTGATTCAAGCGGCGATCTGCAGATTGGAAAAGGCCGGGCCAAAAGCCCGGCCTTTTGTTTGTCGGTAGCGCCGGCCGTTGGCCGGCCCAGGCGATGTCCGGTCATGCGAGGGCCGGCCAACGGCCGGCGCTACCGGGTGATGCGGCTACCTCGTTTCCGCATCGCCTTGTAGCCGCAGGGTGGCGATGATGCCCAGGCGCAGGGCGCCGATGTCGGTGCCTTCCAGTGCCGGCAACTTCAACGGCTGCAGGCCCTGGCCGGCAAAATGGCTCACCTGGAACAGCACGTCCAGACCATGGCCGCTGGCGGCGGCAGCCACTGAAGGCGGGTCCACGCGTTCGCCGGGGTTCTTGCGCGCCGGCTGGAAACCGGGCGAACTGCGCACCAGTTCGTCGGTATCGGCAGAGAAATCGCCGGCGATCAAGGAGGGCAGGCCGTCCGAAGTGGCGCCGACCCAGGTCATCAGGTCGTTGGTCTGGTGCTGGCGCACCTGGGCTTCGTCCGGATCCGGGCGCAGTTGCGCCACATAGATGTTGATCTGCTCCTCCTGCAGCTTTACCCGCAGCATGCCGGCTGCGCTGAACTGGCCCGGCGGGTGGAGCAGGGTGACCCCGTCTTCGACCACCGGCAGCCGGCTCAGCATGGCGCTGCCATGGCGCAATGGCTGGCTGGGCGGGTCGGCGGTGACGAAATCGCAGCTGTAGCGCAGGCGGATGGCCAGCCAGCAGGCCGGGTTGCCGCCCTTGGTCTGCACTACCCGATGCACCGCGATCACGTCCGGCTGCAGGCCTTCCAACACCTGCAGCAGCTGGTCCCGGCGCCGTTCCCATTGGGCCTCGTCCACGGCCGGCAGCTCCAGCGTGGCGACCTTCAGCAGGCGCGGCGGTGCCTCGCTCTGCCGGGCATCGGCCGGCACAGCGGGGGCGGTCAACAACAACAGCAGGAACCAGCCGTGCCAGCGTCCTGCGACAACCGTGGGGAGGAGGCGCATAACGATAAGTTTACGCTTGAGTCGTGGACGTGCCGTGACTTCCGTCAGCAGACAGGCACTGCCTGCCATTGCGCGCGGGTGTTGTCACGTACCAGCGCAACGTGCGCGGCCGCGGCCCTTCCGGTAACCTTGCGCCCTTTGAACCCGCAGGACAGCCCCATAGAATGAGCACGACCGCAGCCGCCAGCGCTGGCAAGGGATCCCTGCCGCGCCAGATTCCGTACATCATCGGCAATGAGGCCTGCGAGCGGTTCAGCTTCTATGGGATGCGCAACATCCTGGTGCAGTTCCTGATCACCTCGCTGCTGCTGCAGGAGATCACCGCCGATGGCCGGGCCGGCGAGGCCAAGGACATCATGCACAGCTTCATGATCGGCGTGTACTTCTTCCCGCTGCTCGGCGGCTGGCTGGCCGACAAGTTCTTCGGCAAGTACCACACCATTCTCTGGTTCAGCCTGATCTACTGCGCCGGCCACGCCTGCCTGGCGCTGTTCGAGAACAGCCGCGAGGGCTTCTTCCTCGGCCTGGGCCTGATCGCGCTGGGCGCCGGTGGCATCAAGCCGCTGGTGGCCTCGTTCATGGGCGACCAGTTCGACCAGAGCAACAAGCACCTGGCCAAGATCGTATTCGACGCGTTCTACTGGATCATCAATTTCGGCTCGCTGTTCGCCTCGCTGCTGATTCCGCTGGCATTGAAGAACCTGGGCCCGCAGTGGGCGTTCGGCATCCCCGGCATCCTGATGTTCGTGGCCACCTTCGTGTTCTGGCTGGGCCGCAAGCGCTACGTGCTGGTGCCGCTGCCGCCCAAGGACCCGCATTCGTTCGGCAACGTGGTGCGTACCGCGCTGTCGGCGCAGGTGCCGGGCAAGGGCCGTCCGGGCCGCACCCTGGCCATCCTGGGCGCGGTGCTGGCGGTGGCCTCGATGGGCCTGGTGGGCAGCCTCGGCATCGTGATCTGCCTGTGCATCGCGCTGGTGCTGGTACTGGCCGGCGTGGGCGGCGGTACCTGGATCCAGCTCGACCGCGCCCGCGCCGTGCACCCGGCCGAGGCCGTGGAAGGCGTACGTTCGGTGCTGCGCGTGCTGGTGATCTTCGCGCTCACCACGCCGTTCTTCTCGCTGTTCGACCAGAAGGCCTCCACCTGGGTGCTGCAGGGCCAGCAGATGGCCATGCCCTCGTGGTTCACCGCCTCGCAGATGCAGGCGCTGAATCCGCTGCTGGTGATGATCCTGATTCCGTTCAACAACCTGGTGCTGTACCCGGCGCTGCGCCGCTTCGGCTTCGAGCCGACCGCATTGCGCCGCATGACCGCCGGTATCGCCTTCAGCGGCCTGGCCTGGATCGTGGTCGGCGGCATCCAGGTGATGATGGATGGCGGCAACGTGATGTCCATCTTCTGGCAGATGCTGCCCTACGCGCTGCTCACCTTCGGTGAGGTGCTGGTCTCGGCCACCGGCCTGGAGTTCGCCTACAGCCAGGCGCCGCAGGCGATGAAGGGTGTGGTGATGAGCTTCTGGAACCTCACCACCACCATCGGCAACCTGTGGGTGCTGCTGTCCAACGCAGCGGTGCGCAACGACACGGTGACCCACCAGATCGCCAGTACCGGGCTCAGCGAGGCCGCGTTCCTGATGTTCTTCTTCGCCGGATTCGCCTTCGTGGCGGCGTTGGCCTTCGGTTGGTATGCCAAGCGCTATCGTATGGTCGACAACTACCGCGCTGCCTGAGTACCGCCATGACCCCCGTCAACCTGCTGCTGATCGCCATCACCGTCATTGTGTCGTGGGTGGCGTTCAAGAACCGCGCACTGGCCGACCGCCTGATCCTGTGGCCACCGGCGGTGGACCGCAAGCGCCAGTACGACCGCCTGGTGACCTACGGGTTCATCCACGCGGACCTGGCGCACCTGGCCTTCAACATGATCACGCTGTTCTTCTTCGGCGGACACATCGAAACGGTGATGGTGGGCCTGACCGGCAACTACCTGACCTACCCGGCGTTCTACCTGGGCGCGCTGGTGGTGTCGATCCTGCCCAGCTACCTGAAGAACCAGAAGAACCCGAACTACCTGAGCCTGGGCGCGTCGGGCGCGGTGTCGGCGGTGCTGTTCGCCTTCATCCTGCTCAGCCCGTGGACCGTCATCTTCGTGTTCTTCATCCCGGCGCCGGCGATCATCTATGCGGCGTTCTACGTGGGCTACAGCATCTGGATGGATCGCAGGGGCGGTGACCGGATCAACCACAGCGCGCACCTGGCCGGTGCCGCGTTCGGCGTGATCTTCATGCTGGCAATGCGCCCGGCGATCTTCGAGCACTTCCTGCGCGAGTTGAGCAACCCGCGCTTCAGCCTGGGCGGCTAGACGCCGCCCGGTGCCTCAATCACGCGGCGAAACGCTGGTCGGTACCGTAGGTGCTGAGCAGCCGCGCGTAGACTTCGTGGTCGATCAGATCGAACTCCGAGCCTTGGGTCTGGCCGTTCAGGGCCAGCTGGAACAGGCCTTCCAGCAGCGAGCTGTCTGCGTCGCCGGGCTGGGTGAAATCGGGTGCATGGTCCATGTGAAGCTCCTTGGGACACGGATGGGGCAGTCAGGTATCGCAAAAGCCGTGCCAGCTTTTGCGACCTGTCCGATACCGATATCGGCTTGAATCGGGGGGACTTTAGCCAAAGCCCCCAAAAAGCGGATTCCTGCCGACGCGGCGATAACCGGGCGCGTGGCGGGGCGCGGCGTGATGTGACCAAATGCGTCGCCTGTTGCCCCTGTTAAGGCTTCACGCGATCATGGCGCTACGCTGCGCACTATCGCGACAGTCGCCGCAGGAGACACCCGCCATGGCTTCGGTCACCCCGCCCGGATTGGCGTACGAGGTGGAGCACGATCTGGCCCACCACCGGTTCCAGGCCCGGATCCAGGGGTACCTGGCCCTGCTGGACTACCAGATCCAGCGCAGGCGGATGGTCATTACCCATACCGAGGTGCCTGAGGCCATCGGCGGCCGCGGCATCGCCGGGGAGTTGACCAAGGTCGCTCTGCGGTACGCACGCGACAAACAGCTCAAGGTCGTGCCGAAGTGCGCATACGCCGAACAGTTTTTCGAGCGGCACGCCGAATACCAGGACCTGCTGGCGTAGCAGGCACAAGCTTTTTTCACGGACGAAGGATCATCATGCTGGGTTTCAACAAGAGGATTGCAATGAACATCGCAGGAAACCGCCGTGCGCTGCGTACCGGCACGCTGGCGTTGGCTGTGGGGCTGGTACTGCTGACCGGCTGCCGACGCGACGCGGATACCGCTGTCGCCCCGGCAGACAGCCCGGCCGCCGCGCAGCCGCCGGACACGACCTCGCCGCAGGCCACCGTCGAGGCGCCGCTGGAGCTGCGTGATGTGATCGAGAACACCCCGCAGGCGGTGGTGGGCATCAGCTACCCGCAGGACGTGAACCGCTTCCCCGGTCTGGCCAAGGCGCTGTCGGATTACGCCACGGCCGCGCGCAGTGAACTGCAGCAGGCGGTGGACGGGCTGGGCAATGACAAGCCGACCATGCCCTACGAGCTGTCACTGAGCTTCGAGAAGGTGCTGGAGACGCCGCAGCTGCTGGTGATCAGTGCCGAGGGCAGCCGCTATACCGGCGGCGCCCATGGTGAGCCGCTGGTGGCCCGTTTCGTCTGGCTGCCCGAACAGCAGCAGATGCTGACTGCCGACAAGCTGATGGCCGACGGCAAGGGTTGGGCGGTGGTCAGCGATTACATCGCCGACCAGCTGAAGGAGCGCGTGGCCACCCGGTTGAGCAGCGAGGACATGGAGCCGGGCCAGCTGCAGGAATCCCTGCGCAGTGCCAGCCGGATGATTGCCGACGGCACCGGGGCCAGCGCCGGGAACTTCAGCCAGTTCCAGCCGATGACCGATCCCAACGGGCTGATCACCGCCGTGCGTTTCGTGTTTCCGCCTTACCAGGTGGGACCGTATTCGGATGGCACCCAGACCGTGGATGTGCCCGCCGCCGTGCTGGCGCCGCATGTAGCCCCGGCCTATGCCGGGCTGTTCGCCAAGGGCTAGCAGGGGGCGACCATGGACGTGGGGCTGCAACGGCGGGTGATCGAGTTGCTGCACGAGGCGGACGTCACCGTCGACGGTGACCGTCCGCACGACATCCGCGTGCACGATCCGCATTTCTACGCCCGCGTGATCGCGCAGGGCTCGCTCGGGCTGGGCGAGAGCTACATGGACGGGCTGTGGGATGCCGCTTCGCTGGATGGGTTCCTGCTGCACCTGATGCAGGCGCATCTTGACGAACGCGTGCACGGCTGGCGCGAGCTGGGCGACGCGCTGAAGGCGCGGCTGTTCAACCTGCAGGCTGGCGGCGGCAACCTTGAGGTGGGCCGTCGCCATTACGATCTTGGCAATGACCTGTACCACGCGATGCTCGGCAAGCGACTGGTCTACAGCTGTGCGTACTGGACCGGGGCAGGCGATCTGGACACCGCACAGGAAGCCAAGCTCGACCTGATCTGCCACAAGCTCGGGTTGCGTCCGGGCCAGCGTGTGCTGGATATTGGTTGCGGCTGGGGCGAGGCACTGAAGTTTGCCGCCGAACGCTACGGCGTATCCGGGGTGGGCATCACCATTTCGCAGGAACAGGCCGACCATGCCCGCCAGCTTTGCGCGGGATTGCCGATCGAGATCCGCCTGCAGGATTACCACGACGTTGAAGAAACCTTCGACGCGATCCTGTCGGTGGGCATGTTCGAGCATGTAGGCGACAAGAACTATCGCAGCTACTTCGAGATGGCGCGGCGCTGCCTGGCGCCGGATGGGCTGTTCCTGCTGCACAGCATCGGCAGCAATCTCTCGCGACACCGCACCGACCCATGGATTGCGCGCTACATCTTTCCCAATTCGATGCTGCCCTCGGCCGCGCAGATCACTGCCGCGTACGAGGGGCTGTTCGTGCTGGAGGACTGGCACAGTTTCGGCGCTGACTACGACCGCACGCTGCAGGCCTGGCGCAGCAACGTGGAAGCGGCCTGGCCGCAGCTGGACCGGCAGCGCTACGACGAACGTTTCAAGCGCATGTGGCGGTTCTACCTGGCCGGCTCGATGGCCAGTTTCCGCTGCAGGCACGCCCAGTTGTGGCAGCTGGTGCTGTCGCCGAACGGGGTGCCGGGCGGCTACATCGCACCGCGGTAACGGCGTAGCGCCACGCCCTGCGTGGCTGGAACGTCGTTCGGAAACCCGCAGCCACGCAGGGCGTGGCTCTACGGCTTTTGGTGCCAGGATCGGCCGGGCGAAAAAAAACCGCCCGGCAATGCCGGGCGGTTCGTCTTCCAGGCGGTTGGAATTATTTCGTTTCCGGAACCAGCCCACGCTTTTCCAGCAGCGGCTCGATCTGCGGCTCGTGGCCGGCGAAATCGCGGAACAGCTGCATCGCATCCACGCTGCCACCCTTGGACAACAGGGTTTGGCGGAAATGGTCGCCGTTCTTGCGGCTCAGGCCGCCGTTCTCGCGGAACCACTTCTGGGTGTTGGCATCGAGCACTTCGGACCAGATGTAGGCGTAGTAGCCGGCCGAGTAACCGCCCATGATGTGGCTGAAGTACGGGGTCTTGTAGCGCGGCGGCACCGGCGCGTAGTAGATGCCGTCCTTCTCCAGCGCGGCGCGCTCGAAGGCCATCACGTCCTTGGCGGCCGGCACCTGGTCCGGGCCGATCTGGTGCCAGCGCTGGTCCAGCATGGCCGCACCCAGGTACTCGGTGGTGGCAAAGCCCTGGTTGAACTTGGCTGCGGCAATCACCTTGTCCAGCAGCGCCTGCGGCATGGCGGTGCCGTCCTGGTAGTGCTTGGCGTAGTTCTTCAGGATGAGCGGGTTGTCCGACCACATCTCGTTGACCTGCGAGGGGAACTCGACGAAGTCGCGCGGCACCGAGGTGCCCGAGAAGTAGGGGTATTTCACGTTCGAGAACATGCCGTGCAGGGCATGGCCGAATTCGTGGAAGGTGGTGGTCACTTCATCCCAGGTCAGCAGGGTCGGCTGGCCGGCCGGCGGCTTGGGAATGTTGAGGTGGTTGGCCACCACCGGCTTGAAGCCGGTCAGCGCGGACTGCGATACGTAGGAGTTCATCCACGCACCGCCACGCTTGGACGCGCGCGCGTACGGGTCGAAGATGAAGATCGCCAGCTGGCTGCCGTCGGCATCGAACACGTCGTAGACGGTCACGTCGTCGTGGTACACCGGCAGGTCGGTGCGCTGCTTGAAGGTCAGACCGTATTCCTGGTTGGCGGCGAAGAACACGCCGTTTTCCAGTACGTTCTTCAGCTCGAAGTAGGGCTTGAGCTGGGATTCGTCGAAGTTGTACTTGGCCTGGCGCACCTTTTCGCTGTAGTAGGCCCAGTCCCACGCTTCCAGCTGGAAGGTCGGCTTGCCGGCAGCCTTCTGTTCCTTGTCGATCATCGCCTGCAGGTCGGCTGCTTCGCGCTTGGCGTTGGCCACTGCGGCCGGGGCCAGCTGGCCCAGCATGGCATTGACCGCTTCGGGGGTCTTGGCGGTCTGGTTGGTCAGGTTGTAGGCGGCGAAGTTGTCAAAGCCCATCAGCTTGGCCTTGTCGGCGCGCAGCTGCATGATGCGCGCGACCAGCCCGGTGTTGTCGAACTCGCCACCGCGGCTGCCACGGGTGACCGATGCGTCGTAGATCTTCTTGCGCAGGTCGCGGTTGGCCAGGTTGGTCAGCGGCGGCTGGCCGGTGGTGTTGAGCAGGGCGATGACGTACTTGCCGTCCAGCTTGCGTGCCTTGGCGGCTTCGGCGGCGGCGGCGATCTGTTCGGCCGACAGGCCGTCGAGCAGTTTGACGTCGTCGACGATCACCGCCGAGGCGTTCACTTCGTTCTGCACGTTCTGGCTGAACTTCGTGCCCAGGTTGGCCAGCTCGGCGTTCATTTCCTTGAGCTTGGTCTTGTCGGCTTCGTTGAGCTTGGCGCCGGCGCGCACGTAGCTTTCGTAGTACTTCTCGACCAGGCGCACGCCTTCGGCATCCAGGCCGAGCTGGGTACGGGTGTCATACAGGGCCTGGATGCGGGCGAACAGCTTGCCGTTCAGCGCGATCGCATCGCTGTGCGCGGCGAACTTCGCCGAGTAGTCGGCCTGCAGCTTCTTGCGCGCATCGTTGGTGTCGGCGCCGACCAGGCTGAAGAACACGGTGGTGGCGCGGTCCAGGGTGTCACCGCTCTTTTCCAGGGCGATGAGCGTGTTGTCGAAGGTCGGCTTGGCCCTGTTGTTGGCAATGGCCTCCACTTCCTTCAGCTGCTGGGCCATGCCGGCATCAAAGGCGGGGGCGAAGTCGCTGTCCTTGATCCTGTCGAACTGCGGGTAGTGCAGCGGCAGGGGGCTGTCGGCGAAGAACGGGTTGGCCTGCTGGGCGGTGCTGGCCGCAGGGGCGGCGGCAACGGCAGAGTAGGCGGGCAGGGCAAGGCCGAGGGTCACGGCGACGGCAAGCGCAAGACGGGTGGTCAAGGGGAAATCTCCGATAAGACAGGCGCCCGAGGTTAACCCGGGGTGAGGGGCCGGGGCTTGTGTCGAAAGGCATGTGCGGCGGGGGCATGCGGCCGCGCCGGGGATATCCGCATCCGGCGTAGAGCCACGCCCTGCGTGGCTGCGCGGTGCCCGACGAAGAGCAGCCACGCATCAGAGCCATGTTCCGTGCCCATGCCGTAGGATTGGGGCGCGTGGCGACGCGTTCATCGAACTGGCGCCCACCGGTCTCTCAGCGCGGCTCTACAATGCCCATACCCCTCCCTGGAGCACTGCCATGACCACCGCATTCGATTTCTCGTTCGTGGGCCTGGACGGCCAGCCACAGTCGCTGGACCAGTACCGCGGCAAGCCCCTGCTGCTGGTCAACGTGGCCAGCAAATGCGGCTTCACCCCGCAGTACGAGGGCCTGGAAGAGCTCTGGCGCACCTACCGCGAGCGCGGCCTGGTAGTGATCGGCTTCCCCTGCGACCAGTTCGGTCACCAGGAGCCGGGCAACGCAGAGGAGATCGCCAGTTTCTGCAAACTGACCTACGGCGTGGACTTCCCGCTGTCGGAGAAGATCGAGGTCAACGGTGACAACGCCCACCCGTTGTGGAAGTGGCTGAAGGCCGAGAAGACCGGCCTGCTCGGCATCGGCGCGATCAAATGGAACTTCAGCAAGTTCCTGATCGGCCGCGATGGCCAGGTGCGCGAACGTTATGCGCCGACCGACAAGCCGGAGAACCTGCGCGGCGATATCGAACAGGCATTGAATCCGTAGCGCCACGCCCTGCGTGGCTTCGCGGTGCCCGACCAAGAGCAGCCACGCAGGGCGTGGCTCTACGCCGGTGCGCCGGGCCACGGCCCGGCTGCGGTTATTTCTCGACGAACGCGCGCTCGAACACGTAATGCCCCGGCGTGCCGATGCGCGGTGAGGTCTGGAAGCCGCGGGCGTCCAGCACGCTGCGCAGGTCGGCCAGCATCTGCGGGCTGCCGCAGATCATGGCGCGGTCGTTTTCCGGGCTCAGTTCGGGCAGCCCCAGGGTGCGCTGCATCTCGCCGCTTTCCATCAGCGAGGTCAACCGGCCCTGGTTCGGGAACGGTTCGCGGGTCACGGCCGGGTAGTAGAGCAGCTTGTCGCCGATCATCCCGCCCAGGAATTCGTGCTCGCGCAGTTCCTTTTCGAACAGGTCGCGGTAGGCCAGGTCCTTTTCGTAGCGCACGCCGTGGGTGAGGATCACCTTGTCGAAACGCTCGTAGGTTTCCGGGTCCTTGATCACCGACAGCCATGGCGCCAGGCCGGTGCCGGTGCCCAGCAGGTACAGGTGTCTGCCCGGGTGCAGGTCGCTGATCAGCAGGGTGCCGGTGGGCTTCCTGCCGACCAGCACCTTGTCGCCCGGCTTGATGTGCTGCAGGCGCGAGGTCAGCGGACCGTCCTGCACCTTGATGCTGAAGAACTCCAGGTTCTCTTCCCAGTTCGCGCTGGCGATGGAATAGGCGCGCAGCAGCGGCCGCGCGTCGGTTTCCAGGCCGATCATCACGAACTGGCCGTTCTCGAAGCGGAAACCGCTGTCGCGGGTCGTGGTGAAGCTGAAGTAGGCGTCGGTCCAGTGACGGACCTCAAGCACCGTTTCGGCGCCGAAAGCGGAAGACATGGGGAGGGGGTCTGATCTGCGTTGTCGCGGCCATTCTAACGCAGATGAGATGAATTCTCATTGACTGCCGGGCAGCGGGGCAGAGCCCCGCTCTACGTCGTAGCGCCGGGCTCTGCCCGGCCGCTTCACCGGTAGCCGGCCGCCTGCAGCTCGAACAGTTCCGCATACCGCCCACCCTGCGCTATCAGCTCGGCATGGGTGCCGCTGGCCTCCAGACGACCCTCGGCCAGCACCAGAATCCGGTCGGCCATGCGCACCGAGGAGAACCGGTGCGAGATCAGCACGGCCGTTCGGTTGTCGGACAGTTCCTTGAAGCGCTGGAACACCTCGAATTCGGCACGGGCATCGAGCGCGGCGGTGGGTTCGTCCAGGATCATCACCTGCGCATCGCGCATGTAGGCCCGGGCAATGGCGATCTTCTGCCACTGCCCACCAGACAGGTCCACGCCCTGCTTGAAGCGGCGCCCGATCAGCTGCTCGTAGCCATGGGGCAGCCCGGCAATGACATCCTCGGCCATGCCCCGGCGCGCAGCGTCGCGGATGCGCGCATCGTCGGTCATCGCCTCGACCAGGCCCACCCCGATGTTCTCGCCGGCACTGAGGTTGTAGCGGACGAAATCCTGGAAGATCACCCCCATGTTGGCGCGCAGATCGTCCAGGTCGTAGTCGCGCAGGTCGCGGCCATCGAGCAGGATGCGCCCTTCATCGGGGTCGTACAGCCGCGCCAGCAGCTTCACCAGCGTGGTCTTGCCCGCGCCGTTCTCGCCGACCAGGGCCAGCACTTCACCGGCGCGCAGCTCGAAATCAAGGTGCCGCACCGCCCAGCGTTCCGCATCGGGGTACTGGAAGCCGACATTCTCGAACACGAAGCCCTGGCGGATCGGCTGGGGCACCGGCACCGCATCGGGGCGCGAATGGATCTCCGGCTGGATCTGGAAGAACGAGAACAGGTCGTCCAGGTACAGCGCCTGGCTGGCGACCTGCGAAAAGCCGATCAGCAGGCCCTCCAGCAGTTGGCGCAGGCGCAGGAAGCTGCCGGCCAGGAAGGTGAGGTCGCCAATGGAGAAATCGCCGCGCACGGTGCGCCAGGCGATGTAGGCATAGGCGGTGTAGTAGCCGAGCGTGCCCAGTGCGGCCAGCAGCGTGCCCCAGAACGCGCGTTTTCGAGCCAGTGCACGATTGGCGCGGAAGAACTTTTCGGCCAGGAACCGGTAGCGGTCGATCAGGAAGCGGTGGAGGTTGAAGATCTTCACCTCCTTGGCGGTTTCCACGCTGGCGCCGATCTGGCGCAGGTAATCCAGCTGCCGGCGTTCGGGCGTCCACTGGAAGTTGAGGCTGTAGCCGGCCGCGTTGAAGTGCGATTCGCCGATGAACGCCGGCACCAGCGCCACCCCCAGCAGCAGGATCAGCCACGGCGCGTACATCAGCAGGCCCACCGCCAGGCTGGCCACGGTGATGGCGTCCTGCACCTGGCCGAACAGCTGGCTCATCAGGTTCATCCGGCCCATGGTCTGGCGCCGGGCGCGGTCCAGCTTGTCCTGCAGGTCCGGGTCCTCGAAGTCCTCCAGGTCCAGTTCGGCGGCGTGTTCCATCAGGCGCACGCTGGTGACGTTGGTGAACAGCTCCGACAGCAGCGTGTCGGCGTAACTGACGATGCGGCCGAGCAGGTCCGAGGCGATGGCCAGGCCGAATTCCAGCGCCAGCAGGCCCAGCAGCGGATTGAGCAGGCCGCTGTACAACGCTTCATCGAACGGTGGGAAGCCGGCTTCGTGCCGGCTCAGCAGCAATGCGGCATCGATGATGAGCTTGCCCACATACAGCATCGCCACCGGCAACAAGGCGCGGATGACGCGCAGGCCCAGGCTGGCGGTGGCCAGCGCCGGACTGGTCTGCCAGACCTGGCGCAGGAACGGGGGCAGGTTGCGCATCGCGTTGAAGCGTTCGCGCAGGCTGGGGTTCTTCTGGCCGGGCGCGCCGGCAGCGGGGGAGGCGGGCATGGCCGACATTGTGCCCGGGGAGCGCGTGACAATCCCGTTCGTGATCGGTAGCGCCGGCCTGAAGGGGGCCCGCCAGGACGGCGGGCATAACGTTGGCCGGCCCATGCACGCGTTGCAATGTTCATGAGAGCCGGCCAACGGCCGGCGCTACCGGGTGATGCTTCGTTACGGCAGTGGCGGCAGAAGTCCTGCGCCCAGGCGGTTCCAGGCATTGATCACGGCAATGCCCATGCTCAGATCGCTGATGCCCTTTTCATCGAAATGCGGCGCCAGCGCATCGAACGCGGCATCGGACGGTGCGGCGGTGCTGAGCCGGGTCAGGGCTTCGGCCCAGCCAAGCGCGGCCTTTTCGCGGTCATCAAAAAAACGGCTCTCATGCCACGCGGGCAGGGTGTCCAGCTTGCGCGGCTCGATCCCGCCCTTGCGCAGCGCGGTGCCATGCATGTCCATGCAGTAGCCGCAGCCGTTGATCTGCGACACGCGCAGGAACACCAGCTCCATCAGGGTGGGGTCGATCGAGCTGTCATGCACGGCCTTGCTGGTGGCCAGCAGGCCCTTGAAGGCATCGGCGGCCAGGCGGGTATAGGGAACACGGGGCGAAGCGGACATCGGAACACTCCACGGCGACCGGAGCGGCCACCTTCACAAGTTAGACGGCCCAGCATACCGACCTGTGACAGCCTGTAATGCCCGATAACGCCGACAGGGGCGGTAGCGCCGGCCGTTGGCCGGCCCAGGCGGTACCGGATCACCCGCAAACCCCGCCACCTCCGCACGAAGGGGTAAAATGACGGGCTAACCCCCCGCCAGCCCCGAGCAAGCGAGCATTACGTGACATCGATCAAGCAGGAAGACCTCATCCAGTCCATCGCCGACGCGCTGCAGTACATCTCGTACTACCACCCGGTCGACTACATCAAGAGCCTCACCGCCGCCTACGAGCGCGAGGAGTCGCCGGCCGCGAAGGAAGCGATGGCCCAGATCCTGATCAACTCACGGATGTGCGCCGAGGGCCACCGGCCGATCTGCCAGGACACCGGCATCGTCACCGTGTTCCTGGAAATCGGCATGAACGTGCGCTGGGACGACGCCACCATGGGCGTGGAAGACATGGCCAACGAAGGCGTGCGCCGTGCCTACAACCACCCGGACAACAAGCTGCGCGCCTCGGTGCTGGCCGACCCGGCCGGCAAGCGTACCAATACGAAGGACAACACGCCGGGCGTGGTCAACGTCAAGGTGGTGCCGGGCGATACCGTCGAGGTGATCGTGGCGGCCAAGGGGGGCGGCTCGGAAGCCAAGAGCAAGTTCGCCATGCTCAACCCGTCCGATTCCATCGTCGACTGGGTGCTCAAGACCGTGCCGACCATGGGCGCCGGCTGGTGCCCGCCGGGCATGCTGGGCATCGGCATCGGCGGTACCGCCGAAAAGGCGATGCTGCTGGCCAAGGAATCGCTGATGGAGCCGATCGACATCAACGAGCTCAAGGCCCGCGGCGCCTCCAACCGCGCCGAAGAGCTGCGCCTGGAGCTGTACGAGAAGGTCAACGCGCTGGGCATCGGCGCGCAGGGCCTGGGCGGCCTGACCACGGTGCTGGACATCAAGGTCAAGGACTTCCCGACCCACGCGGCCAACCTGCCGGTGGCGATGATCCCCAACTGCGCCGCCACCCGCCACGCCCACTTCACCCTGGATGGCAGCGGCCCGGTGATGCTGGACCCGCCGTCGCTGGAAGACTGGCCGCAGATCACCTATGACGCCTCCAAGGGCACCCGCGTCGACCTGGACACGATCACCCCGGAAGACGTGGCCAGCTGGAAGCCGGGCCAGACCCTGCTGCTCAACGGCAAGCTGCTGACCGGCCGCGATGCCGCGCACAAGCGCATGGTGGACATGCTCAACAAGGGCGAGCCGCTGCCGGTCGACCTCAAGGGCCGTTTCATCTACTACGTGGGCCCGGTCGATCCGGTGCGCGACGAAGTGGTGGGCCCGGCCGGCCCGACCACCGCTACCCGCATGGACAAGTTCACCCGCCAGGTGCTGGAACAGACCGGCCTGCTGGGCATGGTCGGCAAGGCCGAACGCGGCCCGGCGGCGATCGAGGCGATCCGCGACAACAAGTCGGCCTACCTGATGGCGGTGGGCGGTTCGGCCTACCTGGTCTCCAAGGCGATCAAGGCGGCCAGGGTGGTGGGTTTTGCCGACCTGGGCATGGAAGCGATCTACGAATTCACCGTGCAGGACATGCCGGTGACCGTGGCGGTGGATTCCACCGGCGAATCGGTGCATATCACCGGCCCGCGCGAATGGCAGGCCCGCATCGGAAAGATTCCGGTGGTGGTGGCCTGAGGCCGCGCCTGCACGTGCAGTTCCGGTAGCGCCGGCCGTTGGCCGGCCTTCGGGACCGCCTGGGCCGGCCAACGGCCGGCGCTGCCGGTGCGCGGTTCGGCGATAATCCGGACCTGCTTCCACACAGGTATCGCGCCGATGACAACGACCTTGTATGGCTCCTCCAGCACCGCCTCGCTGGTGGTGCACTGGCTGCTGATCGAACTGGGCATCGAGCACAAGCTGGTGCTGCTCGATTTCGACACCCGCGAGCAGAAATCGGCCGATTACCTCGCACTCAATCCGGCCGGCCGCGTGCCCACGCTGGTCATGGGGGGCCAGGTGCTGACCGAGGCGGCCGCCATCGCGCTGCACCTGGCCGACCTGCACCCGCAGGCCGGGCTGCTGCCGGCACCGGGTAGCGCCGAACGCGCGCAGGCCTACCGCTGGATGTTCTGGTGCGCCAACACCCTGCAGTCGGCCTACCGTGCCTGGTTCTATGCCGATGAAGTGGCCGGCGCGGCGAACGTCGTGGCGGTGCGCGACGGAGCGCGGCAGCAGCTGGAAGCGGGCTGGGCACGCTTCGCCGAGCACCTGCAGCAGGCCGGCCCGTACGTGCTGGGCGACCGCATCAGCGTGGTCGATTTCATGCTGGTGATGCTGATGCGCTGGTCACGCAACATGCCCCGGCCAAGCGACACATGGCCGGAGCTCAAGGCCTACGCCGAACGGCTGAAGGCACGCCCGGCCTTCGCCGAGGTCTACCGCCGCGAAGGCATCACCGATTGGCGGTGACACGTGGCACTACGCGATCCCGCAACGGGCGTAGAGCCACGCCCTGCGTGGCTGAGCGTGGAATCATCACCGTTCCAGCCACGCAGGGCGTGGCTCTACCTATCAATACCACTCCAGTAGGGACACGCCGACACCCACATACGTCGCCTTGTGGTTGTAATCGATCATGCTCTCGCCATACCCGTCGAAAATCTGCACATGGCCGCGCAGCAGATTGCTGATCGGGAATCCGTAATCCAACTGCAGCGCCCCATGCGAACGATCGCCACCGCGCAGCGAATGCCGCGCCATCAGCGAAACCTCGTGGCCGTTGCGGTTCCAGGTCAGGGTGGCGTCACCGCGGCCCATGTAATCCTCGATGTCCGGGTTGTTGTCGTCTTCGCGGTCTTCGGGCACGCGGTACCACGGACGCAGTACCAGCGCCCAGTTCTCGCGGTCCAGGCCGATGGTGGCGATCACCCGGTTCCAGCTGCGCGACAGCGGATCGGCGCGGCCGTTGGACATGTGGTTGAGGCTGATTCCGCTCATGCGACCGCGCCAGCCGCCGATGGAATACCCGTTGCGGAAGACCATCATGATCTCCGGCTCGTAATTGGTCTCGCGGAATGGGCGTGAATTGTCGGCGTTGTAGGCCTGCCAGCGCGAGCTCTGCGTGTAGCCGGCCCAGACGTCGCCGTTGTCGCCGAACACGTTCTCCCAGACCTTGGTCTTGAAGCTGAGCTGGAACTTCAGCTCATTGCTGTCCAGCTGCTGCGGCGTGGTCACCGTATTGTCCGGATTGGGCGACTGCGGCATCTGGTTTTTGTCGCTGGTCCAGAACGCCGGCAGCAGGTACACCGGCTTGTAGGCGCGCAGCTGGAAGGCGCCCAGTTTGGAGTCCTGCGCCAGCTCCCAACGGCTGTCCAGCAACGAACCCTTGCCGGCATTGGCCAGCGCCGGATCGTGCCCATCGTTCTTGAAGACCTCGCCCAGGCGCTGCTTGACCCGTTCGGTGGCCGGAGCGTCCGGTGCGCGCGCGGCCTGGCGCTCTTCACGGCGTTCCTGTTTGGCCGCGGTGGCGGCGGCATCGGCGGCCTGGGTGGTTTTCACCGTGGGCCGGAACAACGTGTCGTAACAGGCCAGGCGAGCGGCGTCGGTGCCGACCAGTGCGCACGCTTCAGGCGAGGCCGGGGTGGGCGCGGCCTCCTGCGCGGCCAGCGGCATGCTTGCCGTGGCCAGGGCCAGGGCGGAGAACAAGGCTGAGCGTGGGCGCAGGGTGGTCATGGGGGGCAGGCCGTCAGAAAAGGTGAACAGGGACAGTGTGGCCGCTGTCCGTCGTTCCTGCCAGCGCGGCGGGTAACACGCACACGGGCCGGTCAGCGCGTTTATGCCGGTGTTCCCCGTGCGCGCGACGTGAAGCCGGCCAGGCTCAGAAGAACCAGGCGAACGCGAAAATGCCCAGCATGGCGATCACCAGGGCCAGCTTGAGCGCGAAACCGAGCAGGATGCCGAGCCAGGTGGCCAGGCCGACCTTGGTCGAACGGCCCAGCTCGCGGGTGTGCCAGTATTCCCCCAGCAACGCGCCGGCCAGCGGCCCCGCAAACAGACCGATCGGCATGAAGAACAGGCCGACGATGCTGCCGATGAAGGTGCCCCACAGTGCCTTGCGGCTGGCGCCGACCCGCTTGGCCCCGACCACGGTGGCCAGCACGTCCACCGCGAACGAGGCCAGGGTGAGCAGCCCGAGCACGGTCAAGGGCACCCAGCCGACATGGACGAAGCCGTCGGCCCAGGCCGCCACCAGCAGGCCGGCAAACACCAGTGGGATGCCCGGCAGGGCCGGCAGGATGATCCCGGCGATGCCGACCAGGACCAGCAGGACAGCGATGATGTGAAAGATGAATGAAGAGTCCATTCCAGTCAGTATGGTCGCTTATTTGGTATTGACATATGGGAATTGGGATAGTTGATTTTTCATTTTGCCCGGGTTAAGTTGCAGACGCTGAGCTTGGCAAGGTCACCGTGGATCGTGGCCTGATGATGGTAGATCTTCGATCCGCTCCATCGATGCACCTCGCTTCCCCCTTGCTGTCAGCCGCCCGCCAAGGCGTAACCAACGACATAGCAGAGATACCCAGGGAGTTAGTGAGATGGCTGAGAATCGTGAGACCGGTACCGTGAAGTGGTTCAATGACGCCAAGGGCTTTGGCTTCATCAGCCGTGAGAACGGTGAGGACGTGTTCGTGCATTTCCGCGCGATCCAGTCCCAGGGCTTCAAGAGCCTGAAGGAAGGTCAGAAGGTGAACTTCGTTGTCGTGCAGGGCCAGAAGGGCCTGCAGGCCGACGCTGTCGAGCCGATCTGAGTTCCGGCAGGTGCGGAACAGAAGAAGGCCCGCGCAAGCGGGCCTTCTTTGTTGCTGCATGGGCCGGCGCGCCGATCAGCGCAGGACCACCCGGCCGTTGACCACGCGCACGTAGGTGTTTTCGCGGATCCCGCCCAGGTCGCGCTGGTTGACCACCACGGTGCGGCCATCGTCCATGCGCACGGTGATGTCGAAGGTGTCGCTGGTCACGTTCTTCTGGATCTGGTTGCCGGCCAGCGCACCCCCCACCGCGCCCGCGGCAGCGGCGATGTTCTGGTTGCCCTTGCTGCCGCCGGTGTGGTCGGAGATCTCATGGCCGGCCACGGCGCCGACGAGGCCGCCGAGGATGGCGCCGGTCGCGCTGGGTGCGGTGCGGCCGGAGGCGACCTGGTTGATCCGGGTCACGATGCCGCAGTCGGCGCAGCGGTTGTCGTTGTAACCGCCACCGCTGTTGCCGTAGCCAGTGTTGTAACCGCCACCGCCATAGCCAGGTGAGGTGGTTGCGCAGCCGGCCAGCGCAACGGTGGCAACGGCAGCGGCGGCAATCAGTTGGATCTTCATGGTGGTTCTCCTGGCCAGAAGGGATGGTCGAGAATGCGTCTGGTACGCATGGCGCAGATCGTGTCGTGTGCTACGTGAACAGTGTGCCAATCCGGTGCCCGCTTCGTGGCTGCCAGATGAATCAGCGGAAGTCCTGGTGGCAGGCCTTGCAGTCGGTCTGGATCTTCTCGACCAGCTGGCCCATGGCCACGCAGTCGGTCGGCGGCGCGGCCAGCGCGGTGTTGAGCGTGGCGCGCAGGCCGCTGGCGTGCTGCTGGAACTGCGCACTGTCCTTCAGGTCCGGAAAGGCCAGGTCCAGGTCGTTGGACAGTGAGCGCAGCGTCTGCAGGCGCGGCACGCTGTCGGCCAGGCTGCAGCGGTTCTGCGCCTGCGCATCCCGAAGCAGGCCCACCTGCCGTTCCATCACGTGCATCAGGCTGCCGGGGAAGGGATCCTTGCGGGCCTGGATTGCCCGCGACACCATCACCGTGGCGACCAGGCCGACCACCAGGCCCAGCCCGGCAACCAATAGATAGCGGTAAGCAGCAGACGGGCGACGGACAGGGGCAGGGCTGTTCATGGGCATGGCTTCCTTGTAGGTGGCTCGCTGCATCCTACCCCCGGGCACACGCCGTGCGTACGTGGCGGACGCCGGGCCGTCTAAAATAGGCGGCATGAACGACGTATTGCGCGAACGCTTTGCCGGCATCGACCGGTTGTATGGGGTGGGCACCGTAGACCAGCTGTCGCAGCGCCGGGTGGCGGTGGTCGGCATGGGCGGGGTGGGCTCGTGGGTGGTGGAAGCGTTGGCCCGCACGGCGGTGGGCCACCTGACCCTGATCGATGCTGACGACATCTGTGTCTCCAACACCAATCGCCAGCTGCCGGCGCTGGCCGGGCAGTACGGGCGCAACAAGGCCGAGGCAATGGCCGAGCGCTGCCGCGCGATCAATCCCGACATCGAAGTTGACGCAATTGCCTCCTTCTTGACGGTGTCGAACATGGTCGAGCTGCTCGACCGCGATTTCGATCTGGTCATCGATGCCTGCGACAGCTTCCGGGTCAAGGTGGAAACCATTGCCTGGTGCCGCCGCCGCAAACTCCCGATCCTCACCGTGGGCGCGGCCGGTGGCCGCACCGATCCGACCCTGGTGCGCATCCGCGACGTGTCGCGTACCGAGCATGATGCGATGCTCGCGCTGATCCGCAAGAAGCTGCGCAGCGATTTCAACTTCCCGAAGAACGCCTCGCGTTATTTCGGCGTGCCTGCGGTGTACTCGCTGGAGAACGTGAAGTACCCGCAGGCCGATGGCAGCGTGTGCGGCGTGCGCCCGCAGCTGGGGGCCGATGCAGCGCTCAAGCTGGATTGCGGCGCCGGGCTGGGTGCGGCCACGCACATCACCGGCGCATTCGCGTTCGCGGCGGTGGGCAAGGCGCTGGAGATGCTGCTCAAGAAGAGAAACATGCGGGAATGACGCGTAGAGCCACGCCCTGCGTGGCTGCTCTTCGCCGGACACCCCGCAGCCACGCAGGGCGTGGCTCTACGGGAGCCCGAACAGCCTGCGTGCGTTGGCTGACGTCTGCTCGGCTATCTCCTCCACCGATTCAGCGCGCAACCGCGCCACGGTTTCTGCAATCACCGCCAACCGCGCCGGCTCATTGCGCCGCCCACGAATGCCCGCATCCGGCTGGTCCGGCGCATCGGTTTCCAGCAGCAACTGCTCCAGTGGCAGTTGCGCCACCAGCCGTTGCAGGCGCTGGGCATGGTCATAGGTCAGCGGCCCGCCCAGCCCCACCAGGAAACCGAGCTTGTGCAACTGCGCGGCCTGCTCCGGGCTGCCCGGAAAACTGTGGATCACTCCGCGCAGGCCACCAACCTGCCTGATCGCCGCAATCACCGCATCCACCGCGCGCCGTGCGTGCACGATCACCGGCAGGTCGAACTCCCGCGCGATCCGCAGCTGCCCGTCGAAATAGAGCTGCTGCTGTTCGGCATCCAGTCCTTCCACGAAGAAATCCAGCCCGCATTCGCCTACCGCACAGGGGTGCTCGCGGGCGATCCACTCGCGCAGCTGTTCCAGGTGCCCGGGGCGGTGCTGGTCCAGGAACATCGGGTGCAGCCCGTAGGCCGGGTACAGCCCGTCGGCGAGCCGGCAGGTGTCGCGCAGCTTGGGCCAGCTGGCTGCGGTCACCGCGGGCACCACCTGGGTGCGTACCCCCGCCACCTGCGCGCGCGCGATCACCAGGGCGCGGTCGTGGTCGAACTCGTCCGCATCCAGGTGGCAGTGGCTGTCGATCAGGCTCACGCGTCGCGCTGGTCCAGGCGGGGTGGCAGGGTGTCGCTGCGACGCTTCCAGTTGGCCAGCAGCAGCGTGCCGAGCCCGAACAGGATTTCATCCACGAACGGGACAGGGTCTGGAATGAACAGCGTCACTGCGAACAATGCGGCGGTGATCTTGAACAGCGTAGGGTAGCGCAGTCCGCGCGCCCACGTCATGACTGGCAGCAGCAGGGGACCGGGCATCGCACTCTCCTCGACAGGTGGTGTAAACGCTATCATGAGCACTTCGATGACAGAACCTGAATGGGCAAGCAAGACGTAAACGTCATGTGGAGATACCGTTCAGGGAACGCATGCTGGAATCCAAATCAAGAACGTTGCGGATCGTCCGCAGGGAGTCGGATATGAAAAGCACAACTACTACTGTCCTGGTCGCCGCAGGCGCCCTGCTGGTCGGTGGCATCGCCACCGCCGCCTTCATGAAAAGCGGTAATTCCGCCGATCCGGTTACCGCCGCGCAGACCCGCCCCAGCCTGGACACCACGCCGCTGGCCGACGACGGCGCGGCCACGGACGAAGTGGCCGTGGACACGGCTGGCCGCCTGGAATACGCCGACGTGGTCAAGGTCGATCCGCTGACCCAGAAGGAAAAGGCCTACGCGACCGTGATCGGCACCGAACCGGTGCGTGAGACCTCCACTACCCAGACCCCGCACGAAGTCTGCAATGACGTGGTGGTGCAGGAACGCCTGCCCGAGCGCGATGGCAACGTCGGCGGCACCGTGGCCGGCGCGGTCATCGGTGGGCTGCTGGGCAACCAGGTGGGCGGCGGCAACGGCCGCAAGGCCGCCACCGCAGCCGGCGCTGTCGCTGGCGGCGTGATCGGCAACCAGGTGGACAAGCGCCACGTCGGTGGCCGTGTGGTCAACCGCACCGAGCGCCAGTGCCACACCGAAACGGCCACCTCCGAATCGACCAAGGTCACCGGCTACAACGTGACCTACCGCAATGAAGACGGCACCACCGGCACCATGCGCATGGCCAGCAAGCCGGGCAACCGCATCGCCATGGGCACCACCAACAACGTCACCGGCTACAACGTGACCTACCGCTACGACGGCGTCGAAAAGACCGTCAAGATGGCCAACAAGCCCAGCAGCGACCGCCTGCCGGTGGTCGACGGCCAGCTGGTCACCCAGACCGCCGCGCTGGATACCACCGCACGGTAATCCCCATCAACAACGTAGTGCCGGGCTCTGCCCGGCAACCCTCAACAGGCCGGCATTTTGCCGGCCTGTTCGGTTCTGCGAAGATCGATCCTGGCTTACCCACCGGACATCGGCATGAGCATTTTCGACCTGCGCCTTGAAACCGACCGGCTGATCCTGCGCCCGCCGCGCGCGGAGGACTTCGAGGCCTTCCTGGCCTTCTGCACCGATCCGCAGGTGATGCAGCACCTGGGCGGCGTGCAGGCGCCATCCCAGGCCTGGCGCAGTTTCAGCTGCCTGGCGGGCAGTTGGCACCTGTATGGGTTCTCGATGTTCTCGGTGATCGAGAAGAGCAGCGGCGAATGGGTGGGCCGCATGGGGCCGTGGCAGCCGCTGGACTGGCCGGGGACCGAAGTGGGCTGGAGCATCCGCGCCGCCAGCTGGGGCAGGGGGTATGCGCCGGAGGCGGCGGTTGCCGCGATCGACTGGGCGTTCGACACGCTCGGTTGGGACGAGGTGATCCACACCATCGACGCAGCCAACGAGAATTCGCGGGTGGTTGCGCGCAAGCTGGGCAGCACGCTGCTGCGGGTGGGCGAGCTGCCGCCGCCGCACGACGGCAAACCGGTCGAGATCTGGGGCCAGTCGCGGCACCAGTGGAAATCACGGGGGAGCTAGGCGCTCTTTTGTGCACCTGCGCTTGGCAAGCGGCGCCGGTTGCGGCGATGCTCGGCCCGGTCGTCCGTTCGGCTCTGCTGGAGGGTGTGCATGGTTGCCGTGGTTCCCGATCCGATTCCCGCACGCATGAAGGCCCTCAACCGGGCTGAGATCTGCGACGTCAATTTCATCGAGTATGTCCGTCAGTGGCACGGCGACGCGCGCCAGCGACCCGCGCCGGCCGAGCCCATCCTTCCCGGCAGCAGCCTGGACGCGCAAGGCTTTGACGCGCTGTTCGAGTCGCAGCTGGCCAGCCGCCACCTGGACCTGATGGCGCGCGTGCTGCGGGTGCAGAACAAGGTTTTCTACACCATCGGTTCGTCCGGGCACGAGGGCAATGCGCTGGTGGCGCGGGCGGCGCGGCATACCGATCCGGCGTTCCTGCACTACCGCTCCGGCGCGTTCATGGCCGAGCGCTTCCGCCAGCTGCCCGGCATGGACCCGGTGATGGACGCGGCGCTGTCGTTTGCCGCCAGCTGCGACGACCCAGCCAGCGGTGGCCGCCACAAGGTGTGGGGCAGCAAGCCGTTGTGGGTGCTGCCGCAGACCTCCACCATCGCCTCGCACCTGCCCAAGGCGCTGGGCACGGCGATGGCGATCGAAACCGCGCGGCGCATCGGCCACCGGCTGCCGATTCCCGACGACAGCATCGTGATCTGCTCGTTCGGCGATGCCTCGGCCAACCACGCCACCGCCCAGACTGCCTTCAACACCGCCGCCTGGGCGGCCTACCAACGGCTGCCGGCACCGGTGCTGTTCGTCTGCGAAGACAACGGCATCGGCATTTCGGTGAAGACGCCCGAAGGCTGGATCGCCGACAGCTTCAGCCGCCGCCCCGGGCTGGACTACTTCTTCGCCGACGGCCTGGACCTGGCCACTGGCCATGCGCAGGTCCAACGCGCGCTGGACCATTGCCGCAGCACCCGGCGGCCGACCTTCCTGCACCTGCGCACCACCCGCCTGATGGGGCACGCCGGTACCGATTTCGAGATCGAGTGGCGGCCGCTGCAGGAGCTGTGCGCGATAGAAGCGACCGACCCGCTGCTGCGTTCGGCACAGATCGCATTGGAATCGGGCTGGATGACGGTGCCCGCGGTGCTGGAGCGCTACGAAGCCATGCGCGCGCGCTGTTTCGCTGCAGCCGAGGCCGCCGACCAGCGGCCCAAGCTGGGCGCGCTGGCCGAGATCATGGCGCCGTTGGCCCCGTACACACCGGCGGCGGTGCTTGCCGAAGCCTGTCGCACGCCAGCGGCGGAGGCGCGCGAGGCGGCCTTCGGCAGTGTGGAGCAACTGCCCGAACGGCAACCACCGCGCCATTTGGCGATCCAGATCAACCAGGCGCTGCACGACCTGCTGTGCAAGTACCCCTCGTCGCTGCTGTTTGGCGAGGATGTCGCACAGAAGGGTGGGGTGTACACGGTCAGCAAGGGCCTGCTGAAGGCGTTCGGTCCGCGCCGGGTGTTCAACACCCTGCTGGATGAAACCATGATCCTGGGCATGGCCCAGGGCCTGGCCAACCTGGGCATGCTGCCGATTCCGGAAATCCAGTACCTGGCCTACCTGCACAACGCTGCCGACCAGCTGCGCGGAGAGGCCTGTTCGCTGCAGTTCTTCTCCAACGACCAGTACCGCAACCCGATGCTGGTGCGCATTGCCGGGCTGGGCTACCAGAAGGGCTTCGGCGGCCATTTCCACAACGACAACTCCATCGCCGCCCTGCGCGACATCCCCGGGCTGGTGGTGGGCTGCGCCTCGCGCGGCGACGATGCGGCAATGATGCTGCGCACGCTGGCGGCACTGGCGCAGGTCGATGGGCGGGTAGCGGTGTTCCTGGAACCCATTGCGCTGTACATGACCAAAGACCTGCATGCACCGGGCGATGGCCAGTGGCTGTTCCCGTACCCGGCGCCGGACCAGGCGCTGGTACTGGGCGAAGGGCGCGTGTACGCAGCGGAGGCCAACGACCTGGTGATCTTCACCTACGGCAACGGTGTGCCGATGAGCCTGCGTGCGGCGCGCACCATCGAAGCCGAGCAGGGCTGGCAGGTGCGCGTGGTCGACCTGCGCTGGCTGGTACCGCTCAACGCCGGCTTCATCGCCGAACAGGCCGCCGACGCGCGGCGGGTGCTGGTGGTGGACGAGGGTCGGCACAGCGCCGGGGTGGGCGAAGGCGTGATCACCGCGCTGGTCGAGGCCGGCCTGGGCCACCTGCCGCTGCAGCGCGTGTGCGGGGCCGATACCTATACGCCACTGGCAGGGGCAGCAATGTGCGTGCTTCCAAGCGACAATGCGGTAACAAGCGCCGCGCGGGTGTTGGCGCAGGACCATTGACGCATGTGTGGACTGGCAGGAATGTTGCTGGCCGCCCCCATACGGGAGCAGGCCGCGTTGGAACAGCAGGCGCGCCGCATGGGCGATGCCCTGGTGCACCGTGGGCCGGATGACAGCGGGGTGTGGGCCGATGCGGCCAACGGCATTGCGCTGGCGCACCGCCGGCTGAGCATCCTGGACCTGTCGCCGCTGGGCCACCAGCCGATGGCGTCCGATGATGGCCGCTACGTACTGGCCTACAACGGCGAGGTCTACAACTTCGCCGCGCTGCGGCTGGAGCTGGAAGAACGCGGCCACAGCTTCCGTGGCCATTCCGATACCGAAGTGCTGCTGGCCGCATTCGTGGCCTGGGGCCTGGACGAGACCCTGCAGCGTGCCAATGGCATGTTTGCCATCGCCCTGTGGGACCGTGCCGAGCAATGCCTGTGGCTGGCCCGCGACCGGGTCGGCAAGAAGCCGCTGTACTACGGCTGGGCCGGCGACGCGTTGGTGTTCGGCTCTGAACTCAAGGCGTTGTGGCAGCACCCGGCGTTCGACAACGATATCGACCGCGATGCGCTGACCCTGCTGATGCGGCTGGACTACATTCCCGCCCCGCACTGCATCCACGAACGCTGCTTCAAGTTGATGCCGGGCCGGGTGCTGCGCCTGGATGCCGCGGCGGTGGCGGCCGGTGCGGCCGCGCACCGTCCCGACCAGCAGCAGCTGCCGTTCTGGAACGCGCGCGATCGCATGCAGCAGGCGCTCGCCTTGCCGTTCGTGGGCAGCGACGACGACGCCGAAAACCAGCTCGATGCATTGCTGCGCGATGCGGTCGGGCTGCGCATGGTGGCTGACGTGCCAGTGGGCGTATTCCTCTCCGGCGGCACCGATTCGTCGGTGGTGGCCGCGTTGATGCAGTCGCAGTCGTCCACGCCTATCCACAGTTTCAGCATCGGCTTCGAGGGCTCGGACCACGACGAGGCGCCGTTGGCCAAGGCGCTGGCCAGCCACCTGGGCACCGATCACACCGAATTGTATGTGAGCGGTGCCGATGCGCTGGCGGTGGTGCCCGGGCTGCCGGCGATGTTCGACGAGCCATTTGCCGATGCCTCTCAGGTGCCCACTGCGCTGGTGGCGCGGCTGGCGCGCAGCGCGGTGACCGTGGCGTTGTCCGGCGATGGCGGCGACGAGCTGTTCTTCGGCTACAGCCGCTACCAGCGTGCGCTGCGCAACTGGACGCTGCTGGGCCGGGTACCGGCCCCGCTGCGGCGCTGGATGGCTGCCCACTCACACACCCAGGGCGAGGCCTCGCGCACCGGCGGGCTGGCCGCGCTGCTGGCCGAAACCGGCGCGCGCGGGATCGGCGACGTGTACCGCAACCGCATCTCGCGTTGGCGCGACCCGGTGTCGGCGGTGATCGGCGCGCGCGGGGTGGGCAGTTTCTATGACCTGGCCGATCCGCTGCACGGCGCCGGCTCGCCGGCCGACGCGATGATGCTGGCCGATTTCAGCACTTACCTGCCCGACGACCTGCTGTGCAAGGTGGACCGCACCAGCATGGCGGTCAGCCTGGAAGCGCGCGCGCCGTTGCTGGATTGGCGCGTGGCCGAGTTCGCCTGGTCGCTGCCGCTGTCGATGAAGCAGCGCGATGGGGTGAGCAAGTACCTGCTGAAACGGGTGCTGGGCCATTACGTGCCGCAGGACATGGTGCACCGGCCCAAGCGTGGTTTTGGCGCGCCCGTCAGCGCGTGGTTGAAGGGCGACCTGCGCGGCTGGGCCGATGAACTGCTGGATCCGGCGCGGTTGCAGGCCGAAGGGGTATTCCATGTGGATGCCATTGTCCCCCTGTGGAAGCAGTTCCAGCAGGGTGAGCGCAAGTGGCATACCCACCTGTGGAACGTGCTGATGTTCCAGGCCTGGCAGGCGCATTGGAAGCAGGTGCGGGCGGCGGTTGTGAACGCCTGATCGTCGGTACCGCGCAGCCACGCAGGGCGTGGCTCTACGCCGCCATCGTCCGGCCAAGCGGTAGAGCCACGCCCTGCGTGGCTGCGCGACCCACCTTCACCGCCCACAACGGCGGAGACGCCTAGGCTGGGTTTTCCTTTACCGGAGACACCCCATGGCAACCCCCACCATCGCCGTGCTCGTCGGCAGCCTGCGCACCGGCTCGCACAACCAGGCCCTGGCCCATGCGCTGGAGAGGCTGGCCGCCGGCAGGGCCCGCTTCGAGTACGTGCAGATCGGCGACCTGCCGCTGTACAACCAGGACTTCGACAAGGCCTATCCGGCCGAGGGCCTGCGCCTGAAAGAGCAGATCCGCAAGGCCGACGCGGTGCTGTTCGTCACCCCCGAATACAACCGCTCGGTACCGGGCGTGCTCAAGAACGCCATCGACCTGGGCTCGCGCCCCTACGGCCACAGCGCCTTCGCCGGCAAGCCGGCGGCGGTGATCGGTACCTCGATCGGCGTGATCGGCACTGCGCTGGCCCAGCAGCACCTGCGCAACATCCTGGCCTACCTGGACATGCCGGTACTCGGTCAACCCGAGGCGTTCATTCATTTCAAGGAAGGCCTGATCGACGGGCAGGGCAGCATCAGCAATGAAGGCACCCGCGACTTCCTGCAGGGTTTCGTCGATAAGTTCCTGGCCTGGATCGCCACCCACGGCGGTCAGCATTGAGCCGGATGGTTCTGCGATAATGTCCCACGACGGGCGCCGCAACGGCGCCTGTCGCACGTTTTGCGACGGCCCAGGCCGATGCTGCCGGTACGACCCGGTATGCCCAGCTCATCCACTGCTTATCCACAGGTTTATCCGTGGCTGCGGCGGGCACCGCGTGCCTACCATGTCCCACGCCTCACACGCAGGAAGAACACCCCCTCATGTCCGCCCGCTCCGGCTTCCGTTCCGACCGCAAAGATCGCGGTGACCGCTATGATCGCGACGAGATGCGCATCGACGCGCTGCGCGTGCCACCGCATTCGATCGAAGCCGAACAGGCGGTGCTGGGCGGGTTGATGCTGGCCCCGGAAAGTTACGACCGGATCAACGACCAGCTGACCGAAACCGACTTCTACCGGCGCGACCACCAGACCATCTACCGCGCGATCCGCGAGCTGTCAGAACGCGACCGCCCGTTCGACGCGGTGACCCTGGGCGAGTGGTTCGAATCGCAGGGCAAGATGGAACTGGTCGGCGATGGCGCCTACCTGATCGAACTGGCCAGCACCACGCCGTCGGCGGCCAACATCTCGGCCTATGCCGAGATCGTGCGCGACAAGGCGGTGCTGCGGCAGTTGATCCAGGTCGGCACCGACATCGTCAACGATGGTTTCCAGCCCGAGGGCCGCGAGAGCAGCGAGCTGCTGTCGGCGGCGGAAAAATCCGTGTTCGCGATCGCCGAGCAGGGCGCGCGCGGCCGCACCGATTTCGTGGCGATGCCCGGCGCGCTGAAGGATGCCTTCGAAGAGCTGCGCAACCGCTTCGAGAACGGCGGCAACATCACCGGCCTGCCGACCGGCTACGCCGATTTCGACGCGATGACCGCCGGCCTGCAGCCGACCGACCTGATCATCCTGGCCGCGCGCCCGGCCATGGGCAAGACCACCTTGGCGCTGAACATCGCCGAATACGCCGCCATCAAGTCCAAGAAGGGCGTGGCGGTGTTTTCGATGGAAATGTCGGCCTCGCAGCTGGCGATGCGCCTTATTTCGTCCAACGGTCGCATCAACGCCCAGCGCCTGCGTACCGGCCAGCTGGAAGACGAAGACTGGAGCCGGGTCACCGGCGCGATCCGCATGCTGAAGGAAACCAAGATCTTCATCGACGATACGCCGGGCGTGTCGCCGGAGATCCTGCGCTCCAAGTGCCGCCGCCTCAAGCGCGAGCACGACCTGGGCCTGATCGTGATCGACTACCTGCAGCTGATGAGCGTGCCGGGCAACAGCGAGAACCGTGCGACCGAAATCTCGGAAATCTCGCGTTCGCTCAAGGGCCTGGCCAAGGAACTGAACGTGCCGGTGATCGCGCTGTCGCAGCTCAACCGCTCGCTGGAAACGCGAACCGACAAGCGTCCGGTGATGGCCGACCTTCGCGAATCCGGCGCAATCGAGCAGGACGCGGACATGATCGTGTTCATCTACCGCGATGACTACTACAACAAGGAAAACTCCCCGGACAAGGGCCTGGCCGAGATCATCATCGGCAAGCACCGAGGCGGCCCCACCGGCTCGTGCAAGCTCAAGTTCTTCGGCGAGTACACCCGCTTCGACAACCTCTCGCACGATTCGGTCGGTTCATTCGAGTAACGTCGAAAACGTTACGAGGGTAGCGCCGGCCGTTGGCCGGCCCAGGCGGTGCTGATGGGTTCACGGGGCCGGCCAACGGTCGGCGCTACGAGTTTCGTCGCCGTATGGCGGGTTTCGTCGCAAACCCGTTGCACTGCGCCCGGCCAGGGCGCGATGGTGGTCCCAGGGCGGCAGGGTGCCGCCAACGGAGACCCGTCATGAAGACCCTGTTCGCGCTTGGTGTGTGGTGCCTGCTGTTCGTGCTGTGCTGGCCGCTGGCGATCCTGGCCCTGCTGGCCTGGCCGTTCGTGTGGCTGCTGAGCCTGCCGTTCCGCCTGGTCGGCATCACCTTCTCGGCCCTGTTCACGTTCCTGGGCGCGGTGTTGATGTTGCCTGCCAGATTGCTGGGCGGCGGAAGGACGGCGACCGCGTGATTTCACACGCAGCCGGGCAGAGCCCGGCTCTACGTATAGTGCCGGGCTCTGCCCGGCTGTTGTGCCGACCGCAGGTCGGCACGTTGCAAGATCCACAAAAAAACCCCGCCGAGGCGGGGTTTTTCGTTGCATCACGCCAAGGCCGGTCAGTTGGCCTTGTGGATCGCGCGCTTGCTCACGGCCATGGCGGCGTCGTGGACGACTTCCGACAGGGACGGGTGGGCGTGGCAGATGCGGGCCAGGTCGTCGGCCGAACCACTGAACTCCATGGTCAGCACGCCTTCGTGGACCAGCTCGGACACGTTGGCGCCGACCAGGTGCATGCCCAGGATGCGGTCGGTTTCAGCGTGGGCCAGCACCTTGACGAAGCCGGACGGCTCGATCATGGCCACGGCACGGCCGTTGGCGGCGAACGGGAAGCTGCCGGCCTTGTACGGAATGCCTTCGGCCTTCAGCTGCTGCTCGGTCTTGCCCACCCAGGCCAGCTCCGGCTCGGTGTAGATGACCCACGGAATGGTGTCGAAGTTGACGTGGCCCGGCAGGCCCGCGATCAGTTCGGCCACCGCGATGCCTTCCTCGAAGCCCTTGTGCGCCAGCATCGGGCCGCGCACGCAGTCGCCGACCGCCCACACACCGTTGACGCCGGTGTGGCAGTGGTCGTCCACTTCGATCTGGCCACGCTCGTTGATCTTGACGCCGGTACCTTCGGCCAGCAGGCCCTTGGTCGCGGCGCGGCGGCCCACGGCCACCAGCAGCTTGTCCACCACCAGGCTCTTTTCGCCTTCGGCGTCGGTGTAGGTCAGGGCAACTTCCTTCTTCTTGCCCTTGCCGGTCACCTCGGCCTTGGAGACCTTGGCACCCAGGCGGATGTCCAGGCCCTGCTTCTTGAATTCCTTGGCGGCGACCTTGGCCACTTCGGCATCGGCGGCGGCCAGGAAGTCCGGCAGCGCCTCCAGGATGGTCACTTCCGAACCCAGGCGCTTCCACACGCTGCCCAGTTCCAGACCGATCACGCCGGCGCCGATTACCGCCAGGCGGGCCGGCACTTCGGTGAAGTCCAGGCCGCCGACGTTGTCGACGATGGTCTCGCCGTCGAACTTCGCAAACGGCAGTTCGATCGAGTCCGAACCGGCGGCGATGATCACGTTGGTGCCCTTGAGCTCGACGATCGAACCGTCGTGCTGGGTGACCTTGACCACATTGCCCGGCTGCAGTTCACCGAAACCGTAGTACGGCGCGACCTTGTTGGCCTTGAACAGCATGCCGATGCCGCCGGTGAACTGCTTGACGATCTTGTCCTTGCGGCCAACCATCGCCTCGACGTCCATCTTGGCGTCCTTGAAGCTGATGCCGTGGTCGCCAAAGATGTGGCTCATGTTCCAGAACTGGCGCGAGGAGTCCAGCAGCGCCTTGGACGGAATGCAGCCCACGCGCAGGCAGGTACCGCCGAGCGCCGGCTTGCCATCCTTGCCCAGGGCGGCGTCGATGCAGGCGGTCTTCAGACCCAGCTGCGCGGCGCGGATGGCGGCGTGATAGCCGGCCGGACCGGCACCGATGACGACAACGTCGAATTGTTCAGCCATTGAAAATTCCTTGATGCTTTACCAGAACCCCTCCGCGCAGGCGCGGAGGGGCGGGAGGTCTTACAGGCCGAACAGCATGCGGCCCGGGTTTTCCAGCTGGTTCTTGATGTCCACCAGGAACTGCACCGAATCCTTGCCATCGATGATGCGGTGGTCGTAGGACATCGCCAGGTACATCATCGGCGCGATCACGACCTGGCCGTTCTGGGCGATCGGACGCTCCTTGATGGCGTGCATGCCCAGGATGGCGCTCTGCGGCGGGTTGATGATCGGGGTGGACAGCAGCGAACCGAAGGTGCCGCCGTTGGTCACGGTGAACGTGCCGCCCTGCAGTTCTTCCAGGCTCAGCTTGCCGTCACGGGCCTTCTTGGCGTAGTCGGCAATGGTCTTTTCGATGTCGGCGAACGACATGCGCTCGACGTTGCGCAGCACCGGCGTGACCAGGCCCTTCTCGGTCGAGACCGCGATGGAGATGTCCGAGTAGCCGTGGTAGATGATGTCTTCGCCGTCGATCGAGGCGTTGACCAGCGGGAAGCGCTGCAGCGCGTTGGCGGCGGCCTTCACGAAGAAGCTCATGAAGCCCAGCTTGATGCCGTGCGCCTTGACGAACTCGTCCTGCAGGTCCTTGCGCGCGGCCGACACCTTGGACAGGTCGACTTCGTTGAAGGTGGTCAGCATGGCGGTGGAGTTCTTGGACTCCATCAGGCGCTCGGCGATGCGCTTGCGGATGCGGGTCATCGGCACGCGTTCTTCCGGACGTGCGCCACCGGCCTTGCCGGCGCCGCCGTTGCGGGCGAAGTTGACGATGTCTTCCTTGGTCACCGCGCCGCGACGGCCGGTGCCGTCAACATCAGCCGGGTTCACGCCTTCGGTGATGGCGGTGAAGCGCGCACCCGGGGGCAGGGCATCGGCAGCGGACTTCGACGCCGGGGCCGGCGCGGCAGCGGCGGCCGGAGCAGCGGCAGCCGCCGGAGCAGCAGCCGGCTTGGCTTCAGCAGCCGGGGCCGGGGCCGCGGCGACGGCGCCTTCCTCGATGACCGCCACGACCTGGCTGGAGGTCACCGTGGCACCCACCTCGAACTTGATTTCCTTCAGCACGCCATCAACCGGCGACGGCACTTCCAGCACGACCTTGTCGGTTTCCAGGTCGAGCAGGTTTTCGTCACGCTTGACGGCGTCGCCGACCTTCTTGTGCCAGGTGGCGATGGTGCCGTCGGCGACGGATTCGGGCAGTACCGGGGCTTTGACTTCGGTGGCCATGCGGGGGCTTCCTGGTTTGTCTTTTCTGGAATGAGGGAAAGTTATTCAGCGACCGCGTCGTTGAACGGGTTGACCAGTGCATCGGCGACCAGCTTCTGCTGTTCGATGATGTGGTCGGCCATGTGACCGGCAGCCGGCGAGGCCGAACGGGCGCGACCGGCGTAGTGCAGGCTCTGGCCATCGGCCAGGCAGAACTGCAGGTGGTGGCGGATCTGGTACCACGCACCCTGGTTCTGCGGTTCTTCCTGCGTCCACACCACGTCGGTGGCCTTGCCGTACTTCTTCAGTTCGGCCGCCAGCAGCGCGCGCGGGAACGGGTACAGCTGTTCCACGCGGATGATGGCCACGTCGTCCTGGCCGCGCCTGGTCTGGTCTTCCAGCAGGTCGTAGTAGACCTTGCCCGAGCACAGCACCACGCGCTTGACCTTCTTCGCGTCTGCCTTGGCATCGCCGATCAGGTGCTGGAATTCGCCGTTGGCCAGCTCGTCCAGGCTCGACACGGCCAGCTTGTGGCGCAGCAGCGACTTGGGCGACATCACCACCAGCGGCTTGCGGGTGGTCAGGTGCAGCTGGCGACGCAGCATGTGGAAGGCCTGCGCCGGGGTGGAGGGCACCACCACCAGCATGTTCTCCAGCGCGCACAGCTGCAGGAAGCGCTCCAGGCGCGCCGAGCTGTGTTCCGGGCCTTGCCCTTCATAACCGTGCGGCAGCAGCAGGGTCAGGCCGGTGATACGGCCCCACTTGGCTTCGCCGGCAGCGATGAACTGGTCGATCACCACCTGGGCGCCGTTGGCGAAATCGCCGAACTGGCCTTCCCAGATGCACAGGGTGTTGGGATCGGTGGTGGAGAACCCGTACTCATAGGCCATCACCGCTTCTTCGCTGAGCAGAGAATCGATGATGGTGGCCTTTTCCGGCGAATCCACCAGCTGCCGCAGCGGCAGGTAGTAGCTGTCGGTCTTCTGGTCGTGCAGGATCGCGTGGCGGTGGGTGAACGTACCGCGGCCCACGTCCTGGCCGACCAGGCGCAGTGCATGGCCTTCGTCGAGCAGGGTGGCGTAGGCCAGGTTTTCGGCAAAGCCCCAGTCGCCCGGGATGTCGCCGGCCGCCATCTTGCGGCGGTCGTCGTACACCTTGGATACGCGCGAATGCAGTTCCACTTCGGCCGGCACGGTGTTGATCAGGTTGGCCAGCTGCTTCAGCCTGGCCGGGTCCACCTTGGTGGAGACCGGATCGGACAGCTTGCCTTCCAGCAGCTTGGGCCAATCGACGAACAGCGCGCTGCTCGGCGGGGTCTTTTCGACCTTGGCCAGTTCGGTGGTGACTTCACCGGCGTCCAGCTTCTCGCGGTAGGCATCGACCATCGCCTTGCCGGCACCGACGGCGATCACGCCCGCCTGTTCCAGCTGCGCGGCGTACAGCTCGCGGGTGGTCTGGTGCTTGCGGATCACCTGGTACATCAGCGGCTGGGTGATGGCCGGCTCGTCGGCCTCGTTGTGGCCCCAACGGCGGTAGCACATCAGGTCGATGACCACGTCCTTGGCGAACTTCTGGCGGAACTCGAAGGCCAGCTTCGCAACAAACACCACCGCTTCGGGATCGTCACCGTTCACGTGCAGCACGGGCGCGGCGATCATCTTGGCCACGTCGGTGGCATAACGGGTCGAGCGGGTGTCTTCCGGGTTCGAGGTGGTGAAGCCGACCTGGTTGTTCACCACGATGTGCACGGTGCCACCGACGGCGAAGCCGCGGGCCTGCGACATCTGGAACAGTTCCATGACCACGCCCTGGCCGGAGAAGGCCGCGTCGCCGTGGATCAGGATCGGCATGACCTGCTTGCGCGCGGTATCCTTGCGGCGCTCCTGGCGCGAACGCACGGAACCGGCCACGACCGGGTCGGCGATTTCCAGGTGCGACGGGTTGAACGCCAGCGCCAGGTGGACCGGGCCACCGTCGGTGGCCACGTCGGCCGAGAAGCCCATGTGGTACTTCACATCGCCGGCCGAGGCGTGCTCGTCGTGCTCGAACTTGCCTTCGAATTCGTCGAACAGCTTGCGCGGGTTCTTGCCCAGGGTATTGACCAGCACGTTGAGGCGGCCGCGGTGGGCCATGCCCACCACCACGTCCTTGACGCCATCCTTGCCGGCGTCACGGATGATGGTGTCCATCATCGGGATCAGCGAATCGCCGCCTTCCAGCGAGAAGCGCTTCTGGCCAACGTACTTGGTGTGCAGGTAGCGTTCCAGGCCTTCGGCGGCGGTCAGGCGCTCCAGCGTGCGGCGCTGGGTAGCGGCGTCCAGGCTGTAGTTGCCACCGGCCAGTTCCAGGCGCTGGTAGATCCACTGGCGCTGCTCGACCTCGGAGATGTGCATGAATTCCGCACCGATCGAGCCGGTGTAGGTCTTCTTCAGGCGCTCGAACAGGTCGCGCAGTTTCATGCGCGGCTGGCCACCGACACCGCCGGTGCTGAACTCGGCGTTGAGGTCGCCTTCGGACAGGCTGTGGAACGGCAGGCCGAGGTCCGGCGAGTTGACGGCCTGGGCCAGGCCCAGCGGGTCGAGGCGCGCATCCAGGTGGCCGCGCGACCGGTACGCCGTGATCAGGCGACCGACATTGCGTTCGCGTTCGTCGCCGGCACCGGAGTTGCCGCCGCCCTTGACGGCGTTTTTGGCGGCGTCGGCGATATGGGCGATGACGGCCGAGTGCGGAATGTCACCGGCTTCGCGGCCCTTGAAGCCGTCGAAGTAGGTCTTCCATTTGGGATCGACACTGTCCGGAGAAACGAGGTACTGCTCGTACAGATCCTCGATATAGGAGGCGTTGCCGCCGGCGAGCTGCGAAGACTGCGCAAACTGCTTCAGTTGATTGTCCACGATGGAGGGTCGGATTCGCTTGTGGGGTAAGGCTTCGATGATCCGGCAGGGAAAATGAATAGCCCTGCACGGGCGGTATCTAACGGTCCAAATTGTACCCCCATCGAGACAGGAAGGGGCACCGGAACGGCCTGCGGCGGGGCCGTGGTGTCATTCCCAGACAGGTTCGGGACCGGGAAAGGGGCTAGAGGCCGAGCGCGCGCAGTTCGCTGCAATCGCGCGAACGTTCCCATACGCGCTGCAAACCGTCCTGCAACGGCCGCGAACGTGCCGGCAGCGAAAGCCCGGCTTCGCCGTCGGAACGCAGGCCGCTCAGACGAAAGTAGTAGTCGCCGGCATCGTTGAGCAGGCAGGCCGAGGCCAGGGCACGGTCGATCGGGTCGGTGACCTGGCGTACCCGGAACGCCGTGGGCAGGCGTTGGACCAGGCCGAGCAGGGGAGAACCGGCCTGGGCGATGGCGGCGGCATCGTGGACGATCAGGTTGACCTGCTTGTCGTGGCGGGCCGTGGCCAAGCGCCGCAGCGCCTCCAGTACCGGCGGGGCGTCCAGCAGCCCTGGGTCGAGCACGCGGCTGTGGATCCACAGCTGGCGGCGGGCGCGGTGGACCAGGGCGGTAGTGATGGCCACCGCCTCATCGGCGTTGTCGATGTTCACCGCCCCGTCCAGCACGCGGCGCATGTGCTGGTGGGCGATGCCGGCTTCCTCGAACAGCGCGCCATGCGGCAGGAAGCCCTGGCGGGCGTAGAACGCACGGGCCGGCAGCTGGGCGTGCAGGGTGATTTCGCGCCAGCCGCGCTGGCGGGCTGCGTCGACCAGGGCCAGCAGCAGCTGTTCGCCCACGCCCTGGCTGCGCACGCTGGCCAGCACCGCCATGCGCCCGATCCGGCCATCCGGGGTCAACCGGCCGGCGCCTATCGGCTGGCCCTGCGCGTCGCGGGCCAGCACGTGCACGCTGAGCGGATCCAGTGCATCGATCTCCAGCTCGGCCGGCACCCGTTGTTCGTCGACGAACACGGTGTGGCGGACCTGGTGCAGCAGGGCCCGGTGGCCGGGGTAATCGACCACCTCGACCTGGATGCCGGGCCCTGCCATGTCAGGAGCCGGCGCCGCCGTCGGGGGTGCCGACGGCCGGGTCGTCGCTGTCATCGGTGTCGTCGAAATCAACGATCACTTCGACGCCGTCTTCGTGGATGGTCACTTCGTGCACGTTGGCTTCGACGTCTTCATCCTCGACGACGTCGACCGTTTCGGTGGCGTCGATGATTTCGTATTCGGCTACCTCTTCGTCGGCGTAGTCGTCTTCGTCGTCGAATGCGTCGCCGTCGAGCAACTGATAGTAGCCGCCGGCCACCAGTTCATGCAGGGCGTCGCGGCCCTTGGCCGAGAGCTTCTGGTACAGGCCGGCACCGACCTGTTCGGCGGCGGCCAGGGCCTGGGCATCCTTCACCGGCAGGGCAAATTCCAGGCCGCTGCAGTACAGGCTGGCGCCACGCTTGGCCCGGCGCCAGGCCAGGCGGGCCCAGGGATGGCGGCCCAGTTCGATGCCTTCGGCCAGGGCGGCTTCGATCTCTTCGCGGGGCAGGGCCTCGCCGGAGGCGACCACGTCACCGGCGGCGCGGTAGGTGGTGATGAAGCGGCCGAACCAGTCGCCAAGACGGTCCGGGTCGTTCATGCGGATGGCGTTGAGCGCCTGGACCACGCGGCCCATGGCCACGGCATCGATTTCGTTGGGGTCTTCGGGCACCTTCAGGTCCGGGTCCTGGTAACGGATGGCCTCGTCGGCATCCATGATCAGGGTGTCCAGGTAGTCGCTGATCAGCTCGGCCGAGGCCGGGGCGCGCATGCCGAAGGAGAAGGTCAGGCAGGGGTCTTCGGCCACGCCGTTGTGCGGCACTTGGGGCGGCAGGTACAGCATGTCGCCGGGTTCGAGCACCCAGTCGTGGGTGGGTTTGAAGCGGCGCAGCAGCTTGAGCTCGACGTCGTCGCGGAATTCCAGCGGCGGGCGCTTGCCCTTGGTGGATTCGCTGGCGTCGATCTGCCAGCGGCGGTGTCCATAAGCCTGCAGCAGGAACACGTCGTACTGGTCGACATGGGCGCCGACCGAGCCGCCGGTGGCGGCGAAGCTGATCATCACATCGTCCATGCGCCAGCGCGGCAGGAAGTCGAAGTGGCCGATCAGGGCGCGTACATCCGGGTCCCACTTGTCCACGTCCTGGACCAGCAGGGTCCAGTCGTGGTCGGGCATGCCGGGGAATTCTTCTTCCTGGAACGGGCCGCTGCGCACGGTCCAGCCGTCGGTGGCGCGGTCATGGGTGATGAGGCGGGCGAGGGCGGTTTCCTCGCAGGCCAGGCCGGCCAGGTCTTCGGGCTGGAGCGGGGTTTCAAAATCGGGGAAGGCGCCGCGGATCAGCAGCGGGCGCTTCTGCCAGTAGTCGCGCAGGAAGGTGGCGGCGGGCATGCCCAGCGGCAGGCCGGGGCGGGCCTGGACTTCGATGACGGGGGTTTTGGTCTTGCGGATGGCCATGGGGGAATCCTTGAAGCGTGTAGACGGAATGCGATTGGCGCAGCGGACGAAGCGCGCGCTCGTCTCGCCATTGTCCGCTGGTTGAACAGGATCTGCACCTGCGCCGCACTGTCGCGCGTGCCCCCGGTAGCGCCGACCGTTGGTCGGCCCACGCGGCGCCAAACGAAAAACGGGGCACCGGATATTCCGGCGCCCCGTCCGGGGTCACTGCCTGATCAACGCGATCAGATCGCCTTGGCCAGATCGGCGGCCAGGCCGATATACCCACCTGGGGTCAGCTCGCGCAGGCCCTGCTTCGCATCTTCCGGCAGGTCCAGCGATTCGACGAAGGCCTTCATGGAGTCGGCGGTGATGCCCTGGCCACGGGTCAGGGCCTTGAGCTGTTCGTAGGGGTTGGGCAGGCCGTAACGGCGCATCACGGTCTGCACGGCTTCGGCCAGCACTTCCCACGACGCATCCAGGTCGGCGTTGAGGCGCTCGGGGTTCACGGTCAGCTTGCCCAGGCCCTTGGCCAGCGAGTCCAGCGCCACCTGGCTGTGGCCGAAGGCGGTGCCCACCGCGCGCAGCACGGTGGAGTCGGTCAGGTCGCGCTGCCAGCGGCTGATCGGCAGTTTGGCGCTGAAATGCTCGAACAGGGCGTTGGCGATGCCGAAGTTGCCTTCGGCGTTCTCGAAGTCGATCGGGTTGACCTTGTGCGGCATGGTCGAGGAGCCGACTTCGCCTTCCTTGAGCTTCTGCTTGAAGTAACCCAGCGAGATGTAGCCCCAGATGTCGCGGGCCAGGTCGATCAGGATGATGTTGGCGCGGCGTGCGGCGTCGCCGATCTCGGCGATGTTGTCGTGCGGCTCGATCTGGGTGGTGTAGGGGTTGAACACCAGGCCCAGGCTTTCCACGAAGCGCTTGGCGAAGGCCGGCCAGTCCACGTCCGGGTAGGCGATGGCGTGGGCGTTGTAGTTGCCGACCGCGCCGTTGATCTTGCCGGTCAGTTCGACGGCAGCGATCTGGCGGCGCTGGCGCTCCAGGCGGGCGACCACGTTGGCCACTTCCTTGCCCAGGGTGGTGGGCGAGGCGGTCTGGCCGTGGGTGCGCGACAGCATGGGCTGTTCGGCCTGGGCATGGGCCAGGGCGCGCAGGCGGGCGGCGATGTCGTCCAGCGACGGCAGCAGCACGGTGCGGCGGGCCTCTTCCAGCATCAGGCCGTAGCTGAGGTTGTTGATGTCTTCGCTGGTGCAGGCGAAATGCACGAATTCCAGGGCCGGGGCCAGCTCGGCGTCATCCTTGAGCTGTTCCTTGATGAAGTACTCCACGGCCTTGACGTCGTGGTTGGTGGTGCGCTCGATTTCCTTCACCCGGGCGGCATGGGCCGGGGCGAAATCATCGGCCAGCGCGCGCAGGCGGGCGGTCGCGGCGGCCGGGAACGGCGCCAGCTCGGCAATGCCTGGTTCGTTGGCCAGGGCCAGCAGCCACTCCACTTCGACCTTCACGCGGGCCTTGATCAGGCCGTATTCGGAGAAGATCGGACGCAGCGCGTCGACCTTGCCGGCATAGCGGCCATCGAGCGGGGACAGGGCGAGCAGGGCGAATTCGGACATGGCGGTCGCAGGGCAATGACGGCGGGGGCCGTCATTCTACGCTGCGCCGGGGTCCTCGTCGGCCTCTTCGGGCGCCAGGCGTACGGTCACGGCCTGGATACGGTGTCCGGCCATGCGCTTGACGGTGAACAGCTGGCCGTCGATGCGCACCGCTTCGCCTTCCTCGGGCAGGCGCTGGAGCTGGTGCACGATCAGCCCGCCGACCGAGTTGAGGTGCTCGGGGGCGGCCAGGTCGCGGCCGAGCAGGCGCTCCAGCCGGAAGATGGAGGTGGAGCCGGCCACCAGCAGGGTGCCGTCGGCGCCGCGGGTAGGGGCGTCCTTGACCACGTGCGGGTACTCGTCCTCGATGTCGCCCACCACCACTTCCAGCAGGTCTTCCAGGGTGAAATAGCCCAGGATGCGGCCGTGTTCCTCCACGCACAGCGCCATGTGCGTGGTGCCGGTGCGGAAGCGTTCGAGCACGGCGGTGACCGGGGTTTCCAGCGCGATCAGGTTGGCCGGGCGGAGCAGGGCGCGCAGGTCGTCGGTGGGATGGCCGCGGGCGATCTCCACCAGCAGGTCCTTCATGTGCAGGATGCCCAGCACTTCCTCGCCGTCGACGTCGAACCACGGGTAGCGGCTGTAGCGGCTTTCGGCGAATTCGGCCATCACCTCGGCCAGGCCCATGCCCTGGCGGAACACGCGCATGTGTTCGCGCGGGCGCATCAGGTCGCCGGCCACCAGCTCGGGCAGCTCCAGCGCGTGGCTCATCAGGGTCAGGTCCTGGTCGGGCGCGTCGGCGCCGGGCTGCTGGCGCGCGACGATGAGCTTGAGTTCCTCGCGTGAGTAGCGGTGCGAGGTGTGCTCCACATCGCCCCAGCCGGCCAGCCGCAACAGCGCGTTGGCGCTGTGGTTGAGCAGCCAGATCGCCGGGAACATGGCCCAGTAGAACAGGTACAGCGGCGCGGCGGTCCACAGCGACATGGCTTCGGGGCGGCGGATCGCCATGGACTTCGGCGCCAGTTCGCCGAGCACGATGTGCAGGAACGAGATCAGGCTGAAGGCGATGATGAAGGCGGTCAGGCGTGCGCCTTCCGGGCCCATGCCCAGCGCATCGAACAGCGGCTGCAGCAGGTGCGCGAACGCCGGTTCACCGACCCAGCCCAAGCCCAGCGAGGACAGGGTGATGCCGAGCTGGCAGGCCGAGAGGTAGGCATCGAGGTGCGAATGCACGTTGAGCAGCAGGCGGCCGCGCCAGCCGTGCTTGGCGGCCAGGCCGACGGCCTGGGTGTGGCGCAGTTTGACCAGGGCGAACTCGGCGGCCACGAAGAAGCCGTTGAGTACGACCAGGAACAGGGCCAGCAGCAGGAGCAGCAGGTTGCCGACGATCATGGCCGGCCCCGGCGCAGCGCGCTGCAGGTGACGGCGGAAAAGCGGGCCGCGGACGCGGCGTGCGAGGGACTACAGTGCGGGTCGTCGCCCATGGAAAGTGGTGATGCCTGAATGAACACGAATTTCGAGTCTAGCCGAAGCGTGCTGCCGTTGGGATTCATTCCCGCTTGGGAGTATCGTGATCGCAGCCGCCAGCCAGGGAATGAAGGCCCGTTGCCAGCCGCCGTTCCCTTTCCCCACTGAAAGAATCGCGGAGTGACGCAATGAGCAAGGGTTTCAGGACCGAGCACGACAGCATGGGCGAACTGCAGGTACCTGCAGATGCGCTGTGGGGCGCGCAGACGCAGCGCGCGGTGGACAATTTCCCGGTGTCGGGCCAGCGCATGCCGCGCGGGTTCATCCGCGCGCTGGGTCTGGTGAAAGGCGCCGCAGCTGCGGTCAACGCCGAGCTGGGCCACCTGCCGAAGAACATCGCCAAGGCGATTGAAAGCGCGGCCGGTGAAGTGGCTGAAGGCCGCCACGACGCGCACTTCCCGATCGACATCTACCAGACCGGGTCGGGTACCTCGTCGAACATGAATGCCAACGAGGTGATCGCCACGCTGGCCAACCGTGCGGGCAAGGCGGGCAAGACCACGGTGCACCCCAACGACCACGTCAACCAGGGCCAGAGTTCGAACGATGTGATCCCGACGGCACTGCGCGTGTCGGCGTTGCTGGGCGTGCAGGAACAGCTGCTGCCGGCGCTGGTGCACCTGCGCAAAACGATCGACAAGCGCGGGCGCGCGCTGCGCAAGGTGGTCAAGACTGGCCGCACGCATTTGATGGATGCGATGCCGCTGACCTTTGAGCAGGAATTCGGTACGTGGTCGGCGCAGTTGTCGTCGGCGCAGGAGCGGCTGGAAGACAGTCTGAAGCGGCTGCGCCGGCTGCCACTGGGCGGCACGGCGATCGGCACGGGCATCAACGCCGACCCGCGCTTTGGCGAGCGGGTGGCCAAGCGCCTGAAGCAGCAGACCGGGGTGCGCTTTGACAGTGCGGAAAACAAGTTCGAGGGGCTGGCGGCGCAGGACGATGCGGTGGAGCTGTCCGGCCAGCTCAACGCGCTGGCGGTGGCGCTGATCAAGATCGCCAACGACCTGCGCTGGATGAATGCCGGTCCGCTGGCGGGCCTGGGCGAGATCGAGCTGCCGGCGCTGCAGCCAGGCAGTTCGATCATGCCGGGCAAGGTCAATCCGGTGATTCCCGAAGCGACGGTGATGGTGTGCGCGCAGGTGATCGGGCACCACACGGCGATCACGGTGGCGGGGCAGACGGGCAACTTCCAGTTGAACGTGACGCTGCCGCTGATCGCGGCAAACCTGCTGGATGGCATCGGCCTGCTCTCCAATATTTCGCGACTGCTGGCCGACACGGCCATCGTCGGGCTGAAGGTGCGCGAGGACCGGGTACGCGAAGCGCTGGGCCGCAATCCCATCCTGGTGACGGCGTTGAATCCGATCATCGGTTACGAAAAGGCCGCGGCCATCGCCAAGCGCGCCTACAAGGAGCAGCGCCCGGTGCTGGACGTGGCCAAGGAAGACAGTGGTTTGAGCGAAGCCGAGCTGCGCCGGTTGCTGGATCCGGCGGCGCTTACTGCTGGCGGCATTCATGCTGGTGGTGGTGGTTAAAAGCTAAAGGCTACAGCTAACAGCAGCGTTTCCATCTCTGCGAGCGGGGCGGCCGTCGGGCAGCCCCTTACGGGACACGCCGTAAACCGCCCTCCGGGCCCCGGAGGGGGGTTCACGGCGCCCCCCGTACCCCCGCACCCGCCGGCCCTGCGCGCAGAATCCTGCAGGCCAGAGCTTTTGCGTTTGACGTGGACGTGGGCGCTTACCGCCGATCCGCCATCAAATTGTCGAACGTCTCGGTGTAATCCTTGAACTGCGGAACACGCGTGACCAGGTCCGGCGGGATCGGCTGCATGCCCGGCGGCACCTGGATCTTCACCGCGCGTTTGTCCGGGTCGTAGGGCGCGTCGGTGAGGGTGTTCTGGCGCAACACCTGCAGCTGGCCGAACATCTGCTGCAGCAGCGCATGCTGGCTGTCGTTGAGCGGGACCTCGATTTCGTCGATCTTCATGTGGCCGTTGGGCAGCACGATGATGTTCGGCGCTGGCGCGCGGCGCACGGTGACCATGCCGTCGCTGACGGTGATCTTGGGCTTGCCGCGCTCGGCGCGGTGGTTGCGGTATTCCTGGTCGCAGCCGGTGGCGGCAAGGCAGAACAGGGCCAACAGCAGGAGGTACAGCTTCTTCATGGCCGGCAGTGCACAAAAAAGGGGAGGGCTAGTGTAGCCCTCCCCCCGTGCAGCGGGCCTGCCTGCGACCGTATGCCGCAGGTGCCGTGGGCTCAGCTGTGGCAGTCGTCGATGTCGCTCTGGTCCATGGTGGCGTACGGCTTGAATGCCGGAAGCGCCGCCGCCAGTGCCTGCTGCCTGGCCATCATCGTCGGCAGCAGCTCGCACAGCTGCTTGGCGCTGGCTTCGATCTTGGCCGCTTCGGCGTTCACCCGCTCCTCGATGCCCTGGGTGTCGCCGGAAAACACCCCGCGCAGGGCTTCGCCGGCGGCCTTCACGCCCAGGCTGGCACCGGCCACGCCGATGTCCATGCCCGCGCCGGCCAGCGCCTCCACCTGCTTGCGGTAGTCCAGCAGCAGCGCCCGTTGCTGGGCGTCGATGGTCACCGCAGTGCCGTTGATCAGCAGGTCGCCCTGCGGGGTGATCTCGGCCTTGTCGGACTGGTCGTTGGAAATCTTGATGTTGCCCTTGGCGATCTCCACGCGCGCCTTGTCGGTGGCAGCTTTCACCTTTTCGCCGATTGAACCGGCATCCACCACCGGCTTGCCGGTGGCCGGGTCGGTCCTGTTGGAATCGGCGTTGCTGCAGGCAGCCAACGGCAGGCACAACAGCAGGGTAGGGAGCAGCAGTCGCATGTTCATGGTGAGGCTCCCATTATTTGCCGCGCGGCAGCTGCACCTTGCCGCGCACGTCGCTGTGGTTGATGTCGCCGCTGCCGCTGTTGGCCACCGTCAGGTCGCCGCCCACATCGCGGACCGTGACATCGCCCGAACCATGACGCTCCACCTTGACGTTGCCACCGACGCCGCGTGCTTCGAAATCGCCCGAGCCGATGTTGCCCAGGCTCACGTTGCCCTTGACCTGGCGCAGGTCCACATCGCCCGAACCGACCGTTTTGATGTCGACATTGCCGGCCACGCCGTCCAGGGTCAGGTCGCCCGAGCCGATCGTGCCGACTGCGGCGTTGCCATGCAGGTTGCGGGCGGTGAAATCGCCCGAGCCGATCGACAGCAGGTTCAGTGCGCCGGCGCCGTCGAGCTCGACATCGCCCGAGCCGATCGCTGCGGTGACCAGGCCCTTGATGTCGCGCAGCGTGATGTCGCCCGAGCCGACATCGGCGCTGAGCGAATGCGCGCCGGTCACGCTGGCATCGCCCGAGCCCACCTTCATCTGCACCAGCACGTTGGCCGGGATGGTGCCGCGCAGGTCCAGGTAGGCGTAGCTGTTGCCGCCCATGTTCCAGTTCAGCCCCTGGTTTTCGCGCTGCAGCTTCACCACCAGTTTGTCGCCGACCTTCTGCTGGGTCACGGTCAGTTGGCTCAGCCAGTCGGCATTGGAGGCGCAGGCACGGCCGCCGAGCTGGGCAGCGCCCGGGCCGGCCTGCAGCACCAGGTCGTGCTGGTTGACCTCGAACACGATCGCCTTGGCACCGGCCACGTCGAGCTTGAGATCGCGCGGGGCGTTGAACTTGCACTGCGGCTCATCGGCCAGTGCGGTCAGCGGCAGCAACAGCAGGGAAGCGATGGCTAGATTGCGGATCATGGGCAGGGTCCTCGAGGGGAGCAGGGTCAGATTTCGCCGGCGCGGCGGCGCAGGCGGATGGCGATGATGATGAACACGGCACCGGCAGCAGCGCCGATCCACAGCTCGGGCAGGCCCAGCGCGGCCAGCTGGCTGGCCGGCGACAGGGCGGCGGCCACGTTGTCGCTGTCGCGCATCACCGACTGCAACTGGTCGGTGCGGTAGAACAGGTCGCTGCCCGGCAGCGTGCCCAGCAGCAGGCGGCCGACGATGTGCTGCCAGAACCAGCCGCTGGTCATGTTGAACAGCTCCATCACGTGGGTGGTGCTGACGATGATGCCGGCGAACAGCGGCAGCATCACCGCCCACAGGAACGGCTTGGACTTTGCCCAGGCCGACCACATCAGCAACCAGCCCACGGTCGGCAGCGCCCACAGCAGGTACACCGGCAGCCAGGACAGGTGGCTGGCCACGAAAGCCAGCGGGCTGGCCGGGCCCCAGATCAGGGTCAGCGGATTGCCGCCGTGGGCCAGCACCACCACCGAGAGGATCAACATGAAGCCGAACATGGTCAGCACCGAGGCCACCACGGCAATGAGCGGGGCGACCAACAGCGCGCTCAGCGCCTTGGACAGCACGGTCTGGGTGTCCGACAGCGGCAGCGACTTCCAGAACAGGATGCTGCGGTCGCGGCGGTCGTCGTACAGCGCACCCAGGCAGTAGAAGAACACCACGAAGGCCAGCACCACGAACGGCCACAGCGAGCTCAGTACCAGGGTGGCATCCAGGGCGTTGCCCAGGTCGGCCATGCCCTTGGCATCCATGTTGGCGGTCAGCAGCTTCAGGTCCAGGCCGTTGACGTTGATGTTGGTGTTGTCGATGTGCAGGTCGCCGCTCTCGGCCGCGCGGCGCAGGCCCCACAGGCCGAGCAGGATGCCGATCAGGCTCATCACCAGCGAAATGCCGCCGGCAATCAACGGTGCCCACAGGAACCCGCCGCGGTTTTCCCAGTATTCGCGCTTGAGCAGCCACTTGAACGTGCTGGCCTTGCTGATGGGGTGGAAGTGGACGGTGTTCATGCGTAGGTTCCCTTCATGATGGCCACGAACAGATCCGCCAGCCCCGGGCTGCGGATTTCGCCAAGCGGCGTGAGCTGGGCGCGCGGCACCCCATCAAACAGCAGCACGGTCTTGCCGAACGGCAGGCTGCGCTCGTCGATCGGCTTGAGCGCACGCGCCGCTTCCAGCGTTTCGGCCGACACCAGCACTTCGGTGTAGCGCTCGCCGACGTCTTCCATGTCGGTGGTGAGCACGATGCGGCCGTCGCGGATGAACATCACGTCGGTAAGGATGTGTTCGATCTCTTCCACCTGGTGGGTGGTCACGATGATCGTCTTCTGTTCGTCGAAATAGTCTTCCAGCAGGCGCTGGTAGAACTCCTTGCGGTACAGGATGTCCAGGCCCAGGGTGGGCTCGTCCAGCACCAGCACCTTGGCGTCGATGGCCATCACCAGCGCCAGGTGCAGCTGCACGATCATGCCCTTGGACAGTTCGCGCACGCGCTGCCGCGGCTGCAGTTTGGTGGAGGCCAGGAAGCGTTCGCAGCGGACACGGTCGAAGCGCGGGTGCACCCCGGCCACGAAATCGATCGCCTCGCGCACCTTCATCCAGCGCGGCAGCACCGCCACGTCGGCGATGAAGCACACATCGTTCATCAATGCGTTGCGCTGCACGGTCGGGTCCAGCCCAAGCACGCTCAGCTCGCCTTGCACCGGAGTCAGACCCAGCAGTGCCTTGAGCAGGGTGGTCTTGCCCGCGCCGTTGGGGCCGATCAGGCCGGTGATCCGGCCCGGGGCGATGGTGAAGCTGGTGTTGTCCAGCGCGAGGGTCGACTTATAGGCCTTGCGCAGGCCACGAGCGGAAATGACGACATCACTAGCAACGGCATTCATGAGGATTTCCCCTGGGGCAGCAATTCGTCGAGGTGCAGGCCCAGGCGCTGGATGCGCTCCAGGACCAGCGGCCATTCTTCATTGAGGAACCGGTCGCGTTCGCTGCTGCGCAGCTGCGTGGCCGCTTCTTCGGTCATGAACATGCCCAGGCCGCGGCGCTTCTCGACCAGGCCTTCATCGGCCAGTTCCTGGTAGGCGCGCGACACGGTGATGGGATTGAGCTGGTACTCGGCGGCCACCTGTCGAACCGAAGGCAGCGCGTCGCCGGGCTTGATGATGCTGTCGAGCATCATGGCAATCACGCGTTCTTTCAGCTGACGGTAGATCGGAGCACCATCGCTCCATTGGATATCGCTCATGGTCAGCTCCGTGGGTTCAGCGACTGTGCGAATGAGAAGTAAGGCATGGACAGTGAGCTGTGCAGCCGGCGGGGAGGCGTGGGGGCGCCGTCGGCGGTCCCTGCCTTGATGACGCCTGCGTCCTGCGGGCTTTCAAGCGCACCGGTGGCGGTATCGCTGCCACGGTCACCGGCGGGGATGCTGAACCAGCCCAGCAGCAGCAGCGCGGACGCGGCCGTGAGAGCTTTGGCGGAGTGGTGGCGCATGCGGTTCATGGGCTTCCCCTGCATCAGGTGACTGGTGTTGTATGCAACTATAACACCGACACGGCCAAGTGCAATACCCGACACGCCCCAACTGATGGCAGGGGCATTGCAGGACCTGAATGCGGTGGTCAACTCATTGATATCACAGCAATAAATGTTGTGGCAACGCAGCGGATCCGGTCCGCGAGCATTCAGCGGCGTGATGGCCACGTGCGTCAATCGCCTGGAAATCCCCACACGGTAGGTGCCAACCGTTGGTTGGTACAGCTTGAACGCCCGCCGAAAACCCCCGGTGATATAGTCCGCCTGCCCCTGCATGACAGGGTTTCCAGCACCTTTACCGGAGTTTTCCATGCCCCAGTCCCAGCCCGTGCGGTCCCCGTTCCACGCCACCCGGGCGCGCACCCGTCGCTGGGGCAGTGGACTGCTGCTGGCCGGGTTGCTGGGTGCCGGCACCGCCCAGGCCGCCGATCTGCTCGACCTCAACTACCGGCCGCTGGCCGGCAAGGCCGAGGTCAATCTCGAGAAGCAGTACGGCGGCAAGGTCCTGCTGGTGGTCAATACCGCCAGCAAGTGTGGCTTCACCCCGCAGTACGAGGCCCTGGAGACGCTGCAGACCAGGTACGCCGCGCGCGGCTTCTCGGTGTTGGGCTTCCCGTCCAACGACTTCAAGGGCCAGGAGCCGGGCAGCGAGAAAGAGATCCAGGAGTTCTGCACCCTTACCTATGGCGTGAAATTCCCGATGTTCCAGAAGGTGCAGGTCACCGGCGCGGAGGCCACGCCGCTGTATCAGCGGCTGACGGCGGCCACGGGTGTGGCGCCGGGCTGGAACTTCCATAAATACCTGCTGGCGCGCGATGGCCGGGTGGTCGCGCAGTTCCCCAGCAAGATCAAGCCCGATGATCCGGCATTGGTCGCCGCAATCGAACGCGAGCTGTCCGTCGCGCCCGCAAAGCGCTGACATCCTCGACATCTCGCACGTGCGTGCGACAATGATCGCTTTCGCGCCGACGTCGGCGTCCAGTCACTTCCAGGAAAGCAGCGAATGAAGATGGGAATGCGCGGCGCCGCGGCGTCGGTTCTGATTCTGGCGATGGGTGCCACCGGTACCGTGATGTCGCAACAACCGGCCGCAGGCGCGGCCGCCAAGGAGACTTCTGCTTTGACCTCCCAGCGTGAAAAAGTCGGTTACGCCATTGGTATGGACGTGGCCAAGTCCTTCGAACCGATCGCCGACCAGATCGACATCGCCGCCCTGCGTCGTGCGGTGACCAATGCCTTCGAAGGCAAGCAGCCGCTGATCAGCCAGGAAGAGGCCCAGAATACCGACCAGGCGCTGCGCATGGCCATGGCCGTCAAGGCCGGCCAGCCGGTTCCGGGCGTGGCTCCGGGCACCCCGGCGCCGAAGGTGGACCGTGAAAAGGTCGGCCTGATGCTGGGCAGCTATGCCGTGGGCCCGTCGCTGACGCCGCTGAAGGACCATCTGGACCTGGATGCGCTGTTTGACGCCGTGCAGACCGCGTTCGCCAAGGGCACCCCGAAGATGACCGCCGAGCAGGCCCAGGCCACGATGGAAGGCTTCATGGCCGCCCAGCAGGCGGAAATGCAGGCCAAGGCCGCGGCCCAGGGTGAGACCAACCGCCGCGCCGGCAATGATTTCCTGGCCAGGAACAAGACCGTGCCGGGCGTGGTGACCACCGCGTCGGGCCTGCAGTACCAGGTGATCCGTGCCGGCTCCGGCGAACGCCCGTTCCCGAACAGCAAGGTCAAGGTCAACTACGAAGGCAAGCTGCTGGACGGCACCGTGTTCGACAGCAGCTACACCCGCGGCCAGCCGATCGAGTTCGGCCTGGACCAGGTCGTCAAGGGCTGGTCGGAAGGTGTGTCGCTGATGCCGGTCGGTTCCAAGTACCGCTTCTGGATCCCGGGCGAGCTGGCCTACGGCGAGCAGGGCACGCCGGGCGGCCCGATCGGTCCGAACGCGACGCTGACCTTCGACGTCGAACTGCTGGGCATCGTTCCGTAAACGGAACTGGAGTTACCACGGACATGCGCGTCTCAATCTTCGGCACCGGCTACGTCGGTCTGGTCACCGGTACCTGCCTGGCCGACGTCGGCCACCAGGTGGTCTGCGTCGATATCGACCAGGCCAAGGTCGACGGCCTCAACCAAGGGGTCATCCCGATCTACGAACCGGGCCTGGAGCCGATGGTCAAGGCCAACCATGCCGCATCGCGGCTGGCTTTCACCACCGACGCCGCGTCTGCGATCGCGCATGGCCAGGTGATCTTCATTGCCGTGGGCACGCCACCGGACGAGGACGGCAGTGCCGACCTGCAGTACGTGCTGGCCGTGGCCCGCACCATCGGCCGGCACATGCGTGTGCCGACCGTGGTGGTGAACAAGTCGACCGTGCCGGTAGGCACGGCCGACAAGGTCCGCGCGACTATTGCCGAGGTACTGGCCGGGCGCGGCGAGGAGATCGCCTTTGATGTGGTCTCCAACCCCGAATTCCTGAAAGAGGGCGATGCGGTCGCCGACTGCATGCGGCCGGACCGCATCGTGATCGGCGCGGCCAATCCCGACGCGGTGGCGCTGATGCGCCGCCTGTACGCACCATTCAACCGCAACCACGACCGCGTGGTGGAAATGGACGTGCGTTCGGCCGAACTGACCAAGTACGCCGCCAACGCCATGCTGGCGACCAAGATTTCGTTCATGAATGAAATCGCCAACATCGCCGAGAAGGTCGGTGCCGATGTCGAACAGGTCCGCCAGGGCATCGGCTCGGATCCGCGCATCGGCTGGCATTTCATCTATCCGGGCGCCGGTTACGGCGGCTCGTGTTTTCCCAAGGATGTGCAGGCGCTGGCCCGCACCGCGCAGCAGTATGGGCATGAGCCCAAGCTGCTCAATGCGGTCGAAGCGGTCAACGATGCGCAGAAGGGCCACTTGTTCCAGCTGATCCAGCGCCACTACGACCGTGGCGAGGATGAGGGCGTGCGCGGCCGCACCTTTGCGGTGTGGGGCCTTGCCTTCAAGCCGAACACCGACGACATGCGCGAAGCGTCCAGCCGCCGCCTGCTGGCGCAGCTGTGGGAGGGCGGCGCCACCGTCCGCGCCTACGATCCGGAAGCCACCGACGAGGCGCGCCGCATTTTCGGCGAGCGCGACGACCTGGTGTTCTGCGACAGCGCCAACGAGGCGCTGGACGGTGCCGATGCGCTGGTGGTGGTCACCGAATGGAAGCAGTTCCGCAGCCCGGATTTCGTCCACCTGCGCGAAACGCTGAAGGACGCCGTCGTGTTCGACGGTCGCAATCTGTACGACCCGCAGGAGATCGAAGCTGCGGGCCTGGCCTACTACGGCATTGGCCGGGGACGTTCGCTGCATGCATGATTCCACCCCCACCGCGCGTGAGCAGGCGCTGGAAGCGCGCCTGGTCGAACTTGAAATGCGTGTGTCCTTCCAGGAACAGGCATTGGCCGAGCTGAGTGAAGCCCTGGCCGACGCCCGCATCGAGGGCAGCCGCAACGCGGACCTGACCCGCCTGCTGCTGGAGGACCTGGGCAAGGTCCGCAACGCGTTGTATTCCGATTCGGGCGAAGAACCGCCGCCCCCGCACTACTGATCGACCACACGTCATGAGCGATACCCTCCGCGACCAGCTGCTGGGCCTTGGATTCAAAGCCGCGCCCAAGCCCGAACGCAAGCCCGACGCCCGCCGTGATGGCCGGCCCCACAACACGCCACACGGCGCCCGTCCGCCGGCCAAGGCCGGTGAGGGCGCACGTGCACCGCGCGATGGCCAGCGCCCGCCCCGCGAGGGCGACGCCCGCCGCGGTCCGCAGGGCAAGGGCCGCCCGGGTGGCGGCGCCCGCCCCGCTGGCAACGCGCGCCCCGGCCAGGGTCAGAACCCCGGTCAGGGCAAACCGCGCTCGCGCGAGGACATCGACCTGGCCAAGGCCTACGCGATCCGCGCGCAGAAGGAAAAGGACGACCGGATCGAAGCCGAGCGCCTGAAGCAGGAAGAGGCGCGCGTGCGCCGCGAAGCCAAGGTCAAGCTCGATGAGTTGCTCAAGGACAAGGCGCTCAACGATGAAGCGGCCGACATCGCGCGGCACTTCCCGTACGGCGGCAAGATCAAGCGCATCTACGTCACCGCCGACCAGCTGCGCCAACTCAACGCCGGTGAGCTGGGCGTGCTGCAGAGCACTGGCCGCTACCTGCTGGTGACGGCGGCGGTGCTGGCCGAAGCGGAGGCGATCTTTGCCCCGGCCGTGGCGCTGCGCGTGGACCCGAACGCACCGACCGAAGACGACCCGTACGCCGATCCGGCGTACCAGGTGCCCGACGACCTGGTCTGGTAAGCGGTAGGCAGGCCGGCGTGGCGCGCAGCGTCACGCCGGGCAATGGAGTGTGCATGCAGGAAATGCAGTTGCGACAAACCTACGTTCCGCACATCGACGGCCTGCGCGCCGTCGCCGTGCTGTCGGTGATCCTGTACCACCTCAAGGCGAGCTGGCTGCCCGGTGGCTTCACCGGCGTGGATGTGTTCTTCGTGATTTCCGGCTTCGTGGTCAGCGCCTCGGTCGATCGCCTGCCGGTGATGGGTGGCTGGCAGGGCCTGCTCCGTTTCTATGCGCGCCGCATCCGCCGCATCGTGCCGGCGCTGGTGGTGTGCCTGTTGATCACCGCGCTGCTCAGCGCGCTGTTCATTCCCGAATCCTGGCTCAGCGAAACCAGCGACAAGACCGGGCGCCGCGCGTTCTTCGGGCTCAGCAACTGGGTGCTGGCCAGCACCGGCAATGATTACTTCTCGCCGCGCACCGAATTCAATCCGTATACCCACACCTGGTCGCTGGGCGTGGAGGAGCAGTTCTACCTGCTGTTCCCGCTGCTGTTCCTGGCATGGTCGTGCGGTGGGCGCGCACGCGCGCTCTCGCTTGGGCTGTTTGCCCTGGCCACCGTTGCCTCGTTGGCCTACGCGCTGCGGCTGGTTGGGCAGGGCGGGCAGGAAATCCAGGCGTTCTATGTGACCACCACGCGTTTCTGGCAGCTCGGCGCCGGTGTGCTGCTGTACCAGGTGATGACCCTGGCCGGCCGTTTCGACGCCGGGCCGGTCACGCGTGGCCTGTCCTGGCGTTCGCCGCTGCTGTTGCTGGCGGTTGCGGCGCTGGGCTACGGGTTGTGGGCGGCGCGGCCGGGCCATTCGCCATGGCCGGACGGGCTGTGGCCGGTGGTGTCCACCATGCTGCTGCTGGGCCTGCTGCAGCGGCATCGGCAAGGCTGGACCGGACGCGCGCTGGCCAGTACGCCGATGGTCTGGGTGGGCAAGCTGTCGTACTCGCTGTACCTGTGGCATTGGCCGGTATTCGTGCTGTTCCGCTGGACCGTGGGGCTGGAAACGCTGTTGACAGGTGCCTGCGCCGTGGCGCTCGTGTTCGTGCTGGCATGGTTGTCCTGGCGCTGGATGGAGCAGCCGCTGCGGCATGGTGCGCGCGGCCCGCGGACCAACGGACGCTGGGTGCTGCTGGGGCTGGCGGTGCTGGTGCTGGGCGCCGGCCTGCAGTCGGCGCTGGTCAAGCAGCAGCGGCACATTTCGTTGAGCACGGTCAGCCGCCATCCGCTGGACTGGTACCCGTATGCGAAGGGGCTGAAGAAGGAGGTGCCCGATTGCCGCGTCGTGGAATCGAGCATTCCGGTCACGGGTGGCCAGGCGCGGCTGTTGCAGCGGGGCGACTGTCCGGGCGGCAGCGGCGCGGCCAACGTGCTGTTCGTTGCCGGCGATTCGCACGCCTTGGTCTACAACGAGCTGCTGCGCCGCAAGGTAGTGCAGGACGGCGGCCAGGTGCGCCTGTACGGCAGTGGCGGCTGCGCGCTGGCCGGCATGCAGGCGTGGCGTGGGCCGAACCCGGCCTGCGAGGCGTACACCCGCAATGTACTGGAGGATATCCAGGCCACCGCACGTGCCGGTGACGTGCTGTTCCTGCCGGGGCTGCGCATTCCGCGCCTGGCCGAGCAGTATCAGTTGTTCGATGCCGCGCAGGTCAAGGCCGATCTCGCCGGTCCGGCAGCGGTGGAAGGTCGCGCAGCGGAAGTAGTGGCGGCGATCGAACAGCTTCGCCCATTGGCCGAACGCGGCGTGCGGATCATGCTGGAAGCGCCCAAACCAGTGTTGCCGGCGCCGCCGTACCGTTGCTCGGATGCGTTCAACCGGCGCAACCCGATCTGCGTCAACGGCATGCAGATTCCGCGTGAGGAAGTGGACGCGATGCGTGCGCCGGTGCTGGACAGTCTGCGCCAGGTCGCCGCCGCGCTGCCGGGTGCGAGCGTGTGGGATCCATTGCCGATCTTGTGTCCGGGAGAGGTGTGCCAACCCGACGCAGACGGCAAGCCGCTGTATTTCGACGCCGACCACCTGAGCGGCTACGGCAACCGGGTATTGTTGCCCGCATTCCGCCAACACCTGCAGGTGGAGGGTCGGTAATTGGATGGACTCGCCCCTCGCCGAGGCGTCTGGGCGCCATGGTGGCAACCTATAGCCACCAACAGTGAGGGACGAGCCATGAACAAGGTTACGCCAGCTTTTGTGCGCTTGGCCGTGGATCTGGCCAAGCAGGTATTCCAGGTCGCCGGGGAGGATGCCAGCGGCCGGGTGGTTTACGAGGAAAGGATCAGGTCCCGCCCTGCATTCAGCAAGCTGTTGACGGGCCTGGGTGCAGAGGTGGAGGGGTCGCGCGTACCGACGCCCACCGATGGCGGGCCCCCTGCGGTACCTGCCGTCATTCCGGATCGTAATCCAGGTTGGAGGCCAGCCAGCGCTCTGCCTGGGCGCGGTCCACGCCCTTGCGCTTGGCGTAGTCGCTGACCTGTTCGCGGGTCACCCGGCCGACCACGAAGTACTGGCTCTGCGGGTGGCTGAAGTAGTACCCGGAAACCGCCGCCGTCGGCAGCATCGCAAAGCTCTCGGTCAGCTGCATGTCCGCGTTGCGCTCGGCATCCAGCAGCCGGAACAGCGTGGCCTTCTCGCTGTGTTCGGGGCAGGCGGGGTAGCCCGGGGCCGGGCGGATGCCGCTGTACTGCTCGGCGATGAGTGCTTGGTTGTCCAGGGTTTCGTCCGGCTGGTAGCCCCAGTAATCCGTGCGTACGTGCTGGTGCAGGCGCTCGGCCAGTGCCTCGGCCAGGCGGTCGGCCAGTGCCTTGAGCAGGATCGCGTTGTAGTCGTCATGGTCGGCCTCGAAGCGCGCCACGTGCGGGTCGATGCCGATGCCGGCGGTGACCGCGAACGCGCCGATCCAGTCCTGCCGGCCGCTGTCGGCCGGGGCGATGAAATCGGCCAGGCAGAAGTCCGGGCGCTCCACCGGCTTGTCCACCTGCTGGCGCAGGAAGTGAAGCACGGCCGGGCCGTCATCGGTGGTCAGGTGCACATCGTCGCCCACGCTGTTGGCCGGCCACAGCCCGAACACCGCTTTTGCGGTCAGCCAACGCTCGTCGACGATGCGGCCCAGCATCGCGCGGGCATCGCGATACAGCTCGCTGGCCTGGGGGCCGACGATCTCATCGGTGAGGATGGCCGGGTACTTGCCGGCCAGTTCCCAGGCCTGGAAAAACGGCGTCCAGTCGATCACCTCGACCAGGTCGGACAGCGGGTAGTCGTCCAGCACGTGCAGGCCCGGCTTGCGTGGGGCCGGCGGCTGGTACTGCGCCCAGCCACCGTCGAAGCGCTGCGCGCGGGCCTTGGCCAGGGTCACCAGGCGCTTGGCATCGCCGCGGTTGCGGTGGCGCTGGCGGATGTCGGCGTAGTCGGCTTCGTTGGCAGCCACGAAGGCGGTGCGCAGTTCGCTGGAAATCAGCGACTGGGCCACACCCACGGCGCGCGAGGCATCCTTCACCCACACGGTGGGGGCCTTGTAGTGCGGGTCGATCTTCAGCGCGGTGTGCGCGCGCGAGGTGGTGGCGCCGCCGATCATCAGCGGCAGCGTGAAGCCCTGCCGTTCCATCTCGCGGGCCACGTGGCTCATTTCTTCCAGCGACGGGGTGATCAGCCCGGACAGGCCGATGATGTCGGCGTTCTCGGCGCGGGCCGCGTCCAGGATCTTCTGCGCCGGCACCATCACGCCCAGGTCGATCACCTCGAAGTTGTTGCAGGCCAGCACCACGCCGACGATGTTCTTGCCGATGTCGTGCACATCGCCCTTCACCGTGGCCATGATGATCTTGCCGTTGCTCTTGGCGGTATCGCCGCTGCGCGCCTTTTCGGCTTCGATGAAGGGCAGCAGGTAGGCCACTGCCTTCTTCATCACGCGCGCGGACTTCACCACCTGCGGCAGGAACATCTTGCCGGCGCCGAACAGGTCGCCGACCACGTTCATGCCGTCCATCAACGGGCCTTCGATCACGTCCAGCGGGCGGCTCGAACGGATCCGCGCTTCTTCGGTATCGGCTTCTACCCAGGCATCCAGGCCGTGCACCAGCGCATGCGCCAGGCGCGCGTCGATCGGCTTTTCGCGCCAGGCCAGGTCCTCGCCCTTGATCTCGCCCTTCTTGCCCTTGTAGCGCTCGGCGATCTCCAGCAGGCGTTCGGTGCCATCGGGGCGGCGGTTGAGGATCACGTCCTCGACGCGCTCACGCAGCTCGGCATCCAGGTCGTCGTAGATCGGCATGGCGCCGGCGTTGACGATGCCCATGTCCATGCCCGCTGCGATGGCGTGGTACAGGAACACGGCGTGGATGGCCTGGCGCACCGTTTCGTTGCCACGGAACGAGAACGACACGTTGGACACGCCGCCGGACACATGGCAGTGCGGCAGCGTGCGCTTGATGATGCGGGTGGCTTCGATGAAGTCCACCGCGTAGTTGTCGTGCTCTTCGATGCCGGTGGCCACGGCGAAGATGTTCGGGTCGAAGATGATGTCCTGCGGCGGGAAACCCACCTGGTCCACCAGGATCCGATAGGCGCGGGTGCAGATTTCCACCTTGCGCGCGCAGGTATCGGCCTGGCCCTGCTCGTCGAACGCCATCACCACCGCCGCCGCGCCGTAGCGCAGCACCTTGCGCGCGTGTTCGATGAACAGCGCCTCGCCTTCCTTGAGCGAGATCGAGTTGACCACGCTCTTGCCCTGCAGGCATTTCAGGCCGGCTTCGATCACGCTCCACTTGGACGAATCGACCATCACCGGGATGCGCGCGATGTCCGGCTCGGACATGATCAGGTTGAGGTAGCGCGCCATCGCCTTCTCGGAATCGATCAGGCCTTCGTCCATGTTCACATCGAGGATCTGCGCGCCGCTGGCGACCTGTTGCCGCGCCACTTCCACCGCCTCTTCGTAGCGCTCTTCCTTGACCAGCTTGCGGAACTGCGCGCTGCCGGTGACGTTGGTGCGCTCGCCGATGTTGACGAACAGCAGGTCCGGGGTGATGACCAGCGGTTCCAGTCCGGACAGGCGGGTGTGCAGCGGCTCGTTCATTGCACGGCCCTCGGCGGCAGTTCGGCCACGGCCTCGGCGATGGCCTGGATATGTGCGGGCGAGGTGCCGCAGCAGCCGCCGACCAGATTGAGCAGCCCGGCACTGGCGAATTCGCGCAGCGTGGTGGCCATCTCCTCGGGGGTTTCGTCGTACTCGCCGAACGCGTTGGGCAGGCCCGCGTTGGGGTGCGCGCTGACCCGGCAGTCGGCCACGATCGACAGCGTTTCCACGTGCGGGCGCATGTCGCTGGCGCCCAGTGCGCAGTTCAGCCCCACCGACAGCGGCCGGCTGTGCGCCACCGAGGCGTAGAAGGCTTCGGCGGTCTGCCCCGACAGGGTGCGCCCGGAGGCATCGGTGATGGTGCCGGAGATCATGATCGGCAGGCGCGCGCCGCGCGCATCGAAGGCTTCTTCGATGGCGAACAATGCCGCCTTGGCGTTGAGCGTGTCGAAGATGGTTTCGACCATCAGGGTGTCGGCGCCACCGTCGATCAAGCCGTCGATGGCCTCGCGGTAGGTGTCGCGCAGCGCGTCGAAACTGGTGTTGCGGAAGCCGGGATCGTTCACGTCCGGGCTGATCGAGGCGGTGCGGCTGGTCGGCCCCAGTACCCCGATCACGAAACGCGGTTTGTCCGGCGTGGTGGCCTCGACGGCGTCGCAGCACGCCCGCGCGACCGCAGCGCCGGCCTTGTTCAGCTCGTACACCAGGTGCTCCAGGTGGTAATCGGCCTGGCTCACCGACGTGGCGTTGAAGGTGTTGGTTTCGATCAGGTCGGCACCGGCCTGCAGGTAGGCGGTGTGAATGTCGGCGATGACCTCGGGGCGGGTCAACAGCAACAGGTCGTTGTTGCCCTTCAGGTCATGGCCCGCCGGGCGGGCTGCATCGGTGCCGTGCCCGCAACCGGGCCGGTGGGCGCTGTCGAACCCTCCGGCGAAGCGTTCGCCGCGATAATCGTGTTCCTCCAGCCCATGGCGCTGGATCATGGTGCCCATCGCGCCGTCGATGATCAGGATGCGCCGCGCCAGCGCATCTTCCAGGGCGCGGACACGATCGGGGTGCAGCCAGGGCAGGGACGTCACGGGGCAACCTCAGGGCTTGCTGGCAATCAGCGAAATGACTTCAAAATGCGGAGGGCGTTTTTCGCGGGTCACCGTTTCCAGGCTGGACACCACCAGCCCGGCCTTCTCGGCGAACCTGCGCAGTTCCTTGTCCGAAAAGCCCAGGTTGACGTGGCCGTAGGCCTCGACCGCCGCCTTGTGTTCGTGGCGGGCCAGGCTGCACAGCAGCAGGCGGCCGCCGGAGCGCAGCACGCGCGCACCTTCGGCCACGGCCTGGGCCGGCTTGGCGGCGTAGGTCAGCGCATGCATCTGCACCACCAGGTCGAAGCTGCGGTCCTTGAAGGGCAGGGCATGCATGTCGCCTTCGCGCACTTCCACGTTGGCCAGGCGGCGCAGGCGCTCGCTGGCGGCGGCCACCACGCGGGCGCTGGTGTCGATGCAGACGTAGCGCTTGGCGTGCGGGGCCACCAGTTCAGCCAGTACGCCGTCGCCGGAGGCGATATCCAGCACGTCGCCGGTTTCCAGCAGCGGCAGCGCGGTGCGCGCCAGCGCCTCCCAGGTGCGGCCGGGCGAGTAATGGCGCTCCATGTCGCCGGCCACGCTGTCGGCCCAGTTCTGGTCGGCGGCGCGGCTGGCCAGCACGGCGGCCACGCGCTCAGCATCCTGGCGCAGCAGCGGGTCGTCGCTGCCGGTGCTCAGGGCATGCCACAATGCGCGCTGCGCCGGGTCCAGCGCGGCATCGTCGAAGCGGTAGTACGCCGACACGCCGGCGCGGCGGTCGCGCACCAGGCCGGCCTCCTTGAGCCGGGCCAGGTGGGTCGACACCCGTGGCTGGGCCAGGGTGGTGATGGCCGACAGCTCGGCCACGGTGAGTTCTTCCTGTTCCAGCAGCGCCAGCAGGCGCACGCGGGTGGCGTCGGCGAACACTTTCAGCCGGACCGACCAGTCCTCGAGATCCATAAATATCTACCTATCGCGATATAGAGATATTTTCGTCTCCGGCAGCTTCCCGGTCAAGTCAGCCGGGATTGGCCGGCCCCCGGTACAATCGCCGCACCTTGGACGCGCCCTGCGCGGCCATATCGACATTGTTCCTGGGAGGGTTTTGTGGATTTCAGTTTCACCGAAGAGCAGCTGATGCTGCAGGATGTCGCGCGTCGCATCGCGCAGGAAAAGATCGCACCGAGCGCCGAACATCATGACCGTACCGGCGAGTTCCCGCTGGAAAACATCCGCCTGCTGGGCGAGAACGGCCTGATGGGCATCGAAGTGCCGGCCGAATACGGCGGCGCGGGCATGGACCCGATCGCCTATGTGCTGGCGATGGTGGAGGTTGCCGCCGGCGACGCCGCGCATTCGACCATCATGTCAGTCAACAATTCGCTGTTCTGCAACGGCATCCTGACCCATGGCAGCGAGGCACAGAAGCAGAAGTACGTGCGCGCCATCGCCGAGGGCGAGGCCATCGGTGCGTTTGCCCTGACCGAGCCGCAGTCCGGTTCGGACGCCACGGCCATGCGCTGCCGCGCGGTCAAGCAGGCTGACGGCACGTACGTGATCAACGGCAAGAAGAGCTGGATCACCTCCGGCCCGGTGGCCAAGTACATCGTGCTGTTCGCCATGACCGCCCCGGACCAGGGCGCGCGTGGCATCACCGCGTTCATGATCGACACCGACAAGGCGGGCTTCCACCGCGGCAAGACCGAGCCGAAGCTGGGCATCCGCGCCTCGGCCACCTGCGAAATCGAGTTCCAGGATTACGTGGCTGCTGCCGAAGACGTGGTGGGCAAGGAAGGCGAAGGCTTCAAGATCGCGATGGGTGTGCTGGACGCCGGCCGCATCGGCATCGCCTCGCAGGCCATCGGCATCGCGCGTGCCGCGTACGAGGCCACGATCGAGTACGTGAAGGACCGCAAGGCCTTCGGCGCGGCTATTGGCACGTTCCAGATGACCCAGGCCAAGATCGCCGACATGAAGTGCAAGCTGGACGCCGCCCTGCTGCTGACGCTGCGCGCGGCATGGGTGAAGGGCCAGGGCAGGCGCTTCAGCAACGAAGCGGCCATCGCCAAGCTGACCGCCTCGGAAGCAGCGATGTGGATCACCCACCAGGCGGTGCAGATCCACGGTGGCATGGGCTATTCGAAGGAAATGCCGCTGGAGCGTTACTTCCGTGATGCCAAGATCACCGAGATCTACGAAGGCACCTCGGAAATCCAGCGCCTGGTCATTGCCCGCAACGAAACCGGCCTGCGCTGAGGCGGATTCTCGCCGCACAGAGCAAAGCATCGGGGCCCCTCATGGGCCCCGATTGCATTGCCCCTGCAAACCCGCCCCGGCCCGCCTAGCCAGAGATCGTCTCAGCCACAGGCTGTTCGCACAAATGCGTCAGCAGCCGGGCAGCGCCCAGCGACACGGAAAGCGTGCGATTGCAGAAAAAAAGGCCCCGGATCGCTCCGGGGCCTTCTGCGTTTCAGGGTGACCACCAACGGTGGTCACCTATCGCCAGATCAACGATCCGGACGATGCGCTGCGTTGGCTTCGCTCTGGCGTTCCAGGAACTCCTTGGACGGTTCGTCCAGCTTGTCGCCCAGCATGCGGCGGACCACCACGAAGAACACCGGGATCATCAGCAGGCCCAGGAAGGTGGCGAACACCATGCCGCCGATCACGCCGGTACCGATCGCGTGACGCGCGTTGGCGCCGGCACCGGTGGAGATCGCCATCGGGATCACGCCCATGATGAACGCGAACGAGGTCATCAGGATCGGGCGGAAGCGCAGGCGCGAGGCTTCAATCGTCGCATCGCGCAGGTTCTTGCCGGCCGCACGCTGCTCCACCGCGAACTCCACGATCAGGATCGCATTCTTCGCCGCAAGACCAATGACCGTGATCAGGCCGATCTTGAAGTACAGGTCGTTGGGCAGGCCACGGGCCAGCGAGAACGACAGCGCACCCAGCACGCCCAACGGCACCACCAGCAGCACCGCTACCGGGATCGACCAGCTCTCATACAGTGCGGCAAGGCACAGGAACACCACCACGATGGACAGCACCAACAGCAGCGTGGCGGCGTTGCCCGCCAGGATTTCCTGGTAGGACATGCCGGACCAGTCGTAGCCGAAGCCGGCCGGCAGGTCGTCCTGCACGATCCGCTCCATGGCCTGCATCGCCTCGCCCGAACTGCGGCCCGGGGCCTGCGAACCGACGATGTTGATCGCCGAATAGCCGTTGTAGCGGCTCAGCGACGGCGGTGCCGACACCCATTCGGACTTCACCACCGTGCTCAGCGGAATCATCGCCGGGGTACCGTCGGCGTTGGTCTGCAGGGAGCTGGGCGTGTAGAAGCTGTTCAACGACTCGGCACCGGTGCGGAACGGACCATCGGCCTGCATGGTCACGCGCTTGATGCGGCCCTGGTAGAAGAAGTCGTTCACATATACCGGGGCCAGCATCAGCTGGATGGTGCTGTACACGTCCGACACCGACAGCCCCATCGTCTGCGCCTGCACGCGGTCCACGTGCAGCTGCAGCTGGGGTGCGTTTTCCAACCCGTTCGGACGCACGCCGGTGAGCAGTTCCGTCTCCTCGGCCGCCTTGCCCAGCAGGATGTTGCGCGCCTGCGTGAGCTGTTCGAAGCCGGCACCACCACGGTCCTGCAGCCACATGTCGAAGCCGCCGAACTGGCCCAGGCCCTGCACCGTCGGAAGGTTGACCACGAAGATCTGCGCTTCCTTGATGCCGTAGAACGCACCGTTCATGTTCTGGATGAACTCTGGAACGGTGATGTCACGGTCCGCCCACGGTTTGAGCCGGATGAAGCCCATGCCCACGTTCTCGCCCGAACCGACGAAGCTGAAACCGGCCACCTGCAGCATGCCTTCGAAGCCATCCTGCTTTTCCAGGATGCCGCGCATCTGGGCGAAGGTCGCATTGGTCTGCGCCTTGGTCGAGCCCGGCGGCAGCTGCACGATCGCCAGCGCGTAGCCCTGGTCTTCTTCCGGCAGGAAGCTGCCCGGCATGCGGGTGAACAGGAAGCCGCACAGCACGGTCAGCACCACGAACAGGATCATCCAGCGCGGCGCATGCTTCACCGCCGAGGTGATGTGGCCCACGTAGGTACCGCTGACTTTGTCGTAGTACTTGTTGAACGTGCGGTAGACGATGTTCGGTTCACCGTGCGTGGCCTTGAGGAAGGTCGCGCACAGCGCCGGAGTGAAGCCCAGCGCCAGGAACGCCGAGAACGCCATCGCGATGGCGATGGTGAGCGCGAACTGTTTGTAGATCTCGCCTGCGGCACCGCCCTGCAGCGCAGACGGAATGAACACCGCCGCCAGCACCACGGTGATGGCCACCACCGCACCGGTGATCTGGGTCATGGCCTTCTGGGTGGCGGCCTTGGGCGGCAGCTTCTCCTCGGTCATGATGCGTTCGACGTTCTCGATCACCACGATCGCGTCATCGACCACGATGCCGATTGCCAGCACCATTGCAAACAGGGTCAGCTGGTTGATGGTGAAGCCGATGATGCTCATGCCCAGGAAGGTGCCCAGCAGGGCGACCGGGATGACCAGCGTCGGGATCAGGGTGGCGCGGAAGTTCTGCAGGAAGATCAGCATCACCAGGAAGACCAGCACGATGGCTTCGACCAGGGTCTTGACCACTTCCTCGATCGAGATCTTCACGAACGTGGTGCTGTCGTACGGCGAGAACCAGCTTACGCCGGTCGGGAAGGTGGACGCCAGTTCGTCCATCTTCGCGGTGACCGCGTTGGCCACGTTCAGGGCGTTGGCGCCGGGCAGCAGCTGGATCGCGAAGGCGCCCGTCGGTTTGCCGTTGTACTGCGTATCGAAGCCGTAGTTGTTGGCGCCAAAGGCGATGCGCGCGACGTCCTTGAGCAGCACGCGCGAGCCGTCGGCATTGGCGCGCAGGATGATGTTCTCGAACTGGTCCGGCGAGCTGAAGCGGCCTTCGGCCGACACGGTGGCGGTGAAGTAGTGGCCTGCCGGCGAGGGATCGGAACCCAGCGAACCGGCCGCGAACTGCACGTTCTGGGCCTTGATCGCCGCCAGCACCTGGCTGGCCGAGAGGTTGAAGCCCTGCATGCGTTCCGGGTTGAGCCAGATGTTCATGGCGTACTCGGAACCGAACTGCTGGGTGCTGCCCACGCCGGGGATGCGCGAGATCTGGTCGAGCACGCGCGAACCGACGATGTCGTTGAGCGCATCGCGGGTGATCGCTTCAGTGTCCGACTGCAGCGCCACCACCATCAGGAAGCCGGCGTTGGCCTTGGCCACCACCACGCCCTGCTGGGTCACTTCGGTGGGCAGGCGCGGCGTGGCCAGCGAGACCTTGTTCTGCACCTGCACCTGCGCGATGTCCGCGTCGGTACCGGTTTCGAAGGTCAGGGTGATGCTCGCCCGGCCGTTGGAGGCCGACGAAGAGCTGAAGTACAGCAGGTGATCGATACCGGTCAGCTGCTGCTCGATCACCTGGGTGACCGACTTTTCGGTGGTGTCGGCGCTGGCGCCGGGATAGGTGGCGCTCACCGTCACCTGCGGGGGTGCGATGCTCGGGTAGGACTCCACGCCCAGACCCAGGATCGAGATCACGCCCGCAAGCGAGATCAGGATCGCGACCACCCAGGCGAATACCGGGTGTTCAATGAAAAATTTAGGCATGACGGAGGGTTCCCGTTATTGCTTGGTCGGTTCGGCAGCCGGAGCGCCATCGGAGGGCTTGGCGGCCGGATCGGCAGCCGCGGCGGCATCGGCCTGCGCGGCAGGTGCGTTGCCGGCGGCAGGGGTGGCGCCAGCCGGGGCGGCGCCGTTGCCGTTGGCGGTCGTCGGGGTCCACGGCTTGGCCGAGGCCGGCGCGCCTTCCTTGACCTTCTGCACGCCCGCCACGATCACCTGGTCGCCTTGCTGCAGGCCGCTGCTGATCAGCCAGCTGCTGCCCTGCTGGCCTTCGGTGACTACGTTCCTGCGCACCACCTTGCCATCTTTGCCCACCACCATCACATAGCCGCCGGTGGTATCGCGCTGCAGTGCCTGCAACGGCACCAGGAAGGCGTTCTTCCGCTCGCCCAGGACGGCCTGGAAACTGACGAAGGCGCCCGGCAGCAGGATCTTCTGCGGGTTGGGCAGGACCGCGCGCAGGGTTACCGCGCCGGTGGCCGGGTCGACCACGGCCGAGGAGTAATCCAGCGTGCCCGGCTGGTCGTAGAGGGTGCCGTCGGCCAGTTTCACCTGCACGGTGGACTTGCCGTCGCCGCTCAGCGACACCGCACCATTGGCCTGCGCCCGGCGCAGCTGGGTCAGCTCGTCCGAGCTCATCGAGAAGTTGACGAACAGCGGGTCCAGCTGGTCAACGGTGGTCAGCAGGGTGATATCGGCCTGGCCGACCAGCGCGCCTTCGGTGACCTGCTGCTTGCCGGCGCGGCCGGCGATGGGCGAGGTGACCTGGGCGTAACCGAGGTTGATTTTCGCGTTCGCCAGCGAGGCCTGGGCCTGCTGCACAGCGGCGGCGGCAGTGCGTTCGGTGGCTTCGGCCGCGTCCAGGTCGGATTTGGAGACGAACTTCTGCGGGGCCAGCGAACGGGCACGCGCGGCAGCGGCCTTGGCGTTGGCATAGGTGGCCTGGGCAGACGCCAGTTCGGCCTGCGAGGCATTCAACGCTGCCTGCAGTGGCGCCGGGTCGATCAGGAACAGCACCTGGCCCTGCCTGACATCCTGGCCTTCCTGGTAGACGCGCTTGAGCAGCACGCCCGGTACGCGGGCGCGCACATCGGCGCTGCGGTACGGCGACAGGCGGCCCACCAGCTCACGCTGCAGCGGCAGGGTGCCGGCCTTGGCTTCGATCACGCCCACTTCCGGTGGCGGGGGCGTCTGTTGTTCCGGCTTCTTGCAGGCGGTCAACGCTACGGCGACAGCGCACGTCAGGGCGAGGGTGCGGAGTGGGGCGATCATCAGGAGAAACTCCGGTGTTGGTTTGAATGCGGTGAGCGGATCGCCTCAGGCGCAGCGAACGCGCGCAGGAAACTGTCCACGGAAAACTCGGCCCACCGGCGCCGCTGCGAGGCGTCGACACGATGGGGGGTATGAAAGCGCTGCTTTTCGAAATCCTGTCCCGCGATCATGCTCAATAGCAGCTCGGCCATGAAGTGCGGGTCGTCATGCCGGAGCAGGCCATCGCGGATGCGCAACTGGATCCATTCAGCAATGTGAATAACAAGCGCGCCCGCGCCATCCCGGTACAGGGCGCGGGCTTCGTCGGGAAACTGGGCCGACTCGGCCGCGATCAGCCGGCAGGCCTGGGCCACGTGCGGTTCGTTGCAGTGGTCCAGGTAGTCCAACGCGAACTGCAGCAGGCAGCCGCGCAGGTCATCGCCCTCCAGTGCACGCAGTCCGGCGGTGGCCCGGCACAGGTGACGTTGCAGCGCGCGGCGCAGCAGTTCCTGCTTGCTGCCATAGCGGCTGTAGAGGGTCTGCTTGGAACAGCCAGCCTGCTGGGCCACCGATTCCATGCTGAGCTGCATGCCCTGGGTGGCCATCAGATCGCGCACGGCATCGAACACGCGATGATCGCGCGCATCCAGGAAGGCGGCGGCAGGGGCGGGGGAGTTCACGCGGTGGACTATACCGTCCAGTTCAGAATTGGAGAAGGGTTGCTTTTGGCACTGTCGGCCCGGGTGTAGTCACACTGCCACGTGCGTTGCCGATGCTGGTCTCCACTGTGAGGTGGATCGCGCATCCGTACTACGGCGCACTGGTTGGATGCGATGTAAACGCCACCCAACCCGAAATGCCTTATTCCGTCCTGCAGCAAGGCGTTTTCATGCGGGAGGGCTACAATTTCATTTTCCCAACTGGGCAACACGCACCGCTCTGCCATGAAACCGCAAAAAACAGCAGCCAAGACCGTGAAAAAAACGACCAAACCAGCCGATACGCAGACTGTTTCGCCAGTGGGCTTCTCGCTGGAACCGGTGTACACGGCCTTGCGCAAGCGTTACCCGGCGGCCGGGCAGGCCGAGGCAGTGGCGTTCGCCGCAGACTTCTACAAGCGCATGGAAGCGGACGAGTTCCCGCACCACACCGCAGAAGAGTGGGCCGCACTGGCCGGCGACACCCTCGAATTCGCCCGCGTGCGCAAGGCCGGCAAGGCCAACGTGCGCGTGTTCAACCCGACCATGAAGGCCAACGGCTGGGAATCGGCGCACACCGTGCTGCAGATCGTCAACGACGACATGCCGTTCCTGGTCGACACCGTGACCATGACCCTGGCCGAACATGGCGTGGGCGTGCACGTGCTGGGCCACCCGGTGGTCCGCTTCACCCGCGACAAGGCCGGCAAGCTGACGACCGTGGGCGAAGGCACCACCGAATCGGTGATGCTGCTGGAAATCGACCGCCAGCCGGCCGAGGCCATGGCCGATGTCGAGCAGGCCATCGTCAAGGCGCTGGAGGAAGTGCGTGCCATCGTGGGCGACTGGGATGCCATGCGCAGCAAGGCGCTGGCCCTGGCCGACGACCTGGGCACGCGCCAGCTGCCGGTCGATGATGCCTCGCGCAGCGAGGCCCAGGCGTTCCTGCGCTGGGCCGCCGAAAACCACTTCACCTTCTTCGGCTACCGCGAATACCGCGTGGAGAAGCAGGGCAAGGAAGACGTGCTGGCGCCCTTGAACGACACCGGCCTGGGCCTGATGCGCGGCAAGGACAAGTCCGCCGCGCGCCCGGTCAAGACGCTGGCCGCGCAGGGCCTCAATGCCACCTCCGGGTTGAAGGACGCGCTGATCCTGACCAAGACCAACGCGCGTTCGCGCGTGCACCGCGCCGGCTACATGGATTACATCGGCGTGCTGGAATTCGACGCCAAGGGCAAGATCATCGGCGAACAGCGCTTCCTGGGCCTGTTCACCTCCAGCGCCTACAACCGCCGTCCGTGGGAAATCCCGCTGGTGCGCCAGCGCCACGAATACGTGATGAGCAAGTCGGGGCTGGCCGCGGCCAGCCACAGCGGCAAGGCGCTGCGCCACATCCTGGAAACCCTGCCGCGCGAAGAGCTGTTCCAGTCCAGCGAGGAAGAGCTGTACCGCACCGCCATCGGCGTGCTGGGCCTGCAGGAGCGCGTGCGCAGCCGCCTGTTCCTGCGCCGCGACAAGTACAGTCGTTTCATCTCCGCACTGGTCTACCTGCCGCGCGAGCGTTTCAACACCGACGTGCGCCTGCGCATCGAAGCGATGCTCAAGGACGCGCTTCAGGGCGAATACGTGGACAGCTCTGTGGTGCTGGGCGAATCGCCGCTGGCCCAGGTGCACCTGATCGTGCGCCCGAAGGCTGGCCAGACCCTGGAAGTGGATACCAGCGCGCTGGAGAAGAAGCTGGCCCAGGTGCTGCGCAACTGGCAGGACGACCTGCGCGAAGCGCTGGTGGCCCGCCACGGTGAAAGCGAAGGCCTGCGTATCGCCGCCCGCATCGGCAAGGCGTTGCCGGCCGGTTACATCGAAGATTCCAGCACCGAGATCGCGGCCAACGACGTCAGCCAGCTCGACGCGCTGACCGGCCCGGACGACCTGCGCCTGAGCCTGCAGGCCGTGCATCGCGAAGAGGGCGATGGCCTGCGCCTGAAGCTGTACCGCCAGCTGGACGACATTCCGCTGTCGGACGCGCTGCCGATGATGGAAAACATGGGCCTGCGCGTGATCGCCGAGCGCCCGTACCGCCTCAGCGTCGACAACGCACCGGTGTACGTGCAGGACTTCGAAGTGGAATCGCTGGCCGGGGCGATCGACGCCGCTGCCGCCGATGCCGCCTTCGGTGAAACCTTCGCCCGCGTCTGGCACGGCGACGCCGAGAACGACGGCTTCAACCGCCTGGTGCTGGCCGCCGGCCTGCACTGGCGCCAGGTCGCCATGCTGCGCGGCTACTGCAAGTACCTGCTGCAGACCGGCGTGCCGTTCTCGCAGGCCTACGTCGAAGCCACCTTCACCCGTTACCCGCTGCTGGCGCGCCTGCTGGTGGAGCTGTTCGAAGCCCGCTTCGACCCGGCCACCGGGCATGAGGACAAGGACGCCATCGCCGAAGGCCAGGCCGACCTGCGCGCGCACCTGACCGTGCTGGCCGGTGGCGACGAGGCCACCCTGAAGGTCATCAAGACCGTGGTCGATGCCCGCAAGGGTGACCGCAAGGCGCAGATGGACGCCGCGCGCGACGCACTGGTCAAGCTGATGGACCGCGTCTCCAGCCTGGACGAAGACCGCATCCTGCGCAGCTTCATGGGCGTGATCGACGCCACCCTGCGCACCAGCTACTACCAGACCGATGCGCAGGGCCGCCCCGGCCACGTGATCAGCTTCAAGTTCGATTCGGCGCTGGTGCCGGACCTGCCCAAACCGCGCCCGTACCGCGAAATCTTCGTGTACGGCCCGCGCGTGGAAGGTACCCACCTGCGCTTCGGCGCGGTCGCCCGTGGCGGCCTGCGCTGGTCGGACCGTCGCGAAGACTTCCGTACCGAAGTGCTGGGCCTGGTCAAGGCGCAGATGGTCAAGAACACGGTGATCGTGCCGGTCGGTGCCAAGGGCGGCTTCTTCGCCAAGACCCCGCCGGCCAGCGGCGACCGCGATGCGGTGTTCGCCAACGGCGTGGCCTGCTACAAGCTGTTCATCCAGGGCCTGCTGGACATCACCGACAACATCGTCAACAACAAGATCGTGCCGCCGGTGGACGTGGTCCGCCACGACATGGACGACCCGTACCTGGTGGTGGCGGCCGACAAGGGCACCGCGACCTTCTCCGACATCGCCAATGGCCTGGCCATCGATCACGGCTTCTGGATGGGCGATGCGTTCGCTTCCGGTGGTTCGGTCGGTTACGACCACAAGGGCATGGGCATCACCGCGCGCGGTGCGTGGGAGTCGGTCAAGCGCCACTTCCGTGCGCTGGGCCGTGACAGCCAGAGCCAGGACTTCACCACGGCGGGTGTCGGCGACATGTCCGGCGACGTGTTCGGCAACGGCATGCTGCTGTCGCGCCACATCCGCCTGGTTGCGGCGTTCGACCACCGCCACATCTTCCTGGACCCGAACCCGGATGCGGCCACCTCGTTCATCGAGCGTGAGCGCCTGTTCACCGTGCCGCGGTCCAGCTGGGCCGACTATGACGCCAAGCTGATCAGCAAGGGCGGCGGCATCCATCCGCGTACCCTGAAGTCGATCGAGATCACTCCGCAGGTGCGCGAAGCGCTGGGCCTGGAGGAGAACGTCAAGGCGCTGTCGCCCAACGACCTGATGAGCGCCATCCTCAAGGCGCCGGTGGACCTGCTGTGGAACGGCGGCATCGGTACCTACGTCAAGGCCGCCACCGAGCAGCACAGCGACGTGGGCGACCGCGCCAACAACGCACTGCGCGTCAACGGTGGCGACCTGCGCTGCAAGGTGGTGGGCGAGGGCGGCAACCTGGGCATGACCCAGCTGGGCCGCATCGAAGCCGCCCAGGCCGGCGTGCTGCTCAATACCGACTTCATCGACAACTCGGCCGGTGTGGACACCTCCGATCACGAAGTCAACATCAAGATCCTGCTCAACGATGTGGTGCGGGCCAAGAAGTTGACCGTGGAGGCACGCAACAAGCTGCTGGCGTCGATGACCGACGAAGTGGCCGACCTGGTGCTCAACGACAACTACCGCCAGAACCAGGCCCTGAGCCTGATGGAGCGGATGGCGGTCAAGCGTCTGGGTTCCAAGCAGCATTTCATCCGCACGCTGGAAAAGCAGGGTCTGCTGGATCGCCAGATCGAGTTCCTGCCGACCGATGCCGAGCTGTCGGCGCGCAAGGCGCGTGGCCAGGGGCTGACCCGTCCGGAGCTGTCGGTGCTGTTGTCGTATTCCAAGCTGGTGGCGTTCCAGCAGCTGCTGGAATCGGACATCCCGGAAGATCCGTACCTGTCCAAGGAACTGCTGCGTTACTTCCCGACGCCGCTGCAGAAGAAGTATGCCGATGCGATGGAGCGTCACCGCCTGAAGCGCGAAATCATCGCCACGGCCGTGACCAACCAGACCATCAACCGCATGGGCGCCACGTTCCTGATGCGCATGCAGGAAGACACCGGCCGCAGCATCGCCGAGGTCGCCAAGGCCTACACCATCAGCCGTGAAACGCTGGATGCGCGGGCGCTGTGGGCGCAGATCGATGCGCTCGACGGCACCCTGCCGGAGTCGGTGCAGATCGATGCGCTGGAAGTGATCTGGAAGCTGCAGCGTTCGTTCGTGCGCTGGCTGCTGTTCCGCCCCGGCGCGATGCCGGGCATCACCGAGGCGGTGAACCGCTACCAGGCCCCGTTCAACGACATCCGTGTCGCGTCGGGCGTGCTGCCGGACGCGCAGCGCCCGGCGTACGAGGCCAGCGTGCAGGAGTGGAAGGAGAAGGGCCTGCCGCCTGCACTGGCGCAGCAGTTGTCCGAGCTGCAGTTCCTGGAACCGGCGTTCGACATCATCGAACTGGCGCGTACCCGCAAGCTCAAGCCGGTGGACGTGTCCAAGGTCCACTTCCGCCTGGGCGACGCGCTGCAACTGCCGTGGCTGTTCGAGCAGATCGACGCGCTGGAGGTCAACGGCCGCTGGCACGCCGTGGCCCGTGGCGTGCTGCGCGACGAGCTGGCCGCCCATCACCGCAACCTGGCTGCCCAGGTGCTGTCGATGAAGGGGGGCAGTGCCGAAGCCAAGGTCGCCGCATGGATCGGCCGTGACGACAGCAGCCTGCGCTTCACCCTGTCGATGCTGCAGGAACTGGCCGAGCAGAAGACGCTCGACTACCCCACGGTATCGGTGGCGGTACAGCGCCTGGGCCAGCTGGCCGCCCACGGCGCGTAAGCGCGTGAGATAGTGTTTGACGAAAGGCCCCGCTTCGGCGGGGCCTTTTTTTAGCTGCCAGGTGGCATGCGCTGCGGTAGAGCCGGGCTCTGCCCGGCTGCTCTTTCCCACCGCACACGACCATGTATGGGGGCTGCCCGGCGGCCGCCCCTGCACGTACGAAACAAGACGCTGCCTTTAGCGACCAAAACGCAACCACCCAAACACGCACCCGGTTATGCTTCAACCGTAAGCCCTCCACCGGATCCCCACATGAGCGATACCCCCCGCATCGCCTTCCTGGCCAGCAACACCGAAGCGGCCCAGCTTGCCCGTGCGGCGATGGTGGCGCGCTATGGCGACCATGCACCGGAACAGGCCGATGTGCTGTGCCCGCTGGGCGGCGACGGTTTCATGCTGCAGACCCTGCACCGCCACGGCGCGCTGGGGCGGCCGGTGTTCGGGATGAAGCTGGGCACGGTGGGCTTCCTGATGAACCAGTACCGCGAGGACGATGGCGACCTGCCGGCGCGCCTGGCGGTGGCCGAACCGGCCAACCTGCGCCCGCTGGAAATGCTGGCGCTGACCGAATCGGGTACCACCACCGGCTCGCTGGCCTACAACGACGTCTCCCTGCTGCGCCAGACCCGACAGGCCGCGCACATCGGGGTGGACCTCAATGGGCAGGAGCGGGTGGCCGAGCTGATCGGCGATGGCGTGCTGGTGGCGACACCGGCCGGCAGCACCGCCTACAACTATTCCGCGCACGGCCCGATCCTGCCGCTGGGCTCGCATACCATCGCCCTGACCCCGCTGGCCCCGTATCGGCCGCGACGCTGGCGCGGTGCGATCCTCAAGGCCGACACCGAAGTGCGCTTCCGCGTGCTCGACCCCTACAAGCGCCCGGTCAGCGTGACTGCCGATTCGCATGAGACCCGCGACGTGGTCGAAGTGACCATCCGCGAGTCGCGCGAGCGCCGGGTGACCCTGCTGTTCGATCCGGAACACAACCTGGAAGACCGGATCCTCAGCGAACAGTTCATGTTTTGAAGGATGGCTGACTCCCATGGGCGACAACACCCCCCGCTTGCTGACCGTAGCCGTGACCTCGCGCGCCCTGTTCGACCTGGAAGAGGGCCATGCGCTGTTCGAGGCCGAAGGCGTGGACGCCTATGCCGAGTACCAGCGCAAGCACGAAGACGATGTGCTGCGCCCGGGCGTGGCGTTCCCGGTGGTACGCAAGCTGCTGGCCCTCAACCAGGGCCAGTCGCCGGAATCGCCGCGGGTGGAGGTCATCCTGCTGTCGCGCAACTCGGCCGATACCGGTCTGCGCATCTTCAATTCCATCCAGCATTACGGCCTGGGCATCATCCGCGCCACGTTCACCGCCGGCGAGCCGACCTGGCCGTACGTGAAGCCGTTCGGCACCGACCTGTTCCTGTCGGCCAACCCCGAATCGGTGCGGCGTGCGCTGCGCCATGGCATCGCTGCGGCCACGATCCTGCCCAAGCCGCCCGGCGAGACCCTCGCTGCGGCCGAAACGGTCGACATGAGCAAGCCGCTGGGCCAGCTGCGCATCGCCTTCGACGGTGACGCGGTGATCTTCGGCGATGAGAGCGAGCGCATCTCGCGCGAGCAGGGCGTGGAGGCGTTCGGCCGGCATGAGCGCGAAAACGCGCGCGAGCCGCTCAGTGGTGGGCCGTTCCGCAACTTCCTGTCGGCCCTGCATACCCTGCAGGCGGTGTTCCCGTCGGGCGAGGATGCGCCGATCCGTACCGCGCTGGTCACCGCGCGTTCGGCCCCGGCGCATGAGCGGGTGATCCGCACTCTGCGCGAATGGGGCGTGCGCCTGGACGAGGCGCTGTTCCTGGGCGGCCGGCACAAAGGGCCGTTCCTGGAGGCCTTCGGCGCGGACATCTTCTTCGACGATTCGCAGCACAACATCGACAGCGCCCGCCAGCACCTCAATGTGGCGGCGGGTCACGTGCCGCACGGCGTAGCCAACGATTGATCAGTGGCGGCACCGCACCTCGCCGGTAGCGCCGGCCGTTGGCCGGCCCAGGCGATACCGAGGGCCGGCCAACGTTACGGCCGCCGTCCTGGCGGCCGCCCTTCGGGCCGTCGCGGTGGCGACGTTGAGAACGGCTCCTGCCGTTCTCTGCGGCGCTACCGATCCAGTGGCAGCTCGATGTTGACCAGCTTCCAGCGCAGCCCATGCCGCTGCAGCACGAATACCACCGGCCCCTGCGCGGTCTGCGTGGTCGCGGTGAACCGCGACAGCGACTCGAAGCGGTGGGTGGCGCCCTCAAACGGCCGCGCCGCCTTCGGTGCGGCAAACGTGTCACTGCTTTCCAGGTCGTTGCTGGCCCGCTTCCACAGCGTATGGCCTTCCATCAACGCGCCGATCCCGGTCGGCGTGACCATCGCATCCACCGCCGTGCCGCTGAGCTTCTGCCCGGCGGTCAACAACAGCGCACCGACCAGGTTGGACTGCACGTCCGGCCCGGCGCGACGCACCACGTAATCATCCAGCTGCGCGCGCAGGTTGGCGCGCAGCATCGGGAAGTCCACGTAGCGGTCCAGTGTCGAGGTGTTGCGCTGCTCGATCGCCCCGGCAAGCCCACGCAGGGTCACATAGGGCCCGCTGACCAGCCAGCCCGCCAACAGCACCACGACCAGTCCCAGCAGCAGAAGCAGTTTTTTCATGGCACCAGCTTGCCGCAGCCCGCGTCAAGGCGGGGTAGAGCGACGCAGGTGCAGGCCGGACACCGGTAGCGCCGGCCGTTGGCCGGCCCAGGCGTTCCCGACAGCCGGCCAACGGCCGGCGCTACCGTGCGCATCAGAACTCCAGATCCAACGCAGCACACAGATAATCAACAAACGGCCCCAGCGCCACCAGGTCCTTGGCCAGCGTCTGCCGCAGCTTCGGCCCGGTCATGGTGGCATCGTCCAGCGAACGCCAGAACACCCAGTTGCGGTGCTTGAGATCATCGATGAACTCGAAATCCGGCTCGAACCCACGCGGCGCCCGCACCAGCTTCTCGCTTTCCTCGAAATCGAACTTCCTGCGCAGCGCCGGCGCATGCGCCGCTGCCTTCCAGGCACCGGGGTTGTCCACGATGAAGTGGCGCACCTTGCGCTGGGTGGCCGGCTCCGGGTGCCACAGACCGGCCCCGACGAAGCTCCCGCCCGGCTGCAGGTGGATGTAGAACGACGGCGCCGGCACCTGCTTGCGCCGCTCATGGAACAGCCGCGCGCCCTGCCAGGTCTTGTACGGCGACTTGTCGTTGGAGAAGCGCGCATCGCGGTAGATACGGAACAGCGACCCACCCACGCCGCGCGGGTCGGCGCGGAAGTGCCCGCTCACCGCGGCCAGGTCCGGCTGCAGGTCGCTGATCAGCTGCAGGAACGGCTGCCGTACATGTTCCTCGTACTTCGGCTTGTGCTCGTTGAACCAGGTCTTGTCGTTGTTGCGCGCCAGGCCACGCAGGAAGGTGAAGCTGGCGGGAGTGAAGTAGGTGCTCACAGGCTCTGCTCCAGATCGGTGCCCCAGTCGCGCAGGTGCTGCAGCAGGGCGAGTTTGGCCGGGTCGGCGGCATGTTCGGCCGCCAACATCTCCAGTTGTGCACGGTAGTCGGGCAAGCTCTGTTCACCCAGCGCCGCACCGCCGAGCAGGCGCTGCCGGCGGTAGTCGTTCCAGTGCCCGCGTTCGCCGGCATCCAGCGTCTGCGGATGATTGCGCGCGCGGTAGCGGAACAGCAGCTCCGGCATGCGCGGGTCTTTCAGCCGTTCGGCGAAGCTGGCCAGCTCGGCCGGCGGGCTGGTGCGCAGGCGCGTCATCAACGCCTTGTCGCCGTCGGCGAGGAAGCCGTCGTAGAGCGAGGCATCCACGTCGCTGACGGTGGCCAAGCGCTCGCCGCCGTAGACCTGGCGTACCTTTTCGATCAGTGCCGGGCCCGCAGCACGTATGCGCGCGGCGTTGGCTTCCAGGGCGGCCACGTCGATGCCCAGCCGGGCATGGTCGGCCGGGCGCAGGTGGTTCCAGGCCACCAGCGCCGGCACCTTGTTCAAGTGCACTTCCTTGAGCGGCACGCGCTGCTCGCCTTCGGCCAGGTCGGCGGCACGGGTATACAGGCGCGCGGCCAGCGTTTCCGCCGGCAGGGCCAGCAGGCCGTCGATGTCGCCTTCCAGATCGAGCGCGATGACCCGGTTGTTGATGTAGGGGTGCCGTGCGATCGGCAGCACCGGCGCGGCGCACATGCGCTGGGCCGGGTAGCGCATGGAGATGTGCAGCACCGGCTGCATCGCGTCCACATCGAGCAGGGTGCCGACGAAGCGCTTGTCGCGCAGCTTCAGGGCGTAGTCCCACAGCCGTGGCTGGGCCTGCTTGAACAGGCGCGCCATGCCGATGGTGGCGTGTACGTCGGACAGCGCTTCATGCGCATCGCCCTGGCGTACATCATTGGCCAGCGCCAGGTGTTCGAGCTTGAAGGAGGTCGCGCCGTCCTCGCGCTGCGGCCAGACGATGCCGTCCGGGCGCAACGCGTGCACCAGCCGCAGCATGTCCAGCAGGTCCCAGCGCGAGTTGCCGTTGCGCCACTCGCGCTCGTAGGGATCGAAGAAATTGCGGAACAGACCGTAGCGCACGAATTCGTCGTCGAAGCGCAGCGTGTTGTAGCCCAGGGTGCAGGTGCCGGGGCGCGCCATCAGCTCGTTGATCCGCGAAAACGCCTCGGCTTCGCTGACCCCTTCGGCCAGCGCTTGCTGCGGGGTGATGCCGGTGATCAGCGTAGCGATCGGCGAGGGCAGCAGGTCGTCGGCCGGCTTGACATGGAAGCTCACCGGTTCGTCGATCATGTTCAGGTCGGCATCGGTGCGGATCGCGGCGAACTGCGCGATACGGGTGCGGCGCGGGTCCTGGCCGAAGGTTTCCAGGTCGTAGAACAGGAAGCTGTCGGCCATCAGTGCGCGCCCTCCAGCACGGTCAGCTGCGCGTGTACCACCTGTTCCAGCGCAGCCCAGTCGATGTGCTCCAGGCTGTCGTGGCCGGCGGTGGCCTCCTCCAGGATGCAGCGCTGCAGCCCGGTACGCTCCAGCGCCACGGCATATGGCGTGTGCAGGAAGGTGACCATGGTGTAATGCGGCACGAAGCGGGTGGGCCAGCGCGCCTGCAGCTGCTGCTCCAGCTCGCGTTGCAGCAGGAAGGCCGGGTCGGCCACGCGGTCGCGCATTTCCAGGTAGTTTTCCAATGCCATCTGCTGGATCGCTTCGGCATTGGGCTTGCGCTCGGCTTCAAACGCGGCGAACGCCTCTGCCAGCGAATCCTGTTCAAGCAGGTGCCGGGCCAGTGCCACGCAGTCTTCAAAGGCGCAGTTCATGCCCTGGCCGTGGAACGGCACCATCGCGTGGGCGGCATCACCGAGCAGTACCGCGCGGCCCTGCAGGTGCCACTGGCGCAGGTGGAGGGTACCGAGCAGGCCAGGTGGGTGTTCTTCCCAGTCGCGGTGCAGGTTCGGAATCAGCGCCAGCGCATCGGGGAAGTCGCGCGCGAACAGCGCCTCGGCTTCGGCGCCGCTGGTGGTGGTGGCGAAGCTGGGGTTGCCTTCGTTGGGCAGGAACAGGGTGACGGTGAAGGTGCCCTGGTCATTGGGCAGCGCGATGCACATGTAGTTGCCGCGCGGCCAGATATGCAGGGCATTGGCCTCTATCCGGAAGCCGCCCTCATCGGTGGGCGGGATTTCCAGCTCCTTGTAGGAGTGATCGAGGAACTCGATGCGCTCATCCAGCGGGTGCTTGCGGTTCATCGCCGCGCGCAGCGCCGAGCCGGCACCGTCGGCGCCGATCAGCGTATCGAAACGGATATCGTGCGGATGGTCGTCGCGGTCGTCGATGAAGCGGGCGTAGCCGGCATCGAAATCCACGGTGTGCAGGCGGCGGTGGAAGTGGACCTGCGCACCGGCATCTTCGGCCAGCTGCAGCAGCGTGGTGTTGAGGTCCTTGCGGTGGATGGACCAGATCACTTCGCTGTCGTCGCGGCCATAACGCTGCAACTGTGGCTCGCCCTGGCGCGGGTGCACCATGCGCCCGCGCATCATGACGGCCTTGGCCATCACCGCGTCTTCGACCCCGGCCTGGCGCAGCGCGTTGCGGCCGCGTTCGGCCAGGGCCAGGTTGATCGAGCGGCCCGACTCGTAATCGCTGATGCGCGGATCGCCGCGGCGTTCGTACAGGGTGATCCGCCAACCCTGGCGGGACAGCAGGATGGCCAACAGGGAGCCGGCCAGGCCAGCGCCGATGATGCTCAGGGAGCGATGGGGGGTAGCGATCAAGGCGGTTCCGCGCAGGAAGGGGGGAGGGCGGCTTACAGGCCGGCCCAGGATTCCACTTCCTCGACGAAGTGGTGCAGGTCAAGGTAGCGGTTGTACAACGGGGTAGGCGAGATGCGGATCACATCGGGTTCGCGCCAGTCGCCGAGCACACCCACCGTCTGCAGGTACTCGAACAGGTTGCGGCCGCGTTCGCGACCGGCCACCACGCGCAGCGAAAGCTGGCAGCCACGGCGTTCGGGTTCGCTCGGGGTGAGCACCTCGAGCACGCCCGGCAGGCGGGCGCGGACCAGCGCATCGAGCAGGCCGGTGAGCTGCAGCGACTTGTCGCGAAGTGCCTGGATGCCGCCGGCTTTGTCGATCACGTCAAGCGCGGCGCGCAGCGGGGCCAGGCCGAGCACCGGCGGATTGCTGAGCTGCCAGCCTTCGGCGCCCACCGCCGGTACGAACTGGGGTGCCATCTTGAAACGGGTGGCTTCCTCGTGGCCCCACCAGCCGGCGAAGCGCGGCAGGCTGGCGTCGCGGTGGTGGCGTTCGTGCACGAAGCAGCCGGCCACGGCGCCGGGGCCGCTGTTGAGGTACTTGTAGTGGCACCAGACCGCGAAATCGGGCGCGATGTCGTGCAGCTGCAGCGGCACGTTGCCGACCGAATGGGCCAGGTCAAAGCCGACCCGGGCACCCTGCAGGCGGGCCATGCGGGTGATGGCGTCCAGGTCGAACACCTGGCCGCTGCGGTACTGCACGCCCGGCCACAGCACCAGCGCCAGGCGCGGGCCGTGTTCGGCGATGGCGCGTTCGATCGCGGCCAGCGAGATCGTGCCGTTGGGCTCGTCGGGCTGTACCTCGACCAGGTCGGTGGCCGGGTCGAAGCCGTGGAAGCGGACCTGCGATTCGACCGCATGGCGGTCGGTCGGGAACGCGCCGGCTTCCATCAGGATCACCGGGCGCCCGGCCGTGGGCCGGTAGAAGCTGACCATCATCAGGTGCAGGTTCACGCTCAGCGTGTTCATGGCGACCACTTCGCTGGGCAGGGCGCCTGCCACCCGTGCCAGCTGCGCGTTGACCAGCCGGTGGTAGCCCAGCCACTGGGTTTCCCCGGTGAAGTGGCCTTCCACGGCCAGCGCGCCCCATTTATCCATGACCTCCTGCACGGCGGCCTTGGCCCCGCGCGGCTGCAGGCCCAGCGAATTGCCTACGAAGTAGGTCTGGTCGCGGTGGTTGTGCTGTGGGAAGACGAATTCCCCGCGCAGGGCACGCAGCGGGTCGGCGGCGTCCAGGGCGGTGGCATGGGTGCGGCTGAGGAGCTCGGACATGGGGCGATAGAGGCTGTCTGTGAATAGACAGTCTATCCATGTGTTTGGCCTATGGGATGAATCCGACATAGAGGGTGAAAACGACAGGGTGTGGCGTCGGATGCCCGTTTGGGGTCCGAATCAGGCGGCCGGCAACGGGTCCACATGTCCGCACGCGTCGCACGTGCGCAGGTCCAGCGAGGCCTGGTATTCCTTGAACACCTCGGGCAGGTCGGTCTCGATGTTTTCGAGGGTGAAATACACCTCGTACAGCTTGTGGTTGCAGCGCTCGCAGAACCACATCACGCCGTCGCGCTCGTGCGCCAGGCGCTTGCGCTCGACCACCAGCCCGACGCCACCGGGTGGGCGGCGTGGCGAGTGCGGCACCTTGCCCGGCAGCAGGAAAATCTCCCCGGCACGGATCGGAATGTCGCGCACCGCGCCGTCTTCCTGGACCTTCAGCACCATTTCGCCTTCGAGCTGGTAGAACCACTCCGGGCCTTCGTCGTAATGGAAGTCGGTGCGGCTGTTCGGGCCGCCCACCACCATCACGATGAAGTCGCCGTTCTCGATCATCTTGTTGCCCACCGGCGGCTTGAGCAGGTGGCGGTTCTCGTCGATCCAGGCCAGCAGATTGATGGGCGAAGCGAGCATGGGCGTATCCGTGGGAAAAGGTCAGTCGCGCTTGCCGCGGCGCGGCACATGGGACAGCGCCTGCTCGTAGGCCGCCTGCAGGTCTTCCGGCCGGCCCACGTCGATGCCCATTTCGCGCACCCGGCCGTCCTTCAGGCTGTACACCCAGCCATGCACCATCAGCTTCTGGCCACGCGCCCAGGCGTCCTGCACGATGGTCGAGCGGCAGGCGTTGACCACCTGCTCGATCACGTTCAGCTCGCACAGCCGCGCGTGCTTCAGTTCCGGCTCCTCGATGGCATCCATGATGGCGGCATGCTTCTGCGCCACGTCGCCGACATGGCGCAGCCAGTTGTCGGCCAGGCCCACGCGGGTGTTGTGGAGGCTGGCATGCACGCCGCCGCAGCCATAGTGGCCCACGATCAGGATGTGCTTCACCTTCAGCTGGTCCACCGCGTACTGGATCACGCTCAGGCAGTTGAGGTCGGTGTGCACCACCACGTTGGCCACGTTGCGGTGCACGAACACCTCGCCCGGTGCCATGCCGATGATCTGGTTGGCCGGCACGCGCGAATCGGAACAGCCGATCCACAGGTATTCCGGGTGCTGCTGCGTGGCCAGCTGGTGGAAGAACTCGGGGTCTTCCTGTTCGATCCGGTCGGCCCAGTCGCGGTTGTTCTGCAGCAGCTTGTGGATGTCTTTCATGGTTGCGGTGTCCCTTGTTTCCAGCGCATCCACTGCGCCAGCTCATGCGAAGGTGGGGAATCGAGCGCCGACAGCGCGTCGATCACGCCGTGCTGGTTGGCCTCGGGATGGTTCTGGCTGAGCTTGAGCTTGATCTGTACCTGCTGGGCGCGGAAACGGAAACCGATGATGCCGGCGAGCATGCGCCGCTGGCGCGGCTCGATCGGCAGCAGCGCCCAGTCGCCGCCGACCTGCGCTTCGTACTTGGCGCTGAGCCGGTCCAGCATGTCGATCAGGGCCTCCGGATCGGTCACCGGTTCCAGGGTGCCGCGCAGTTCGGCGGCCGCGTAGTTCCAGGTCGGCACGCGGGCAGCCCCTTGCTTGTATTCGCCCCCTCCCTGGGGCTCACCCTGCGGGCCAGCCTTCGGCTGTTCAACGCCGCTCCGTGCGGCGTTGTCCGGGTACCAGCCCGGCGACACATAGCCGTGCGGGCCGTGCACCAGCACCAGTGCCGGGCCGGCGTGGCCGGCCTGCGGGTTGGGCCGGGCCCAGTGCCCTTCGATCAGGATGTCCTCACCGTCGCGCTGGTAGACCACCGGCAGCAGGGTGACCTGTGGCAGGCCGTCGCTGCCGGTGGTGACCACGGTGACGAACGCATCGCGGGCCAGCAGCCGGTCCAGCCAGGCCAGGTCGGTCTCAACGAAGTCGGCCGGGACGAACATCGTCGGCTCAGGCGCGCGCGCCGAGGCTGACCACCATGCGGCCGCGCAGCGCGTCATCGCTGTCGGCCTGCGGCGGGCTCACTTCGTGCAGGGTGAAGCCGCGTTCCATGGCGTCTTCCTCGTCCAGACCGTCGAAGGCGACGAACTCGGCGTCGAACAGCTGCGAACGGGCGGTGTCTTCGCTGTCGTAGCTGAGCGTGTTGCCGTCGCTGTCGAGCACTTCGGCGGTACCGCCCGGACGGACCCGCAGGCGCGCCCAGATCAGCGTGTTGCCCAGGCTGGCGAGGAACCACTGGTCGTGGTGGGCGGTGATGTCGTTCATGTCAGTACCATCGAAAGCAGCCAGAGCAGGGCGGCCATGCCCAATCCGGCCAGCAGGGTGAGCAGCGACAGCCAGGCCGGCGTGGCCAGCCCCGACAGCGAGCGGTCGGGGGTGTCGCGGTAATCGCGGCCGAGCAGCCAGCGCAGCGCATCCGGGCGCAGGAAGGCGCCGCTGCCAAAGCGGTCGGCCAGGGCAGGGTGGCGGTCGCGGATATGCACCAGCGTCAGCGGCCAGAAGATCACGAAGGCACTGAACCCGGCGATCGCCACGCCGACGAAGCACAGCGCGAAGAACAGGGTCATGGATGGGCCTCCGTGGGAAGAATCAGAACTCGGCGCTGCCTGGCGCGCGCGGGTAGGGGATCGCGTCGCGGATGTTGCCCAGCCCGCACACGTAGACCACCAGGCGCTCGAAGCCCAGCCCGAAACCGGCGTGCGGCACCGAACCGTAGCGGCGGAAATCGCGGTACCAGCCGTAGTGCGCCGGGTCCAGGCCGAACTGCGCCATGCGCGCGTCCAGCACGTCCAGGCGCTCTTCGCGCTGGCTGCCACCGATGATCTCGCCGATGCCCGGGGCCAGCACGTCCATCGCGGCAACGGTCTTGCCGTCGTCATTCAGGCGCATGTAGAAGGCCTTGATGTGCTCGGGGTAGTTGGTCACCACCACCGGGCGGCCGATGTGTTCTTCGGTCAGCCAGCGCTCGTGCTCGGTCTGCAGGTCCAGGCCCCATTCGACCGGGAAGTCGAACTTCTTGCCCGAGTTCTGCAGCAGCTTCACCGCTTCGCTGTAGTCGATCTGCTCGAACGGCGCGTTGATGAAGTCTTCCAGCTTCTGGATCGCGTTCTTGTCCACGCGCTCGGCCAGGAAGGCCAGGTCGTCGCCGCGCTCGTCGAGCACCGCGCGGAACAGGTACTTCAGGAACTGCTCGGCCAGGCGCGCATCTTCGGCCAGGTCGGCGAAGGCGATTTCCGGCTCGATCATCCAGAACTCCGCCAGGTGGCGGGTGGTGTTGGAATTCTCGGCGCGGAAGGTCGGGCCGAAGGTGTACACCTTGCTCAACGCCAGGCAGTAAGCCTCCACGTTGAGCTGGCCGGACACGGTCAGGAAGGTTTCCTTGCCGAAGAAATCGCGGCTGAAATCGACCTCGCCCTGCGCGGTGCGCGGCAGGTTCACCATGTCCAGCGTGGAGACGCGGAACATCTGCCCGGCGCCTTCGGCGTCGGAGGTGGTGATGATCGGGGTGCTGATCCAGTTGAACCCGTTCTGGTGGAAGAACCGGTGCACGGCCTGGGCCAGGCAGTTGCGGATGCGGGTGACCGCGCCGAACAGGTTGGTGCGCGGGCGCAGGTGCGCCACTTCGCGCAGGAACTCGGCGCTCATCGGCTTGGGCTGGATCGGGTAGGTCAGCGGGTCTTCGACCAGGCCGACGATCTCGATGCTGCTGGCCTGGATCTCGAAGGACTGGCCCTTGCCCTGGGATTTGACCAGGGTGCCGCGGGCGATGACCGAGCAGCCCGGGGTCAGCGCCTTCACGTCGTCGAAGTTGCCCAGGGTGTCATTGGCCACCACCTGGATGGGGGCGAAGCAGGAGCCATCGGTGACATTGACGAAGGCAAGCGCCGCAGACCCGCGCACCGTACGTACCCAGCCCCGTACTGTTGCCTCGCCGCCTTCCGGGATCTTCCCGGCAAGCGCATGTTCAACGCTGACCACCGTCATGACTTGAATCCTCTATTGATCGACTCGATCTCTGAACGAGGAGTTTAACGGTTGCAGCGTTCTGCTTGCGAGGCATTTCTGACTGGGCCGTAGACCTATAATGTGTCCGATCCGCTGGAGTCGTCCGTCATGGCTGTCACCCTTACCCCTGTTGCCTTCACCCGTGTCCAGAAGTTCGTGGCCCAGACCCCGGGTGCCCTGGGCCTGCGCTTCGGCGTGACCCGCACCGGCTGTTCGGGCTGGGGCCACATCACCGACCTGGCCCGCGACCAGCGCCCCGGCGATACCGTGTTCGAGCAGGCCGGGGTGCGCATCTACGTCGATGCTGACAGCCTGGCCCTGGTCGACGGCACCGAAATCGACTTCGGCAAACAGGGCCTGAGCGAGACCTTCACGTTCAGGAACCCCAACGCCACCGCCGAGTGCGGCTGCGGCGAGAGCTTCACCACCGAGGCCGACAAGGCCTGACTCCGGCTTCTGGTGCCGCCGGCTTGCCCGGAACCCCTTCTGCTGCGATAATGCGCGGCTTCCTGCCCGATTCCTGGCAGGACCCTTGCCCCACCGCGTTCACCTGCGGGGGGCTGTCCGGCCCCCAAGGGCCACATCCGAAAGGTAAAAACACATGAGTCGTCATTACGAAATCGTGTTCATGGTCCACCCGGACCAGAGCGAGCAGGTCCCGGCGATGATCGAGCGCTACAAGGCGCTGGTCGAAGCGGGCAACGGCACCATCCACCGTCTGGAAGACTGGGGCCGCCGTCAGCTGGCCTACCCGATCCAGAACCTGGTGAAGGCCCACTACGTCATGCTCAACATCGAAGTTGACCAGGCCGTGCTGCACGAACTGACCGAAAGCTTCCGTTTCAACGACGCCGTGCTGCGCAACCTCGTCATCAAGCGTGACGAAGCCGACACCGAGCAGTCGCTGATCATGAAGAGCAAGGACGAGAAGGGCGACAAGCCCGAGCGTGGTGAGCGTCGTCGTCGTGATGACGAAGAAGGCGAAACCACCCCCGCCGCTGACAACGATGCCGGCGAAGACGCCGCTTCGGCCGCTTAAGGAGCACTGACATGTCCAAGTTCTTCCGTCGCCGCAAGTTCTGCAAGTTCACGGCCGAAGGTGTGAAGGAGATCGACTACAAGGATCTCAACACCCTGCGCCAGTACCTCACCGAGAACGGCAAGATCGTGCCGAGCCGCGTGACCGGTACCAAGTCGAAGTACCAGCGCCAGCTGGCAACGGCCGTCAAGCGCGCCCGTTTCCTGGCCCTGATTCCGTACACCGACAACCACGACGTCTGATGAAAGCCGGCGACCCCGGTCGCCGCTTTCGTGGACCCCACCGCCCGCGCCTTGTGGCAGCGGGCGGTGCCGGGTCTACCGTTCGGATATTCGGACAGCCAAACGCTGCGGGGCCTGCCTCGCTAACGAATACACATACTGGAGCAACACCATGAAGCTGATTCTTCTTCAGAAGGTCACCAACCTCGGCGGTCTGGGCGACCAGGTCGACGTGAAGCCGGGCTACGGCCGCAACTTCCTCGTCCCGACCGGCAAGGCCGTTCCGGCCAGCGCCGCCAACGTGGCCGAGTTCGAAGCCAAGCGCGCTGAGTACCAGGCCAAGGCTGACTCGATCCTGGCCGACGCCGAAGCCCGCAAGGCTGCGCTGGAAGGCAAGAGCGTCACCGTGGCCGCCAATGCATCGACCGAAGGCAAGCTGTTCGGTTCGGTTGGCCCGCGTGACATCGCCGAAGCCTTCACCAAGGCCGGCCTGCCGCTGGAAAAGAGCGAAGTGATCCTGGGCGAAGGCGCCTTCCGCAACGTGGGCGAGTACGAGGTGACCATCCACCTGCACGCCGACGTCGAAACCACCGTCAAGGTGGTGGTGGAAGCCGAAGCCTGATCCCAGCCGCAAGGCCGGAATCGCTGAAACGGGTGCCCGCAAGGGCGCCCGTTTTTGTTTCTGGCGTCTGACACCCCGGTAGCGCCGGCCGTTGGCCGGCCTTGGGAACGCCTGGCGATAACGCCGTAGAGCCGGGCAGAGCCCGGCTCTACGGCGTTGGTGCCTCGGTCTAGCAAAGGCTCTCCGGCTGGCAACAGACGCCCGTGGAACACCCGCCCCGTTATACTCGGCCTATCGCGACTGTCCGGAAGCCCACCACGCCATGCGTCTGTCCACGATCAAGCTCTCCGGCTTCAAGTCGTTTGTTGATCCCACCACCCTGCATCTGCCCACCAACATGACCGGCGTGGTCGGGCCCAATGGTTGTGGCAAGTCCAACATCATCGATGCCGTACGCTGGGTCATGGGCGAAAGTTCGGCCAGCCGCCTGCGTGGCGATTCGCTGACCGACGTCATTTTCTCCGGCTCGTCCGCACGCAAGCCCGTGTCCCAGGCGACCGTCGAACTGATTTTCGACAATACCGACCACGCCATTTCCGGCGAATACGCTTCGTTCAACGAAATTTCGGTCAAGCGGACCGTCAGCCGCGACGGCAGCAGCAACTATTACCTCAACGGCACCAAGTGCCGCCGCCGCGACATCACCGACCTGTTCCTCGGCACCGGCCTGGGCCCGCGCAGTTACTCCATCATCGAACAGGGCATGATCAGCCAGATCATCGAAGCCCGCCCCGAAGACCTGCGCGTGTACCTGGAAGAAGCCGCCGGCATCTCCAAATACAAGGAACGCCGCAAGGAAACCGAAACCCGCATCCGCCACACCCGCGAGAACCTGGACCGCCTGGGCGACCTGCGCGAGGAAATCGGCAAGCAGCTCGAACACCTCAAGCGCCAGGCCCGCCAGGCCGAGCAGTACCAGGGCCTGCAGGAAGAACGCCGGGTCAAGGATGCCGAGTGGAAGGCGCTGGAGTTCCGCAACCTCGATACCCGCCTGGGCGGCCTGCGTGAAGCGCTGTCCCAGGAAGAAACCCGTCTGCAGCAGTTCATCGCCGAACAGCGCGACGCCGAAGCCCGCATCGAAACCAGCCGCGTGCGCCGCGAAGAGGCCGCCGATGCCCTGAGCACCGCCCAGGCCGAGGTCTACCAGGTCGGCAGCACCCTGGCCCGGTTGGAGCAGCAGATCCAGCACCAGCGTGAAATGTCGCAGCGCCTGAACAAGGCCCGCGATGAAACCCGCCAGGCCCTGTCCGAACTGGGCCAGCACATCAGCGGCGACGAAGCCAGGTTGACGGTCCTGCGCGAAGCGGTGGAGTTGGCCGAACCGCAACTGGAACAGCTGCAGGAAGAAAACGAGATCAAGCAGGAATCCCTGCGCGACGCCGAGGCCAGGCTGGCCGACTGGCAGGCGCGTTGGGAAGCGCATACCCGCAGCACCTCCGAAGCCTCGCGCGCCGGTGAAGTCGAGCGCACCCGCGTCGACTATCTCGACCGCCAGGTGCTGGAAGCCGATCGCCGCCGTGAAGCGCTGAGCGGCGAGCGCACCGGGCTGGACCTGGATGCACTGGCCGAAGTATTTGAGGAACTGCAGCTCCAGCATGAGACCCAGAAGGCCTCGTTGGACGGCCTGACCGAGCAGGTGGAAGCCCGCAAAGAGGCCGTGGCCGGCCTGCAGGACCGTCAGCGCACCGGCCAGACCGAACTGGCCGACATCCGCAAGCAGGCCCAGGCCGCGCGCGGCCGGCTGTCCTCGCTGGAAACACTGCAGCAGGCGGCGCTGGGCCAGGAGCAGGGGGCCGCCGTGGCCTGGCTCAAGCAGCACGGGCTGGATTCGGGCGCGCGTGTCGGTGAACGCCTGACGGTTGAAAACGGTTGGGAAAACGCCGTGGAAAGCGCGCTGGGCCAGCTGATCGAAGGCGTGCTGGTCGACGCCCCGGAAAGTCTGGTCGGCGCACTGGCCGAGTTGGGCGACGGGCGCATTGCGCTGGTCTCGGCCGACCAGAGCCCACTGCAGGTCGCCCCGACCTCGCTGGCCGCCAAAGTGCAGGGCCCCACCGCCATCCGCCGCCTGCTGGCCCGCCTGCATGCCGCCGAGGACCTGGAGCAGGCGCGTGCATTGCAGGCCACGCTGGGCGAGGGCGACTCGGTCATCACCCGCGGCGGCGAACGCCTGGGCGAGGGCTGGGTGCGCGTGTCGCGCTCCGGCGCGGCCAAGCAGGGCGCGCTGCTGCGCGAACGCGAAATCGTCAGCCTGCGCGAACAGATCGATACCCTGCAGGAGCGCGAAGGCGAGCTGGAAACCCGCCTGGCCGGATTCCGTGACCAGTTGCTGGCCGGCGAACAGCAGCGCGAAGATGCGCAGCGCCAGTTGTACGTGGCCCATCGCAGCGTTTCCGAGCTGGGTGGCCAGCTGCAGAGCCAGCAGGGCAAGGTCGAGGCCGCCCGCAACCGCATCGACCGCATCGAAGGCGAGCTTTCGCAGCTGCTGGAAAACCTGGATGCCAGCCGCGAGCAGGTGCGCGAAGCACGTGCGCGCCTGGACGAAGCGGTCAACAGCATGGGTGATCTCGAATCGGTACGCCACGCGCTGGAAAGCGAACGCCGCCAGCTCGGCGAAGCCCGCGACCGCGCGCGCGAAGCGGCACGCAACGTGCGCGAAAGCGCGCATTCGCTGGCCCTGACCCTGGAATCGCAGCGCACCCAGGTGGCGTCGCTGAGCCAGGCGCTGGAGCGCATGAACGCCCAGCGTGGCCAGCTCGATTCGCGCCTGGGCGAACTGCATTCCCAGCTCGACGACGGCGACTCGCCGGTGCAGTCGCTGGAAGCCGAACACCAGAATGCTCTGGGTGAGCGCGTGCGCGCCGACCGCGTGCTGGGCGAAGCACGCACGCTGCTGGAAGGCATCGATGCCGAACTGCGCACCTTCGAACAGACCCGCCACCAGCGCGACGAGCAGGCCCTGGCCCAGCGCGAGCGCATTTCCCAGCGCAGGCTCGACCAGCAGGCGCTGGTGCTCAGCGCCGAGCAGCTCACCGCGTCGGTGGAGAAGGCCGGCTTCGTGCTGCAGGATGTGATCAACACCCTGCCCGAAGAAGCGCGCATCAGCGACTGGGAACAGGCCGTGCACCAGATAGACGGCCGCATGCGCCGCCTGGAGCCGGTCAACCTGGCCGCCATCCAGGAGTACGGCGAGGCCTCGCAGCGCTCGGAGTACCTGGATGCGCAGAACACCGACCTGACCACCGCGCTGGAAACCCTGGAAGACGCCATCCGCAAGATCGACCGCGAAACCCGCGGCCGCTTCAAGGACACCTTCGACCGCGTCAATGCCGGCGTGCAGCAGCTGTATCCGCGCCTGTTCGGTGGCGGCCACGCCTACCTGGAACTGACCGGTGAAGACCTTCTCGACACGGGTGTGACCATCATGGCGCGCCCGCCTGGCAAGCGGGTGTCCAGCATCTCGCTGCTGTCCGGTGGCGAAAAGGCGATGACCGCGGTGGCGCTGGTGTTTGCGATCTTCCAGCTCAACCCGGCCCCGTTCTGCCTGCTGGACGAAGTGGATGCGCCGCTGGATGAAGCCAACGTGGGCCGCCTGGCCAACATGGTCAAGGAAATGAGCGAGAAGGTGCAGTTCCTGTTCGTGAGCCACAACAAGGCCACGATGGAAGCAGCGCACCAGCTCTCGGGCGTGACCATGCGCGAACCGGGCGTCAGCCGCCTGGTCAGCGTGGACCTGGAAGAGGCGGCACGATTGGCGGGCGCGGCCTGACGTGCCATCCTTACCTGAACGTATTTAGCCGGAGACCCCTCGAATGTCCGACATGGCAATGCTCCGCATCGGCATCCTGGCCGCCGGCCTGCTGCTGATTGCTGCGATCTTCCTGTTTGGCCGGCCGCGGAAAAAGCTGCAGGGCCGCCGCGTGGAAGGTGCCGAAGGCGCTGCAGGTCAGCGCCGTGAACCCCTGCTGGGCGAACAGGAGGCCGGCGCCGAGGGTGCCGGGCTCGCCGACGAAAACGGCGTGACCCAGGCCGAACTGGGCCTGCCCGAAGTCGATGCCAGCCCGGCCAGCGACCTGGGCAAGCGCGCCACGCAGGATTTCGACAAGATCGTTTCGCTGTTCGTGGCCGCCCGTGCCGGCGAGCAGCTGCGTGGCGAAGACATTGTGGTGGCGGCCGAAAAGACCGGCCTGGTGTTCGGCCACATGAACGTGTTCCACCGGCTGGTGGAAGGCCACCCCGAGCGCGGCCCGATCTTCTCCATGGCCAGCATCATGAAGCCGGGCAGTTTCGACATGGCCACCATCCGTGAGATGGAGACCCCGGCGATCGCCTTCTTCCTGACCCTGCCGGCGCCCATGACCGCATTGGATGCCTGGGAAAAGATGCTGCCCACCGTGGAGCGCATGGGCGAGCTGCTCGATGGCGTGGTCCTCGACGACAGCCGCGCCAGCCTGGGCCGCCAGCGCATCGCGCATATCCGCGACGAACTGCGCGCCTACGACCGCCAGCACCAGGCGCCGCCCCTGACCAAAGCCCCGCGCTGGTAGCCGTCGCGGCGCAATGGTGGGGGCCGACCCTGCCGGCCCGGTTCGGCATTACCCGTTCGTTTCCACCACTGCCGCGAAGGCTTCGCGGAACGCGCCCATCTCCGCTTCGGTGCCCACGCTGACGCGCACCACCTGAGGCCAGATCGGCCAGCTGCGGCCGATGACCACGCCGTGTTCGGCCATCGCTGCGGTGAACGCCGCGCCATCGCGCTGCACATCCACCATGAAACAGTTCGCTTCCGACGGCAGGCAACGGAAGCCGCGCTTCTCCAGCCACTGCACCGTCGCTTCGCGCACGCGGGTGTTCTGCTCCCGCCGCTGTTCGACCAGCCCCGGCTCGCGCAGACTGGCCAAGCCCGCCGCCAGTGCGGTGACCGGCAGCGGGTTGTCGCCCAGGCTGGCCAGTTCGCGCAACCGGTCCGGGTGTGCGGCGGCCACGCCCAGGCGCAGCCCGGCCATGCCGTAGAGCTTTGAGAACGTGCGCAGCACGATCACGTCATCGCGTTGCACCACCTGCGCGATCAGCGAGCGCTGCGCGCTGAACTGCAGGTAGGCCTCATCCACCAGCAGCCGGGTCTGCGCCGGCTTGTTGGCCAGCAACCAGGCGATGTCGGTGGCCGGGGTAATCGAACCGGTGGGGTTGTTGGGATTGCACAGGTACAGCAGCCCGGCGTTGACCCGCTTGGCCGCATCGACCATCGCGCGCACATCGTGCGCGCCGTCGGCGCGCAACGGCACCTTCACCACCGTGGCGCCGCGTGCAGCGGCCAGGTCGCCCAGGCTTTCGAACGTGGGGTCGGCCACCACCAGCCCGGCCGTGGCCGAGGTCCAGATCACGGCGGCACGGTTCAACGGTTCGCTGGAGCCGGGGAACAGCCGCACGCGGTCCGGGGCCACGCCTTCCTGCTGCGCGAACGCATCGCGCAGCTCGCCGGCCAGCGCGAACAGGTAGCGTCCGCTGTCGGCCACGATCGCGCGGGCGGCCGCCTGTGCGGCCGGGGACGGTCCATAGGGACTTTCATTGAAGTTGAGCAGCACCGGGCCCGATGCCCCGGCACGGGCGGGCAGGGCGGCGCGGGCCGCCGCCGGAGCCAGGCCGATGCCGGACAGGGCAAGGCCGGTACCGGCCAACTGCAGGAAGGAACGGCGGGACGAGACGGTCGATGACATCGCGGGAACACCGAAGGCGGGACAATCCCGGCACGCTAGCGCCAGCGGTCGGGGTCGGCAAGCCATTTTGCAGTCAGTGCGTTGCGATCCGACGCGACGAGTACGAATCGCAATGCGTCCAGCACGACGCGGGTGGTCGTTCACAGCCGCAGCGCCTAAAATCCACAGCCCTTCCAGGATGTCCGTCGCATGAGTCCCAGCCCCGCCCAACGTGCCGAGATCCTGCGCCGCCAGATCGACGAGGCCGGCAAGGCTTACTACGATCGCGATGAGCAGCTGATTCCCGACGCCGACTACGACGGTCTGGTGCGCGAACTGGAAGCGTTGGAACAGGCCCACCCGGAACTGGTACAGGCCGATTCGCCGACCCAGCGGGTGGGCGGCAAGGCCGCCTCGCGTTTTGCCGAGGTGCGCCACGCGGTGCCGATGCTGTCGCTGGGCAATGCCTTCAGTGATGAGGAAGTGCAGGATTTCGTACGCCGCATCGCCGAGCGCCTGCGCCGTGATGCAGTGCGCTTCTCGGCCGAACCCAAGCTCGACGGCCTGGCGATCAGCCTGCGCTACGAAGACGGCCGGTTCGTGCAGGGCGCCACCCGTGGCGACGGCACCACCGGCGAGGACGTGAGCGCCAACCTGCGCCAGATCAAGGCGATTCCGCATACGCTGCAGGGCAGTGGGTGGCCGCAGGTGCTGGAGGTGCGTGGCGAGGTGTACATGGCACGTGCCGATTTCGAGGCCTACAACGCCGAAGCGCGCCTGCATGAGGGCAAGGTGCTGGCCAATCCACGCAATGCCGCCGCCGGTTCGTTGCGCCAGCTCGATCCGAAGATGAGCGCGCGGCGCAGGCTGAGTTTCTACGCCTACGGCATTGGCGAAGTACAGGGCGGTGAACTGCCGCCGACGCATTCGGCCACGCTGGCCCAGCTGAAAGCGTGGGGCTTCCCGGTCAGCGAGCTGTGCCAGGTGGTGGAGGGCAGCGACGGCCTGCTGGCCTACTATCGTGACATTGGCGACCGCCGCGACGGCCTGGCCTTCGATATCGATGGCGTGGTCTACAAGCTCGACGACCGTGCCGGGCAGGAACAGATGGGCTTTGTGTCGCGCGCCCCGCGCTGGGCCATCGCGCACAAGTTCCCGGCGCAGGAGCAGACCACCACGGTGGAGGCCATCGAGATCCAGATCGGCCGTACCGGCGCGGCCACTCCGGTGGCGCGCCTGCATCCGGTCGCGGTGGCCGGGGTGATCGTCTCCAACGCCACCCTGCACAACGCCGACCAGATCGAACGGCTGGACGTGCGCGTGGGCGACACGGTCATCGTGCGTCGCGCCGGCGATGTGATTCCGGAAGTGGTCAGCGTCATTGCCGACCGCCGGCCGGCGGGCACCACGCCGTGGCGCATGCCTACCCGGTGCCCCGTCTGCGGCTCGGAGATCGTGCGCGAGGAAGGCGCGGCCGCGTGGCGCTGTTCGGGTGAGCTCAGCTGCCCGGCGCAGCGCAAGGAAGCCATCGCCCACTTCGCCTCGCGCCGCGCGATGGATATCGACGGACTGGGGGGCAAGTACATCGAAACACTGGTTGATGCCGGCATCGTCCGTGGCGTGGCCGACCTGTACCGGATCACCCGTGACCAGCTGCTGCAACTGAAGCTGGTGCTGGATGCCGAATCGCCGCAGGCGCTGGCCAACCAGATCGGCCTGCACCTGCCGCCGGACGGCAGTGGCCAGTACCTGCGCGAGGTGTTGGCGCTGGACGCAACCGACGACAGTTGGCGCGCCCGTGCCCTCGCACTGGAAGCGGCCTTCAGCTGGAACACGAAGAAGATCGCGACCAAATGGGCCGACAACCTGATCGCCGCGATCGATGCCAGCCGCGCCACCACGCTGGAGCGGTTGCTGTTCGCGCTGGGCATCGAACACGTCGGCGAAAGCACCGCCAAGGCGTTGGCCACCTGGTTCGGCGACCTGGAACTGATCCGCCACCTGCCGTGGCCGCTGTTCAAGCGCGTGCCGGACATCGGCGGCGAAGTGGCGCGTTCGCTCGGCCACTTCTTCGAACAGCCCGGCAACCAGGACGCGATCGACGCCCTGTTGCAGGTGGGGCAGGTACGCATCAGCGACACCCATGCACCCAGTGCCAAGCTCCGCGACGGTCTGGACTTTGCCCAGCTGCTGGTGGAAGCCGAAATTCCCGGCATCACCCGCCTGCGTGCGGAGAAGCTGGCGGCCATGCTGCCCGATGCCGCCACCGTGCTGGATGCCGAACCGGTGCAGCTGGTCGCGGCCGGCCTGCCCGACGAAGTAGCGATCGGCGTGGCCGACTGGCTGGACCGCGATGGCCACGGGCCGATGCTGCTCAAGGCCGATGCGTACCGGCGCACGCTGCTGGAACGTGCGCCCGAACTGGCCGACCAGAGTGCCGGGCCGCTCGAAGGCCAGACCGTGGTCTTGACTGGCACGCTCGCGCAGATGACACGCGATGAAGCCAAGGAGCGGCTGGAGGCGCTCGGCGCCAAAGTTGCAGGCAGCGTCTCGAAAAAGACTTCGTTCGTGGTAGCAGGCACCGAGGCAGGCTCCAAGCTCACCAAGGCCACCGAACTGGGCATCGACGTCTGGGACGAAGACCGCCTGGTTGCCTACCTCACCGCCCATTGACAGGACCCGGTAGCGCCGGCCGTTGGCCGGCCCAGGCACACCTGAAGCACAACGGATCACATCACCCATGCAGACTCCGCCCCTCGATTTCCGCCTCGCCACCACCGCCGACACCGAACTGGTGATCGGCCTGATGCGCGGGTTCTACGCCGAAGACCAGCTGGACTTCGACGAAGCGCGCGTGCGCCGCGCCCTGGCAGCCTTGCTGGAGGACCCGCGCAACGGCGAGGTGTTGCTGTGGCTGTCCGAATCGGGTGAGGTGGTTGGCCACGCCGCGCTGGCCATGGGCTTCAGCCTGGAGCAGGGCGGTCACTTCGTGCTGCTCGACGAGCTGTACCTGAGCCATGCCGCGCGCGGCCGCGGGTGGGGCAGGCAGGCGCTGGCCATCCTGGAGCAGCGCGCCAACGCGCGCGGGGTGGCGCGCATGCGCCTGGAAGTGAACCACCACAACGAATCGGCGCGCCGGCTGTACCTGGCCACCGGTTATGTCGAGGACACCCGCAGCCTGCTCACCCTGCAGCTGGCCGGTCGCCTGCGGGACGCGCGCGCGTGATCGCTGCGCTGCGCCAGCGCGCCGCGTTGAACGCACTGATCCGCGCGTTTTTCGCTGAGCGCGACGTACTGGAGGTGGAAACGCCGATCCTGTCTGAAGCCGGCAATACCGAACCCAACATCGACAGTTTCCACACCCGTTTCAGCGGCCATGTCGATGCGGGCAGTGCGCAACGCTGGCTGCGCACGTCGCCGGAGTTTCCGCTCAAGCGCCTGCTCGCTGCCGGCGTGGGCGATTGCTACGAGCTGGGCAGGGTATTCCGCAACGGCGAAGCCGGCGGGCGCCACAACCCCGAGTTCACCATGCTCGAGTGGTACCGGGTGGGCTGGGACCACCATCGCCTGATTGAAGAAACCGTGGCGCTGGTTCGCGCAGCGCTGGCGCAGGTCGGGCGCGAAGCGACATTGCAGGTGCTGGACTACCGCAGCCTGTATCAGCTGCATGCGGGGCTGGACCCGTTCGACGCCAGTCTTGAGGCGTTGCAGGCGCCGCTGGCCGACGTGCGCATCGATGCCGATGGACTGACCCGCGACGACTGGCTGGATCTGCTGATGACCCACTGCATCCAGCCCACCTTCGGTGACGACCAGATGACGGTCGTGCATGACTGGCCAGCCAGCCAGGCCGCGCTGGCGCGGGTGCGACCTGGCAGGCCGCCGCTGGCCGAACGCTTCGAGCTGTACCTGGGCGCGGTTGAGCTGGCCAACGGCTATCACGAGCTGAACGATGCCGACGAACAACGCGCACGCTTCGTGCGCGACCACGCCGTGCGGCAGGCGCGTGGCGCCGTGCTGCCGCCGCTGGATGAACGCCTGCTCGACGCCTTGCCCGCGCTGCCCGATTGCGCGGGTGTCGCAGTCGGCGTGGATCGCCTGTTGATGGCGATGAACCGTACCGGCCGGATCGCCGATGTGCTGGCCTTCGATTTCGCGCGTGCCTGAACGCAGTGAAGTCGCCATGGAACTGCCTTGCGCGGGTCGCGTGATGATGCTCTGATCACACCCGATGTCGGATGGTGGCGACGTAAACGTTCAGTGGCGGCGGGTATGGAGTTGATGAATCGGGTGGAAGCTGCTGCACCAACCCTGTCCGTGCCGACGTGGCGCCTGCCGATACGCAGCGCGCCGGGCTGGACGCTGCCGGCCTTGGGGTTGGCGCTGTTCGCTTCCTGCCTCCCTGTGTCCGCGTTGGCCGAGACCGGCTATGCCGGCGAGGTCGTGCGCTGCCAGTCGCGCGATATGGAATGGGTGCACTGCGACATGCCAGTGGCCAATGGCGTCGATCTGGTCCGCCAGCTGTCCGACAACAGCTGCGTACGCGGTTCGGAGTGGGGGACTGATCGTACCGGCGTGTGGGTGACACTGGGGTGCCGGGCCGAATTCCGCAGCCGCGGCGCTCCGGGGGCCGACAAGGGCGGCGAACGCAAGGTGCGCCGCGTGCTGCGCTGTGAATCCAACGGGCGTCCGCAAAGCTGCCCGGTGATCCTGCAGGGGGCGCCGGTGCGCCTGCTGCGCCAGTTGTCGGCCATGCCGTGCCGGGAAGGCCACAGCTGGGGCGTGAAGCGCAACGAAGTGTGGGTGACCCGCGGCTGCCAGGGGGATTTCGAAGTGGGCGCGGCCGACGGCAGCGGCTTCCTTGACGTCCCGCGCACCCTGGTCTGCGAATCCAAGTCGCGACAGCGCCGCTTCTGCGGGACCGGGATCAGCAAGTACGCAAGGCTGGTCAAGCAGCTTTCCGGCAGCCCCTGCGAGGAAGGTCGCAGCTGGGGCTGGGATGCCCGCGGGGTGTGGGTGGACAATGGCTGCCGCGCCCAATTCCAGGTGAATTGAACAGCGGTCGGCTGGCTGCAAAGCGGAAGACACGACCCGGCGGCAGGTTCCGCGCGCATGGCGATGCGTTCATCGCGTGGGCGCCCGCATGTCATGGGGCGCCCGTTACAATGCGGAGATGAACGCCTCCCCCGACATCGATTACGCCCGCTACGACCACATCCGCCCGATCCTGTGGACCGGCGATTCCCTGCAACTGCTCGACCAGCGCAAGCTGCCGTTCGTGGTGGAGCATGTGGAATGCCGTGACAGCGATGCCGTGGCCGAGGCCATCCATGCGCTGACCGTGCGCGGTGCGCCGGCCATCGGCATCGCGGCGGCCTGGGGCGTGGTGCTGGCCGCGCAGCAGGTGCAGGCCGGCGATGGCGCGCAGGCGCTGGCCAAGCTGGAGCCGGCGCTGCAGCGCCTGAACGCCTCGCGCCCGACTGCGGTCAACCTGGCCTGGGCGCTGGCGCGCATGCGCCGCGTGCTGGCCCCGGCCGGTGCCGACTGGGCGCAGGTGCTGGCCCGTGAAGCCCAGGCCATCGCCGAGGAAGATCTGGCCGCCAACCGCCACATGGGCGCATTGGGCGCGGGCCTGATCGACGCCGGCAGCGGCGTGCTGACCCATTGCAACACCGGTTCGCTGGCCACCGCCGGCTTCGGTACCGCGCTGGGCGTGATCCGTGCGGGCATGGCCCAGCACCGCATCGGCCGGGTGTTCGCGGGCGAGACCCGGCCGTGGCTGCAGGGCGCGCGCCTGACCGTGTGGGAGCTGCAGCAGGATGGTATCGACGCGACCCTGATCGCCGACTCGGCCGCCTCGCACCTGATGAAGACCGGCGCGGTGCAGTGGGTGATCGTCGGCGCCGACCGCATCTGCGCCAACGGCGACACCGCCAACAAGATCGGCACCTACCAGCTGGCCATCGCCGCCCGCCACCACGGGGTGAAGTTCATGGTGGTGGCGCCGTCGTCCACGGTGGACATGGACACCGCCGACGGCGACCAGATCGAGATCGAGCAGCGCGACCCCGGCGAGCTGTACGGCGTGGGTGGCACCCGCACCGTGGCCGAAGGCATCGCCGCCTGGAACCCGGTGTTCGACGTCACCCCCGGCGAGCTGATCGACGCCATCGTGACCGAGAAGGGCGTGATCCTGAAGCCGACCGTGGCCAACATGCAGGCCGCATTTGGTTGAATGGAGGACCGCGGTAGCGCCGGCCGTTGGCCGGCCCTCCGGATGCCAGGTGTATGCGTGGTGTTCGGAATCGTCCCGAACCATCTCGTAAGTATCTGATTCTTGCCGGTAAAATCACCGCAAAAACGGGCGGACAAGCCCCCGTTGTGGTAGACTCCGTCAGTTAATCGAGATTCCGACGCCGCCGCCCCGCAAGGGCCGGCGCGGCGGACTGGACCGCTACCAGACAACGGAACCCGAATGGCAGAAAACGCCAAGGAAATCATCCAGGTCAACCTGGAAGACGAGATGCGCAAGAGCTACCTCGATTACGCCATGAGCGTGATCGTGGGGCGCGCCCTCCCGGATGCGCGCGATGGCCTCAAGCCGGTGCATCGCCGCGTGCTGTTCGCAATGAGTGAGCTGAACGCGCACAGCAACAAGCCGTACTTCAAGTCGGCACGTATCGTCGGTGACGTCATCGGCAAGTACCACCCGCATGGCGACCAGTCGGTGTACGACGCGCTGGTGCGGCTGGCACAGCCGTTCTCGCTGCGCTACATGCTGGTCGATGGCCAGGGTAACTTCGGTTCGGTCGACGGCGACTCCGCCGCGGCCATGCGTTACACCGAAGCACGCATGTCGCGGCTCACCCATGAGCTGATGGCCGACATCGACAAGGAAACCGTCGATTTCCAGCCCAACTACGACGAAAAGGAACTGGAGCCGACGGTCATGCCGACCCGGTTCCCGAACCTGCTGGTCAATGGTTCGGCCGGTATCGCGGTGGGCATGGCAACCAACATCCCGCCGCACAACCTGACCGAATCGATCAACGCATGCATCGCGCTGATCGAGAATCCCGACATCGACGTCGACGGCCTGATGGAGTACATCCCGGGCCCGGATTTCCCGACCTCGGGCATCATCAACGGTACCGCCGGCATCGTTGCCGGCTACCGTACCGGGCGGGGCCGGGTGCGCATCCGCGCCAAGGCCGATATCGAAGTAGCCGACAATGGCCGCGAATCGATCATCGTCACCGAGATCCCGTACCAGGTGAACAAGGCCCGGTTGATCGAGAAGATCGCCGAGCTGGTCAAGGAAAAGAAGCTCGAAGGCATCAGCGAGCTGCGCGATGAGTCCGACAAGGACGGCATGCGCATCTACATCGAAATCAAACGTGGCGAGTCGGCGGAAGTTGTGTTGAACAACCTCTACCAGCAGACACAGATGGAATCGGTGTTCGGCATCAACATGGTGGCGCTGGTCGATGGCCGCCCGCAGTTGATGAACCTCAAGCAGATGCTCGAGGCCTTCGTGCGCCACCGCCGCGAAGTGGTCACCCGCCGCACCGTGTTCGAGCTGCGCAAGGCGCGCGCCCGTGCCCACGTGCTGGAAGGCCTGACCGTCGCGCTGGCCAACATCGACGAGATGATCGAACTGATCAAGACCTCGCCCAATCCCAACGAAGCCCGCGAGCGCATGCTCGCGCGCCTGTGGGAACCGGGCCTGGTCGGTTCGATGCTGGGTGCGGCCGGCGCGGAAACCTCGCGTCCGGAAGACCTGCCCAAGGGCGTGGGCCTGATCGAGGGCGGCTACCAGCTGACCGAGATCCAGGCCACCCAGATCCTGGAAATGCGCCTGCACCGCCTGACCGGGCTGGAGCAGGACCGCCTGACCGAAGAGTACAAGCAGCTGCTGGAAACCATCGCCGGGTTGATCCACATCCTGGAAGATCCGGACCGCCTGCTGCAGGTCATCCGCGAAGAGCTGATCAACGTGCGCACCGAGTTCGGCGACGAGCGCCGCACCGAGATCCGCCACAGCGAAGAAGACCTGGACATCCTGGACCTGATCGCACCGGAAGATGTGGTGGTCACCGTGTCGCACGCCGGCTACGTCAAGCGCCAGCCGGTCAGCGCCTACCGCGCCCAGCGTCGCGGTGGCCGTGGCCGCAGCGCGGCGTCGACCAAGGAAGAGGATTTCATCGAACAGCTGTGGCTGGTCAACACCCACGACACGCTGTTGACCTTCACCAGTTCGGGCAAGGTGTTCTGGCTGCCGGTACACCAGCTGCCTGAAGCCGGGTCCAACGCGCGCGGGCGCCCGATCATCAACTGGATTCCGCTCGAATCCGGTGAGCGGGTGCAGGCCGTGCTGCCGGTACGCGAGTACGCAGAAGGCCAGTTCGTGTTCTTCGCCACCCGCAACGGCACCGTCAAGAAGACCCCGCTCAGCGAGTTCGCGTTCCGCCTGGCGCGCGGCAAGATCGCGATCAATCTCGACGAGGGCGACGCGCTGGTCGGCGTGGGCTTGACCGACGGCGACCGCGACATCCTGCTGTTCGCCTCCAACGGCAAGACCGTGCGCTTCGGCGAAGACCGGGTCCGCTCGATGGGCCGTACCGCCACCGGCGTGCGCGGCATCAAGATGGCCAAGGGCGAGGAAGTGGTGAGCCTGATCGTGGCCGAGCGTGCCGGCGGCAGCGAGGACGAGAACGAGGATGAGGTGCAGGTGGAGGAGACCACGGTCGAGAGCGGCGATGCCGTGATCGAAGGTGGCGACGACGACAGCATGCTGTACATCCTCACCGCGACCGAGAACGGCTACGGCAAGCGCACCCCGCTGCCGGATTACCCGCGCAAGGGTCGTGGCACCCAGGGCGTGATCGGCATCCAGACCACCGAGCGCAACGGCAAGCTGGTCAGCGCGGTGCTGATGGGTTCGCGCGACGAGGTCCTGCTGATCTCCGATGGCGGCACCCTGGTGCGTACCCGTGGCTCGGAAATCTCGCGCGTGGGCCGCAACACCCAGGGCGTGACCCTGATCCGCCTGTCCAAGGACGAGAAGCTGCAGGCGGTGGAACGGATGGACGCGTCCATCGACGATGTCGAAGACGAGATCGATGCGGTGGCAACACCGGTCGATGCGGTCCCGGCCGCGGCGGATGGCGACGACACCCCTCAGGGGTGATCCAACCGCACCGTAAAACGAACAACGCCGGCCAAGTGCCGGCGTTGTTCGTTCAGGGACCGCGTGATGCGCTCCACGGTAGCGCCGGCCGTTGGCCCGTCCTCGCCGTGCCGGCCGGGGATGCAAAAAACGCGCAGCATTCACGCCACTACTGGCATAAGCGGAGTAACCGGCCGGCGGGGGGCCGGCACATGGTTCTGCCATCCCGGGGAGAGCACTGATGTCCGCTGCACCGTTGTCTGATCCGACCGTGGGGGCGCCCGCGCGCCATCCGCTCATCATTGTGCTCGCCATCATCCTGCTGCTGTTCGGCCTGGTGCTGGGCGGCCTGGGCGCATGGCTGGTGCAGCTGGGCGGCTCCTGGTACTACGCACTGGCCGGCCTCGGACTGCTGGTGTCCAGTGTGCTGCTGTTGTGCAACCGTCGCAGTGGCGCGTGGGCTTACCTGCTGGTGTTCGTGGGCACGTTCCTGTGGACCTGGTGGGAATCGGGCAGCGATTACTGGCGCTGGGTACCGCGGCTGGGCATGGTCACCGCACTGGGTTTCGTGCTCGCGCTGCTGCTGCCAACCCTGCGCACGCCGGTGCCACGGCGCGTTTCGCGCACGCTGGCGGGGCTGCTGGGCCTGTTGTTCGCCGTGGCGTTCACGCTGGCGTTCGTGCCGCACGGTGCGGTGGCCGGTGCGCAGGCGTTCCCGCTCGATGTGGCCGGCACCGGGCTGGCCCCGACCCGCGAGGCCAGCCCGCAACCGGCCGACCAGCCCGCACCGGGCGACTGGACCGCATGGGGTCGAAGCAATGCCGGTACCCGGTATTCGCCGCTGCAGCAGATCACCCCGGCCAACGTCGGCGAGCTCGAACTGGCCTGGAAATTCCGTACCGGCGACCTGCCCAAAAAGCGCTGGGGCGCCGAAACCACCCCGCTCAAGGTGGGCGACAGCCTGTACCTGTGCACCGCCCGCAACCAGCTGATCGCGCTGGATGCGGCCACCGGCAGGGAACGTTGGCGCTTCAATCCGAAAGTGAAGGACGCCTCGATTCCCTACACGGCTGCCTGCCGCGGAGTGGCGTACTACGAAGTGCCCGGCGTGCCGCAGGTGGACCCGGTATTGGCCGACGTCGCCGCCGACCTGGCCCTGCCCGAATCATCGCCGAGCATGGGTACGCGACCGTTGGCGCCAGGCAACCGCGCGTTGTGCGCGGCCCGCATCATCGAAGGCACGCTGGATGGCCGCCTGATCGCCGTCGATGCGGCCACCGGCCGGCCGTGCCCGGGTTTTGGCAACAACGGCCAGGTCGATATCACGCTGGGCATGGGCGAGGTGCCACCGGGGTATGTTTCCATCACCTCGCCTCCGGCGATCGTGCGCGGGGTGATCGTCACCGGCCACCAGGTGCTGGACGGGCAGCGCCGCGATGCCCCATCCGGGGTGATCCAGGCTTACGACGCACAGACCGGCAAACTGCGCTGGGCGTGGGACATGGACGCACCCGACCGCAGCGGGCTGCCGCCGCAGGGCCAGACCTACACGCGCGGTACCCCGAACATGTGGACCACCGCCACCGGCGATGAGCAGCTGGGCCTGGTGTACCTGCCGATGGGCAACTCGGCCGGCGACTACTGGAGCGGTTCGCGCACTGAAAACCAGAACCGCTATGCGACCTCGCTGGTGGCGCTGGACGTGGCCACCGGCAAACCGGTCTGGAACTTCCAGGCGGTACGCAAGGATGTCTGGGATTACGACCTCGGCTCACAGGCCACGCTGATCGATTACCCGACCGCCGCCGGCAAGGTGCCGGCGATCCTGCTGCCGACCAAGCAGGGCGACCTGTACGTACTGGACCGGCGCACGGGCGAACTGCTGACGCCTTCGGAAGAGCGTGCGGTGCCCGGTGGCGGCGTGGAGCCCGAACAACGTGCCCCGACCCAGCGCTTCTCGCTGTACCACACGCTGCGCAAGCCCGACCTGACCGAACGCGACATGTGGGGCATTACGCCCATCGACCAGCTGGTATGCCGCATCCAGTTCCGCAAGGCCAGCTACGAAGGGTTCTACACACCGCCCACGGCCGACCGGCATTCGATTGAGTACCCCGGTTACAACGGTGGCTCGGACTGGGGCAGCGTGGCGGTGGATCCGCGCCATGGCGTGATCGTGGCCAACTACAACGACATGCCCAACTACAACCGCCTGGTGCCGCGTGCCGAGGCAGACCGCAAGGGCTGGGTGCCGCGCGAGCAGGTGCGTGCCGACCTGGGCGGTGCTGAAGGAGCAGGGGACCCGCAGGCCGGCACCCCGTACGCCATCGACGTCAACGCCGGCTGGCGCCTGCCGTTCACCCGACTGCTGTGCAAACAGCCGCCTTATGGCGGCATCCGTGCCATCGACCTGCGCAGCGGCCAGTTGCTCTGGGACCGTCCGTTCGGCAGTGCGAGGGGCAACGGCCCGTTCGGCATCCGCTCCGGGCTGCCGATCGAAATCGGCACCCCCAACAACGGCGGTTCGGTGGTTACCGCCAGTGGCTTGATCTTCATCGCCGCCGCCACCGACGACCTGCTGCGCGCGATCGACCTGAAGACCGGCAAGGAGCTGTGGCACACCAAGCTACCGGCCGGCGGCCAGGCCAACCCGATGGTTTACGAGTACGACGGCCGGCAGTACGTGGTGATCATGGCCGGCGGCCACCATTTCATGGAAACCCCGGCAGGGGATTACGTGATGGCGTATGTGTTGCCGAAGGGGAAGGCGAAACCCTGAGTATGGAATGGGGTGATGACTGCTTCCGCCATACATGCGAGCTGGCGAATCTTTAGCTATGGCCAGCCCTGCACTGCAACGTGGACGATTCTCCTGCCCGAACGGTTGTTACCTGATCACAACCGTCACCTCGCGGCGAGCACGCCTGTTCGAAGCGCCTGAGAGTGCCCTGGAAATGATTCGATGGCTGCGGTCTTCCGACGATGATGGCCGTACGTGGTCACATGCGTGGGTTGTGATGCCAGACCATGTGCATTGGATGTTCCAGATTCGGGAGACGTCGCTGGAGACCATCGTGCGAACCACAAAGTCGTGTGCTGCGAAAGCGATCAATGTCTTGAATGGAACGAGGGGTGCAGTCTGGCAGCCGGGATACTATGACCAATACCAACGAGATGAACGGCAGTGGCTCTCGCAGGCAAAGTACATTCTGGAAAATCCAGTGCGGGCAGGTCTATCAAAGTCGGTCGGCGAGTATCCCCATACATGGTGCCGATGGCCGTAGCGCCGGGCTCTGCCCGGCCGTGTCCGAAGCCATCGGCAGCTCGGCGCAAAGGCAGCCGGGCAGAGCCCGGCTCTACGGCCGAAGCGGCACCGCATCACCACACGTAGCGCCGGGCTCTGCCCGGCCGTGTCCGAAGCCATCGGCAGCCCAGCGCAAAGGCAACCGGGCAGAGCCCGGCTCTACGGCCGAAGCGTCATCGCATCACCACAGGTAGCGCCGGGCTCTGCCCGGCCGTGTCCGAAGCCATCGGCAGCCCGGCGCAAAGGCAGCCGGGCAGAGCCCGGCTCTACGGCCGAAGCGTCACCGCATCACCACACGTAGCGCCGGGCTCTGCCCGGCCGTGTCCGAAGCCATCGGCAGCCCGGCGCAAAGGCCGCCGGGCAGAGCTCGGCCACATGGCTAAAATGCCATCACCCAGATGGGATCACACCACCCGCACCATCTTCCGCATCAGGTGTTCCACCACGCCTTCGGGATCTGCGGTCCGGCCCACATGCGTGCTCGACATCTGCACGATGGAACTGCGCTTGGCGGTCAGGAAATGAAACCGCGCACGCGCCGGCAGCTGCGCGATGGGGCCCGCGGTTGCATCGCCCCGGCAGATCGCCACGATCGCATCCAGCCACGGCTGCAGCGCCTCCAGGTCCAGCGAGGGGGCAAAGGCCTGCATCCGCGCCGGGTCGATCTCGATCGCCGCCTGCAGGTGCCGCGCTCCCGGGCAGGACACGATCACCCCGACGTTGATGAACTCTTCGCGTTCCACCCGCGGTACCACGCGGATGACCGCATAGTCATACGTGTGCAGTGTGGGCACCGATGGCCTCCTGTACGAACGCGGCGCGCGCCTGCAGGCGGCGCTTGAGATAATCGACATAGGCCTGGCGGTACGCCACCGGGCCATCGAAGGCCGGCTCGTTGACCAGCCAGCTGTCGGGCACCAGTGCGACGATCCGCTCGATCTCCGCATCCGGCAGCCGCGCCGCCAGCTCACCATCCACCTCGGCAATCTTCGAGGCGAACGGCAACAGCACCTGGTCGCGGATCAGCACGAACGGTTTTTCGCAGGCGTCGCCGGCGTTGGCCCAGTCATGGTGGAAATACATCGCCGCACCGTGGTCGATCAGGTACAGCCTGCGGTGCCACACCATCAGGTTGGGGTTGCGCGCGGTGCGGTCGACGTTGCTGGTGAAGGCGTCGAACCAGACGATGCGCGAGGCCAGGTCAGCATCGACCGGCATCGCCGCCGGGTCGTAGTTGATCGCGCCGGGCAGGTAATCGCTGCCCAGGTTCAGGCCTTCGCTGGCGCGGATCAGGTCCTGGATTTCCGGGTCGGGTTCGGTGCGGGCGAACTCGCGGTCCAGTTCGACGAACACCAGCTCCGGAATCGGCAGGCCCAGCGTGCGCGCCATCTCGCCGGCGATCAGCTCGGCGATCAGCGCCTTCGGGCCTTGGCCGGCACCCCGGAACTTGAGCACGACCATGCCATCGTCGTCGGTCTCGACCACGGCGGGCAGGGAGCCGCCTTCGCGGAGCGGAGTGATGTAACGGAGCGCGTGGACGGTACGCAAGGGGCACCCATGGGCGGAGCAAACGGTGCCATCTTACCGTGGTGCGGCCGGCAGGTAATCCCGCACGACTAGTGCTTTCGGCCCATTTCGTGCGCTGTTCCGGGTGCTAGATTCCGTAGCGTGGCGGCGACGTCGCACCTGCATGGCCACCGTCGGAACTGCTCAATGGGTTCGATACCCAAGGGAAGGGAACATGTTCAATCCTCTGCACCGTATGCTGCTTGCCACCGCCCTGCTGCCTGCCACCGCCCTGGCGGCGCCGCCGCCGGGCCCGGATATCCGCACCGAAGACGCCACCCGCTTCTACGCGATGTACGATGCGGCAGGGGGCAAGCCGAGCGTGACGCAACTGCAGCAGTACCTGGACGACGGCACGCCGGGCCTGGCGGAGTTCGTGACCCTGCGCCGGGTGACCGCACAGCGCATCGCCGAGAGGATCGCGGCCGATCCGGCCATGTACGACAAGGCGCGCCAGTGCCTCGACGAGTTACCGGCTGTGCGCAAGCGGTTGGTGCAGGTGTTTGCCAACCTGCAGCGGCTGTACCCGGATGCGCGCTTTCCGCCGGTGACCATCGCCGTGGGGCGGGGCCGGCCGGTTGGCCTGACCTCGCCCAGTGGTGTGCTCATCGGGCTGGAGGCATTGTGTGCGGCCGATTTCATGAATCCCAACGCGCAGGACCGGTTCGTCCACGTCATCGCACACGAGTACATCCACATCCAGCAGACGGCCAGGGTCGATTTCGAGCCCAACGACCCGGACAACAACGTGCTGCGGATGTCGCTGGTGGAAGGCATCGCCGAGCTCGTCACCGAGCTGGTGTCCGGCGAGGTTGGCAATGGCCGCCATGCACAGTGGACGCGCGGCAAGGAAGCGCGGATCGAGAGCGCATTCGCGCTGGACCTGGACAGCACCAATCTGACGCCGTGGTTGTACAACTACCAGCCCGGCAGCGACGAACCCTACGACCTCGGCTATTGGGTCGGCTACCGGATCGCCAAGGCCTACTACCTGAAGGCAGACGACAAGCGCGCCGCGTTGCGCCGCCTGCTGCTGCAGGACGACCCCAAGGCGATCCTGGAAGAGAGCGGCTGGGCGCCGGGCATGTGGATGCCCGCCAAGGCCCCGGCACCGGTTGATGTTCCGTTGTTCCTGCATGGGAGTTCGTAGTGCACCGTTCGATGCTGGTTGCCGTTTCGCTTGTCCTGACCGCCGCGCCCTGCGCCCTGCAGGCCGCCGACCTTGCCGCCGAGGTCAATCCCTTCATCGGCACCACCAACGCCGGCAACGTGTATCCCGGCCCGTCGGTGCCGTTCGGCATGGTGGCCTTCAGCCCCGAGATGACCCCGCTGCCGGGCAAGCGCTTCGCGATGGCGGCACCGGGCGGTTACGAGTGGCGCGGCAATGGCGTGCGCGGCTTCAGCCTGACCCACGTTTCAGGCACCGGCTGCACCGGGGCCAGCGGCGATGTCCCGATCATGCCGGTCACCACCAAGGTAGAGGTGTCGCCGTCGTCGGCCGAAGCCGGGTTGCGCTATGCCAGCGTGCTCGACCACAAGCGCGAATCGGCCAGCCCCGGTGCGTACCAGCTCACGCTCGACAACGGCGTGGTGGTGGACCTGGGCGCTACCGCGCGCACGGCGGTGGGGCAGTTCCAGTTCCCGGCCGACAAGCCGGCCAACCTGCTGTTCCGCACTTCCGACAGCGAAGTGGGCAGCACCGATTCGACCATCGTCATCGATCCGGCCACGCGCACCGTGCGTGGCACGGTCACCGCCGGCAATTTCTGCGGTTACCTCGCCGAGGATCGCCGCGAGAGCTACTACACCCTGCATTTCGTGGCCGAATTCGACCAGCCCTTCGAGGTCGGCGGCACCTGGCGCGACGAGACCGTGCAGGCCGGTGCGCGCGAAGGTGGTGGCGGCACCACCTACGGCACCCAAGGTCACCCGCCGGTAGGCAAGGGGGCAGGCGGCTGGATCCAGTTCGACCCCAAGCGCAGCCCGAAGGTGACCGCGCGCATCGGTATTTCCTACGTGGACGAGGCCGGTGCACGCGCCAACCTGCGCCGTGAAAGCCCGGTGGGCACCACCGTGGAAGCGACCCAGGCCGCGACCCGCGCCGAGTGGAACAAGACCCTGGGCCAGGTGCGCGTGGCCGGTGGCACCCCCGACGAACGCACCGTGTTCTACACCGCGCTGTACCACACGCTGCTGGCGCCCAACCTGTTCAGTGACGGTGATGGCCGCTACCGCGGCATGGACGGCAAGGTGCATGCGCTGTCGAAAGGCCAGCGTGCGCAGTACGCCAACTACTCGGGCTGGGACGTGTACCGCTCGCAGCTGCAGCTGGTCACGCTGCTGCAGCCGCAGGTCGGTTCGGACATCGCGCAGTCCCTGCTCAACCAGGCCGACCAGAACGGCGGCGTGTGGGACCGCTGGACGCACCTGACCGGTGCCACCGGTGTGATGAACGGCGATCCGTCGCCGCCGTCGGTCGCTGCGATCTACGCGTTCGGTGGCCGCAACTTCGATCTGAAACGCGCCTACGCGTCGCTCAAGCAGGCGGCCACGGTGCCGACCGAACGCGACCTCAGCCGGCGCGGCTGCCCGGTACTGTGCGTCGGCCAGCGGCCGGGCCTGGACCAGTGGATGGCGCTGAAATACATGCCGGTAGGTGCGCCGGGCTGGGGCACCGCCTCGGACACGCTGGAAATGGCGGCCGCTGATTTCGGCCTTGCCGAACTTGCCAACGCCGCAGGCGACAAACAGGGCGCGGCGCTGTTCCGCCAGCGCTCCGGCTGGTGGCGCAACCTGTACAACCCCAAGGCCACGGCGCAGGCCGGTTACATCCAGCCGCGCAACGCCGATGGCAGCTGGCCGGCGTTCGACCCGGCCTCGGATGAGGAGTTCGTCGAAGGCAGCGGCGCGCAGTATCTGTGGATGGTGCCGTTCGACCCGGCCGGGCTGATCGCCACGCTTGGCGGCCGCGACGCGACCATCCAGCGGCTGGATGCGTTCTTCCGCAAGGAAGATGGCGCATGGGCGGTAACCAAGTCCGGCCCGTTGCATGCCGAGCTGGACAATGAACCCTCGGTGGCGGCACCGTGGCTGTACAACTTCGTCGGCCAGCCGTGGAAGACCCAGGAAACCGTGCGCCAGGCCATGCGCCAGATCTGGACCAATGCACCCGAAGGCATGCCCGGCAACGACGACCTGGGCCAGATGTCGTCGTGGTACGTGTGGTCGGCGCTCGGCCTGTACCCGCTCTACCCGGGCCGTGCCGATCTGGTGATCGGCAGCCCGCTGTTCCGTGAAGCGGTGATCCAGCGCCCCGGCGCCACCCTGACCATCAAGGCCAAGGGCGCGGCGATGGACGCACCGTATGTGCAGTCGCTGCGCGTGGATGGCAAACCCAGCGAGGCCAGCTGGCTGCCGGCCAGCGTCGTGGCGCAGGGCGGCACGCTGGAATTCGAGCTGGGCACCACGAAGAACACGCAGTGGGGCACCGCCACCCTGCCACCGTCGTATGGGCCGAACTGACATGCTGCATCACATGGCATCCGTGATCGACCCTGACGGTCACCGGATCGGGGCCGTCGCCAACGCTATGGACGGGGCCGTGCCGCGATGGACCTGACCCATCCGCTCCTGCAGCGCAGTGCCGGCATCCTGCCGTGGGTGGGGTTGGCCGCAAGTGTCGCCATGGCGTTCGTGGTGACCCTGTTCGGGGCACTGCTGCTGCCGCAGTTCGTGGAGATGTTCGGCAGCGCCGGCCAGGCACTGCCGTGGATCAGCCGCGTCTACAGTCAGGGTTATCTGCTGGCCTGGCTGGCGCCGGCGCTGGTGGGGGCGTGCTGGTACTTCGGCCCGCCCATCGCCGGCCGCATCCTGGCCGGGCTGCTGGGCCTTGGCGCAGGCCTGCTGGGCTCGGTGGGCGTGCTGTTTGCGATGTACCTGCCTTACTTCATGCTGGGTTCGCTGGTCTGAGTTCAGCGGCGGCATCGAGACTGGGCCTGCACCAGGCGACGCAGCCGCCCCGTCACCGCGGGGCGACCTGACCTGGGTCAAGCCCAGCCGATCAGTGCGCCACTGGCAGCCCCAGCAGCTCGGACAGTCCCATCCAGCCGATCTCGACACCGATGCACAGGATCACGAACGCCAACAGGCGCAGCATCACCTGCATGCCCGTAGGCCCCAGCAAGGATTGCAGCCGGCCGGCGTAGCGCATGCACAGGTAGATCAGCACGCTCAGCGCGATCAGCGCGCAGCCCGCCGCAACAACATGCACCGATTCCGGCCCGTCCTTGGGCGAGGTGGTGCCCACGGCCGTCGCAACCGCGATCGCACCGGGACCCACGGTCAGCGGCAGGGTGAACGGATAGAAGGTCTGCGACTCCACCGTGGCATCCAGGTCGTGGCGCGCCTCCGCCTCGGCAGCGCCGGCCACCGAGCTGCGTTCCGCCTGCGCCGGTGCCTGCAGCAGACGCCAGCCGGTGGCGGCAATCACCAGCCCGCCGGCCAGGCGCAATACCGGGATGGAGATGCCGAAGAAGGACAGCACCCACGCCCCGACACTGACCGACACAGCGAGCATCACCAGGCTGTTGAATGCCACCGCACGTGCCACCCTGCCGCGCTGGGCGGGCGTGGCATCGGGCAGCAGGCCCAGCACCATCAGCGCCGCTCCCGGCGGATTGATCACCGGCAGCAGGCTGGTGAAGATCACCAGGAAGGTGTGGCTGAATTCATTCCACATGGGGAAGGCCGCGCGGCAGCGCGACCGCTCAGGGTCGCCAGAACCCAGTCCGCAGTTCGGCCAGGGTCAGGTTGTTGTCGTGGTTGGTGTCCAGCGACTGGAAGCGCATGTCGGTCACGCGGCTGACTTCTTCTTCGCTCAGCTCGCCGTCTTCGTTGAAATCCGCCACCCGGATGCGGTCGGCCGCGCTGAGCTGGCCGTCGCGGTCCGGACCGAGCACGGACTGGATGTCTGCCGCCGACACCCGATAGTTGTGGTCGACATCGAGCAGGCGGAACAGGGCCGCGCCATCGTATTCGTCCTCGCTGACCTGGCCGTCGCCGTTCTTGTCCAGGGCGGCGAAGCGCTGTTCGGCGGTGTCGCCGGGCGTCTGCGCCTGGCTGGTGGTGGCCGCGCCCAAGCCGAGCAGCAGGGCACAGGCAAGCAGGGGAAGGGACTGGTTCACGGGAACTCCGCAGGGCGGCCGGGGAGGTTCCAGTGTCCGCCGCACCGCCGCGCGCGGCTACGGCAATAGATGCGCCGGGCGCCAGTATTTCTACTGGCGCCAGACACCCTCATTCGAATCGCCAACGCACGCCCGCGTACACCCCGCGACCATCGCCGGGGGTCGAGCGGGCCACGTCCTTGCCAGCGTCGTCATAGCCCGGCGTGACGGTTGCCGCGTAATGACGGTCGCCCAGGTTGCGCAGTTCCGCCCAAGCCTGCCAGCGACCGTTCGGGGCATCGAAGCCCACACGCGTGCCGAAGATGAGGTGGCTGTCGGCGCGGAAGCTGTTGGCGTAATCCACGAACATCGCCGAGGCGTACTCGGTGTTGATTGCCGCGTAGAACCCGGTCGGATGATCGAAGCGCAGCTCGCCCTGGTAGTAGTGGCGTGGCAGGCCCGGCAGGCGGTTGCTGCCAAAGCGGTCATCGTGGCGGTAGCGGAAGTCGCTGAAGGTATACGCCTGGCGCAGCGAGAGCCGACCTTCGCTGCCCTGCCACAGGGTGCTGTCCAGTCCCGCTTCGATGCCGCGGTGCACGGTCGGGCTGGCATTGTTCTCGGCCACGAACAGGTTCGGCACCGGCACTACTTCAACGCTCAACAGTTCATGCAGCACGTGCGCGTAGTAGCCGGTCAGCTCCCAGCGACCGAGCACGCTGTCGCCGCGAGCGCCCAGTTCCAGCGTGGTGGCGGTCTGGTTGTCCAGCGCCACCGGTGCGCGTTGGCGGCCGCTGGAAGCGCCGTTGCCGGGCGCGAAATACAGGTTCGAGCCCCAGATCATCGACCACGGGTGCGCCGGTTCCACCGAGCGGCTCAGGTTGCCGAACCACTGCGTGCCGGGCGTCTGCTGCCAGGTGAAGCCCAGCCGGGGCGCGTAGTCCCAGTCGCTGCCTGACAGCCGTTCCGGCGTGCTCGGCCAGGTCACGCGCACGTCGTGGCGCGTGTTGATCAGCGCCAGTCCCGTCTGCACGCGCAGCGTGTCGCTCAGCGCCAGGTCGTTGCCCACGTGCAGCGTGCTGTTGGTGCCGTGGTGCGAGAAGTCGCGGGTGTGGGTGCCGACGGGATACCCATTGCTGGGAAAACGCAGGGTTTCGCGCACGTCCGCGTCCAGGTCGTGGGTGATGCGCAGGCCGAGCGTGGTCACGCTGTCGCGCCCGAACAGCAGGTGCTGCCGCCGGTAATCGAGCGTGGCATTGAGGTTGGTGTAGTCCAACTGCTGGCGGTACAGGCTCTCGTTGAGATCCATCGGGTAGTGGTGGTAGACCAGCCCGGCCTGCAGCGAAGAATCGGCATCGATCTGCAGCGTGGTCATGTTGCCAAACCAGGTGCTGCCCGGCTGCGGGCGTCGCGCATCGATGGCCAGGTTGGCCGGATTGGCCGCGCGTGGATCGTTGCGGATCTGGTCGCGGGTCAGGCGCCCGGGTGTTTCGTGGTTGGTTTCGCGGTAGCGCAGGAAGAAGCGCGTTTCCAGCTGCGGGGTGATCTGCCAGCCGACATTGGCCATTGCGCCCTTGCCGTCGCCGGCCGCGTGTTGCTGGTAGCCGTCGTACTCGGTGTCGGTGTAGGCGAGGTAGTAGTCCACGTCGCCGGCGATGCCGCCGTAACCCAGGCTGCGTTTCTGGTACCCGCGGCTGCCAGCTTCGTACTGCAGCTCCAGGCCGGCGGCGTCACGACCGCTGCGGCTGACATGGTTGATCGCACCGCCCAGCGCCAGCGCGCCGCGTTCGAAGCCATTGGCTCCGCGCAGCACGTCCACGCGGCTCAACCACAGCGGCTCCAGCAGTTCGTAGGGCGTGCCCCCCGGGCCGGTCAGCGGCAGGCCATCCAGCGACACCGAAATGCCGGAGGCGTGCGCGCCCGGGCCCCGGTTAATGCCGGAGCCACGGATGGACACCTTGGTGCCTTCATTGCCGGGCGACTGCGCACTGATGCCGGGCTGGTAAGCCAGCACATCGGCGGTACCGGCCAGGCGGCCGTCGGCCTGGGCCAGGTCGATCACGTTGCCGGCGCCGGGCACGCGTTTGAGCGCGGCGCGGGCCTGCTCGGTGGCGTTGGCGGCGGTGACGTTGACCGCGTTGAGCGTGGTGGGCGTGTCGGCCGGGGCGGCAGAGACGGTGGCGGAAAGCGCAGCCGAGAGGGCCAGGGTCAATGCGGACAGGGTGGGGCGGTGCAGCGAAAGAAGGAGTGGCATGCGTCTGGGATCAATGCGGACAGGACACACGGTAGATAGGCGGATGCCTGTAAACCGTACAGCGGCCGCGAAAGTTAACAGGTTGCCCGCATTCCGTCACCCGGCGGCCGCGTATGGCGGCGCGCTGATCGGTAGCGCCGGCTGTTGGCCGGCCCAAGCACCGCCTGGGCCGGCCAACGGCCGGCGCTACCTCGGTTCACGGCGATCGTGGCTGGATCAGCGAAGAATCCCCGGCAGATCCAATCCCTTCTCTTTGGCACACTCAATCGCGATCTCATATCCCGCATCCGCATGCCGCATCACCCCGGTGGCCGGGTCGTTCCACAGCACGCGCGCGATGCGCTTGGCTGCCGCCTCGGTGCCGTCGCACACGATCACCATGCCGGCGTGCTGCGAGAAGCCCATGCCCACGCCGCCGCCGTGGTGCAGCGAAACCCACGTCGCGCCACTGGCGGTGTTGAGCAGGGCGTTGAGCAGCGGCCAGTCCGAGACCGCATCCGAACCGTCGGCCATCGCTTCGGTTTCGCGGTTGGGCGAGGCCACGCTGCCGCTGTCCAGGTGATCGCGACCAATCACCACCGGGGCCTTCAGCTCGCCATTGGCGACCATCTCGTTGAACGCCAGCCCCAAGCGGTCGCGGTCGCCCAGTCCCACCCAGCAGATGCGTGCCGGCAGCCCCTGGAACTTGATCTTCTCGGCGGCCATGTCCAGCCAGCGGTGCAGGTGCGGGTTGTCCGGAATCAGCTCCTTGACCTTGGCATCGGTCTTGGCGATGTCCTGCGGATCGCCGCTCAGCGCGGCCCAGCGGAACGGGCCGATACCACGGCAGAACAGCGGGCGGATGTAGGCCGGCACGAAGCCGGGGAAATCGAACGCGTTTTCCACGCCTTCTTCCAGCGCCATCTGGCGCAGGTTGTTGCCGTAATCCACGGTTGGCACGCCCAGCGCATGGAAGGCGAGCATGGCCTGGACGTGGTTGGCCATCGACGCGCGCGCAGCTTTCTCCACCACCTTCGGCGCGGTCACGCGCTGTTCGTCCCATTGCTCCACCGTCCAGTCCTGCGGCAGGTAGCCGTTGACCGGGTCGTGCGCGGAGGTCTGGTCGGTCAGCAGGTCCGGCTTGACCCCGCGCACCAGCAGTTCGTCCAGCACGTCGGCGACATTGCCGAGCAGGCCGACCGACAGCGGCTTTTTCGCCGTGCACGATTCCTCGATCAGGCGCAGCGCTTCATCCAGATTGTCGGTCCAGGTGTCCAGGTAGCCGGTGCGCAGGCGCATCTCGATGCTGCTCTTGCGGCATTCCACCGCCAGGCACGAGGCCCCGGCCATCACCGCGGCCAGCGGCTGCGCGCCGCCCATGCCACCCAGGCCGCCGGTGAACAACCACTTGCCCGCCAGGCTGCCGTTGTAATGCTGGCGGCCCATTTCCACGAAGGTTTCGTAGGTGCCCTGCACGATGCCCTGCGCGCCGATGTAGATCCAGCTGCCGGCGGTCATCTGGCCGTACATGGCCAGCCCCTTCTTATCCAGTTCGTTGAAGTGGTCCCAGTTGGCCCAGCGCGGCACCAGGTTGGAATTGGCGATCAGCACGCGCGGTGCATCGACATGGGTGCGGAACACGCCCACCGGCTTGCCCGACTGCACCAGCAGGGTCTGGTCGTCTTCCAGGCGGGTGAGGGTCTCGATGATCGCGTCATAGCTTTCCCAGTCGCGCGCGGCGCGGCCGATGCCGCCGTACACCACCAGCTCCTGCGGGCGCTCGGCCACGTCCGGGTGCAGGTTGTTCATCAGCATGCGCAGCGGCGCTTCGGTCAGCCAGCTTTTGGCGGTGAGCGTGCTGCCGGTGGGGGCGATGATGGTGCGGGTGGAATCGTGACGGCTCATGCAGCACTCCGGGAGTTCGCGAATTCAAGGCAGGCGGTGAGCACCTGCTGCAGCGTGTGGCGCAGCGGCGCGGCGTGGTCGGGGTCGAGCGGGGTGGGCCAGCTGTGCATGTCGACAAGCTCCGGTTCGTGCATGTAGCCGCGGCAGGCCAGCTCCATCTGCAGGCTGTGCACGCCACTGGCAATGTCGCTGTAATGGCGGGTGATCCAGCCGCCCTTGAAGCGGCCGTTGCGCACGTGGGGCAGGCCGCTGATCCGGCACAGGTTCTCGACGACATCGCTGAGCGCGTTGTCGCAGGACGTGTCCGGCGCACCGGACGGGCCGGCGGTGCCGAGGTTGAACTGCGGCAGCTCGCCATCGAACAGGTGGGGGATGTGCGAGCGGATCGAATGGGCGTCGTACACCACCACCGTGCCATGACGTTGGCGCAGGCGTGCAATCTGCGCACCCAGGGCGTCGTGATAGGGCGCGAAATACGTGTCGCGGCGCTGCGCGATCGCATCGGCGTCCGGCTCGCGGCCAGGGTGGTACAGCGGTTGGTTGTCGAAGGTGGTCAGCGGGCACAGCCCGGTGGTGTTCTGCCCGGGATACAGCGACACCCCGCTGGGGTCGCGGTTGAGGTCGATCACCGAACGCGAGATCGCCGACCGCACCGTGGTGGCGCCGATGCGCTGGGCGAAGTCATACAGATCGTGCACCCACCAGTCGGCATCCCGCCGTGCCAGCCACGGCGACACGAAATCATTGACCAGCGCGTCGGGCAGCTCGCTGCCGGTGTGCGGGAAGCTGACGATCAGCGGCGCGTCACCCTCGTGCACCTGCAGCCACTCTGGACGGGTGTTCATGCCAGCGGTTCCACCTGCGGCAGGATCCCGGCCAGGCCTTCGGCCAGCGCGCCGCTGCGCACCAGTGCGGTGGCGGCCAGCATGTCCGGGTGGAAGTAGCGGTCGTCCTGCAGCGTCGGCACCTGTGCACGCAGGCGCTGACGCACGGCTTCCAGTGCATCGCTGGAACGCAGGCCGCCGTGGAAGTCGCAGCCCTGCGCAGCCGCCAACAGTTCGATGCCCACCACGTTGGCCGCGTTCTCGGCCATCTGCAGCAGCCGGCGTGCGCCGTGCGCGGCCATGGAAACGTGGTCTTCCTGGTTGGCTGAGGTGGGAATCGAGTCCACGCTGGCCGGATAGGCGCGCTGCTTGTTCTCCGAGACCAGCGCGGCGGCGGTCACCTGCGGAATCATGAAACCGGAGTTCAGGCCCGGCTTCGGGGTCAGGAACGCCGGCAGGCCCGACAGTGCCGGGTCGACGAGCATGGCAGTGCGGCGTTCGCTGATCGAACCGATTTCGCACACCGCCATCGCCAGCATGTCGGCGGCGAACGCCACCGGTTCGGCGTGGAAGTTGCCGCCCGACAGCGCCTCGTTGGTGTCGGTGAACACCAGCGGGTTGTCGGACACACCATTGGCTTCGATCGCCAGCGTAGTGGCCGCCTGGCGCATCACATCGAAGGCCGCGCCCATCACCTGCGGCTGGCAGCGCAGGCAGTACGGGTCCTGTACGCGCACGTCGTTGTCGCGATGTGATTCGCGGATCGCCGAACCCTGCATCAGCGTGCGCAGCGCGGCGGCGGTGGCGATCTGGCCACGCTGGCCGCGGATCTGGTGGATGCGCGGATCGAACGGGGTGTCCGAGCCCTTGGCCGCTTCCACCGACAGCGCGCCGGTGACCAGCGCGGCCTGGAACACCGTGGTGATCTCGAACAGGCCGGCCAATGCATAGGCGGTGGAGTACTGGGTGCCGTTGAGCAGGGCCAGGCCTTCCTTGGCACCCAGCACCAGCGGTGCCAGGCCGAACCGCGCCAGTGCATCGGCGGCCGGCAGGCGTGCACCGCCGACGAATGCTTCGCCAACACCGATCATCACGCTGGCCAGGTGCGACAGCGGCGCCAGGTCGCCCGAAGCGCCCACCGAGCCCTGGCACGGAATCACGGGCACCAGGTCGTGCTGCAGGAAGGCTTCCAGCAACGCCAGCGTTTCCGGGCGGATGCCCGAGGCGCCCTGGGCCAGGCTGGTCAGCTTGAGCGCCATCATCAGCCGCACTACGGAAGCGGGCATCGGCTCACCGACGCCGGCCGCGTGCGACAGCACGATATTGCGTTGCAGGGTTTCCAGGTCCTCGCGCTCGATGCGCACGCTGGCCAGCTTGCCGAAGCCGGTGTTGATGCCGTACACCGGCTCGCCCTTGGCCACGATGTCGGCCACGGTCTGCGCGCTGCGCTGTACGGCCGCGGCCGACGCCGGGTCCAGGCGGACCTGCGCGCCGTCGAAGATCGCGCGCCACTGGGCGAGCGTCACCGCACCGGGCTGCAGGGTCAGGGTAGTGCTCATGGAATCTCCAGACATCTCAAGGTTCAGACGGATGCGCCGCGCATCACGCGCGCGTGCAGGGGGTTGAAGCCCATGCGGTAGACAAGGTCGGCAGGCGCCTCGATGTCCCACACGGCAAGATTGCAGTCCAGGCCGACCGCCAGGCGGCCGATGCGCGACTGCCGGCCCAGCGCACGCGCCGCTTCACGGGTGAAGCCGGCAATGCACTCCTCCACGGTCATGCGGAACAGCGTGGCGGCCATGTTCATGGCCAGCAGCGGGCTGGTCAGTGGCGAAGTGCCGGGATTGCTGTCGGTGGCCAGCGCCAGCGGCACGCCGGCCGCGCGCAGCGCCTCGATCGGGGGCAGGGTGGTGTCGCGGGTGAAGTAGAACGCGCCGGGCAGCAGTACCGCCACGGTGCCGGCCGCACGCATCGCGGCGATGCCGTCGGCATCAAGGTGTTCGATATGGTCGGCCGACAGCGCGCCATGCCGTGCGGCCAATGCGGCGCCATGCTGGTTGCTGAGCTGTTCGGCGTGGATCTTCACCGCCAATCCGTGTGCCTGCGCGGCCACGAACACCTGTTCGGCCTGTGCGGTGCTGAAGGCGATGTTCTCGCAGAACACATCGACCGCTTCGGCCAGCCCTTGCGCGGCCACCGCCGGGATCATCACGTTGCACACCTCGTCGATGTATTCCTGTGCCTGTCGCCCCGGTGGCACTGCATGCGCGCCAAGGAAGGTAGGCACGACCTCGACCGCACGCTGCCGCGCCAGTTCGCGGGCCACGCGCAGCTGCTTGGTTTCATCTTCCGGAGTGAGGCCGTAGCCGGATTTGATTTCGACGGTGGTAAGTCCTTCGGCCAGCATCGCGTCCAGCCGCGGCAGGCTGGCGGCGAGCAGTTCGGCTTCGCTGGCGGCGCGGGTGGCGCGCACGGTGGCGACGATGCCGCCGCCGGCGCGGGCGATGTCGGCATAGCTCACGCCCTGCAGGCGCTGCTCGAATTCATTGGCGCGGTTGCCGGCGTAGACCAGGTGGGTGTGGCAGTCGACCAGGCCCGGGCTGATCCAGCGCCCCCCGCAGTCCACACGCCGGGCCGGCTGCAGGTGCGCGTCGGAACCGGCGGGCCCGACATGCACGATGCGGCCTTCGCTGGCGGCGATCACCCCATCACGGATCACGCCCAGGCCGGGGCCATCGACGGTGATCAGGTGGGCATGGGTCCAGAGGGTGTCACAGTGCATGGCAGCAACCACGGCGGCTTATATGTCTATACAATATAGGCGCCACTTCCGGGATGTCCAGTTATGCCAGCCAACCCCGCTTCCGCCCTCGCTTTCCATGCCGAACACGCCCTGTTGCCGCAGGGCTGGGCGCGCGATGTGCGCATCGTCTGCGCCGGCGGCACGCTGCAGTCGGTGACGGCAGGCGTGCCCGCGCAGCCCGGCGACACCCCGCTGGCGATCGTGCTGCCCGGGCTGGGCAACCTGCACAGCCACGCCTTCCAGCGCGGCATGGCCGGCCTGACCGAAATCGGCGGGCGCAGCGGCGACAGTTTCTGGAGCTGGCGCGAACTGATGTACCGGTTCCTGGCCCACCTGCAGCCCGACGCGGTGCAGGCCATTGCCGAACAGGCGTACGTGGAGATGCTCGAATCGGGCTTTACCCGTGTCGGCGAGTTCCACTACCTGCACCATGATCCGGCGGGCACGCCGTATGCGGACCGCGCGGAAATGGCCGCGCGCATCGCCGCGGCAGCGCAGGGCAGTGGCATCGGCCTGACCCTGCTGCCGGTGTTCTACGCGCACGCCGATTTCGGTGGTGCACCGCCGAACCCGGCCCAGCGCCGGCTGCTGCATGACGTGGACGGGTTCGCCGCGCTGCTCGATGGCTGCCGTCGGGCGCTGCGCGGGCAGGACGACGCGGTGCTGGGCATCGCGCCGCACAGCCTGCGCGCCGTGACCGGCGAGGAGCTGGCGGCGCTGCTGCCGCTCAACAGCGGGCCAGTACACATCCATATCGCCGAACAGACCCGTGAGGTAGATGCGTGCGTGGCCTGGAGCGGGCTGCGCCCGGTGCGCTGGCTCTACGAACATGCGGCGGTTGATGAACACTGGTGCCTGGTGCATGCCACCCATGTGGATGCCGACGAGGTGCAGCGCATGCTGGCCAGCCGCGCGGTGGTCGGGTTGTGCCCGATCACCGAAGCGAACCTGGGCGACGGGCTCTTCCCGATGCAGGCATTCGCGCGCGGCGGCGGCCGGTTCGGGGTGGGGTCGGATTCCAACGTGCTGATCGATGCGGCCGAGGAGCTGCGCCTGCTCGAATATGGGCAACGCCTGCAACTTCGTGGGCGCAATGTGCTGGCCCCGCAGGAAGCCGTTTCCAGCGGCCGCTGGCTGTTCGAGCAATCGCTGCACGGTGCGGCGCAGGCGTTGGGGGTACGTACTGGCCTGGTGCCCGGCGCGCCCGCCGATGTCGTGGAACTGGATCCCCAACACCCCGCGCTGATCGCCCGCCAGGGCGATGCCTGGCTTGACAGCTGGGTGTTCGCCGCCCGTAATGGCGCCGTCCGGTCGGTGTGGCGCGGGGGGCGCGAGCTGGTCCGGCACGGTCGCCACCTGCAGCGCGATGCCGTGGCAGCGCGATTTGCGCAAGCCCTTCGCGGCGTGCTCGACCGACCCCATTCCAGGATTCCCGAGTGACGGGCAAGAAAGCGGCAACCCTCAACCAGCGCATCCGCGTCGACCTCGAGAGCCGCATCCTGAGTGGGGAGTGGGCCCCGGGGTTTCGCATTCCCTATGAGCACGAGCTGATGGAGCTGTATGGCTGCTCGCGGATGACGGTCAACAAGGTGCTGACTGCGCTGGCCGAGAGCGGCATGATCGAACGTCGCCGCCGCGCCGGGTCGTTCGTGGCGCGCCAGCCGCCGCACCTGGAGCAGGTGGCGCTGGAGATTCCGGATATCGCCATGGCGGTGGGCGCGCGGGGCCACGTGTACGGTTACCAGCTGCTCGATCGCGCCTATCGGGTCCCGAACGCGCAGGTCGACGAGGAAGTGGCGCTGTCTGGCGGCGAGAAGCTGCTGGCCATCCGCTGCCTGCACCGGGCCGATGGCAAGCCGCTGGCACTGGAGCACCGGTTGATCAGCCCCGTCGGAGTACCCGAGGTGCTGGAGATCGATTTCGACACGACCGCACCGGGCAGCTGGCTGCTGCAGAACGTGTCGTGGACCCGTGCCCAGCACCGCATCAGTGCCTGGGGTGCCGATGCCGCTGCTGCCGCACTGCTGGAAGTGCCGCTGGGCACTGCGTGCCTGGTGATCGACCGCCTCACCTGGCGCGGCGAACAACCCATCACCTGCGTGCGGCAGGTGTTCCTGGGCGATGCCTGGGACCTGATCGCCCGGTTCGCGCCCGGCGCGCGGTAGTGCCGGGCCCCGCCCGGCAACCTGTTACGAGGTGGCGCACTGGCGCCACCGCACCGGCTCGTCGGTGCCGATGCGCGGATTGAGCTGGATGCGCACCGTGCGCAGCGCCGGGTAGCGTTTGACCTGGCTGCAGATCTGCGGCCAGACCTCGTCGATCTCGGCCGAACGGTTGATCGCCAGTGTCTGGCGGGTCTGCCAGAACGCGCTGAGCACGCCATTCTGCTGGCCCAGCAGCGTCGCCAGCTCACGTTGGTAGCGGGCCAGCGTGGCCGCATCGGGATCGGCCACCGTGCCGAGGACGTGATTCGGGTCGGTGCTGCGCGGGGCAGGGCGGAGCGCATCCGCTGCAGCCGGCCCGGGGCCGGGCAGTTGCGATGGTGCGGGGGCGGCCTGCGGGGAGGCCACCATTGGGGCCGGCGCCGGTGCCTGGGCAGCTGCAACGGGAGCATCCACCGACGCGCGCGCGGTCTGGTCCAGGCGTGAGGTCAGGTACCCCATGCCCACCAGCAGGCCCAGCGTCAACGAGCCGAGCGCGGCGATCGAGATACGCCGCACGGCTTCGCGGCGGGCCTCGTGCTTGACCCGGGCTTCCACGTCACCGGCCAGGTAGGGTTGCAGTATTGGCCACAGCAGGGTTCCGTCCAGCACTTCCACGCTCTGCTTGTCGGCGGCGGCGCGGCCGTCGCGCTCGACCACGCCTTCGGTAATGAGGATGCCGCCGCGGGCGCCGGCCAACCGCGCTGCAGCACCCAGCTCGTTCACCGCGGCCGTACCGATCCGGTAGGCGCGCCCATGCTTGCAGGACACCAGGAACCGCTGGTGTTGGGCATCCTTCATGAGGAAGTCGCTGCTGGGCTCACGGCTGTCATCGGCCTCGCCGGTCACGTCCTGCAGCCCGCGCTGCTCGCGCAGGGCGCGCCGGACGATTTCGGAGAAGTCCCGCCAGTGCATGCCGGCCAAGGCGTTGAGTCCCAGTCGGGTCTCCTTGCGGCGGCGTTTCACCAGCCAGAAGTAGGCAGCGGCGAGGGACCAGACAACGAGGGCCAGCAGAAGAGCCAGAATCCAGGAGAACATGAGGCCTAGAGATGAACACGGAAGTGCAGACGACAGTTTATATGCGCCCGCGCCTGTCTGCGGGATGTCGTTTTCGTTTGTATGGCCCTGTACGTGCCGTCGTTGGTGACAGAAGTCTCAGTTTCGGTTGGTCAAATCGCAGATACGAAAAACCCGCCAATCCTTAGCCGTGAGGGGAGGGAACAAACGGCGCAGAAGCAATTGGCGGGTCGGTCTGGATTGTCAACAAAGTTGTGCTGCTTTGCAACAATCGCAGTACAGGGCGGTGTGGTCGCCGGTCAGGGGTCAGAACCGGGGGACTGATGGGTACCCGGGCGCGGGTCTGCGTTCGGCGAGGCATTGCGGGCTTCAGCACGGTTGACCCGCGCGTTCAGGGCATCGATCCGCGCGTTGAGCGCGGCCACGTCCTCGGCCGTGGGGATATGCAGGCGTTTGAGCACGCCCTGGACCTGGTCGTCAAAGGCCTTTTCGACCTTGTCCCAGGTACCGGTGGCCTTTTCGCGTGCCTCGCCCAGGTGCTCTTCGACATTGTCGCGCCAACGCGGGGTGCCGCCGGCCTGCTCGCGGTTGCGCGCATCGACTGCCTCGCCTTCTTTCACGAGATCGTCGAACACGCGGGTGCCCTCAGCCTGGGCGCGTGCGAACACGCCCACACCGGCCAGCCAGATCTGCTGGGCCGAATCGGTCAGCTTCCGTGAGAAGCGCTCGGCCTGGTCCTGCAGCGAGGGCTTGTCGCCCGGGGTGCGGTCATCGTCGTCGTGTGCGTTCATGGGGCGATCCTGTGAGTGGCCACCCCCCGATCCTACCCAGCGCTTCGATTGCGCGGCGTGATGGCTTGCCGCCGCCGCGCCGGCGGTTCAGGCGAGCTTTTCCTGCAACACGCGGCGGATTTCGCCCTCCACCAGACTCTTCATCATGGAAACCGGGAATCCCAGCTCGGCCGCGACATGTACCTTGCCAGGCAACAGCTCGATCAGGCCCTCAACGCCGGACCCGCTGAACTTCAGTGCATTGTCCACCCAGTCGGCCTTTACACCGAACTTCTGCTTGAGGCTTGCCGTCATATCTTCGATCACCTTGCGGGCCGCGTCATCGGGCTGGGCGTGGGCGTGGTGGATATCGATGCGGGACATGCGGGCTCCTGGCGGGCGGTAGCGGAAAGGGGCGTGCATTGTGCACAGTTCTATCTTCCCTGACATCCAACCTGCTAGGCTGCGCCGCGTGCAGAACCTGCTTGTTCACTTCACTCACCGCCAACACCCCGACCAGCCGTTGAAGCCGGGGGTACAGCGCATCGTGCGCCATGCCTCGGGCAGCGTCCGCCTTGGCGGCGACGCGGCCGGCACCCTGCTGCTGGCCCAGTTCTGCCTGGACGATCGCGGCCTGTGGCTGCAGGTTGCCACCGGCATGCGCGGCATCCATGTCAACGGCCGGCCGGTGCGGCGCATGGCGCTGCTGCGCGCCGGTGACGCGGTCTACGCCGATGGCGTGGAAATGCTGATCCAGGGCGAATGCTATGCCCTCAACCACGCCCCGTCGCGCAGCGACGACAGCGGCGAGGATCAGCGTCTGCTACGCGGTGTCGGTGGGCAGCACCACGGGCGCAGTTTCACCGTGGACCGCCCACGCGTGATCGGCCGCGGGGCTGACTCGGACATCGTCATCGACGATCCGGCCTTCGCCGAACAGCACGCGCGCCTGGAACGTCACGGCGAACGCCTGCTGCTGCGTGATCTGGGCGCGGGTGAGTCGACCCGGGTCAACGGCGTCAGCGTTCGCCACTGCTGGCTGCAGCCCGGCGACCAGCTGGTGTTCGACGCCCAGCACCGGTTCGTGCTGGAAGTGCCGCACGACGGGCGCAAACGCGTGGTCAGCGATGAAGAAGACGCGCTGCTGGACCTGCCTACGCCGGTGGAAACCCAGCCCACGCCCAAGCGGGTGAGTCGCTGGCCGTGGCTGCTCGGCAGCGCCTTGTTGCTGGCAGGCCTGATCAGTCTACTTCTGTGGTTCGGCGCGCGCTGAGGCGATAGATTCAAACGCAACCAATTTTGCCTTGTCCTGCAAGGCCTAAAGGCTGGTGCGCTGCGGCATACTAGGGGTCTTGCCCCATAGGTGTGACATGACGCGCGCGTTCAATTTCAGTGCCGGCCCTGCAACCCTGCCGGAATCGGTCCTGCGCCAGGCGCAGGAAGAAATGTTGGAATGGAACGGCGCTGGCGCCTCCATTGTTGAAATGAGCCACCGCGGCCCGGAGTTCATGGCCGTTGCCGCCCAGGCCGAAGCGGACCTGCGCCGCCTGCTCGGCGTACCGGACGACTACGCGGTGATGTTCCTGGCCGGCGGGGCGACCACCCAGCAGGCCCTGCTCGCGCTGAACTTCGCCGCCCCCGGCCAGACCGCGGATTACGTGCTCACCGGGCACTGGGGCAAGACCGCGATCAAGCAGGTCAGCCCCTACGTGCGGGTCAACGTGGCTGCCAGCAGCGAGGCCGGTGGTTTCCACGACATCCCCCCGCGCAGCCAGTGGCAGCTGTCCGACGATGCCGCCTATGTGCACATCACCGCCAACGAAACCATCCATGGCGTGGAGTTCCGTGACACCCCGGAGGTCGGCAACACGCCGTTGTTCGCCGATTTCAGCTCGTCCATCGCCAGCGAACCCCTGGATGTCTCGCGCTATGGGCTGATCTACGCCGGTGCGCAGAAGAACCTGGGCCCGGTTGGCGTGTCGGTGGTGATCGTGCGCCGCGACCTGCTCGAGCGCAGCGGCCAGCCGCGCGCGGACATCTTCGATTACCGCTCGCACGTCGCCCGCGACTCGATGCTCAATACCCCGCCGACCTGGAACTGGTACCTGGCCGGGCTGGTGTTCCAGTGGATGCTGGCTGAGGGTGGGGTGGAAGAATTCGCCCGCCGCAACGCGGCCAAGTCGGCGCTGGTCTATGGCGCCATCGATGCCTCCGGCGGCTTCTACCGCAACGAGGTGGTGCCGGCTGCACGTTCGCGCATGAACATCCCGTTCTTCCTGCCCGACGACACGCTCACCGCGCGCTTCGTCAGCGAGTCCAAGGCCGCCGGGCTGCTGGCGCTGAAGGGCCACAAGGCCGTCGGCGGTATCCGCGCCTCGCTGTACAACGCGTTGCCGGTGGAGGGCGCACACGCGCTGACCGCCTTCATGCGCGATTTCCAGCAGCGCAACGGCTGACGCTTCCGAATTTACCGGGGCGCCCGCCGCCCCACTGCAACTGGATACCCCTGATGGCCACCAAACCCGCCAATCCCAAGGCACCCGCCGCCAAATCCGCCAAGACCAAGGCCGACGCCGTACCTGCCGTCGCCGCCCCGGTGCTGTCGGATGTGCGCGCCAAGATCGACCACATCGACCGCAGCATCCAGGCGCTGATCGCCGAGCGCGCGCAGTTCGCCCACCAGGTCGGCAAGGCCAAGGGCAAGCTTGCCGCCGCCGTGGATTACTACCGCCCCGAACGCGAGGCCCAGGTGCTGCGCATGGTGGTGGACCGCAATGAAGGCCCGCTCAGCGATGAAGTGCTGGTGCATGTGTTCCGCGAGATCATGTCGGCCTGCCTGGCCCAGCAGGAGCCGCTGAAGATCGGCTATCTCGGCCCGGAAGGCACCTTCAGCCAGCAGGCCGTGCTCAAGCACTTCGGCCGCTCGGCGCTGGGCCTGCCGCTGGCCAGCATCGAAGAAGTGTTCCAGGAAGTGGAAGCGGGCAACGCCGATTTCGGCGTGGTGCCGGTGGAAAACTCGGGGCAGGGCACCATCCAGATCACCCTGGACATGTTCCTCACCTCCAACCTGAAGATCTGTGGTGAGGTCGAGCTGCGCGTGCAGCAGTACCTGATGTCGCGCAGCGGCCGGCTGGAAGATGTCGAACGCGTGTATGGCCACCCGCAATCGTTCATGCAGACCTCCTCGTGGCTGCGCGCGAACCTGCCCAAGGCCGAAAAGATCCCGGTGTCGAGCAATGCCGAAGGCGCGCGCCGCGCCCGCAATGCCGACGATGCCGCCGCCATTGGCGGCGAGAGCGCCGGGCACGTGTACGGCCTGAAGAAGGTCGTCACCAAGCCGATCCAGAACGATGCCGACAACACCACCCGGTTCCTGGTGGTGGGCCGCCAGTTCTTCCCGACCTCCGGCCACGACCGCACCTCGGTGCTGGTGTTCATCCACGACAAGCCGGGTGCGCTGTTCGACGTGCTCAGCCCGTTCGCGCGGCATGGCATCAGCATGAACCGCATCGAATCGCGCCCCTCGCACAACGCCAAGTGGGAATACGGCTTCTTCATCGACCTGGCTGGCCACATCGACGATGCGACCATGCAGGCCGCGTTGGCCGAACTGAAGGCCCATTCGGCGCAGATCAAGGTGCTGGGCTCCTACCCGGTGGCCGTGCCCTGAGACCCCGGCGCCACCGCACTGCGCGCGGCGCCGCTTACCGTCATTCCGCACCATCGCTGCCTTCGCGGGCGGCTTTCTACAGGATTCACCGATGACCGCTTCCGCTTCCTGGACCGCCCGCAAGGGCCAGCCCCTGCAGGGCAGCCTGACCATTCCCGGCGACAAGTCCGTCTCGCACCGTGCGGTGATGTTCGCCGCCCTGGCCGATGGCGTTTCGCACATCGAGGGTTTCCTGGAAGGCGAGGACACCCGCGCCACCGCCGCGATCTTCTCCCAGCTTGGCGTGCGCATCGACACCCCCTCGCCGTCGCAGCGCATCGTCCACGGCGTGGGCGTGGACGGCCTGCAGGCGCCGAGTGGCCCGCTGGATTGCGGCAACGCCGGCACCGGCATGCGCCTGCTGGCCGGCCTGCTCGCCGCGCAGCCGTTCGATTCGGTCATGGTGGGCGATGAATCGCTGTCGCGGCGTCCGATGCGCCGGGTGACCGGCCCGTTGGCGCAGATGGGCGCGAAGATCGACACCGAGGCCGACGGCACCCCGCCGTTGCACGTGCATGGCGGGCAACCGCTGCACGGCATCGACTTTTCTTCGCCGGTGGCCAGTGCACAGGTCAAATCGGCGGTGCTGCTTGCCGGCCTGTATGCGCAGGGCGAAACCGTGGTGACCGAACCGCACCCGACCCGCGACTACAGCGAGCGCATGCTGCGTGCGTTCGGCGTTGAGATTGCGTTCTCACCCGGCAAGGCCCGCCTGCGCGGCGGCCAGCGCCTGCGCGCGACCGACATCGCGGTGCCGGCCGATTTTTCCTCGGCCGCGTTCTTCCTTGTTGCTGCCAGCATCATTCCGGGATCGGTGCTCACCCTGCGCCAGGTAGGCCTCAACCCGCGCCGCACCGGCCTGCTGGCCGCGCTGCGTCTGATGGGAGCTGACATCGGCGAGGAGAATCACGCAGAGCAGGGCGGGGAGGCCGTCGCCGACCTTGTTGTGCGCCATGCGCCGCTGCACGGCGCCGAGATTCCCGAAGCGCTGGTGCCGGACATGATCGACGAGTTCCCGGCGCTGTTCGTTGCGGCGGCGGCGGCCCAGGGCAACACGGTCGTGCGCGGCGCCGCCGAACTGCGGGTCAAGGAATCGGACCGCCTCGCCGCCATGGCTACCGGCCTGCGCAGCCTCGGCGTGCAGGTGGACGAAACCGAAGACGGCGCCACCATCCACGGCGGCCACACATTGGGCGGCGGCACCATCGAAAGCCACGGCGATCACCGTATCGCGATGGCCTTCGCCATCGCCGGCCAGCTCAGCAGCGGCGACGTGCGCATCAACGACATCGCCAACGTTGCCACCTCGTTCCCCAACTTCGACGGCATCGCCCGCAACGCAGGCTTCAACCTCGCCTGACCCGCTCGGGTAAATCCCCGGTAGAGCCACGCCCTGCGTGGCTGCGCACAGGCCCGAAGAAAAAAAGAGCCGACCCACCGGTCGGCTCCTGGCTCCCTCGCCTTTTTCGATCGGGCAGTTACCGTTCCGTACGGAAATCCACCGGCACGCGCACCACACTGGCCACCGCGCGACCGTCATGCCTCGCCGGCTCGAACTTCCAATTGCGTACGGTGCTCAGCACCGCGCGATCCAGGTCGCGGTCACGGCTGCCGGTACGCTGCACGATGCTGGCGTCGGTAACCTGGCCACGCGGGTCCACGTTGAGGCTGGCAATCACGCTGCCTTCCACGCCACTGCGCAGCGCAGTGCGCGGATACACCGGCTTGGCGTTGCTGCCCAGCGGGCGTGCATCGCGGTCGCGGACAGCGGGAGCTGCACGGCGCTGCGTGGTTGCACGCGTGGCTTCACGGTTGGCCGGCGCCGGCGTCGCAGCAACCGGGGTTTCGGTGGCCGGCAGCATGCGCTCGCCGACCGGCGCGCTGGCGCTCTCATCGGGATTGGCGTAGCGCAACCACACCAGCGCAGCAGCGAACATCGCCACAATCAGCGCGATCCACAGCAGCGGGGACGTATGACGGCGGTGGCCCGGTGCATCAGTGATGTCGCGCTGCTGCTGCGGCGACGTAGGGATCTCGTGTGCATGGGTAACACTCATGGCGGACTCCTGGTGTCGAGTTGACGACGCCAGTCTTGCCTGAGGTGGGTTGCAGGTGTGTCACCGATCCGTCAACGCGATGACTGCATTCCCGCCGAGGTTCAGCATGATGAGCCGAACCTTTACGCGGGGCTGACGCCGCCTTCAAACGGAATGCCCACCCACGGTGGGCATCTACCCGCGTTTTTCAAATGTGTGCCCACCAACGGTGGGCGACCTACGGCGTTTGTTTCAAATGTGTACCCACCACGGGTGGGTACCTACCCGCGCAATTTCATTGCGCTTTGAAATCAAACGGGACTTCGATGCTTCCCGGCACCGCAACCCCATTGCTCTGCGCCGGCTGGAACCGCCAACGACGCACGGCGTCGGACGCGGCCCGATCCAGGTCACGCGAGCCACTGCGCTGGATGATGGTGACGTTCATCGGATAACCGGTCGCATCGACATCCACGCGCACCACCACGCTGCCTTCCACGCCATTGCGCAGGGCGGCCGGCGGGTAGGTCGGCGGCGGCGACTGGCCAGCGATCGGCTGCGGGCGGTCGCCGGCAGCCAGGGCCACCGGGGCCGATTCCGGCGCGGCCGCGGCCGGGGCGGCGGGCGCCGGTGGCGGAGTGGTTTCGACCAGCTGCGGCTTCTCTTCCGCCACCGGCAGTGGCTTGGCATCGGGCATGTCGCTGGAGCCGGCTGCAGCGGGCAGGGGCTCGGGCAGGGGTTCTACCTCGGCCACCGCTTGCGGGGTCTGGGCGGGGCCGGCCTTGTAGAAGTCGTTGTTGCGGTTGCCCAGCCACACCGCAAGGAACAGCAGCACGCCCACGCCGAAGGCGATCCCGGCGATCATGAGGCTGCGGCGGGGCAGCTGGAAGGTGATGTTCTTGCCAGACGAGGAACGGGAAGCGGACATGAGCCATACCATGGTGAACTCCCCGATTCTGCCACGCCGGGAATGAACCGGGCGGCAGAAAAGGCGATTACAGGCGATAATCCCCTTCCAGACCCGCAGCTACCGTCCAAACGCCATGCTTGATCCAGCCCTGCTCCGCCAACACCCCGCCGAACTTGCCGAACGCCTGCGCGCCTCGCGCGGTTTCGAGCTGGACGTCTCCGGGCTGGAGTCGCTGGAAGCGGACCGCAAGCGCATCCAGATCCGCACCCAGGAGCTGCAGAGCCTGCGCAACAGCCGCTCCAAGGCCATCGGCCAGGCCAAGGCCAAGGGTGAAGACGTCTCGGCGATCATGGCCGAGGTGGCCGCCTTCGCCGATGAGCTGAAGGCCTCGGAAGTGGCCCTTGACGAGCTTCGCGAAAAGATCGAAACCATCGCGATGGGCATCCCGAACGTACCGGCAGAAGATGTTCCGTACGGCAAGGACGAATCGGAGAACGTCGAACAGAAGCGCTGGGGCACCCCGCGCCGCTTCGACTTCCCGGTGCTGGACCACGTCGAGCTCGGTGCCCGCAACCAGGGCCTGGACGGCGAAGCTGGCGCCAAGCTGTCGGGTTCGCGCTTCACCGTGTTGCGTGGCCCGGTCGCGCGCCTGCACCGCGCGCTCGCGCAGTTCATGCTCGACCTGCACACCGGAGAGCATGGCTACCAGGAAACCAACGTACCGGTTCTGGTCAATCCCGAATCGCTGCGCGGCACCAGCCAGCTGCCGAAGTTCGAAGACGACCTGTTCAAGACGGCCGTCGGCGAATCCACCCGCTACCTGATTCCGACCTCTGAAGTGTCGCTGACCAACATCGTGCGCGATGAGATCGTCGACGCCGAGCGCCTGCCGCTGAGCATGACCGCCCACTCGCTGTGCTTCCGCGCCGAAGCCGGCAGTGGTGGTCGCGACGTGCGCGGCATGATCCGCCAGCACCAGTTCGAGAAGGTCGAGCTGGTCACCGTGTGCGCCCCGGCCGACAGCGAGAGCGAACACCAGCGCATGACCCGCTGCGCCGAAGTGGTGCTGGAAAAGCTGGGCCTGCCGTACCGCAAGGTGCTGCTGTGCACCGGCGACATGGGCTTCTCGGCGGTGAAGACCTACGACCTGGAAGTGTGGTTGCCCTCGCAGGACACCTACCGCGAAATCTCCTCCTGCTCCAACTGCGGCGACTTCCAGGCCCGCCGCATGCAGGCCCGCTGGCGCAACGCCGAAACCGGCAAGCCCGAACTGCTGCACACCCTCAACGGCTCGGGCGTAGCCGTGGGCCGCGCGATGATCGCGGTGATGGAGAACTACCAGAACGCCGACGGCAGCATCACCGTGCCCGATGCGCTCAAGCCCTACATGGGCGGCCTGGACACCATCGCGTAATCAAAGAATCCGCCGAAAGGCGGGTTTTTTGTACGTGTTGCCGGAATCTGCGCAGCCACGCAGGGCGTGGCTCTACCCCCAAGGGGCAACCCACCACCGTAGAGCCACGCCCTGCGTGGCTGCACCAGCAAGGGGCAACCCACCACCGTAGAGCCACGTCCTGCGTGGCTGCACCAGCAAGGGGCAACCCACCACCGTAGAGCCACGCCCTGCGTGGCTGCACCAGAAAAGAAGCGGCCCCGCAGATGCGGGGCCGCCGAGTGGGCCGGAAGGGGGAGGGGAACTCCGGCCCGGGCAGGGCGTCCGACGAGGACTCAACGCCTGCCCTGGAACACTCAGGCTTCGGCCAGCTCTTCGAATTCCGCAGCCGGCAGGCTCGCCAGCGCGGCGGCAATCGCCTCTTCGCGGTGCTTCGGCGAGTAGGCAATACCTTCGGCACGCACGAACTCCACGTTGGTGATGCCCATGAAGGCAAACACCTGGCGCAGGAACGGTTCCTGGAAGTCAGCCGGCGAATCGGTGTAGATACCGCCGCGCGAGCTGGCGATGATCACCCGCTTGCCACCGGCCAGGCCCACCGGGCCGTTCTCGGTGTACTTGAAGGTGCGCCCGGCCACTGCCACGCGGTCAATCCAGGCCTTCAGCGTCGAGGGAATGCTGAAGTTGTACATCGGCGCGCCGATGACAATCACATCCGCCGCCAGGAACTGCTGCATCACCGCTTCGGCATCGGTCGCTTCGGCCGCATCGACCTGGGCCAGCGAACCACTACTCAAATGGGGAATGGGATTACGATCGAAATCGCGGTAGCTTACGTCGAGGTTCTCGACGGTCTCATTAAAGCGCGCGACCACGGCCGCCGACAGCTGGCGGGAGACCGAGTTGTCGCCCAGCACGCTGGCATCAATGTGAAGAAGCTTCATGGCAATCACCTGTATCCGGGGGAGGGGCGGGCAAGGCGCCGCCGACGGAAAACAGGTTAGGTTGTTGCGCCGCTGGGATAAAGGTGGTTGAATACCACGTATTGTTCTATATCTGGAACTTCGGTATGCACGACCTCAACGACCTGTACTACTTTGCCATGGTGGTGGACCACGGCGGCTTTGCCGCGGCCGAACGCGCCCTGGGCATCCCCAAATCCCGCCTGAGCCGCCGCATCAGCCAGCTGGAAACCGACCTGGGCGTGCGCCTGCTGCAACGCTCCACGCGCAGATTTGCCGTCACCGACGTTGGCACCAGCGTGCATCGCCACGCCCAGACAATGTTGGCCGAGGCGCAGGCCGCCCGCGAAGTGGTGGACCGCCTGAGCGCCGAGCCACGGGGCCTGGTCCGTGCCAGCGTGCCGGTCTCCCTGGCGCAGATGCAGTTGCCCAAACTGCTGCCGAAGTTCCTGGCGCAGTACCCCAAAGTGCGCCTGCAGCTGAACATCAGCAACCGCCGCGTCGACATCATCAACGAAGGCTATGACGTCGCGCTGCGCGTGCGCTCGCGGCTGGACGATGACGGCAGCCTGGTGATGCGCAGCTTCGGCCAGGTGCAGGAACTGCTGGTAGCCAGCCCGAAATACCTGGACCGTGCCGGCCGCCCGAAAGATCCGGACGAACTGGCCAACCACGTCACCCTGAGCATCAGTGAAGACGAAGCCCGTCAGCGCTGGGAGCTGCACGGCCCGGAAGGCGCCGTTCGCCGCGTCGACCTGCAGCCGCGTGTGGCCGGCTTCGATTTCCCGTTGCTGCAGAGCATGGTCAAGGACGGCTTCGGCATCACCATGCTGCCCGAAACCGTCTGCGCCGACGCCGTGCGCAGCGGCGAACTGGAAGTGGTGCTGCCCGAATGGTCGCTGCCGCAGGGCATCTGCCACGCCGTGTTCGCCTCGCGCCGCGGCCTGCTGCCGGCGGTGCGGGTATTCATCGACTTCCTGGCCGAGCACCTGCCGCCGCAGCTGGAGGCCTCGCGCCTGGACTGTGGTGGGGCGTGCGAGCGCGCCAAGGAAAAGATCCGGGCCAGCGCCCTGGGTGCGCTGGCGGTGGACGCCGGCTGAGGCCGGCCGGGATGGCATGGACAGTTCCGTAGAGTTGGAAGTTCGCTCCGGAGGCTGCGGAGCCTGAAGGTGCTCTGGTGATGACGTAGTCTGACGACCGGTCTCCGCGCAAATGGTCCGGCACCATCAGGTCGCGGAGCGCTCGTCTAGCCGATCTTTGGATAGGTGACAGCTCCATCCAGATACCGCGGCCGGTCCAGAGAGAATGGATTCCCCATCGATGGACGGCAACAGACCACGTTGGGCGCAAAACTCTTCATGGAATCTCTTTGTCGCTTCGGTCTGCGCGTTGTGATCGTAGACGTAAGTCGTTTCATCGATTTGATCCAAGCGCTGCTCCACGTACGTCACGTCACCACTCGGACTCACCATTGAACTCGTCCTGACCACGAGCCGGTTGCCCAGAGAGTCCATTTCAGTCCGATCCCGGTAGGAGGTAACGTCACTCGCACTCACTGCAAAGGAAGAGGTCAGTAATAGATAGGGTAGAAACTTCATCATCTTGCACCTTGTTGGATTGGAGAGCCGACTTTTCCTGCGCCTCGGATTCAAATCCGTGCCCTACGTCAAGCAATCGATCCATCATCGATTGGTGTTCTCTATCATCCAATCCATTCCATCTGGAATCACTTGCAATCAAAGGCATTTGAGCGACGTAGTCGCACCAACTTAAAGGCGATCCACGGACCCGATTGCCTTGAATTCTTTCCTTGCAGTGTCGCTAACGGCGTGCCCACCATCGCGCGCCCACAACCTGGACACCCTTTACTGTGGCAGGCGGGACCATGCCGACTCGCGTGCGCGATTGAAATGCGCGGCAGCATCTCTGCCGTGTGCGCGCCGCGAATACACGCGAAGCCGCTCCGGGTTCATACTGGTGACCCGATGAGCCCTGCACCGTTAGCTGGGCCCGACGTTAGCGGCCCAAGTGCTGCAGCTTAAAACCACCCTGAGATGCCGTGCGCAGCGGCGAACTGGGAGTCGTGCTGCCGGAATGGTCGCTGCCGCAGGGCATCTGCCACGTCGTGTTTCTCCCCGCCGCGGCCTGCTGCCGGCAGTCCGGGTTCTCAACGACTTCCCGGCCGAGCACCTGCCGCCGCAGCTGGAGGCCTGGCGGCTGGCCTGCGGTTGGGCGTGCGAGCGGGCCAAGGAGAAGATCCAGGTCAGCGGGCTGGGCGCGTTGGCGGTTGACGCCTGAAACGCCGGCGGGGTTGGCGGGGACGGCCTTTGGCAAACCCGGCCGACCATGCGAGAATACGCGCCCGGCCCCGGCCGGCGCGGGACATTCCGGAGAGATGGCCGAGCGGTTTAAGGCACCGGTCTTGAAAACCGGCGAAGGGTCAAACCTTCCGTGGGTTCGAATCCCACTCTCTCCGCCAGATACGCAAAGCGCCCCTTTCGGGGCGTTTTGCGTATCTGGCGGAGATGCTACGTGGTGGCGCGGCAGTTTTCGGACGCGTGGCGACGCGTTTCAAGGTCGGGCGCATCGTATTCACTGCGGCGCGGAGCGAATCCGGACAGCCGAATGGCTGGCCCCGGAGCAGCGCGGAGGGGTTGGGCGCGTGGATGCGCCCAACAATCCCGGGCCGCCGACCCACTCTCAGAAAGAGAACGCCCCTTCCGGGGCGTTGCACGGGTTCTGCAAACAGTCTGATTGTAAGCGCTCATGACCCGGGCTACAGTCAGCTACACGCAGATTATCCAGGGGAAGGAAATGGCGCCAGTTCCAAAGAAGGTCGCTGAGCGGTTGGTTGCAGGGATCAAGCGATATCAGCCTGTACTCGCTGCGGCAAAGGCTCGCGATGTCGGCGAAGCCGATACCGTTACGATCATCAAAGACATGCTTGCTGATGTATTCGGGTACGACAAGTACTCAGATGTCACGTCTGAGCATGCTATTCGAGGAACCTATTGCGATCTTGCCATCAAGGCGGAGGGACAGCTTCAGACACTGATCGAAGTCAAGGCCATCGGGCTCGACCTCAAGGATCAGCACGTGAAGCAGGCGATTGACTACGCGGCAAATCAAGGCGTCGATTGGGTGTTGCTCACCAATGGCATCGTCTGGCGTGTCTATCACCTTATTTTCGCCAAGCCGATAGATCAGGAACTGGTTCTGGAAATCGATTTCTGCGCGCTGAGCCCTCGTTCCGAAGGGGATGTAGACTTGCTTTTCCTTTGGTGCAAGGAGGGCTGGCAGCGTTCTGTGCTGGGCGAATATCACATTCAGCGACAGGCGTTGTCGCGCTTCTTTGTAGGGGCGATGCTCCAGACTCAACCTGTGCTGGACGTCATACGAAGGGAGCTTCGCAGGGTATCCCCGGATGTGCGGATCGATGCGGATCAGATCAGGGAAGTTCTGGTTAACGAGGTTATGAAGCGAGAGGTGATGGAGGGTGAGAAGGCGGATGAGGCACGCAAGAAGATTGTGCGCGCCGCCAAGAATTCGCTTCGTTCAAATGTCGGAAAGCAGGAGAAGCCCGCTGCCCAACAGGTGGCAAGTGGGACACTCTCCGACGCATAGCAGGCATACGCCTGTGCTCGGTAGCGCTGGCCGCTGGCCGGTCAGCCGTGACCAAGCGTCAGCTTGGTTGCATCAAGGTGAACTAGCGGCGATGAGTTGGAATTCGAGTGCTGTTGGAAAGTAAATTCTCAGGAAGAACACTACCAGGGGGAAGGAATGAACGTCAGAACAATTCGGGCGACGATTTTTGCGTTCACCGCGCTGGCGTTAACGGCATGCGCGTCGTCTTCGGTTTTGGTTGGTAACGCCCGGCCGCCAATTCCGGAAGAACAGGTCAAAGTGTATTTGGAGCCTCCTGCAGGCTATGAAACTGTGGCACTGCTCGAAGCGTCCGATTTGGGGGCAAACGGATTTTCCGCACAAAGTCGTATAAATAAAGTCATGAATCGCCTGAAAGCCGAAGCCGCCGAGCTGGGCGCAAATGGAATCCTGCTACAGGGAATAGGTACTCAATACACCGGTTCCGTTAACAGCGGCTATGCCACAGCGAATACTTATGGAAACTCGGCCTACGGAACCGGCGTTGGGTACTCCGCCGCCCAGTTCAGCAAGGTGGGACGAGCTGTTGCCATCTACGTGCCCGCCAATTCGACCGCCACACCAAAAGATCCTGCTTCAGAGCCTCAGTCTCCCGCGCCGGCCAGTCTTCCGGCAGCAAGAGAGCCGACTTCTGCCCCCGCGCTCAACCCGCCTCCTGCTACCCCGGCTAACAAATCCAGATGGCGCAGCTGGGGGCAAGACGGCGGGTAAGAGCCTCGACCCGATACTGCCCCGGGAGGGTCGCTGCCGCAAGACATCTGCCACGCCGTGTTTGCCTCCCACCGCGGCCTGCTGCCGGCAGTGCGGGTGTTCATCGACTTCCTTGCCGAACACCTGCTGCCGCAGTTGGAGTCCTCGCGCCTGGACTGCGGTGGGGTGTGCGACCGGGCCCGCGTCCACTAGCCACTCAGGCGGGTAGTTGGATAAGCTGTCTCGGCAGTCATGGACAGGGGAAAACTGTGAAGCACCTTATCGTCAGCATCATCGCGTTCTTTGCAGTAGCCACCGGGGCAGCCAACGCCGCAACGCCTGCGCAGCTTGCCGAAGTTCAAAAGCCGGTTGAACAAGTCTTTGAAGTGCCCGGCTACAACAAGGCGCAGATTTACGACGCGGCAAAGGTCTGGATCGCCGAGAACTTCCGTTCAGCGAAAGCAGTCATGGAGTACGAAAACAAGGATGAGGGGACGCTGATTGGTAACGGACTGATAGCGTATCCCTGCAAAGGCGCATTCGAATGCATGGGCAAACCCGATTGGAAAGTCCGGTTCACGCTTCGCATCGATACCAAAGATGACAAATTCAGGCTCACATTTTCAAACATCAACCTGACATGGCCTGCTGCATATGGTAGCGGCATCGCCACCCCGGCGCATGATGGCCCAATCCATAGCAAGAAGGATCGCGAAAAAATCAGCGCAGCCCTGCTCTTGTTCGGCCCGGGAATTCAAGCGGCTCTAGGCAAGGCCAAAGCGGACGACAACTGGTAAGACGGGGTAAGGCTACCTGCCTGGAAGAAACGCGTGTCGTCTCTGTATCCGTAGGCGACGCGCCTGCGTAATGGTCCACTGATTTCCTGCTCAAGTGTTACTTTCCCTGAAGCAAACACCGAGCGCCCGGTCGACGACGCGTGGAATGCAGGAATAACGCTGGGTGAGGCCATGCGGCAACGGGTGGACCGGTGCTTGGCGCAGAGCAAGTAAAGCGTCGGTCCTGTAGGAGGAGCTCCACGCCCGCGTCGACCGATTGTTCGCCAATGCCCCAGCTGAGACAATGTTCTCTGTTCTCAGGAAGGAGTCTGCCACCATGGAAGGATATCTGCCGCTAGCGATTCTCGTGATCGGTTCGATCGTGTTCTTTGTTCATCGGTCCAACAGAGACAGGCAAGTTCTTCAAGTTGTCGCCGGTGCTCTCTTCGCCCAAGCGGATCTGCTGGCTGCGCGGGGAGACCAGCGGAAATCCGAGGATCTTCGAGAGCAATGGCATGCACTGATTCGCGCGCAAGCGTCTTTAGGTGCCAAGCCAAGGTTCGCTCTTGAGGACATCGAACAGCGAGCCCTTCAGCGGCTGGCCAGCCCGTTTGATCTTGAAAAGCTGATGATGGGCTATGGCTCTCATTTGGAGGCCTACGATTCCCTCAGTCGGCTGGCAGGGAAGACGGAGAAAATCCGCCATGCACGATAGAAGACTGACGACGGGCGCCCATGTGCGTGACGCAGGGCGTGGCTCTACCGCAGCGCGGTCGCCGCCGCCGTCTGCTGCGGCTTGAACTGGCATCGCGGGTAGCTCGAACATGATGCGAACTCGCCGTACGGCCCGGAGCGCTGCACGATCACCCCGCGATCGCAGACCGGGCAGGCTTGTTCGCGGACCGGCTCACCGCTCATCGCGGTGATCTCCACCGCGCCGTCTTGCACCAGTTCATCGAGGAACGCCGAGCGCTTGCCCTGCACCGTGAACATCACCACCGAGCGCCGTGCCCGGGTCAACGCCACGTAGAACAGGCGGCGCTCCTCGCTCAACGGATAGGCATCAGCATGCGGCATCGCCAACCCCAGCACCGGATCATCGGCGCGCGCGCTGGGGAAGCTGCGCTCCAGCATCGCCGGCAGGATCACGATATCGGCCTCGGCGCCTTTGACGCGGTGCGCGGTGAGGAAGCTGAGCTCAAGGTGCGCACCGAAGCGTGCCGCCCAATGTGCGGGCAGGTAGGAACGCTCGGCGTTGTAGCGGCCCAGGACGAACACCGTCAACCGCCCATCGCGTCCGGGCGCGAGGGTGCCGCTCTGCAGCTGTTGCTGCAACCGCTGCAGGTACTGGTAGATCGCATCCTGCAGCCTGTCGCGCGAGGCGACCTGGAACGCCTGCAGCACTGCGCCCTGCGCCGGCGTGGACGAGCGCACCTGCTTGGTGATCTGTGCCGGGTTCCTGGAAACAAAGCGGCTGGACGCATCGCACAGCGCCTGCGGGCAGCGGAAGGTCTGCGTGAGCTGCAGCACCTGCGACGGCCCGAAGGTGTCGCTGAAGCTGGTCATCACGCTCACATCCGCACCGGCGAAGCGGTTGATCGATTGCCAGTCGTCGCCCACCGCGAACAGGTGCCGGCCCGGCGCCTGCACCAGTGCCCGGCACAGCCGCGCGCGGGCGCGCGAGGCGTCCTGGAACTCATCGGCCATCACCAGCAGGTAGGGCGCCTGGTAACGGCCCTGTTCCAGGTACGCTGCGGCCTGGTTGAGCATGTCCTCGAAATCGATGGCGTTCTCGGCCGAAAGTGCGTCGTCCCACGCATGCAGGATGGGCGTGGCCAGTTCCAGGAACAGCCGATAGCGGTGCTTGAAACGGTCTTCGGGCAACTGGCGCAGGCGCTCGGCCAGGTCCGCCATGGAAAGCCCGTTGCTCTTGGCGTGGCTGATGAACGTGCGCAGCAGGCCGATCAGCTCACTGTCCGGCATGGGCTTGGCGCCGTCGTCGGGCAGTTCACGATCCGGGTTGGGGTCAAGCTCCAGGCCGTGCGCGGTCAGCGCTTCGGTCAGCGCCTCGAACAATCCGCCGCTGCGCAACTGCGCGGCCGTGGTTTCCAGTCGCACCGCATCGTTGCCGCGTGCATGCGCGCCCGGAGCGCCTTCCAACCGGTGCACGTGGTAAAGCGTCGTGCCCGCATAGAAGAAATCGGCGCGGCCCGGCTGCCAGGTATCGGTGGCGGTATCCAGTACCGGGTGCGGTTCGTAGGTGTAATCCACACCGTTGTAGAACAGCCAGTCGGCGATCACGCATTCTTCGATGTTGCCCACGCGTTCGCCGCGCAGCGTGCGCACATAGCGGTTGCCGTCGCCATCCCAGCCGTCGGCCGGCGCGGTTTCACCCTGCGGTGGCAGGTCGCGCGCGAACACCAGCCGGAACATGTCCCACTGCGTGCGGAAATGCAGCGAGCGGTCCTTGAGCCGGTCGATGATGTCGGCCAGGTGGCTGAACCCCTGCGTGGCATCTACGGCCCATGACGGCACCTCGGGCAGGCGCCCGGTCACCTTGCCGATGATCTGCCGGCCCAGCGCATGGAAGGTGCAGGCCGTGACCTCGGCGCCATGCAGCCCCAGCCGCTGGAAGGCGGCAGCGGTGCGCTGCTGCAGTTCGCTGGCCGCTTCCTTGTTGAAGGCCAGCATCACGATCTGGTCCGGTGCCATCAGCCCTCGCTCGACGGCGTAGGCGGCCTTGGCCACCATGGTCGAGGTCTTGCCCGACCCGGCGGCAGCCACCAGCAGTACGCGGCTGTCGAAGCACAACACCGCGCGCACCTGTTCCCCGCTCAGGGGCCGGCGCTCGACGCGCGCCAGCAGGTCGGAAGCCTGCTCGCGCTCGACCTGCAGGTGCGCCTCATTGTGTGACGCCCAGCGTGCCGTCCAGTTCTCGGACCAGCGCAGCAGATCGTCCTCGATCTGCGCAGCACTCCCGGTCAGCTGTGGGCGCAACGTGGGGTCGTCAAATACGGCCCACAGCCCCTCGTCATCCAGCGGCAGGCTGGGGCGGCGTTGCAGCAGCGTCTGCTGCTGTTCCAGGGTAATCCAGCGAGCAGCACCTTCGAGCACCGCGTCAGCCTGGTCCAGCCACCCGCGCAGTCGTTCCAGCGCGTCGTTCGCATCGGCGAGCCGTTGATCCTGCTGGTGGGCGTGCGCACTGGCCGACCACAGCGCCTGCAGCCCGGCCGCCTGCGCATTGGCAAGCCCGCCGAGCGCAAGGTCGCCATCTTCGGTGGCGAAAAACAGCGTGCTCCAGACCGGCCCGCGCTGCACGCGCCATGCCTGCGACGCCGCGACTGCGAGCGAATATGGCTGCGCGTCGACGGTCAGCTCGAAACGGTCATCAATCCGGCGCAGCCGCCAGTCGGGCGAGCGCGAGAGGCGTCGGCCCCATGGGGAAGGGGACCAGTCGTGCGTCATCGGTGCATCAGCGAAGGAGTGGGCCGGCCATGATAGAAAAATCCAGAGGAAAAAACCCCGCCGGGGCGGGGTTTTTCAGCAGCGCGCCACCTTGCGGGTCAGCGTTCGCAGGCAACCGCCTCATTCGCACGCGACTGACGCTCCACCAGCACCGCAACGCCCCACAGCAGCAGGCCGCCCAGTGCGGTAGCCGCGCCGACATAACCGGTCACCGCCGGGCTGAAGCCTGCGCCGATGGCCATGCCGCCGAACCACGGGCCCAGTGCGTTGGCGGTATTGAACGCTGCGTGGTTGGAGGCCGCCGCCAGCGTCTGCGCTTCGCCGGCCACGTCCATCAGGCGGGTCTGCAGCACGGCGGCCAGTGCGCCCATGGTGCCCACGGCGATGATCATCGGGAAGATCGTCCATACCGAGTTGGCCGCCAGCGGGTAGGCCAGCAGCACCACGATCGACCACAGCAGCACCACGGCCGCCGCACGGAACTGGAAGCGGTCCACCAGCCAGCCGCCGGCCACGTTGCCGATGATCGCGCCGACACCGAAGATGCCTACGGCCACCGGCATCCACGATTCGGCCAGGCCGGTTACCTGCACCAGTGTCGGTGCCAGGTAGGTGAACACACAGAACATGCCGGCGAAGCCGACCGAACCGATCGCCAGCGCCAACCACACCTGCGGGCGGTTGAATGCGCGCAGCTCGCGCATCGGCGAGGTGCGCACTTCATCCGGATCGGGCAGCAGGAAGCGCGCGATCATCGCCACCGTGGCAATGGCCAGCACACTGACCAGTGCGAACGCGGTGCGCCAGCTCAACTGCTGGCCCAGCCAGGTGGTGAGTGGGTTGCCGACCAGAATCGCAATCGACAGGCCGAGCAGTACCTTCGACACCGCCGCACCCCGTTGTGCCGGCGGGCTGATCGCCGCGGCCACCAGCATCGCCACGCCGAAGTAGGCGCCGTGCGGCAGGCCGGCCACGAAGCGCGCGACCAGCATGGTGGCGTAATCCGGGGCCAATGCGCTGGCCAGGTTGCCCACGGCATAGAAGCCCATCAGGCCGAGCAGCAACGTGCGGCGTGCATAACCGGCGCCCGCGAAGGCCAACAGTGGCGCGCCAACCACCACGCCGACGGCGTAGGCGCTGATCAGGTGGCCCACCTGGGTTTCACTGATCGACAGCCCGCGGCTGATTTCCAGCATCAGGCCCATGCTGGCGAATTCGCTGGTGCCGATGGCAAAGCCGCCCAGCGACAACGCCAGGATGATCAGCGCCCGCTGGCGTGAAGACAGCCGCGCGGCCAGGGGAAGGGATGTGGGGCTCATGGGTCCAGAAAAGCGGAGAACGTGGTCGGCCATTGTACTGCTGCGGCGCAACATGCGCCTGAAACAGGCGCATTCGCCACTGGAAAGCTGTGGGTCGATCCAAGGCACGCATATATATCTGGCCTGCGGCGGAGCGCCGTCGCACTTTCTTCACATGATCTTCACGGTGCGCAAGCCCGGTGCGTGCACGCTGAAGCCATATCACTGCGAGCGCCGTGCGGATGCGGCTGACCCCCAACTTCACACTTGAAGAAATGAGCGCCACCGCGACGGGTTTGCCGAACGTGCCCAATCGCACCGAACGCGCCGCGCTGCTTGCCTTGGCAGAGCACGTGCTGCAGCCATTGCGCGATGCCCTGGGTAAACCGGTGTACATCAGCTCCGCGTTCCGCTCGGCCGCGGTGAATCGCGCAGTGGGTGGTGTGCCCTCCAGCCAACATCGCAAGGGACAGGCGGCCGACATCCGCGTTGAAGGCATGAGCTCGATGGCGCTGGCGCAGCGCATTGCCGCGCTGGGCTTGCCGTTCGATCAGCTCATCGAAGAATTCGGGCAATGGGTGCACGTGTCTTATGGGCCTCAGCATCGACGACAACAGCTGACGGCCGTGCGGCGCGATGGGCGCACGCGCTATGTGCAGGGTCTGCCATGACGTGATGGACGCGATCTCGTTCCATTGTCCCACTACACGCACCATTCACGCGGTACATGTGTCTACACAGTTGTATTGTAAGTAATTTCTGATTGGCAGCGATGTAAACGTGCATTAGGATGCGCGCATTGGCATCGAGCCGAGGGAGCATGCGCGATGGTGGAATTCCCTCACGCATTGCGGGTCGATGGCAGGTTTCAGCTGGTGGCGCTGACATATTCGCCGGTCTACAGTCCGGCCGATGTGTTTGGCTTCGCCGTTTTAACTTCCGACGGCGCGCGGCTGACCGATGTGGTGTCGCTCGATCAGGCGCACTTGCACTGGTCGCAGTTGTGCGAAGAAGCGAAAGAAACGCGCACGGTGCCACGCAGGCGCCGGCGTCAGTCGTAGCGCCTTGGGGCGCGTCATGGAGGATTGGGTTTGTCCACGCAGAAGATCGTTGTCACCGCTGTCGTCATCCTCTTGACCGCACTTGTTGGCTACTGCCTTGCCGGCTACCTCACGCTGTTGTTCCTTGGCCTGGATACCGGGCTGTTCAAGTGGAACACCTATTACCAATACGTCCAGGCGATGGACCAGCCGGCGGTTGCCCCGTACCTGACCAGAATAAAAGCCGCGGGCGTGGTGGGTTTCGGCCTGCCGATCGTGGTCTGCCTGGTCGCGCTGTTCTTCGTGCTGAAGCCGAAGAAAAAATCCCTGCATGGCGATGCGCGCTTCGCCGCTGCCGCAGACCTGGCCAAACACGGTCTGTTCAAGAAGTCCGACAACGGCATCGTGGTCGGCAGCTTCGGCGGAAAGCTGGTGCGCCTGAGCGGACAGCAGTTCGTGATCCTGGCTGCACCCACGCGTTCCGGCAAGGGCGTGGGCGTGGTCATTCCCAACCTGCTCGAATACGGCGAGTCGGTGGTGGTGCTGGACATCAAGCAGGAGAACTTCGACCTCACCAGCGGCTGGCGCGCCAGCCAGGGCCATGAGGTGTTCCTGTTCAATCCCTTCGCCGAAGACCGCCGCACCCATCGCTGGAATCCGCTCAGCTACGTCTCCGACGACCAGGCATTCCGCGTGTCGGAACTGATGAGCATCGCCGCGATGCTGTATCCGGATGGCTCGGACGAGCAGAAATTCTGGATCAGCCAGGCGCGGAATGCGTTCATGGCCTTCACCCTGTACCTGTTCGAGAACTGGGACGACGAGCGCCGCCAGGGCTTCCCCGGCGGGCAGGGAACGCCGACGCTGGGCGCGGTGTTCCGCCTGTCCACCGGCGATGGCAGCGACCTGAAGAAGTACCTCAAGGCGCTGTCCGAGCAGAAGTTCCTGAGCGGCAACGCGCGCTCGGCGTTCGCCAACCTGCTGTCGCAGGCCGACGAGACCTTCGCTTCGATCATGGGCACCTTCAAGGAGCCGTTGAACGCCTGGATCAACCCGGTGCTGGACAAGGCCACCAGCGCCAACGACTTCCTGCTGACGGACCTGCGCAAAAAGAAGATGACCATCTACATCGGCATCCAGCCCAACAAGCTGGCCGAAAGCCGATTGATCATCAACCTGTTCTTCAGCCAGATCATCAACCTCAACACCAAGGAACTGCCCAAGTCCAACCCGGACCTGAAGTACCAGTGCCTGTTGTTGATGGACGAATTCACCGCGATCGGCAAAGTGGACATCATTGCCTCGGCGGTGTCCTACATGGCCGGTTACAACGTACGGCTGCTGCCCATCATCCAGAGCATGGCCCAGCTGGACGCCACCTACGGCAAGGACGTTTCACGCACCATCATCACCAACCACGCGCTGCAGATCCTCTACGCGCCGCGTGAGCAGCAGGACGCGAACGATTATTCGGAGATGCTCGGTTACACCACCGTGCGCAGGAAGAACGTTACCCACGCCCGTGAGAAGACCCACAGCTTCACTGAAGAGCGGCGCGCGCTGATGCTGCCGCAGGAGCTCAAGGCAATGGGCAACGACCACGAAGTGTTCCTGTACGAGGGCATTCCGCACCCGGTCAAATGCGAAAAGATCAAGTACTACCAGGATCGTTATTTCACCTCGCGTCTGTTGCCGAAGACGTCGGTGCCGATGCTGGATCTATAGGCGTTTCATGTGAAGGCGTGTGACGTTCGTCAAGAAATCAACGGTTGAAGGCAAAAAAATTGTCGCCTTTGACGTTAAATTGACGCGAATGTGTGGCATCGTATTTGTGATGGACGTTCTGTGCGTCATGAATTTGTCGTTGAGACCAGTGCTGGAAGACATGCACTGAAGTAGTCAAGAGGAACATGGATGGCTTTTCTCGGGTTGGGGTGTGCAGGCGCAGGGGCCGGACAGGCGTTCGGGGCGTTTACACACCAGACGGGCGGGGGCCCGGTTGCACCGGTGAAAGGTGTTGCTGCTTGCATCCAACGTTGCGTCATCGGGCCTGACAACAGGCCGCGATGTGCCGACGCATTGCCGTTTTTTCCGGGTTAAAAGCCGCTATTCCGTACGTCATAGGGAAGTCCGTATGAAGCAAGCGTTTCTGTCAAAGGGATCCATCAGCGTTGCCACCGCGCTCGCCGTGCTGCTGCTCGCCGGCTGCGCCACTCCTCCGGCACCGGATTTCGGCGGTCGCTGGAAGCCTGTGAACCGCTTCGCCAGCACCACCATGGAAATTCCGCTGTACACCAGCTACGTGTACCAGGCCTCGCCCATGGACGGCACGTTGAAGACCATGCTCGAACGCTGGGCCAAGGATTCGGGGATGACGCTGGATTACCGCATCAGCTCCGATTACACGCTGTACGGCGCGGTCTCCACGATCGGTACCACCAATCCGCAGCAGGCGATGATCGATCTCACGGCTGCCTATGCAGGGCAGAGCGTGTCGGTATCCATCGTCGGCAACCAGATCGTCGTGCAGTCCACTTCCGCTTCCTCGCCGACCGCTGCCGCCGGCAGTGTCGACGCGTCCAGCGGAAGCTGAGTCCGCGCCGGTATCAGCGAACGTGAAGCTGCCCACGCGACGCGTCGGGTGCTGCGCCCCTTGATGTTCCAGCAGTACGGATGAACCCATGTTCCGAAAGAAGGAAACAGGCAACAACCCCAAGGTCGACCAGGCGGTCGCCAAGGCGGTGAGCTATGAGTTGACCGTTGCCGACATGGCGCGCCGCAGCGAGCGCCGCGCCTGGTGGGTGGCGACCGGTTCGCTGGTGATGTCGTTGGCGTTGGCCGGCGGCTACTACTACATGCTGCCGCTGAAGGAGAAGGTGCCGTTCCTGGTGATGGCCGATGCCTACACCGGCAACGCGACCGTGGCCCGCCTGGGTGGTACTTACGGCGCCGAATCGATTACCGCCAACGAAGCGATCAACCGCAGCAACGTCGCCCAGTATGTAATGGCGCGTGAGTCGTTCGACTCGGCGGTGATGGGCCTGCGCGACTGGGACCTGGTGTTCACGATGTCCGCCGAGCCGGTGGCCGCCACGCAGCGCCAGCGCTATGCGAACAACAATCCGCAGAACCCGGTGTACGTGTACGGTACCAACAAGGCGATCCGGATCAAGATCCTGAGCATTACGCCGCTGGCCTCGGAAGGTAACGGCAGCTTCCGTGGTGCGTCGGTGCGTATCCAGCGCAGCCTGCTCGACAAGACCACCGGTGCCGCGCAGTTCCTGGACAACAAGCTGGTCACCCTGCGTTTTGACTACCGCACCGACCTGGCGTTGAGCGAACAGGATCGCATCCTCAATCCGCTGGCCTTCCAGGTCACCGAGTACCGCGTCGACAACGACTACGCCCGTGGCGTGCCGGTGCCCGACGATGCGGACATGGCCAAGCAGGCAAGCCAGGCCGCTGCGGCACAGGCAGCACAGGCGACGGCTGCAGCCGCTGCGGCGCCGGTATACGACCCGAACAATCCGACCGCCGCCACGATGATCGATCCGGCCACCGGCCAGCCGGTGGCCGTTCCGGCCCAGGCAGTACCCGGCCAGATGGTGGAGCCGGGCCAGCCGGTGCCGGGTCAGATGACGGTGCCTGGCCAGGTGCCGGGCCAGCCGATGCAGCAGCAGGTCCCCGGGCAGGCAGTGCCGGGCCAGGCGATACCAGGACAAGTCGCGCCGCGGCAACCGGCCACCGTGCCGGCACAGAACATTTCCACCGGAACTGCTGAGGGAGCAAGCAACCGATGAGTAGTAGCAAAATTTGGTGGGCCGCATTGGCCTTGGTGCCGATGATGTCCCTGGCCTGCGCGCCTGCGAAGGCCCAGGTGGTCGACCACTACGAATATGAACAGGACCGCATCTATCCGGTGCGCACCGGCCTGGGCCTGACTACCCAGATCGAACTGAGCCCGAACGAGAAGATCCTGGACTACAGCACCGGTTTCAGCAGTGGCTGGGAGCTGACCCGTCGGGAGAATGTGTTCTATCTCAAGCCGAAGAACGTCGACGTGGACACCAACATGATGGTGCGCACCGAGACCCATTCGTACATCTTCGAACTGAAGGTGGTGGCGACCGACTGGCGCCAGCTCGAGCAGGCGCGCCGTGCCGGCGTGCAGTACAAGATCGCCTTCAGTTACCCCAGCGATACCGAGTTCGGTACCGCCCAGCAGGCGGTGGATGAAGAAGTCAAGCCGCTGCTCAGCTCGGAGCTGGCCAAGGACCGTCAGTACAACTTCGACTATTCGTACTCGACCCGCCGTGCCAAGAAGATGGGCTGGCTGATCCCGGTCAATGCCTACGACGACGGCCGTTTCACCTATCTGAAACTGCCCGCGTCGCCGGAGTACAAGACGGGTATTTTCCCGGCGGTGTTCGGGCGTGAGAGTGAATATGGTGAGGATTTCGTGGTCAACACGACAGTGGAGGGCAACTCGCTCATCGTGCATGGCACCTATCCCTACCTGGTCATCCGCCACGGTGACAACGTCGTCGGTCTGCGAAGGAACGTGAAGAAATGAGCCAGCACAACACTCCCGGCAACGAGCCGAACCAGGGCCGCGACGACGGCGACACGCCACGCAACCCGTATTACGGCCAGAACGTGGCCGATAACAATCCCAATCTTGACGCCGCCGCCCCGCAGCTGCGTTCGGCCGAGGAACAGCGCCTGAACCGCAAGGCGTTGGCGTTCCTGGGCGGCATCCTGGTGCTGGTCATCGCCATGGGTTTCCTGTTGCTGCGCAAGAGCAGTGACCAGGACGGTCCGGTCAAGCTCAATGAGCAGGCGCGCGTCTCCACCCCGGAACTGCCGACTGCTCAGCCGCCGCCGCAGGCGCCGCCTGCCGAGGCTGCCCAGCCGATTGAAATGCTGCCGCCGTTGCCGCCGCCGCCGCAGAACAATCCTTACGTCACGCCGCCGGCCCAGGTCAGCGACTACGCAAATCAGAATACCGGACCGCGCGAACCCTCGCTGCTCGATCGCCGCATGGCCTCGGGTAATGGCGTGGGCGGCGGTGGCGGTGGCGGCGGCGGTCAGCTGACCGATCCGGCCGGGCGTCCAACCGACGAGTACACCCGCGCCATGCTCGCGCAGCTGCCTGGCGCCCAGCAGGCCGCACCGGCCAAGGTCCGCCGCGGCCCGGATGTGGAAGACGTGTCCAGCGCGAGCTTCATCCGCAGCCCGGATGCGTTGCTGGTGCGCGGCACCTACCTGCGCTGCGTGCTGGAAACCCGCATCATCACCGACGTCTCCGGCTTCACCTCGTGCCTGCTGACCGAACCGGTGTATTCCATCAACGGGCGCAGCCTGCTGCTGCCCAAGGGTTCGAAGATCTACGGCGCCTACGGTGGCGGCCCGACCGGCAAGCGTGTGGAAGTGATCTGGGATCGCATCACCACGCCCAACGGCATCGACGTGGCCATGTCCAGCCCGGGCATCGACCAGCTCGGTGGCGCTGGCCATCCTGGCGATTACAGCGCGCATTGGGGTAGCCGCATCGCCTCGGCGCTGATGATCAGCCTGATCGCCGACGCCTTCAAGTACGCCGCGGCTGAACATGGCCCGGAATCCACCACCATCAGCAGCAGCGGTTTCGCCGTGCAGTCGCCCTATGAAAGCGCCACCGCGCGCAGCATGGAGCGCCTGGCCAATGAAGCGATGAGCGAGCGTCGCCCGCCCACCGTCACCATCAACCAAGGCACCGTGGTCAGTGTCTACGTGGCAAAGGACGTCGATTTCAGCGACGTGCTGCCGCACCGACGCTGATCGCCTGGACAGAACATGGACGCCGAAGTGGCCCCTGTAGCCGACGTTTCCAGTGAGTTCCTCAGGTACCAATACGAGGTCCTGGGCATTCACCAGTACATGACTTCGCCCGATGTGACGGAAATCTGCATCAACCGTCCGGGCGAGGTGTACCTGGAAACGCGCGATGGATGGCAGCGTGTGGAGGTTCCCACGCTGACCTTCGAGCGTGCGCGTCAGTTCTGTACCGCCGTGGTCAACGAGAGCAACACCGGCCAGCGCATCACCGACGTCGATCCGGTGGTGTCGCTGACCTTCCCGACCGGCCAGCGCGCACAGTTCGTGATCCCGCCGGCCTGCGATGCCGGCAAGGTATCGATCACCATCCGCCTGCCGTCCAAGCACACCAAGACCCTGGAGCAATACCAGAGCGACGGGTTCTTCAACCAGATCCTGGAGCAGGGGGCCGCACTGAGTGAGCAGGACCAGGAACTGTTGGCCCTGCGCCAGAGCCGCGATTACGCCGAGTTCTTCCGCAAGGCGGTGCAGTACCGCAAGAACATCGTGGTTTCCGGCGCCACCGGCAGCGGCAAGACCACCTTCATGAAATCGCTGGTCAACCACATTCCGGCCAACGAGCGCCTGGTCACCATCGAGGACGCCCGCGAGCTGTTCATCAGCCAGCCCAACGTGGTGCACCTGCTGTATTCCAAGGGCGGGCAGAGCGCCAGCAACGTTACCGCCAAGACCTGCATGGAGGCGTGCCTGCGCATGAAACCGGACCGGATCATCCTGGCCGAGCTGCGTGGCGACGAAGCGTTCTACTTCATCCGCAACTGCGCGTCCGGCCACCCCGGCTCGATCACCAGCTGCCACGCCGGCAGCCCGGAGCAGACCTGGGACCAGCTCGGCCTGATGGTGAAGGCATCGGCCGAAGGCTCGGGCCTGGAGTTCTCGGTCATCAAGCGCCTGTTGATGATGACCATCGACGTGGTCGTTCACATCAAGGCGCATGCCGGCAGCCGCTATATCACCGGCATCGATTTCAGCCCCGAACGTGCCCTGGCCGCCGCAGGGAGTGACGCCTGATGCTGCCCGGCCTGGAAGCCATGGCGTGTCCGGAAATGGCGGTGTCCATGGACGTGATGCAGCATGTGATCAACGTCGAATCCTCGCGCAACCCCTACGCCATCGGCGTGGTCGGCGGCGCCCTGGTGCGCCAGCCCAAGCAGCTGGACGAGGCCTTGGCCACGGTGCGCATGCTGGAAGAGAAGGGCTACAACTTCTCGGTGGGCCTGGCCCAGGTCAACCGCTACAACCTGGCCAAGTACGGATTGGACTCGTACGAGAAGGCCTTCCAGCAGTGCCCGAACCTGCAGGCAGCGTCGCGCATCCTGGCCGAGTGCTATGGCCGCTCGGGCAATGACTGGGGCAAGTCCTTCAGCTGCTACTACTCGGGCAACTTCACCACCGGCTTCCGCCACGGCTACGTGCAGAAGGTGTTCGCGTCCATCTCGCGCCAGCGCGGCAGCATGGTCGCCGCCAACGGCGCGGCGCCGATCGACGTGGTCAGCCGTGCGCAGCGCCGCGTGGTCGACGTGGCCCATCACCCGCAGTTCAGTGGCCAGCCGCAGGGTGTGGCCGAAGCCCGCGTGCAGGCGATGCAGGCGCTGGCGCCTACCTACGCGCAGGCCGCAGTGCCGGTGGATCCGGCGCGCGCTTACGAGGTATATCCCTCCACTGCCGCAATGGTGCGCGGTGGCCTGGTGCGCACCGCGGACGCGGCGCTGTCGCGGGTGGTCATGGGTGCCATGGACCAGATCGTGCCGCAGCCACAGGCCGCCCAGGCATTCGCGCCGCCGCCCATCGTGCAACAACCGGTTGCACCGCAACCCATGCCAGCGCAGAACAGCGCCGGTCCGGTCATGGTGCGCGCGTGGAGTGAACGCAATGCACCGGTGGCATTGCCCGCGCAGGCCGCACCTGCACAGGCAATGCCGGTACAGAACATCCCCGCAGGGGATGAAGCCTTCGTGTTCTGAAGGACCGATCCAGTCGTGTTAGACCATCAACAAGGAAACCCCAATGAAGCGTAACAACCTCGATATCGCCCAAGCCCAGCGCTCGCTGAAGACCGTGCTGATGGCCGTTGCCTTCGCCGCTGCCGTGTTCGTGCCGGACGTGTTCGCCCAGGCCACCAACTTCGGTGGCACCGACACCAAGGTCTGCGGCTTCTTCTCCAACATCAACGGCCTGCTGAACATCGCCTCGATTGCCGTGGTCACCATTGCCGTCATCTTCGCCGGTTACCAGATCGCATTTGCCCACAAGCGCATCGCCGATGTGGCGCCGATCCTGATCGGCGGCCTGCTGATCGGTGCTGCCGGCCAGATCGCCAAGATGCTGCTCGGTGACGGCAACGCCAGCTCCTGCGCCGGCAGTGCCACCGGCGCCATCATGAACGCCGTCCAGTACTACAGTGCATAAGAACGTCCTGTTTCGCGGTTGCACGCGGCCAGCGATGTTTCTGGGCGTTCCGTACGTCCCGTTCTTCCTGGTCGCGGGCGGCTTGTTGTTGCTGAGCATGTACATCGACATGCGGCTGCTGATCACCATCCCGATTGCCATCTTCATTCTTCGTCACATGGCCAAGCGCGATGAAATGATCTTCCGCCTGATCGGCTTGCGCCTGCAGTTCAAGTTCCGTGCGCGCAACCTGCAGCAGCACGACGGCATGTGGGTGTTCACGCCCAACCATTACCGCGACAAGCCGCCGCCGTCGGCCTGACCTCGGCACGCTACAGGCCGGGCAGGCGATCACATCGCCTGCCCGGTGCAAGGACCGCACCATCCCCGCAGCACCCATTGGAAGCCGTCATGTTCAGTCCCGATACCTCGATCAGCGAATTCATCCCCCTGTCGTCCCATGTGGCGCCGACGGTCGTCAAGACCACGGGTGGGGATTTCCTGCTGACCTGGCATCTGGAAGGCCTGCCGTTCGTGGGCCGCGAGGATTGGGAGCTTGAACACCGCCACAACACCTTCAATCGACTGCTGCAGACCCTGCGCGCACCGGATTTCGTCAATGTCGCCTTCTGGGTGCATGACATCCGCCGTCGCCGCCAGCTCAAGGGCAGCAGCACCTTCGGTCAGCGCTTCAATCAGGACGTGTCCGACCAGTACATGGGCATGCTGTCTTCGCAACGCATCATGCAGAACGAGCTGTACCTGACCATGCTCTATCGCCCGGTGGTGTCGGGCAAGCGCTTCATGGACAAGTCTTCCAGCATCACCCAGCTGCAGGCCGAGCAGGACCAGGCCGTGTCCAAGCTGCTGGAACTGGCCGGCAACGTTGAAGCCGTGATCCGCGACTACTCGCCGTACCGCATGGGCATGTACGAAGCCAAGAACGGCATGGTGTTCTCCGAGACCCTGGAATTCTTCGGCTACCTGCTCAACCGGGTGGACGAGCCGGTGCCGGTGCTGTCCGCACCGGTCAAGGATTACCTGCCGATCAGCCGCCACATGTTTTCGGCCAAGACCGGCGATTTCGTGATCAGCACGCCCAATGGCGTCAATCACTTCGGCGCCATCCTCAACATCAAGGAATACGCCGAGGGCACTTATCCCGGCGTCCTCAATGGGTTGAAGTATCTTGATTTCGAGTACGTCATCACCCATTCGTTCAGCCCGATGGGCCGCCAGGACGCGCTCAAGGTGCTGGACCGCACCAAGGGCATGATGATCTCTTCCGGCGACAAGGCGGTCAGCCAGATCGTGGAGCTCGACCAGGCCATGGACCAGTTGTCCTCGGGCAACTTCGTCCTGGGTGAGTACCACTTCATCATGGCCGTGTATGCCGACAGCCAGGAAAAGCTGTCGCAGAACATCGCCACCACCCGCGCCGAGCTGTCCAACGCCGGGTTCGTGTCGACCAAGGAAGACCTGGCCGTCACCGCGTCGTTCTATTCGCAGTTCCCGGCCAACTGGCGCTACCGCACCCGCTTGGCCAACATCAGTTCGCTGAACTTCCTGGGCCTGTCGCCGCTGCACAACTTCGCCACCGGCAAGCAGCACAACAACCCGTGGGGCGACTGCGTGACCACGCTGCAGACCACCAACGGCCAGCCGTACTACTTCAACTTCCACGCCACCCATCCGTCGGAGAACTCGCTGGGCGAGAAGGCGATCGCCAACACCATGGTGATCGGCAAGTCCGGTACGGGCAAGACCGCGTTGATCAACTTCCTGCTCAGCCAGGTGCAGAAGTACGACCCGTCGCCAACCATCTTCTTCTTCGACAAGGATCGCGGCGCGGAGATCTTCGTGCGCGCCTGCGGCGGCAACTACCTGGCGCTGGAAAATGGGCAGGCCACCGGCTTCAACCCGTTCCAGTGCGAGAACAACGAAGCCAACGTGCAGTTCCTGGCGGACTTGATCAAGGTACTGGCGAACAAGAACGAGTACAGCGCCCGCGAAGAAGAGGACATCTTCCGCGGTGTCGAGAACATGCTCGACACCCCCATGCACCTGCGCAGCATGACCAATTTCCAGAAAAGCCTGCCCAACATGGGCGACGACGGTCTGTATGCGCGCCTGCGCAAGTGGACCTCGGGTAACTCGCTGGGCTGGGTGTTCGACAACCCGGTCGATACCGTCGACCTGAGCCGTGCCAACATCATCGGCTTCGACTACACCGACATCATCGACAACCCCGAAGTGCGCGTGCCGGTGATCAACTACCTGCTGCACCGCCTGGAATCACTGATCGACGGCCGTCCGCTGATCTACGTGATGGACGAGTTCTGGAAGATCCTGGACGGCGAGGGCGGCCTGAAGGAATTTGCCAAGAACAAGCAGAAGACCATCCGTAAGCAGAACGGCCTGGGCATCTTCGCCACCCAGAGCCCGGAGGACGCGCTCAAGAGCGACATCGCCGCGGCCCTGATCGAACAGACCGCCACGCTGATCCTGCTGCCCAACCCCAATGCCAGCCGTTCGGATTACATCGACGGGCTGAAGCTGACCGAGTCCGAGTTCAAGGTGGTTACCGCCCTGGACGAACGCTCGCGGTGCTTCCTGGTCAAGCAGGGGCATGCCGCCAGCGTATGCCAGCTCAACCTGCGCGGCATGGACGACATCCTGTCGGTGATTTCGGCCTCCACCGACAATATCGACGTAATGCACCGCGTACTGCTCGACGCCGCCCAGCGCGAGAAGGTATCGCAGGCCGATCTGACCCCGGAGCAGTGGCTTGGTGAGTTCTACAAAAAGCGCAAGGGCTCTGGAAAGCCCGCCGGGACCCGACAGGACGCCGTTGCCTGACGGTCCGCCGACCGATCAAGGGCCGGCATTCGCCGCATTCGATGGAGACAATGATGGATACCGCTATGAACCCGAAGAAGACTCGCCGTAGTCATTTCAGCTTCCGCCTGGCGGCGTTGTCGCTGGTGACCGTGCTGATGTGCAATGCACCGGCACCGGCCTATACCATGCCGGTCGTGGAAGTGGGCCCGAATGTCTTCCAGTCGATCATGAACCAGATCAATACCTACAAGGCCGAGATCACGGCCGTCCAGGCCAAGGCGCAGGATGCCGCCGAATATGTCGAGCAGCGCTTGAACTGGATTCGCACCCTGGAGCAATACAGGCAGGCGTTGGTTGAAGTACAGGCGGTGCTGAATGACTTCGGGATGCCGCAGGGCATCGCCCTGACTCCGGTGGGCGAGAACTACCTGGTCAGGGAGACCTGCGGCAGCAAGACCGATTTCAGCCCGACGGGTCTGTTCAAGACCTTCGTGTTCAATCCGCAGGACGACTTCAAGGAACAGCAGACCCAGATCTGCGTGAACATCCGCATGATGCAGAACCGCAAGTACAACGAGGCGGTGATGTTCATGACCTACTCGGTGCCTAAGATGGAATCCTCGCTCAACCGCATCTTCAAGCTGCGCATCCTGAACAACAACCAGGGCACTGTACAGGGCGCCGATAGCGAATCGCTTCGCATGGCCAATGACCTGGCCGTGCAGTCGCAGATCTGGCAGTCGCGGATGCGCTCCTATGACGCCTACATCGAAGTGATGGAAGGCAACCAGAAGGTGGTGGCCCAGAACGCACTGAAGGGCGACACCACCAACCAGGTCATCGGGACGCTGGTCAAGACCGCGGCGCTCAAGGGCGCACTCAGCGTCAAGTAAGCGCCCACGCAGGTTCAGCGGGCCTGCAAGGTAGTGCCGGGCCCAATGCAGTAGCAGCATCACCAAGGGATTGTGGAAATGTCGATCAGGTCGATTGCCAACGTTTTTGATTTCTCGGGCGGATTGCAGGATCTTCTGGGCTACGCGGTGCGTGTCCAGTCGATCGGTGATTTCGTCTTCTTCAAGCTGATTCTTGATTACCTGCGCGATCGCATCAACGATTTCGGTATCGAGATGATGGGCCGCATGATGGCCTGGGTTGGCGGCATTGCCCTGGTATTGATGACGTTGTGGGTGCTGGTGCAGGGCTACCGCATCGTGACCGGCCAGAGCCGCGATTCGATGATGGTGCTGGTCACCAACATGGCCCGTGCGGCGCTGATCATCAGCGTGGCAACGTCCATGGCGATGTTCGGCAGCAGTGTCAGCGACTTCCTGACCAAGGACGTTGGCGGCCTGATTACCCGCGTTGTCACCGGCAACGGTGGCACGGCCGAGGACCAGATCGACAAGAGCCTGGCCTGGATGCAGGTGGCGTTGTCCAGCATCGATGCGATCAAGGTGCTCGACGACGGCGGCCTGCGCGAGGAAAAGACCCGCGCCATGTGGTTCATCGGCATCGGCACCGGTGGCCCGGCGGTGACGGCTGGCGCCATGCTGCTGCTTTACCAGGTGGCCATCGCACTGTTCATCGGATTCGGTCCACTTTTCATATTGTGTCTACTGTTCGACCAGACCAAGCAGTTCTTCCAGAAGTGGTTGTTCTACGGCATAGGCACCATGTTCTCGATGGCGGTGCTGTCGGCGATGGTGTCGATCGCGCTGGACATGGTCATACGCGTCTCCGCCGCGTTCTGGACCTCGTCGCTGATCAACAGCTTCTTCCTCAAGGACGCGATGAGCGACGGCATGACCAGCCAGGCCATGCAGCAGGGCGGCATGGGCCTGATCCTCACGACGCTGATCCTGACTGCGCCCCCAATGGCGGCGATGTTCTTCCAGGGCACCCTGGGCAGCTTCATGGCATATTCCCAGATAGGTGGCTCGGCAGCCGCAGGCCCGCAAGGCCAGCCGCCGGGTTCGTATACGCCGCCGCAGACCAAGAATCCTGAAACCAATATGGGAGACACGGTTGGACAGCAGCACGTTGGAAGATCAGTTTCCCAGTCAGCCCCTGATACTGCTAGCGGTTCCGGTAAGTATGGCAATGCAGACGGTCGTTGAAGTTCTTCCGAGGCGCCTACCTTGAGTGGTTTTTGGAATCAATCATGAGAAAGCTAATAGCAGCCATTTTCCTTCTGGCGGTTTCGCAAATCGCATTTGCTGAGGGCGCTTGCCCGCCTGGATCCTATCCCATAGGCGGGCAGGGTGTTCAGGGTTGTGCACCAATACCGGGTGGTGGCTCGGGTACCTCCGAGAGGAGAATGGTTGCGGATGGGAAATGGGAAACCAGGTGGGGCGCCGTGTCGGAAGATACGGAAAGCATGGCGACCGGCGCATCCATATCAATGAAGTCAAAGCGCCTTGCCGTTGCGGCGGCCGACGCGGAATGCAAGAGGCTCGGTGGCAAGAAGTGCAAGCTTCGCTTGGCGTACTTCAATCAGTGCATTGCAATCGCTGATCCAGACGCCGGTCAGCTCGCCAGCGGTGGTGGGAAGTCAATGGTGGTCTCAGCCGAGACGGTTGAGAAGGCGAAGGAAACTGCGCTCTCCAAATGCCAAGGCGCCGAGAATGGCCAGACCTGCGAGATTGTCTACTCTGCCTGCAGCATGTCTGAGTACAAGGCATATCGTTGATTTTCCGCGCTTGGTGCCGAGCGCTTGTCTGCGCCGGTTTCATGAACGCCGGCGGCGTCACGGGGAGATTGGCTTTAGGCGTCTGGACGATGTGGTCGCAACGCGTGGTCGACCACGAGCTGGCTGTCTTGGATCCGTACGGGATCAGCGTGCTCTCGTAGTTCCATTATTTGTCCAAGGACGACATGATGAGAAAGACTTCGATATTTCTGGCGCACGGCTGCTCGGCGTCTTCCAGGGAACTTTGTGCAGCTTCATGGCATATTCCCAGATAGGGGGATCGGCAGCTGCCGGCCCACAGGGTCAGCCGCCGGCTTGAGTCTTTCTGAATGTTGGTTTCTCGCAATCTGCAGGTCCTAACGCCGCTGTAGTTTGTTCGCGCAGGGAATATAGCCCCACCTCAATTTGACACCCAAAGGCGGCTTTGAGTGTCGTGACAATGCTGGGAACGCGCACGCGGAGGTTGGTGCGCGGCTCCTGCTGCTTATTTTTGGTTCAAGGACGACATGATGCGAAATACTTCGGTTATCTCCCGGTGTTCGACTGCTCGGTGGCCGGCATCCCTGCTGCTGATGTTGCCGTTTGGGATTTCCATTGCCCAGGCTCAGGCCGCGCCGGAGGTTGTGGTCGCTGCGCCAGCGGTAAACGAGGCGGCTGGTGCTGCGAGCCCGGTCGATGTGCCCGCAACCGCTGCGCCGACCAGCGGGCAGGAAGCGGCGACTGTCTCTCCGCCTGCCCTGGTCAATCTGCCTGCAACTGTCACCCCGGGGATCGCGCCCAGGCCGATTGAAGCGACGCCCTCGGAACCACCCACTGCGGTTGAGGAGGCTGAAGGTGTGAAGCCGACGACGGGTGCCGAGACAACTTCTGAAGCGCCGGCAGTGGTGCCTGCGGCGACGATCCATGCCGCGTCCGCCGGGGCGGCACCTGCGGCGGCCCAGCTGCCGGTGACCTCGTCCGCCGCCGTGAACGTGGATGCGTCAGCCGTAGCTGCGGCCACACCCGCAACGGCCACCTCGCCAAGCGAACGAGCAGCTTCAGCCGGGCTGGCGCCGGTCGCGCCGCGCCCGCTGCTCATTCCCACACTTGCCAACGACAACAACCAGATCGAGCGCCAGCTCGGTGCGCGATGCCCGAATGACCTGGCCGCGCGGCTGGCCACCCAGGCAGACCTGCTGATCGGCGCCTGCCAGGGAACGCTGCCGGCGCACCTGTCGGCGCTGCTGGTCGCCATTCCGGAGCAGCAGCTGCTGCTGCCGCGCGCCTGGCGCGAGCGCCAGGTTGGGCAGAAGGGTTGGTTCAAGGCGGTGCCCGGGTACGGGCTGCGCCCGGACTTCCTGGCGGTGCAGGGCGATGTATGGGTGCGTTCATTTGAAAGCGCCGATCCGAGCAGTACGGTGTATCTGGTGTCCGGCCCGTTTGCCTGTGCCGATGACCGCAGCCCCGACGCTGAACCGGTCGAGACCGTGCGCCTGCCTGCCGGCAGCTGCCGCGAAGGGCTGGTACAGCAGCGTGTGTACCGCGTGAGTGCCGGCGTCGCGCCGGTGGACATCACCCAGCAGGCCCTTCCGGCCGAGCCCTTGCTTTCCGAATCCGATCAGAAGCGTTACGCCGCCAACGGCGCGCGCGTGCAGCTGGACGCGGCCAAGCTGCAGTATGGTCCGGCCGTACGCTGGTACGTGGATGTCGGCACCCCCGACAAGCCCGAGCCGCGCAGCTATGGCGAATGGGGCCGGCTGCACCTGGGCTTTGCCGTCTGGAATGGCGAGCGCTTCGAGCCGCGCGATACCGTGCCGCGCGTGGTGTGGCCGTGCGATCCGGTCGCACCGGGCGACCCCAGCTGTGGCGGCTATGCCGACGCCGGGCGCGATCCGTTCATCGTGGCGGGCGCATCGGCACAGGGGGTGACCGCGACGCCTTGAGTTCTTGGCATTGGCCGGTCAACAAGAAAGCGCCCTACGGGGCGCTTTTTCGTGTCAGCGGCAGCGTCTGCGCCAGCTCAGCTTTCATCCACCGGCGCGAACCGTGGCCGCAGCACACCGCCCACCTCGACCTGCGCGGTGAACATCTCATACGGCCGCACCCACAGCCCAAGGTCGTCATCCAACGGGCGATACAACACCATCGGCAACAAGGTCTCGCTGTGGCGTACCACGTCGATCACCCGGTAGTTGCCGCCCTTGAAGTGGCGGTAGTGACCTGGGGCAAGGACGGGCAGGGGAGGCAGATCGGACATGGGGCATGCATGCGTCGGAAGGATCGCATTATGGCAGCGATGCAGGCCGCTGCTGCTGTACTGCGCCTTGGACGGGGTGTCGATCTCATGCTGCCTCGCATACACGTGACGGGCATGGCCCGTCACTACGGTAAACTGTGTGCCCCGCCACCGGCGGCCGCCTGCTGGAGCCTGCATGTCGCCTACCAGAGCCAAGACGCCCACCCCGCTGATCGATGCCCAGGTGCATGTGGAGGGGTTCGTGCAGGTGCGCGAGGCACGGCGCTCGGAGCTGGTGGAAGACTATGTGGAGCTGATCGCCGACCTGATCGCCGACGGCCGCGAGGCCCGCCAGGTCGATATCGCCACACGCCTGGGCGTTGCGCAGCCGACCGTGGCCAAGGCCCTCAAGCGCCTGGTCAAGGAAGGCTGGGCTATCCAGCGCCCGTATCGGGGCGTGTTCCTCACCCCGGCCGGCGAGCAGCTGGCCGGGGAGATGCGCGCCCGCCACCAGACCGTGGAACGCTTCCTGCTGGCACTGGGCGTGGATGCCGATTCGGCCCGCCGCGATGCGGAGGGCATCGAGCACCACGTCAGCGAGGCCACCCTGGCCGCGTTCGAGGCGTTCGTGCGCAAGGCCGATGGCCATGGTTGAGCGTCTGCCACCACCGCCGCCGCTGGGTGTGCCGGTGCACGACCAGGACGAGTACTGGATGCAGTACGCACTGCGCCTGGCCGAACGCGCCGAACGCGAGTTCAACGAAATTCCGGTCGGGGCCGTACTGGTCGGCGCCGACGGCGCGGTACTGGGCGAGGGCTGGAACCTCAACATCGCCGACCACGACCCCAGTGCCCACGCTGAAATCGTGGCGATGCGGCGGGCGGGGAAGGCGCTGGCCAATCATCGTCTGCTTGGCAGCACCCTGTACGTGACGTTGGAGCCGTGCGCGATGTGCGCGATGGCGGTGGTGCATGCGCGGGTGGCGCGGTTGGTATACGCCGCCACCGATCCCAAGACCGGTGCGTGCGGCAGTGTGTTCGATCTGCTCGGCGATGCGCGCCACAACCATCGCGTGGAGCTGCACGGCGGGGTGCTCGCGAAGGAAGCCAGCACGCGGTTGACCAACTATTTCCGGACCAAACGCGGCAAGCCGCCGCTGCTGCTGGAGTAACTCCACGACAGGGGCACACCGCGAAGGCGGTATCATGCCGCCTTACACACCCGGCCTGCGTCGCGACGCGGGCCATTGCACAAGGGCAGGACATGGCGGACAACGGCGCAGAAGGCGAACGACTGATCTGGATCGACCTGGAAATGACCGGTCTGGATACCGACAACGATGCGATCATCGAGATTGCCACCGTCGTCACCGACGCGCAGTTGAACGTGCTGGCCGAAGGCCCGGAGTTCGCCATCCACCACCCCGTGGAGCGCCTGGAGGCGATGGATGAGTGGAACCGCAACCAGCACCGGCGTTCGGGGCTGTGGCAGCGGGTGGTGGACAGCCAGGTCACGCTGGGGCAGGCCGAAGCGCAGACGGTGAACTTCCTGGCGCAGTGGATCCAGGCCGGCGCCTCGCCGATGTGCGGCAATTCGATCTGCCAGGACCGTCGCTTCCTGCACCGTGAAATGCCGCGCCTGGAAAAGTACTTCCATTACCGCAACCTGGATGTATCCACGGTCAAGGAACTGGCCAGGCGCTGGGCGCCATCGGTCGCGGCCGGCGTGGGCAAGACCGCCAGCCACACCGCACTGAGCGACGTGCACGATTCGATCGCCGAACTGCGCCATTACCGCCAGTTCATGGGCGCACTTTCAGGGCTTCCGGCAGCGTGACGGTAGCGCCGGCCGTTGGCCGGGGTACGCGTCACCGCATGCGCGCTGCCGCCCCACGGTTCGCTGCGCAAACCGCGGGCCCCTCTTACCAGCATCCACACCCCCGCCGCTTCGCGGCCGCCCCCTTACAAAGGGGGCTTCTTGTCGGAAGTCCCCGTGCGCAAGCGCCGGCACAACGTTTGTTCAACACGGCGGCGGTATGATCCGGGGATGAGCCATATCGTCCGCATCGTGCCGCCGCCGCTGGAAACGCAGATCCTGCCGACCTCGCAGGACTGGGCCGATCTGCAGCGGGCGGTGGCATTGCTTGAATCGCCCACGCTCACCGCCAAGATGGCCAACCTGATCGGGTCGCCGCTGGAGTTTGCGGTGAAGAAGCTGCCGCAGTCGGTGTCGCGGCGCATCCACGGGGCGGTGGAGGCGGCGTTGTTCAAGTCCGCACAGGCCGCGCTGTGGAGCATGGACAATACCCCCGGCAAGGCCGCATCCACGCGCTGGCACAAGGTCGCGGCCGCTACCTCGGGGGCGCTGGGTGGCGCGTTCGGCTTCACCGCGCTGTTCCTCGAACTGCCGGTCTCGACCACGATCATGATGCGTTCGGTGGCCGACGTGGCGCGCAGCGAGGGCTTCGACCTGAGCGAAATGGGCACACGCCACGCCTGCCTGGAAGTGTTCGCGCTGGGCGGCAACTCCGGCCAGGACGATGCCAGCGAGACCGGCTACTACATCACCCGCGGCTTCACCGCCGAAGTGATGCGCCACCTGTCGGCCGAACTGGCGGGTGCGGCGGTCGGTGGCGGCGGGGTGATGATCGGGCTGACCCCGAAGGAAGCCGGCAAGTGGTTGGCCAAGATCGTGGAGAAGGTCGCCGCGCGCTTCGGGGTGGTGGTCACCGAGAAGTTCGCCGCCCAGGCCGTGCCGATCATCGGCGCCGTCGCCGGCGCCACCCTGAACACCATGTTCACCGACTACTACCAGGACATGGCCCGGGGCCACTTCATCGTGCGCCGCCTGGAGCGCCAGTACGGCTACGAAACGGTGCGTGCGGCGTATGCCCTGATCGCGGACAGTCGCCCGTAGAGCCACGCCCTGCGTGGCTGTATTGGAACGGGAACAGCCTCAGCCACGCAGGGCGTGGCTCTACGTGAGAGGTGGCGTCCCAAACGGCGATCATTGCACCCACGGCACAACAGTTTTGCCTCCATGGCGCTTTTTGCCACGTCCGGCCGTCCCCATCCTTGGCTCAGTCGTTTACCAAGGACCTCCCCCATGCTGTTCTCCCCCTACCGCCTCGGCCCGCTGACCCTGCCCAACCGCATCGTCATGCCGCCGATGACCCGCTCGCGCGCCGCCACCGGCAACGTGGCCACCCCGCTGATGGCGCAGTACTACGCCCAGCGCGCTTCGGCTGGCCTGATCGTCAGCGAGGGCACCCAGATCAGCCCGCAGGGGCAGGGTTACGCCTGGACCCCGGGTATCCACGACGATGCCCAGGTCGCCGGCTGGCGCGGCGTGACCGATGCCGTGCACGCCGCCGGCGGGCGCATCTTCGCCCAGCTGTGGCACGTGGGCCGGGTCTCGCACGTGGACCTGCAGCCCAATGGCGCGGAACCGGTGTCGTCCTCGGCCCTGCAGGCCGACGGCGTCAAGGTGTTCGTCGACGTGGCCGGCACCGGCCCGCAGGGCGGGGTAGGCGAGATGGTCCAGCACTCCATGCCGCGTGCGCTGGATGTCACCGAAATCCCGCAGATCGTGCGCGACTACGCGCTGGCTGCCCGCCGCGCCATCGATGCCGGTTTCGACGGCGTGGAACTGCACGGCGCCAACGGCTACCTGATCAACCAGTTCATCGATTCGCAGGCCAACCAGCGCACCGACGGCTACGGCGGCTCGCTGCAGAACCGCCTGCGCTTCCTGCGCGAGGTGGCCGACGCGGTCGCCGATGAAGTCGGCGCCGACCGCGTCGGCGTGCGTCTGGCCCCGCTCACCACCCTGCAGGGCGCAGTGGACGACACCCCGCAGGCGACCTACCTGGCCGCCGCGCACATCCTCGACAGCATCGGCGTGGCCTATCTGCACATTGCCGAAGCGGACTGGGAAGACGCCCCGGTGATGCCCGTTGCGTTCAAGGAAGCGTTGCGGATGATCTATCGCGGCACGTTGATCTACGCAGGCAAGTACACCGTTGAACGCGCCGAGGAAGCGTTGGCGAAGGGCTGGGCGGACCTGATCGGCTTCGGCCGACCGTTCATCGCCAACCCGGATCTTCCGCTGCGCCTGCAGCAGGGTCTGGAATTGAACGCGCCCGACAAGGCCACCTTCTTTGGCGGAGCCGAAGCCGGGTTCACCGATTACCCGACCGCCGAGACAATCGAAGCGTAGAGCCACGCCCTGCGTGGCTTCGCGGTGCCCGAACGAAGAGCAGCCACGCAGGGCGTGGCTCTACGTCCAGGTGGCCCGGTAGTTCGGCACGAAAAACCCCGTCGAAGCGGGGTTTTTCGTGATCAGCCCTTGGCCTTCAACTTGGCCAACCGCAGCCAGGTGTCGACCACGGTGTCCGGGTTCAACGACACCGACTCGATGCCTTCCTGCATCAGCCATTCGGCCAGGTCCGGATGGTCGGACGGGCCCTGGCCGCAGATGCCCACGTACTTGCCCTTGGCGCGTGCCGACTTGATCGCCATCGAAAGCAGCTTCTTCACTGCCGGGTTACGTTCGTCGAACAGGTGCGCCACGATGGACGAATCGCGGTCCAGGCCCAGGGTCAGCTGGGTCAGGTCGTTGGAGCCGATCGAGAAGCCGTCGAAGATCTCCAGGAACTCATCGGCGAGCAGCGCGTTGGACGGCACTTCGCACATCATGATGATCTTCAGGCCGTTCTCGCCCTGCTTGAGCCCGTTCTGTTCCAGCACCTCGACGACCTTGCGGCCTTCTTCCAGCGTGCGCACGAACGGAATCATGACCCACAGGTTGTCCAGGCCCATGTCGTTGCGCACGCGCAGCACCGCCTTGCATTCCAGCGCGAAGGCGGCCGAGAAGCTCGGGTCGACATAACGACTGGCGCCGCGGAAGCCGATCATCGGGTTCTCTTCGTGCGGCTCGTAGCTGCTGCCGCCGATCAGGTTGGCGTATTCGTTGGACTTGAAGTCCGACAGGCGCACGATCACCGGGTTCGGCGCCACCGACGCGGTCAGCGTGGCGATGCCTTCAGCCAGGCGGTTGACGTAGAAGCTGACCGGATCGGCGTAACCGGCGATCTTCTCGTCGATCTTCTTCTTCGTGGCCGCATCCTGGCGGTCGTATTCCAGCAGCGCGTTGGGATGGATGCCGATGTGGCTGGCGATGATCATCTCCAGGCGCGCCAGGCCGATGCCGGCGTTCGGCAGCTGGCCGAAGTCGAAGGCACGTTCCGGGTTGGCCACGTTCATCATGATCTTCAGCGGCGCCGGCGGCATGTTGCCCAGGTCCGTGGTGGTGCGCTCGAAGTCCAGCTTGCCTTCGTAGATGAAACCCGTATCGCCTTCGGCGCAGCTGACGGTCACTTCCTGGCCGTCCCGCAGCACCTGGGTGGCGTTGCCGGAACCGACCACGGCCGGCACGCCCAGCTCACGCGCGATGATCGCGGCATGGCAGGTACGGCCACCACGGTTGGTGACGATGGCCGAGGCGCGTTTCATCACCGGCTCCCAATCGGGATCGGTCATGTCGGCGATCAGCACATCGCCCGGCTGCACGCGGGCCATGTCTTCCAGCGACTTGACCACGCGGGCCACGCCGGCCCCGATCTTGGCACCCACGGCACGGCCTTCGGCCAGCACCTTGCCATCCTTCTGGTTCAGCGCGAAGCGTTCGATCTGGGTGGCATGCCCACGCGACTTCACCGTTTCCGGGCGCGCCTGCACGATGAACAGCTTGCCGCTCACGCCATCCTTGGCCCACTCGATATCCATCGGGCGGCCATAGTGCTTTTCGATGATCAGCGCCTGTTTGGACAGTTCCTGCACGTCCTCGTCGCTGATCGAGAAGGTGTTGCGGATCTCGACCGGGGTGTCTTCGATGCGCACGCGCTCACCGGGGACATCCGAATACACCATGCGGATCGCCTTGCTGCCGAGCGCGCGGCGCAGGATGGCCGGCTTGCCGGCGTTCAGCGTGGGCTTGTAGACGTAGAACTCGTCGGGATTGACCGCGCCCTGCACGACCATTTCGCCCAGGCCGAAGCTGGAGGTCACGAACACCACGTCGCGGAAGCCCGATTCGGTGTCCAGCGTGAACAGCACGCCGGACGAACCCACGCCCGAGCGCACCATCAACTGCACGCCGGAGGACAGGAACACGTCTTCGTGCTTGAAACCGTGGTGCACGCGATAGGCGATGGCACGGTCGTTGTACAGCGAAGCGAACACTTCCTTGACCTTGTGCACGACATCGTCGGCGCCGGTCACGTTGAGGAAGGTTTCCTGCTGGCCGGCGAAGGAGGCATCGGGCAGGTCTTCGGCGGTGGCCGAGGAGCGCACGGCCACGGCCACGTCGCCGCCGCCGTTCTCGTCACACAGCTGCTTGTAGGCGCTGCGGATGTCCTGGTCCAGCTGCGGCTGCAGCGGGGCGTCGATCACCCAGCTGCGGATTTCCTTGCCGGCGACGGTGAGCGCGGCGACATCTTCCACGTCCAGCGTGGCCAGCTTGTCGAAAATGCGCTTGGACAGATCGTTGTGCGCGATGAAGTCCTTGAAGGCTTCAGCGGTGGTTGCGTAACCGCCGGGGACAGAAACCCCCAGACCGGCAAGATTGCCGATCATTTCGCCCAGCGACGAATTCTTGCCGCCTACGCGGGCCAGGTCGGCCAAGCGCAGTTCGTGCAACCACAGGATATTCTCGTTCAAGCGCGATGCTCCGTTTGGCCATCGCCCGAGGCGGGCTTGGATGGCCACGTCCGTAGGAAGAAGCCGATATGATGCCGGGCAGACCGCCGTTGGCACAAGCTTGTATCGACGGCCTTTTTAAGCTTCAGAGGGGTAAAAAGACGCATGTCGACGATTCGTCCGGTGTTCTACGTCTCCGATGGAACCGGTATCACCGCTGAAACCATTGGGCATAGCCTGTTGACCCAGTTCTCCGGATTCAGCTTCATTACCGATCGAATGTCGTTCATCGACGACCCGGAAAAGGCCCGCGAAGCCTGTGAACGGATCCGGGCGGCAGGGGAGCGCTACCAGGTCCGGCCCATCGTGGTCAGTTCCTGCGTGGACAGCGGCCTGAGCATCATTCTGGCCGAGAGCGGCGGGCTGATGCTGGACGTATTCGCCCCCTTCATCGAGCCGCTGGAGCGCGAGCTGGCCGTGAACCGCCATTCCCGGGTGGGCCAGGCGCACGGCATGGTGGACTTCGAGACCTACCACCGGCGCATCAACGCCATGAACTTCGCGCTGACCCATGATGACGGCATCGCGATCAACTACGACGATGCCGACGTGATCCTGGTGGCGGTGTCGCGGGCTGGCAAGACCCCGACCTGCATCTACCTGGCCCTGCATTACGGGGTGCGCGCGGCCAACTACCCGCTGACCGACGAGGACCTGGAGCAGGACCGCCTGCCGGCCCGGCTGCGGCCCTACCGCAAGAAGCTGTTCGGGCTCACCATCGACCCGGACCGGCTGCAGCAGATCCGCCAGGAGCGCCGCCCCAATTCGCGCTACGCCAACCTGGAGACCTGTCGCCGCGAGGTCGCCGCCGCCGAGACCATGTTCCGGATGGAGCGCATCCCGACCCTGAGCACCACCCATACCTCGATCGAGGAGATTTCGAGCAAGGTGTTGACCACGCTGGGGTTGCAACGAGAATTGTATTGATGCGTGGGCCGGCCAACGGCCGGCGCTACGAACCGTTACGGGCCCATCGGGATCGAGATCAATCCACCGTGGGGTGTTCAGCCACAATCCTTGTCCGCTGCACTCGCACCCCCACGTTTGGAAGACCAACGTGTAGGATCCAGACATGGCCCAGGCATCGCCCCGTATCGAACGCATTCCCCGGCTCAGCCGCCTGAGCTGGCTGATGGGCCTGTACGCCGAGAATTACCGTCATCTGGTGCGGCTGTTCGAGCCGGCGGGGCTGAAACCGGGCAGTTATGTGTCCTCGGTGGGGGATGGCCTGGATGTGCGGCTGGACGTGATCGCATGCCACCCGTACACGGTCGAGCTGCGCCTGACCTACGATTTCGCCGATCCGGTGACCGGCCAGCCCGACCCGTCGGCCTACGTGCGCCTGTACCGCGACGCGCGCCAGGTCGAGACCACCCATTGCTATGTGGGCCGGCGCTGGCAGGATGTGGTGGGCATGTACCCGCCGCCGGCCGAGCTGATCAGCCACCGCATGCGGATGAACACCTTCCTGGGCAAATGGCTGGAGTACCTGGCCGAGCGCGGCCATGGCGTGGCGACCCTGCGCCACGCCCCAGTGGCAATGACGGACCGCATGGAAGAACGCGTCGCCACGCGCCCGGGCACCAACTGACCGACGTAGTGCCGGGCTTCGCCCGGCAACGCTTTCCCGCATAATCGGCCATTGCGTCCTTCGAGCCTGTGCGACATGCCCTATACCCCGATCGTGGCCACGCTGGGCTACGTGCTCTCACCCGATGGCCGCCAGGCCTTGATGATCCACCGCAACGCACGACCCGGTGACCTCCACCTGGGCAAGTACAACGGGTTGGGCGGAAAGGTTGAGCGCGATGAGGACGTGGCCGCCGGCATGCGCCGGGAGATCCGTGAGGAAGCCGGGATCGAGTGCGGCAGCATGCGCATGCGCGGCACCCTCAGCTGGCCGGGGTTCGGCAAACACGGCGAGGACTGGTTCGGCTTCGTGTTCGTCATCGACGACTACACCGGCACCCCATTGACCGCCAACCCCGAAGGCACCCTGGAATGGGTGGACGTGGACAAGCTGGAGACGTTGCCGCTGTGGGAGGGCGACCGCCAGTTCCTGCCGCTGGTGTTCGACGACGACCCGCGCCCCTTCCACGGGGTGATGCCGTACCGCGACGGCGCCATGCAGTCCTGGTCGTACACCCGGTGACCGGTAGTGCCGGCCGTTGGCCGACCCAGGGGATGCCGGCGTTTCCGATAGAGCCTGCTTATCCACAGGGGGTGTGGATGACCGGTGCGTAAGTTTGTGGATAACGCACGGCAGCGACCAGCCTCCATGGCTGTCAAGATGGGTGGCGAAAAATTCACCGTTTGTCATGGTCCCGTGAGCACGGCGAGAAGGTCGGCGTCCGTGAAGGCTGTCGCGGTTCGGCCCCGTCGCGGTACTCTCTCGGCATTGCCGCCCACCGAGCTTCCATGAAACGTCACTTCACGATGCTGCGCGAGTTCCAGCTGGCCGACTGGTTCACCCTGGCCAACGCGTTCTGCGGTACCGGTGCGGTGTTTGCGGCCATGCGCTTCCTGCAGGATGGCGATCGCAGGTACCTGCTGTTCGGCATGGCCTTGATCCCGCTGGCCTTCATCTTCGACGCGCTGGACGGGCGTATCGCACGTTGGCGCAAGTCCAGCTCGACGCTGGGGCGCGAGCTGGACTCGCTGTCGGACGTGATCTCCTTCGGTGTGGCCCCGGCCGCGCTGGCCTATGCCTGCGGCATGCAGGGCGGCTGGGACTGGCTGGTGCTGAGCTACTTCGTGTGCTGCGGGGTGAGCCGCCTGGCCCGTTACAACGTGACCGCCGAGGCGCTGGCTGGCGAAGGCGACAAGGTGCCGTACTTCGAGGGCACGCCCATTCCCACCAGCCTGGCGCTGGTGGTGGTGCTTGCGGTGGCGGCCAGCGTTGGCGCGATCGGTCACGACCTGTGGCTGGGCCGTTGGCAGCTGGGGCCGTGGCAGTTGCACCCGCTGGTGCTGCTGTTCGCGTTGTCCGGCTCCCTGATGATCAGCAAGACCCTGCGCATTCCCAAGCCGTGACCCGGAGACTGTCGATGTTGCCGTTCTCGCACCACTGCGTTGGAGCCGAACCGTGAGTACCGCAGGCGGCGGCCACGACGCGGGCGATTTCGAGGCGCTGGCCCGGCAGTACTTCAGCGCCTGGGGCGACGCCCTGCGGCATGCGGCCGTGCCCCCGGGGGGAGAAACCGCCGGCGGCGTGCCGGGCACCTGGCAGCAGGCCATCGAAGGCTGGGCACAATTGATGTCCAACCCGGGCAACCGGCAGTCCGAAGACGCCGTGCATCGCTTCCGCGACCAGGCCGGCGGCTGGTACGGCACCATGCAGCAGGTGGCCGCGCGCTTCGCCGGCCAGGACAGCAGCAGCGCCGATATCGCCCAGGCCTGGCGCGAGGCCGTCGAGGGGCAGGGCGATGGGCTGCTGAAGTGGATGCTGCAGGGCGCGCGCGGCCACACCCAGGCCGGCGGCCCCGACCTGCTGGCACTGCTTGAACGCCTGCAGCAGGACCTCGGCCCGTGGCTGCAGAGTCCGGCCTTTGGCCCGGCCCGCGAACACCAGGCACGCTGGCAGGCGCTGCTGCGCGCCCAGCAGGAGTACCAGGGCCACGCGCGTGCCTATGTGGACCAGATCAAGCAGGCGCTGGACGATGCGTTTGCCCTGTTCGAGCAGCGCCTTGCCGAGCATGAGCAGCCGGGCAACCAGCTGACCAGCGCGCGCGCCATGTTCGACCTGTGGATCGAGGCGGCCGAAGAGGCCTATGCCAAGGTCGCGCTGTCCGAGCCGTTCCAGCAGGTCTACGCGTCACTGGGCAATGCCCAGATGCGCCTGCGCAGCGCCGCGCAACAGGAGGTGGAGCGCATCTGCGAGGCGTTAGGCCTGCCGACCCGCACGGAAATGGATGCCGCGCACCGGCGCATCACCGAACTGGAACGGCTGGTACGGCGCATGGCTGCGGCGGCGAAACCCGCACCGGCGCCCGCAGCCGCCGCCAGGCCGGCGAAGAAGACAACAAAGAAGGCCGCGCCCAAGCCGCGTGCGCGCAAGGCGGCCCCATGAAGGGACCGCTGGGCTTCAATGCCGAAGACCTGCTGCAGGAAACCCTGTCCATGCAGCGCAAGCTGATGGACGGGCTGAAGCTGCTGCCATCGGTGGAAGACGTGGATTACGGCGCCACCGCGCGCGAGGAAGTGTGGCGCGATGGCAAGGTCACCCTGTATCGCTTCGTCGGGGGGCAGGCGCCGGTGCAGCGCACGCCGCTGCTGATCGTCTACGCGCTGGTCAACCGCCCGTACATGGTCGACCTGCAGGCCGACCGTTCACTGGTCCAGCGCCTGCTCGCGCTGGGGCATGACGTATACGTGCTGGACTGGGGTTACCCGGACCGCTCCGAGCGTTACCAGACGCTGGAAGACTACCTGCTGCGCTTTGTCGACGGCGCCGTCGACCATCTGGTCGCCGCCAACGACGGCAAGCCGGTCAACATGCTCGGCGTCTGCCAGGGCGGGGTGTTCGCGCTGTGTTACGCCGCGCTGCGCCAGCCCAAGCTGGCCAACCTGATCACCATGGTGACCCCGGTGGATTTCCAGACCCCAGACAACATGCTCTCGCACTGGGCCCGGCAGGTGGATGTGGACCTGCTGGTCGACACGCTGGGCAACATCCCGGCCGACCTGATGAATGCCAGCTACCTGATGCTCAAGCCGTTCCGGCTCAACATCCAGAAGTACGTGGGGCTGCTGGACATTCTCGACGACAAGGCCGCGCTGCAGGATTTCCTGCGCATGGAGAAGTGGATCTTCGATTCGCCCGACCTGGCCGGCGAAGCGTTCCGTGATTTCATCAAGCAGTTCTACCAGGGCAATGGCCTGATGCATGACGGTGTTCGGATCGGCGAGGAACATGTCGACCTGCGCCAGGTGACGCTGCCGGTGTTGAACATCTATGCCGAACAGGACCACCTGGTGCCGCCGGATGCGTCGCGCGCGATGGGCGGGCGGATCGGCAGCAGCGACTACACCGAGAGCAGTTTCCGCGGCGGCCATATCGGCATCTATGTCTCTGGTCGCGCGCAGCGCGAAGTCCCCGGTACCATTTCGGCATGGCTGGCGGAACGCACCTGATGGACACGCGATCGATCCTGGCCGTGGTGGTGGCACTCACCGCAGTTGCCGGCAGCGTGACGGCCGCGCCCAGTGAGGCCGCGCGCCGCGAGATCGCCTCATTGATCGGTGCGCTGGACGGTTCGTCCTGCCGCTTCCAGCGCAACGGCAGCTGGCACGATGCCGCCGAGGCGCGTGCGCACCTGCAGCGAAAATACGACTACCTGCTCAAGAAGGACAAGGTGGATACCGCCGAGCAGTTCATCGAGCGGGCCGCCAGCCAGAGCAGCATGAGCGGCAAGCCCTACCGGATCGCCTGTCCGGGCCAGCCCGAGCAGACCGCCGCGGCGTGGTTCGGTGCACGCCTGCAGGCACTGCGGCGGTCGCGCTGACCCCCGACCTGGGCCCCGCCGTCGTCAACGCATCGGCTACACACCGGTTGCGCTAATGTGCCGCCATCACCGCAGGAGGACCTCGCCATGAACACCACCGCCCCCCGCACGCTGTCGCGCTCGCTCAACGACCGCATGATTGCCGGGGTGATGGGCGGCATCGCCCACCGTTTCGGCTGGAGCCCGACCCTGCTGCGGGTCCTGTTCGTGCTGGTGTCGCTGGCCTCGGCCGCGTTCCCGGGCATCCTGGTGTACCTGGTGCTGTGGCTGCTGATTCCCAACGAGGCCGATTGAGCCTGCCGCCGCTGGCGCTGCGCGCGCTGCAGGGACTGGGGGCGGTATGGACCGCGCCCAACACCCTGATCGGCGTGCTCGGTGGTCTTGCGGGCATGCTGGCCGGGGCGCGTCCGTACTGGAGCCGGCGCGACTGCGCGCTGGTGTTCGGCGAGTACCCGTGGGGGCCGGGTGGGGCGATCACCCTGGGCAACGTCATCCTGCATACCGGCGCCCGCCTGGACGTGCCGTGCCGTACCTACGCACATCAGGCCGGGCACTGCACCGAGCCGGTGATCGGCCTGCACGACCACGAACGCGCGCATGTCTACCAGTACCTGGTGCTGGGGCCGCTGTACCTGCCGGTGTACCTGTTGTGCGGTGGGGTGAGCGCACGCAATCCGTTCGAGCGCGCCGCCGATCTGTACGCGCTGCATGGGCACGGCTGGTGGCCGTTAAAAAAACGGTAAGAAACGCATCCACAACGCGACGTCATCTGCATGCAAACAAACATTATTAGCCTCCTGACGAACCAGTCAGGTTGGGCGCGCTAAGCTGTGACCCGTAGTACATGCATGACGTTTCGGGAGGAACACATCACATGGCAATCGTTCTTTATGTCGGTGGTAGCAAGGATGGCGACAAGGGCCTGGTGCCCCACGGATTCAGCAAGTCCCGCGCCGATACCGACACGGGCCCGGAGATCTACACCGAGCGCTTCATGGAGCTGCAGGGCCTGGGCAAGGTCCGGGTGATGGCGCTGGAATCGATGCACGACGAAGTCGTGCAGCAGCGCGCAGCGCAGCATTACCGGTAGGTACCGACCGTGGGTCGGTACGCTTCCCGGCCCGGCATCTGTGAATCCGGGCCTGCTACCAATTGGCGCTCACCCCCATCTGTGCCGAGGTGTCGCGGTAATGGGCATCGCCGCGCTGCACGGTCAGGCTGCCCCAGGCATTCCAGCGTGGGCCGAACGCCAGCTCGACCCCGCCGCGCACTTCGTGCCGGTTGCGCGGCAGCCCGCCCTCCAACGCCTCGTCGTCGAAGCGCAGCGCTTGCATCGCGGCACCCCGGATCCAGTTGACTTCAAGATGCGGGCGCACCTGGTTGACAGACGCCGAGCGGCCCTGGCCGGACAGGCGCAGGCCAAGGCGCCCACCCATACCGTCCGAATCGACGGCATCGATCCAGGTGCTGTTCTGCTCCACATGGCGTGATTGGCGCAGGTTGGAATAGGTCAGCTGCACCTGTGGCTGGAGAGTGATTTCCGTGTGCGGGGTATCCACGACGGCCAGACCGTAACCGGCTTCCAGCGACCCCAGCGTGGCGCGGCTGCGGTACCGCTCTTCAACCAGCATGTCGCCGCGTACCCGGTTGTTGAAGCGCGCGTACTGGGCAATCGCGTCCAGGTACGGGCCGGTGGCCTCCCCCGGCGTCTGCTGCCAACTGGCATACACGCCGGCGGCGCTGCCGCGCACGCGGCCGGTGGCGTGGTAGCCGCTGCCGCGCGAGGTGGACTGGTTGTGGAAGCGCCCGCTGCCGACCGTCAGCCCGACCCGGCCACGGTCACCGTCTCCCCACGCAAGAACGTCCGCACCCAGTTGCAGCACCTCGGTGTCGCCCCTCGCATCTAGCTGCCCGGCCACGGCCCGGAATGCGGTCTGGTAGCTGGCAAACCGTGCCCAGCCTGAGCGTCCGCCTGGACCCATGGTGCCGCCGCGGCGATCGTGGAAACGCACGTTGAACATCTGCAGGCTGGCCAGCTGGTTGGCCAGATAGGCGCCGGGTTCGGGGCGCAGCAGCGGCACACTGGGATCTTCGGGGTCAACAGGGTCCTCGGGGTCGACCGGATCCTCCGGATCGGTCGGCGTGCATCCCGGCAGCGAAGGGTCGCCAACGCAGGGGTCGCCGGGCGGCGCGGTCACGCTGGAGCGCAGGTACCAGCTGCCATCGTCGGGATTGACCGGTGTGCCCTGGACCAGGACATACTCGTGGATGCCTGCGACGACGCGTCCGTCCAGAACGAACGTCCCGGCGGACGGGGCGGCGATCTGGATCAGTGCGATGCCGTTCACGGTCGGTGCGCCCGTGCCGCCCACATGGTTGACCGCCACATGGGCCTGGCCCTGTGTGGTGCCTTCCACAATGATGCGGTCGGTGGGCGAGGCGTCGTTGCCGAGCTCCGTATTGAACACCAGTGTCCCGCCGTTTCCGATCAGGTCGCCCTGCACGGTCAGGGTATTGAAGCCGGCGCCATTGCCCAGGTGCACGCTGCTGCCGCTGCCCAGTGTCAGCGTGCCCACATTGGAGGCGCCGTTGAGGGTCCAGCGGCCGCCATCCTGCAGGGTCAGTGCGGTGACATTGAACATGCGGCCGAGCAGCGTTGCGTTGTTGCGGAGGGTGACGTCGGCGGTCGCGCGGGTGGCGACGTCGATGTTTCCGACCAGATCGCTGTCATCCACGACGAAGGTTGCCTTCGAATCGCTCCCGGCCTGCCCGGTCACGGCGAGTATCGTCCCGTCGTCACTGAACAGCTGGCTGCCATTGCGCACGAGTATCCGGGCATCGCGAAAGACGCGCATCGCTCCAGTCTTACCGCGGATGGTGGAACTGTCGACGGTCAAAAAGGGATCGTTATGCAATCTCACACCGTCGGAACTGCCAACGAGCTCGCTGCCGATCAGCTGGGCATTCCCCCTTTCCAGGGACAAGGCATGGCGAGTTTGGCGGTCGCCTACCAGCACCCGCGAATCGCGGATCAGAAGCCCGGCGGCGGCAGGATCGTCAGAAGCTCCCAATCCGTAAGTGATGCCGGAGTCGCCGGAAAGCAGGCTGTCGGTGATCTCGACAAATCCGATGCCGCGTACTTGGATCACGTTGAGATTGGTGCCGCCAGTGACGGTGCCACCGGTAATGCGAAGCAGGGCAAGGCCAGTGTTGGCGGTGATACCCAACGTTTCCGCTCCCGGGCTCACAGTGAGCGTCGCATCGGTACCCACGTCCCAGGCTTCCACAGGATCGCCCGGGTTGACGGTATGGCTGCCCGACGGGGGCACCGTGCCGGCGCCGGCCGGGGCTGCCATTGCGGCGGAAATCAGCGCCGCCAGCAGGGACGGGCGCAGGGCGGGAAGGAAATGCGGCGGGAATCGCGATGCGCGTATGGACATGAGCGTGTCTCCATCGGGGAACGGAAGGACAGCGTGCAAAGGCGGATGAAAACTGACGTGCCGTCATTCCTTGCGGAATCCCCGTCGGCACGCGTCAGGCGGAGTGAATACCCTGCGACAGGTGAAGTTCTGGTGAACTGGAGGCCAGTGCGGCACTACAGGCGCAGCGAAATGTCAATGGGTTCCCCCCACCGCCGTGCGTTGCCACAATCGGTGTTTTCCGCATAGTGGCTTCGGCCGGACGCAATGCCAGACCTCAAGCTCGCCCAGCAGATTGCCCAGACCATCGCCGATGAAATCGGTGCCCAGACGGCCCAGGCGCACGCCGCCATCGCACTGCTCGACGAAGGTGCCAGCGTTCCGTTCATCGCCCGCTACCGCAAGGAAGTCACCGGTGGCCTGGACGATACCCAGCTGCGCAACCTGGAAAGCCGCCTGACCTACCTGCGCGAGCTGGAAGAGCGTCGCGCGGCGGTGCTGGCCAGCATCGACGAACAGGGCAAGCTCAGCGACGAACTGCGCAACGACATCCTTGGCGCCGATACCAAGTCGCGCCTGGAAGACCTGTACCTGCCCTACAAACCCAAGCGCCGCACCCGCGCGCAGATCGCCCGCGAAGCGGGGCTGGAACCGCTGGCCGACGGTTTGCTGGCCGATCCGGGGCTGGACCCGCAGGTGTTCGCCGCCGGCTATGTCGACACCGACAAGGGCGTGGCCGATACCAAGGCCGCACTGGAAGGCGCACGCGCGATCCTGATGGAGCGCTGGGGTGAAGATGCCGCGCTGGTCGGTGAGCTGCGCGCCTGGCTGGGCGAGCATGGCGTGATCCGCGCGCGCGTGGCCGAAGGCAAGGAAGAGCAGGGCGCCAAGTACCGCGATTACTTCGAGCATGCCGAAGGGCTGGCGAAGATTCCCTCGCACCGCCTGCTGGCGCTGTTCCGTGCGCGCCGCGAGGACATCCTGTTCCTGGAACTGGACCCGGGCAGTGACGCCGAGGCCGGCCACGTGTATGCCGAGGGCCGCGTGGCGTTCAAGGCCGGGATCCGGGATGCCGGGCGCCCGGGCGACCGCTGGCTGCTCGACGCCTGCCGCCTGACCTGGCGCGCCAAGCTGCACATGCACCTGCTGCTGGACCTGTTCAACCAGGCCCGTGAAAAGGCCGAAGCCGAGGCCATCGCGGTGTTCGGCGACAACCTCAAGGACCTGCTGCTGGCTGCGCCGGCCGGGCCCAAGACCGTGCTCGGGCTGGACCCGGGCATCCGCACCGGCTGCAAGATCGCCGTGGTCGATGCCACCGGCAAGCTGGTCGCCACCGACACCATTTACCCGCACGAACCCCGCCGCCAGTGGGAGCAGTCGCTGCAGACCATCAGGCAGCTGTGCATGAAGCACAACGTGGAGCTGATCGCGATCGGCAACGGCACCGCCAGCCGCGAGACCGACAAGCTGGCCGGTGAAGTGATCCAGGCCCTGGGCGACGCCAAGCTGCAGAAGATCGTGGTCAGCGAAGCCGGCGCATCGGTGTATTCGGCCTCGGAATTTGCGGCCAAGGAGTTCCCGGACCTGGACGTGTCGATCCGTGGTGCGGTCTCCATCGCCCGCCGTCTGCAGGATCCGCTGGCCGAGCTGGTCAAGATCGAACCCAAGGCCATCGGCGTGGGCCAGTACCAGCACGACGTGGATCAGTACCGCCTGGCGCGCGCGCTGGACGCGCGCGTGGAAGACTGCGTGAACGCGGTCGGCGTGCACGTCAATACCGCTTCGGCGGCACTGTTGGCGAGGGTGTCGGGGCTGTCCTCCACCGTGGCCGAGAACATCGTGCGTCACCGCGACGAGAACGGTCCGTTCAAGCGCCGCAAGGACCTGCTCAAGGTGGCGCGCCTGGGCGACAAGACCTTTGAACAGTGCGCCGGCTTCCTGCGCATTGCCGACGGCGACCAGCCGCTGGACGCCTCCTCGGTACACCCGGAGGCCTACCCGGTGGTGGAGCGCATCGTGGCTGCCACCGCGCGCCCGATCAAGACGCTGATCGGCGATGGCAGCTTCCTGCGCGGGCTGAAGGCCGAACAGTTCACCGATGCCACCTTCGGGGTGCCGACCGTGCGCGACATCCTGAAGGAACTGGAAAAGCCCGGCCGCGACCCGCGCCCGGAGTTCAAGGCCGCGCGCTTTGCCGAGGGCGTGGAGGAGATCAAGGACCTCAAGCCCGGCATGGTGCTGGAGGGCGTGGTCAGCAACGTGGCCGCCTTCGGTGCGTTCGTGGACATCGGCGTGCACCAGGATGGCCTGATCCACATCTCGGCGCTGTCCGATACCTACGTGAAGGACCCGCGCGACGTGGTCAAGGCCGGCGACATCGTCAAGGTGAAAGTGCTGGAGGTCGACGTGGCGCGCAAGCGCATTGCGCTGACTCGTCGCCTGGACGACAGCCCGGCCCCGGCCAAGGCGCCCGGCGAGCGCGACCAGCGCCCGGCCGGTGCTGGCCGGCGCGATGGCGGCGGTGCCCGCCCCGGCGGCCGTGGTGCGCCCTCCGGCCCGCGCCCGGGCAGCAGCGCGCCGCCAGCCAACAATGCCTTGGCCGACGCCTTCGCCCGGGCCAAGCGCGGCGGTTGAGACCGCCGTCGTCACGGGATTGACGATGGCTTGATCCCGTTTCCCGTTGAATGCCGGTACGCTGTACCGGCGGCGGCGGGAGGCCAGATGACAGATCACCAGGCGGGGCAGTGGGGTCCGTGCCAGTGCGACATTGCCAGCCATGGCAGCGACGCGGTGCCCGCATGAAACGCAACGCTGCCCCGCCGCACAGCGACGAACCGGCCGAGCTGGCCCGCGCGCTGCAGGAAACGGCCGAGCAGCGCCGCCGCCTGGAAATGATCATCGACGGCACCGCCATGGGCACCTGGGAGTGGAACTGCCAGAGCGGCCAGATGCGGGTCAACGAGCGCTGGGCGCAGATCGTGGGCCATACCCGCGAGGAACTGGCGCCGATCACGCCGGAGACGTTCTTCCGGCTGGTCCATCCCGACGACCTCGCGCAGTCCAACGCGCTGCTGCGCGAGCACCTGGAAGGGCGCTCGCCGCACTACGACAGCCTGTGCCGGATGCGCCACAAAGACGGGCATTGGATCTGGGTGCAGGACCGCGGCCGCGTGTACGAATGGGATGCGCAGGGTCAACCGGTGTGGATGGCGGGCGCGCATGCCGATGTCAGCGACCTGCAGAACGCGCTTGAAGATGCGGCCAACATGCGCCAGCGGCTGCAGGCGGTGGTGGATGCCTCGGACGAAGTCGCGGTGATCGCCACCGATCCTGATGGCGTAGTCAATCTGTTCAACAGCGGCGCGCAGAAGCTGCTGGGCTATCACCCGAACGAAGTGATCGGGCGGGTCAATCCGGGGCTGTTCCATGAAGTGCACGAGATGGAGGAGTATCTGCGCCCGCAGGCCGATGCCCATGGCCGGGTGCCGACCATCTTCGAGGCGCTGACCGCGCGCGCCGCGCACGGTACCTGGTCGCACCAGTGGACCTTCGTGCGCAAGGATGGCGAACACCGCCAGGTGCGGCTGTCGATCAGCCCGCTCGATTCGGGCAACGGCCAGCGCCTGGGCTACGTCGGCATGGCGATGGACATCACACCGTTGCTGGAAGTGCGCGAGCAGGCGCATGTGGCCGCGGAAAAATTCGCGGGCGCTTTTTCTTCGGCCGCGCTGGGCATGGCGCTGGTCTCGCTGGAAGGGCGCTGGCTGGACGTCAACGACGCGCTGTGCGGCATTCTCGGTTACACGCGCGCCGAACTGCTCGAGATCGATTTCCAGACCTTGACCCATCCCGACGACCTCAACGCCGACCTGGCCCTGGTCGGCGACCTGCTGGCCGGCCGCCGTGACCACTACCACATGGACAAGCGTTACCTTGGCAAGGGCGGCAACGTCGTCTGGGGCCGGTTGTCGGTATCGCTGGTGCGCGCGCCGCACGGCGAACCGCTGCATTTCGTCTCGCAGATCCAGGACGTCACCGCCCAGCGGCTCAGTGGCCAGCAGCTGCGCGAATCCGAGCAGCGCACCCGGGTCACCCTCGATGCGGTGGCCGACATGGTGCTCACCCTCGATCTCGAAGGGAACATCCAGTACGCCAACGCGGCGGCCACGCGGGCGCTGGCCGGGGAGGGCGCGACACCGGTGACCGGCAGCCAGGTCCAGGACGTGATGGAACTTACCACCGAGTACGCGCCACGCTCGCCGCTGGACATGGCGGTGCTGCTGGATGCGGAGAGCAACGCAGTGGACCTGCATTCGGATCTGCTGCTGTCGGTGGGGGCGCAACGGGTGCCGGTGGACCTGACCCGGGCCTGGCTGCAGGGCGAGGACGGTCAGGTCAGTGGCGCGGTCTGGGTGATCCGCGACGTCACCCAGCAGCGTGCCCGCCAGCGCGAGGCGCGCCACCTGGCCGAGGTCGACCCGTTGACCGAGCTGAGCAACCGGCGTGGCTTCGAGGCGCACCTGCAGGAGGCCATCACCCGGGTGGCGCGTACCGGGCAATCGGCCTCGCTGATGTTCATCGACCTGGACAACTTCAAGCCGATCAACGACAACCACGGCCACCTGGCCGGCGACGCCATGCTGTGGGCGGTGGCCAATGTGCTGCGCCACGGCGTGCGCGATTCGGACATCGTGGCGCGCCTGGGCGGGGATGAGTTCGCGGTCATCCTGGCCGGCTGCACGCTCCGGCGCGCGCGGCGCATCGCCAGCGACCTGCTCGAATCGGTGCGCAACCTCAGCGTGCCGTGGCGCGTGGAGCGCCTGGCGGTCGGCACCAGCATCGGTATCGCGGCGATCGCCGGCCACATGAGCGTGGATGTGGCGGTCGCCGCCGCCGACGCGCAGTGCTACCGGGCCAAGGCATTGGGCAAGAACAACGTGCAGGTCGAAGCACCAGTGCATGGCGGGCCCGACCCGCTGGATGGCGGCGACGGCGACGGCGACATGGACGTGGACAGCGGTGCACGCACGTCCTCACGTGACGCAGAGTAGACCCTGCCTTGCCACCCAGGGTTTCCCCGCAGTCGGGGGTGCAGGGCGGGCCGGCGGTACCGCGACTGGTGTAAAGATTGCCAAAAGCAAAAGGCCAGATCTCTCGATCTGGCCTTTTGGATTCCATGGTGCCGAAGGTGGGACTCGAACCCACACGCTTTTAAGGGCGGCGGATTTTGAGTCTGCCTTTTGAGCATTTGTAGGTCATTGAGAACGCAGCCAATTGTTGCAATTATCTATCTCAAGTCACTGATTTAGTTGCCTTTTATCGAGAATCGTCAATACATTGGTGTGCAACTGGGGTACAGCCCAGTACCAACTAAAAACGGCCACAGTTCGGCCACAGGAGCACACCATGGCACAGGTCAAACTTACCGAGCGGTACGCAGCGGACAGGGCAAGGCGGCTGGCGGGAAGGCGCTGGGAGAGCCGGCGGCTTAAGGGCAGCCGGGGCACGTGGCCGCTATTACCCGCGTTACCTCACCGTTACCCTTTTTGTTACCCCATTTTTGAGCGAGAAAGCGGAGGCGCTTCAACGGCTTAGCCTTCATCAATTGGTCGAAGGGTAACGGGGTAACGGCTTGCGGCTAGTGCACACCTAGCGCCTGTGGATAGGACTACGCGACGCTCCAGGATGACCACGCGGCGGCCGCAGCCACGCTGCAACGGCTGCAACTGGAAGGCCCGGCGGATGCGTTGGTGGAAAGCATCAGCATCGATCCCAAGCTGTTCAAAGCCCTGTGGGCGGAGGCGCACAAGTTTGCGCTGGACGAACAGGGCCGCCCTTGTTTCCAAACGCTGGACGGTAAGCCGGTGATGGTGAAGGGTGCGGACGGCAACGAAAGCTCGCTGTCGTTCGACGGCAAGGCGATTGTCGAATACCTGTGCCCGCGCGACACGAAGTTGCACACAGTGGACACAAAGCGATGGGCGCATGTGCTTGTGGGCACACGTGCTTCGGGCAGCGGCGCGACGTCAACGAACGGCGCGGGTTACACGCCGGCCGACAAAGCCAAGCCGGCCGACGCGCCTGCCGTACAGTTCGGGTTGCGCTAGATCAAGAGTATGGAATGTTCTTGTCCAGCCACTCCCAAGCTTCCTTGCTGAGCCAGCCAGAATAAGGGCGAACGACCTTGATGATGAGCAAGGTGTCGTTATCGTCCAAGTGCTTGCGAATGCGGTCGCGCAGTTGCTCGGCCGTTTCGCTGGTCACGATGAGCCACGTGGAATCCAAGTGATGCCACCAGTTCGGCGACTTCTTCAGTTCTTCGTAAAGCGCGCTGTAATTCTGGCCAGATTTATTCAGGTCGTACGAGACGCAAAAAGTAGTCACGGATTACCCCCTATCAGCAGTTATCCAAGTGAAGCATTGTCCAATCTCACAGGTTGAGACTAACCTTGGGGCGCAGCCGGCCTAGCTTGTGGCTATCGCCGGCCCTGCATCCACGCCAAATATCAGGGCCGATAGTTCACGCTGTTGATGGCGGCCGAATGCGGCCAGTACGGCGACGCCTTCCTGCTCGACATGCTGCGAAGCAACTTGCGCGGCCCCAAGGACATGCCGATTCGCACCGTGTACGCGGCGAACCCCGGCGGCGTTGGCCACATGTGGCTAGCCAAGCGGTTCGTCTTTACACAGGCCACGCCGTGGACGCCTTTCATCGAGGACAAGTCCAAGCGCCTGTGTGTGTACGCGCCCAGCACGTTTGAAGCCAACCCGTTCCTTGACGTGTTCGCAGTACCGCGACCAATTGGGCGCGGCATGCGCCGACGACCCGGAGCTGCTGCGGGCTTGGGTGGACGGCGATTGGTCGGTGTGCCGTGGCGCGTACTTCGCGGATGTGCTGGACGAGAGCCGCGTCGCAGTGGAGCCGTGGCGCTACATACCCGACGAATGGTCGGTGTGGCTTGCGCACGACTTCGGCAGCGCCGCGCCTTCCGTTACCTATCTCCTGGCGGAGTCGCCGGGAGACACGGGGCCGGATGGTCGTTGGTATCCGCGCGGAAGCATTGTGGCCATTGACGAACTGGCGACGAACCGCAGCGACGACCGGCTAAACGAAGGCATCGGCTGGACGGTGCCGGTACTGGCCGACGCGATCAAGGCCATGTGCGCGCGCTGGAAGATCGGTCCGCACGGTGTGGCCGACGACGCCATATTCGCCAGAACCGGCAGCGGTGCCGGCTGCATCGCGGACGAGTTCGCGCGTGAGGGCATCTATTTTTACCCTGCGCAGAAGGGCGACCGAGTGAGTGGATGGCAGCGAATGCGCCGCCTGCTGTCCGATGCCGGCAAACCCGATCACCGCGGCCTGTATGTGAGCCGGGCATGTCGCTACTGGTGGCTGACAGCGCCTTATGCGGGGCGTGACATAAAGCGCCCGGAGGACGTGGACAGCAGCGGGGTAGACCACGCGCTGGATGCCATGCGCTACGGCGCACCGAATCGACTGGGCCAGCGATATCAAGGTCGAGTGGCGCAGATGAGAAGTCGCCGGGCGGTTCCTCCTTCCCGATCCGGCACTAGCCCGAGCTGGCGGGCGGCAAGGCTGGCAACCTGAAAGGTTGCCAGCCCTGTTTTGTTGGGGACGGTGCCCGGATTTGAACCGGGACCTGTCACGCTTTAGGATGAACTTGCCGATCCAGTCCTAGGCAGCCTTCGCGGTTGCCATTGCGTGACCGCTCTATCCAATTGAGCTACACCGCATAGTTCACTTGACCACAGTGAGCTGCGGTTTTTTCCGCTTCGCCCGCTCGGTCGCTTCGTTGATGCGCTTCTTCTTCTCTTCGATCCGCTCCAGCGCGTAGGGAGTCGCAGCCTTAATCAGGCCGGCAAACGAGTATTGATTTGTCGTCGTGCCGCCTTTCTTGGAGCGCCGCGCGATGCGGGTGATGAATCCTGCGCCCTCAAGCCTTGCGATTCGGCGTTGGACGGTACGGGGGTCAACCCCGATGGCTGCCGCAATTGTCGCCTTCGACGGATGGGGAGCGTTCTCAGCCTTCCACCAGTAGCCGGCCAGGTGGAGGATGATGTTTACGTCCAGCGGATCGAGCCCCAGCGCATGCTGGCGTTCGAAGATGACCGAAGGGATTGCGGTCCAGCCTGCTTCGGTAAGCGACTTGGACCACTTCTTCTCTACCTCGGAGGTTTCGTTCTGGGGCTTGATCTTCGCGTCAGTCATGTCACGTCACCGCTGGTCGATGGGTGAATAGTGGGCATGGCCTCGCTTCCGAACAAGGGTTTTTGGAGTGACCCCTAGAGGCAGGTGTGCCTCCCCCTCTACTGATCTACTGGGTATCGCTTGACCGGATGTCTGCATCCCGAAGTGCGTCTACTTTGGGAGGCGCTACGGCCCTAGGCCCCTAGGGCGAGAAGGACTCCCCCCGGAGGCGTCGGCGCCTCTAGGGGGTGGCAAAATGGCATCCGCAGGGTACTGCCATTCGGTAATCGGCTCGGTGGGGAAGTTGAACTGCCAGAGGGCGCGATGTGCTTTCTGAAAGCGAATCTCTGCAGACATCAGCAGGCTTACTACCCGGTCAATATTGTTCATCCCGACAGGTGTAAGGATGTTTCCCTCAACGTTAACCGGAGCTTCCAGCGTTATTTCAAGGCAGCGGCGTGCGTTCTCGATACTCGCCACAGCACCTAGAAGTGGTACCGCGCACGACTCTGGTAGCAAGTCGACGTTACCAATACTCTGCGTCACGCTAGGGAGAAAGGATTTGCTCACGTTTCGAGCGGCAAGTCGGATGTTGTCCAAGTTGGGAATCCGCGCATTGTCCACCTCGATTTCAAGCGCTTTGCGTATGTTGTAAAAGGCGGACTGCGCACCACCAACTTCTGTGCTAATCATGTATCCAAATACCCGGGCACGACGTGCGTTAGATGCGTCAACCTCCGCTTTAGTGCGCTTCGTGAAGTTGTTTGCTTGATATGCCAGGACTGCTACAGCGATGCCCGTGAACAGTGTGACTACGAGCATGAGCCACTCGGCTACCGAACCTGCGAAGAAATGGCACATAGCTTTATTCATCGTGGATTCCCCCGGTCCATATGGTGCAGGCGCCAGCATGCACGTAAGGTTTCGTGTCCACCAGCAGCAGAAGCGCCAGTACACGCCCGGCGTGCCGGAAGCACTCTAGCGTCGCATGGACACTGCCCCACCTGCCGCTGGCCACTCCGCAGCATTCGGCCACAGTTCGGCCACGCCGCAACACCGTCTAGGGCCGGGCAAAACAAAAAGGGCTAGGCTGATAAGCCTAACCCTTTGTTTTTATTGCAATTTTAACTGGTGCCGAAGGAGGGACTCGAACCCTCACGCTTTTAAAGGCGGCGGATTTTGAGTCCGCTGCGTCTACCGATTCCGCCACTTCGGCTGGCTGGCCGCGTAGTGTATACAAACCGGGCCGGATTGGGGAGGTCTGAATCGTTCACGTCGGCCCGGACCTTCATTCCGCCGCGACGCTATACTCATTGCGCTGAACCATACAGGGAACGGTGATGAGCGCGTTGCAGGGTCTGCGGATACTGATAGTCGAGAACGACGAGATGAGCGCATCGTTGCTGGAGATGCAGCTGACGCAGTCGGGCGCGGTAGTGGTCGGGCCGGCCGCATCGGTGGCCGAGGCGCTGCGTCTGCTGGAAGAGGGGGCACCGCAGATCGTGCTGCTCGACTACCGGTTGGCCCACCACGAGACCAGCGACCCGGTCGCCGAGGCGCTGACCGCGCGCGGTATTCCGTTTGTCGTGTCCACGGGCATGGCGCGCTTTCAGCTGCCAGGGGCGTTCCGCGCTGGAGGCGTGCTGACCAAGCCTTACCTGACCTCCGAATTGAACGAAGCGCTGAGCGCTGCGCTGGGTCATTCGGTCGCCAGCTGATACAAACAAAAAGCCCCGGCATTGCCGGGGCTTTCTGCGTTGTATTGGCGTCCCCACGGGGATTCGAACCCCGGTCGCCACCGTGAAAGGGTGATGTCCT
>NZ_JBBHKO020000002.1:0-231744 GCF_037482345.1 Stenotrophomonas sp. AB1(2024)
TCGCCACCGTGAAAGGGTGATGTCCTAGGCCTCTAGACGATGGGGACGCACGAAAAACTCGAATTGTGTTCACTACCTTCCGATCGGCCTGATGATCGGAGTGGTGGAGCCAGGCGGGATCGAACCGCCGACCTCCTGCATGCCATGCAGGCGCTCTCCCAGCTGAGCTATGGCCCCACGTCGTGAGGAGCGAGATCATAACGACGCTGTTTTCGATTGGCAAGAAAAAACTGTCATCCATTCGACAAACGTTGATGGCGAAGTCGCAGTGCGTTGCTGATCACCGACACCGAACTGAAGCTCATCGCCACCGCTGCCAGCATCGGCGACATCGTGATGCCCAGCGGATACAGCACACCGGCTGCGACGGGAATTCCCAGCCCGTTGTAGAGGAACGCAAAGCCCAGGTTCTGGCGCATGTTGCGAACGCTGGCGGTGGACAGCTGGCGCGCGCGCAGGATTCCGCGCAGATCGCCCTTGACCAGCGTGACCTGCGCGCTGGACATCGCCACGTCCGTGCCGTTGCCCATCGCGATGCCGACGTTGGCGCTGGCCAGCGCCGGTGCATCATTGATGCCATCGCCGGCCATCGCCACCGTGTGCCCTTGCGCCTGCAGCGTGCGGATCAGTTCGGCCTTGTCGGCGGGGCGCATCTCGCCGTGCACCTCGTCCAGGCCCAGCTCGCGCGCCACCGCGTCGGCCGTGGCCGTGCCGTCGCCGGTGGCCATGACGATGCGCAGCCCGTCGCGCTGCAACTGCGCGATCGCTTCGGCGGTGGAGGCCTTGATCGGATCGGCCACCGCGATCAAGCCGGCCAGCGCACCGTCGACGGCCAGGAACATCACGCTGGCCGCCGCATGGCGCAGGCGTTCGGCAGCGTCCTGCAACGGCTGCAGCGCGACGCCGTGGTCGGTCATCAGCACCACGTTGCCAAGCAGCAATGCCTTGCCGTCCACCGTACCGCGTACACCCAGCCCGGTGAGCGAATCGAAATCAGCAACCACCGCGAGCGCGCGCCCCCGCCGACGTGCTTCGGCGACGATCGCCGCCGCCAGCGGATGCTCGCTGCCCTGGTCCAGGCTCGCCGCCCAGTGCAGCACCTCGTCAGCCTCGAATCCGGGCACTGCATGCACTTCGCGGAACGCAGGACGGCCTTCGGTGAGCGTGCCGGTCTTGTCCACCACCAGCGTGTCCACGCCACGCAGGGCTTCGATGGCCTCGGCATCGCGGAACAACACGCCATGCTGGGCGGCGCGGCCGGTGGCGACCATGATGGTCATCGGCGTAGCCAGGCCCAGGGCGCAGGGGCAGGCGATGATCAATACCGCCACCGCGCTGAGCACAGCGTGCGTCCAGGACGGCTCCGGCCCGAACAGGCCCCAGCCGAAGAACGTCAGTACCGCCACGCCAAGTACGGCCAGCACGAACCAGTACGCCACCTTGTCGGCCATCCGCTGCATGGGGGCGCGCGAACGCTGCGCCTGTGCCACCAGCTGCACGATCTGCGCCAGCATGCTGTCCTCGCCCAGCCGCTCGGCGCGGATCACCAGGCTGCCGGTGCCGTTGAGGGTGGCGCCGATGACGGTGTCGCCGACAGACTTGGCGACCGGTACCGGTTCGCCGGTCAGCATCGATTCGTCCACCGTGGAGCGGCCCTCCAGCACGCTGCCATCCACCGGCACCTTTTCACCGGGCCGCACCCGCAGCCGGTCGCCGGCCTGCAGTGCAGTGATGTCCACGTCTTCCTCGTGCCCGTCGTCGCGCAGTACCCGCGCGGTTTTCGGTGCAAGCCCCAGCAGTGCCTTGATCGCCGCCGAGGTCTGGGCGCGGGCGCGCAGCTCCATCAGCTGGCCGAGGAGGGTAAGCGAGATGATCACCGCAGCGGCCTCGAAGTACACGCCTACATGCCCGTGCTGCTGGAAGGAGGGGGGGAACAGGCCCGGCGCAACGGTTGCCACCACGCTGTAGCCGTACGCGGCCAGCACGCCGGTGCCGATCAGGGTCCACATGTTCGGGCTGCGGTTGCGGAGGGACTGGGCCCAGCGCTGCACGAACGGCCAGCCTGCCCAAAGCACCACGGGCGTGGCCAGGGCCAGCTCGATCCATACCCGCACGCCCGGCGGCACGCCGTGCAGCAAGGGCGTCATCGCCAGCATCGCCAGCGCCATGGTGGCGATGCTCAGCGGCAGGCTCCACCAGAAGCGCCGGCGGAAATCGGTCAGCTCCGGGTTCTCGCCCTCGTCCAGGCTGGGCATCATCGGCTCCAGCGCCATGCCGCAGATCGGGCAGGTGCCGGGGCCTTCCTGCACGATTTCCGGGTCCATGGGGCAGGTGTAGAGCGTGCCGGCCGGTACGGGTTCGGCGACGTGCGAGGCAGGGTCGAGATAGCGCCGCGGCTCGGCGATGAACTTCCGCCGGCAGCCGTCGCTGCAGAAGTGGTAGTCGCTGCCGGCATGCCGGGCATGGTGCGCGGTGGTGGCCGGGTTCACGTCCATGCCGCAGACCAGGTCCTTGACGGTGTTGCCGCCACCACCGCCGTGGGCGGAGCAGCAGCTGCCTTTCGGCTGCGGTGCCGCTGCGTGGGTGTGCGGGATGCTCATTGGCGCGGCTCCGTCAACGCGCCCAGGATCGGGCAGTGTTCCAGGTCGCCGTGGCCGGGGCAGGCGTCGACCAGCTGTTCGAGCGCGGCGTGCATGCGTTGCAGTTCGGCGATGCGCTGCTGGATGTCCTGCAGCTTGAGTACCGCGGTGTCGCGGACCTGGGCCATGTCCTGGCTGCGGTGGTCGCTCAGGGCCAGCAGCTCGCCGATTTCCTCCAGGGTGAAGCCCAGCGCCTTGGCCCGGCGGATGAAGCGCAGGCGGGTCAGGTCGGTGTCGGTAAACACCCGGTAGCCGCCGGCACTGCGCTGGGCAGTGGCCAGCAGGTGCTGGCGTTCGTAGTAACGCACGGTATCGATGGGCACGCCGGCCTGGCGTGCGAGTTGTCCAATGTTCACGGCGACCTCTCTGGGGAACAGGGACACAGTGTGAACCCTGGAGTCTGGTCAAGAGTCAAGGGTTTGCGGCATACGGTTCGAATGTCGTTAGCGGGCCAGATTTACAACTTGTTTCATAGCTGCTGCGGGAAGCGCTCCGTACCCTCCATTGGAATCGCCGTCAGGCCTTGATCCAGCAGGGTTTGGCGGTCTCAGCAGCCGTTCCAGGAGCGCCGCCATGGAAGCACTTTCCCCCTCTTCATCGCCGACCCACAAGCCCATCTCACCGACCTTGATGGAAGTGGCCGTTCTCGAATATCCCGGCAGCCTGCGCGCTGCCGCGCCGGTGCTGTCCGAGCTTGCCCAGCGCTGCAACCGTACCGCTGCGGCCGGTAAACGCACGGGCGCGCGCATGCTGGTGACCCGCTGGACGCTGTCCACGCGCGGGCATGGCATGCAGCGGGTGGCGGGCGCCGAGCTGTTCGGCGACACGCCGCCGGCGGTCATCGTGGTGCCGGGCAACGAACCCAGCTGGCCGCTGATGCAGGCCGACGTACGCATGCTGACCTGGCTGCGCGATTGCCATGATGCCGGCAGCCTGCTGGCGGGCTGCGAAGAGGGTGGGCTGCTGCTGGCCTCGGCCGGGGTGATGACCGGGCGCTCGGTCAGTGTCCCCGATCTGTCGCGCTGCCCGTCGCTGGCGGCGGTGCTGCCGAGCTGGCAGCCGAGCGAGCGGGCGCTGGTGGACGACGGCGACCTGCTCACCGCGTCCGGCCCGGATGCGTGGAAGTACCTCAGTCTGCGGCTGCTGGCGCGCATCTACGGGCAGAGTGTGATGAGTGCGGCAATCCAGCAGTTGCAGCTGGTCATTCCGCGCGGTGTGCAGGAAGACCTGGAGCGCTTCAGTCCGAACTTCGCCCATGGCGACCGCGGCATCCTCAAGGCGCAGCGTTGGCTGCACAGCATCGCCGCGCGCGGCGTGACCCTGCAGGACATCTGCGATGCGGCCGGGCTGGAGCCCCGCACCCTGCAACGGCGCTTCCTCAAGGCCACCGGGTTGCGCCCGATCGCATACTGCCAGCGCCTGCGCATCGCCAAGGCGCAGTTGCTGCTGCAGGCCGGCGGCGCGGTCGATGAGGTGTCGTGGGCGGTGGGTTACTCGGACCAGAGTGCATTCCGCCGCCTGTTCCTGCGCATCGTCGGGGTGACGCCGGCACGTTACCGTCGACAGATCTTCGCGCAGCGCCGTGAGCGTCCGCGCGGCCCGCTTCCGCAGCTGCAGAGCGAACCGTTGCGCCCGGCCGCCTGATACAGGGGCGGCCAGCGGCTGCACGCACGGACAGATGCGACTACCCTGTGTGTCGTTCGCCGTGGGCGTTTATTCCAGGAGTTGCCATGTTGTTGAAGACCTCGCCCATGCTGGGCTCCGTGCTGGGTGCCGCCCTGCTGTTGGCGGTGGCCGGTTGCAGCCAGGCCCAGCAAGGTCCGGCGCCGGCCAAGGCTGCCGCGAAGCCTGCTGCCGGAGCGGACGCAAGCCGGCCGGCGGTGCTCAAGGGGATCGAAAAGCATGGCTTTGAGGTGATCGGCGAATTCGACGCGCCGGGCGGCCTGCGTGGCTTTGCCGGCGTGGTAGGCGGGCAGCAGCCGGCGGCCGCGTATGTTACTGCGGACGGCAAGAATGTGATGGTGGGTACGCTCTTCAATGAGAAGGGCGAAGATGTCGGTGCCACGCCCTTGGACAAGCTGGTCGCCAAGCCGATGGCGGACCGGATCTGGTCGCGGCTGGATGCCAGCGCCTGGGTGCGCGATGGCCGTTCGGATGCGCCGCGCGTGGTGTACACCTTCAGCGACGCCAACTGCCCGTACTGCCATCGGTTCTGGGAAGCAGCCCGCCCATGGGTGGACAGCGGCAAGGTGCAGCTGCGTCACGTGATGGTGGGGGTGATCCGCGAGGACAGCCCGGCCAAGGCAGCGGCGATCCTTGGCGCACCCAATCCAAGCGCGGTATTCCTGCAGAACGAACATGATTTCAGCAAGGGCGGTATCAAGCCTGCAGCCAGCATCGCGCCGGAACTGGCCAACAAGCTGGACGCCAACCAGGTGCTGATGGTCGAACTGGGCTTCCAGGGCACCCCGGGCATTCTGTTCCGTGATGCACAGGGCCTGGTGCAGCGCGTGTCCGGCATGCCGCAGGGCGAGGACATGGAAAAGGTGATGGGCCCGCGTTGATCTGAATCAAGGTCGAAACCCAGGCGCGCGACCACACTGCGCGCATGGGTTTCGACAGCTTCTGCAGTGCGGTGCCGCCACGTCATGGCGCGGACGCACAGACTTCACGACACACTCACTTCCGCCTTGTTACTCAAAGCGCTGGCACGCGTGGATTCTGCGCGCCACCCGGGATGAGGAGGGAATCCCACGCGGGTGCCGATATCAGCCGGACGCGTGAGCGTTCCAGCCGTTGCCGGCAGTATCGTCTGCGGTTCAAGGAGGGCGTGATGCGTTGCTCTGTCGTGCTGCTGTTCGCTGCCGTCACCCTGTTCGCGGTACCCGTCCATGCACAGGATTCCGCCGACGCCTTGCGGCAGGACATCCGCACCCTTCGGCAGACGCTGGAGGCGATGGAAAAACGCCTGGATGCGCTGGAAACGGCGGAAGGGCGAACGCCTGCGGCGCGCCCCGAAGTGACTACCGCAGCCCCCACGGCGGTCACGCCGTCGGCCACACTGGCCCATGCCACCACCGCCCAGGTGCCCGGCACCGGCCACGCGATCCTGCCGCCACGCGATTCGGTGGCCGACCCGTCGTCGGCGGCGTCGCGCCCTGACAGTGCCGCCGGTCCGACCGACCCCGACCTGAAGGGGTTCTTCGCCATTCCCAACACCGATACGCTGATCCGCATCGGCGGCTACGCAAAGCTGGATGCGATTGCTGATACGCGTGCGGCCGGTGACGAAGACCAGTTCGTGACGTCGTCCATTCCGGTCGGCAGCAGCCACCGCGATGTCTCCAATTTCAACCTGCATGCCAAGCAGACCCGTTTCAGCTTCGAAGCGCGCCGCCCGACCACGCGCGGCAACCTGCGGTTCTACCTGGAGAACGATTTCTTCGGCAGCAGCGACGGGTACGAATTCCGCCTGCGGCATGCGTACGGGCAGCTCGGCAACACCTATGCCGGCTATGGCTACGCAACCTTCATGGATGCCGACAGCCTGCCCGATACGCTGGATTTCGCCGGCCCCGGTGGCGCCGGCTACCTGCTGGTGGCCGGCATCCACCACAACTTCGCAATGGGCAAGGGCAACACGCTGACCGTCGCGGCTGAAGATCCCGACGCGCAACTGGCCGGCATCACCGATGGCACGGTGGCGGCGAACCGCATGCCGGACGTAACCGTCACCGCGCGCATGGAACGCGATTGGGGACACCTGCAGCTGGGCGGGGTGGCGCGCAGCCTGGGCTATGACGGCGACCAGCGCGATGACCGTCGTTTCGGCGGCGGCATCCAGCTCAGTGGTTCGGCCTCGGTAGGCGAACAGGACCTGCTGCTGTTCGGCGCGCTGGGCGGCAAGGGCCTGAGCCGCTACACCGCCGACCTCACCGGATCTGGGCTGGACGCGGTGATCGGCCTGGACGGACGCCTGCACGCACTGTCGCTGCAGGGCGGCTTCGTCGGCTACACGCATTACTGGTCGCCGCTGTGGCGATCGAACCTGATCTACGGCCAGCTGACCATGGCGCGCAATGCCGCGCTCGCGGCCGATGCCTTCCGCCAGAGCCGTTACGGGGTCTTCAACCTCATCTGGAGCCCGGCACCGTCGTGGACGATGGGCATGGAAGTGCTGTACGGGCAACTGGAACAGCAGGACCGACAACGCGCCGACACGGTGCGGGTGCAGGGCAGCCTGCAATACAACTTCATCAAGTAGCGGAGAGACGGTCATGGCGCAAGCGAAGAAAATCGGAGTAGTCGGCGCCACCTTCCTGGTGGCCGGCAACATGATGGGTTCGGGGGTGTTCCTGCTGCCTTCCAGCCTGGCCAAGATCGGCACCGCCTCGATCTGGGGCTGGCTGGTAACCACGGCCGGTGCGCTGCTGCTGGCCTTCGTGTTCGCCAAGCTGGGCAAGCTGGCGCCCAAGGCGGGTGGCCCCTATGCCTATGCACGCGACTGGTTCGGGCCATACATGGGCTTCCAGACCAACACCATCTATTGGTTCGCCAACTGGATCGGCAACGTGGCCATCCCGATCGCGGCGGTGGGCTACTTCAGTTACTTCTTCCCGATCCTGTCCCAGCCGGTGCCGCGCTGCATCGCGGTGCTGGCCCTGGTGTGGGCGCTGAGCTTCGCCAACGTGATCGGCCCGGCGTTCGTCAGCCGGCTGCAGACGGTGACCACCAGTTTCGCGCTGGTGCCGATCCTGGGCATTGCAATCTTCGGCTGGTTCTTCTTCGACCCGGCCATCTTCAAGGGCGCCTACAACGTGTCGGGCGAATCCAACTTCGGTGCGATTTCCAGTGCAGCTGCGTTGACGCTGTGGGCATTCATCGGGGTGGAATCGGCCTCGGTCACTGCCGGGGTGGTGGAGAACCCGGAGAAGAACGTGGCGCGTGCCACCTTGGCCGGCGTGTTCCTCGCAGCAGTGGCCTACATCGCCAGCTCGTCGGTGATCATGGGCATGGTGCCCAATGGCGACCTGCAGGTGTCCGATGCACCGTTCGCGCTGGCGGCGGCCAACGCGGTAGGCGGGTGGGGCGGGGCGCTGGTGAGCCTGTGCGCCTTCGTGGGCGCGGCCGGTTCGCTGGGCGGCTGGATCCTGCTGACCGCGCAGAGCGCCAAGGCGGCCTCTGATGACGGGCTGTTCCCCAGCGTGTTCAGCAAGACCAACAAGGACGACGTGCCGGTCAAGGGCGTGCTGATCGTGGCGGTGCTGATGACCTTGGCGGTGCTGGTCACCTCGACCTCGGAAACCGCATCGGCGCAGTTCGACGTGATCACCTCGGCGGCGGTGGTGTTGACCCTGCTGCCCTACATCTATTCCTGCGTGGCCTGCTACTTCGTGGTCGAGCGCTCGCACACCCTGGTGCATACCGGCGCGTTCTGGTTCCTGACCAGCATCACCGTCGTGTACTGCCTGTGGGCGATCTTCGGCTCGTCCGGCAGCATCGTGCAGTACGCCTTCCTGTTCGTGCTGTTCATCACCGTGTTCTACCCGTTCTTCAGCGAGGAGCGCCGCCGCCAGCGTGGCCAGCTGCCGCCGCTGGACGCGGCCGGCAGTACGACGCTTTCGTGACCTTCCCCCAGGAGAAATGCTGTGTACTTCAAGTCTCTGGATTACCCGATCATCGTCATCGACGACGACTACGAGTCCCCGCGCATCGGTGGCATCCTGATCCGCGCACTGGTCGAGGAGCTGCGTGGCAGCGAGCAGCGTGTGTTGTGCGGGCTCACCCTGGCTGACGCCCAGGCCGGTGCGCGCACCTATGTGGCCGCATCGGCGGTACTGATCTCCATCGATGGTACCGAGGACAAGCCCGGTGAGTTCCAGCGCCTGCTGGCCTTCCTGCGCGAGCAGAGCGCACGCCGCGCCGGCCTGCCGGTGTTCCTGTACGGCGAGCGCCGCACCATCGAGAAGGTGCCAAGCAAGCTGCTCAAGTACATCCACGGCTATATCTTCCTGTTCGAAGATACCAAGAGCTTCATCGCCCGCCAGGTGATGCGTGCCGCAGAAGACTACATGCACAACCTGCTGCCACCGTTCTTCAAGGCATTGATCCACCACACAGCCGAGTCCAACTATTCCTGGCATACGCCCGGCCATGCCGGCGGGGTGGCGTTCACCAAGTCGCCGGTAGGGCGCGCGTTCCACCAGTTCTACGGCGAGAACACGCTGCGCAGCGACCTGTCGATCTCGGTGCCGGAGCTGGGTTCGCTGCTGGACCACAGCGGGCCGATCAAGGCAGCCGAAAACGAGGCGGCGCGCAACTTCGGCGCCGACCACACCTTCTTCGTCACCAACGGCACCTCCACTGCCAACAAGATCGTCTGGCATGGCACGGTGGGGCGGGGCGATGTGGTGTTCGTCGACCGCAACTGCCACAAATCGCTGCTGCACGCGCTGATCATGACCGGCGGGGTGCCGGTGTACTTCACCCCCAGCCGCAACGCGCACGGCATCATCGGGCCGATCAGCCTGGACCAGTTCACCCCCGAGGCGATGCAGCAGGCCATCGCCGCCAATCCGCTGGCCAGCAAGGCGTTCCGCGCCGGCTCCAAGCCGCGCATCGCGGTGGTGACCAATTCCACCTATGACGGGCTGTGCTACAACGCCGAGAAGATTGCCGAGGAAATCGGCAGTGCGGTGGATTTCCTGCACTTCGATGAGGCCTGGTACGCCTATGCGGCGTTCCATCCGTTCTATGAGAACCACTACGGCATGGCCAAGGGCAAGCCGCGTGGCCAGGATGCGATCATCTTCACCACCCATTCCACCCACAAGCTGCTGGCTGCGTTCTCGCAGGCCTCGATGATCCACGTGCGCAACGCGGCCACCCGCGCGCTGGATGCGGAACGTTTCAACGAAGCCTTCATGATGCACACCACCACCAGCCCGCATTACGGGGTGATTGCTGCCTGCGACGTGGCCTCCAAGATGATGGAGGGCGCGGCGGGCGAGTCGCTGGTGCAGGAGATGCATGATGAGGCGATAGCCTTCCGTCGCGCCATGCTGCACGTGCGCGAAGACCTGGGCCGCGACGACTGGTGGTTCAGCGTGTGGCAGCCGGACAAGCTGGAGCGTTCGCTGGCCAAGGGCGACGCACCCGCCCCGATGGTGGCCAAGCGCGAGGAGTGGTACCTGCAGCCCGATGCGCACTGGCACGGGTTCGACGGGCTGGTCGAGGACTATGTGCTGATCGACCCGATCAAGGTGACCCTGCTCACCCCGGGACTTTCCATCGACGGCGAGCTGGGCGAGCTTGGCATTCCCGCTGCGGTGCTCAGCAAGTTCCTGTGGACGCGCGGCATCACGGTGGAGAAGACCAACCTGTACTCGGTGCTGTTCCTGTTCTCGATGGGCATCACCAAGGGCAAGTGGAGCACGCTGGTCACCGAGCTGATGGCCTTCAAGGCGCTGTTCGACGCCAACGCGCCGCTGACCCGCGCCTTGCCCGGCCTGGCTGCCGACTACCCGCAGGCGTATGCCGGCTGGGGCCTGCGTGATCTGTGCAGTGCGCTGCATGCCTTCAATCGTGAGTTTGCCGTGGCCCAGGTGATGCGCGAGATGTACGTGGACCTGCCCGAGCCGGTGATGACCCCGGCCGAGGCCTACGACCACCTGGTGCGTGGGCAGATCGAGCGGGTCGATATCGAAGCGATCAGCGGACGCATCGCCGGGACCATGCTGGTGCCGTACCCGCCGGGCATTCCGACGATCATGCCCGGCGAACGTTTCGGTGCACCGGATGAGCCGATCATCCAGTCGCTGCGCATCGCCCGCGAGCAGAACGCGCGCTTCCCGGGCTTCGAGTCGGACGTGCACGGGCTTATCATCGACCGCGACGGCGACGTGCCGAGCTACAAGGTGGAGGTACTGAAGACCTGAGCTGTGGCCAGGATCTTCGGCAGGCGATGGACACAGCACGCGAGCAGCGGATCCTCAAATTCTCGATCGGGGTAACGGTGGCGGTCAGCGCCACCGGCTTCATCGGCGGCTTGCTGGTGGGGTCGCAGGCGATCCTGTTCGACGGCGTGTACAGCCTGGTCGATGTGGCGCTGACGCTGGTGGCACTGGCGGTGCTGCGGCTGCTGGGGCGTGAAGGCAGCCCGCGCTTCCAGTACGGGTATTGGCACCTGGAGCCGATGGTGGAAGCGCTGGGCGGGGCGATCCTGGCGCTGGCGTGCATCTATGCGCTGGCCAATTCGGTCATTGGGCTCACCACCGGCGGACACGTGGTCCGCGCGGGACCGGCCTTGATGTGGGCGACCCTGCTGTGCGTGAGCAACCTGGGCATGGCCGGGTTTGTGCGCATCCATGCGGCACGGTTGAACTCGCCGCTGCTGTGGCTGGATGTACGTGCCTGGCTGCTCAGCGGCATGATGAGCCTGGCAGTGGTGCTGGCCTTTGCCCTGGCGCTGCTGCTGGAAGACGGCGACCACGCGCACTGGATTCCGTTCCTGGATCCGCTGGTGTTGGCAATCATCAGCCTGGCGGTGCTGCCAGTGCCGCTGCGGAGTGCCTGGAAGGCCATGCGCGAAGTGCTGCAGGTCGCGCCGGATTCGCTGGACGCGCGCGTGCAGGCGGTGATGACGCAGTTCGTAGCCGAACACGGCTATCTTGATTTCACCAGCCACGTCGCCAAGATGGGGCGCATGCGCTTCGTGGAAATCCACATCCTGACCCATCCCGACACGGTGATCGGCACCATCGGGAACGTGGATGCGCTGCGTGATGAAATCGCCGAGCGTCTGGAGGCGCGTGGCAGTGAGTTCTGGTTGACCATCGATTTCACTGCGGACCCCGCCTGGACATGATGGCGCATCTGGGCTGACGTTAGTATACGTATCGTATATAATTCGTATATACGCCACTGCGGGACTTTCCATGGGCATCGTCAACATCGACGACGAACTGCACGACAACCTGCGCCGCGCCAGCAGCGTTTCCGGCCGTTCCATCAACGCGCAGGCCGGCTTCTGGATCAAGGTAGGCATGCTGTGCGAGATGAGTCCGGGCATGAGCTACCAGGAGATCGTCAACCGTGAACTCAGGGCGGCTGGTGTGGACCCCGGCGCCCTGCGGGTGGCGGTCGCGTGATCAAGACAGTTGAGGAACAGGCGCTGATGCGGGCATCCGGACGTCTGTTGGCGTCGGTGTTCGAGGCACTGGACCGGCTGCCGCTCGAGGGCATGAGTACGCTGCAGGTCAATGACTGGGTGGAGCGGTTTATCGTCGACGAGCTGCGCGCGCGGCCCGCGAGCAAGGGCCAGTATGGATTTGGTTATGTGCTCAACAGCTCGATCGACGATGTGGTGTGCCACGGCGTGCCGTCTGCGGGCGACGTGCTGCGCAGCGGCAGCATCGTCAACCTGGACATCACGCTGGAGAAGGATGGCTTCATTGCTGATTCCAGCAAGACCTACCTGATTGGCGAGGTCGATTTCCAGGCAAAGCGACTGGTGCGGGTGACCCGCGAAGCGATGTGGAAGGGAATCGCAGTGGTCCGCCCGGGCGTGACGTTGGGCGATGTGGGCTTTGCCATCCAGCAGCATGCCAAGGCGCACGGTTACAGCGTGGTGCGGGAGTTCTGCGGGCATGGCATCGGCCGGGAAATGCACGAGGAGCCGCAGGTGCTGCACTACGGCAAGCGCGGGACCGGGGTGGAGCTGGAAGTGGGCATGACCTTCACCATCGAGCCGATGATCAACCAGGGTCGGGCGGCGATCGATATGAGTGAGGATGGTTGGACCGTGACCACGCGTGATGGGAAGCTGTCGGCGCAGGCCGAACACACGGTACTGGTGACCGACAGCGGCGTGGAAGTGCTGACCCTACGCAGCGACGAGCGCCCTTTGTAGCGCCGGGCTCTGCCCGGCCGGGACGTCCGACATTGCGGGCAGCCGGGCAGAGCCCGGCTCTACGCGCTGTGTCGATGCCCAGCAGCGTTCTGCGCCCGTTGCTTTGACTACGCCCCGATAACATTCTCCGGATTATGTTGGCGTCTCACGGGGATGAATCGCGAGCAGTGAGCTGCGCTCAGTGGGCTTGTCCTGGATGACACGCCCGCTACACATTGCCTGTTCGGTACAGCCCAGTGGTTCCGTGAGCGGATCATCGTCCACGTATCCCGCGCTTGCGATCCATGCTGTTTGAAACCACAGCCGAGGTCCTTGACATGGGAGTACATGAAGATGGGAGCCGATAATACTGAAAGTGCTGGTAGTTCCTGCGATGAGGTCGTGCCTGAGGGGAAGCTGCCAGAGTGGAAGAAGCCTTGGACGCACCTGAGCAGGTTTGAGGTTACCTGTCAGGGTAGGGACAAGGTGCGTTGCCCGGTCTATGCCAACAACCGGCAGCAGATCCCTGTCGAGATAATTCTGGAGGCGCGTGATGAAGATGGCGTTGTAGTGGAGATTCCCACTGACTATTCCAGCCTCGATCTGCGTCTGTGCGAATATGAAGATCCCGAATCGTATCCGTACAGGGTCGGGCAGGCTCTGTTCGCGGACACTGACTTCGTTTACGACTGGCAGGTTCAGGGAGCGCGTGACGGCTCCCACGATGTCCACCCCGTAGACCAGCCTGCGTCTCAGCTCGGTCGCGCCCAGGTGGTTAGGCGCTGGCTGTACACCGACCTCGTGCAGACAAGAAAACTTGCGGTGCGTATCTCCCGCAGGGGTCACGTTCGTATCGAACACGCCAAATCCCTCTCCGGGAAAGTTTGACAGCTACATCATCGTTGATGGGCGGGCGCCCAAGGAGCTCCCTTGGTCTTGTTTTGGCATGACGGGACCGCATAATGCGGCGAACTCCCCCAATTTTGATGTCGATCTTTATTACATATATTTCACGGACCCGAATTACAAAATTGTGGGCTCCGTCAACCATCGAGAGCTCAATCAGCGTGGGGCCCACTACGCGTGGAACAAGGATAGCGGGAGAATGGAGCACATCGCGTTTCCCAAAGGGGAGCGGCGCCAAGTGACCTATGCTAGTTGCGTCGGCCATGGCTATGTGGTCTCGTTCACAGTAGATGATAGGCCGGGAGAGGCGACGGCAGCTCGCATTCGCGACGGCATGGGGCGAATGTGCAACAACTACAGCTATCAACACGGGTTGATGGGCTATATCGACCAGTTTGGAAACGAGTCCAGAGTGATGCTGAGAGCTTCTTCGGATGGGAATACGATGAAATTGGACAACCCTGCCAACGCCCATGAAGTCGAGCCGCCCTCCGATGCGGAACGTACATCCGGCTGAGCCAGCTCTGCACCGCATCCAGATACTGACGTTCGGGGTGGTGACATGGTGAACGCGTCACGTGGGGTGGCGTGTGGACACCAGCTTGAGAAAGGCTTCATTCTGATACCGACTCATGCGCAGTTGCTGCCCGGTGTCCAGGGTCACCACATGGTGGCCGTTGAACCACGGGTGGATGGCCTTGACCCTGCGGATGTTGACGATGGCCGAGCGGTGGACCCGGGCGAAATGGCGCGGGTCCAGCCGCGCGGCGAGGGCGACCATGGTGCCGCGATGTTCGTGCATGCCGCTGGCGAGGTGTATCTCAACGGTGTTGCGCGCGGCCTTGACCCAGATGATGTCGTCCACGTCGATCAGCACGACGTGTTCGTCCACCCGCACCGGGATGCGCTGCAGGTAGGCTTCGCGCTGGCGCAGCGCGTCCAGTGCCTGCAGGATCTGCGTGGTCGCCTGTGCGCTGCTGCCGGTTGGTTGCGCGAGGCGCTGCCGTACACGCTGCAGGGTGGCGGCGAAGCGCTCGCGGCTGAAGGGTTTGACCAGGTAGTCCACGGCATTGGCTTCGAAGGCCTTCACCGCATACTGCTCATACGCGGTGACGAACACGGTGGCGGGCATGCGCTCGGCGCCGATGGTCGCCACCACGTCCAGCCCGGTGATTGCCGGCATCTGGATGTCCAGGAATACCAGGTCCGGTGATCGGTCGCGGATCGCCTTTACGGCCGACACGCCGTCGCCGCATTCGCCCAGCAGTTCCAGCGCCGGGTCTTCGGCGAGCAGGCGCACGATCGCGCGTCGGGCGATGGGTTCATCGTCCACCACCAGTACCGTGATGCTCACGCTGGCGCGACCCCGGCATGGAATTCCGGCTCATCGTCTGCCGGGCCAACGTCACGGAACGGCAGCCGCACACGGCAGGCCACGCCTTCGGGCCAGATCATGTCCAGCCGCACGTCGGCGGCGTCGCCGTACAGTTCCTTCAGGCGCAGCCGCGTGTTGGACATGCCGATGCCGTGCCCCGCCGGTGCACCGGGCAGGGCGTGGAGCGTGCTGTTGCGGTTGCGCACTTCAATGCACAGCACCTCGCCGTCGCGGCGCGTTTCGATTTCGATCACGTCGCTACCCACGCGTTGCCCGATGCCGTGGCGCACCGCATTTTCCACCAGCGGCTGCAGCAGCAGGCTGGGCACGGCGCAGTCGAGGGTGTCAGGGGCGATGTAGGTGCGTGTGGTGAGCCGATCCTTGAAGCGGATGCGCTGGATGCCCAGGTACAGCTCGATCAGGTCCAGCTCCTGCCGCAGCGGAATTTCCTGGCCGTCGTAGTCTTCCAGGAAGGCGCGCAGCAGCTCGCTCAGGCGCAGCAGCATGTCTTCGGCCGAGACCGTGTCTTCGTCGAGCAGGGTGATGATCGCGTGCAGCGTGTTGAACAGGAAATGCGGCTGAAGCTGCGATTTCAGGGCCAGCAGGCGCGATTGCGCCAGTTCGGTGGCCAGCCGGCTGGCTTCTACTTCGCGTCGTGCCTTCTCGGCATGGAAGTGCAGCGCCTGCTGGATCGCGAACAGCGCCCAATAGGTCAGTAGGCCGATGGCGAAGTGCTGTGCCAGGAAGTAGCCCAGCTGTTCGAAGAAGTCGCTGGGTTCGAACAGGGTGGAGGTGAGCGCGCCGATCACCATCGCCCCGAAGGTCACGACCAGACTGGCCAGGGCCTGCGGACCGAGGCCACGCAGGCGTCGGGCGGGATCCATCGGATAGCGTTCGGCCAGGCGGAATACCAGTGGTGCCAGTGCCGCCCACGTGTACCACTGGATCATCGCCCAGCGCAGGTGGACCAGGAAGGGCCAGCTGTTGCCATGCAACCCATCGCTGAGCGAATGCTGCACGGCAAACACCAGCACCACTGCCGTCCACAGCAGCAGGTAGCGGGGCAGGGTGATCGAGGTACTGCCAAGGCGAACCATCATGGCCGGTATCCAGGACGCCCGGGATGGCGGGGCAGGGCCATCTTAGGCGCACGGCGGGCACCGAAGAAGCGCCATGGGGGCCCATTACGATTGGTCCTTCCGCTACGACGATTGGTCCCGGATCGGTTGCTGCGCCGGTAGTGCGGGCGCGTGATGCAGTCTCATTCCCGCTGGAGCCTGCCGCCATGTTCTGTCGTCGCGCTGTTGTGACCGCCCTGTTGCTCGCCGCCCTGACTGCCCAGGCGGGTGACGTGCCGCGCTACCTGTTGCTGCTCAACCGCAGCGACAACAGCATCACCGCACTGCAGGTGGCCGCGGCCGGTACCGAGGCCTTCGAGTCGCGCCAGATCGACCCCGTCGCGGGCGGTGGTGGCAGCACCACGGTGCGCCTGGGCAATGCCGGCTGCCGCTTCGACCTGCACCTGCAGTTCCGCAACGGGAGCCAGGCGTTCTATCGCGACGTGGACATCTGCAGGGGCGATACTCTGGTCGTCAGGTAGAGCCACGCCCTGCGTGGCTGTGCGCGATGCTTGCCGGTTCAGCCACGCAGGGCGTGGCTCTACGGCGGGGTGGCGATGGGCAGGTGAGCGGCCACGAGGTCCGCGACCCAGTCGATGAAGACCCGCAGCTTGGCGCTGACATGGCGGTTGGGCCGGAACGCAATGTGCAGTGGCATGGCGGGTACCGTCCAGTCGGTGAGCACGCGCTGCAGCTCGCCGCGCTGCGCATGTGTGGCGGCTACATACTCCGGCAGCCACAACACACCCAGGCCGGCGACGCCGGCGGCGAGGTAGGCGTTGCCATCGTCCACCGCAAGTACATGTCGGCCCTGTACGGTGAGCGTCTCGTTGCCGCGCTGCAGGACGTAGGGCATGACCCCGGCCCTGCGTGAGCCGCGGTAGCCGACGATGCGATGCGGTTCGGCTTCCAGTGCGCCGGGATGATCTGGCACGCCGACACTGTCCAGGTATGCCGGCGCGGCAAACAATGCCGCCTGCAGGTCACCGATTTTCCGCGCCACCAGCGATGGATCGGTGAGTACGCCGCCGCGGATCACGCAGTCCACGTTCTCATCGATCAGGTCCACGTTGCGGTCGCTGACGCCGAGGTCGAGCTGGATGTCCGGGTAACGCGCATGGAAGCCAGGCAGGGCCGGAACCAGCAGGAACCGCGCCAGCGGCGCGGGCACATCCACCCGCAGCCGGCCGCGCGGGCTGGCGGCGAAGCTGGACAGGCTGGTCTCGGCATCGTCCAGGTCGCCCAGCAGCCGGGCCACGTGCTCGTAGTACGCCGCGCCATCGGCAGTGACATTGACCTGGCGGGTGGTGCGGTTGAGCAGGCGCACGCGCAGCCGCGCTTCCAACTGCTGCACCAGCTGGGTCACGGTGGTGCGGCTCATGTGCAGGGTCTGTGCGGCTTTGGTGAAGCTGCCGGTCTCCACGACCCGGGCAAAGGCCTGCATGGCATCGAAACGGTCCATCGGCACTCCTGCGGGCAATTGTTTGGATTCTACAAACAGTGATGGTCAAGGTGGGTCGTTTATCGCCAGCGCCGCTGCACCTACCGTGGAGACCTCCCATCACCCGGGGCGAATACCCCTTTGGAGTCAGCAATGGCAAGTCGCGAGGTCGTGTTCCCTTCCGGTCGGCAGGACCTGTATGCCCGCTACCGTTATTCGCCGGCGGTTCGTTCCAATGGCTTCCTGTTTGTCTCCGGCCAGGTCGGCAGCCGTGAGGACGGTTCGCCCGAACCGGGGCTGGAAGCGCAGGTGCACAAGCTCTTCGACAACCTCAACGCGGTGCTGGCGGCGGCCGGGTGCACGTTTGACGACGTGGTCGACGTGACGGTCTTCATGATCGACCCGGACCGCATCCTGGAGCGGGTGTGGGCAATCGTGCCCGAGTACTGGGGGCAGGCGCCGCACCCGACCCTGACTGCAGTCGGAGTCACCTGGTTGAGTGGATTCGACGTGGAATTCAAGGTGATTGCCAGACTCCCCGAGGCGGCGGCCTGAGCGCTCGTTTAACGGAATTGACACAAACATGAACAGGAGGCAAAGTGGCGCCGCCCAGACGGGCAAACCATCTTTTGGAAGGATCTGAATGAAGAAGTACGTGACCCTGGCCGCCGCCATTGCGCTGGCCACCCTGTCGACCGATGCCATGGCCGGCCACGCGTTTGTCCGCGCGGAACTGGGCAGCAGCGATACCGAAGTGCGCTACGACGGTTTTCGTGGCAGCGAGTCGGACACTTCCGGCGCAGTCGGCGGCGGGTACTGGTTCACCCCGAACATCGGTGTCGAAGGCCATATCGGTTCGCTGTACAACAAGGACCTGGGCTACGACCAGGAGCTGGACCTGGTCTCGATCGGCGTGGGCCTGGTGGCCAAGAAGAACTTCGGCGTCGACAACACCGGTTTCTTCATCGGCGCCCGCGCCGGCATCGCGCGCCTGACCGCGCAGGTGCGCGAAGACACCTTCGACGTGGTCGATGACGAAAGCTCGACCAAGCCGTACTACGGCGTGAACGTCGGTTACGACTTCAACCGCCGTTGGGGCCTGAGCCTGAACTACGACCGCCGCCAGGGCGATTTCAGCGGCGTGGACGTGGACGTGGACACCATCAGCGTGGGCGGCGAGTTCCGCTTCTGACCCCACCGCATGCAGTGACAGGACAACGGCAGGCCGGTGCAACGGCCTGCCGTTTTCTTTTGCGCGGGTCCGGCGATCGTGCTGTTCAGCGGCTGCAGGTACCGGGGATCGGGGTGGGCGACGGCCGGGTGGGTGCGGTCCGTGCGGCGACACTGGCGCGTGGGCTGCCCAACGCCGGCTCCTGCGGAGCGGCGGGGGTGGCCGCCAACTGCCGGGCGAGCCCCGTATCGGCAATGTGCCCGTGCAGGAACAACAATCCGCTGTAGATGTTCATGTGCGTCCTCCACTTGAGAGGAGCTCACGATAGGGGCAGGATGGTGGCTGCAAAAGCGATCATTTCGCAAGTCTCACTTGAAATGGAATCAAGTCGCAATGTCCCGCATCCCCCTTCAGCCGTTGCAGAATTTCGTCACCGCCGCACGCCTGGGCAACCTGACCCGGGCGGCGGATTCGTTGAACCTGACCGTCAGTGCGCTCAGCCACCAGATGCGGCAGCTCGAAGAGCGCCTGGGCTATGCGCTGCTGCAGCGGCAACCGCGCGGGGTTCGGGTTACGCCGGAAGGCCAGCGGTTGCTGGAGCAGGTCGGTCCACACCTGGATGCGATCGCGCAGGCGCTGCAGCCCTTCGGAGCGCGCCACGACCGGGTGCTGTCGGTGAGCGCGTTGCCGTCGATGGCGTCCAACTGGCTGGTACCTCGCCTGGGCTCGTTCGTGGCCTGCCATCCGGAAATAGAATTCAACCTGGAATCCAGCGAACGGCTCATCGATTTCGAGCGGCAGCTGCAGTGCGACGCCGCGTTGCGGGTGGGGGCCGGGCAGTGGAGCGGGTTGCATGTGGAGCCGCTGTTCGACGAATGGCTGGTGCCGATGGCCAGTCCTTCACTGGTCGAGCGCATGGGCGGGGCAGGCGCGCTGCCGCTGTCGCAGTGGCCGCTGCTGGGCGATCCGGATGGCGAATGGCAGCGCTGGTTCGCGGCGGTCGGGGAGGTCGCACCTTCGCGCTATGTGGCCATGCTCAATGACTCCGAATCGCATCACCGTGCCGCGTTGGATGGCTTCGGGGTGGCGCTGGGACGGGTGACGCGGGCGCGGCTGTTGCTGGATTCAGGGCAGTTGATCGCGTTGTCGCCGCATCGATTGAAGACGCGCTGGTCGCATTGGCTGGTGTATCCGCCACGATCGTCCACGCACCGGGGATTTCTGGCATTCCGGGAGTGGTTGCTGGCGCAGGCGGCGGAGCATGCGCGGCATATGCAGAGAGTGGTTGATCAGGCGCGCTGAGGGGGCATCGCAGCCACGCAGGGCGTGGCGCTACGGCGGGGCGGTGCATGTGGTTGATGCGGCGTAACGGCGTGCGGTGTGCCGTGGTTGATGCGGCGTAGAGCCACGCCCTGCGTGGCTGCGCGGACCAGGATCAGGCGACGGGCGTCGGCCAATAATGACTGTCCGGAGTGGCCCGCGCCCCAAAAATCGCCTGGCCAACGCGCACCACGGTGGCGCCTTCTTCGATGGCGATGTCGAAATCGCCGGACATGCCCATCGACAGTTCGTCCAGGCTGACGCCAGCCGGCAGGGTCGGACGCAGGCGGTCGCGCAGCTCGCGCAGGCGCACGAAACACGGGCGTACCTGTTCGGGATCGGCAGAGAACACTGCCAGGGTCATCAGCCCGCGCACGCGCAGCTGGGTGAACGCGGGCAACTGCTGCATGAAGTCGGCGACCTCGATCGGGTCCAGACCGTACTTGCTGGCTTCGCCCGAGGTGTTGACCTGTACGAACACATCCAGCGTGCGGCCTTCCTGTGCCAGTCGCTGGTCCAGCGCCTGGGCCACGCGCAGGCTGTCCAGCGCCTGGAATTCGCTGGCAAAGCGGGCCACATCACGGGCCTTGTTGGTCTGCAGATGGCCGATCACCGACCAGCGGATGCCCAGGTCGGCCATTGCTTCGGCCTTGCCTTTGGCTTCCTGCACCTTGTTCTCACCCAGCGTATCGCAGCCGGCGGCCACCGCCAGGCGCAGGCGCGCTTCGTCCACGGTCTTGCTCACCGGCAGCAGGCGCACGCTGCCCGGATCGCGCCCGGCACGCGCGCAGGCGGCCGCAATGCGCGCATGCACCGCGTCCAGGTTGTGGCGGAAGTCGTCAACGGTATTGGCCTGCGGCCAGGCAGGGGCGGGGATGGACATGGTGTGTTCTGGAACAGGCGTAGTAGGCATTTTCGCACGGGCAGACGAAATGGGGTCCGTAACATTTCGTGCCCATCGCAGCCCGCTTGGGCCGGCCAACGGCCGGCGCTACCGGTATAGCCGAAGCCCATGGTTGATTGATACCGATCCCAATGGGTACGTATGAATTCGTAGCCCCGGCCGTTGGCCGGACACCGCGCGCAGCGCGGCACAAGCGTCCGAAACCGGTCCCGCAACGATTGCGGCCAACGATCCGACGTTTACGCCCACCGAAGCCGCCCATCAGGCGTTCATGACCCCGGATCGAAAAGCAGCCGGCCAACGGCCGGCGCTACCGGATCGATAGATCCCAATTCTCACGGCGCCGCAGCCGCCCCCGGACGAATGTAATGCGACTGCCCGTTATCGTTGAGGAAAATCAGCTCCGGCTTGCCCTGCCACGAGGTGAGCATGGCGCCGGTGCTGTTCTGGTGCTTGATCACCAGGGTGGCGCCGCGATCGGGGTTGGCGGTGATCTTGAACACTTCGGTGGTGCCCTTGGCATCGTCCAGCGTGAACGAGGCCTCGTCGCCGACATCGGCGGTGCCGTAACTGCCGCGTTCGGAACCGTCGGCCCCGAGCAGCACCACGCCCGACAGCGGCGAGGCGCGCGGGCCCTGCGAGACACCCTTGCTGAGCGGGTCGGGCAGGGGCGCGCCGAGGATCACCCGGGCCTGGCCGCTGCCATCCTGGATGACCAGCCCGCGCGCGGTGATCACGCGCTCGGCCGACCCGCTCTGGTGCAGCCGTACGGCGGTGTAGCCCGAGACCAGCAGGGCAAGGCTGGAAACCGCCAGTGTGGTGAGGGTGAGTGCGCGCGACATGGCCGGCTCCGGATCCTTGGATGGCAGCGACGATAGCCGAAGGCGTATTGGCTGCACCAGTCGGAAAAGTCTGTATCTATCGTCGGCGTGATGTGGATCACATGGGGCAGCGGGGCAGAGCAGCGGGGCAGAGCAGCGGGGCAGAGCAGCGGGGCAGAGCCCCGCTCTACGGGGGGCGCGAAACGGTCAATGGAAGTCGCGGCTGTGGGTGCGCACCCCATCGATCAGCGCGTCGAGGTTGTGCATGCGCTGCACGATCAGGTGCTGCACGCCATCCACCCGCTCCAGCCGGCCATCGATCTGCATCAGCTGTGCCTCCACCAGCACCCGGTGCTGGCGGTCGGCGGTCCTGCGCCAGACCACCGCGTTGACCATGCCGCTTTCGTCTTCCAGGGTGAGGAAGGTCACCCCGCTGGCGGTCTGCGGGCGTTGGCGCATGCGCACCAGCCCGGCGAAGCGCACGCTGCGCCCATGCGGCAGCTGCGCCAGTTCGTCCGAGCGCTGGCAGCGGCGTGCGCGCAGCTCGGCGCGGATGAACGACACCATATGCTGGCCCAGCGTGGTGCCGGTGCTGTTGTAATCGGCCTGCATGTCCTCGAACGCGCTTGGCGGCGGCAACGCCACGTCCGCATCGGCGGTGGCGCGGACGGTCTCGAACAGCGGCAGCGGCTTTTCCACGCCGGATACATCCCAGCGCGCGCGGTGGCGGTGCCCGCTCAGCCCCTTGAGCGCGCCAGCGTCGGCCAGCAGCCCCTGGTGGCGGCGGTCCAGCCGTGCGCGCTGGCTCAGGTCGGCCACGCTGTCGAAGGCATGCCGGGCGCGCGCCTGCATCACCGCTTCGGCCACGCCCTCGATGAAGCCGTCAATCATGCGCAGGCCGAGCCGGATGCCGGGCAGGGCATCGGGCTGTGCGGCCGGCACCAGCGTGCAGTTCCAGTCGCTGTGGCGCACGTCCACCGGCAGTACCGGCACGCCATGCCGGCGCGCGTCCTGCAGGATCTGGTCGGGGGTGTAGAAGCCCAGCGGCTGGCTGTTGATCAGGCTGGCAGCGAACGCGGACGGGTGGTGGCACTTCAGCCAGCAGCTCACGTAGGTGATCAGTGCGAAGCTGGCGGCATGGCTTTCCGGGAAGCCATAGCTGCCAAAGCCCTTGATCTGCTCGAACAGGCGCTCGCCGTACTCGCGGCTGTAGTGGTTCTTTTCCATCCCGGCCAGCAGCTTGTCGCGGTGCGGTTCCAGCCCGCCGTGGCGCTTCCAGGCGGCCATCGAGCGGCGCAGCGCATCGGCTTCGCCGGGCGTGAAACCGGCGGCGGCCACCGCCAGTTGCATCACCTGTTCCTGGAACAACGGAACGCCCAGGGTGCGTTTGAACACCTTTTCCAGTTTCGGTGGGTAGTCGATTTCTTCGATGCTTTCTTCCTTGAGCCGCTTGCGGCGATTGAGGTAGGGATGGACCATGTCGCCCTGGATCGGCCCGGGCCGCACGATCGCCACTTCGATCACCAGGTCGTAGAAACAGCGAGGCTGCATGCGCGGCAGCATGGCCATCTGCGCGCGCGATTCGATCTGGAACACGCCCAGCGTATCGGCGCGGCAGATCATGTCGTAGGTGGCGGTGTCGCCGGCCGGGATGTCGGCCATGCCCATCGCCGGGGCACCGTGCGCGTGCAGCATGGCCAGGCATTTGCGCACGGCGGTGAGCATGCCCAGCGCCAGGCAGTCGACCTTCATCAGCCCGGTGGCATCCAGGTCGTCCTTGTCCCACTGGATCACGGTGCGGTCGGCCATGGCTGCGTTCTCGACCGGGACCAGGGTGGACAGCGGGTATTCGGAAATCACGAAACCGCCCGGGTGCTGGGACAGGTGGCGGGGGAAATCCACCAGTTCGGCGGTCAGCGCCACCACCCGCCGCATCAACGGCGTGTCCGGGTCGAAGCCGCGCTCGCGCAGCGCCTCGGGCAGCGGCTCGTGGCTGCTCCAGCGGTCCAGGCAGGCGGCCAGTTCGTTGACCTGGTCCGGTGGCAGGCCGAGCACGCGGGCGACATCGCGCACCGCGCTGCGGCCGCGGTAGCTGATCGCCACGGCGGTGAGCGCGGCGCGTTCGCGGCCGTAGCGGTTGAACACGTACTGCAGCACTTCCTCGCGGCGTTCGTGTTCGAAATCGATGTCGATGTCCGGTGGTTCGTCGCGCTCGGCGGAGATGAAACGCTCGAACAGCAGCTCCATGTGGCTGGGGTCGATCTCGGTCACACCCAGCACGAAACACACCGACGAATTGGCCGCCGATCCACGGCCCTGGCACAGGATCTTCTGGCTGCGCGCGAAGTGCACGATGTCGTGCACGGTCAGGAAGTACGATTCGTACTGCTTGAGGTGGATCAGGCCCAGTTCGTGTTCGATCTGCCGGCGCTGCGCGGCGCTGGCACCGTCCGGCCAGCGCCAGCGCATGCCGTCTTCCACCAGCGTGCGCAGCCAGCTGGCCGGGTCGTGGCCGTCGGGCACCAGCTCGCGCGGGTAGGTGTACTGCAGCTGCGCCAGGTCGAAGCGGCAGCGCGCGGCCACGCGCAGGGTTTCTTCCAGCAGCTCGGGCGGGTACAGCGCGGCCAGGGCCTGGCGGGTGCGCAGGTGGCGTTCGCCATTGGGAAACAGGTGCCAGCCGGCATCGGCGATGGTGCAGTGCTGGCGGATTGCGGTGAGCGTGTCCTGCAGCGCACGGCGGCGGCGCACGTGCATGTGTACATCGCCGCCGGCCACCAGCGGCAGGTCGTGGGCGTAGCCGAATTCCAGCAGTGCTTCGAGCCGGGCCACGTCGTCGGCCTCGCGGTGCAGTTCCACTGCCAGCCACAGCCGGTGCGCGAAGCGCGCATGCAGCCAGGCCGCATCCTCCGCACTGGGCGCACGCGCCGGCCACAGGCACAGCAGACTGTCGGGCAGGGCGTCGAAATCCTCGCGCAGGCAACGGTATTGGCCCTTGGGCGCACGCCGGCGGCAGGTGGTGATCAACTGGCACAGCCCGGCATAGGCGGCCAGGTCGGTGCACAGCAGCACCACCTTGGGACCGTCTTCGATCTGGAATTCCGCGCCGGTGATCAAGGCGAGCTCATGTTTCTTCGCCGCCTGCCAGGCGCGCACGATGCCGGCCAGCGAACATTCGTCGGTGATCGCCAGGGCCTGGTAACCCTGTTCCTTTGCACGCGCGAACAGTTCTTCGGCGATGGAAGCACCGCGCTGGAAACTGAAGGCCGACAGGCAATGCAGTTCGGCGTAACCGGGCAGGGCGGTGCTCATGCGAACCAGCCATGCAGCATGAACGGCCCGTGCCGCGCACCGGCAGCGGTATAGGCCCAGCCGCGCTGGCCCTGGCCGGTTTCCACCACGTAGTAATCGCGGCGCACATCGCCTTCGTCCCACCAGCCCGATTCGATCCGCTCCGGCCCCGACAGGATGCGCAGGTCCGGGTCGTACAGTGGCTGCGGGGTGGCCAGCAGCCAGCCCGGGCGCAACGGCAACACCGGCGGCGGGCCTTTGATGGTCTGGACGGCCGTGCCGTTGGCGCGTTCGGGCCGGTGTTCGGCGCGCAGCCCCACGCCCTGCACGGCCTCGTCGCCCAGGCGTGCACGCAGGCGTTCGCGCAGCTGTTCCCACGGCATGGCCTGTTGCGGGCGCGGGTCGAACAGGTCGCGTGCGGCCGGCACGAACGGCGGCAGGTGTTCGGCCTGCAGGCGCAGCCCGCGGCTGCCGGCGGGCAGGCGCAGGTGGTCGACGCGGTTGCGCGCCAGTTCGAACAGCATCGCCGCGTCGCGCTCGGGTGCGAGCAGGCCCACGGTCAGCCGGGTGTCGGGGTGCCGCTCATGTTCGAACCACAGGTCGAACTGCTGCGCGCCGCCATCGCGCGAACACAGGAACGCGGCCAGGTCGGCGGTGAGGCGGCGCAACGGGAACAGCAATGCCTGGGTCGAGTCGATTTCGTACTCGAACTCGATCCGCGCATCGAACCGGTCCGGGGGGCGGAAGTACTGCAGCGGCGCGCTGCCGATACCGCACAGCGCATCCAGGTGGGCCAGTACCTGGGCCGGGAACCGCCGGGCCAGGCTCTCGCGGGGCAGTGCGAAGGCCTCGCCCAGCGTGCGCAGACCGGAGCGGGCCAGTACCGTGACGGCCTCGGCGGGCAGGCCGCTGCGGTCGATCGGGATCTGCGCCAGTGCAGGCTCCAGTGCGTGTGCATCCACCCCCAGCCGGGCGTGCACGCGGGTCAGCACCCAGGCCGCGTGCGGATTCGGTGCGGCCACCAGACGATGCCGGAAGCCCAGTTCCTCCAGGCCCTCGCGCAGGCGCTGTTCAATCGCCGGCCAGTCGCCGAACAACGCGCGGCTGGCGCCGATTTCCAGTGCCAGCGCATGCGGGAAGGCCAAGCTCACCTGCGAGCTGATGCCGTACAGCCAGCTGGCCAGCAGCTGGCGGGTGTCCTGTTCGGCGCGCGGGTCGTAGTCCACCGTGAGCATGTCGCGGGTGAGCACCTGCGCGGCCGACAGCAGCATGCCGCGGCGCAGGCCCAGCTGGCGCGCCGCCGGGCTGACCGCATGCAGCACGCGGCGCTGGGCCGGGCCGGTGACCAGCACCAGCGGTGCGCGCGGATCGGGCTGCTGGCGCAGGGCCGCGTCCAGCGCCAGTTGAGGCAGCAACAGGCAGGCCCACTGCATGGCGGCGCCTCAATGAGCCAGGGCCAGCGGCAACGGCTGCGCCGGTGCCATGCCGCCGCGGCATTTGAGCACCCGCACCTGGCCGGCATCGAGCTGCAGGCGCAACGGGGCGGGGGAGGGGTTGCGGGCCAGGCGGCTGTCGCGGAAGGCAAAGCCCAGGCACTGGCCGGTTTCAGCGGCGACCTGCAGCCGGCGCAGGGCACGGTCGTCGGCATGCCCTGGCCAGCACAGTACCGCCGCACAGGCGGCCGAGCGCAGGCATTGTTCGGTGGCCCAAAGCGCTTCGCGCGGGTTGGCGTGGACCACCTGCAGCTGGCCCAGGGCCAGCCCGGCGCCGGCCCAGGCCGGAGCATGCGGCAGGTACGGCGGGGCGACCAGTACCACGGTCTGCTGCAGTTGGCTGAGCCGGGCCAGGGTCGGCCAGACCAGCGCCAGTTCGCCCTGGCCGGGCGCGGCCAGCAGCACTTCGGACAAGGCTGCCGGCGGCCAGCCGCCGCCGGGCAGGCGGCTGTCCAGCGCCGGGTGTCCGGTCGGATGGGCAGCGGCTTCCGGAACCGCCACACGCGGTTGTCCGCGCCAGACCTGGCGGCTTTCCAGCAGCTGCTCCAGGGCCACGACCGCGCCCATCAACGCACCTCCCGGTCAGGCTGGAACAGGGTGAAAAGGGCGGAAAACCGGGGCATGGGGGGCGAGGATGGGCAGTGCGGGTGTCAAGGGTTGAGACCGACATGCTACGTATTATTAGCAAAATTGCTAATGAATTTACCCGCCATGTCGGCGACTCCCTAAATGGGTAGCCCCGGCCGTTGGCCGGCTGCTCTTCGTTCCGGGGCCATGAACGCCGGACGGACGGCTTCGGATGTGCCCCGAACCTGAACACGCTGTTGACACGGATGAACAGGGTGAACGACTCTTGGCCGGATGGGTGTTGGTGACGGCACCCGGCGGATGCGATGGCTGTGTGGCGACAGGCGGAGGGGCCTGATCGTGGCTGGCGTGCCCGTGTAGACCGATGCCGGCCGCAATGCATGCCGGGATCCCGCCATGACGGCGCGCTGCACCCTTCTGCGGCAAGACTCCCTGGATTTTCTGCGTCAGCAAAGGTGTTTCGCCCGCTTATGAAAACGATTACAAAGCCCTTGGTCCTGACGGTCGCCATCGCCCTGTCGCTGTCTGCCTCCGCCTTGGCCGCGCCCGTCGTCGCCAGCGATGCCTTCACCGTGCTGCGCCTGGACCAGGCACCGACGTACCTGGACGCCAAGACGGTGGCGGAACAGCTGAAAGCGCTGGACGTGGATGCGCTGACCATCGGCAATGCGATCCGTCCGGCCGACACCATGGAAAGCGCGCAGGCCCCGGACCCGCTGGCGGCCATGGCCGACGATCTCGGCTACACCTATCGCTTCGTCAGCGCCGATCCGGCCGCCGCCGAACAGCGGGGCAGTATCGTGCTATCGCGCCTGCCGGTGGAGGCAGAATCGGGCGTGGAAGCGCCGGGCCTGAATTACCTGCGCCTCACTGACGGTCGCCACGTGGTGGCGCTGTACACCGGGGCCACCGATGCCGATGGCACTCGACTGAAGGCACTGGTGGACAATTCGCGCCTGGGTGCCCCCGCCGTGTTGCTGAACACCGATGACGCCACTGCGATAGCAGCCGGGTTTGCCAAGGCTGCAGATGGCACCGGCTACCGCCTGGGCTTCGACTCGGCCAGCAGCAAAGCGGTGAAGCTGCGCCTCACCGACGATGCGGCCGTTGCCGGCCAGTTGTTGACCCTGGGCTACAGCGCACCGGTCGGCGGCGACACGCCGTGGATGGACACCAGCCTGAGCGCGGATGCGCGCGCCAGACTGTTGGTGGCGCGGATGACCGTGGACGAGAAGTTCCAGATGCTGCACAGCTACTTCGGGCTGGGCAAGGATGGCGGGCCGCTGCCGGAAGGCGCGGTCGGTTCGGCCGGTTTCGTGCCGGGCGTGCCGCGCCTGGGCATCCCGGCCCAGCAGTCGGCCGATGCCGGTGTGGGCGTGACCAATCCGGGCGGGATCCGCAAGGGCGACCATGCCACGGCGATGCCGTCGGGCCCGTCCACCGCCTCGAGCTGGAACCCGCAGATCGCGTTCACCGGCGGCGCCACGATGGGTCGCGAGGCCTGGCAGCAGCGCTTCAACATCCTGCTGGCAGGCAGCGTCAACCTGCAGCGCGACCCGCGCAACGGCCGCAACTTCGAATATGCCGGTGAAGACCCGCTGCTGGCCGGCCGCCTGGTCGGCGAGTCGATCCGGGGCGTGCAGAGCCAGCACGTGATCTCGACGATGAAGCATTTCGCGCTCAACGACATGGAAACCTCGCGCAACTTCCACAGCGCTGAAATCGGCGAACAGGCGATGCGCGAATCGGACCTGCTGGCGTTCGAAATCGCGCTGGACGCCGGCAAGCCCGGTTCGGTGATGTGTTCGTACAACCGCATCAACGGCATCTACGGCTGCGAGCACGATTACCTGATGAACCAGGTGCTCAAGCAGGAATGGAAGTTCCCCGGTTTCGTGATGTCCGACTGGGGCGGCGTGCACAGCGGCTCCAAGGCGGCGCTGGCCGGGCTGGACCAGCAGTCGGCGGGCGAGGTGTTCGACAAGGCGGTGTACTTCGATCAGCCGCTGCGGCTGGCGGTGGCCGGCGGCACGGTGCCGCAGGCGCGCCTGGATGACATGGTCGCGCGCATCCTGCGCACGATGTTCGCGCACGGCAATTTCGATTTGCCGCCGCAGCATGTGCCGATCGATGATGAAGCCGGCTTCGCCGCCGCGCAGCGCACGGTGGAAGAGGGCAGCGTGCTGCTGCGCAATGCCGGCGATGTGCTGCCGCTTGGCAAGGACGTGCAGCGCATCGTGATCATCGGTGGGCATGCCGACAAGGGCGTGATCGGGGGCGGTGGTTCGTCGATGGTGGGCTGGACGGCCAAGGGCACCAATGCGGTGCCGGGCGTGCTGCCGACCACGTGGCCGGGCCCGGTGATCTTCCACCCGTCCTCGCCGCTGGAGGCGCTGCGCGCCGAGCGCCCGGACGCGACCATCGAGTACGTGGACGGCCGTGACGTGGCCGCTGCCGCGCGCGCTGCCGCCGCAGCCGACGTGGCGATCGTGTTCGCGACCCAGTGGTCGGCCGAATCGGTCGACCTGCCGCACATGCAACTGCCGGACAACCAGGACAAACTGATTGCCGGGGTGGCCAAGGCCAACCCGAAGACGGTGGTGGTGCTGGAAACCAACGGCCCGGTCGAGCTGCCCTGGCTGCAGCAGGTGCCGGCGGTGCTGCAGGCGTGGTACCCGGGCATTCGTGGCGGTGAGGCGATTGCGGCGCTGCTGACGGGCAAGGTCAATCCGTCCGGCCGGCTGCCGGTGACCTGGCCGGTGGATGCGTCGCAGCTGCCGCGCCCGCACGTGAACGGGCTGGGCTTCAGCCCGAAGCAGAAGCCGGACGACACCATCGATTACAACATCGAAGGCGCCAACGTGGGCTACAAGTGGTTCGCGGCAAAGGGGCTGACACCGCAGTTCGCGTTCGGCCACGGTCTGTCGTACACGAGCTTCCAGTACGACAACCTGACCTACACGGCGATGGGCCAGCGCCTGGTGGCGACGGTGGACGTCCGCAACACGGGCAAGGTGGCCGGCGCGGACGTGGCGCAGCTGTACCTGAAGATGCCGGAAGGCAGCACCACGCCGATCCGCCTGATCGGGTTCCAGAAGGTGATGCTGCAGCCGGGTGAGTCGCGCCGGATCCGCATCGAGGCCGAACCGAAGGCAATGGCCAGTTTCGATACGGGCGACAAGCAGTGGAAGATTGCGGAAGGCCGTTACGAGCTGCAGCTTTCGCGTTCGGCCAATGAGACGCTGCAGACTTCGCCGATGGTGTTGGGTGGTGGTGTGGTGAAGTAAGGCCTGCGTGGTGCGTGGGCGTTCAGAACGCTCACGCTTTACCGCGAAAAGCTCTGGGCTGTAGGTGTCTGCGGCTTGGCTGGCGGGTGTGGGTTTGCGGGACACGCCGTGAACCCATCCATGGGGGCTCGTTCGCGCCATCCATGGCGCTCTACGGTCCCGCAAACCCACCCCCGCCAGCCTTTGACAGTTGGCTGGTTGCCCCGGGAAATCAAATGCAACGGCAACGGCATTCTTCGGTTGGGGTCATGCGTTACCGTGCCGATTGGCAATGTTGGCGGTCGTTTGGTAACCGACCCTAGGCGTCGGTGCCGACCAACGGTCGGTACTTTCCGCTGTTTCATTGGCCACCGGCTCACTGTCAAAGGGTCGGCGGGTATGGGGGTACGGGGGCTTTGCGAAACATGGATGTTTCGCAAGAGCCCCCATGGATGGGTTTACGGCGCCCCCCGTACCCCCATGCCCGCCGGCCCAAGCCAGGGACGCCCGCAGACCAAGGCTTTGGCTTCAAGGCTTCAAGGCTTCAAGGCTTTGCTCCAGGAGGCCGTTCGCGGCCAACCATCGGCACATATCGGGCAGGGAAGAACGGCGCTAGGCTGCGGAGGTTGGTCGCCATCACCTTCCCGGAGAGAGCCATGCGTGTTCGTGTCGTGCCTGTGGTGCTGTTGAGCCTGATGATTGCCGCCAGCGTGTCGGCGCAGACCGCGCCGATGACGCCGGACATTCCGGCCAAGGGGTTTGTCACCCCCACTGCGGGATATGACTACGACAAGCGCGAAGTGATGGTTCCCATGCGCGATGGGACGAAGCTTTATACGGTGATCGTGGTGCCCAAGGGCGCGCGCAACGCGCCCATGCTGCTGACCCGTACGCCATACGATGCCGCCAACCGCGCCAAGCGCATCGATTCGCCGCATATGCGCGACATCCTTCCGCAGGGCGATGAAGTGTTCGTCGATGCCGGTTATATCCGCGTGTTCCAGGATATCCGCGGAAAGTACGGCTCCGAAGGCGATTATGTGATGACCCGGCCACTGCGCGGGCCGCTGAATTCCACCAAGGTCGACCATGCCACCGATGCCTGGGACACCATCGACTGGCTGGTCAAGCACGTGCCCGAAAGCAACGGCAAGGTCGGCATGCTGGGCTCCTCGTATGAGGGCTTCACCGTGGTGATGGCGCTGACCAACCCGCATCCCGCGCTGAAGGTCGCCGCGCCGCAGAGCCCGATGATCGACGGCTGGATGGGCGACGACTGGCTCAACTACGGCGCCTTCCGGCAGGTCAACTTCGGCTACTTCACCGGCCAGCTGGCCAAGCGCGGCAAGGGCCCGTCCATTCCCAGCACCGGCTACGACGACTACACCACCTTCCTGCGCGCCGGTTCGGCCGGCGATTATGCCAAGGCCAATGGCCTGGAGCAGCTGGCGTGGTGGCACAAGCTGGTCGAACACCCGGCCTATGACGCCTTCTGGCAGGAACAGGCGCTGGATGCGCGCATGGCCAAAACGGAGTTGAAGGTGCCCACCATGTGGCTGCAGGGCCTGTGGGACCAGGAAGACATGTGGGGCGCCGTGCACAGCTATGCGGCGATGGAGCCGCGCGACAGCAGCAACACCCTCAACTACCTGGTCATGGGCCCGTGGCGGCACAGCCAGGTGAACTATGACGGCAGCAGCCTGGGCGCGCTGAAGTTCGAGGGCGACACCGCGCTGCAGTTCCGCCGCGACGTGCTCAAGCCGTTCTTCGACCAGTACCTGGTGGACGGCGCGGCCAAGGCCGGTACGCCGCCGGTGCTGATCTACAACACCGGCGAGAACCATTGGGACAAGCTGCAGCAGTGGCCGCGCCCCGCCGCGCAGACCCGGCCGCTGTACCTGCGTGCAGGCGGCAAACTGTCGTTCGAGGCACCGCAGGCGGGCGAGGCGACATACGAAGCGTATGTGTCCGACCCGGCCAAGCCGGTGCCGTTCGCGCCGCGCCCGGTGCGTTTCGCCGACCGCGACATGTGGACCAGCTGGCTGGTCAAGGACCAGCGCTTTGTCGATGGCCGCACCGACGTGCTGACCTTCGTCAGCGAACCGCTGACCGAACCGCTGCGGATCGGCGGCGCGCCGCAGGTGAACCTGCAGGCGGCCACCAGCGGCAGCGACAGCGACTGGGTGGTGAAGCTGATCGATGTGTACCCCGACCAGGTGCCGTCGACGCCGGAGATGGGCGGCTATGAGCTGGGCGTGTCGATGGCGATCTTCCGCGGACGTTACCGTGAGAGTTTCAGCGAACCAAAGGCAGTCGCGCCGAACCAGGTGCTTGATTACAAGTTCGGTCTGCCGACCGCCAACCACGTGTTCCAGCCGGGCCACAGGGTGATGGTGCAGGTGCAGTCCAGCCTGTTCCCACTGTACGACCGCAACCCGCAGACCTTCGTGCCCAACATCTACCTGGCCAAGCCGGGCGACTACCAGAAGGCAACCCAGCAGGTGTGGCATGCACCGGCGAACGCGTCGTTCATTTCATTGCCGGTTTACTGAGAAAAACGTGCAGCCGGGCTTTGCCGCGCCCCGGCACCGGCTAACCAGACACACTGGGGTAATCGGTGTATCCCTTGGCCCCGCCGCCATACAGCGTGTCCGGATCCAGCTCGGACAAGACCACGCCCAGGCGCAGGCGCTCGACCAGGTCCGGGTTGGCGATGAACGCACGCCCGAACGCGATCATGTCCGCGTAGCCGGACGCGATTGCCTGCTCGGCGTTGTCCTTGTCGTAACCGTTGTTGGCGATCCACGGGCCGCGGAACTTCGCGCGCAGCGCCGCGTAATCGAACGGAATGTTGTCGCGCGGGCCACCGGTGGCGCCTTCGATGACATGCACGAAGGCCAACCCGTCGATGGCGTCCAGGCGCTCGACCGCGCGCTCGAACAACGGCTGCGGTTGCGAATCGCGCGCATCGTTGGCCGGGGTGACGGGCGACAGACGCACGCCGGTGCGCTCGGCACCAATCTCCGAGGCGATGGCACGTACCACTTCGTCCAGCAGGCGGGTGCGGTTTTCGATGTTGCCGCCATACTCGTCGGTGCGCAGGTTGCTGCCGTCGCGCAGGAACTGATCGATCAGGTAACCGTTGGCAGCATGCACTTCCACACCGTCGAACCCGGCGGTGATGGCGTTGCGCGCAGCCTGGCGGAAGTCCTGGACGAGTGCGGGAATCTCGTCCAGGCGCAATGCGCGTGGCTCGGATACCTCTTCGAACCCCTTGGCAGTGAACGTCTTGCCATTGGCGCGCAATGCACTGGGTGCCACCGGCACTTCGCCTTCCGGCAACAGGCTGGTGTGCGAGATGCGGCCCACGTGCCAGAGCTGCAGCACGATGCGACCGCCGCGCGCGTGCACCGCGTCGGTGATCTTGCGCCAGGCATCGATCTGGGCCTGGCTGTAGATCCCGGGGGTGTCCAGATAGCCCTGGCCGAGCGGGCTGATCTGGGTCGCTTCGGCGATGATCAGGCCGGCGCTGGCGCGTTGCGCGTAATACTGAATGGCCAGTGGGTTGGGAACGCGGCCGTTGATGGCGCGGTTGCGGGTGAGCGGTGCCATCGCGATGCGGTTGCCGACGTCGAGGGCGCCGAGCCGGGTGGGGGTGAACAGCGTACCGTTAGCAGACTGGTTCATGTGCGGTGCCTTGGGATGGGGGACAGGAGTACGACACCCAGCATGCGCCCGGGTGCGTTGCAGCGATGGGAAGCATTGTTGTGGGCCGCGGCTGCGGCCAGGCGCGCAAGGCGGAGCGCGGGGTAGATATTTGGTCTAATGGGCGGGTCGTGCACACTCGGCCATGGTTGGACCATGATCATTTCCGCTTCCACAGATTACCGCGCCGCCGCGCAGCGCCGGCTGCCGCCGTTCCTGTTCCATTACATCGACGGCGGTGCCTATGCCGAGCACACATTGCGGCGCAATGTCGCGGACCTGGCCGACATCGCGCTGCGCCAGCGGATCCTGCGCAACGTGGCCGACCTGAGCCTGGACGCCGAGCTGCTCGGTGAGCGCATAGCGATGCCGGTGGCGCTGGGGCCGGTGGGGCTGACCGGCATGTATGCACGCCGCGGCGAAGTGCAGGCGGCCAAGGCCGCTGCCAGCCGCGGCATTCCGTTCACGCTGTCGACGGTGTCTGTGTGCCCGATCGAGGAGGTGGCCCCGGCCATCGAACGCCCGATGTGGTTCCAGCTGTATGTGCTCAAGGATCGCGGTTTCATGCACAATGCACTGGAGCGGGCCAAGGCCGCCGGTGTCACTACGCTGGTGTTCACGGTGGACATGCCCACGCCCGGTGCGAGGTACCGCGACGCGCATTCGGGGATGAGCGGGCCCAACGCCTCGCTGCGGCGCATGCTGCAGGCGGTCACGCACCCGCGCTGGGCCTGGGATGTTGGCCTGCGTGGGCGGCCGCACGACCTGGGCAACATTTCGACGTATCGCGGTAATCCCACCGGCCTGGGCGATTACATCGGCTGGCTGGGCAGCAACTTCGATTCGTCCATCTCCTGGAAGGACCTGGAGTGGATCCGCGAATTCTGGACCGGGCCGATGGTCATCAAGGGCATCCTGGATCCAGAGGATGCACGCGATGCGGTCCGTTTCGGTGCCGATGGCATCGTGGTGTCCAACCATGGTGGCCGCCAGCTGGATGGGGTGCTGTCCACGGCACGTGCGCTTCCGGCGATCGCCAGTGCGGTCAAGGGTGAGGTGGAGATCCTGGCTGATTCGGGCATCCGCAGCGGGCTGGACGTGGTGCGGATGCTGGCGCTGGGCGCGGACGGGGTGTTGCTTGGGCGGGCGTTCGTTTATGCGTTGGCGGCGCAGGGAGAGGCTGGGGTGGCCAATCTGCTGGATCTGGTGGCCCAGGAAATGCGCGTGGCGATGACGTTGACCGGGGCGCGGAGTATTCGGGAGATCAGTGAGGATTCGTTGGTTGGTTTGACGCGGTAAAGCGGTGGTGCGCAAGAGCCTTGGGCTGCGGGTAGCCTTACTCGCAGCGAATGGCGGTGATGATGTTGTTCTTGTCGAGGAACACGCGCAGGCGGTCGGGCCGGCGGTCGCCGGTGGCGATGGTGGAGCCGGGGCCGATGGGCACGATCAGGCCGGCGCCGCTCTGCTTGAAGACGCTGCGCATGGTGGCTTCGTCGGCATTCTTGCCGATGGCCCAGTCCAGGCTTTCGGCGTGGCACTGGCCGCTGCCGGTGATTTCCGGGCCTGGCGCGGTGGCGCAGGCGCTCAGGGACAGGGCGGTGGCCAGGGTCATCAGCGGAATCACGTTGCGTGAACGGGAGATCATGGGGTGCTCCTGCGGTTGCCAGCCCCGACCATACCACCGCCCGGGCGCGACGGTGGCCGGCAATGCCAGGCAGGCTGCGCCCGCCACGACCGGACGAACCAGGCCGGGTATTGCGGTGCCGGCCGGCAGGGGCAATCGTCAAACAGCCACGCTATAGTGGCTGTTCAATGCGGTGCCCGCTTTCGCGCCCGGGCTGTCTGGCGCGCCGTACCTGACTAAATTCATGACTGCTGAAACGACTACTCCGCCGGCCGCTCCGGCCCAGACTTCCGGTCCGCTGTTCTACCGCCAGCCGCTGCCGCTGCAATCGGACAAGCACGCCAACTGGCGCCTGCGCCCAGGTTCGCTGGCGTTCGCTGCCGAAACCAACGCAATTCCGGCCGTGATCGGCGAATTCGGCATGGCCGCCCAGCATTTCCCGATCCTGTTCACCGGCCAGGATGCGTCGCCGATCGTGGCCGTGGGCCTGGCCCGCCGCAACCTGTTCGTGACCGACGGCAAATGGGCCGATGACACCTACGCGCCGGCCTACCTGCGCCGCTACCCGTTCGTGTTCATGCAGTCCGATGAAGACGGTAACTTCCTGCTGGCGCTGGATGCCGACTCGGAGCAGGTCAACCAGGGCGTCAACGATGAAGGCGAGCCGCTGTTCGTCAATGGCAAGGCCACCGAGCTGGTCGACAACGCCATGAAGTTCTGCAGCGATTTCACCCGCGAGTACGAGCAGACCCGCCAGTTCAGCGCCGCGCTGAAGGAGCAGGACCTGCTGGTCGAGCGCAGCATCGACGTGACCCTGCCCACCGGCGAGAAGATGTCGGTGAATGGTTTCCACGTGGTCGATGTGGAGAAGTTCGCCAAGCTGCCCGACGACATCATCGTTGCCTGGCACCGCAATGGCTGGCTGGCTTCGATCCACCATCACCTGAGCTCGCTGGCGCGCTTCAATGCGCTGGTGCAGCGCCAGAGCGCGCAGGTCGCTGCTGCGGCCTGATCACGCGGTTGCGTGATGCCACGAACGGCGGCCGCAGGGCCGCCGTTCGTGCTTGCAGGCCCGTGTATCAGGTACCGCTGCCCGGCCCGGTGCGCAGCTGCCGCCGGAAAGGTTCGAGCTTGCAGGAGCGCGGCGGGATATCCGTCCCGATCCAGTGGTCGTGCTCGCTGCCGTCGGCGTCGACCTGCAGTGCGTGGCGGAACAGTTCCCGGGTATCGATGATGTTGTCGCTGATGCCGGTGATCTCGCTGATCGACGCAATCACGCGGCGACCGCTGCCCAGGCGTTGGATATGCACCACGACATCAACCGCACCGGCGATCTGCCGGCGCACGTTGTCCTCGCTGCCATGGAAACCCGCCAGTCCGGCCTGGATCTCCAGCCGCTGCAGGCAGTGGCGGACGGAGTTGGCGCGGACGGTTGCCATGGAGCCATCGTGACCGGTTCCCATCGCCTGCAGCATGTCCAGCACTTCGGTCCCACGCAGTTCGCCCACCAGGATCCGATCCGGGCGCATGCCAAGGCTGCTGCGCATCAGCTCGCAGATGCCCACTGCGCTCTGGCCATCGGCACCCCCGACGCGACTCTCCAGGCGCACTACATGCGGGTGCCGGAGTGTGAGTTCGGCAACCTCTTCGACGGTGACAATGCGCTCGTCGGCGGGTATGCAGCTGGCCATGGCATTGAGCAGCGAGGTCTTCCCCGATTCGCTGCCGCCGCAGACGAGGACGTTGCAGCGGCCCAGCACCATCGCCTGCAGCAGTGCATGCACGGCCGGATCGAAGGTGCCCATGCGCAGCAGTTCGTCACAGGTGAAGGGGTTCCTGCGGAGCTTGCGGATGGACACGACGGGGCCGTCAAGGGCCAGCGGCGGGATGATCGCGTTGAGATGGCCGCCCGCGGGCAGGCGCACATCCGCGATCGGGCTGTCTTCGTCCAAGCGTCGACCCAGTGGGGCCAGGATGCGGCGCAGGATGCGCAGCAGGTGATCATCATCGGTAAAGCGTTGGCTGATGGGCACCAGCTGCCCGTCCTGGGAAACATGGATATCCCGGTAGCCGTTGATGAGGATGGCGTCGATGGCCGGGTCGCGCAGGAGGTCATCCAGTGGACCGAAGCCGGTCAGCTCCTTGACCAGCGCGGCAGCGACGATTTCCATCTCGGCGGCGTTGACCGGGATGCGCCATTCCTGCACGAACTGGTCGGTCTGGTAAGTCACGTAGCGCGCTACCGTGACCGGCGACCAGGCGTCGACGTCGATCTGGTCGTCCTCGATGCGGTTGAGCAGGTGCTCGTGGGCGGCTGCCAGCACCCTGAGATAGTGGTCGGACTGGGCAAACGGCTGGCGTGGTTCCGTGGCCGGATCCGGATCCGGATCCGGGGCCTGGGCGGGGGCTATTTTCCTTTCCATTGATGGCCATCCAGGACGAGCGCGATGTTTTCCAGCAGGGTGCGCGGCCGGGCCAGCAGGGCGGCCGGGAACAGGCGGCGCAGCAATGGATCCAGGGCGCGCAGATAGGGGGCGCGCGGCGCATCCTGCCACAGCAGATGCCCGTGGTTGGCGCTGGTACGCAGGCGTTCGCAGCAGGGCAGGGTGGCCAGCAACGGCAGCGCGAACCGGGCGGCGATCTGGACCGGGCCGAGCCCGCCGCCCTCGTGGTGGCGGTTGATGACCAGGTGCAGGCGCGCGTCGCGGGTGCCGATGGCGTCCAGGTGTTTCAACAGGTAGTCGAGTGAGACCAACGTGCCGATGGCCGGGTCGGCGATCAGCCATATTTCGTCGGCGCCGTTGAGCAGAGAGCGGGGAATCTGGCGTACCGGAACGCCGCCCAGGTCGCACAGCACCGTGCCGAAGAAGCCGCGCAGGCGCTGCATCAGCACCGCAGGATCGGCGAGGGTGCCGCCGTCGCCACCCGCCGGCTGTCCAAGCAGGCGGAGTCCACCTGGGTGCCGGGCCATCACCGTGCGGACCAGGGTGGCATCGATGCGGTTGGCGTGGCGTAACGCATCCTCGTAATGGAACTGACTGTCCATGTTGAGGTACAGCGCGGTGTCGCCGGTCGGCAGGCCGAGGTCGACAAGCAGCGTGTCGGTGGCGTCGCCGTCGCCGTCGGCAGCGCCCTGCGAGCTGAGCTGTTGCGCCATGACCCCGAGGTGCGCGGCCAGGGTGCTGGTGCCGACCCCGGCGCGCACGCCCAGGAGCAGGATCAGGCGTGCCTTCCCGGTGCCCGGCGCTGGCGTGCCGGGTATATCGGCGGGCAGCGCGGCAGCGCGCCGCAGCACGGTGTCGATCTCGGCGGTACTGGCTTCCAGGTCGAGGATGTCGCGCAGGCCCGCACGCACGGCTGCAAGGATCCCTTCTTCTTCCTTCGGGGACGTCGATCCGACGGCGACCAATGGCAGGTCGGGATGGCTGCGCTGGAGCAGCCGGGCCAATTCGCTGGAAGCCTTCGCGGCACCGCGCAGATAGTCCAGCAGCACCAGGCATGGGCCGCTGCGACGATGGACGTCGAGCGAACCGGGCGGCACGGCGCTGTCCTGCCAGTGCACGCGCATGCCGACCGGAAGCCGGGCTTCGAGCAGGGCGGCCAGGTGGCTGGCCGGGGCATAGAGGACCAGGGTCATCGGGGGCGGCTTGGGATGCAGCAGCTGAAGGGTAGCGGGCATGGGCGGGCATCCTTGCGTGCAGGGCACGATTCTCGGCCACATGAGGCCTGGCGGGATGCACAAAATCGGCAGGGTTCCCCCAGCGTCGCCGGGTGATGGGGCGATTGCGCCGGTGTGACCGGAGAATATTGACGTCGTATGAACATCTTTACGCAGAAACTCGGCGGCGCGGGGGAATTCTGTTGAGTTGATCCAGTGGCGCGTCCAGAACGGAGGCGGCAATGGAAGCAAGGGCTTGCACGGTGGATGGCAACCGCCGTGGAGTCCAGGCCAACCGGGGAAATCACTGTCATGGCTGATGGTGTTGAAGGCGTTGACGATACCGCGCTGCATCAATATGACCTGGCGTCGCTGGGCAGCCTGCTTCGCGTCTGCGAACTGGAACTGGTGCTGCTGGATGACAATGGGCCGTGGGCATCGATCCAGTCGCAGGTGCATGATGAATCGCTGTTGTGCACAGGCACCTGTGGTTTCCAGTTCCGCGCCCGTTTTGTGTTGCCGCCGGAATGGTGCCTGCTTGGCTTCATCCATGAAACCGATGAAGAAAGGAGCTGGTGCCACGGGGTGAGCCTGAGCGCGGGCACGGCACTGACGGTGCGTCCAGACGGAACCAGTGAATTCGCGCTCAGTGCGGGTACGCGTTTCAGTCTGTTGCTTGCCCCGATGCATCGGGTGCAGCGCAAACTCAGCGAGCTCAGTCTGCGTACGAGCCTGCCTTTCGGGCACGCGCTGTCATTGTTCCAGGCCGATGATGGCACCGGTGGATCCCGCATTGGCCAGCGCTACGCCCAGCTCCCCTCATGGCTGGGCGGACACGGCCCCGGCCTGCCGTCTGACGCAGTGGAGACACTGCTGCATGATCACGTGCAGGCCCTGCTCGACGCCCAGGGACAGAGCCGGCCGGCCAATACCCGCGCGCGGCGTGCGCACTACCTCATTTCCCAGCGTGCAGAGACGTTCATGCGGCAGAACCTGCGGCGCAACATCTACATGCATGAGATCTGCGCCGCCGCCGGTGTCAGCGAGCGTGCCCTGCGATACGCCTTCGAGGACCTGTTCGGGACGTCGCCGAACCGGTACCTGTCCATGCTGCGGCTGTGCGCCGCGTGCCGGGGCCTTTCGATGGCCGACGCTACCCGCAAATCGGTCAAGGCGGTGGCACTGAGCTGCGGTCTGTGGGATCTGTCGCGGTTCGCCGACAACTATCGGCGTGTATTTGGTGAACTTCCCCGCGACACGTTGATGCGTGCGCCCGCCTCGGCGGGCATTCCGGCCTGAATGCACGTTTCCGGCAATGTGCCGGAATTGCGCATTCGCTTGCCGCTTTCCTTCCTCGGCTTGCCGGAACGCACGCTCGTGCTGCCGGATCGAGGCGTCTGCGTACCCCGTCCAGGGCTGTAATGGCCATGAAGCGCCAACGCGTGGATGCCACCCTTGACGTACCACGCCACGCGACCGGCACTCTTTGTCCTGGCTCGCTGTCAACCGCGGGATGTCTCCCCCGTCATCGCTCAGGGGGCAGCGAGCCAGGCCATTCCATCCCTTGCGATGCATCCCCGCCGGCACCATGCTCGCTGGTAATCACCACGGTGGCTTACTCCACGCCGGGGATCTTCACCTTCAAGGCCGCCGCCTCGGCATCGCAATCCTGCGGCACCACGCCGCTGCCACGCAGGCTGTCGATTTCGGCACGTGCCGCGCGCATGTCCGCCGCGAACACCTCATTGGCATGCAGCACGGCCACGGTTCCGGCAGCCACGGCGCGCCCCTGCAGCACGTCGCTCTGCCAGTGCGCGTTGCAGATCAACCGGTTTTCACCGAACGCCCGGCCACGGGCGAGCAGGGCGTCGGCCTGGGCAGGACTCAGCTCGCTCAGCAGCAGCGCCCATGCCCAGCTGATTGACGTATGCCCGGACGGATACGAGCCGTCGGTGCGCAGCGACGCTTCATCGGCCGGGAAGCAGGTCTTTTCCTTGTAGAACACGAACGGCCGGGTGCGCTTGTAATGGTCCTTGGCGGCGTAGGTGGCCAGGCCTGCATCGACCAGGCTGCGCTGCAGCAGCAGATACAGGCGCGGTGTGTCCTGCTGGCTGATCGGTACCCCGAGCGCGCAGGAGAACGTGCTGGCCACCTGGGGGAAACGCAGGTCGGCATCGCGGCTGGCCAGTGCGTAGCGCGGGCCCGACTTCAGCTTCTGCGACGCGCGGCTTACCGCCTGGTCGCGGGCGAAGGCGGGCGTGCCCTTGGCTGGTGGCGGCGGTAACAGCGCCAGGCTGTCGGGCAGGGCATGGCCCAGGTAACCGGCAGGAACGCCCGGACGCAGCTCCGGGACGGGCGCCGGTTGGGGCGCAGGCGCGGAGGGAATCAAGGCCGGCGCGGGGCTGGTCAGCGGGCCGCTGGCGCAGCCGGCCAGCAGCGCGGCGAAGGTCAGCAGGGACGCCTTGCGAAGAGCGGGCATGGGAATCTCCAGAGGGATCCGGGCAATCTGTCGTTCCCGGACAACGCGCACAACCGGCTTTCTACGCGTGGGCCGCCAGTAGTTCTACTGGCCGGCCGCATTGCGCGGTGCGGCCTCGCGCAGCGGGAAGCGCACTTCGATCCTGGCACCGCCCAACGGGCTGGTGCCCACGTGAAGTGTGCCGGCCAGCAGTCGGGCGCGCTCTTCCATGCTGATCAGGCCCAGCCCGGGCGCACGCCGCAGGTGGCTGGCCAGGATGCCGACGCCGTCGTCGTCCACCCGCAGCACCACGTGTTGCCCACGCACGCATACCAGCACGTCGGCGACGCTGGCGCGGGCGTGCTTGTCCACGTTGTTGACCGCTTCCTGCACGATGCGGAACAGGCTCAGCTCCTGTTCGTCGTTCAAGCGTGGCGCGTCCTCGATGCTGCAGCGCAGCCGCAAGTGGCCGTGGGCGTTTCGCTTGATGCAGAACGCATCCAGAGCACGGGCCAGGCCGGTGAAGCGCAGGATGCTCGGGTGCAGTTCGTGCGAGATGGCGCGGATATCGTTGGATACGGACAGCAACTGGTCCTGCAGCTCCGCCACGGCCGGGCGCTCGCTGGGCGGGATGTGATTGCGCAACGTGCTCAGCCGGATGGAAATCGCGGCCAGCGACTGATTGACGTCATCGTGCAGGTCCCGCGCGATGCGGGTTCGCTCTTCTTCCTGCACCACCAGCATGCGCCCGGTTACTTCGCCCAGGCGCGCGTGGGCGCGCTGCAGCTTGATCCGGTTGGATTGCTTCTGCTCCGACAGCGCACCGAGGAACAACAACGCAAAGCCGGTGCACAACGTCCAGGCCTGGCCGGTGAGCAGGTTGCGCTCCGGCGTCCAGAATCCGAACGGCCCCATCGTCTCGATGCCCAGCTGCATGCCCAGGACGGCCACGGCCAACATGATGATCGAGGCGCCCGCGATGCCGAACACGATCAGGGCCCATACCAGCAGCGGGATGGGGGCGAGGGTGAGCAGCGGGGTGACCACGCCGTCCTGCCAGTCCACGGTCCACAACACCACCAGCAGCCCGAGCAGGACCAGGGCCAGCCCGAGGGTCTGCCAGTGCCAGCCGTGGCGACGTTCGGGCGCTTCCAGGATGCGCGCCACGTTGACCAGCGCCGGCACGATCAGCAGGTAGCTGACGACGCTGGTAAGGGCGAACTCGCGCATGTGCATCGCACCGGGGGCAGCGTCACGGCCGCCCAGTGCCAGCGCATACCACCACGCGCCACACAGTGGCAGCAGCACGCAGGCCAGCAGCAGGAACAGGGTCAGGTCGCGATAGTCCTCCAGAGCGGCGCGCTCGCCACGCCAGCGCAGCAGCAGCCACGCCACCACGGCCACCATCGCGAACTCGCCCAGACTGGCCAGCAGCCGCGGCAACGCGGACAGGGGTACCAGCAACAACGACAACACGGTGCCGGCGCAGGCGGCCAGCACGCAGCCGCGCCATTGGTTGCGGGGAGTGAAGAGCAACCAGCCCAGCAGTAGTGGGCCGGGAATCCACAGCACATGCAACTGCGGCGCCTGCTGCACGGTGGGCAGCCACTGGCCCAGCATGCACCCAAGCAGCAGGGGAAGGATATTTGTGATGAGCATGCGCACATCCAGTGGAGACGATGTGAAACGCTCGGGACGTAGTAGGGGCACGGAACTGCTGGCAGTGTCGGGTGTATGGACCCCGACCGGGTTCACCTGGCTGCTGGCCTGCACTCTGCACCTCGGGGAGATGCGCGGGATCGCCACACGGCGATCCATGCGCCATAACGTGGTACGACTTTCTGGTGAGCAACGGGACTGCGACCGGTCATGGCCTGGGTGGTGGACGGCATGGCTTGTCGCCTTGTCGTATCTGCCGCACAATCACGTTGATGGGAACAGATTGACGCGATGCGCGCTATCCACATTCCGACCAGATCCGGGAGTTGGCGATGGACGAAGCGATGTGCCCCTACAGCCGTTTCGTGGTTGACGGCTTTGATGCGGACGCCCTGCTGGGGGTCGTGCGCGATACCCGCTTCGAGCAACGGCTGCTGGCTGCCGGCCACTTCCGGGCGTGCGTGCAACGGCTGGTCTTTCCGGAATTCAGCCTTGACAGCGGTGCCTATACGCTGCCGATCTTCGCCAGTGGCAGCTTCAGCCAAGGGATGATCGCACTGGCGCTGGCGGTCACCTGCGCGCAGCCGATGTGGGCCAACGGCCGTTGGATCGCGGCTGGCCAGGTCATGGTGTTTGCCGAGGACAGCGAGTTGAATGTCCGGCCCAGTCCCGGTGGCTGGCAGTGGGCGGTGCTGCTGATTCCCCGTGAGGTGCTGCAGCGTGAGGCGATGCAGCGGGTCGGGCGGGAATTGCGGCTGCCGCGCGACGGCTGGTACAGCCGTGCCGCCGCCCCGCGCGATGCGCTCAATCTGCGCGAGGGCGTGTTCAAGGTGCTGCAGGAGGCCGCCGGTTGGCAGGGGGTGATCCCGCCCGAACAGCTGGCGCAGGAGGCGGCCACTCTGCTGGGGGTGTTCATCGATGCCGTGGCGGCGTCCGATGGTGGACCGGAGCGACGCGGGCAGGGCAACTGCAGCGAACGCCGCCGCGACGCGATTGTCCGCCAGGCCGAGGCGTACCTGAAGTCGCAGTTGCAGAATTCCTATGACAGCGGTGCGCTGTCGCGGCACTTGGGCGTGGGTGAGCGCCAACTGGAGCGGCTGTTCCATGACGTCTACGGACATGGCCCCTGTCACTGGCACAGGCTGGCGCGGCTGAACCTGGCCCGCAGCGCGCTGCGCCATGCCCAGGGGATGGTGGGGGTGACCGAGGTGGCGACGCGCTTCGGTTTCGGCCACTTGGGCCGGTTCTCGGTGATGTACCGCGACGTCTTCGGTGAAAGCCCGCGCGACACGCTGCGTGGCTGAAAAAACATCACGGTGCCATCACGGCGGCACCAGCAAGGTCGAGCCGTTGTGCGGGGCTGGCGCCACGGCCGGTCCGCAGAGCACTTCAATCAGGGGACGATTGATGCCACGGGAGACGACAACATGCAGGTTTCGTATTCGACGGCGGAGTGCCGGCATCGCAGGGTAGTGTTGGCCGATGACCACCGGGTGGTGGCACAGGGCATTGAACATCTGCTGGAAGACCGCTTCGACTCGATCGAGCTGGTCTCATCGGGTGTGGAGCTGGTCGAGGCAGTCCGGCGCGATCCCCCCGACGTGGTGGTGGCCGACATCAGCATGCCCGGTCTCACCGGCATCCAGGCGCTGCGGCGGATGCGCGAGGAGGGCTACGAGATGCCCGTGGTGTTCCTCACCATGCATGACGAGTCGAGCATGGCCGCCGAAGCGATCCGCGCCGGCGCGCGCGGCTACGTGCTCAAGAGCGCGGCCGGCGAAGAGCTGGTGCGTGCGCTGGCGGGCGTGATGGGAGGGCACACCTATGTGTCCCCGACCCTCGCCGTCGACGCCATCACCAATGCCGGCCGGCAGCAATACGTGCTGACCGACAAACAGCTGCGCATCCTGGAGTACGTGGCACGAGGGCTGCGCTCCAAACAGATCGCCTACGAACTGGGCGTTTCGGTGCGCACGATCGAGTCGCACAAGTACGCGATCATGCAGGAGCTGGGCGTGCATGGCACGCTGGAGCTGGTGCGCAAAGCCGAGCACGAGGGGTTGATCCGGCATTGAGACGGCCAAAGGCTGCGGCGGGCAAGTAGATTTACTTGCCCCCGCCCGGTTGTTTTTCCCTTGTTATGGGCACCGGGGCGGCACACCATCAGGGCACGCGTTGCTCTGGCGGAAACCATGAATGCTGTCCGTGTGCTGCTTGCCGAAGACGGCTCCGCCATGGGGCGACAACTGCGTGGACTGCTGGCCGAACAGTTCGATGTGATCGGCCTGGTCCAGGATGGCGCCTCGCTGATCAAGGCCGCACAGACGATGTTGCCCGACGTGGTGGTGACCGACATCGCGATGCCCGAGATCAACGGGCTGGAGGCGGCGCGCCGGTTGCGCGCGCAGCGGCCGGTGCTGGGCGTGGTCTTCATCACGGTACATGCCGAGCCGCAGATGGTGGACCAGGCGATGGCGCTGGGGCCCTGCAGCTACGTACTCAAGTCCGACGCGGGCGATGACCTGGCATTGGCCGTGCAGGCGGCGCTGCGTGGTGAGCGCTTCATATCGCACTCGCTTTGAGCGGTGCGTACACGCTCAGATCAGGATGCCAGCCAGTTTGGCCACCAGCTCGTCCACCGACATGGCCACCAGTACCAGCGGCAGCAGCGGTACGACCGCCGGCAACGCCATCCCCAGCAGGTTCCAGCGGGTGACCGGTACCACTGACATGGCTGCCGTGCCCTGGTATACCGCGCTGAAATCGGCGAAGGCAGAGGCGTCATTGTGATCGAGCAGCGACTCGGTGCTGGCGGTCTCATCGCTGGCCGCCTTCCAGCGCTGGTCGAATGCCGCAGCCGCGCGGTTGCCCAGTGCGCTGAAGCGATACAAAGCATGCCGTCGGACGCGAATCAGGGTTGGAGCAAGCAACAGCAACGGGGCGACCAGCAACAGTGTCGCACCGACGGCATAGCCCGCCAGCAGGTGGCGCATCGAATACAGCGAAGCATCGAGATAGGTCATGTGGTTGAGGCATGCGCCGGAGAGGACCAGCGCTCCGGCCGCACCCAGGATGCTGAAGCGCTCCTGCGCCAGGCCGAGAAACGCCATGCCTCCGGTGCGGTCCGGATGCTCGGCGTGCAGGGTCAGGCCCACTGACGGCAACCGTGCGAGCAGCATCGCCCAGAGCAGGAAGCGCCATAGCCACAGCAGCGCGACCAGCCGGAACAGGGGCATGCCCGCCCAGGCATACCAGTGGCCGGCCGGCGTCGTCGCGCCGGCGTGGCTGTGCCAGTCCGGAACATCGCCGGGCAGGCTGCTCACGCCGCCCTCGAGGAACAGCGGCAGGAAGGCCAGCACGATGCAGGCCACCTCCGGCCAGCAACTGTCGCGCCCACGGCGGACCCTGGCCAGCAGTGCCTGCAGCCGGGGCTGCCGGCGCGGGTGGACCAGGCTTGCATGGGTCAGTTGGCGCAATGCGCCGTGCAGCAGCGCATCGGCGCGGGGCGCGGCAAGCACCAGCAGTGGCAGGGCCAGCAGCAGGCGGGCGAGGGTGGCGTAGTCGCCCAGCAGCGCCATGGCGTGGGGGCGTGGCCACAGCATGCCCTGTGCATTGGCCAGCAGCAGCAACGGCACCAGGGTGACCACCAACAGCGCTGCGGCGAGCCACCATGACAGGCGCCGGCTGCCATGCAGCGCACCGCTGGCGTGCAGCAGGCGGTGCACCAATCCACCGCGCATCAGTGAGTAGCTGTCCTGGCTCATGCGGGGTGAGCATACCCTTGCGACCGGCTGCTGCAGGCGCAGTAAAAATACTGATGCCGGTGCAGTACCAATCCCGATGTGCGCCCGGGTCGCCGCCGTCAAGCTGGAGCCCTGTGGAAAGGAACACGGCAATGCTCCTGGTCATCGATTTTCTGACGCGATTCTGGACGGACATGATGGGCCGTGCCGATGGTCCAATGACCTTTCGCTTCTTCCTGCAGCCGACCATGGCCCTGATCACCGCACTCATCGACGGGGTTCGCGCCGCACGCGCAGGCAAGCCGCCCTACGCATGGTTCATTGCGCACAGCAGGGGAGAGGAGCGCCGCACCGCCTGGCGTGAGGGTGTCACCGCAACGACCCGGATTCTGCTGCTGGGGGTGGTGATGGATGTGATCTACCAGGTCCGTGTGTACGGCGGCTTCCGCTACCCGCTCGAGGCGTTCGTGCTCGCGGTGGTGCTGGGCTTTATTCCCTACCTCATTCTGCGTGGCCCCTTCACCCGATTGGCCACGCATTGGCTGCGGCGTCATCCCAACCACGGCAAGGATTCCCAGCCATGACCGAGAAAGATCCGGCAAAGGTAATGTCCGAGCGCGCGATCACCATCGAGCAGGCGCGCCAGGCCCTGGGCGGTACGGACGAGGCATCGCTGGAGCTATCCTCGCGGCGCACCGGCATGTCGTTCCAGCGCACGCGCATGAGCGCGGACCGGACCCTCATGTCGATCATGCGGACCGCGCTGTCGTTGATCGGATTCGGTTTCACCATCTACCAGTTCTTCGGGCACATGCTGCAGGTGCCCGGCGTCGCCCTGCGCCCGCATGCGCCGCGCAACTTCGGGGTGGCGCTGGTTGCGCTGGGCATCGTGATGCTCACGCTCGGCATCATCTACCACGTGCGCTACATGCAGGGGCTGCGCGCCGAACGCCGGCTGATGATCGGTGAGGGTCTGGTACATGGAGAAAGCCACTACCCGATTTCACTGACCCTCATCACTGCCGGGTTGCTGTGGCTGCTTGGCCTGCTGGCCATCGTCGGCATGACCTTCAACGTGGCCCCGTTCGGCTGACGCCCGGATCCGCTACCGCTTCCCACGTTCCTGAACGCCCGTCATGGAGAACATAAATGGCAGCCACAGCATTCCAGACCACTTCACGCCGGCAGCGACGCCGGTGCCATGCGCTGCACTGCTGCCTGAGCGGTGGCCGGGAATGAATGTCGTGGCCGATACCATGATCGAGATCGAGGGTGGGGTCTTCCTGATGGGCTCCAACGACCATTACCCGGAAGAGCGGCCGGCGCACAAGGTACGGGTGGGGGCGTTCCGGATCGACCGCTATCCGGTCACCAACCGTGAGTTCTCACGCTTCGTCAGCGCGACCGGTTACGTGACGGCGGCCGAACGGCCGGCAGATCCGTGCGACTACCCCGGTGCGGATCCGGCATTGCTGGTGCCCTCGTCGGTGGTGTTCGTGCAGCCTTCGCATCCGGTGGACATGTCCAACACACACAACTGGTGGCACTACGTATCAGGTGCCAACTGGCGGCACCCCCGCGGACCGTTCACCCAGCTGGACGGTTTGGACGACCACCCGGTGGTGCACGTGACCTTCGACGATGCGCAGGCGTATGCACAGTGGATCGGCAAGTCGCTTCCCACCGAAGCCGAGTGGGAATACGCCGCGCGCGGTGGGCAGGAAGCCAGCGAGTTCCCCTGGGGCGACAGCCTCACCGTGCGCGGGCGCCACCAGGCCAACACCTGGCAGGGTGAGTTCCCCTGGCTGAACGTGGAAGAAGATGGGCATCGCTGGACGTCGCCAGTGGGAAGCTATCCGCCGAACAGCTACGGGCTGTACGACATGATCGGCAACGTCTGGGAGTGGACCAGCGACTGGTACCAGCAGCACGACCAGCTGCAGAGCAAAGCGTGCTGCGCGATCGACAACCCGCGCGGCGGCGAGCGTCAGCGCAGCCACGATCCGGGCGATCGCAGCGCGATTCCACGGCGGGTGATGAAGGGAGGTTCGTACCTGTGCGCGCCGAACTACTGCCGGCGCTACCGACCGGCCGCGCGCATGGCCCAGCCGATCGATACCTCCACCTGCCACGTCGGCTTCCGTTGCGTGGAACGCTGATGCGCAACCGCGGCCCTGATCGTCGCGAAACGAACGAGGTGATTGTCATGCCAGCTCCCTCTGCCACCCACTACCGCCGCAGCTGCCTCGCCTGCGCCGTTCTGCTCGGCACGCTGGCGCTGGTGGCCGCGCTGCCGGCGCACGCGGTCGAAGGCGGCCTGGGGCGCTCCATCACCGGTATGCAGATCACGTCTTATGTGGGCGTCATTCCACCCGAGCCTGGCATGCAGTGGTCGCTGAGCTATGTGCACTACGACGGCAGGATCGGTGGCAGTCGGCCCGCGCCGATCGCAGGCCAGATTTCGCTGGGGCTGGAGGCCGACGTCAGTCTGTTTGCCGCCACCGGTGTGTACGTGTGGCCGACGAAAACCGGCAGGTGGAACTTCGCCACGATGCTGACCGTGCCTTACATCGACGCGAATGTCACCGCCAACCTGCAGGGGCCTCTGGGCAACCAGGTGCGGGTGCAGGACAGTGCCTCCAACCTGTTCGATGTGTACTTCGCCCCCGTCATCGCCGGCTTCCACATCGACGAGGTACAGCACCTTTCCTTCGGATTGTACGTCTACGCACCCACCGCCAAGTACACCCCCGGCAAGCTGGCCAACCCCGGCCTGAACGTCTGGACCGTGTCGCCCGCGGCCGGCTACACCCACCTGTTCCAGAAGGGCACGCTGGAGTTCAGCGTGCTTGGTGGGATGGACTGGTACAGCCGCAACGACGACACCGATTACAAGAACGGCCTGGTGCTTCGCACCGACGCGCTGCTGGTCAAGCGCACCGCCAGCGGCTGGGGATTCGGCGCGGCGGCGGGCTGGCTGCAGCAGGTGCAGGACGATGAGGGCGACGTGGCCGACCGGCTCAATGGCTTCAAGGGCCGCTCGTTCGGCGTGGGGCCGGTGCTGACCTATGGCAGGAAGTGGTCCGGTGGCGAGCACGTGGACGTGTCGTTCCGCTACCTCAGTGAGTTCAGCGTGCGCAACCGCTTCGAGGGCGATCCCTGGAGCCTGTCCATCAGCGCGGGTTTCTGAGAGCCCCGCCTATTTACTTTCCGTTTCCGGAGACACCTCATGGACACCGCTGCCACCTGTATTGCCCGCACCGCCTGCCTGCTTCTCGCTGGGCTGGCCGGCGCCGCACAACCGCTCGCCGCCGCCCCGGCGACGCCGCCGGCAGCCACCACCATCGCCGCCGAGCGCGACCCGGAGGCGCTGGCCGCGCTGGACCGCATGGGCGCCGCATTGCGGGGACTGAAACAGTTTTCTCTGACCTCCGATGCCAGCACCGAAGTGGTGCTTGAGGATGGCCAGAAGATCGAACTGGACGGCGTGGTGACCTACAAGGTCAAGGCCCCGGACCAGCTGTTCCTGGAGCTGCGCAGCGATCGCCAGCTGCGCCAGCTGTTCTACGACGGCAATGCGCTGACGGTGTACTCGCCGCGCCTGAAGTACTACGCGCAGGTGGATGGGGTGGGCGCCACGCTGGGCGAGCTGGTCGAGCAGGCTGCCAACCGCTACGGCATCGAGATGCCGCTGGCCGACATGTTCCTGTGGGGCACCGACAAGGCGCCCAAGACCGCCATCCGCAGTGCGTTGCACGTGGGTGGCGGTACGCTCGACGGCGAGCCGATCGAACAGTACGCCTTCAAACAGGACGCGGTGGACTGGCAGGTGTGGATCTCCAAGGCCACCTCGCTGCCGAAGAAGCTGATCATCAATTCACTGGACGACCCGGCCCAGCCGCAGTACCGCGCGCGGCTGAAGTGGGATACACGCACGCCGGTGCCGGCCACCGCGTTCCAGTTCACCCCGCCGGCCGATGCGGCGCGGATCAAGCTGGTGCCGGTCGAGGTTGCCGTGGTGGTTCCCGATGCCGGCCAGGAGAACTGATATGCGTACGCTGCCCAAGACCCGCACCCCCTGGCTGGCAGCCGCCAGCAGCCTGATGGTACTGCTGGCATTGAACATCGCCCCGGTCGAGGCACAACATGGCCATCGCGGCGGCGGCGCGCGCGCGGGTGGGGGGGCGGCACGGGCAAGTGCCCACGCCAACATCAACCGCCCGGTGCAGCGGCCGCAAGGCGGCGCTCAACGCAACATCGACCATGACGTCAATCGCAATGTGGATCGGAATGTGAACAGGAACGTGAACCGGAACGTCAATGTCGACGTGGACTACCATGACGACCACTGGAATCACTGGGACGACCATCCCTTCGCGACCGCTGCAGCCGTCACGGCCGGTGTGGCGGTGACCTCGGCGGTGATCGGTTCAATCGTCAACGCGGTACCCCCCAGCTGCGTGACGACCGTCATCAACGGCATGGCTTACCAGCAGTGCGGCAGTACCTGGTATGAGCCGCGCTACAGCGGGACCACGGTGCAGTACGTTGTCATCAACCCGCCGCGGTGACGGGAGGACCGGTAGTTTTGCCTGTTGTGCCTGCGTAGTTATGCGGGTTACGAGCCGCGACAGCGGCAGTAGGCTGTAGTGGACCCCATTACCCATCTGGAACCGGAGCCTGTGCCATGAAAGCCTTTGCGATTGCGGTCCTCGCCACCTCGCTGGTGGCTTGCGCGTCCACACCCACCGTACATACCGACTTCGATCCGGGGGCGAACTTCGCCTCGTTCAAGACCTACAGCTGGGCGATGAAGCCGCAGGGCGCGTCGCCCCTGGTCACGCAGCGGATCGTCGACGGTGTCGACGCGCGCCTGGCCGCGCGCGGCTGGACCCAGGCCGCCACCGGCGGTGACGTGGCGCTGGCCGCGCATATCGTGACCACCCAGCGGCAGACCCTGGACACGTTCTACACCGGCAGCAACATGGGCGGTTGGGGCTGGCGTGGCGGCGGCTGGGGCGGCGGCATGGGCATGGGCAGCTCGACCACGACGGTACGCACCTACGACGTGGGCACGCTGGTGGTTGACATGTTCGATGCGCGCACCAAGCAGGCGGTCTGGCGCGGCACGGCCAGCGGTACGGTGCCGCGCACTCCGGAACGGACCAACGCCGCTGTCGAGGCCGGGCTGGACAGGCTGTTCGCCAGCTTCCCGCCTGGCAGTGCACCGGCCAAGTAACGCAACAGCGGTATTCGACGTTTCACCGCGCGGTGCCGCGCCGGGGCCCATCCCTCCCACCGGCCCGGCGCCGCGCACTTTCATTGAGGTGCCTCTTGGCGATTTCCACGCCTGCGGGCATGCGCCTGCTGCTGGCCTGCCTGCTGGCACCCGGTGCGGTGCTGGCCGCCGAACCGGTCACGACGCTGGACGGCACGCAGTGCGGTCACCGCGACAGCGGCGACACGCGTCCGCGGATCGGGGTGGCATTGGGCGGCGGCGGCGCGCGTGGCATCGCCCATGTGCGTATCCTGCGCCAGCTCGAAGCCCTGCACATCCCGGTGGACTGCATTGCCGGCACCAGCGCGGGCGCGCTGGTCGGGGCGCTGTATGCTTCGGGCAAGACGCCCGAACAGATCGAACAGGTCGTGCTGGATACCCAATGGATGGCGATGTTCAGCGACACCCTGCCGCGCCGCGAGCGGTCGCTGCAGCGCAAGGCCGACGACTACGAACAGCTGGCGCCGATCGGGATCGGCCTCGGCGGGCAGGGCAAACGGATCCAGATCTCCGGCGGTGTGTCGCAGGGCGAGCGCCTGATCGCGCTGTTTGAGACCGTCACGGGAGGCAGCCAGGTCACCGGCGACTTCGACGACCTGTCCATTCCGTTCCGTGCGATCGCCACCGACCTCAATACCGGTGAAGCGGTGGTGCTCGACCACGGCAGCCTGCCGATGGCCATGCGCGCGAGCATGTCGCTGCCCGGCATTTTCCGCCCGATTGCGATCGATGGACGCGTCCTGCTCGATGGTGGCGTCTCCAACCAGGTCCCCATCGATGTGGTGCGTGCGATGGGGGCCGACCGGGTCATCGCGGTGGATGTGGGCACCCCGCTCAGTGCGCTCGACCGCGATGCCAGCCTGGTGGACGTGATCGGGCAGCTCAGCGGCTTCCTGACCACCCGCAATGCCAAGCGCCAGTTGGATACGCTCGGCCCGCAGGACCTGTTGATCGCGCCACAGCTCACCGGCAAGGTGGCGACCGGCGACTTCGACAAGGCGCCCGACGCGCTGGCGATCGGCCAGCAGGCGGCGGAGCAGGCCGCCCCGGCGCTGCGTGCGTTCTCGCAGCCGGCACCGGTCTACCAGCGCTGGTATGCGACCCGTGAAACGCGCGCAGCCAGTGCAGCACCGGCACCGATTGCGTTCATCGAGGTACGCAACCACACCGGCTACGCCGATGAACTGCTGTTGTCCTACCTGCCGGTGGAAATCGGCAAGCCGCTGGACAGCAAGGCCATGCAGGAAGGCGTGCTGCGTGCATACGGCATGGACACGCTGGCCAGCATCAGCTACGAGCAGGAGCGCCGCGACGACGGCCAGGTCGGGGTGGTGATCACCGCGCATGAGAAACCCAACGGGCCGATCTACCTGGAAGCAGGCTGGACCCTGAGCAACGACCTGGACGGCAACCATGAAAGCAACCTGCGCGCCGGCCTGTTGTTCGCGCCGTTGTCGCCCTATGGTGCCGAAGCGCGGCTGACCCTGCAGGTGGGCAGCGAACCGGCACTCAAGGGCAGCTACTACCATCCCTTCGACGTCGGCAACCGCTATGCCTTCGAAGCCGTGGGCGGTTTCGAAACGCGCAGCTTCAACGTATTCGACGATGCCGGCAACAAAACCTCGCGCTACCGGATGCGCCGCACCGGCGCGGGCGTGGACCTGGTGCGCAACGTGTCCAACGTACTGTCGGTGCGCGCCGGCATCGAGCGCTATACCGGCAGTGCGCGGATGGATATCGGCTCGCCCCGGGTGCCGCGCACCGACTTCGACGAAGGTGGACTGACCGCCCGCATCACCTACGACAACATCGACAGCCTGTACTTTCCCCGCGATGGCTTCCTGATCAACCTGGGTACCTACCAGTCGCGCGAGAGCCTGGGGGCCGACACGCGGTTCGGCCAGATCGACCTGGATGCAGTGGGCGCGTTTCCGTTCGGACGCAGCGCGGTGCAGCTTGGCCTGCGCTACCACGTAACCTCGTCGGGCACCGCACCGGTGCAGAGCATCTACCGGCTGGGCGGGCGCTGGCGGCTGGCCGGGTTCCAGAACAACCAACTGACCGGCCAGGACTACGCGCTGGGATTTGCCGGTTACACCTATGAGCTGGGCAAGGTGCTGGGCCGTTCGGCGCAGGTCGGTGGCACGGTGGAATACGGCAACGCCTGGCAGCGCCGTTCGGACATGTCGATCAGCGATGGCATCTGGAACGGCAGCCTGTTCCTGGGTTTCGATTCGTGGATCGGCCCGTTGATCTTCGGCCTGGGCATGCGCGAGGGCGGAGACCGGGTGGTGTTCATTGAACTGGGACAATCCCTGTAGCGTCTACCGGTAGCGCTGGCCGTTGGCCGGCGGTCGGGATTGGCCTGGGCCGGCCAACGGCCGGCGCTACCGTCACAGCACCTGGGACAGGATCACGGCCAGCGCGCCGATCCAGCAGACCAGGACGAACCAGGCCAGTACCGCGTTGGCGCTGATGCCGCGCTTGCGCACCAGCAGGCTCACCACCAGCGCGGCCAGCAGCGGCACCAGGAACAGGGCGAGGATCCAGAACCAGGGATGGGAAACCATGATGGCACCTGCAGGAGGCTGCGTGGAGGTTACTCGGGGAATACCAGGGTCAGCGTGAACCGGGCGCTCCAGCGGTTGGCGTACTGCGGCCGGTCCACGTTGTAGAAGGCGCCGGCGCCGAGGCTGAACGGGGTCTTGCCCAGGTGCAGTACCTTGGACACCGTGGCGCCCAGTGGCACGGTCCAACCATTGCCGCTGCCGGCCTTCCAGTTGTAGCTGGTCTCGGACGTCATGCCGACCGACCAGCCGCCGGGCAGGTTGCGGGTGACGAACGGCTGCAGGCTGGTGGTGCTGACATCGTCGCGATCGCCGTCGCCGCCGATCGACCACACGTGGTTGGCCAGCGCACCCAACGTCCAATTGCGGGTCTTGTGCACCAGAATGAAGGCCGGGCCCAGCGAGTATCTGCCGGTGCCCAGGCTGTCGTGCGAAGCGGTGTCGAGCAACGCGGCGGCGCCGAAGCCGAACTCGGTGCCCTGCGCTTCGGCTTCGGTCTTGGGAATGTAGTAGCCCTGCACGAACAGATCACCGGTGCCACTGCGGTCCTGCGGATACTGGTTCCACTGGATCGGCAGGATCGGGCGCAGGATGAACTTGCCGTGCTCGCCCACGAACGGGATTACCGGCTGGATCTTGAGCTGCTGGTTGTGGAAATCGCCGCCGGGCCCAACCGAGCCCAGGTAGTTGTACTGGAATGGCACCGAGATGAGCGCGGCGCCAGGGTCGGCAAGTTTGCGGGCGATGTCGTCGGTGGATGATCCGCTTCCCGGCGCGGTTTGCGCCGCCGCGCCGCCACAGATCAGTACTGCAAGCAGCAGGCAGGAACGGCTGGGGCGCATGGTGCTCTCCTGTGGGTCCGGGCCTGCCAGGCAGGCCATGAGCCATGGTGCGTACTCGCCGCAGGGCGGACAAGCGGAGTTACACCGAAGCGCCCTAGGTATTTCTACCGTCTCAACCTCGATGGAGGTCAAGAGCGGCCAGGCAGGGCCTGGCTCTACCGCGTCAACGTCTCAGCCAATAGTTTGATGTTGAGCACCACGATCACCGCAGCAATTACCCAGGCCAGCGTCAACAGCCATTTCGGCGCCACCAGGCTGCCCATCCGCGCCTTGTTGCCGACGAACATCACCAGCGGGATCACCGCGAACGGCAGCTGCATCGACAGCACCACCTGGCTCAGCACCAGCAGCCGTGCCGTGCCCTGTTCGCCGTAGATCGCGGTGACGATCACCACTGGCACGATGGCGATGCCACGGGTCAGCAGGCGACGCGCCCACGGCGCAATGCGCAGGCGCAGGAATCCTTCCATCACGATCTGCCCGGCCAAGGTGGCGGTCACCGTCGAATTGATGCCCGAGGCCAACAGCGCCACCGCGAACAACGTCGAGGCCACCCCAACCCCCAGCATGGGCGCCAGCAGCTCATATGCCTGCTCGATCTCCTGCACATCGGTCCGGCCGTGGGCATGGAACACCGCGGCCGCCAGGATCAGGATCGAGGCGTTGATGAACAACGCCAGCATCAGCGCAATGGTGCTGTCGGTCACCGCCCAGCGCAGCGCGCTGCGCCGACCGCTGTCGGTACGCGGGTAGGCGCGGGTCTGCACGATCGAAGAATGCAGGTACAGGTTGTGCGGCATCACCGTGGCGCCGATGATGCCGATGGCCAGGTACAGCGCGTGCGGGTTGGTGACCACTTCCGCGCGCGGAATGAAGCCGCCCAGCACCGCCTGCAGCGGCGGCGCGGCCAGCGCGATCTGCACCGCGAAGCAGGCGAAGATCACCAGCAGCAGGGCGATCACGAACGCTTCCAGCGCGCGGAAGCCGCGATGCATCAGCCACAGCACCAGCACCACGTCCACCGCGGTGATGATCGCGCCCATCATCAACGGCAGGCCGAACAGCAGCTTCAGTGCGATGGCGGTACCGATCACTTCGGCCAGGTCGCAGGCGATGATCGCGATCTCGCACAACACCCACAGGCACAGGTTCACCGGTTTGGAGAAGTGGTCGCGGCAGGCCTGCGCGAGATCGCGCCCGGTGGCGATGCCCAGCCGCGCCGACAGCCCCTGCAGCACGATGGCCATCAGGTTGGAGAGCAGGATCACCGACAGCAGCAGGTAGCCGAACTGCGCGCCACCGGCGATGTCGGTGGCCCAGTTGCCCGGGTCCATGTAGCCCACCGATACCATGTAGCCGGGGCCCAGGAACGCCAACAGGCGGAACCACCAGTGCCCGCCTCTGGGCACGGGCACGCTGGCATGCATCTCGCCCAGGCTGGGGCGATTTCCGGTGGCCTGCGGCCAGGCCGTGGCGGTCGGGGAGGGGGGATCCGCGCTCATGCCGTTGAATATAGCAGAGGCTATGTTATCAAGTCAGTGCAAAGTCGGGGGCCGCTCACCACGGCGGCAACTGGCGCCGCTTTCTTCTGCTGGCGATCAGTGGGGGGTGTTCGACTGATGGTCCGTTCGGCATTGCGCGGTTGCCCGCCATGGGCCGATGGGTACGCCATGTGTCGTGGCACCTCCTTAACCGCAAAGCGCGTATGGTCGACGCTCTTTGAGCAGGAGTGGGTGCATGCGCTGGATCGTGTTGTTGGCCGCCTTGGCCATGCCAGTGGTGGCGTGGTTGTCCCAGACCGGCCAGTTCGGCCCGACCAACGGTGCGATCTCCGACCGCTATCCCACGCTGCTGGTCGCGGCCGGCTATGCGTTCTCGATCTGGGGCCTGATCTTCCTGTGGGACGTGGCTTTTGGCCTGTGGCAGTTGCGCCAGCGTCGGCCTGACGGCAATACCGGCGTACGCGGCTGGGCCGCCGCCGGGTTCGCACTTACGGCAGCGTGGATGCCCGTGTTCTCCAGCCAGGCATTCCTGCCGGCGCTGGCGATCATCTGGCTTGCGCTGCTGTGCCTGCTGGTCGCAGCGGTACGCGCCGCGCCGGCCACCGCCAGCGCCGGGCAGCGTGCGTTCGCGGCCTATCCGCTGGCGCTTCATGCCGGCTGGCTGACCGTGGCCGCCTTCCTCAATACCGCCCAGGTGATCGTGGCGTACCAGTGGCTGCCGACCGGCGACATGCTGTCGTGGAGTGTGGTGCTGCTGGCGCTGGCCACGCTGCTGGCGTGGGTGATGAACTATCGCCTGCGCGGCCATTTTGCATACCCGGCAGCGGTGATCTGGGCGCTGGTGGGCGTGTGCATCAAACAATCCGGCTGGCGCCTGCCGGGTGCGGAGACCGTTGCGGTTCTTGCGCTGGCCATTGCCGTGCTGCTGGTGCTGCAGACCCTGCTGCTGCGCACCCGTGCCTGGCGCGCACCGCGCGTGGGTGTGGTCGCCGCGCACCGCCATCGTCGTTGATCGAGGAGATTCCCATGCGTGCAGCATTGCATGACCAGTTTGGTGACCCGACTGTCGTCCTGCACGGCGGTGAGGCGGCTCTTCCGGTACCTGCGGCCGGCGAAGTGCGGATCCGCACCGTGCTCGCACCGATCCACAACCATGACCTGTGGACCATCCGCGGCCAGTACGGCTACAGGCCCGAACTGCCGGCCATCGGGGGCAGTGAAGGTACCGGCGTGATCGACGCGCTGGGCGAAGGCGTGACCCGCCTGCAGCTGGGCCAACGGGTCAGCGCTGCCTCCGTGCACGGCACCTGGGCCGAGCAGTTCATTGCGCCGGCCCGGATGGTGATTCCGATGCCGGACAGCATCAACGATGAAACGGCTGCGCAATTGATCGCCATGCCGCTGAGTGCGTTGATGCTGCTGGAGTTCCTGCAGGTGGAAGCAGGGCAGTGGATCGTGCAGAACGCGGCCAATGGTGCGGTCGGCAAGGCACTGGCGATGTTGGCCAAGGCGCGCGGCGTGCATTGCGTGAACCTGGTGCGACGTGATGCGGGCGTGGCCGAGATGGAAGCGCTGGGCATCGACAACACGATTTCCACCGCGCAGGCAGATTGGATTGCGCAGGTGCAGGCGCGGGTTGGTGGTGGTGCGATGGTAGCCGGAGTGGATTCGGTCGGCGGGCGCGCCAGCGGCGAGTTGATGGGCCTGCTCGGTGAGGGCGGCACGCTGGTGTCGTTCGGCTCGATGACCGGTGAGCCGATGCAGCTGGGCTCGGGTGATGTGATCTTCAAGCAGGCCACGGTGAAGGGGTTCTGGGGCAGCAAGGTCAGCCAGAACATGGCCCCGGAGAAGAAACGCCAGTTGGTGGGCGAGTTGCTTGAGCTGGCCGCATCGGGCGGGCTGAGCCTGCCGGTGGACGCGGTGTTCGGGCTGGACCAGGTGGCCGAGGCAGCGAAGGCCAGTCTGGAACCAGGCCGAAACGGCAAAGTCCTGCTGCGCCCGTAAGGGCGCGCCGGTGACCGGGCACACCCGTCCACTGGGCCAGACCCTGATCGTCACCACCGGCGTGGGCAGGGTGCAGGAGTGGGGCAAGCCCGCGCAGGAGATCCGCCCCGGCGACATCATCTGGATCCCATCGGGCATGAAGCATTGGCACGGCGCCACGCCGGATGTGGCCATGACCCACATCGCCATCGCAGAGGCTGTCGATGGTTCGCCGGTCACCTGGCTGGAGCAGGTCAGCGACGACCAATACCTTGGTCGCGCAGGCTAAAATCGCGGTTCTTCCGTGACAACCGCGAGCCCAACCATGAACGACACCCGCTTCTACCCCATCGGTACCCCCGGCCAGCCGTGGGGCGCTGCAGAGAAAGCGGAGTGGCGGGCGCGGCAGCTGCCGGTGCGGCGCTATGCCGACGATGTGTTGCCGGCGCTGGAACGACTGCGCGCTGATTTCGATGTGGTCCAGTACGGCACCCTGGGCTACGCGCCGGACCACTACCCGCTGTTTGCGGTGCGCAGCCGCGACTGGAATCCGGCGCTGCCGTCGGTGCTGGTCACCGGTGGCGTGCACGGCTACGAAACCAGCGGCGTGGAAGGCGCGCTGCAGTTCCTGGCCACGCGTGCGGCCGACTATGCCGGGCGCGCCAACGTGCTGGTCGCCCCGTGCGTGAGTCCGTGGGGGTATGAGCGCGTCCAGCGCTGGAATGCCGATGCGATCGACCCGAACCGCTCGTTCGTGGCCGACAGCCCGGCGCAGGAGTCGGCCGCGCTGATGGCGCTGGTGGCACCGCTGCGTGACGGCATGGTCCTGCACATCGACCTGCACGAAACCACCGACAGCGATGAAAGCGAGTTCCGCCCGGCGCTGGCCGCGCGCGATGGCAAGCCGTTCGAGCCGGGCCTGATTCCCGATGGCTTCTACCTGGTCGACGACACCGAAAACCGGCAGCCGGCTTTCCAGCAGGCGGTCAATGCGGCGGTGGAGCAGGTGACCCACATCGCGCCCGCCGATGAGCGCAACGAAATCATCGGTTCGCCGGTGGTGGCGCCGGGGGTAATCGAGTATCCGCTGAAGAAGCTGGGTCTGTGCGCCAGCATCACCGGTGCGCGCTTCACTACCACCACCGAGGTGTATCCGGACAGCCCGCGTGCGACGCCGCAGCAGTGCAACGATGCGCAGGTCGCGGCGATCTGCGCGGCCATTGATTACGCGCTGGCCCATTGATCGGCGGTCGATGGCAGTGCGCGCCGCGGTCAGGCGCTGCTAGGAAAGCCCCAGCCACGCAGGGCGTGGCTCTACGCCTTCACCCACTTTGCGGTCAGGCCTACGAGCAGTAATGCGATCGCAACGGCGCAGAAGGCGATGACCAGGCTGCTGGCTTGGGCGACGAAGCCGATCAGGGCCGGGCCGGCCAGGATGCCGGCATAGCCGAGGGTGGTGATGGCGGGGATGGCCAGGCTTTCTGGCATGGTCTTCTGGTTGCCTGCCATGGAGAACAGGGCGGGGATGATGTTGGCGCAGCCCAGGCCGATCAGCGCATAGCCCAGCAGTGCCGGCAACAGGGCGCTGGCGAAGGTGGCGATGCCGAAACCGGCGGCGGCCACGATGCTGCCCAGCAGGATCGCGCGCAGGCGGCCAAGTTTTGCGACCATGCCGTCGCCAACCAGGCGGGTCACGGTCATCGCGATGGCGAAGGTCATGAAGCCCAGGCCGGCGCGGTCCGGTGGCACCTGCTGCACTTCATGCAGGAACACCGCGCTCCAGTCGAGCACCGCGCCTTCGGCGAGGAAGGCGACGAAGCACAGCACGCCGATCGCCAGCACCACGCCATGCGGCACGGCGAATACCGGGGCGCCACTCGGCGCGCGGTCGCGCCGCCAGTACGGCACGGACACCGCCAGCACCATCACCATCGCAACCGATGCCAGCACGCATACCCACAGCGGCGGCAGCCGCAGTGCCAACAGCGCGGTCATCGCGGCGGCGCCCACCGCACCGCCGATGCTGTAGAAGGCGTGGAAGCCGGACATCATCGGCCGACCGCTGTCGCGCTCCACCATCACCGCCTGGATGTTCATCGTGCAGTCGCAGGCGCCGACACCAGCGCCGAACACAAACAGCGCCAGGCCCAGCGTCCACGGCGAGGGCGCGATGGCCAGCAGTGGCAGGCTGGCCACCACCATCAGCAGCGTCACGATCATCACCGCGCGGCAGCCATGGCGGGCGGCGAGTATGCCGGCCAACGGCATCGCCAGCAGCGAGCCGGCGCCCAGGCACAGCAGCACCAGGCCCAACGAGCCTTCATCCAATCCAGTGCGGCTCTTGGCGAACGGAACAAGCGGGGCCCAGGCGGCGGTGGCAAAGCCGGGCAGGAAAAACGCCGCGCGGGTGGCGTGCTGTTCGGCGCGCGCGCCGCGTGCGGAAAGAGCGGTAACGGTCATCAATGAAACCTCAGTACGGCGCAGCGCGCTGGATGTCGACGCCGCGGCGCTGGAAGGCCTGCACCTGCGCGTCGGGGGCATCGTGTTCGATCACCAGCAGGTCGATCTGCTCGACCCCGCCGACGCGATAGGCCGCCTGGGTGCCAAGCTTGTCGTTGGTGGCCACCGCGATGCAGCGGCTGCTGGCCGCCAGCAGGGCGCGTTTGAGCGGTGCTTCTTCGCCATCGATCGTCCACAGACCTGCGTCAGCATCGACCGCGCAGGTGCCGATGAAACAGACGTCCGCGCGCAGCCCGGCCACCGTCTCAAGTGCCTGCGCGCCGATGCAGGCGCCGGCGCGCGGGTCCAGCCGCCCGCCGATCAGCGTCACCTCGATCCCGCCGCGCGCCAGCAACGCCAGGGCGATATCGGGTGCATTGGTGACCACATGCAGGCCCTGTTGTTGCGGCAGGCAAGCGGCGATCGCACTGTTGGTGGAGCCGGCATCCAGGAGGACGCGGTTACCGGGGCGGACATGGGCGACGGCGGCGAGCGCCAGCGCGTGCTTCTGCGCCGGCTGCTGCGCGTGGCGCGCGGGCAGCGGCGGAAAATCCACTGCGGCCGGCAGCGCGCCGCCATGGACTTTGTGGCACAAGCCTTGGCTGGCGAGCTCGCGCAGGTCGCGGCGGATCGAGTCTTCCGACACGTCCATCTGCACGGCAAGCTGGGCGGAAAACACGCGGCCCTGTTCGCGCAGCAGGCGCAGGATGGTCTGTTGGCGTTCGCCAGGGAGCGCGTCGGGGGTCATCAGCATCGTGGGGCAGCCGTCTGGAGTGACGAACTGTACACGAATGAATGCACGTATGTGCACGAGTGTGCGCGAATATGCGTAAGTGTGCGGCACAGTGCGTGCCTGTGTTCAGTCGACGCGCTGCAGTTCCGGCGTCACCCGTTCCGCCACCCATTCCATGAAGGCCGCCACCCGACGCGGCAGGTGCCGGCGCTGCGCGTAGAGCAGGGTCACCGGCATCGGCTCGGCCACGCAGTCCGGCAGTACTTCCACCAGCGTCCCCGCCGCCAGCGCCCGCCGTGCACCCAGCCGCGGCACCTGGATGATGCCCAGCCCAGCCAGTGCCGCCGCGCTGTAAGCCTCGCCGCTGTTGACCGTCATGGCCCCCCGCATTGGCACGCTGCGATAGCCCTGGCCGTCGTGGTACTCGAAGCCGGGCGAACGTTGGCCCAGCGTGCCTACGTAGTGCACCAGCGCATGGTGCGACAGGTCGTCGAGGGAACGTGGCACGCCGTGTGTGGCCAGATACGCCGGGCTGGCGCAGTTGACGATGCGCATCACGCCGAGCGGTCGCGCCACCAGCGTGTTGTCATCCAGCGGGCCGACCCGCACCACGCAGTCGAAGCCCTCGCGGACCAGATCGACGCGGCGGTCGGTGCCGCTCAGCTCGATTTCCAGCCCCGGGTGCCGGGCCAGGAAATCGGGCAGCTGCGGAATCACCAGCTGCCGGGCCAGGCCGCTGGACATGTCCACCCGCAGCCGGCCCTTGAGCTGGCCGGTATCGCGGCGGAACATGCCCTGCAGGTCCTCCATGTCATCCAGCAGGTCGCGGGCGCGTTGCTGGAACTGCGCACCATCAGACGTCAGCCGGACCCGGCGGGTGGTCCGGTGGAGCAGCTGCACGCCCACTTCCGCTTCCAGCCGCTGCACGGCCAGCGAAACGCTCGCTTTGGGCAACCCCAGCTGCTCGGCTGCGGCGGTGAACGAGCCCAGTTCGGCAACGCGCAGGAAACTGCGCAGGTGGTCGAGGCGGTCCATGGATTGTTCGCTCTGGGTGGACAGTCAAATCAGGATTGCGCGGTTTATGTGATTGCGCAATGCCAATAGTCTGGCGTCACACCTCACCCAGGAGCACCCCATGTCCATCTCCACTTCCCGCGTCGTGCTGATCACCGGCGGCAGCCGTGGCCTCGGCCGCAATGCCGCCTTGGCGCTGGCCGCCGACGGCGCCGACATCCTGCTGACCTACCGCAACCAGGCGGATGCGGCCAACGCCGTGGTCGCGCAGATCCAGGCGCTGGGCCGCCGCGCGGCGGCGCTGCCGCTGGATGTCGCCGACAGCGGCAGCTTTGCCGCCTTCGCCGGTGCCGTGAAAGAGCAGTTGCAGGCGTGGGGCGAACCCGGGCTGCAGGGCCTGCTCAACAATGCAGGCGAAGGCCTGCACGCGATGATTGCCGATACCACCGCGGCGCAGTTCGACCACCTGGTGGCGGTGCACCTGAAGGGGCCGTACTTCCTGACCCAGGCGCTGCTGCCGTTGATCGCCGAGGGTGGGCGCATCCTCAATGTGTCCAGCGGCCTGGCCCGTTTCTCGCTGCCGGGCAGTTCGGCCTACGCGATGATGAAGGGCGGCATCGAGGTGTTCAGTCGCTACCTGGCCAAGGAACTCGGTGCACGCGGCATCAGTGCCAACACGCTGGCACCGGGCGCGATCGAAACCGACTTCGGCGGTGGCCGCGTCCGCGACGACGAAGCGATCAACGCCATGGTCGCCGGCAATACGGCGCTGGGCCGTGCGGGCAAGCCGGATGACGTCGGGCCGGTGGTGGTGGCGCTGTTGTCGCCGGCCACTGGTTGGATCAACGCGCAGCGGGTGGAAGCGTCGGGCGGCATGTTCGTCTGACGTGGTGACCGTGCTGGCCGCCGACCTGGCGCTGCTGGCGGCGGTACCGCCGCAGGTGACGTTGCCGCTGGAATGGTGGTTCAAGCGGCGCGGGTTGTTGGCACCGCGCTGACGCCCCCGTTATCGGCAGAGCAGGACGCGGATGGCGTCGGGCGACTGGAAGCCCGGCAGGCGCTGGATTTCGCGGCCGTCACGGACCAGGCTCAGGGTCGGGGTCTGGCGCAGGCCGAGTTCGCGGAACAGCGGCTCGCCCACGGATTCCAGTTTGACCTTGAGCAGCACCAGGCCCTCTGCCTCTGGCGCGTCAGCCACCGCTGCCAGCGACATATCCAGCATCCGGCAGCCCGGGCAGTTGTCCTTGTGGTAGTCCACCAGCAGCGCGGGGTGGCGGGCGATGGCGGCATGGTAGTGCTCGGCGGTGTCGGCGTGCAGGGTCAGCATGGGACGGGAACTCCGGTTGCAACCAGGACGGTGTCCGTCCAGTGGTGGATGGTGCGGGCGTCGGCCTGGCCGTGTGGCATCTGTTCGATTTCCAGCACCGGATGCGGTGAGCCGAACCAGCGGGCCAACCGATGCGCGGCACCGCAGTAGTACTCCAGCCCCCACTGCGTTTCGCCGGTACCGAACACCGCCACGCGCTCGGGCGGGGGCAGGGCATCGGCATCGCGCAGCGCGCCCACGAACCGTTTCATCTCGGCCGGGGTGCGGCCGGCGTTGTCGGTCCAGCAGCCGAGCAACAGGCGGTCATGCGGCCGGGCTGCAAGGGCGGCGGCCTGTGCGTCGTCGACATCCAGCAGCGTCACGCAATGGCCGTGCGTGCTGCAGCGCGCCGCAACCATCCGCGCCACTTCGCGGGTATTGCCGCTCAACGAGGCATAGGCAATCAAGGCGTGCATGCGCAGGCTCCTTACAGATCGTCGAAGCCGTTGTCCGAATTGGTCTTCTTGTAGCTGGCGTTGCGCATCTCGAAGAAGTCGGTCTTGGTTTCGGTGAAGTTGTCGGCGTAGGCCTTGATCCACGGCATCACGTTGGCGTTCGATTCGCTGTACAGCTTCTCGATGCCGAGCATGCCGGCCATCTTGTTGGCGCGGTACTTCACGTAACGGATCATCTCGTCCACGTCGATGCCGTCGATACCGTCCAGCACCTCGCCGGTCCAGCGGGTTTCCAGTGCGATGGCATGCTCGAACGCATCGTGCACGTAGGCCGTGAGCTGGTCGCCCTGCAGCTGTGCGTTCTCGCCGATGATGGCGCGGATCAGTTCGCTGATGAACTTGGTGTGGGCCAGCTCGTCGCGGTTGATGAAGCTGATGATCTTGCCGGTGCCGGTCATCCGGTTCTGGCGGACCAGGTTGTAGAAGAACGCAAAGCCCGAATAGAAGTTGATGCCTTCCAGGATCGAGGACTGGATCAGCGAGCGGATCAACGTTTCGGCGGTCTTCTCGCGCATGAAGTCGTCGTAGGACTGCATGATCGGCGCGTTGCGGGCCAGGATGGTCGGGTGGGTGCGGGCCAGCTCGAACACCCGGTTCTGGTCGGCCAGCCCGGCGATGGAGGCCAGCACGTAGCTGTAGCTTTCGTTGTGGATCACCTCCTGCTGGCCGATGATGGCCGCGTTGGCGTGCGCGGCCGGGTCGGTGATGTACTCGGCCACGTTGTAGATGTAGCGGGTCTGCGGCGAATCCAGCGTGGCCAGCAACCCGATGATCGAGTCGTAGGCGTTTTTCTCGCGCGCCGACAGCTCACCGTACTGGCGCGCGTCGCCTTTCATGTCCACTTCGTCGGGTATCCAGAAATTGGTCGACAGCTCCTTGTACGCCCGGTAGAAGGATGGGTAGGGGATGTCGTTCCAGTTCAGGATGCCGCTGGTGCGGCCATTGATGATCCCCGTGGACCGGTTGGGGTGGCGGGGTTCGAGAATCCTGATGCGTTCTAACGGCGTTGCCATGGGATGTTCCCTGTTACGTGATTTCCGGCGTTCCCGAAGGCCGGCCAACGGCCGGCGCTACCGGTGCGGCCGATCTGCTGTAGAGCCACGCCCTGCATGGCTGCAATGCGTGGTCAAGACGCACACCACTCGCATTCCTCAATATCAATATCGTTGGACCGCACGTAATACGTGGTCTTCAACCCCTCGCGCCACGCACTCATATGCAAAGCCAACAACGTGCTCGCCCGGATGGTGCTTGGGACATACAGGTTGAAACTGATCGACTGGTCCACATGCCGCTGTCGGCGCGCGTTCTGGCGGATGCTGGCGAACTGGTCCAGCCGGTAAGCGCCTTTCTCGTAATACGGGTAGGTCTCCAGCGACAACCCCGGCGCGGCGACCGGGCGCCGGAAGTCCTTCTTCTCCTCGTAATAGAACGCGCCGTACACCGGATCGATGGAAGCACTGGAGCCGGCAATCTGCGCGGTGCTCATGTTCGGCGCCACCGCCAGCAGCCAGCCGTTGCGCAGCCCATGCAAGCCGACCTGCGTGGCCAGTTCCTGCCAGGCCGGGCTGTCATAGCCGCGGGTGCGGAAGTACTCGCCGGTCTGCCAGTCGCTGCCGACGAACGCGCTGTAGCGGCCTTTTTCCTGCGCCAGCTGCAGGCTGGCCTGGATGGACAGGAAGTTGATGCGTTCGTACAGGGTGTCGGCATAATCCTCGGCCTGCACGCTGTCCCACTGGATGTGCTGCTGGGCCAGCAGGTGGTGCCAGCCGAAGGTGCCCAGGCCAATGGCGCGATACTTGCGGTTGGTGATGGTGGCCTGCGGTACCGGCAGCTGGTTGAGGTCGATCACGTTGTCGAGCATGCGCACCTGGATCGGCACCAGCCGTTCCAGCACGTCGGAGGACAGCAGGTCCGGCGCGGCGGTGACCGCACGGCCCAGGTTGATCGAAGACAGGTTGCACACCACGAAATCGCCCGCCTGGCGCGTGGTCACGATCTGGTCGCCGCTGATCATCTCCTGGATCATGCGGGTGGGGCTCATGTTCTGCAGGATCTCGGTACACAGATTGCTGGAGTAAACCGTGCCGGCATGCTTGTTCGGGTTCTTCCGGTTGACCTCGTCGCGGTAGAACATGAACGGGTTGCCGGTTTCCAGCTGGCTGACCATGATCCGCTTGAACAGGTCGATGGCCTTGAGCGTACGCCGGCTGATCCGCTCGTCGGCCACCACTTCGGCATAGCGCTCGCGGAAACTGCCGTGGCCGCGCTGCTCGTCGTGGAAATCCTGCAGGTACCAGCCCTTGATGCGGTGTACTTCATGGGGATCGAACAGGTACCAGTCGCCGCGGCGTTCCACCGCTTCCATGAACAGGTCCGGCAGGCACACCGAGGTGAACACATCGTGCGCGCGCAGGCGCTGGTCGCCGTTGTTCAGGCGCAGGTCCAGGAAGTTCTCGATGTCGCGGTGCCACACATCCAGGTACACCGCGACGGCGCCCTTGCGCTGGCCCAGCTGGTCCACGCTGACGGCGGTGTTGTTGAGCTGCTTGATCCACGGCACTACGCCGCCGGACGAATTGGCCACGCCACGGATCGGCGCGCCGGCCGAGCGCACGTAGCCCAGGTAGGCACCGACCCCGCCGCCGTGCTTGGAGACGCGCGCCACGTCGGTGTTGGAGTCGTAGATGCCCTGCAGGCTGTCGTCCACCGTGTCGATGAAGCACGAGGACAGCTGCCCGCCGACCTTGCCGGCGTTGGCCAGGGTCGGGGTGGCCACGGTCATGTAGAGATGCGACAACGCCCAGTAGGCCTCGCGCACCAGCTGCATGCGCCGTTGCCGTGAGCGTTCGCCATGCAGGTGCTCGTGCTGCATCAGGTACAGCGCGATGGTGAGCCAGCGCTCCTGCGGCAGTTCGAACACACCACGGGTCTGGTCCGTGGCGAGGTAGCGGGTGGCCAGCAGATACAGCCCGTTGTAGGCGAACAGCCGGTCGCGGTCCGGGTCGATCATCTGCCCGGCTTCCTCCAGTTCTTCCTTGGAATAGGCCTTGAGGATGTCGATCGAGTATACGTTGCGGTCGGCCAGGCTTTCCTGCAGGCCCACGTAGGAACCGTAGCGCAGCGCGGCATCGTAGAACCGGTTGCGGCTGGCGCGTTTGTACAGGCGGCGCAGGTACAGGCGGGCGGCGAAGTGTTCCCAGTCCGGCGCGACCAGATCGATCCGCGATTCGGCTTCGCGGATCAGCAGGTCCACCAGGTCATCGGCGCTGAGCTGGGTGCGGCGGTTGATCAGTGCCAGCACCGCGCGCAGGTAGTCGGCCAGGTCCAGGCTGGGGAACCCGGTGTGCGTGCTGCGCAGGGCGCGTTCCAGCCGCGCCGGATCGAAGCGCATGCGGCGGTTGCCGGCTTCCTTGGTGATCCAGAGGGTGTTTTCGCCGGCGTCGGTTGCCGGCTCGGCCGACACGGAGGTGTCGGTGGCGGTGTCGTCGTTGGTCATCGCTGTTCCATCTTCCAGGGGCCGTTCGGGGTGTCATGTCGTGCGGCCGGAGGAGGCTGCAGGGACGAAGACAGGAACCGGGCCTGGCGGAAGCGGGGAGCCGATAAGCACAACATAGTGTGGGTCTGCCTCATCGTCAACATCATATGTTGTGTTTACGAGCGGACAGAGATGACCAGATGTCGCAGCTGCAGCCGCTACTTCCAGGGCAGGCCGCGCAGCTGCAGGGCGCGCTGATGCATCAGTTCGGCGTGCAGGCGGACGTAGTCCTCGTCGGTGAACGCCTGTGCCATCGGCGAGCGCGCCGCCTCCGCTGCAATCCGTGCGCGTGCCTGATCGAGGTCGTCGCTGCGCAGGGCCAGATCGGCCATCACGATCACTTTGCCCGGCTGCACTTCCACGTAGCCTCCGGACACGTACACGTGCAGTGGCGGTTCGGCTTTCAATGGATACACCGACACTATGCCTTCGCGCAGCGTGCCCAGCAGCGGGGTATGGCGGGCCATCACCCCGAAGCGGCCATTGCTGCCGGGCATGCTCACCTCGCGGACCTCGCCGCTCCACAGCTCACCGGCCAGGCTGAGGATCTGCAGCGACAGGCCCTGTGCGTCGGCAAGCAGCGCGGGCAGGGGAAGCAACGCCATGGCGGAAGGTCCTTGAAGCATTGCCTGCAGCTTAGTCATCCCGCCGGAAGGCGGTGTTGATCCGCGTCAATCCTTGTGATGTGGCAGCCCCGGATGAACGCCCGTGGCATGGGATGCGCAAATCTAAATGAGAGCTGTTATCATTTGAGGCGATAGCCACGCCGGTCCTTGAACCGACGAAGCCGAATCAATCGAACGCCCGCCCCGCGCGGTGCGTGTTCATTCCTGATCGGTCGTGGTGATCCATGCGTTCAACTCCCCTGGCCTGGTACGACCCGCGCGCGCGCCTGCCGGCGCTGACGGCCGGGCCGGCGTTGGATGCAACCGCCCAGTTCGTGTTGCGCCTGCCCGAGCGAACGCTGGATGCGCGTGGTTGCCATGCCACGCTGCCGGCCGGTGGCACATCGACGCTGGACGCGCGGGTGCAGGCCTTCTTCGCGCGCGAACGCAGCGCACCGGCGCTGCTGGTAGGGGTGCTGCCGTTCGACCCGGACGCTGATGACGCGCTGTATCAGCCGCAGTGGCTGGCACAGGGCGCGGCGGAAGCGGTGAGCGCAGCGCTGCCGTTCAGCGGCGACATCCACGCTGAACCCAGTGCCGCGCAGTTTGCCGATTCGGTCCGTGATGCTTTGATGCGCCTGGGGGACGGCAACGCGGCACTGAAGAAGGTGGTGCTGTCGCGCACGTTGCACGTGCAGGGGCACACGCCGATCGATCCGCGCGCGTTGGTGGCGCGGCTTGGCCAGGATCCCGAAGCGATCACGTATCTGTCCCCGCTGCCGGTGGCGTCCGAAGAGGTGCCGGCGTGGCTGGTCGGTGCAAGTCCCGAGCGGCTGGTGTCGCGCCGTGGCCGGCAGGTGTTGTCGCACCCGCTGGCCGGCTCGGCCCGTCGCCGCGCCGATCCGGAAGAGGATGCGCAGGCCGCCCGCGATCTGCTGGCCTCGGCCAAGGACCATGACGAGCACCGTTACGTGGTGGACGCGATTGTGGCGGCGCTGCGCCCCTATTGCGAGGTGATCGACGCCGCACCGCAGCCGACCCTGCATGCCACCGCCACGCTGTGGCACCTGGGCACGCGCATTGAAGCGACCCTGCGCGAACCGTTCCCGTCGGTCGCCACGCTGCTGGCCGCGTTGCATCCCACCCCGGCGGTGTGCGGCACGCCTACTGCCTTGGCGCTGGACACCATCCGTGCCCTGGAGCCGGTGCAGCGCGACTTCTATGCCGGCGCGGTTGGCTGGATGGATGCACACGGTGATGGCGACTGGTACGTGGCGATCCGCTGCGCGCGCGTGCAGGGCAACCAGGCCCGGATCCATGCGGGTGCCGGGATCGTGGCGGGATCTGACCCGGCCTCGGAAGTGGCCGAAACCGGGGCGAAATTCGGGGCGTTGTTGGCCGCGCTTGGCGCGGACGCCGCCCCGCACCTTGAAGGAGCGAGCACCTGATGAGTTCAGTCGTTTCCCCGGCGCGCATGCCGTTGCGCCAGGCCTGGCCACCGGCGCTGGTCGCGCGCTACCGTGCCGCCGGCTACTGGCGTGGCGAGACATTTCCCGGTTTCCTGCGCGAACGCGCGGCGCAGTTCGCCGACGACGTGGCCGTGGTCGGCGGCCAGACCCGGCTGACCTATGCGCAGCTGTGGCGCGAAGCAGGGCGCATTGGTGCGGGGTTGCTGGCGGGTGGACTGCTGCCGGGTGACCGGGTGGTGGTGCAGCTGGGCAACACGGTGGAGTTTGTCGGCGTGGTCTGCGGGTTGTTCCGCGCCGGGCTGATCCCGGTGTACGCGCTGCCGGCCCATCGCTTCACCGAGGTTTCCCACGTCGTGCGCACGGCCGAAGCCAGCGCGTACATCGCCGCATCCGCCTACGAGGGTTTCGATTACCGGACGCTGGCGCGTGAGCTGCAGGCGTCCATCCCCGCGTTGTGCCATGTGCTGATCGTTGGCGACGCGGCGGAGTTCATCTCCGTTGCCGGCCTGGCGGGGGACGTCGAAGCGCTGCCGCCGGATCCTGACCCGCAGTCGGTCGCGTTCCTGCAGCTCTCCGGTGGCAGCACCGGCTTGTCCAAGCTGATCCCGCGCACCCACGACGATTATCTGTATTCCTTCCGTGCCAGCAATGCGATCTGCGACATTGGTCGCGACAGCGTGTACCTGGTGGCGCTGCCGGCGGCACACAATTTCCCGATGAGTTCGCCGGGTTTCTTCGGTGCGCTCTACGCCGGCGCACGGGTGGTGCTCGGCCCCGGGGCCGGCCCGGACACCGCGTTCCCGCTCATTGCGCGTGAGCGGGTGACCTGCGTGGGGCTGGTGCCGCCGTTGGCGCTGCTGTGGGCACAGGCGGCGGCCACTACCGCGCATGACCTGTCCAGCCTGCAGGTGCTGCAGGTCGGCGGGGCCAAGCTGGTGCCCGAAGCCGCACGCCGGGTCATCGACGGTCTGGGTTGCCGGCTGCAGCAGGTGTTCGGCATGGCCGAAGGGCTGGTCAACTACACCCGCCTGCACGACTCCCTGGAGTGCGTGCTCACCACCCAGGGCCGTCCGATCTCGCCCGACGACGAGGTGCTGGTGGTCGATGATCACGGCAATCCGGTCGCGCCGGGCGTGGTGGGTCATCTGCTCACCCGCGGCCCCTACACGATCCGCAGTTACCACAACGACCCCGGCGCCAACGCCCGATCCTTCACCGAGGACGGGTTCTACCGCACCGGCGACATGGTCCAGCAGCTGCCGGGTGGATACCTGGTGGTGCAGGGCCGTGCCGGCGACCACATCAACCGTGCGGGCGAGAAGATCTCCGCCGAGGAAATCGAAGACCACCTGCTGGCCCACGCCGGCGTGTTCGACGCGGCGGTCGTGTCCATGCCGGATCCGTATCTGGGCGAGCGCAGTTGCGCCTTCGTGATCGCACGCGGTGACCGCCCTACGGCAACCAGCCTGAAAGCGTGGGTACGCAGCCGCGGCCTGGCCGCCTTCAAGGTGCCGGACCAGGTGGTGTTCGTGGAGGCCTTCGGCACCACGGCGGTGGGCAAGGTCAGCCGCCGCGAACTGCGTGCGCAGCTGCGCGCGCGCCATATCGAACAGACTGGAGAAACGCGCTGATGGCGCTGCCCACCATTCCAGCCTATGAACTTCCCACCGCAGCCGAACTGCCGTCACCGCGCGGGCCGTGGCAGCCACAGGCCGGGCGCATCGCACTGCTGGTGCATGACATGCAGCGGTACTTCCTGGCCGCGTTCGGCACCGACGTCGCGCCGCTGGCGCCGGCAGTGGCCAACATCGCCCGCCTGATCGCGTACTGCCGCGCGCAGGGCATTCCGGTGTTCTACACCGCCCAGCGCGGCAACCAGGATCGCGGTGATCGTGGCCTGCAGGCCGATCTGTGGGGCCCTGGCATGAGGGCAATCGGCGAACACGAAGCGATCATCGACGTGCTGGCCCCTGCCGATGGCGATCATGTCCTGGTGAAGCACCGCTACAGCGCTTTCCAGCGCAGCAACCTGGAAACGATGATGCGCGCACGCGGGCGCGACCAGCTGCTGGTGACCGGCGTGTATGCGCACATCGGCTGCACCGCCACCGTGGTTGAAGCGTTCCAGCGTGATATCGAAGCATTCATCGCCGCCGATGCGGTGGCCGACTTCTCGCGGGCGGACCATGACCACGCGCTGCACTGGATCGCCCGCACCTGCGGCGTCCCGATGACCACCCACCAGCTGCTGGAGCGCTTGGCATGAGCGACATCACGGCCACCGCGCCACTGACCCTTGAACGCATGCGCACCGATGTGGCCGGCATGCTCGGCGAATCGCCCGACGCGGTCGGCGATGACGACCACCTGATGGACCTCGGGCTGGATTCCATGCGTGTGCTCGGGCTGGTACTGGCCTGGAGCAACACCGGCATCGCACTGGAGTTCGGCCACCTGGCCGAACACACCACGCTGGCCGGCTGGTGGCAGGTGGTGCGGCAGTTGCAGGCCAGCGCCAGCGCCGGGGCATGAGCGCGCAGCGGGACAGCGAGGCGGGCGCCGGCCTGGAACGACGTGCGCTGAGTGAGGCGCAGACCGGGCTGTGGTACGCACAGCGTTTGTCGGCTGCGCCAGCGGCGTTCAACACCGCGCATGTGGTGTGGTTCGAGGGACCGCTGGACGTGGCGCGCTTCAGCGCAGCTGCCGATGCGGCAGCCGCCGAAGCCGACGCCCTGTGCCTGCGAGTTGCGGAAAACGAAGCGGGCACGGCAGAGCAATGGTTCGATCCCGCGCACCTCCCGTGCGTGCAGGTGGTGGATCTGTCGGCGCAGCGCGACCCGATGCAATTGGCGCGCGACGCCATGCAGGCCGATCGACTGCAGCCCGTCGATCCCGGCCGCGACCGGCTGGCCCGACAGCGGCTCTTCGTGCTCGGGCCGCAACGGTTCGCGTGGTACCTGCGGGTGCACCACCTGGCCACGGACGGTTACGGCATGGCGCTGTTCAGCGCCCGTGTCTGCGCGCTGTACGTCGGGGACGCCACCGATGTACTGCAGCCATTGCAGCCGGTGCTGGAGGAGGACGCGCAGTACCGCCAGCGCGGGTGCGAGCGCCGGGTGGCCGATGCCGGCTACTGGCAGGCGTACCTGCAGGGTGCGGCCCCGGCCGAGGGTCTGGGCGGGGGTGCCGCAGCGGCCGGCGCCGATGCGCTGCGCCTGACCGAGGCCATCGACGCACCGCTGCGCGAGCGTCTGCTGGCGGCGGCACAGTCCGTTGGGCAGCCGTGGCCGGACCTGCTTACTGCGTTGACGGCCGAGTACTGCCGGCGTGTAACGGCCAGTGATGAAGTAACCGTCGGGGTGCCCTACATGGGGCGGCTGGGCAGCGCGTCGGCACGGGTGCCGGCCATGGTCATGAACGTACTGCCGTTGCGCGCAGCCGCAGCCGCTGGCGCCAGCGTGGATGCATGGGTCCGTGATATCGCGCACGCGCTGGTGCGCGGGCGCCGGCACGGGCGCTACCGGGGCGAACAGATGCGCCGCGACCTGGGCTGGAGCGGCCTGCAGCATCGATTGCACGGACCGCTGGTGAATGTGCAGCCGTTCTACCGGCCGCTGCCGTGGCGGGGAGTCGCGGCGCGGCTGGAGGTGCTGTGCACCGGGCCAGTGGATGACATCACCTTCGGCTTCCGTGGCGATGCGATTTCGTCGTTGGCACTGGAGATCGAAGCCAATCAGCAGCGGCACACACCGCGTTCGGTGCAGGCGCATGCACGGCGACTGCTGCATTTCGTGTCGGCGGCGTTGCACGTGCAGGCGCGCGCCGGGCGCTTGGACGAGATTGCCCTGTGTACTCCCGAAGAGCAGCATCGTTGGCTGCACACGGTGAATTCCACAGCGCATGCGATGCCGGACGTGTCGCTGGCGGCATTGCTGGGCGCGCGCATGGCAGCATCGCCCCAGGCGACCGCGCTGGTGTTCGAAGGCGAGGCGCTGAGCTATGCCGCACTGGAACAACGCAGCCGGGCGCTGGCGCTGCAGTTGCAGGCGATGGGCGTCACCCGCGAGTCGCGCGTGATGGTGGCGTTGCCGCGCTCATTGTCGCTGGCGATCGCGCTGGTGGCGGTGGTGCGCGCAGGGGGCGCATACCTGCCGGTGGACCTGGACCACCCGGATGCGCGCCTGCAGAGGATACTGGCCTCGGCGCAACCGCAGTGCGTGCTGGCTGAAGCCGACGATGCGCTGCGGTTCGAGGGAGCACCGGTGCTCCCTCCTTCGCAGTGGAAAACCAGCAGCGACGCCGCATTGCCCGATACCGTGCAGCCCGGCGACGCCGCCTACGTGATCTACACCTCCGGTTCCACCGGCGAACCCAAAGGCGTGCTGGTGGAACACCGCGCCATCGTCAACCGGCTGGAGTGGATGCGCAGCCATTACAGGATCGGGCCGGACGCACGCATCCTGCAGAAGACGCCGGCCACCTTCGATGTCTCGGTCTGGGAGTTCTTCCTGCCGCTGCTGAGTGGGGCTGTGCTGGTGATCGCATCGCCCGGCCTGCACCGGGATCCGCAGGCGCTGACCGGCCTGCTCGTGGCCGAGCGGATCACCACCCTGCATTTCGTGCCTTCCATGCTGGATGCCTGGCTGGCAGTGCCTGATCTGGGCGCACTGGCACTGCAGCAGGTGTTCACCAGTGGCGAAGCGCTGGACGCCGGGTTGCGCCACCGCTTCCACGCGCGCGTCGATGCGGAGCTGCACAATCTTTACGGGCCCACTGAAGCGGCGGTGGATGTCAGCTACTGGCCGGCTGCCGGTGACGACAGTTCAGACCCGGTGCCGATCGGCTACCCGGTCTGGAACACGCGACTGTATGTACTCGATGCACAGCTGCGGGTACTTCCTCCTGGCGTGCCCGGCGACCTGTATCTCGGCGGCGTGCAGCTGGCGCGTGGTTACCTGGGGCGCGAGGATCTCACCGCAGAACGTTTCCTCGACGATCCGCATGTACCGGGAGGCCGTTTGTACCGGACCGGTGACCGGGCACGCTGGCGCGACGATGGAGCGCTGGAGTATCTCGGGCGCAGCGACCATCAGGTCAAGCTGCGCGGCCTGCGCATCGAGCTGGGTGAGATCGAGGCGGCGTTGCGGAGCATGCCCGGTGTGGCGCGGGCGGAGGTACTGCTGCGCGACCAGGACCCGGGCATGCCGGTACGGCTGGTCGGCTACGTGTCCGGCGATGCACTTGATCCGACCCACCTGCGCCGCGGGCTCGGCACGCAGCTGCCGGAATACATGGTGCCGGCGGCCCTCGTCATCGTGCAGGCCTGGCCAGTGACCGCCAACGGCAAGCTCGACCGCGCCGCGCTGCCATTGCCTGACACCGGGGCGGCTGGCCGCAGCGCGGCAACGCCCACCGAACGGACGCTTGCCACGCTGTTCCAGCAGGTACTCGGCCTTGCCGCTGCGCCATCGGCCGACGCGGATTTCTTCGCGCTTGGCGGCGACTCGCTTTCGGCAGTCCACCTGCTGCTGGGGATTCAGCAGCAGTGGCAGTGTGATCCGGGGTTGGGGGCCGTGTTCGCCACGCCAACAGTGGCTGGGTTGGCGGCACGACTGGATGCACCGGTGCAGGACAGCGACCACGGCCTGGCGCCGGTGATCACACTGGCGCACGGCGAGCCGGGCAGGGTGCCGCTGTTTGTGATCCACCCGGCTGGCGGTATCGCCTGGAGCTACCGCGAACTGGCGCGTGCGCTGCACCCGGCCCGCGATGTGCATGGTCTGCAGTCGCCGGCGCTGGATCCAACGCAGCCATTGCCCGCCGGGATCCAAGCGCTGGCGGCGGACTACGCCACCCGCATCGTCGCGCTGCACCCGCGCGGCCCGGTGCACCTGCTGGGCTGGTCGGTGGGCGGCATCATCGCCCAGGCCATCGCCGTGCAACTGCAGGCGCAGCAGCGGGAGGTCGGCGCGCTGGTCCTGCTCGATGCCTATCCCAGCGAATGCTGGCGGGCCGAGCCGGAGCCGGACCCGGACCCGGTGGCGGCGTTGCGTGCGCTGCTGGCCATTGCCGGGCATGACCCGGAACGACACCCTGAACTGGACAGCCGCGAGCGGATCGTGGCGTTCCTGCGCCGTGGCGACAGCGCGCTTGGCAACCTGCCGGAGCATGTGCTCGACGGCGTGGTCCGTGCAGTGACCGGCACCAACCGGTTGATTCGCGAGCATCACCATCGCCGATTCAACGGCAGTCTGGTGCACGTGCGCGCCGGCAACGACCATGCCCAACGGCCACACCTGCAATCGGCACTATGGCAAGCGTACGCGACGCGGATCGAATCGCTGCCGCTGCCGTTCCTGCATGCGGAGCTGACCGGTCGCGACGCGGTGGCGCAGTTGGCGCCGTGGTTGTCGGCACGGTTGCAGCACTGGGACGGCCTTTGACCGAAGGACAGGATATGACACTCACTGGATTCAACGACACGCTTGCGCTGGTCACCGGCGCCAGCGGCGGTATCGGTGCCGCGCTGGTTCGGCAGCTGCTGGACAGCGGCTGCGTGGTGGTCGCCACCGATCTGACCGTACCCATGCTGGCGGTTCATCCGCGACTGCACCCACGCGCACTGGACGTGACCGATTCGGCGGCAGTCGAGGCACTGGTCGAAGCGACTGAAGCCGCCCTCGGCCCGATCGGGTTCGGCATCAGCGTGGCCGGCGTGCTGCAGGTCGGCGAGGTGGTTGGCATCGACGACGCGCAATGGCGCCGTGTGTTCGCGGTGAACGCCGATGGTGTATTCCATCTTGGCCGTGCCTTGGCGCGGGTGATGACCCCGCGCGGACAGGGTGCCATTGTCACGGTGAGCTCCAACGCAGCGGGAGTGCCGCGCCATGGGATGGCTGCATATGCGGCGTCCAAGGCGGCAGCAACCATGTTCACCCGTTGCCTGGGCCTGGAGCTGGCTCCGCACGGCATCCGCTGCAACATCGTCGCACCGGGCTCCACACTGACCCCGATGCAGACGGGCATGTGGGCAGACAGCGACGGCGCGCAACGCGTCATCGATGGCAACCCGGCGACCTACAAGGCCGGCATACCATTACGCAAACTGGCCTGCCCGGACGACATCGCGCAGGCGGTGATGTTCCTGCTGTCCGATCAGGCCGGCCACATTGCGATGAGCGATCTGTACGTGGACGGCGGCGCAACGCTGCGCGGCTAACGCGCGGTGCGGCTGCGGCGCGGCTTGGCCGGTGCGCGGCCGGGCACGCTGTCGCGGCTGGGCAGGGTGCCGCGCTGCTGCATCTGTTCCAGCCAGGCCAGGTTGTCGACGTAGGCCAGGAAGTGCTGCAGGTACGCAGGCGATACCTCGCCCATCCAGCCGATCGCCCGGTGCACCAGCACGCTGGAGTTCAACGGGCCGCCATCGCTCGGTGTCTGCGCCAGCGTCTGCCGTACCTGGCCGGCGGTGCGCAGCGCCGCCCACGCGCTGCGGAACCGGGCAAGCGCCGGCAGTGCAGGGTAGTCGGGATTGTGCGTGATGCGCGGCTGGCCAAGCGCGGCCAGCGTGTCCGGGCTGCCAGCCTGCGCCGTGCCTGCGGTGGGAACCGGCACGTCGGCCAAGCGCGCTGCGTATCGGTCCAGCAGCGCGTCCAGGCGCGCGTCCAGGACCTGTCGCAGTGAACCGCTGGCCGACTGCGCACGCCGATGCAGCGCTTCCAGGAACGCGAAATGCACCGGATCGTGGCGATCCAGCTGCTGCCCGCGCCACTGCGCGAGCCGGTTGCTGACGGCGGTACGGTTACCGTCCATCGCCCGCCACGGTCGGTTTCGGTCGCGGAATCGGCGCCATCTCCACACGGCGGTTGCGCGCGCGGCCTTCCTCGTCGGCGTTGGACCCTACCGGTTGTTCGGCACCGAACGCGGCGGCGAACACCGAGCCGGCCGGCACGCCTTCGGTGATCAGGGTGCGGGTCACGGTCAATGCGCGCTCGGCCGACAGTTCCCAGTTGTCGGCGAACTGGCGGTTGCTGTCGCGCACCGGGCGGTCATCGGTGAAACCGCTGACCATCAGGATTTCCTCGCGCGAGGCCAGGTAGCCGGTCAATGGCGCGGCCAGGCTGCGCAGCAGCTCGCGGCCTTCCGGTTGCAGCTGGTCGGAATTGAGCGCGAACAACACGCTGCCACGGATGCCGATACGGCCATCCACCAGCGTCACCCGGCCGGCGGCGAGCGGGCCGGCCAATGCCTGTTCCAGGGTCTGGCGACGCTTGGCTTCGGCCTGGCGCTGCGCCACTTCCTCATCCAGCCGGTGTGACAGTTCCAGCTGCAGTGCCACCACGCCGACCAGGATCAGCACGAACGCGCCCAACAGCACCGCCATCAGGTCGCCGAAGGCGGCCCAGATCGGCGCACCGGTTTCGCCTTCCAGCTCGATCTCGTCGCTCATGCGGTGGCGGTCCCGGCGCTGCGGCGACGACCGGCCAGCTGCTGCAGTTCTTCGATGATCTGCTGCTGCGACAGCACGCTCAGGTCGATCACTTCACGCGCCTGCGCAACGTAATACGCCAACTGCTCATCGCTGCGGGTCATCGAGGCGTCCAGCGCGCCGGCGACCTGCTGCAGCTGTTCGCCCAGCCCGGTGCTGGCGCTGCCGAAGCTCTGCATCGCCGTGCCGAAGGCTTCGGCCAGGCTGGCCACTTCCACCGCGCTGCCGCTGAGCTGCGCGGCCACCCCATCGAGCTTGCCGGTTTCGACGGCAATGTGGTCGGTGAACTGCGTGCCGACACGTTCCAGCAGGTCGGCCGACGTGCTGACCAGCGCGTCCACGGCGGTGCGCTGCTCGGTGGAGGCGTGGTTGACCGCATCCAGCAGGGTTTCCAGCGTGGCCAGCAGGCGGGTGCGTTCGTCCAGCATGGCGGTGTCGCGGACCATGCTGTCGGACAGTTTCTGGCGCAGCTCGGCGACCACTTCGGCGGCGGCTTTCGGTGCTTCCGAGGCCAAGGTGACCAGCCGCGAGATCTCGCTGATGGTCTCGGCTGCATGCACCTGTGCCTGCGTGCCGATCTCGTGCGCGGTGCGCGACAGCGTTTCGCAGACCGCCTGCTGGCTGGCCGCGACCTGGGCGCCGTTGTCCGCCCACTGCTGGGCGAGCTGTCCGGACAACTGCGTGAAGGCATCGCTCCAGGTGGCCAGGCGCTGCGCATCGCGGGCTTCCAGGCGGTCCTGCAGCCCGCTGTGCGAGGCCTGCAGGCCGTCCACCAGCGAACGCGCATGACCATCGAAGCTGGCGGTGGCGGCCACCAGCGCCTGCTGGTTGCGCTCGGCCAGCTCGGCATTGACGGACTGCTGGCCCTGCAACGCATCGCGCCATGCCTGGGCATGGGTGTTGGCACTGGTGTCCATGCGGTCTGCCAGCGTATCGACCCAAGCCTCCAGGCGCGTGCCGACCGCATCCAGCAGGCCGGTGCTGTGTTCACCCTGGGCCTTGCTGAAGGCATCAAAGGTAGTGCGCAGGTCGGTGGTAAGCGTCGCGTGACGCTGCTGTTGTTCGTTCTGGGCGTCGGTCCATGCCTCCACGCTGGCATCCAGGCGGGCCGCCAGGGTTTCCAGCAGCTGCACGGCACGCTGGTCATGCTGTTGGCTGAGTGTGGCCAGGGTCGAACGAAGCTCGCTCGAAAGCGTGTCGTGCGCCTGCCGCTGGCTGCTGAGCGCGGCGTTCCAGGTCTCGGTGGTGGCGGCGCGGCTGGCCTCGAAACCGCTGGCCAGGCCATCGAGCTGCGCGCGCACGGCCTCGCCAACCGTGCCCTGCAGGGCCGTGGTCTGCTGCGTGAGGCCGGCCATGGTGTCGGCCATGATCGGCTGCAGCGCCTCGCCGACCGCGCGCGCACTCTGCGCGACGCTGGCCTGCAGGGCCTCCTGCACCGTACCGGCCAGGCGCTCGTGGGCGGCCTCGGCGCGGGCATGGAAGGTGTCCTGGCTGGCCGCCAGGCGTTCGCCGGCCGCGTCGCTCTGTGCCTCGATCGCTGCGCTCATCGCCTCCAGCCGGTCCACCAGCGCCGGCATCAATCCCGCCTGCGCCTGCAGCAGGCGGAATGCCTCGGCGCGCTGCCAGGCCTGCGAATGCACGTGCAGGGTGGTGGCGATGCGGGTATCCAGGTGCTGCACGCCCAGCAGGCGCTCGCGCCGGCACAGGGCCGACAGCAGGCCCAGCATGGCCGAGGTGGCCACGCCGGCAATCGAGGTGCCGAACGCCACGGCGAGGCCTTCCACCGGCGCGCCCAGCGAGCTGCGGATGGCCTGCAGGTCGGTGGCGCTTCCCAGCGCCAGCCCGGTGCCGCGCAGGGTGGCCATCATGCCCAGCAGGGTGCCGAGCATGCCCAGCAGCACCAGCAGGCCAACCAGGTATGGGGTCAGCACCGGCGCCGGCAGCGCCACGCGCTCGCCGTCCACGCGCAGGCGCACCGCGTTGCGCAGGCCAGCGGGCACCCGTTCCAGCCACTCGCCCAGGCTGGCCGGCGCGGTCGCCGCTGCGTCCACGGCCAGCGCCAGCCCGGCCGTGGCCTGCCGGTAGCGGTGCAGTTCCACTGCACCGGCCACGTAGCAGGCGGCAATGACCAGTGCCATGGCCAGGCCGACCGGGTTGGTGCCCACGTAACCGGCACCGATCCAGCACACCGCCAGCAGGCCGGCGAGGAAAACAACGAGGTAGAGAGGAGTTCTGAACATGACAGCCCGGTTAGTGGGGGCGAAGCGCTGCAAGCAGGCCTTCGATGGGGTGAAAACGGACATCAAGCTCGGCCAGCAGTACGGCCTGCATGTCGTTCCTGAACAACTGCAGCCAGCCGCTGTCAGGATCGACCTCGGCGCTGCCGGCGTCTTCGCGAAGGCGCTCGAAATGGGCGCCGAGCAGGGCCGGCACGCCGGCCAGCAACTGCTGCTCGCGCGGGCTCAGCGCCTGTTCCATGGCCGCATCCACTTCGGCCAGGCGCGGCAGCTCGCCGGGTTCAGCGCTGAGCCGGTCGCGCAGCTGGCCACGCAGGCGGCCGGTGGCGGTGAGCATGGCGCGCTGCACGGTGAGACAGCGCTGGCGGTAGGCAATGGGGTCCGTGGGGACCGGTTTGCCCGCCGCCGGCGGGGCGGTGATGCTGTCGACCAGGGTGGCGCGTACCCGCGCACATTCCTTGGCCAGCGCATCCACGGCGACCGGCGCGGCGTCGACCGGTGCCGGCAGCCGCCCATCGAGCGCCCCCGACAGGGCGACCGCGCGGGTCCAGTCGATCCACTGGCTGAGCCGGTCGGACAGGTCCGGCCCGGTACGTGGGGCATTGCGGTCGGCCAGCGCCGCCAGCAACCGGATGAAGGGCGGGCCGGGGACAGGCGTGCGGTGCTGCGTTTTCGCCATGGTTCCGGTCAAAACCGCGAATTTTACACTGGAATGACGGATCGACTCGCTGAATGCCGTTCCACACACGGTGAGCACGCGCCTATGCACCGCGCTTACATCCAGTTGCCTACGGTGGGGGCAGGCCAGGACATCGCCCGCTTTCATTCAAGGAGTCCACCATGCAGATCCCCGAAGGTACCCTCATCGTCGTCGCAGATGGCGGCTCGGCCCGCGTGTTCACCAATGTCGGCGAGCGCGGCAAGCTGCAGCTGAAACAGCATGGGGAACTGCAGGTCGAGGACTTCAGCGCCCAGGGCCTGCTGGGCCAGGGTCCGTCCGGGTCGGTGCCGAAGGACATGAGCACCTCCCAGCTCAACGAAGCCACCTTCGCCAGGCAGCTGGCGCAGCAGTTGAACGACGACGCCCTGAAGCAGCGCTACAAGCACCTGATCCTCATCGCCGACCCGAAAACGCTGGGCCATATCCGGCCGCAGCTGCACAAGGAAGTACAGGAGCGGTTGCTCAAAGAGATCGCCAAGGACTTCACCAATTCCACGCTGGACGATATCCAGCGCGCCCTGGCGGCCTGAGCCAGGGGCTGCGCGAGTACCTTTGACCCGTTTCCCGAGCCCACCCGCGCCGAAGTGGAAGCCGGCGTGGGTTGGCAGCTGCTGGAGTCCTGGCCCGCGACGGGATAAAAAACATCCCTTTATTCCCAATTTACCCAAAAGGGGTATAGTGGCCACATCCCTCCGTTGGATGTCCGTCATGAGCCTGCCCCTGGATGTTCCCGGCCTGGAAAAGGCCACTGCGTCATCGGTGAAGACCCGTGGCTGGCCGAGCCTGATGCGCACCGTGCGCGAAAAGCAGGCCCTGGTCATCACCAACCACAATCACCCCGAAGCGGTGATCGTGGACATCAAGGCCTACCAGGAGCTGCTGGCCCGCGCGGCGGGCAACCCGGACGACGCGCGCCAGGGGGAACTGGAGCGCCTGCGCGCTGAGTTCGATACCACCCTGGCCAGCCTCAACACCGAGGGCGGCCTGGGCAAAGTGATGGGCCAGCCGATTCGCGGTGGGCGCAAGACCGCCCTTGGCCCGTCGCTCTGACCGGTGGCGCGGATCCTGGTGTTGGCCGGCGTCAATGGCGCCGGCAAGAGTTCACTGCTGGGCACATGGCTGCGCGAAGCCGGGCTGACCTGGTTCAACCCGGACAGTTTTACCCGGCGCCTGGTGGAACAGGGCTGGCCGCTTGACGAGGCCAACGCCGCGGCATGGAGCGAAGGCGCGCGGCGGCTGCGCCAGGCGATGGCCGATGGTACCGATTTCGCGTTTGAAACCACGCTCGGCGGCAACACCATTCCGCGTCTGCTGCGCGATGCCTGCCAGACCCACGAAGTAGCCATCTGGTTCTGCGGCCTGCACAGCGTGGCGCTGCACATCGAACGCGTGGCAGACCGGGTCAGCCAGGGCGGACACGATATTCCGCATGACAAGATCCGCGCGCGTTACGATTCCGCGCGCGAAAACCTGATCGGGTTGTTGCCATACCTCGCCGAATTACATGTGTACGACAACAGCGCTCCCGCCGATGCAAAGGGCAGGGCGGCGCCACTGCCGCTGTTGCAGCTGGATCGTGAGGGATTGCACTTTCCGGTGACGGTGATCGATCTGCTGCAGACACCGGATTGGGCCAAACCCATCGTGATGCGCGCGATGGAACTACAGGCGAGCGCGTAACACGATTGGGCTGATGCGGCAGGTTCGCATCTCGGCGCAGGTCATGCGTTACCGAGCTGTTCAAACAACATGTGAAGGTGCGATAAAGGCTGCGTGCACGCACTGTGGTAACATGATTGCTTGATCATTGCCTCGGGCCATTGCCCGTCTCCCGGTCATCCTTCCTGCAGCGCCGTGGTGTACCACGCGGCCGTCCGGGAACGCCTGTTGCTACCCCTCTTCGCGCATCGTGCCGCGTTCTTCCGGAGGCGGTTTTTCCTGTGCGTTGCGCGGGGCCTCGGGTGCGTTGGTGACCCTGCTTCCAGGAGAAAGCAGATGCAGGAACTGCATGCCGCACACGCCCATTTCGGGTGGTTCAAGCGCCGCCGCCATATGAAGGTCGATGAAGTCACCGTGGTCGACCGCCCCATGCTCAAGAAGGCCGTGGGTGCCGCCGCGCTCGGCAATGCGATGGAATGGTTTGATTTCGGCGTCTACGGTTATCTGGCGGTCACCCTGGGCCAGGTGTTCTTTCCCGCCAGCAGTCCCACCGCGCAGCTGATTGCCACCTTCGCCACCTTCACCGTGGCCTTCCTGGTCCGCCCGCTGGGCGGGCTGGTGTTCGGGCCGCTGGGCGATCGCTATGGCCGTCAGAAAGTACTGGCATTCACCATGATCCTGATGGCGCTGGGCACCTTCAGCATCGGCCTGATTCCATCCTACGGCAGCATCGGCATGTGGGCACCGGCATTGTTGCTGCTGGCGCGGCTGGTGCAGGGTTTCTCCACGGGGGGTGAATACGGCGGTGCGGCTACTTTCATCGCCGAGTATTCCACCGACCGCAACCGCGGCCTGATGGGCAGTTGGCTGGAGTTCGGCACGCTGGGCGGTTACATCGCCGGTGCGGCCACCGTGACCGTGCTGCACATGGCACTGAGCAGCACGCAGATGCTGGACTGGGGCTGGCGCCTGCCGTTCCTGATCGCCGGCCCGCTGGGCCTGTTGGGCCTGTACATGCGCATGAAGCTGGAAGAAACCCCGGCATTCCGCGCCTATGCCGAAGAAGCCGACAAGCGCGACCACGAGCGCCCGGGACTGGGCGCGCTGTTGCGCGTGCATTGGCCGCAGCTGCTCAAGTGCGTGGGCCTGGTGCTGGTGTTCAACGTCACCGACTACATGCTGCTCACCTACATGCCCAGCTACCTCAGCGTGACCATGGGCTATGCCGAGAGCAAGGGCCTGCTGCTGATCATCATCGTGATGCTGGTGATGATGCCGCTCAACGTGGTGGGCGGGTTGTTCAGTGATCGGCTGGGACGCCGGCCGATGATCATCGGTGCGTGCATCGCGCTGTTCGCGCTGGCCATTCCGTGCCTGCTGCTGGTTGGCAGTGGTCATGACGGGTTGATCTTCCTCGGCCTGATGCTGCTCGGCCTGGCGCTGGTGTGTTTCACCAGCTCGATGCCCTCCACGTTGCCGGCCCTGTTCTACACCCCGGTACGCTACAGCGCGCTGTCGATCGCCTTCAACGTCTCGGTCTCGCTGTTCGGCGGCACCACGCCGCTGATCACTGCCTGGCTGGTCGAACGCACCGGCGACCCGCTGGTGCCGGCCTACTACCTGATGGGCGCGGCGGTGATCGGCCTGGTCACCATGCTGTTCGTCAACGAGACCGCCAACCTGCCGCTGCGCGGCTCGCCGCCGGCGGTGGCCAGTGAAGCCGAAGCCCACGCACTGCTCCGCAGCGACGAACCGGTTACCGTAGACGCCACCCAGCCCACGTTGCCCCAGACGGCCCTGTCGAACGACCCAACCCCCGCGTAGTGCCACGCCGCGCCTTGTGACCGCAGGTGCCCCTCGCGCCGCAACATGCGACATCGCCCCCACCAATGCTAGGATCGATCAACCTTGAATCGATCTAAATTCATATGAGCAGAGCGGGGAAGTCGGGATGGGCGGCGCTGGCAATCGGCGCCATGCTGGTGGCAGGGGGCGCAACAGCAGCCCCGCAGAGCGCAGGCGAACGCGCCTACGCCGCAGTGGACCCGTTCATCGGCACCGGCGGCGAGGGGCATACCTATCCCGGCGCAACGGTGCCGTTCGGCATGGTCCAGCTCAGCCCCGATACGCGCATCCAGCCGCGCGAAAAGGCCTACGACTGGGCCGCCGGCTACCGCTACGACGACAGCAGCATCGTCGGCTTCTCGCACACCCACTTCTCCGGCAGCGGCCACTCCGACCTGGGCGATGTGCTGGTGATGCCCTTCATCGGCGATCCCGGCCTTGAGCGGGGGGATCCGGAAAAACCGCGCAGCGGCTACGCGTCGCGCTTCGACCACAAGGACGAAAAGGCCGAGCCGGGCTACTACGCGGTCACGCTGCAGGACTACAAGGTCCGCGCCGAGCTGACCGCCAGCGCCCGCACCGGCGTGCACCGTTATACCTATCCGAAGGGCGAGTCGGCCAAGCTGCTGCTCGACCTGCGCACCAGCCTGTATGACTACCCCGGCAAGATCCTGTGGTCACGCCTGCGCCTGCGCGACGACGGCACGGTGACTGGTTTCCGCGAAACCCGCGGCTGGGCCCCGGGCCGGCAGCTGTACTTTGCCATGCGTTTCTCGCGCCCACTCACCGGGCACGCACTGCACAACACCGAAACCGACATCGCCTACAAAGGCTTCCCGCCGCCGGGCCAGAACAGCCCGGAGCAGCGCCCGCAGATCGAAGGCCGCCAGCTGGTGGGTACGTTCGATTTCGGCAAACTCGACGCGCCGCTGGTGGTGAGCGTGGCGATCTCTTCGGTGAGCGAAGCCGGCGCCATCGCCAACCTCGACGCCGAGGCCAGGGACCAGGACTTCGACCGCATCCGCGCCGACGCGCGTACGCAATGGCAGCAGGCGTTGTCGGTGCTCGATATCGACGCCCCTGCGCATGACCGGCGCAGCGCCTACACCGCGCTGTACCACAGCCTGCTCGGCCCGACCCTGTTCATGGACGTGGACGGCCAGTACCGCGGTTCGGACAATGCCGTGCACCGCGCCGAGGGCTACACCAACTATTCGACCTTCTCGCTGTGGGATACCTACCGCGCGCTGCACCCGCTGCTGACCCTGGTGCAGCCGGAAAAGCGCACCAGCGACATGGTCAATTCGCTGCTCGCCCACCAGCACAACAGCGCCTACGGCATGCTGCCGGTATGGGCGTTCCATGGCCAGGAAACCTGGTGCATGATCGGTTACCACGCGGTGCCGGTGATCGCCGATGCCTACGTCAAGGGCATTCGCGGTTTCGATGCCGACAAGGCGCTGCAGGCCATGGTGGCCACCGCCAACTACGGCCCCTACGATGGCATCGCGCAGTACCGTGAACTGGGCTGGGTGCCGATCGACGAAGAGGGCGAAGCGGCCAGCAAGACGCTGGAATACGCCTTCGACGACTGGACCATCGCCCGCATGGCCACGGCCATGGGCAACACCGACGTTGCCGCGGAGTTCGACAAGCGCGCCGGCAACTGGCGCCACGCCTTCGACGCCGAAACCGGCTTCATGCGTGCACGGAAACGTGACGGCAGCTTCCGTACCCCGTTCGATCCCAGCGCCAGCGGTTACGGCACCGACTACACCGAAGGCAACGCCTGGCAGTATTCCTGGTATGTGCCGCAGGACGTGGCGGGCCTGGCCGAGGTGCACGGTGGCGCCGACAAGCTGCTGGCGCGGCTGGATGCGGTGTTCGATGCCAAGGTCGATCCGTCCATCTTCGAGCACATGGAAGACATCACCGGCCTGATCGGCTGGTACGCGCACGGCAACGAACCCAGCCACCATGTGGCCTACCTGTATTCCCATGCGGGCCAGCCGTGGCGTGCCCAGGCGCGCCTGAAACAGATCATGGACACCCAGTACGCCGACCGCCCCGACGGCCTGGCCGGCAACGACGACCTGGGCCAGATGTCGGCCTGGTACGTGTTCACCGCGTTGGGCTTCTACCCGGTGGCACCGGGCAGTGCCGAATACATCATCGGCCGCCCGTTCCTGCCCAAGGCGGTGCTCAACCTGCCGAACGGCAAGACCTTCCGCATCACCACCGACGGCATGGCCAAAGGCCACGAATACGTGGGTGCGGTGACGCTCAACGGCAAGCCGTTGAACCGCACCTTCCTGCGCCATGCCGAGATCCTGGCGGGCGGCGAACTGCACTTCACCCTGCAGGCCGAGCCCAACAAGGCGTGGCCGGGGCAGGGTGCGGAACAGCCGTATTCGATGTCGCGCTGAAGCCGCTCAGCTGTCCTCGTCCCACCCATCGCCGTCCCCGTCCAGCGGGGGCGGCGATGTCGTTTCCAGGTCCGGGTCGACCGGTTCCAGCAGTGTGTAGTCGTCGCGCTTGAGGTCACGGAATGCGCGCCCCACGGGATACGCCTCCAGTGCCGGCGAGCGCAGGCGCAGATCGGCGGGCGTGGTGGCTGCGCCTGACAGCCACGCCAGGGCAAGGTCCGTCGGCAGGAACACCGGTCCATCGGGTGTGAGCGGTTCCGGAATGGCCCGGTTGGGCGCAGTGAGCACGCTGAAGGAATCCATTGCGTGCCCTTCGCCATCCTCCCAATGCTCCCAGATACCGGCCGCCAGCAGGGCCAGGCCATCGCGCCGCTGCACGAACAGCGGCCACGGCGGTCGGCGCTGCCGGTCCAGCTTGTAATACCCCGTCATCGGTATCACGCAGGGACGTTCGGACCAGGCCTTGGCGAAGATGCGGCTCCCGGGGGCCCGATCGAGCCGGGCGGTGACCGTGGTGTAGGGCGTCTCAGGGGTCTTCGACCAGCGCGGGACCAGCCCCCAGACCATGTCGGTCACGATCAGCTCGCCATCGGCATTGCGGGCAAGCACCGACGCAGGCGAACCCTTGCCGATGTTGTAGCGGTCCGGCGCAGCGGCCACGGCGATGGCGAGCTCGGAAGGCAGTCCGTCCGGGACCGATTCCGGCTCGGCAATGGCTTGGGCAAAACGACGCATGCCTGCAGGGTAGGGCGGGTGCCGTGAGCATCCGGTTGAGCGGCGGCGCGGGGGGCGCTAGAGTCACCGGGCTGGTTGTTTCGCGGTATCTGCCCATGCTCCATCGAAAAAAAGACATTCCGCCGGTGGACGCCGCTGGCCAGCGCCTGCCGCTGGGTCCGGAATCCGCCGTGCTGTGCCGGGCGCGCGATTACGTCGCCGGCACGGTGATCCCGCTGCACCACCACCCGGACCGGCACCAGCTGGTCTATGCCGCCTCCGGCGTGCTGGTGGTGCAGGCCGGTGCCGGTCGCTGGGTGGTGCCCAGCACACGCGCGATCTGGATGCCCGCCGGGATCGGCCACAAAGTGAGCTGCATCGGCGCGGTGCGCATGCGCAGTCTCTACATTCTGCCGCAGGCCATCGCCGATGCGCCGACGGGTGCGGCAACGGTATCGATCACCCCCTTGCTTGCCGAACTCATCAGCGCCGCTGCGGAAGTTGAGCAGCCGTATGTACCCGAATCGCGCGATGGGCACCTGATGCAGCTGATCCTGGACGAGCTGCAGGCATTGCCGGTGCTTCCACTGCACGTGCCACAACCGGCCGACCCGCGCCTGCAGCAGATCACCCAGCACTGGGAAACGTCACCCGACGATGCCTCGACACTGCAGGAATGGTCGGCGCGCCTGGGCGTGGACGCCAAGACGATCCAGCGCCTGTGCGCGCGCGAACTCGGCATGACCTTCGGCCAATGGCGCCAGCAGATCCGCCTGGTCCGTGCATTGGAGCGCCTCGCCCACGGCGACAAGGTCATCGACGTAGCGCTCTCGCAGGGCTACGCCAGCCCCAGCGCCTTCACCGCGATGTTCAAGAAGCGGTTTGGCCAGTTGCCGAGTCAATTCTTTCAGTAACGGGAGCCAATCCGGGAATCAAGGGCGGGGAGTTGGTTGCCGGGTGTGCGCGAACATCTGGTAAAGCGATTGAGACCTGCCACCAGAAGAATCGCAATCGCCGCAAGCCCGCGTCTGATCCGCTTACGGCGCTGTTCAACGTGTCCTGCAACACTCTTCATAAATCTGCATTCCTTTCCGTGATCGTGTAAGCGCGGCCACCCAGATTGCGGGTGACGATGCCGTTGCGGCGATGGCGCTCAATTACCTGGGTGACACGTTCGCTGGGGAGTGGCTGGGGTGTTGCTGACGCTGCGCCAGTTTCAGTTGGCTCGCGGCTCACATCGGGGTGCGGCGATTCCGTACAGCCATCAGGGCTGCGATTACAAAATAAACAGGTGGCACGCGCCTCATCTTCCAACCCTGCAGCGATCCTCGCAGGCGACCGACCCCATTGGCCGGTTGCAACCGCACGATCCATGTGATGTTGGATGAAGTCTAGGTAGCTACAGAGTCTAGTCCAATTGATCTTTTCGACGCTGAGGTCCTGTCACGGTAGGCAGCGCGCATAGTGGTGTACCCGGCGGTTGCGGGGGCAGTGCCGACCTGGTGTCGATGGTAGTGCCGACTGTTAGTCGGCAGCTCCTCTTCGACGTGATTGACGAAGCATTAACGCTTGGAAATAGGTATCGCAAAGTTCAATTGGACCATTGCACACGTATCCATAGACTTTAACCAACACCGAATCAACGATGCGAATGCATGGATTGCTGGAGGAAGATATGGATGTGGAGTGGTGAACTTTATTCTCATTGCGGCACACAAGGGCTCAGTCAAAACCTGTGCCCGTTCGATCGCGATCAGCGCCCTGACCATTGCACCCCTTGCTGGATGTGGCGGCGAGGAGCCGTCCGAGAGACAGGCGCGACCGATGAAATCCAGTGTAGGGGCTCACTCCGCGCCAACGAATGCCGTCGCTCTTACGCCTCATCCACAGAACCGCGAACCGAGCGCCAGCGTCATCACGAGGTCGCTGGGTGGGCGCGCTTACACAATCATCAACCCTGGTGAAACTCCGGATGGAGACGCAGAAAGCGCAGTGCGCGCGCTTTCGCCTGCAGCATTGGCGGGAGATGCAAGTGCGTCGTACGGAATTTACCTGAAGATCAGGGATTGCGCCAGCATGATGCGGCGATTCGATGAGCGTGGCGCGGCCGCAGTCGACTCTGGAACTTATGAAAGCTGCAGGAACCTTTCGGCGGAGTCGTACGACGCTGCTGCATCGTGGCTTGACCGTGCCGCTACCCATGGCCATCTGGGCGCCCAGCTTCTTTACGTAGCCGATCCGGAGGCGACACTCGGCACTCCCGCAGACATGCTCAGGTACCCAGACGCGATCAAAAGCTACAAGGAGAAGAGCATGACCTATCTGAAAAATGCATCAGTCGACGGAAACGTCGATGCACTGATTCGTTTGGCAGATGCTTACCGGCTCGGCGTACTGACAGAAAAGGGTCACACACTGGCGTACGCCTACTACCAGGCAGTTGAAAGAATCGAACCGCGCTTTGTGTCGCGAGAGAAGATGGAGGCCATCGAGAAACAACTGAGTCAGCAGGAAGTTAAATTTTCACGAACCAAGGGAATGCGAATATATGACGAGTGCTGTAGCCAACAAGCCACCCCGTAAGTATGGAAAAAGAATCCTGCTTTGGACGCTGCTGATCCTCATCCTGGGAATGACGTGCTCCCTCCTGCATGCCTGGGAGAAGGGCCCAGTTACTTGCGACAACGGATGCCTGGTGCAACATCACCTTATTGATCCGCTGACAAAGGAATTTCTTGAGCGTCAGCTTGCCGCCATTGATGCAGTTCCATTGTGGATGTGGGCCACTGGAACGACTTACACAGTCTGCAACGCGACACATTGCGCGAAGTATCGACAGACGTTCAATGAAGAATTTGTGGCAGATGGAGTCTTTCCGGCGCATGCTCCGGCGCCGCCCGCTGGAAATGGCGGTAGCCATGGAATTCTACCCGGCGGCGGCTCCGGCTGGACCGGAACGGTCGACGTAGGTCCCATCACCCCGCTCCCGCCTGGTCAGAGCGGCTTTCCACCGGGCGTGCAACTGGTCCCTTGCAGCCTCGGCGGTGGAATCCGATGGGTTCCGGTCGGGGGCTGTGATTTCTGAACATCGGCTACCTTCGGCACGGCAGGGTCACTGAAAGAACCGGCTCGGCAACTGCCCGAACCGCTTCTTGAACATCGCGGCAAAAGCGCGTGGGCTGACGTAGCCTGTCACTACACGCTATCGCACGGAAGTCTTCGGCAAAAACGCAGTAGCCAATCCCAACAACGGCAGGAACGAGGTGAGGTGGTACACCCACACGATGCCGTGCACGTCAGCCAGCTTTCCCAGCCCGGCCGCGCCGATGCCGCCAATGCCGAACATCAGCCCGAACATCAGGCCCGATACCATGCCGACGCGGCCAGGTACCGCTTCCTGCGCATATACCACCAGCGCCGCAAAGGCCGACGACATCACCAGGCCGACGGCAACGGCCAGCACCGCCGTGCCCATCAGGTTTGCGTAGGGCAGGGCGAGCGCGAACGGGGCCACGCCCAGGAACGAAATCCAGATCACCGCCTTGCGCCCGATCCTGTCGCCCACCGGACCGCCGATGAAGGTGCCCAGTGCGATCGACGCCAGGAACACGAACAGGTACATCTGGCTCTGCTGCACGCTCAGGTGGAAACGTTCGATCAGGTAGAACGTGAAGTAGTTGGTGATGGAGGCGATGTACACGAACTTGGCGAACATCAGCACCGCAATCACCGCGATGGCCTGCACCACTTTGCCGCGGCTGAGGCCGATGCCATGCGACCGCGCCAGGCTGTTCATCTTGGCCTGGCCATGGCGCACGGTCCAACCGGTCAGCCGGAACAGCACGTAGATGGCCACGGCGGCGATCAGCAGGAACCAGCCGATGGCGCGCTGCCCGTGCGGAATCACCACGGCTGCGGCCAGCAGCGGCCCGATCGCGGAGCCGGTATTGCCGCCGACCTGGAAGGTGGACTGTGCCGTGCCGAAACGCCCGCCGGAGGCCATGCGGGCAACCCGCGATGCTTCCGGGTGGAAGGTGGCCGACCCCACGCCCACCACGGCGGCGGCCAACAGCAGCATTTCGTAACTGCCGGCCATGGCCATCATTCCGATCCCGACGAAGGTGGCGATCATGCCGGAGGGCAGCAGGTAAGGCAGCGGCCGCTTGTCGGTGTACATGCCCACCCACGGCTGCAGCAGCGAAGCGGTGAACTGGTAGACCAGCGCGATGGTGCCGATCTGGCCGAAGGTCAGCGCGAACTGGCTCTTGAACATCGGGTACACGGCCGGCAGCACGGCCTGGATCATGTCGTTGAGCAGGTGCGCGAAGGCGGCGGCACCGACGATGCGGATCGCAAAGCCCTGGTGGGCGGTATCGGGCGCAGCGGGCAGTGGCGCAACTGCAGGTGTGGCAGGGGAAGCGGAAGGCGTGGGTTCTGTGCTCATGGGACCATTTGGACAGCGGCAGCGGTCCAGGCGGGCGACGCCAGCATACCGGCGCGCGCTCCAGCCCGGACCCGTGGGGGACAAGCGGAGGCAAAGCGTAAGACGGGCGCAGGCGGCCGTCTCGCGCGATAGGGACCGCCATCGTCGCATTCGGGACATCGGCCGGTTGTGCCGGTTCTGGCGCGGTACATCAAAAGGCCCCTCACGCCCGGGCTGGCACGATGGCGTGCATTCCCCGCGACCCTCAGGAGACAGCCGTGTCCTCAACCGACGTCGTGACCCGCCACTGGGTCATCCATCCGTTCCATGCCGCCGTGCTCGGCGGGGTACTGCCGCTGTTCCTCGGCGCGCTGTTGGCCGATTACGCGTACTGGCGCACCTATGAGATCCAGTGGAGCAACTTCGCCTCCTGGCTGCTGGTCGGGGCCATGGTCCTGACCACGCTGGCGCTGTTGTGCGGGCTGCTGGGTCTGGTTCGCGGCAGCCGCAACAGCTTCTACGTCATCGTGCTGGCAGCGACCTGGATTGTGGGCTTCATCAACTCGCTGCACCACGCGCGCGATGCCTGGGCGATCATGCCAGCGGCGCTGTTGTGGTCGGTAATCGTCACGGTGCTGGCGCTGCTGGCAACGTGGCTGGGCTTCTCCAGCGTGCGGGTGCGCGTGGGAGGTGCCCTGTGAACCGCACTTCTTCGAACGTGGCGGCCCTGTCCGTCCTCGCCGTGGCCCTGGCCGGTTGCAGCGGCAAGGCGCCAGACCTGCAGCAGCTTGGCGCCAACCCCGAACTGCCCAAGCCCCATCGCGGGGTCATGCCGGACATGACCATCGCCAAGCCGACCGCGTGGGGCGACACCGTCCCGAATGTCCCGGCCGGCTACAAGGTCTCGGCGATCGCCACCGACCTGGCCATTCCGCGGCAGACTCTTGTGCTGCCCAATGGCGACATCCTGGTGGCCGAAGGACGCGGTGGCAGTGCGCCCAACCTCAAGCCCAAGGATGTGGTTGCCGGCAAGATCAAGGCCAAGGGCAACACCCAGGTCAAGAGCGGCAACCGCCTGACCCTGCTGCGCGACGCTGATGGTGACGGCGTGTACGAGCTCAAGACCGTATTCGCCGACAAACTCAATGCGCCGTACGGCCTGGCGCTGGTCGGCAACGCACTGTATGTGGCCAACCAGGATGCGCTGGTGCGCTTTGACTATGCCGAAGGCCAGACCAAGGCCAGCGGCGCGCCGACCAAGGTCACCGACCTGCCGTCGGCCATCAACCATCACTGGACCAAGTCGCTCGCTGCCAGTGCGGATGGAACCCACCTGTACGTGGGCATCGGCTCCAACAGCAACATCACCGAACGCGGGATGGCGGCGGAAATCGACCGCGCCCAGGTCTGGGAGATCGACGCCCAGACCGGTGCGCACCGCACCTTTGCCAGCGGCATCCGCAACCCGACTGCGCTGGCAGTGCAACCGGGCACCGGCACGCTGTGGGCAGTGGTCAACGAGCGTGATGAGATCGGGCCCAACCTGGTACCCGATTACCTGACTTCGGTGCGCGACGGTGGTTTTTACGGCTGGCCCTACAGCTACTGGGGCAAGCACGTGGATCGCCGGGTGATGCCGCAGAACCCGGATAAGGTGGCTTCTGCGCTGACCCCGGATTTCGCGTTGGGTTCGCACGTGGCCGCACTCGGCGTGGCGTTCGCCCACCCGGCGCTCGGTGGCACGTTCACCGATGGCGTTTTCGTTGGCCAGCACGGCAGCTGGAACCGCAACCCACCGGTGGGTTACAAGGTGGTGTTCGTGCCGTTCCGTGATGGCAAGCCGTCTGGTGATGCGGTCGATTTCGCAACCGGGTTCCGAGGTGATGACGGCAAGACCCGCGGCCGCCCGGTCGGCGTCAGTGTCGACCCGCGTGGTGCGGTGATCGTCGCCGACGACCTGGCCAATACGATCTGGCGGATCACTCCGGACGCTGGATCCACCACGCCGGCCGCAGCGCCCGCTCCCTCCTCAACCCCGTCGGCACCCACGCCGTAGAGCCAGGCCCTGCCTGGCTGCCTCCCGCAACGCGCATCCACGGTCACGCCTGCGGCTTCATGCCGCAGGCGAAGATGCCCAGCCCACCCAACGGATGGCCTTCAACGCGACGGCAAGCTTCTGCCGGGCATCTTCATGGCGTCATTCCCGGTGGCCGCGACAGCCATACCGGTCCTTCGAGCGCGCGTGCATGGCCAATGTCATACAGCACCTTCATCCGGACCGGATCGAAGCTGGTCGCCTCGGGCAACGCAAGCGTTGAATCGATGGTTACCCAGGCAAACCGGGCCTGGTCACGACGGGCATAGGCATACTCGCGGAACAGGTCGCCGATCATGCCGGCGCGGCCGGCAACTTCAATGGTGCGGAACGCGATGCCCCGCAGCGAACGTTCGGCCGGATCAGAGGCGGCACTGAGCTGGCCGTTGTGGATCATGAAGGTGTCATAGGTGGCCGGTGCGCGCGACAGCCGGTTGTAGATCTGCTGCGGGTCGATGATTCCCGCGTGCAGGAAGATGTTGGCGGCTACGAAGCCGTCCACGTGCATCTCGTCATAGCGGTGGCCGTGTACGTCCACTTCGATCAGCACGGGCGGGAAGGCGACGGGAATCGAGGCCGAGGCCAGCATCACGCGGCGAAACAACGCCAGGGACGCCGGCGTTTCACGGCTGGCGATAAGGCCCATGTTCCAGACCACGAAGTGGCGCGAATCCAAGTCCGCAGTGCCCATGTACAGCCGACGGCCAGCCCGATGTTCGGCGGCGATCTTCGCCAGCAGCGGTGCGTCGATGGCGGTGGCGATAAGTGCTTCAAGCGGCGCGGTATGGGCGAGCGAGTCGCGACGCAACAGCGCCATCAGTGGGTTGCCGGCCGTGAAGACGTCGGCATCGGATGTGGTGGTGTAGAAGCGCCGCAACGCTTCGTCGTAGTCTGGTCCCAGGAACGCATAAGGGGCCATCAACGCGCCGGTCGATACGCCGGTGACGATCTTGAAAGTGGGCCGGGTGCCGGTAGCTGTCCATCCGTTGAGAAACCCGGCACCGAACGCGCCGTTGGCACCACCGCCGGACAATGCCAGGTGCGGGTAATGGATGCGGCCGTCCGCAGCTACGGGAAACCGATCCGGATGCTCATCGCGGATGGACTGCTCGAAGTCGAGCTCCATGTCCCGGTTCGGCCGGCCGGCCCAGGCGCGAACGTCCGGCATGCCGGGAACAACGGCCCAAGCCCCCTGGTCGGCGGGTACCGGGGTGCGAGGCAGGGTGGCGCACGCGCCCAGGAGCAGACACCCCGCCAGAACGGCAGCGTACACAACGGCGTGGCGGCAGGCGGAGATCGTGTCCACGCCCCAAGCGTGGCAGCAACCCGTGAGCCGAGCCACAGTATTTCCCGCAGGGGGAGCGGTGCCGGACCCATCAAGCAGGAAGGCCGCCATCTTGCGCACCTTTCGGGAATGCATCGGTGGCGCTGTCGTCGCTGTCCAGGCGCTGCCAGCAAGCCTGGATACGGCAGACAGGTAAATTTACTGGACGATCTTCGGTAGTAAAACGCTGGTTGATACGGCGCCTTGGCCCCACCCTGACGGCAGTCTGCAGCGTCGGATCACGCGTCATGCCCAGCCAGGAAGCCGCCATCCAATGGGTCGAATGGTCTGCACTCGGCATCGAGCTGCTGGCCATCGGCCTGATCGTCGCCACGATACTGGTGTCCACGGTGGTGTATGTGCTGGCGCTGGCCGTGCAGCACAAGGACCGCGTGGAAAGCTACGAACGCTACCGGCGCCGGTTGGGTCGTGCGCTCCTGCTCGGCCTTGAAATCCTCGTTGCCGCCGACATCGTACGCACCGTAGCGCTGGACAGCACCATGACTGCGATCCTGTCGCTTGGCCTGCTGGTGATCATCCGAACCTTCCTGAGCTGGTCGGTGGTGCTGGAGGTGGAAGGGTTCTGGCCGTGGAAGCGCCCGCCCGAGCGCGCGCGCCCTGCGCGGGAGGAATAGGTGGGGCCGGTATGGCCTCCCGGGCGCTGATGCTGCTCTGCCTGCAGGCGGCATCAGCGCAATCCAGGTAGGGATCAAGCAGACTTCAACCTGGGTCCTGCATCACCCGTTTGCGATACTCGCGCACGTTGTCGCCACGGATCCGCGTTTCCTGCGTCCCTGTGATGGTATCGACCTGGCGGTCCGAGCCGGTGACCGGCTTGGCCTCGACAGTGGTCTCACGCTCGAACGCGTGTGATTTGTCGGTATTGCGGTAGTACCGGTACAGCGCCCAGTACAGGGCTGTCGCGCTGGCGGGGCCAGCCAACAGCAACCAGAGTCCACTTTCGTCGCTCATGAGGCAGCTACCAGGAACCAGAGGGTGATGGCTTCGACGATCGTGCCGGTGGTGAGCGCGGCCAGCAGCAGCTTCCACTGCTGCACCGGCACGCTGCCCATGGTTTCACCGGTACGACCGTTCACCGCGATGTAATGCAGCATGCCGCCGTTGCGGCCGGGCTGGTGGTACGAATACAGCCACACCGGCAGGTACATGGATACCCAGCGTGAGCCGTGAAGATCCACGCGTTCCCGCTCCCAGCGCACGCCGCGGTCGTAGCGGCGCACGGAGCCTTCCACCTGCGCGCGGGCGATGGACAGCAGCTGGTCCTCCAGCCGCGGCTTCATCTTCTCCACGTCCAGGTTGCGTTTCTCCGACGTGAAGCCCAGCAGGTACGACGCGTTCCACTTCAGCGCGTTCTTGGTATCGAACGGCAGGATGGCGTTGATGATGTTGTTGGTGTTGGCCTTCGTATCAAGATTGCCGCGCTCGGCGGACGACTCCAGCGGCAGGTCATCGACGGTAAAGTCCACCGCGCGGTCCACCTGGTACACATCGGCGTCGTAGTAGGTCTTCTTCCTGTCACCGTCGCCGCGGGTGTACTGGCGGGTCTTGATCTCGCCCTTGCCCGATACGCTCGCACTGACGTTGCTGTCCACGATCATGTAGGGCATGTACACGCCCACCACGTTCTCGGGCGTGAACTGATCCTTGAAGGCCTTCAGCGCGAACAGCCTGCGCTTGTCCACGAACTGACGGATGCGCGATACCGCATCGTCCCTGGTGATCCGGAACGGCAGCACCGCATCCGGCACCGCACCGTTGGCGACCTGTTCGTTGACGCCGAACACATGGCGGCACCAGTGGCAGCGTGCGGTCATGGTGGTTTCGGTATTGATCGTCACTTCGGCGCCGCAACCGGTGCACTTGAAGCTCATCAGGCTGGCGGTGCCGGCCTCGATATCACGTGCGCCGGAGGCGATGACCGTGCCACGCAGCTGGTCGAGGCCTTCGCCGAGGCCGAACTCCTGCTCCACCAGTGCGCCGTGCCATTGGTGACGGCAGAACTGGCAGACAAGTACATCGGTGCCCAGCTTGAGACGCACATCCGTCGAGCCGCACTTGGGGCAGCGGTTGAGACCGTCCTTGAGCTCCTCGGCGGAAGTGTCGAGCGCGACCGGATCGGGCGCCTCGATCTCGGCACGGATCGGGTCGGGCAGGGTGGCTGGGTCAAGCGGGAAGCTGCCCGGCAGCGGCGGCACATCGCGCGGCGAGCCGGGGCCGGTGACGACCTCCGGCAACGGCGGTGGAGCCCCGGGCAACGGGGGCGGAATCTTCGGGTCGGACATGGTCTTCGTTCGTCCGCCTTACAGGCCCAGTGCCTTGGCCTTGAGTGCGTTGTAGTCGTCCTGGGTGATCAGGCCGAGGTCCAGCATCTCCTTGGCCTTCTTCAGCTTGGCCACCGGATCTTCCGCGGCCGGCGCAGCGGGGGCGGCGGGCTGCTGCAACGCACCCAGGCCACCGGCCATGCCGGACGCCATGCCAATGCCCATGATGCCGGCCGCGCCAGTGTTCTCGCCGGCCGACTGGATGCCCTGGGCCACACTGGCCTGCAGGTTGGAATTGCCGCGCCCACCCGACAGCGCATCGGCGCGCTGCACGGTCTTGAGCAGCTCGCGGGTGTTGGCGTCGTACTCGATGGAAACGATGGCGGTCTTGACGATGGCCAGGCCACGGTCGGACTTCCACTGGTACCCCTGTTCAACCGCCGCCGACAGGCTCTGCGCGAAGCCCAGCGAATCCTGCTGCAGCCTGGTGATGCGGTTGCCCTTGCCGGGATCATTGGTATACAGGCTGAAAGCCGGCGCGAGCGAGCCCACCACCTCGTTGAACAGCTGGCTGGCCGCCGCGTTGTCCAGGTCGGTGAAGTCGAACACCTTGCCCGGCTGCAGGTAGCTGGCCGGCACGAAGTTCTTCACGAACAGGATCGGGTCGACGATCTTCAGCGTGTAGGAGCCGCGCGTCACCGCGCCTACCTGCGTATTGAGGAAGCCGTCATCCCAGTAGATTTCCGACTGGGTGCCGAAGCGGTTGTCGGGCAGTTCCTTCAGCGATACGAAGTACGCCGCCTGCTGGCCGCCCGGCTGGCCGCCGAACTTGAAGCGCTCCCAGCTCTGCCTGATCAGCGGGGTGACGATGCCGTCGCCGGCAAAGATCGACTGCGAGTTCAGGTCGTCCGAGCGCCACTCATAGCCGCCCGGCTCGGCCACGAAGCCGGTGATGGCGCCGTCCTGGAACAGCAGCAGGCCGTAGCCTTCCGGCACGACGATCTTCGAGCCGTTGGTGATGATGTTGGACGAGCCGCTGGTGTTCGACCCGCGCCCGGCATTGGTGCCCTGTGGCACGGCCGCGAACAACGCCGCAGTGGCCGGCAGGCCTGCGGGCACGGTATGGAAGTCCTTCCACTGGTCGGCCAGAACACCGCCCACCGCACCCTTCACCGCCTGAATGAGACCCATGACCCGCTCCCTGTGATCCAAGGACGGGCGGGGTGCCCGTCACGATGGGGGGGACTATAGCAGCGCGGGGACGCGCCGGGATGGACGTTTCCGGCAGGCGCAACTTACGGCAGGCCGCACTTCATCTTGCCGTCAACGCAGTACGGTTTTTGGCGCGTTCGGACTATCGCTGGTCTTCTTGAGCCCCACGCAGCCGCAACCGATGTTCTCACCGGTTGCGGGTCGTTCCTTGTATGTTGCGTTGAACATGAAGCGCTGACACACCTCGGGAGGGGTGGGACAATGGATCTGTTGCAACCATTCAAGAATGCCGCGGCGGTGTCTGGCTACGCGGAACTGACGCCACGAAAAGTGCCTGGTTTTGCTGACATGCAGCGCATGGCGATGCTGTTGCTGTCCGAGCAGGCACCGGCCAATGCAGAGATCCTGGTCCTGGGAGCGGGCGGCGGACTGGAGCTGAAGGCCTTCGCCGAGGCGCAACCGGACTGGCGCCTGGTGGGCGTGGATCCCGCCGCCGCGATGCTGGCACTGGCCGCACGGGCCACGGCGCCGTTCGGCGAGCGGGTGCACCTGCGGGAAGGGTATATCCAGGATGCGCCGGAGGGACCGTTCAACGGAGCCACCTGCCTGCTGACCATGCACTTCATGGGCCGGGCGGAGCGGCTGCGCACGTTGAGGGAGCTGCATCGCCGGCTCAAGCCCGGTGCCCCGCTTGTGGTGGCCCATCACACCGCACCGGCGGTGGGCGAGCGGGAGCGCTGGCTGCTCCGTTCGACCCTGTTCTCGATGGACACGCCGGCCGATCCCGTGCGGGCTGCAGCTTCGGCCAGTGCACTGGCCGAAGCGCTGCCGCTGCTCACCGAGGCGGAAGAAGTCGCCGTCCTGCAGGAGGCCGGCTTTCATGATGTCGGTCTGTTCTACGCAGCCTTCAGCTTCCGTGGCTGGGTGGCCTACGCCTGATTCATTGACGGTGGAAACGCGTGCTACGCTCCGCCCATCCGGCTCGATGGGTGGGCGCGTCCTCGGCGCGGGATCAGAACCGCGCAGTAGCCCCCACGAAGAAGGTGCGCGCACCACCGTCGTAGTTGTTGCCTTCATCGATGGTGGAAACATCGCCTGCGTTCAGCACGCCTGCACGCAGGGTCAGGTTCTCGTTGACGTTGAATCCGGTCACCAGATCCCACGTGGTGTAGGCCTTGGCGAACGTCGCACTGGTGCTGGACACCAGCTGTTCGCCGATGTGCTGCGCGCTCAGATTCAGCGACCACGCATCGGTGACCTGCCAATCCAGCGAGGTGTTGGCGGTGATCCTGGGCACCACCAGCAGGCTCGCTCCGGTGGTGCGGTTCTTCGATTCCAGCATGCGGGTGACGTTGGTGGTCCAGCCCAGGCGCCCGTGCAAGGGGACCGTGACGCTGGCTTCCACGCCACGGGTGCGCGCCTTCTGGATGTTCTGCGCCACCGTCCACCAGAAGCCGTTGACGAAGCTGGTGTCGTAACCGGCAATCTCGCGCAGCGGCACCTGCTCGATCCTGTCGTCGAAGTCGGTGAGGAAGTAGGTGGCCGAAGCCGACCAGCCGCTGCGGTCGAAGCCGACGCCCAGCTCGTAGTTGGTGCTGGTTTCCGGCTCCAGGTCCGGGTTGCCTGCCATGTAGCAGCCGGTAGTGCCATCGGCGCTGACCGAACGGTTGGTCCAGCCTTCCACGGTGAGGCTGCGGCAGCCGTTACCGCCGGACTGCGTGGCCGCGCCGGCGCTGCCTTGTTTGAGGTTCGGCGCACGGAAGCCCTGCGACACGCCGCCACGAACCGTCCAGTCATCGGACGGGTGCCACACGCCATAGATACGCGGGCTCAGGTTGTCGTCGTAGTTCTCGGTGTTGTCCCAGCGCAGGCCCAGGGTCAGGGTGAAGCGCTCATGCAGCGTGATGTGGTCTTCGGCGAACAGCGCCCACGAATCGGCTTGGTTGGTCGGGCTGATCCGGCCGCTTCCACTCCACGTCACCGGCACGGTGCCGATGGTGTCGGTGTTCTGCAGCTCCTCGCGCTTCCACTGGCCGCCCACGTTCAAGCGGTGTTCGAAGCCCAGGTGGAAGCCGGTGGCGAAGGCGGTATCGAACACGGTTTCCCTGGAGTGGTTGCCCACCTGGCTGTCCTTGTCCTCATAGTCGTTCCGGGCCAGCGTGGTTTTGGACGTGCTGGCGTCGCCATAACGGCCGTCATGGGTGACCACATGGCCGGTGTGGACAAGCTTGGACAGCCCCCATGCGCCGACATCGCCGCCGCCGCTGTTGCGCTGCACGCCATGGGTGGCTTCAAAGCCAATCGTGTGGTCACCATTGATCGCCCAGTTGAGCAGGGCGTTGGCGTTCTCGGCCTTGGTGCCCGGGGTCTGGCCACGGCCTCGATCGGATTCGCGATCGGTCACGTTTGCGCCGACACGCAGGCCCAGGCTGTCGGTCAAAGGGCCGCTGAACAACCCACCCATCTGGGTGGTGTTGCCGCGCGTTGACGAATCGGGCTTGCTGTAGTTGTAGGTGACCGAGCCGCTCCACTCGGGGGCGATCTTGCGGGTGATGATGTTGATGACACCCCCCATGGCGTCCGAGCCGTACAGCGACGACATCGGGCCGCGCACCACTTCAATGCGCTCGATCATGTCCGGCGACAACCAGTTCAGATCCTGCGGACCCAGGTCGTCACGATAGTTCACGCCGGACGAATTGCCCTGGCGGCGGCCGTCGATGAGGATCAGCGTGTACTGCTCGGGCAGGCCACGCAGGCGGATCTTGGACTGCGCACCGGAAAGTGCATAGCCACCGGTCACGCCCGGCACGGTGCTGAGCAGCTGGCCAATGCTGGTGACCGGCTTGCGTTCGATCTCCTGGCGGGTGATCACGCTGATGCTGGCCGGCGCGTCCCTGATCCACTGTTGGGCACCGGTGGCGGTGACCACCACGATGTCCATGTTTTTTGTGTCGCCCGCAGCGTCGGCCGCCGCATGGGCCTGGGCGGAAAGGGCGAGGGTGATGGCGGTGGCCAGAACGGCAGCGGCGTGGGCGGGGGAGGAAACGTGCATCGAGCAAACTCCTGAGTAAGAGGGTCCGCTGGCGATGGCTGGGACATCCGTGTGCGTTGTTTCAAGCAACTTTAACAATCGTATCACGAATCATTCGCATTTGACGCATGATGGCACGAGGTGGTGCGAAGTGCGTGCAGTTGAGATCTGTCTGATGTCCGCCGTGACCGGGGCTTCATAGACTCCCCTGCCGTTCTCGCCCGCAGCTTGCAACCATGACGCTACCGCTTCACGAAATGTCGATTGTTCTGGTTGACGATCATCTGGTGGTGGCGCATGGAATCAGGCTCCTGCTCAAAGGTCGCGCACGATCGATCCAGGTCTTGGACTCTGGGGCCGCACTGCTGACGGTCCTGCAGGACACAACGCCCGACGCCATCCTTCTGGACATCGCCATGCCGGGCATGTCTGGCATTGAGACGCTCCAGGAATTGAAGCGACTTGGCTGCAAAGTGCCTGTCGTCATGCTGACGATGCATGACGATGCATCCATGGTGCGAAGGGCGCTTGCAGCGGGCGCAATCGGCTATGTCGTCAAGAATGCCGTCGCCGATGAGTTGGTGACCGCACTGGAGCACGCTGTGCGCGGAATCGCATTCGTCAGCTCCGGCGTCCAACCCACCCAGGTTCACGCGTCGATTCCACGTCCGCCCTCTGCCGCTCAGTTGGCGGTGTTGAAGCTTGTGGCAGAGGGCCTGCGCCCCAAGCAGATCGCCGAGGAAATGGGCATCTCTACCCGAACGGTAGAGTCCCACAAGTACATGCTGATGCAACGCTTCGAGGTCAGCACCACCCTGGCGCTCATCAGGAGAGCCAGGCAGGAAGGCCTGATCTGAGGCGGAATGCCGCGCCTCACCAATCGGTGGGCGCGTAATCCTTCAGGAACTGGCCCCACACGTGCTCGCCCGTGTTGAAGCCCTGGATGATCGGATCGACGATACGCGCGGCGCCATCGACGATATCCAGCGGCGGGTGGAAGCGTTCTTCCTCCACCTTGCGCGCGGCGATCTCTGCCGGATCCTCGTCGGTCACCCAGCCGGTATCCACGGAATTCATGTGGATGCCGTCGTTCTGGTAATCGGCTGCGGAGGTACGGGTCATCATGTTCAACGCGGCCTTGGCCATGTTGGTGTGCGGGTGGCGGGTGGTCTTGAAGTTGCGGTAGAACTGCCCCTCCATCGCCGACACGTTGACGATGTGCTTGTCGCGCTCGGGCGAACGCAGCATCAGCGGCTTCAGGCGCGCGTTGATGATGAATGGCGCGATCGCATTCACCAGTTGCGTTTCCAGCAGCTCCACCGACGGCACTTCGGCCATCAGCAGGCGCCAGGAATTGCGCCCGCGCAGATCCACCTGCTGCAGGTCCTGGTCGAGGCGGCCTTCCGGGAACAGATGCTGCTGGCCCAGCAGCTCGTCGGCCAGCAACGGCACCTGCGACAGCTCGGCGGCGCGGGTCAGGCCATCGGCACCGGCCAGGGCGTGCTCCTGCACCGCCAGTGCGTTGGTGTCCGAGCCCAGGCCCAGCATTTCCGGGCTGCGCAGCCCTTCGTACTGGCCCACCAGCTTGCGGATCGTCTCCGGCAGGTCCTGCAGCGCGGTGGTTTCGCCGGCCATCATGTGCGCGTAGAACTGCGGCGGGCGGCGCACGGTCTGGCAGGCGTTGTTGATGATGAAGTCCAGGCGCGTGCGCGTGGCCAGCAGCTCATTGCAGAACGCTTCGACGCTGGGCGTGTGGCGCAGGTCCAGCCCGTACACCTGCAGGCGGTGGCCCCACTCGGCGAAGTCCGGCTCTTCGGCATAGCGTGCGGCCGAATCGCGTGGGAAGCGGGTGGTGACAATCAGCTCGGCACCGGCACGCAGCAGCTTCAGGCCGGCCTGGTAACCGATCTTGACCCGGCCACCGGTGAGCAGCGCCACGCGGCCGCGCAGGTCGGCGGTTTCGGTGCGCTTGATGAAGTTCAGGTCGGCACAGGCCGGGCACATCTGGTCATAGAAGTGATGCAGCTGGGTGAACTTCTGCTTGCACACATAGCAGTGGCGCAGCTCCGGCGAATGCACCGGCTCCGGTGTTTCGCTGGCGTTCTCACCGTTGTGCGCGTCGTGCAGGCCGGCGGCGTGCGGCGGGAAATAGTTCGGCGTGCTGAACACCGGCTTGCGGCGCAGGGCGCGGATACCGGTCTGCTCCAGCAGCGCTTCGGCCTTGCGCACCTTTTCGTGGTGACGGGCCTTGGCCTGCTGCTTGAGCATCTGCCGGCGTGCCTTCGGTTCGGGGTGGTAGACCTTGGCCACCACCTGGTGGAAACGCACGCGGTCGTCCTCGGGCAGCGTATCCAGCACGGCGCGGTCAGCCTCGATCGCCTCCAGCAGATCCAGCGCGGCGCGCAGGCGGTCGGTCAGGGGCAGCTCGTCCTGGGGCAGGGCGTCGGCGGGAGGGGAAGCGATAGCGTTCACGTTGGATCCGGAAGTAACGGCGGGGCAGCGGCAGCTTGGCCGTCGACCGCATGGCGGCCACCCTGCCGGTGTGGGGCAGAGGGGTTGAGAGGGCCGCTATTGTCCCTGATCCGGGCGCTTCATGCTGGAGGGGCTGAAGCGGCCCGCCCGACGCTGTTTTGTGGGCTGTGTCACACTGAGGTGTGAGACGGGGGCCACCTGAGGGGTCAGGGGCGCAATTCCGGCCTGGCCGAGGTGGGCTTCACCACCCAGCTGACACCTCGGGTGGAACTCAAGGCGGACTACCAGGGGCGTTTCGGTTCCCGGTTCCCGGTTCCAGGACCAGGGGGCGCAGCTGACCGTCAGGGCACAGTTCTGAATCAGGTTGGATCCGGCAGTGACGGCAGGATGACGGCCCAGGCATTGCGCCCGGGCCGCAGGTTCAATCATTCAGCATCCTCGCCGTCCCGGGCGGCGGTCGGATCATGCGTGGTCCTGGCTGCCTCGGCGTCGTCCTGCAGGTGCTGGCGGACCTTTCTGGCCTGATCGGCGGTTACCGCGCCCGCCTGGTTGCCGAAGTCCTGGCGGATGAAGGTGGCCAGCTGCGCGATCTCGGTGTCCGACAGGCGCTCGGCGAACCCGGGCATGCCCAGGTTGGACGGGCGCAGGGCAGTGGAGGGCAGTTCGCTGCCGGCCAGCAGCAGGCGGATCACCGAGGTGGGGTCATCGGCCAGTACGGTCGGGTTGCCGGCAATGGTCGGGAACACGTTCGTGTAGCCCTTCGCATCGGTGCGGTGGCAGGCGGCGCAGTTGTCGACGAACAGTTCGGCACCGCGACTGTCGTTGATACCCGTCCGCAACTTGCGTGCGGTGGTATCGCTGGCCGTGTACGCCGATGGATCATGCGGGCTGGCCGGCAACTGCTTCAGGTACAGCGCAATGGCCTGCAGGTCTTCGTCGGTCAGCTTCTGCGTGCTGTGGCGGACCACATCGGCCATCGGCGTGCCTACCACCGCGCTGTGCGCGTTGCGTGCGGTGCGCAGGGTGTCCACGATGTCCTGCTCCGACCAGCGGCCCAGCCCATCGGCGGTGTTGCCACGCAGGTTCACCGCGTTCCAGCCGTCGATCACCTGGCCACCGGACAGATAGGTCTGGCCAGATTCGTCCAGCGCTTTCTCCTGCAGCGCGACGCCACGCGGGGTGTGGCAGCTGCCGCAGTGACCCAGGCCCTGCACCAGATACGCGCCGCGCGCCAGTTGCGGATCGCTGTAGCGGGCGGGATCGAAGGCCACGGCCTCCGCATCCGGTGCAAAGGTCTTGCGCCAGATCGCCAGCGGCCAGCGCATCGACAACGGCCAGGTGATGTCCACGCCCCTGTTCTCCTGATGCACCGGCGCGATGTCGCCGTGCAGGAAGTACGCGTGCAACGCCCGCACATCGTCATCGGTGATGCGCGCATAGGACGGGTAGGGCATGGCGGGATACAGCGTGCGGCCGTCCGGTGCGATGCCGTGGCGGACCGCGCGGTCGAAGTCATCGAGCGAATACGCGCCAATCCCGGTTTCCTTGTCCGGGGTGATGTTGGTGCTGTAGATGTTGCCCAGCGGCGAGGCCACCGGCAGCCCGCCGGCAAACGGCTTGCCGCCCGGCTTGGTGTGGCAGGCGGTGCAGTCGCCGGCCGCGGCGAGGTAGCGGCCGCGCTCTATCAATGCCGCATCGGCGACAGGACTGTCGGCCAGCACCCGGGTCCTGGCGGGAATGAAGGCATAGGCCAGCGCCGCCAGCAGCACGACCAGGCCGATCGCCACGATCCAGAGCAGAAGCTTCTTCATGCGCGCCTCCTCACGCCTGCACCAGTGGGCCCGGATCGGGCAGGTACTTCTCGCGGATGGCCTTGGCCGCCCAGTACGCCAACCCGCCGACCAGCCCGGTGGGGTTGTAGCCGTTGTTCTGCGGGAACGCGTTGGCGCCGATTACGAACACGTTCGGCACGTCCCAGCTCTGCAGGTAGCGGTTGAGCGCCGAGGTTTTCGGGTCCGCGCCCATGATCGCGCCGCCACAGGTGTGCGTGCTCTGGTACTTGGTGATGTTGTAGTGCTCGCCGTTCTTCTTGGCATCACCGCTCATCGACAACGGATTGAGTGTCCGGCTCATCTGCATGGCCTGGTCGACGAAGAACTGCGAGGCTTTGATCTCATTTGGATGCCAATCGAAGGTCATGCGCAGCAGCGGGCGGCCGAAGGAGTCCTTGTAGTTGGGATCCAGGCTCAGGTAGTGCTGCCGGTAGGCCATGCACGCACCCTGCACTTCGTAATAGAAGTTGTGGCGGAAGTTGTCGGCCGCCGCCTTCTTCCATGCCGGGCCCCAGTTCGGCGTTCCCGAGGGCACGTTGATGCCGCGCACCGGGCCGGCACCGGGCTGCCGCGCCCAGACCAGGCCGCCACCGACGAAGCCGGCCTTGGCATTGTCCAGCTGGTTGCCGTTGAGGTCGTCCATGGTGGTGCCGGCGCCACCAATGCCGATGAAGCCGTTGGCCTGCACGTCCTTGTCGAAGAACAGCACCACCCGGTTGAGGTTCTGGTAGGAGTAGTTGCGCCCGACTGTACCGGTGTTGGTCTGCGGGTCGTAGGCTTCACCGATGCCGGACACCAGCATCAGGTGCACGTTGTAGAGCTGGAACGCGCACAACAGCACCATGTCGGCCGGCTGTTCCACTTCACGTCCCTGCGCGTCCAGGTAGGTCACGCCGGTGGCCTTGGAGCGGGTGCTGTCCAGGTTGACCCGCAGCACCTGCGAATGGGGGCGCAGCTCGAACGTCGGGCGCTGGCGCAGCACCGGCAGGATGCAGGCGTTCGGGCTGGCCTTGGAATAGTTCAGGCAGCCGTAATCGCTGCAGAAGCCGCAGGCGTTGCACGGCCCCAGCTGGCAGCCGTAGGGGTTCACATACGGGCCGGAGGCATTCGACGCGGGAATCGGGTACGGATGCCAGCCCATTTCCTTGGCCGCCTTGTAGAACAGCTCGCCACCCAGGTAATTGGGGTTCGGGCCGAGCGGATACTCATGCGAGCGCGAACCTTCGAACGGATTGCCGCCTTCCCGCACCACGCCGTTGATCACGCCTGCCTTGCCGGAGGTGCCGCATACCAGCTCGAACATGTTCAGATGCGGCTCGAGTTCGGCATAGGTGACCGGGAAGTCCTGGATGGTCATGTCTGCGGGGATGAACGCCTTGCCATAGCGTTCTTCCACATTGGTACGCAGGATCAGGTCTTCCGGCAGCGGCCGGAAATGCGCGCCGGACCAGTGGCTGCCCGCGCCGCCCACACCGGTGCCGGGCTTGAACGAGCCCATCTGCCGGTACGGCACGGCGGTATCGGCCAGGGTGTGGCGCACCGTCACCGTTTCCTGGTTCAGGCTCTGCAGGTACTTGCGGTGCACCGAGCCTTCCAGCTCATCCACCACCTTGGGGTAGGCAAAATCGGGCTGGGTATCGCGGTCACCGCCGCGTTCCAGTGCCACCACGTGCAGGCCGGCATCGGTGAGTTCCTTGGCCAGGATCGCCCCGGTCCAGCCCATGCCGACGATGACCGCATCGACTTTCGGTTTCGTGATTGCCATGCTTCAGCCCCTCCGCCCGGCCAGATCCACCGGCGGCAGGGGATAGGCTTTGTCGCGCACCCCGATCCAATCCACATAGTCCGCGCGCATGCCCGGGTACCCGATCATCTTCCAGGCCGCCATGCCCTTGTTGGCGCCGTACTTGGGATCGGCGAAGTAGCCGTTCTTCACCTCGCCCAGCAGGTTGGAGAAGAACAACTTGCTGGAGATCGCCTCGAGCTCGAGCTTGCCGCCCTCGGCCGCCTTCAGCAGGGTCTCCTGCTGCTCATGGCTGAGCTGGGCAAAGGTCTTTCCGTCGAACTGGCTGCGGCAGTAGGCATCGAAGGCATCGATGCCCACTTTCAGGATGTCGCGCAAGGCCAGCTTGCCCTGGTAGCCGAATTCGCTGGGCGCTTCCAGGAAGGGGCCCTGCATGTACCAGATGGCGCCGGCCGCATAAGGGGTCTGCATGTGCCGGTCGAGAAACTCGGGCACGCCCGATTCCACCGCGCCCGGGCCGGTTTCGTCCGAGGGGATCAACCGGTCGCAGGCCGCAGTGATGAACGCCCATTCGGCGGCGTTGAAGAATTCGGGGGCGTAATCCTTGGCCGCTGCGGGGGGCAGGGTGTCGGCCTCGGTGGGGGTGCCGGGGGCGCAGCCGGGGAGGGCGGCGGCAACCGGGAGCAGGGTAAGACCCTGGAAGAAGCGGCGACGGGTCAACGTCGGCCGGTTCTGGTCGGCATCATCTTTCATTGTGTGGCTACCTGGCGGGTGGCTGGGGCTCAGCATGGCGCGGGTCCTGTCGCGGCAGCGTGCTCGCCGAATGCGACCATTGTGTGGATGTGCGACTGTTTCCGTAATGGCAATATGGGAAAGGAACTCTTGCCAAACGGGAAACATCGGCGTGATCGACGATCTCAACGAGCTGCGCACCTTCGACCGTATCGTGCATGGCGGCAGCCTCTCCGCTGCGGCACGCGACCTGGGGGTTTCGCTTGCCGGTCAGCAAACGCCTCACCGCACTGGAGCGGCGCGTGCAGGTGCGGCTGTTGAACCGCAGCACGCGGCGCGCCTCGCTCACCGACGAGGGGAGCCTGTTCCACCTGCACTGCCGCCGCGTGCTCGATGCGATCGAAGCGGCCGAGGCGGCCCTGGAGCAGCGCCAGGACGTGGTGGCCGGGGTGCTGAAGCTCACCGCCCCGAATGGGTTCGGTCGCCGCCACGTGGTCCCGGCGGTGCGCAGCTTCCAGCAGTCGCACCCCGGCGTTCGCGTGCACCTTTCGCTGCGCGATGAGCGGGTGGACCTGGTCGGCGAAGGCGTGGAGCTGGCGCTGCGCTATGGCGCGCTGGACGATTCACGGCTGGTGGCGCGGGAGCTGGCGCCGAACCGGCGCATCCTGTGCGCGTCGCCGGAGTATCTGCGCCGCCGCGGCACGCCGCTGAGCATCGACGACCTGCACGGTCACGATCTGATCGCCTCGGGCAGCCCGCCGGTGTCGCAATGGGTGTTCGCACAGCCGGGCGGCACCATCGCCTTTCCATTGGATGCCAGTACGCTCTGCGACGATGGCGAAGCGGCGCAGATCCTGGCAGTGCGGGGCGCCGGCATCGCCCGGAAGTCGATCTGGGACGTGGCCGAAGACCTCGACGCCGGGCGTTTGAAGGAGGTACTGGCCAACCATGCGCTGGCGACCTCGCCATTGAGTGCGGTGTACGCGCCCGGGAAACAGGTCGCACCACGGGTACGGGCGTTCCTCGGCCACATGGTGCAACAGCTGCAGCAGTCGGCCGGCTGGCGGCATGCCAACCGCACTACGTTGGGCCTCTCAATGATCGCGACCTAACCGGGCGTCCGCTCAACCGCCGTCAGCGCCGGCTTTTGCCAGCTGCGGTCCAGCACTGCCTGACCTGGACTGTAGTTGCGCAGTATCAGGTAGAACGGGCCCGCCGGTGCCGGCAGCCAATTGCTTTCCTTGTCGGTGCCCGGCGAGCCATGCTGGATGTACAGGGTCAGGCCACCGTCGGCATCGCGCTTCAGCGTGGGCAGCATGGCCGAGTTGATGAGGTAACGGTCCAGGGGATTGTCCACCAGCAGCTTGCTCTTGCCGTCGTACAGCGTGACCGACCAGAACGCGTTGGTCGGCGGCAACTGGTCCTTGGCAAAGCGCAGCACATAATCGTGCTGGCTGCCATCGGCCGGCTTGTGCTGCGCATCGACAAAGTAGCTCTGGTAGTCCGCCTCGGAAGCGGAGTTGCCGTAGATGCCGAGCTTGGCGCCGGCGAAGCGGTACAGGTAGTTGTCCTTCAACGCCGCGCGGGTCCCGAACATGTCCGCGCTGGACACCTTCCCGGTGTTCACCTCGGTGGCGACGAACTGCTCCAGCGCCTGGTTGGCGTCGGCGATGCCCGCGGTAATCGCTTCACGGTCGGCCGGCGGGAGCGCTGCAGCATCCAATGGCTTGCCCGGTTCAATGCCGATTCCCGCGAACCGTTGGCGAAGCGCGGCTTCGCTGTCCACGGTGGGCGCGAACTGCAGCAGGAAGTTGAGGTAGGAGAAGAAGCCGAGCCCACTGGCCTTTTCCGGATCGTAGGGCGGGAAGGTGATCGCCGGTGCCTGCGGCGGCGCCGGCGTCCCCAGGAATGCGCTCAGCGGCTGAACCTTGTACTGCGCCTGCAGGCGTTTGACGTTGTCCAGATCCGACGGCGAAATCAACTGGGTACGGAACAGACCGTAGGCCAGCTGGGTTTCGGCGCGGAACACCTGGCGCACGCCCTTGGGGGTTTCGCCTTGCCAATCGGGCCCGGCGACCATGAAGACGCTGGCCTTGCCGTCGGTCGCCGCACGGTTGATATAGGCGAAGTTGTAGGTGTACAGGTCGATCAACTGCACGGAGAAGTAGCGATTGGCATCGATTGCCGGCACGCTGATGACCACAGGTTCGGCGCGCAGGTCCATCCACAGGAAGGAATAGGGCGTGTCCGAGTTGGGCGTGATGATCGCGGTGTCCTTGGGAGTGGCTACCGAGGACACGTTGCCAATCTCGTTGAGGCCCGCATGGAAGTTGGGACCGCCCTTGTCCACCGCCTGCTGGTACAGGGTCTTGTAGCCCTCCACGATGGGGAAGCCCCAGATATAGGCGTCCTTGGCGGTGGCGCGCAATTCACTGGCGCGCGCGGCGTCGGCAGTGGCGGGTGCGGCCGACGGTGCTGTTGCGGCGGTGTCGGGCTCGCGCTTGCCGCAGGCAGCCAACGCGCACAGGCCCAGTAACAGGCCGCCGAGCCGGAGGGCCAAACGGGCCGGGTGGAGCGCTGGGGTGCTGATGGCAGCCATAGTCTGTTCGCCTGCGTGCGCAAAGGAGTGGGGAAGAGCATGCAGGTGCGCGCTTCCCTGCTCCACCGAAAGAGGTGCAGGAAAACTGGGTAAAACTACTTAGACCGGCTCAGATCCGGGCCAGGCTGGCAATGGCAAGAATGACGGTCGCCGTGGTGACCGCGGTGAAGTACAGCCAACCCAACGCGACAAACTTGACTGTGGTCACCAGCAGGGACTGACCGTACACCCGGCGTTGCATCAGCCAGAGGTACAGCGGCATCCACAGCAGCAGCGCCGCGATGAGAATGCCGACGACGGCCCCGGTACCGGGCACGGTGGCCACCTGGCCACCCAGCATCGACAGCAGCAGGATGCCGAGCAGGGCCACGCACAGGAATGCATGGCTGTACAACGCCACCACCAGGTGCTCCAGGTAGAGCCTGCCGCTGCCTACGTAGAACACCTTCAGCAGCACGGCGAACAACGGCACCAGTACGAACAACGCCGAGGGCACCGAGGCGAAGAATGCGTTGACCAGCAGCTGCGGCCGTTCGCGGATGCGCGGCAGGTTCAGGCGGATGGTTTCAGCCTGCCCGGTCAACCAGCGGTTGACGAAGCCGGGCAGGAAGCCGATGTCGACCGGGTCATTTCCAGCGCCGGGCGCGGGCGCCACCTTGGGCTGAGGGGCGGCCACCTTTGCGTCACCTGATGCCGCCGCGACCGGGGGACGTTTCTTCAGTTCCCTCTGCCGGCGCTCGGCCTGCTTCTCCACCTTTCTGATGGCCTTGTCGATGGGCGTGCGAAGGCGCTCCGGCATGGTCTGGCGTGACTGCTCCAATGGCGCCAGCAACGCGCGGCGGATGTTGTCCACTTCATCGGCTGTGCTGGCGTCACGGAACGCACTCGGTACTTCCGGTGTCTTGGGCGATTGGCGCACGAACGTACCCGCATCCACGTGCACCGCCAGCCGCGCCACGAAGAAGGTCAGCACGCTCAGGATCACGAACAGCCGGATCGGCGGGATGTAACGGGTCCGATGGCCAGCCAGGTAGGCGACGGCCAGGCGGCCGGGCCGCAGCAGTTGGTGCAGGGTACGGAAAATGCGCCCATCCAGGTGCCAGAACGATTCGAACACCTCTTCCACCGCATGCCCGAAGCTGCGCACCGGGCTGTGCGCGGACTGGCCGCATTGGTGGCAGAACGCGCCTTGCAGCGCGGCGGTGCAGTTCTCGCAGGCGGCGGGATGGGCGTGTGCTGAATGCATCGGTGCTCGGAGCCTGGCGGGAAAGGCGCCTACGATAGTTGGGGTGACGGCCCGGTGCCAGTGCCAGTACCAGTCCTTCAGCTACCGCGCCATCCGGCTCTGGATCGACATGGCTTCAACCACCTGGTCCGGCGTGAACGCACAGTGCCCCTCGCCAGCAGGTGGTAGCGTCCTGGGCTGAGGGGTAGCGCCTGCCTTGGCGGCGAGTGCCGGGTAGACCGGCTCGAACCGGGGTGTCACGGATGGGTCGTTGAGGTTGTACTGCAGCAGTAGCGGCCGGCGCAGCGCACCGGTAAGGCGCAGGTCGCGATCAAGCCTGGCCTGCGCCTGCGCATCCGCGGCAATGCGTCGGACACCGGCGTTGAACGCTTTGTCGTCGCCGAAGCCGGTATAGACCGTGTCCTTGTTGCCCACCGGAATTCCGCCGCTGATCTTGACCAGTTGCTGGAACACCAGCGTATGCAGGCTGATGGTGCCGGCCAGCTCATCCACCTTCAGTTCCAACCGCCTGGCCAGCTGGGCGGCAGCTTCCGGACGGGTCTGCACGGCAGCGGCAATGGCGTCGTACATCTGCCCCTGCGGCAGCGCCGCAGCGGCAGGCGAGCTCAAACCGCCTTCCGGCAGTCCCTTCGCGTCGGGGAAGAAGTACTCGAACGCCACCAGCGAGGTCAGCACCTCGGTGGCCAGCACATCGCCGGGCAGGTTGGCGCCGCACATCGAGATGCCACCGTTGTAATGCTCCGGCATGCGTTCGAGCGTACCGATGGCTACCGCGCCGCCCATCGAGAAGCCGAGGATCCAGCTGCGCCGGGTGTCTGGATGTCGGGCCACGAATTGCGCACGGAGCCGCTCAAGGTCGTCGATGGCCCCGCGCACTGCCCAGCCCTGGTTCGCATATCCGCTCTGCGCTACCGCATAGCCGGCCTTGACCAGCGCCTCGCTCCACTCGTTGCCCGGCCATGGATCCGGGCGCGGCGTGCCGACCGGCTCGAAGCCATGCGCATACATCACCAGTTCGCCATTCCAGTTGGCCGGCACATCAATGCGCCAGGGTGCGCCCTGCAACGTGCCCGTTTCGCTATGGGTTGCCGGCGCCGCCGGCGCTTTGGACCAGGCCGGCGGGAAGAGCAGGGCCGTGCACAGCCCCAGGCACAGCGAGAGGGTCGTAGCAGTGCGCATCCAGATCATCCTCGGTCAGGTGCCGGCGCAAGATCGACCAGCAGTGTGGGAATCAATTCGGAAACCGTGGGGTGGATCGGCACCGCCCAGCGCAGCTCATCGAGCGGCCGGTCGGCACTGATCATGTCGAGGATGCCGTGGATGGCCTCATCGCCGCCAGTGCCCAGGATCGCCGCCCCCAGGATCCGACGGGTTTCGGCATCGGCCACCACCTTCATGAAGCCCTTCGATTCACCTTTCTCCACCGCACGGCCGACGCGGGTCATGGGCCGCTTGGAGAAGAGCAGGGGCCGGCCGGACTTCATCGCTTCGGCCTCGGACATGCCCGCTCGGCCCAGCGGCGGGTCGATGTACAGCGCGTAGCCGGGCACCCGGCTGCTGACCCGGCGATCCTCCCCATCCAGCAGGTTGGCGGCGGCGATCTCGAAGTCGTTGTAGGCGGTATGGGTGAAGGCCCCGCGGCCGTTGCAGTCACCCAGCGCCCAGACACCGGCGACCGAGGTCTGCAGGCGGTCGTCCACCTTGATGTAACCGCGCTCGTCCAGTTCAATGCCGGCCGTGTCCAGGCCCAGGTCGTCCGTATTGGGGCGACGCCCGATGGCGATCAGCACATGGCTTCCGACCACGAGCGCATCCTTCCCGCCGGTCTGGAGCGTGACGCCGACATCACCCTCGACCCGCTTGAACGCGATCTTGTCGGCGCCAGTACGCACGTCGATGCCCTCGTCCTCCAGGATGCCGCGCACGGCTTCGGAAATGTCGGGGTCCTCGCGTGCGATCAGGCGGTCCGCCCGCTCGATGATCGTCACCTGCGCGCCGAAGCGCCGGTACATCTGCGCGAACTCCAGCCCGATGTAGCTGCCTCCCACCACGACCAGATGGCGGGGCAGGGTATCGAGCGCCACGATGCTGCTGTTGGTCAGGTACGGAACGTCCTGCAGGCCCGGCATCTCGGGTACGGCCGCACGGCCGCCCACGTTGATGAAGATCCGGGGCGCCGTGAGGTGTTCGCCATTGACCACCACAGCAGCGGGTCCATCGAAGCGGGCGTGGCCGCGAATCAGTTCCACGCCGGCCATGCCGATCAGCCAGTCCTCGTTGCCCCTGCGCGAATCCAGGATGACCTTGCGCGCCCGGGCTTCCACCACCTTCATGTCCACGCTCACCGGGCCTGCGGAGAAGCCGTATTCACCGCCACGTCGGGCCATCTGCGCGGCATACGCACTGGCCACCAGCGTCTTGGTCGGCTTGCAGCCGGTGTTGACGCAGGTGCCGCCCACCAGGTGGCGCTCGATGATGGCCACCCGCATGCCGGCCGCGTCCAGTCGCCCGGCCAGTGACGGTCCCGCCTGGCCGGCGCCGATGATGATGGCATCGAACGCGCGGGTAGCAGCCGCGCCGTCCTGCGATGAAGAGGGGTTCGACATGGAAAGACCCTTGTTGTGTGTGCCAGGGCCCATTCAATACACTCGTTGGCGTGAGCGCCACGCAGATCAGATGCCCGTTGTATGATTTTCGTTCGGATCACCATGGAGAGGTAGTGTTGAACAAGCTGGTTACAGGTGTGCTGCTTTCACTGATTCTCGCTGGGTGTGCCAAGACGCCTGAGACCCCGGGTTCCACGCCAGTCGCTGAAGCTTCTGTGGCGGCCACACAGGTACCGGCCAAGGCCTCCGTACTGGGTGGCCAGCGTGGCGAAGGCGCGCCCTATGAAGTGGTGGGCAGCGAGGTCTGGAATGTTCCCGATCCGGTTTCCGGGCGGATGTACCAGGTGTTCGTCGCGCTGCCGGCGTCCTACACCGACAGCCCGGATCGCAGGTACCCGGTTCTCTACGTCACCGACGCCGACTACGCGTTTCCGTTGGCCCGGCAGATTGGCCGGCGACTGAATGTTGAAGGCCCAAAGCTGGAAGAGTTCATCCTGGTGGGCCTGTCCTATTCGGTGGGCGACGAAGGCATGCCCAGCCGCCGGCGCGACTACACCCCGACACCCAACGGTCCCAGCAGCGCGCCGGCCGACGCCGTGCACGGGGGCGCCGCACCCTACATCACCTATCTGCGCGAGCAGGTGCTGCCGTTCGTAGCGGGCCACTACCGCACCGACGAAACCCGACGCTTGTTGCTGGGCCATTCCTACGGCGCTTTGCTGGGCAGCCAGATTCTCTTTACGGATCCGGACATGTTCGCCGGCTACATCGTGGGCAGCCCTTCGTTCTGGTACGACCGCAATGTCATGTCACGGTACGAGAAAGACTATGCCGCCGGGCACAGTGACTTGAAGGCATCGGTGTACATGTACGTCGGTGAGTACGAAACGCCGGCCTTCGGCAACGATGCCGACATGGTGGCCGATGCGAAGAACATGCAAGCGGCCCTGCGCGCGCATGACTACCCGTCGCTACGCTTGAAGCTGGACGTGCTCAATGACGAGGACCACCTGAGCGTGGCCCCGCGCGGGCTGACTCATGGATTCAAGTACCTGCTGGGTAGGAAGCCGGGCGGCTGACGGCTGGATGGCGTGTGTAGACGATCAGGTCTGATCGTCTACAGGCGCCGTTGGACCATTCTCGCCAGGAATGGCGCAGGAAATGTGTTGCATGCGGCGGCGCGTGTCTATCCTGAAACCGACCTCCCGGACCCTGCCGGCTCACTCGCGGCGGAGCTTGATATCCACGTCGCGCGCCGTGTTGCCGATCAGCTGCAGCCCGAAGGCTCCCGTCCCGTGCCGTGCCTTCACCAGCACATCCTCGCCATCGTCGGTCTCGACATGGAAGCCCTTGCCCAGCGCGACCCGCAGCGCATCACGCACTGACGAGGCGATATGGTTCTCCGACTGGCCATCGATCACGGCCACATCCACCTGAAACAGCTGGCCATCCTTGGGCCAGACCCGGAAGGTGATCGTGCCATCGGACTTGGCGCGTTCATCGAACACGATCCGCCATTTGTTGGAGGCGCGTGGGCGTTCGGCTTCGGGCGCGCCAACTGCGGCAGGCGAGTCGACCGTCGCCTGACCGGAAGCCGGGTGGGGTAGAACCGATGAAACGGCGATAACGAACGACGTGAGGGCTGCACGCAACGGGAGGGTGTTCATCTCCAGGCTCCAATAGGGGCGGCAGTCATGCCGCCGCACCCACGATTGTGCTGCCTGGCGAGGGGGCGCCGCATGCGTGTCAATGCGGAGCGACGCCCAGTAAATCTACGGAGCCCAAGGCATCCAGGCAGGCCGTCAAGGGGTGCTGCGCCCGCTCGCATAGCGCCCAAACCGGATCTGGACGCTGCCATCCACCACGTTGACCACCCCGATCTCCTGTGGCCCAAACTCGACCACGGCCGGCCAGGAGTGTCGGAAGCCAAGCGGCCATGCCGGCGGCTTGACGGTCCTCCACGTACTCCCGTTGTCGTCGCTCGCGCTGACCTCATTGAAGCAGGACGTAACGAACATCGTGCCGCTGGTGGTGCTCATGACGTGGGGCCCGCAGCGCTGGTCCGCCATGGGCGTGCCCAGTCCGGCTGGCCACGTGCGCCCATCCGGCGAGATCTTGTAGGAGACGGGGCACTGCGGGTCGTCGCCGCAGGTTTCCAACACCATCAGGAAACCGCCATCCGGGCGCCGCGCCATCACCGGCATGCCGGGCCGCAGCAGCCCGCCGCCGGGTTGGTTGGCAATGGTCGTTGCCGGGCTCCAGGTCCGGCCGCCGTCCCTGGACAGCTGTTGCGATACCACCTGGTTGAAGGAGGGCGTCTCGTCGGCTCGGGTTTCATCGGCGTACACCACGGACAGGGTGCCGTCATCGAGCCGGGTAAACACCGGTTCCCACACGCCCCGGTCCTTGCGGCCGGCGGGGTTTTCGTTACGCGTGATGGTGCTCAGGAAACTCCAGCTGCCTCCCTGGTCGTCACTGGCATACACATTCAGCCGGTACGACACCCCATCAACCAGCGAGCGCATGGCCAGCAGCACGCGGCCATCGGGCTGCACGAACAGCTCGCCGTTGTCGAGCTTGCGCTTTGGCTCTGCCACGCGCGACAGCGGCTTCCAGGTACGGGCGTTGTCGCTGCTGACAGACAGCTGCAACGTGGTGGTCTCGCCGCCGGGGTAGCGTGTGGTCACCGCCAGCCAGCGGCCGTCCGGCAGGCGTGCCAGGCGGCCCCAGCCGGCTTTTTCCGCATCCACGGTCGCGGTATCGGTCCAGGTGACCTCGGTGGCGATGGCGGGAACGGCGGCCGCGATCAGGACGGCCAGTGTCATCGTGCGCAAGGGAAGGGTCAGCTGCATGGCCATCACCAGTAGGTTGCGTACAGGGCCACCAGGATCGCCAGCACGGCCAGCGAGGCGGCATTGAACGATGGGGCAGTGGCATACACCACATCGTCGGTGCGGATGCGGTCGCGGTCGCCGGTAGCGCGGGTTGCCAGGGAAATGCCTACCGCCAGCACCAGCGTCGCCAGGAACACCACCCCCATCCGATCCAGGAACGGCAACGACGGCCACAGCAGCTTGAACACCAGCGACAGCACGAACGACCCCACGGCGGCAGCCAGTGCGCCTGCTTCATTGGAACGCTTCCAGAACAGGCCCAGCAGGAAGATCACCACGATGCCCGGGGTGAAGAAGCCGGTGAATTCCTGGATGTACTGGAAGCCCTGGTCGAAGCCACCCAGCAGCGGGCGTGCGGTCAGCACGGCCACGATGATGGCGATGGAGGCCGCGATCCGGCCCACCCGTACCAGCTTGGCCTGTGATGCATCGGGTGCGCGCTTGGCGTAGAAGTCCAGGGTGAAGATGGTGGCCACCGAGTTGATCTTCGAGGCCAGCGACGCCACGATGGCGGCGATCAGCGCGGCGAACACCAGGCCAAGGATGCCGCTCGGCAGGAGCGCCAGCATGGTCGGGTAAGCCTCATCCGGACGCTCCAGGTTCGGCGCGAGCATCACCGCGGCAATGCCCGGCAGCACCACGATGGCCGGGATAAGCAGCTTCAGGAACGCAGCGAACACCACGCCCTTCTGCGCCTCGCGCAGGTTCTTGGCGGCCAGCGCCCGCTGGATGATGTACTGGTTGAAGCCCCAGTAGCTGAGGTTGGCGATCCACATGCCGCCCAGCAGTACCGACAGGCCCGGCAGGTCCTTGTAGAACGGGTTGTCCTTGCTGAGGATCATCTCGAACCGCTCCGGGTGCTGCTGCCAGAGCTGCATGAAACCATCGCTGACGCTGCCATCGCCGATCTTGCTGAGTGTGATTACGGTTACCAACAACCCGCCCAGCACCAGCAGGCACACCTGCACGATGTCGGTCAGCGCCACCGCCTTCAGGCCGCCATACAGCTGGTAGGCCAGCGCGAACGCACCCAGCAGCACCAGCGCCACATCCTGGTTGAGCCCGGCAACACCGGCAATGGCAATCGAACCCAGCCACAGGATCGAGGTGAGGTTGACGAACACGTACAGGCCCAGCCAGAACACCGCCATCACCGTGCGGATCCGATTGCCGTACCGTTCCTGCAGGAACTGCGGCATGGTGGTGATGCCATTGCGCAGGAAGATCGGCAGGAACCACTTGCCCACGATCAGCAGGGTGATCGCCGCCATCCACTCATAGGACGCGATGGCCAGGCCGATGGCATAGCCCGAACCGGACATGCCGATGATCTGTTCGGCCGAGATGTTGGCGGCGATCAGCGAGGCGCCGATGGCCCACCACGGCAGGCTGCGGCTGGCCAGGAAGTAATCCTGTGCCGATTTCTGCTGGCCCGCCTTCTCGCGCGACACCCACTGCGCAAGGATGAAGATGCCCGCCAGGTAGGCCAGCACGATGCTGATATCAAGGGTGGAAAGGCTCATGGAATCTCCGCGGAAGTCCCACGCAGTGCGCGGGGCGGCAAGCTGTTGGGGTCGCCGGCGAACCGGGCTTCGGGAAGGCCGGCGATGCCGGCGACGTTGATGGCAAGCAGATGCCCTGCAAGCGGGTCCTGCGTACGCGCCGCTGCATCCAGGCCGTCGTGCGCGCTGGTAATGAACAGCGTGCGGTGTTGTGCACCGCCGAAGGCGGGGCGGGTGGGTTGGCTGACGGGCAGGGCAATCGAGCGATCCTCCCGGCCATCGGGCAGGTAGCGCACCACACGGGCATCGCCCCAGCGGGCGTTCCAGACGCCGCCTTCGGCATCGACGGCGCTGCCATCGGGCTCGCCGGCGTCGGCACGCAGATCTGCGAAAAGCTGGACTGGGCCGAGCGTATTGCCGTAATCGCATCGCAGGATCTGCTTCTGCAGCGAGTCACAGAAGTACATCGTGTCGCCAGCCGGGCTGAAGGCGATGCTGTTGGAAATGGCTACGGTTGGTAGCGGCAGGATTTCCAGTGAGAGGTCGGTGTTGAGGCGAAGGAAGGGCGCTACTGCCTGCTTCGAGCCCTCGGCAGGTTCATGAAGCAGGCCAAATACAAATCGCCCCTGGCGGTCGCATGCGCCATCGTTTGCGCGCAATTCCGGTAGCGCCGGCCGTTGGCCGGCTCCACGGGGTGCCGAAGATCCCAAGGGCCGGCCAACGGCCGGCGCTACCGTGTCCGCCAGCGCATGCAGGTCGCGGAATTCGTTGCGCTCGGGGTGGAAGAAGGCCAGGCGCGTGGCCAGGGCCAGCAGCAGCCAGCCGTCTGCTTCGCACAGCGCCAACGCCGCAAGCCGCTCCGGCATCGGCCAGCGCGCCACCGCACCGTCCTGCGGGCGGTACCGCCACAGGCAGGACTGCGCGATGTCGGTCCAGTACACCACCTGCTCGCGGTCGCACCACAGCACCCCTTCGCCCAGTGTGTTGCCTGCGGGCACCGCCACGCTCACCGGGCCGGTCACACCCAGCCTCCGTCAACAATGAAATCCTGCCCCGTACACATCCGGCTGTCGTCGGCGGCCAGGAACAGCGCTGCGCGGGCAAGGTCGTCCGCACGCAGATAACCAGGCAGACATTGCGAGCGCCGCAGCTGCGCTTCGCCTTCGGCATCCAGCCACAGCCGTTGCTGCTTTTCGGTGATCACCCAGCCGGGCACCAGCGCATTGATGCGGATGCTGTCGTGCCCCAACTCGCGCGCCAGGCCGTTGACCAGCCCGTGCACGGCGGATTTGGCCATGGCATACAGCGGATAGCCGCTGTTCTTGATCATCCAGCCGGTCGAGCCCAGGCAGATGATGGAACCGCCGCCCAACGCGCGCATGTCCGGTGCCACGGCCTGGATCGCAAAGTACTGGTGGCGCAGATTGACCGCAACGCTGCGTTCGAAATCAGCCACATCCGTGTCGGCCAGCGCGTGGCGCGCATCGTTGGCCGCGTTGTTGACCAGCACCGAAAACGGCCCCACCAGTTGCCGCGCTTCGGCGATGGTGGCCTGGAAGGCGGCGATATCCGTGACGTCGCAGCGCAGATAGCGCGGCGCGGGCTCGACATCGTGCAGGGTGTCCAGCAGTGCCTGCGCGCCGCTGTCGTCGATGTCCAGGAACACCACCTTCGCACCTTGCCGGGCGAAATGCTCCACGAAGGCGGCACCGATGCCGGTGGCGCCGCCGGTGACCAACACCGCGCGGCCGTTCAAACTGGGGTAACGGGTCATGGGCATCATCGCGCTCACCACTCGGCCACACTGCCATCGGCGTGACGCCAGATGGGGTTGCGCCAGCGGTGACCTTCCGCAGCACGCTCGTCCACATAGGCCTGGTTGATCTCGATGCCCAACCCGGGGCCATCGGGAATCTTGACGAAGCCTTCCTTGTAATCGAACGGCGAACGGTCCACCAGATAATCGAGCAGGTCGTTGCTGGCGTTGTAGTGGATGCCCAGGCTCTGCTCCTGGATGAAGGCGTTGTAGCACACCGCATCCAGCTGCAGGTTGGCGGCCAATGCAATCGGCCCCAGTGGGCAGTGCAGGGCGATGGCCACGTCATACGCCTCGGCCATGGCCGCGATCTTGCGGGTTTCGGTGATGCCGCCGGAATGCGAAGGATCGGGCTGCAGGATGTCCACGCCGCCTGCCTGCAGTACCCGCTTGAAATCGAACCTGGAGTACAGGCGTTCACCCAGCGCGATCGGGGCGGGGGAGAGGGCCGCCAGTTCCGGAATCGCCTCCAGGTGTTCGGACAACACCGGTTCTTCAATGAACATCAGCCCGAACGGGGCCAACTCACGCATCAACACTTTCGCCATCGGCTTGTGCACCCGGCCGTGGAAGTCCACCGCCAGGCCAATGTCCGGGCCTACCGCATCGCGCACGGCCTGCACGTTTTCCAGCACCCGCGTGACCTTGTCATGCGTATCGACGAACTGTACTTCCTCGGTGGCATTCATCTTTACCGCAGTGAAGCCCCGTGCCACCGCTTCGCTGGCCGCGCGGGCAGTGTCGGCCGGGCGGTCGCCACCGATCCACGAATACACCCGGATGCGCTCGCGCACCGGGCCACCCAGCAGCGCGTGCACCGGCACGCCCAGCGCCTTGCCATGGATGTCCCACAGCGCCTGGTCGATCCCGGCAAGCGCGCTCATCAGGATCGGGCCGCCACGATAGAAGCCACCGCGATAGAGCACGTTCCAGTGATCCTCGATGTGCCGGGGATCCTTGCCGATGAGGTAGTCCGACAGTTCCTCCACCGCGGCCGCTACGGTATGCGCGCGGCCCTCCACGATGGGTTCGCCCCAGCCGCTGATACCGGCGTCGGTGTCGATACGGACAAACAGCCAGCGCGGGGGCACCAGATAGGTGGTGATGGCAGTGATTTTCATGCGTGGGGGTCCGTGTTGGAGCTGTTCCAGGCGTCGATGAACGCGCGCGCACGGCGCGCCACTTCCGCTGCGGGGGTCTTGGGTGCGTAGAGCGCGGAGCCGATGCCGAAGCCCGCCGCACCCATCTGGCGGTAGGCCGCCATGCGTTCGGGGGTAATGCCGCCCACGGGCAGCAGCGCCGTGCCGGCGGGCAGCACGCTGGACCAGGCCTTCAGCACCGGCGGCGGCAGCTGTTCGGCAGGGAACAGCTTCAGTGCGTCGGCACCGGCACGCAGCGCGGCGAACGCTTCGGTGGGCGTGGCTACACCGGGGGTGCAGCGCATGCCTTTGGCGTGCGCGGCGGCAATGACCTCAACGTCGGCATGCGGCATCACGATCAGACGGCCGCCAGCGTTCGATACGTCATCCACCTGGGCGGTGGTAAGCACGGTGCCCGCACCGATAAGGCAGCGGTCGCCCAGCTGTTTGGTCAACAGCTCAATGCTCTCCAGCGGCTGCGGAGAGTTCAACGGCACTTCCAGGATATGGAAGCCGGCATCGGCCAATGCGGCACCAATGGCGGGCGCCTCCTGCGGGGTGAGCCCGCGCAGGATGGCAACCAATGGGAGGGGTTGCATCCAGGCGGTGCTCATGGCGAATCCTTCAGCGAGTGGGTTTGCGTGGGGCGCGGATTCCCTTCAGGTTGGCGCGGGAATCGGCAATCATGTCCAGCATGGCCGAGCGCGCCGCTTCCGGCTGTTTCAGCCGGATCGCGTCGTACACGTCGAAGTGCCGTGGCAGCGAGTACTTGAAGTCCTTGGCGGTCTGCGCCGAGAGCAGGAAGAACGTGCCCAGCGCCGCGTCGATCACCGAGAACAACGACCCCAGCAGCTCGTTGTTGGTGGCTTCCAGCAGGCTCTCGTGGAAGGAGAGATCCGCCTTGGCCCACGCGTCCTGGTCGGGCGCGTCGGCCATCGCCTGGTACGCCGCCTTGATCTTGGCCAGCTGCGCGGGCGAACGCCGCTGCGCTGCCGAGGCGGCTGCCGCAGGTTCGATCACTTCGCGCATTTCCACCAGCTTGTCCACGAAGTCCTGGGTGGGCATCAACGCGCAGCGCCACGCCAGGATGTCGCTGTCCAGCTGCTTCCAGAACCGGGGTTCGCGCACCCGCGAACCGGTTTTCTGCTTCGTTTCGATCAGCCCCTTGGAGCCCAGCACCTTCAGCCCCTCGCGCAGTGCCGACCGGCTCACCGACAAGGTCTGCGCCAACAGCTCTTCCTTGGGCAGGTACTCGCCCGGCTTGATCGTGCCACTGATGATGCGCTGCCCGATCTCCTGGGTGACTTGGTCGTAAAGGTTGCGTACCTCGATCCGTTTCACAGGCGTCCCTTTGGCTTGGTGCTCCGCAGACTGCGGTCACTCCTATTATCCGACAAAAGGGCTGCGGCAGGGTGGTGTGCATTGACATGGGGGAGGTCATCATCACAGCTTGAACCGGAAGCCCATGGCCACGGTCTTGTCCTGGTAGCGGATGTCGCGCGGCCGCGTATCGCCGCTGCCCCAGTACTGGTGCAGGTTGTTGCCCAGCAGGTTGGTGGCCGAGAACACCACGGTGGCGCGGGGGGTGACGTCATAGCTGATCGAGAAGTCCAGCGAGCTGGCCGGTTCCACCTGGTCTTCGGTACCGGCCACCGTGGGCTGGGTGAAGAAGTCGATGTAGCGGCTGCGGTAGCCGTAGGCCAGGCGCGCGGACAGGCCGAAGTTCTCGTAGAACAGCACTGCGTTGTAGTTGTTCTTCGATACGTTCTGCAGCGGGCGGGAAATGATCGGGCCGCCGATGAACTCCGGCGATTTTGTGTCGCCGTCGATGTAGGTGTAGTTGAACTGCGCGCCCAGACCGCCCCACGCACCGGGCAGGAAGTCGAAGGTCTGCTGGTAGGCCAGCTCCACGCCCTGCAGGTGGCCGCTGCCGGCGCTCTGCGGCGAGGACAGCTCATAGTCTTCCCCGGCGATGACCACATTGGTGATGTAGTTCTGGATGTAGCCGTCGATATCGCGGTAGAACACACCGGCGCTGGCGTACCCCACCGGCGAGAAGTACCACTCCAGCGACAGGTCGTAGTTGGTCGACTCGATCGGGCTCAGGTCCGGGTTGCCGCTGCTGGCCACGCCGGCACGGTTCACGGTGCCCGGGTTGAGGGAAATGGAGGGGTTCAACGCGCCGAAGTCCGGGTAGCTCAATGTCTTGGCGGCCAGCAGGCGCAGCTGCCATTCGTCGTTGAAGTGCAGGTTCATGCTCGCATTGGGCAGGGTGTTGGTGTCCTGCGTGTTGCGGGTGATGGCGCTGTACACCCCGGTGCTGGCATCGAAGGAGAATGCATTGAGCTCACGCTTGACCTTCTCCGCGCGCACGCCCAGCAGGCCGTCCACGCGCAGACCGAACACATCGAAATCGTACTTGGCCTGCACGTAGCCGGCCGATTTGCGCTCCTGGATATCGAAGAAGCGGCCCGGGTTCTCCGGCGCCAGGCCGTCGGGCAGGCCGTAGAAGGCACGCAGCTCGTCCGCATTGTCGATCAGGTAGTCGTAGCAGGGGGTGAGGAAAGACTGGCTCAGCGCCGAGTTGCCCCGCTTGGTGCAGAAGAAGCTGTTGGCCGGGAACAGGCCCACCACCTGGTTGGCCGGGTTCGGGTTGGCGGTGATGTTGCCGGTGCCGGCACCGCCCGGCGGCGGGGTGCTGATTTCCACGCTGCCCTTGGCGCTGGCACTGCGGTCTGCATAACGCAGCCCGAACTGCAGGAAAGCGATGGGGCCGTCGAGGAAATCGAACTTGCCATCACCGCGCCAGCTGTTCTCTTCACCGCGCGATTCGCCCCACGTCTGGAACAGGCCGTTGAGGTAGAAGCGCGACGGGTCCATGGCCGGGTCGCCGGCCAGGTACCAGTTCTGGTGCTTGCCTGCCGTGCCATCCCATACGGTGGTGATGGGCCCGCGCATGAACGTATCGATGATGAAGTTCTCATCGCGGTAATAGCCGGAGGTACGCGTCACCTCGGTGGACAGGTGCAGCCGGTCGCCGTTCCACTTGAAGCCCAGCGCGTTCTGTATGTCCTGGCCGCGCTGCTTGTGCGCCTGGGTACTGCTGGCGGCATAGGTATCGCCGGTCCACGAGCCGCTGGTGGCGTCGCAGATGGTCTGCCCGGCCAGCGGGCCGTCCAGCTGGTTCGGGTAGCAGTTGCTGCCCACCTGCAGCCCGGTGGGCGGTACCACGCCGACCGGGAAGCTGAAGAGGAAGGCCTGGTCGTAGTCGTCGCGCACATAGTCGTACAGCCCTTCGACATACACCTCGGTGTTCTCGGTCGGCTTCCACTGCAATGCGTAATTGAACGAACTGCGCTTGCGGTCGCCGTGGTTGTAGTTGGTGCCCCAGCCGTTCGGCGCTGCAATCAGGTTGCCGTCATCGGTACGCATCGGCGTACCGTCCGGGTTCTCCAGCACCTTCGGGAAATCGCCCCACACCGCATCGTACGCATAGCGCTTGCCGATGTAGCCGAAGTTGACCAACGCGCCGATTTCACCGGCGTCGGTGTCCCAGCGGTCGCTCAGCAGCAGGCTGGCGGAGGGGTCGATATCGCCGGTGTACTTGCTGTGGGTGCCAGTCACGGTGCCGGCAACCTGCGCCCCTTCGAAATCCAGCGGGCGGCGCAGCTGGATGTCCACCAGGCCGGCGATGCCGCCCAGCGGCAGGCTGGCCTCGCTGCTCTTGTACACGTTCAGGCTCTTGATCGCGGTGGCCGGCAGGTTCTGGAACGCAAAGCCACGGCCGGAGCTGCTGAAGATCTCGCGGCCATTGAGCGTGCTGATCACATTGGGCAGGCCGCGGATCACCACGCCGGTGGTTTCGCCCTGGTTGCCCTGGGCGATCTGCACGCCGGTCACGCGCTGCAGCGCATCGGCCACGCTGTTGTCGGGCAGCTTGCCGATGTCTTCGGCCACGATGGAATCGACCACCATCGCCGCTTCCTGCTTGATCGTCTGTGCGGTCTGCAGGCTCTGGCGCAGTGCGGTCACGGTGACCGTATCCAGGTCAACGGCCGTGGGTTGCGCGGCCGGGTCGGGGGTGGCCGCATTCGCCGCACCGGCATCCTGCGCCTGCGCTATGACGGGCAGGGCAAGGGCGGACAGGATGGCCAGGGAAAGCAGGGTGCGGGAAGAGCGACGGTTCATGGCGGTATCTCCGGATTCCGGAAAGCGAGCGCGGTGGGTGGTCCGCCATCGGGCGATGGCGGACGGATGGGTATCAGAAGGCGGGAACGGAGGTGCGCGGGGTCCTGGCGAGCTTGCGGAACAGCTCCGCCTCGCGGGCCCGGTACGGGGTGCCATCGGCCTTGAGCAGGTCGTGGAACCACATGGTGGGCGGCTCCATCGTGTACGGGCGCTGCCAGCTGTCCCACGGGAAGCGGGTCTGGATGGCACCGTCGACGAAGCCCCAATTGATCATGCCGATGTTCTCGCGGCGGGCGATCGGCAGGATGGTGTCCACGTTGGAGCCGGCACCGCGCGCCAGCCACTCGGTGCAGATCAGCGGGCGGCCGTACTTGCGCAGCTGGGCGATGCGGGCCACGAACGCTTCGGGCTGTTCGTAGTTGTGGAAGGTGATCACGTCCGAGCGCTCCAGCTGGGTGCGCTGGATCGAGGTGAGCGAAGCTGCGCCCGGCGACCAGTCATCGCCGATCCACACGCCACTGGTGAGCGGCTGGGTGGGCTTCTTCGAGCGGGCCCAATCGAAGATCTGCGGCAGAAGTTCGGCAATGCGTTCCTGCTCGCCCTTCAGCTGCCTGTCCATGTAGTTGCCGCCGCCGGGGTTGTCCGGCTCGTTCCACAGGTCCCAGGCCAGCACGCGCTTGTCGTTGGCGAACGCGCCGACCACGCCTTCCACGTAGTCGCGGAAATGCTTGTCATTGGCCGGGTCCACCAGCATGTGGCGGCTCGGGCTCTGCACCCAGCCGGAATTGTGCACGCCGGGAATCGGACGGTGCTGCGGGCCCAGCACCGGATCCGGGTCCCAGCAGCTGTCGAACAGCACCAGCATCGGGCGGATGCCGTGCTTTTCAGCGATGCTCAGGAACGTATCCACGCGCTTGATGAAGCCCTGCGGGTCCTGCTGCCACAGCAGGTCGTGCAGGTACACGCGCATGGTGTTCATGCCGAACTGTTCGTGCGCCCAGCGCAGTTCGCGGTCGATCGCTTCCGGGTCGAAGGTTTCAGCCTGGAACATCTCCAGCTGGTTGATCGCGTTGGAGGTGGTGTAGTTGGCGCCGACCAGCCATTCCTGCTTCGCATACCATGCGTCGGCTTCGGCCGGTGTCCAGCGCGCACTTTCGTTCGCATGCGCCATCGGCGCCACGGCGAGCAACGTCGCCAGCAAGGGGGAAAGCCACTTTCGCATGGGATGCATCTCCTTGGGTCATGAACTGCCCGTCCTGGCGTGAACCGGGAGGCGGGCATTACGTGGTGGTAGCGGTGCCGGTACGGTGACCGGCGGGTGCGCGGTGCGCGGGATCAGCGTCGCGGTCTGGCGTCGCGGTCCGTAGAGAAGTCGTAGACGATCCGGTTCAGATAGGTCTCACCCGGCGCCAGCCGCGCCGAGCCGAAGGCCGGCTGGTTGGGCGTGTCCGGGAACAGCTGGGGTTCCAGCGCGATGGCATCGCCCTGGCGGTACACGCGGCCACTCTTGCCCACCGTGCTGCCATCCAGGAAATTGCCCGAATAGAACTGCAGGCCCGGCTGGGTGGACAGCAGCGTCATCACCCGGCCCGAGCGCGGATCGTGCACGCGCGCCACTTCGCGCAGCTCACGCACCGGCGCCTTGCTGATCACCCAGTTGTGGTCATAGCCCTGGCCGTGCAGCAACTGCGGTTCATCGCCCCGGCGCAGGTCGCGGTCGATGGGCTTGGCCTTGCGGAAATCGAACGCCGTTCCTTCCACCGGCTGCAGCACTCCGGTCGGAATCAAGGTCGCATCCACCGGCGTATAGGCGCTGGCCGGAATGGTGAGCTCATGTTCCATCGCCGAGCCGGAGCCCTCGCCGGAAAGATTCCAGTAGGCGTGGTTGCTCAGGTTGACGATGGTGGGTGCATCGGTGGTGGCGCTGTAGTCGATCTCCAGCCGGCCATTGCCTTTCAGCGCATAGGTGGCGGTCACGGTCAGCGTGCCGGGGAAGCCCATGTCGCCATCCGGGCTTACGTGCCGCAGCGTGGCATGGTCGGGCGTGGCTTCCACGATCTTCCAGACCACCTTGTCGAAGCCGCGGGTGCCACCGTGCAGGCTGTTGACGCCGTTGTTGACCGGTACCTGGTAGGTCTTGCCATCCAGCGTGAAACGGCCCTTGGCAATACGGTTGGCAAAGCGGCCGACGATGGTGCCGAAGTACTGCGGCTTGTCCAGCGTGGCCTGAAGATCCTTGTCGCCCAGCAGCACGTCGGCGTACTTGCCATCGCGGTCAGGCACTTCCAGCGAGTGCAGTGCCGCGCCGAGTGTCAGCACCCGGGCCTGCATGCCCGTGCCATCGCGCAGCAGGATCGATTCCACCTGCGTCCCGTCGGCGGTCCTGCCCACCACGGTGCGCTCCTGGGCAGCCGCTGCAGCCACTGCGGAAAGCGCCAGTACGCCCATCAACCCTGCAGTTTTCCCCTTGCCAACACGCATTGCTCAAGACCCCTCTCGATGTCGTGGAGCGTACAAAAACATATAATCAGACAATAGGCACGTTGCGACGCAGCAAGGGTCGTGGGCCAGTGGGTCAGCGAGCAGTGCCGGCCATGATGTGGATGGCTGAAAAGCCGCGTATTACCGCTTCTGCTGATGCAATCGCGTGCGCTTCGATGCCCAGTTCGGCCAACGCTGCCTGGTAGAGGCGCGTGACCGGGCCAGAGCCCACCAATGGCACCGAAGCGCTTCGCAGCGCAGGGAACAGGGCCAATGCATCGGCAATTTCCGCACCCGCCAGCAGGCCGCGCAGGTAGGAACTGGTCTGGTCGCGGGGCAGGGCACCGCGAATCATGCGAGCCCGCACCCCGAAGAGCAGGGCACCGAGCCCGAGCATGCCATTTGCTGCCGTGCGCACGCCTTGTGCGAAGGCCGGCCCGGGCGCTCCCGGGCCCTCCAGTACAGAGGCGAGCAGGCCGCCGCTGGCCAGACGGTCGAACAGCTCGCCCGACATCGAGGTCATGAAGCTCTCCACGCGACCGTTGTTCAGCTGGATCCATTTCGTGTGCGTGCCGGGCAGGGCCACGAGGGCGTCGGGGCCTACGTTGCCGCCGCTGAGCAGACCCAGCAGCTCGGTTTCCTCGCCGCGAAGTACATCCGGCGCGCCATCGACAGCGCGCACGCACGCCATGCCCGGCACGATGCTCACGTCCAGTGTGCCGATGCGGGTTGGCACCAGGCTCTGCGCCACCGTTTCCACACCCGCCGGACAGTCCACGTAGCCCGCATCCACCCAGCCCACGTTGGAGCCAATCATGCCGGCGGCGTACGCGCTTCCCGCGTTGGGCCAGCGCACACGGATCTCGTCGGCGGCGGCCGCCATGCCCTCCCGTTGCAACATTGCCACCCCGGCGGGCGCCTCGTGCGAATCCAGCATCCGGCCATCCGCCCCGAGCAGGTAGGCCCGCAGGTTCGAGCTGCCCCAGTTGATGCCAATGATGCTGTCGATGTCGTGCTGCGGCATGGCGGATCCTTGGACGTAATGGGTGGCGGTTGCCTATTGTCTGATTATATGGTTTGGTTGCGCGGCGCTGGCAAGCCCGCCAGCGCGGCATCCCACGGGAGGGGAACATGGTGAACGGCACGCTTGGTGCGCTGGTGGTTGCGGCGCTTATGCAGGCATCGGCAGGCGCATCCGCCCTCGATCCGGCGAAGGACAATCCGCTGCTGGACTCGGGCCCGGATCCTTGGATCACCAAGGAAGGGCAGGTCTTCTATTACATGGGCACCCACGGCGATCGCCTGGCGATTCGTGCCACCACGGAGCTGTCCAGACTTGCCGAGGCCGAGGAAGTCACTGTGTGGCGTCCGCCGGCAACAGGACCGAATGCCAGGTCGATCTGGGCCCCCGAACTGCACCGCATCGATGGCAAGTGGTACATCTACTACACAGCCGCCGCCAGCGGCGCCGCCGAAGGGCAGGAAGACGCGCATCGCGGCGTGTTCGTGCTGGAGAACAGCGGTGCCGATCCCACCAAGGGCGAATGGCACGACCGGGGCCACCTGGCCACCGCGCACCCCGGCATCGATGGCACCACATTCACCACCAACGGCAAGCGCTACTTCGTCTATTCGCCGTATGTCGGCCCGGACAGCGTGCTGGCCATCGTGGCCATGTCCAATCCATGGACGCTCACTGGTGACGAAACGATCATCGCGCGCCCCGACCAGGCATGGGAACGGCAAGGCGGCCGCCAGATCCTGGAAGGCCCGGAGTTCCTGCAGGGCCCAAAGGGCGATTTGTTCCTGACCTACTCAGGAAGCGCCTGCTGGTCCGATGGTTATGCCATTGGCCTGCTGCACGCCGGGGCGGGGGCCAATCCGCTGGATGCAAAAGCCTGGTCCAAGGCCAACCAACCCATCCTTGCCAAGAACCCGGCAGGCAATGTGTACGCCCCGGGCCACAACGGATTCTTCCGGATGAGCGATGGCACCCCGTGGATCATCTACCACGCCAACCTGGGCCCCGACATGGGCTGCACGGCGAAGCGCTCGCCGCGCGTGCAGCCGGTCCACTGGGACGAGCAGGGCAGGCCCGTGCTGGATTTGCCGGTAGGCCGCGGCCCGGGCAACTGACCGGGCGGGGCAACCCTTCAACGCGGCGCCCGAACCACGAGGGGAGGTTGCCGCACTGCCCGATGGGCCATGGAAGTCACTCTTTGCGAACGCCATGTTGCTTATGCAGGAACTCAAGGCGGTAGGCGGAGCTGGTGATCCGTTCTGGACATTTGGAGGCGGCACCGTGCGGAGATCATCGCGAAGAAGATGTACCACCGAGGACAGCAAGCTACGGCGCGTGACCTGTTCGATCTGTGCACAGTGATTGAACGTGGCTTCTTGGATAGGGCAGACGGTCAGCCTGCCGCCGTTCGCGCCAACACAAGCCCCCAGCCATGGACCGCACCGTCCTGCCGGGTGGTGCCACGGTTCATACGGCCTTACACAGCCCCGGGCGTATAGTCGATCCACACTACGTTTCCCCATGGCACCGAACTCTCCGTAGTTCATCACCGCAAGGATCGACGCAATGCCCAAGGGCTCAGACCTACTGGTCGCCGCACTCGAAAACGAGGGCGTCGACCGCATCTTCGGCGTACCGGGCGAGGAGAACCTCGATTTCCTGGAATCGCTTCGAAACTCCAGCATCGAACTGGTGCTCACCCGGCACGAACAAGCCGCGGCATTCATGGCCGCCACCCACGGTCGCCTCACCGGCAGGCCCGGCGTCTGCCTGGCTACCCTCGGCCCTGGCGCACTGAACTTCTCCACCGGTGCCGCCTACGCCCACCTGGGCGCCTGGCCGATGATCCTCATCACCGGCCAGAAGGCGGTAATGAGTGCCAAGCAGGCCCGCTTCCAGATCGTGGACATCGTGGCGTCGATGAAGCCGCTCACGAAAATGACCCGCCAGATCGTCAGCGCTGCGGCGATTCCCGCCACCGTGCGCGACGCTTTCCGTGTGGCCATGGAAGAGCGGCCTGGCCCGGTCCACCTGGAGCTGCCGGAGGATATCGCCGGCGAGGAAGTGGAAGACGTTCCGGTCGTTCCGGTCCACCCGTTGGAGCGCCCCATTGCCCACGCCGCCGCGCTCGACCGGGCAGCAGAAGCGATCCTGGCCGCCAAGCGCCCGTTGGTGATGATCGGCGCGGCCTGCAGCCGGCCGTGGCTGACCGAACCGCTCTCCACCTTCGTAGCCCGCACCCGGCTGCCGTTCTTCAACACCCAGATGGGCAAGGGCGCCGTTACCGGCGGTTCCAACCTGTACATGGGCACGGCCGCACTTTCCGAAGGCGACTATGTCCACGAGGCCGTGGCGCGCGCGGACCTGATCATCGCCATCGGCCATGACACGGTCGAAAAGCCGCCGTTCCTGATGAAGGGCAAGGGCGGGCCCAAGGTCATCCATGTCGGCTTCCAGTCCGCCACGGTCGAACAGGTCTACCACCCGGATATCGAGGTGATTGGTGACATCGGCGCTGCCGTCGATGGCCTGGCCGAGCGGCTGGAAGGCAAGCTCGCGGAAGACCAGGGCATGGTCGACCTGCGTCAGAAGATCCTCTCCCGCCTCAACGACCGCGCCGAGGAAGACCGCTTCCCGGTTACCCCGCAGCGGCTGGTGCATGACGTGCGCGAGGCCATGCCCGAAGACGGCATCGTCTGCCTGGACAACGGCATGTACAAGATCTGGTTCGCCCGCAATTACCGCACGCATGTGGCCAACACGCTGCTGCTCGACAACGCGCTGGCAACGATGGGGGCAGGGCTCCCATCGGCCATGATGGCCTCGATGCTGTATCCAGAGCGCCGCGTGCTGGCGGTCTGCGGCGATGGCGGCTTCATGATGAACTCGCAGGAAATGGAAACCGCCGTGCGGCTGGGCCTGAACCTGGTGGTGATCATCCTCAACGACAGCGCCTACGGCATGATCCGCTGGAAGCAGGCGGTGGATGGCTTCGAGGATTTCGGCATGCGCTTTGGCAACCCCGATTTCGTACGCTACGCAGAAGCCTATGGCGCCAAGGGCAGCCGGGTAACGGCGATAGATGAACTGGTGCCCATGATCGAGGCCGCCTTCGCCGGCGGTGGCGTTCACCTGCTGGATGTGCCCATCGATTATTCCGAAAACACCCGCGTACTGGTCGACGAACTGCGCAACCGCACACCCGACGTGGGTTGTGCGTGAGCGGTGCCGTTGACGCCCACTACAAGGAATCCCCGATGTTGACCGTAGTACAAGCCTTCGACCGCACCCCCATCCAGGAAATCCCCTTCGACGATGCCACCGCACTGGAGCGCAAGCTCAGCGCCGCCGGGCGGGTGTTCAAGGACCGCGACGGCTGGCTCAAGCCGCACCAGCGCATCGCCATCCTGCGCAAGCTGGCTGCATTGATGGAAGCCCGGCGCGACCACCTCGCCATGCAGATCGCACGTGAAGGCGGCAAGCCGCTGCCCGATGCCATCATCGAAACCAACCGCGCCATCGACGGCGTGCACAACGCCGCAGACGAGCTGCGCAACTTCGCCGGCCGCGAAATTCCGATGGGCCTGTCGGCGGCGGCCGAGAACCGCTGGGCGTTCACCACCCGCGAGCCCATCGGCATCGTTGCCGCCATCTCGGCGTTCAACCACCCGTTGAACCTCATCGTCCACCAGGTTGCGCCAGCCATCGCGGTCGGCTGCCCGGTCATCATCAAGCCGGCCTCCACCACGCCGCTGTCGTGCCTTGAGTTCGTGGCGATGGTCCACGAGGCCGGCCTGCCGGAGCCCTGGTGCCAGAGTTTCGTTCCGGAAGGCAACGCCTTGGCCGAAGCACTGGCCACCGACAAGCGCGTCGGTTTCCTGAGCTTCATCGGCTCGGCCCGGGTGGGCTGGTCGCTGCATGCCAAGCTCGCACACGGCGCACGCTCGGCGCTGGAGCATGGCGGCGTTGCGCCGGCCATCGTGGACCGCAGCGCGGACCTGGCCAGGATCATCGAGCCCATCGTCAAGGGCGGTTATTACCATGCCGGACAGGTCTGCGTTTCCACCCAGCGTATTTTCGTGCACAACGACATCGCCGAAGACTTCACCCAGGAACTCATCGCCCGCGTCGAGACGCTGCGTACCGGCGACCCCACCCTGAAAGACACCGAAGTGGGTCCGCTGATCCAGCCGCGTGAGGCAGACCGGGTGGCCGAATGGATCGACGAAGCGGTGAAGGGCGGCGCGCAGCTCGCCACCGGCGGCAAACGCCTCTCCGAGACCACCCTGCAGCCCACCGTGCTGCTCAACCCGGCCAACGATGCACGCATCACCACGCAGGAGATTTTCGGCCCGGTGGTGGCGGTATATCGCTATGCCGAGCTTGACGAGGCCATTGCCCGTGCCAACGCCCTGCCCACCGCGTTCCAGGCCAGCATCTTCGCCCAGGATATCGATGTTGCCATGCGCGCGGCCAACCGCCTGGATGCTTCGGCGGTGATGATCAACGACCCCACCGCCTTCCGCACCGACTGGATGCCGTTCGCGGGCCGCAGGGAATCGGGCTACGGCACCGGCGGCATTCCGTACACCATGCGGGACATGTCGCAGGAGAAGATGATCCTCATGCGCAGGAGCTGAGTTCAAGCCCAGAAACCGTATGTTTTCTGGGTGGCGCACAGTAGTTGTACGGGCGCGCAGGGGTAGGGCAGCTGATGCAATAGGTAGGCATCCGCCGCCCGGCCCCCGTTCTGGAGATTTCCATGCGCATCCTCGCCCTGTCGTCTTCCGTCACGCTCATCGTCGTTGCGCTCGCCACCGGCGGGTGCCAAAGCACCCCCTCGGCTCAAACAGAGTCGCCGCCGCCGGCCCGGTCGCTGCCTGGCCCGGTCACCGCCGCGTCCGCCGGGGTGACATTACAGGGCCAGATCACCGCCCTCGACAAGAGTAGTCGTGCGGTGACGGTCACCGGCGCCGATGGCAGCAGCCTGTCCTTCGTGGCCGGCCCCGACGTGCGCAACTTCAACCAGTTGAAGGTGGGCGACAATGTAACCCTCGATTACCGGGCAGCCGTCGCGCTGGATCTGCAACCGGCCGGCAGCGGCGAAGTGGGCGTGACCACCTCGCAGGCCGGCACCGTTCCGGTCAGGGGCGCCACCCCGGGCGGGGCCAGGTCCAACACCGTCAACATCGTCACCGAAGTGGTGGCCGTGGACCCGGTAGCCAACACCATTGCCCTCAGAGGGCCGAGCGGAAACACCCAGCTCATCGCCGTCGAACGCGAAGACCTGCGCGCAAAGCTGCCCAGCGTGAAGCGGGGCGACCTGCTGAGAATCTCCTATACCGAAGCGGTCGCGCTGGGCATTCGCCGCGACAGCCCCTGAAACAACGGCGGGGGAGGCCCGGGGCAGGTGAGTGCATCCCTGCTCCGGTGGGGCCCTTGACGGCCCAGGACATTGCCTTGAAGATCGGCGCATTCAGCCTGCCGTCCAAGGATCGACCATGTCTGGCTTCATCGGTGAGCTGTTGGAAGGCATTGTCGATTTCGTTACCGACATCTGGGTGCTTCGCCGGCAGCGCGCCGCGAACAATCGGGCACAGAACGCCTGGGGCCAGGATGCGGCAGATACTGCTGTGTTCAACGCCTGGGTAATCAGCCTGTCAGTCCTGGCCCTCGCCGCCGGCAGCGTGATGTTCTTCATGCTCAAACTGCCGCCGTGGCTGAGCCTGGTGCCGGTTGTCGCGGGCGGCGTATACGTAGGCTACCGCTGGATTGCGCTGACCCGCGCCTGACTACCCGGAATCCCGACACGGGGGTAGAGCGGACTGCTGGTCCGCTGCTTTACGCGACGTCCTTTCCGCCCATTCCCTGCCTGAAGCTCTGCGGCCTCTGGCTCCATGCCCTGGGCATCGAGCCTGGCACCCGGCTTTATGTCGAGACAAAGCCAGGGGTCATTGTGCTTTCGGTGGATGCGCCAGCCACAGCCAGTGCAACTGCGGTTGCATATCGAAAGCTGGAGCGCGGTCACATCACACTCGACATGCAGTGAAGGTGCAGTCGCACGAGTCGTTGAGTGTCCGCTTTTGGCCTTGGATTCAACCGGTCGACGCATAGCAGCCATTCCATTCGAATTCCGTGGTATCACGTCCGTGCAAGCCGCTCACGCAGAAACTCGATGAACCGCTGCGTCTTTGCCGGAAGCAGGCGGGTTTCGGTGATGGCGTAGACCGACATGGGCTTGCCGTGCCATGCGGGCAGGATCCGACGCAGTTTCCCGCTGGCTAGCTCATCGGCAACGATTTCCTCCGGCATAGGGGCATGAGGCCACCGCTCCGCCACATCCTCATGCTGGCTTCTCGGCGGTGTCCTACGTATTCCTTGATTCGGAAACGGGGATCAACAATCGCGACAACATTGGCACCCGCAACCTGATTACCAGGAGCCCATCATCGAGGAGGGGGATTATTATCGGGGAGGGTGGATGTCCATTCTCGGCCGCAGGGCATCATCCGACCCGAAGCGGACGTCAGGGCGCACGGGAGCGTACTTGGCGTCTCTCCCGGGCGTAGCCACTCGGCGAGCGACCCACGTAGCGAGTGAAGGCCGTACTGAACGTACTCGCCGACGAATAGCCAACGCGCTCGGCTACCTTCTCGATTACCAAGTCCTGACGATCGAGAATGTCCTTCGCGATCGCCATGCGCCAGGCGAGCAGGTACTCCATCGGCGGCATGCCGACCGCGCGGGTAAAGCGCTGGAAGTAGGCCGACCTCGACAGCGCCGCGACCTTGGCCAATTGCTCCACCGTCCAGGCACGCGAAGGATCGCGGTGCATCTCGCGGATCGACAGGGCCAGGCGCTCGTCCGCCAGGCCGCGCAGCAGGCCTGCCGGCGCAGCGTCGCCCGGTGCCGCGCGCAAGGCTTCGATAAGCAGGACCTCGACCAGTCGGGTCAGGATGAGGTCGCGCCCCGCCCGCGATTGCATGGCTTCCTCGCGCACAAGGCGCACGAGCACACCGAAACGGTCTTCGCCCCGGACGTGAATGACCGGTGGGAGCAGTGTTACCAGCAACGCCGTGTCCGGCGAATCGAAGACGAAATAGCCACCCAGCATGCGCACCTCTGGCTCTCCCTCAAGGGCGCCATGACGCATTTCATGACCTTGATCCATGACGGTGGCGGGGTCGATGTCCTGCGGCTCGACAGGCTCGAACCCGGACAGAACAAATCCCGGTGTCGCGGGCAGGAACACGAAGTCGCCCGCTTCCAGGCGCAGCGGGTCCGCACCGCCGACCTGCAGCAGGCACGTACCGTCGGTCACCACGCAAAAGCCAGGGTGTCCGAATGGCGCGTAGCGGACGCCCCATTGCCCGGCGCCGGAAATGCTCTTGCCCATGACCTTGGCGGGTCGAAGCAGGGTGATCAGTTCGGCGAGGGGGTCGGTCATGGCAGGACTATGGCCAATGTTTCGCGGACTCTACAGTATCGATAGTCCTTTGTCGTGAACCTATCGTGGTCACACCCAACCACCACGGAGTTCCTGCAATGAAGACTGTCCTGATCACGGGTTGTTCCTCCGGCTACGGGCTGGAAACCGCCCGTTACTTCCACGAGCGCGGATGGAAGGTCGTCGCAACGATGCGCCGGCCCAATCCCGCCCTCCTGCCCGCGTCCGACCGCATCAGGCTGGTCGCGCTGGATGTCACCGATGCCGATAGCATCGCGCGGGCCGTCGCCGAGGCTGGTCCGATTGATGTGCTCGTCAACAACGCGGGCATCGGTGTCGTCGGCGCCTTCGAGGCTACGTCGATGCAATCGGTGCGCGAGGTGTTCGAGACCAACACGTTCGGCACGATGGCGATGGTGCAGGCCGTGATTCCGCAGATGCGCGAGCGCCGGGCAGGCACGATCGTGAATGTCACCTCGAGCGTCACCCTGGCCAGCATGCCGCTCGCTGCCGCCTATACGGGCAGCAAGACCGCAGTCGAAGGCTTCACGGGTTCGCTGGCGCATGAACTGAGCGCGTTCGGCATCCGGGTCAAGCTGGTTGAACCCGGCTACGGCCCGACGACGCGGTTCGCCGAGAACGGGGCCGAGCGCATGAACGGTCTCATCCCCGACACCTATGCGGACTTCGCGCGTCCGATCTTCGAAGCCTTCGCCCGTCCGCAGGCGACGACGCAACCCCAGGATGTGGCCGAAGCGGTGTGGCGGGCCGTGCACGACGCTACCGACCAGTTTCATTTTCCGGCTGGGGCCGATGCCGTCGCATTGGCGGGGCCGCAGTGAACGCGGCGGCACAACTGGCTCGGTCTGGAAAGCGGCCGCAGTATTGGATGTCGGCTCTCGGATCGCTTCTGGCAGCGGCACTCGCCGCCGCTGCATTGGCAGCGGCAGGACATTCCCGCGAAGCTAGGGTACGACCGCTCACTCCGCTCAGGCTGGAGACGGTTCGTCAACACGCCGTTGCGGCGTCCAATACCGACCAGCCCGTCGCGTTGGTGCTCGGTGGCGGTGGACTGCGCGGCTTCGCACACATCGGCGTGCTGCGTGCGCTCGAGGAGCACGGGATCCGACCGGATATCGTGGTCGGCACCTCCGCGGGCGCGCTCGTAGGTGCCGCCTACGCCAGCGGCGCGACCGTCGAACAATTGGAAGCCGCTGCAACGAGCATCGACGTGCCCGCGCTGATCGACTTGACCCTGGACGAGGGCGGCTTGATGCGCGGCGACGAGATTGCGCGTTGGGTGGATGGCGCAACTCAAGGGAGGCGGATCGAGGATTTCCCAATACGCTTCGGTGCTGTCGCGACCGATCTCGAGAGCGGTGATGCCGTTGTGTTGGCAGCGGGCGCGCCTGGAGATGCTGTTCGCGCTTCGGCGGCCGTACCAGGCGCGACCGTGCCCGTAGTCTATCCCGGCGGCAGTCTCGTGGACGGTGGCGTCAGCAGTCTGGTGCCAGTGCGCTTTGCGCGCGCGATGGGCGCCCGTGCCGTCATTGCGGTGGACATCTACTGCAATGACGGCGAGCCCATGACGCTGTCAGCCGCTGGCGTGCTCCGACGCTCCATGCACCTGCAGACGTGTCAGTTGGCGGATCCGGAATTGAGCGAAGCCGACATCGTCATCCGGGCAACTGTGCCAATGCCAAAGATGTCCGAGGCCAGTTCAAGGCAAAAGGCGATGGATGCGGGTTATGAAGCTGCCAGTGCGACCCTGGAGAAGCATGGGAGCGCTTCGTATCCGAGGGCATCTTTGGACTTTCAGGGCTAGCGTCCGCTTCTGGCCTTGGATTCAACCGGTCGAGGCGCCGCTTCATGGATCCGCAGCTGATTGAAGTGCTGGACCTGAAGATCACACTGTTGCTGCCCGGTCACTGAAATGGCGGAGTTGAGCCGGGCCTTACCTCAGCACGCCGGAGCGCTCCGCGAGTCCTCCACGTGCTCGTCACCGAACGGCATCGCCGGCGGAAGCGAACCATCGTGGTCGGCACGCATGACCATTTCCAGCCGATACCGTCGTATCAGTGTGTCGTTACGTTGGGTCCCGCACAACGCACAGCGGGCTTAGGCTGCTTCGGCCAAGTACTTTGAGGAGGCGCGCAGGGGCGCCATACCCATTCGGGTACTGCGATCAGACCCAGGTTGGGGTAGGGCCCAGCCCCGCGCAGCAGGATACTGAGCATCACATTCGCAGAGCCTTGCTGGCTCGAGGGAGACGTGATGTTCAGATCTATGTTCTTGGCAATGGCGCTCTGCATCTCGGCATCCGCGGTCGCGAAGGTCCCACCGTTTCCTGCCGGGTTCCAGTCCCGTGACGTGACCGCGAATGGCGTGACGCTCCATGTGCATGTGGGAGGGGAGGGGCCGGCGGTGCTGCTGCTGCACGGATATGGTGAGTCCGGCGACATGTGGGCACCGCTTGCAGCAGCGTTGAAAGACAATCACACGGTCATCGTGCCCGATCTGCGAGGGATGGGGCTTTCATCGCATCCAGCCGACGGCTTCGACAAGCTGACCCAGGGCCGTGACATGCAGGCACTACTCACCGGGCTTGGAGTCGAGCATTTCGACGTGGTGGCGCACGACATCGGCAACATGGTCGCCTTTGCGCTGGCAACCCAGCAGCCAGATCGAATTGGTCACCTGGTCTTGATCGACGCGCCTGTCCCTGGCGTCGGCCCTTGGGATGAAATCCTGAAGATGCCGATGTTGTGGCACTTCCGGTTTGGCGGCCCGGATATGGAGCGGTTGGTCGCCGGACGCGAGCGCATCTACCTGGACCGGTTCTGGAACGAGTTTTCGGCGCATCCCGACCGTTTCGACGAGCAATCGCGCCAACACTATGCCGCGCTCTACGCCCGTCCCGGCGCAATGCGCTCGGGCTTCGCGCAGTTCGCTGCTTTCGACCAGGACGCCGTCGACAACCGGGCTTGGTTGGCGGCAGGCAATCGGCTCTCCATGCCGGTCCTTGCACTCGGTGGCGAAAAATCGTTCGGTGCGACCATGGCCGTGGTGATGCGCGCCGCCGCATCGAACGTCACCGAGGGCATCATCCCGGACTCCGGCCACTGGATCATGGAGGAGAATCCGCAGGCAACGGTTAGCCGGATCGTATCGTTCCTGGGGAATGAACCGTGAGCACGCGCTCGCTCTGCGCCGCGTTGTGCGGCGTCGTCCTGGCTCTCACGGCGGCGGCCGATACCGGGGTAGAGCGAGCCCGGCTTTCGCCGGCCGAGATCGCCAGCCTGGGCAAGGGCGGTGCGGGGCCTGGGACTTCCGGCGTTGCGGGCATCCGCACGACCGTTCTGTTTGGCGACCCCACCAGGTCGGGCCCCTACACCATAGAGATTCGTGTTCCGCCGCATACCCGGATCGCGGCACATACGCACCGCGACCGACGCAGCGCGGTGGTGGTCAGCGGTAGTTGGTACTTCGGTTACGGCACTGCATTGAGCGACGACCGGCTCAAGCTGCTGCCGGCGGGCGGTTTCTACACCGAGCCGGCGGGCGACGCGCACTTCGCAATAACCCGCGACGAATCGGCGGTGGTCTACATCACCGGCGAAGGACCGACAGACACGCACTTCACCAAGGTTCACTGAAGGAGTCGCCATGAGAACCCTACAGAATGTCCGGGATCCAATCGAGGACAAGCTGCTGACGCCGCAGAACGCAGCGCTGCTGATCATCGACTTCCAACCGGTCCAGGTCGCCTCGATCGTGTCGATGGAACGTCGCGAACTGATCGCGAATGTCGTCGCCGTGGCCAGAGCGGCGAAGCTCTATGGTCTGCCCATTGTCCTGTCGACGGTCAACGTCGCCACCGGCCTCAACACGCCGACCATCCATCAGCTCACGGACGTGCTGGGCGAGATTGAAGCCATCGACCGTACTTCGATCAACGCGTGGGAGGACGAGGATTTCGTCACCACAGTCAAGGCGACCGGCAGGAAGAAGCTGATCATGGTCGCGCTGTGGACCGAGGTCTGCCTTGCCTTTCCAGCCCTGGATGCGCTTGAAGAGGGCTTCGATGTCTATCCGGTAGTGGATGCCGTAGGCGGCACATCGGTAGTCGCCCACCGCGCCGGACTCGAGCGGATCGCGCAGGCCGGCGCGCGACCCATCACCTGGATCCAGCTGGCCTGCGAGCTGCAGCGCGACTGGGCCAGGGAAGCAACCAGGGCCGGGTTCGTCGACGTGGTCTTCTCCTCAATCCATCCCTGAAATGGTGGGGGCTTTTGTCGCCGAGGGTACATGGGTTGACCGGTCGTGTCAGGGAAGGAGCAAGTGTGTCGTTGGCCCCCGGAGCGCAGTTGAATAGGCCTGGGCAATTGTGGAAACTATGGGCACCTCCAGTACCGGCATCACTGAAGGGCTCCGGCAGCTGCCGACGAGGCATAAGGGTGGCAGTGCAATGACCCCGTCCCGCACAGTCTCGATGGGCCTGGTGCTGCTCCTGGTGGCAGGGTTGTCTTTCACGTCGATTTCCCATGCGCAGATGTCCCCGCCTGGCTTTGCGAGGTTCAAGCATGTGCGGGCCGCCGCAGACGACGGCGCGCCCGATGGCCTGCTGCGGATCGCGCAGACCGATGATGGGTATCTGTGGCTCGCGGGCGATTCGCTTTATCGCTTCGACGGCGCCACGTTCGAACTGATCGATTGGCGCGAAGGATCGGGGAAGCGACATGCATCTCCGTCGGCGCTCATGGCCGGCGAGCGCGGGGAGCTATGGGTAGGCTTGCGGGATGCCGAAGGGGTGGCCGTGTATCGTGATGGAGCCCTCCACGACATGCACATGCCCGACCCTCCGCGAGGCTTGGCCGCATTTGCGAAAACGCCTGATGGGACAATCTGGGCGTCCTCGCTTGGACTGGATAAGAGACTGCTCCGCCTGCGCGGCTCCCGCTGGGAACGCGTGGACGAACAACTGGAACTGCCCCCCGGGTACATCATGGACCTGGTCGTTGCCCGTGATGGCGGGCTATGGATCGCATTGGGTGCCGAAGATGGGGGAAGCGGCGTGCTGGCGCTCCTTGCACCCGGTGCAGACCGCTTCCGCAAAATGGAGGCACGGTTGTCCGGACGCCCCAAGATCGGCCTCGACCGGAATGGCACATTGTGGGCGTCGGATGCTGCCGGCACCCGCATGCTTTTCGGCCCCGATGGCGCGCCGTCCAAGGCGGGCATCGTCTTCCCTGCGGTATCCGGAGCTTCGAGAGCCGCCTTCACGTTCGACCACTACGGCGGGCTTTGGGGCACGACCGGGGCAGTTGGAATATTCCACGTAGCGGAGCCCTTTTCGCCACGCGGCGCGGCTGACTCCGGCATTCGCCGGTTTCGTGCCGCCGATGGCCTTACTTCCGACATCAGCTATGCGCCATTTGTGGATCGGGAGAACAATGTCTGGATTTCCACGGAGAGCGGAATAGATCAGTTCCGGCGCGCCAGCGCGATACAGGATGCGGCTGTCCCGGCAGATCCAGCACATGGATTGACCATCGCGAAAGCACGCGATGGCAGTGTTTACATCGCATCGCAGCGAACACTGTTTCATGTACCTCCGGGAGGGAATCCGAAGCCGATCCGGACGTTGGACAATGACGAGGTGTCGATATGCTCCGCGCGCGATGGCGGCGTATGGGTGCTGGAGCGAGGGCGTACCCTCTCGATTCACGGCTCACAGACGACCGTCACAGCCGGGCACCCCGGTGGCGACGCCAAGATCGCCTGCGCGGAAGATGGCGCCGGGCGCCTTTGGCTGGGGCTCACCAGCGGCAAGCTCATCTGGCGCGACGGAGATGGCTGGCACGAGCCCGAAGGCGAGCTGGCCAGGCTCGATGTCTGGGACCTCACCACCACGCCAGCCGGCGACCTTGCCGTGATCGTGCCACCGGGTGCTGTCCTCCTGCATGGTGATCGTCTCGAAACCATCCCGCTCAGCCCCACCGGCATCGGCACGCCATGGGCTGTCCTCCCCGGCAATCTTCCCGGCTCCCGGGATCTCTTCGTCAGCGGCAGCGCCGGACTGACGAGGCTGCGTGGCAATCAATTACGCCAGTTGGATGGGAAGCGATTTCCTTGGATCACCTGGATGCGGACGCTGCAGCAGACTGCGAACGGCGAAACCTGGCTCTTCAACCGTAACGGCGCCTACAAGGTGGCTACCGTCGACTTCGATCGCGCCTTTGACGACCCGCAGGCACCCCTTCCCTTCACGAAACTGGACGCGCTGGATGGCCTGGCCAGTACGGTTCAGCACGGCGGGTTCGCGGGTGCGCAAAGCGTTCTGGCCGGGGATGGCAGGATCTGGTTTCTAAACCGGCAGGGCGCGGCATTCCTGGACCCGGAAAATCTTCCGTCGAACAAACTTCCGCCACCGGTCACCATTCGCTCCCTTGCCAGTGGGGGGCGCATCTGGCGCGACCCGGCGAACCTTGCTCTTGCAGCCGGAACGCGTACTATCGACATCACTTACGCCGGGTTGAGTTTCACCGTACCGCAGCGGGTGCGCTTCAGGTACAGATTGGAGGGCGTTGACGAACATTGGGTCGATGCGGGCGCTCGACGTATGGTTTCCTACTCAAACCTCGGGCCGGGACAATATCGTTTCCAGGTCATGGCCAGGAACAACGACGGCGTCTGGAACCAGACCGGCGCGGGGCTCAACTTCGAGATCCAACCGACGTTCGTCGAAAGTTGGCCGTTCAGGCTGTTGTGCGCCTTCGCGCTGACAGCGCTTCTGTGGCTCGCCTATTCGATGCGGCTGCGCGTCGTGGCGCGCGGCGTCAGATTGAGAATGGCCGAGCGCATCGAGGAGCGCGAACGGATCGCACGCGAGCTGCACGATACGCTCCTCCAGGCCATCCAGGCCCTCACCCTTCGTTTTCAGCTCGCCGCTGACGACCTGCCGCCCGGATTGGCAGGTCGCGCATCACTCGTCGCGGCGATCGACATGGCCGACCAGGTGATCGCCGAAGGGCGCGACCGTGTACGGGAGCTGCGGACGCAACAGGAGGGCAACGTCGAGCAGGTCATCTGCGATTTGATTGGGCGAACCGGGTTCGATCCCGCCATCGACTTCGCCATTTCGGTTGGCGGGTCGCCGCGCGGACTGGATCCTCTCGCGCTGGAAGAGGTGAGCAGCATCGCGGGGGAGGCCCTCCACAATATTCGACAACATGCCGCGGCGACCCGCGTCACCGTGGAGATCCGGTTTGGTTCGAGCTTCGTCCTGCGGCTGGCGGACGACGGGGTGGGGATCGATGCGCCTATCGCTGCACATGGTGCCAAGGAAGGACATTTCGGGCTCGTTGGAATGGCCGAGCGTGCGCGGAAGCTTCGCGGCCGTCTGGTCGTACGAGCTGGCGCCGACGGCGGAACGGAGGTCGTGCTGACAGTACCGGGGTCCATCGCCTACAAACGCGAAGAGCGGCGCTCCTTCGGGCGCTTCGGACTATGAGGAGTTCCTGATGTCGCATGCAGCCTTGGATCCGCCGCCCATTCGCGTCCTCGTCGTTGACGACCACGTGATGATGCGCGACGGCATCAGCACGCTTCTTAACCGGCAGACGGACATGGAGGTGGTTGGGGAAGCCGCCAACGGCGCCGAAGCAATCGCGCAGTTTCGACAGTTGTCTCCCGACGTAACGCTGATGGATGTGCAGATGCCCGGTGTTGGCGGCGTTGAAGCCATCGTCGAGATCCGTCGGTTCGCCGCTGATGCCAGAATCCTGGTGTTGACGACTTATCCCGGCGACGCGAACGCTGTGCGGGCGTTACGCGCCGGCGCTGCGGGCTACCTGCTGAAGAACGGAATCCGGTCCGAACTGGTCGACGCGATTCGCTCGGTGCATTTGGGTCGCCGCGCTGTTTCTGCGGGCATTGCACAGGAGATCGCGACGCACGCGCTTGACGAGCCGTTGACCCAGAGGGAAATCGCTATTCTTCGGCTGGTTGCCAGCGGGCACGCGAACAAGCAGATAGCCGTGCACCTGAACCTTTCGGTCGAAACGATCAAGGCACAGTTGAAGATGATTTTCAGCAAACTCGGCGTACATGACCGCACGCATGCAGTGACACTGGCCGCGCGCCGCGGTTACATCGACCCATTCGCTTGAAGCCGCCGGAGACGCGCACCATTTGTTCCGTACGGCCGCCAGTCGCCCTGCGGGACGTACACTCCGCCTGAGACGCCTTTGCCGAGGCATCGCCACGCCTTCGACCCACCCGCGCAAGCATGTGGCAGCAGCATCATGCCATGGGCAACCGCTACGAAGTCGCAGCGCAATGGCACACCGAGCTGGCCTATGAAGTGCGCGAGCGCCGGTTCTGGAGCGAGGCAGGTATCAGATTGGTGCAGATTGGCGCACCACGGGCATACTCAATGGCCCAGGTGGCCCGTATACTGGGTCATCCACAGTACCCTTCTGACCCGCTGGAAGCGGGAGGTGCAGAAACCGGGAGCGGTCGCTTTCGTTGGCACCGGAACGCCCCGAGACGAAGAGTTGGTCCGATTCAAACGCGAGTAGGCGCGGGTGAAGAAGGAACGGGATTTTTTGCGAGAAGCGGCGACGTTCTTTGCAAAGGGATCACCCTGAGTATCAGGTGATCGAACGTTGCCGCGATGAGTTTCCGAATCGGCTGATGTGCCAATGCCTGAAGGTGCCGGCCAGCGGCTACTACGAGTGGAATCAGCGACCTCCCAGCGCCAGACAACTGGAAAACCATCGCCGGGTGGGGCGGATGCGTGATGCGCGTGGCAAGGGATGGGTTCCTGGCCTCAGACCTCATTTCCTGGCTTTCGTCGCAGCCAACCTCGTCTTGTCAGAAACAGGTCCGGCGTTGAGGCCGCTCCGGCTATAGTGCGACGAGCCTCGCAAGGCATTGCGGGTGGTCATCCGATGAATACCTGCAAGGAGAGCGGACACATGAATCGCGGGCTTTTGGTTGCTCTTTTCATCCTGCCGTTCGCGGCGAACGCCGTCGTCATCCGTAGCGATGTTGACGATTCAAAGTATCGGATAGCGCAATCTGAATTTCCGGCGCTGGCAGACATGCCCGGCGAAGGGCATGGCGTCCTCATCGCGCGGAAGTGGGTCGTCACCGCAGCACATGCGGCTCCCATGGAAGGTATGGACGCCGAGATTTCGGTCAACGGAAAGGGGTACAAAGTAGCTCGGGTAATCGTCCATCCTGGCTACAAACGCATGCCCGACGCGTTGGGCCAGGAGGCCTTGAAGACGGGCGATCCGTCCAGGATTCACGCCTTTCTGGCAGGTTCGGATGACATGGCTTTGATCGAGCTCGAAACGCCAGTGGAGCAAATTACACCGGTAGCTCTTTATCGCGGCAGCGATGAAGTCACGGAAGTCGCCATGTTTGTAGGGAAAGGGGCAACCGGCAATGGCATCGAAGGGCAGAGTCCCAACGCTCCACATCGTGGCGTGATGAGGCGGGCCTACAATTCCATTACTGGAGCTGACGATCGCTATGTCTGGTATCGATTCGATCCCCCCGCACAAGGCCTGCCGCTCGAGGGTGTGTTGGGAAGCGGCGACAGCGGTGGCCCGCTCGTTGTGCATAGGCAGGGTGCCTGGCAACTCATTGGCCTGGGATCGTGGATCACGGCGGTTCCAGAGCACGCCCTGGAGGCCGGCTTCTATGGACAAATGGTCTACAACGTCCGCATATCGCGATATGTGACGTGGATCGATGGCGTGATGTGCGCGGCGGATGGCGGCTCTTGTACAAAGGCTGGCCAACCCCTTAACCCTTAAAGCGTGCTGGGTGAAGACCACCGCGAGGGCCGTTTATGGCCGAAACGGGCATGTGCCTTCTCCAGAAACACTGCTCAGTTGCGGAATTCCCCAAAATAGGTCGTAAACCCGAAGCGCCGGCTCCACCCCAGCCCGCTGCCCCGCCAAACGGCTCTGTAGTGAAGAGCGGCTCGAAGACCGGCGCAGATGTGCAGAGCCATATCATAGGCCGGAATATATATCTCCCATGCATTAGTCATATGCCATTCCTGCGCTTTTTCTATCATTCCCCCGCACGTAGATTCTCCTGACTATCGGTCACGGAGTGGTCCATGCAGACTCGCACCATCCCCCGCACTGTGGGGCCCGGCCTGGGGGCTACCTTGACCTGCATTACGGTCCTGCTCTTTGCCGCGACCGCCATGGCCAGCGAGCCGCTGCAGATCCAATCGCAAGGCAGTTTCATCGCCGGCGGCACGGCGCAGCAGCAGCCCGGCGCTTTCGATCCGTTGATACCCACCAAGCCGGATGGCCAGAGCTACCACGGCGATCATGTCTATGCCTTTTACCAGGTGCCGGTAGATGCGCGCCCGCTGCCGATCGTGATGTGGCACGGCGCTGGCCAGTCGTCTAAAAGCTGGGAAACGACCGCCGACGGCCGCGAAGGCTTCCAGAATCTATTCCTGCGTCGTCGCTTCACGACCTACCTGATCGATCAGCCAAGGCGCGGCAAAGCCGGCCGAAGCATGGTCGGGTCCACGCTCAAGCCGGTAGCGGACGATCAGATGTGGTTCAACCAGTTCCGCATTGGCCTCTGGCCCGACTACTTTGCTGGCAGCCAGTTCCCGAAGGGCGAGACCACGCTTGACCAGTTCTTCCGCTCGATCACGCCCAATACCGGGCCGTATGACATCGGGGTGGTCTCCGAGGGGGTAGCCGCTTTGTTGCAGAAGACCGGGCCAGCGATCCTGTTTACGCATTCGCAGGCGGGAGGCCCGGGCTGGATGACGGCGATAAAGAGCCCGAACGTGCGCGCCATCGTTGCCTTCGAGCCCGGTAGCAGTTTCGTGTTCGCCAGGGACGACGCACCGGCACCGATCCCCAGCGCCTTCGACACCGTCGCACCGGTCGTGGTATCGGCTGAGGAGTTCAAGGCGCTGGCACGGATCCCCATCCTGGTGCTTTACGGCGACAACATCCCCGAAAAACCCGTTCGCCTACCCGCGCAGGACAGCTGGCGGGCACGCCTCGAAATGGCCCGTGCATGGCGCGACGCCGTCAACCGGCAAGGTGGTGATGTAACCCTGATCCATCTGCCGGACATGGGAATTCACGGCAACAGCCACTTCCTGTTCTCGGACCTCAACAGCGTCCAGATCGCCGATCTGGTGGGCGATTTCCTGGAGAAGAAACATTTGGACCGCCCGGACGGGGAGCACCCCGAATGAAGCACCTCATGCGCGCCACGCTGTTGGCGATGTCTCTAGGCTTGGTGGCAGGCAACGCCTCTGCTGCCGACTACAAGCTGAACCCTTACACCTTGGCCTATGACGGGGCGATCACGCGCAACACGCCCGATCAAGTGAACATCCATCCAGTGACCTATTCGCTGGATGGCATCGAGATCGCGGCCAACTTTTACACGCCGGCCAACTTTGACCCTTCGCGGAAATACCCAACCGTCGTTGTCGCCCACCCCAATGGCGGGGTGAAAGAGCAGGTGGCCGGCCTGTACGCGCAGCGCCTGGCCGAGCAGGGCTACATCGCGATTACCGCCGATGCGGCCTATCAGGGCGCAAGCGGCGGCCAGCCCCGCAGCGTGGATAAACCTTCCCACCGCATTGAAGACATCCATGGCATGGCGGACTACATGAGCCGTTTCCCCTGGGTGGACAACGCACGCCTGGGTCTGCTGGGCATCTGCGGTGGCGGGGGTTACTCACTCGCGGCGGCGCAGACCGACAAGCGCTTCAAGGCCGTGGCAACGATCAGCATGTTCAATTCCGGCCGCGTGCGCCGCAACGGCTACGTGGATTCGCAGCTGCAGACGATCCAACAGCGGCTGCAGCAGGCCTCGGATGCACGCGCGCAGGAGGTGGCCGGCGGTGAGGTGCTGTACTCAGGCGATGCCAACCTTACAGATGAGCAGATCGCCAAGCTGCCCTATGACCTGTACCGGCAGGGCTATGAGTATTACTGGAAGACCCACGCCCACCCCAACTCCACCTTTCGCTACACCACCAGCAGCCTGCTGGACCTGATGCGGTTCGACGCCACCAACCAGATCGAGCTGATCAACCAGCCGCTGCTGATGATTGCCGGCAGCAAGGCCGACAGCCTGTACATGACCCAGGACGCCTTCGCCAGGGCGACCGGCACCAACGACAGGGAGCTGGTGCTGCTCGACGGCGCCACGCATATCGAGACCTATTGGGTACCGCGTTATGTGGACGCCGCAGTGGGCAGGCTGACTACCTTCTACGCCCGGACCCTCACGCCATGACCCACCAACGTACATCCTCCGGCCGCAATGCGGTGCTTGGCCTGGCATTGAGCGTGGCGGCACCGTTCGCCGGCGCGGCTGAATCGCCAACGCAGCAGATCACCCGTGCCGGCACGCAGACGTCCTTCGCTGGCGCTGCAGACAATTTCGTCGGCAAGGTACGAGTGGACCCGTTGTTCGCGGCCGATAAAGACGTGCAGGCCTCGGCCGCCCATGTCAGCTTCGCGCCTGGGGCGCATTCGGCATGGCACACCCATCCAGCCGGCCAGCGTTTGGTGGTGACCTCCGGTGTTGGGCTCACCCAGGAGTGGGGCAAACCGGTGCAGCAGATCCACGCGGGCGATGTGGTGGTGTGCCCGCCCGGCGTGAAGCACTGGCACGGTGCGGCGCCGCACAGCGCCATGACCCATCTGGCGGTGACCGGCGTGGCCGAGGGCAAGACGGTGATCTGGCTGGAGCAGGTCAGCGATGCGCAGTACGGCGAGGCGGCTGCGACTGTCGATGCGCCGGTTGCGGGCGCGCTGTCGGCCCGCCAGCAAGCGATACCGCTGATCACCGCTGCCGCCGCCACCAGCAACATACCCCAGCTCAACGCAGCGCTGAACCGGGGGCTGGATGCCGGGCTCAGCATCAGTGAAGCTAAAGAGATCTTGGTACAGGTGTATGCCTATGCCGGTTTCCCGAAGAGCCTCAACGCCTTGAATGAGTTGATGGCAGTGGTGGAGACGCGCAAGGCGCAGAGCATTGCCGACGCACCCGGTCAGCCGCCAAGCGGCGAGATTCCGGTGGGCGACGCGCTGCGTGCAGTGGGCACCGCCAACCAGACCCGCATTTCCGGTGCCCCGGTAAAGGGGCCGGTCATGGCGTTCGCGCCGGTCATCAACCAGTTCCTGCAGACGCACCTGTTCGGCGACATCTTCGAGCGGGACAACCTGGACTGGCAAAGCCGCGAACTGGCCACGGTGGGCGCACTGGCAGCCATGCCCGGCGTGGAGGCGCAGCTGCGTTCGCACATGGCGGCCAGCCAGCGCGTGGGGCTGAGCCGGGCGCAGCTGGAACATGTAGCCGAGCTGCTGGCCCATAGCGGCGACGCAGCGGCATCCGTCCGTGCCGCGCAGGCGCTGGAACAAACCCGGGCACCTTCGCCCTGATCAACTGCACTCAGCTCCGGTAGCGCAGCGCATCGCGCAACAGCGTGAACGCCGGCGAGGATTGCCGGCGGCTGGGGTAGTACAGGTGGTAACCGGGGAAGGAGGGGCACCAGTCCTGCAGCACGTGCACCAGTGTGCCGGCCTGCACGTGTGGGCGTACCAGGTCCTCGGGCATGTAGGCCAGACCCAGCCCTTCCAGTGCCGCGCCCAGGCGCAGGGCGATGTTGTTGAACACCAGCTGGCCCTCCACCCTGACTTTGAGCTCCTGGCCCTTCTTCTCGAACTCCCACGCGAAGATGCCGCCGTGGGTGGGCAGGCGGATGGTGATGCAGTTGTGTCGGGTGAGATCGTGCGGGGACTTCGGCTTCGGGTGGCGCTGGAAGTAGGCAGGCGAGCCCACCACGGCCATGCGCAGGTCGGGCCCGACGCGCACGGCGATCATGTCCTTGGCCACCTGTTCGCCCATGCGGATGCCGGCATCAAAGCCTTCGGCCACGATGTCGGTAAGGCCGTAGTCGACGATCACTTCGATGTTGAGGTCCGGGTGCCCGGGCAGCAGTCTGCCCAGCACCGGCTGCATGACGGTGAGCGCGGCGTGTTCGCCGGCAGTAATGCGCAGGCGGCCGGCGGGCTTGTCGCGGAAGGCGTTGAGCTGGGCCAGCTCGATATCGATTTCCTCGAAGCGCGGCGCGATCACCCGCAACAGCTGCTCGCCCGCTTCGGTGGGGGAAACGCTGCGGGTGGTGCGGGCGAGCAGGCGCACGCCAAGGCGCTCTTCCAACTGGCGCATGGACCGGCTCAGCGCCGGCTGGGACATGCCCAGCTGGGCGGCGGCGCGGGTAAAACTGCGCTCACGTGCCACCAGGGCGAACATCGCCAGTTGGTCGTAGTTCTCGACACTCATTGATGCGCTCCGGATATAAGCGATATCCGATTATGCCTCTGCAAGCATGCATCGTGGGGCGTAGATTGCATCCATGACGATTCCATCCCCAAACCCTGGCCGCCGGGCGGCAGGAGCGCGACGACGGCGTTGAGCCTGCGTTGCGCGCAGGCATTGCTGATATCGCCCGCTACGACACGGTGTACCTGGGCTTTCCGATCTGGGGTGAAACCGCGCCGCCGATCATCTGTACGCTGCTGTTCAGGAGCGCAGAACCATGGAGACCGTCAAGGCCTGGTTGGACACTCCGCCCACTGTTCGATGAGGAACCCACGATGAAAACCCGCATTCTTGGACAAGGCCTTGAAGTCTCCGCCCTCGGCCTGGGCTGCATGGGCATGAGTTCGGGCTATGGCCCGGCGGCGGACATGCGCGCGATGATCGCGCTGATCCGCACAGCGGTGGAGCGCGGGATTACCCACTTCGACACCGCTGAAGCCTATGGTCCGTTCGCCAATGAAGAACGGGTGGGTGAGGCGCTGGCGCCGGTGCGCGATCAGGTCGTGATCGCCACCAAGTTCGGCTTCGATATCGACCCGGTGACCGGTGCGCGCGGGCCGGGCACCAACAGCCAGCCGGCGCATATCAAGGCGGCGGTGGAGGCCAGCCTCAAGCGGTTGCGCACCGACCGCATCGATCTGCTGTACCAGCATCGGGTAGACCCGGCAGTGCCGATTGAGGACGTAGCCGGTGCGGTGAAGGAACTGATTGCGGAAGGAAAGGTTGGGCACTTCGGGCTGTCCGAAGCAGGATTGCAGACCATCCGCCGGGCGCATGCCGTGCAGCCGCTGACTGCCGTGCAGAGTGAGTACTCGCTGTTCTGGCGCGAGCCGGAAAATGAGCTGCTGCCGCTGCTGGAGGAGCTGGGCATTGGCTTCGTGCCGTTCAGTCCCCTGGGGGCGGGTTTCCTGACGGGCAAGATCGACGAGCACACGCAGTTCGACGCGAGCGACTTCCGCAACGTGGTGCCGCGCTTCTCCGCTGAGGCACGTCGGGCCAACATGGCGTTGGTGGACGTGGTGAAAGCGATGGCAACTGGGAAGGGCGTCACGCCTGCGCAGGTGGCGTTAGCCTGGCTGCTGGCGCAGAAGCCGTGGATCTCACCGATTCCCGGGACCACCAAGCTGCATCGCCTTGACGAGAACCTGGGTGCCCTGGATCTGATGCTGGACCAGGCCGACCTGATACGCATCGATGAGGATGTTGCTCAGATCCGCATCACTGGCGCGCGCTTGCCGGACGCTGCGCTGAAGATGACGGGCAACTAGGTGTGTACTTGTCTGGCGGATGGTACTGGGCATCACTCTCCTGGCTTCCTCGGCGGCGGGCTGTCGTCACGTTCGTGCCAGGGCGGGAGCTCCAGCGCGTGGCGTTTGAGCATGGCTTCGATGCGCGCACGCGCTTGGACCCTCTCCGTGTACGTGCACTGGTCCAGAATCTCTGCAGCCAGCATTTCAAACTGCGGCCAGAACTGCGCCGGATGGCGCACCTGCGCCAACCAGTGCGCCAGCATTTCATCCAGCGCATCCAGCCGTGCCTGTATTTCGGGGCGAACGCTCATCCCGGGGGCGCACCCAGGTCAAGCGCCACACGGTAATGATGACCGTCGTCGCGGAGCAGGACGGTGAGGTCCGGCTGCAACACGCCATCCACATGCAGCGTCGGCTGATCCCGCGCATTCCGCGTCACCACGAACTCGTAGCGGCTGCGGCCGAAGCGGTAGCTCAGTTCGAATGACGGCCAGTGATCCGGCAGGCAAGGTGCAAGCGACAGACGATCGCCCTGGCGACGTATGCCGAGCAGGGATTCGACCAGCAGGCGATACATCCAACCGGCCGAGCCGGTGTACCACGTCCAGCCGCCTCGCCCCACGTGCGGAGACACGGCGTAGACATCCGCCGCCAACACATAGGGTTCGACGCGGTAGGTCTGGACCGCCTCCGGATCCAGTGCATGGTTGAGCGGGTTGATCATGCCGGCCAGTTCCCAGGCTCGCGTCGCATCTCCCTGGTGTGCAAATGCCATGGCCGCCCACACGGCCGCGTGGGTGTACTGGCCGCCATTCTCGCGCACGCCCGGCACGTAACCCCGAATGTAACCGGGGTCCTCCGTGGTTCTATCGAAGGGCGGATCGAGCAGCTGGATCAGCTTGGCGTCCTTGCGCACCAGGTGCGTATAGAGCGAATCCAGCGCTTGCCGGGCACGATCGGGCGCGGCAACGCCGGACAGTACCGACCAGCTCTGGGAGATCGAATCGATGCGGCATTCTTCGCTCTGCGCCGAGCCCAACGGGATGCCGTTGTCGAACCACGCGCGGCGATACCATTCCCCGTCCCAGGCATGCTGTTCCAGGTTCTGGCGCAGGCTGTCGGCCTGCTCCTGGCACCAGTGCGCACGGTGTTCATCGCCGCGCGCGTTGGCCAGTGCGGTGAAGCGGCGAAGCGTGTCATGGAGGAAGAAGCCCAGCCACACACTTTCGCCGCGCTGTTGGTCGCCAACGCGGTTCATGCCGTCGTTCCAATCGCCGCTGCCCATCAACGGAAGACCGCGCTCGCCGAGCAACCGGCAACCGCGCTCGAGGGCGAGGACGCAGTGTGCATACAGGGTGCCGCGCAGTGCCGAAAGGGTGGGCATGTCGTAATACCCTTCCTCTTCCAGTGTCACCGCGCGCCCTTCGATGAAGCCAACCATTTCGTCCAGCACGCTGGTGTCGCCGGTGATCTCCAGGTAGCGGCATGCGCCCTGGGGCAACCAGAGATAGTCGTCCGAGCAGCGGGTGCGCACGCCACGACCTTGCGGCGGGTGCCACCAGTGCATCACATCGCCTTCGGCGAACTGGTGTGCAGCGCAGAGCAGCAGGTGTTCGCGGGCCAGTTCCGGGCGGGCGTGTACCAGCGCGAGCACGTCCTGCAGCTGGTCACGGAAGCCGAACGCGCCGCCCGACTGGTAGTAGCCACTGCGCGCCAGGTAGCGGCTGCCCAGGGTCTGGTAGACCAGCCAGCCATTGGCCAGAGCGTCCAACGCCGGGTCCGGCGTGCGCACCTGGACGCTGGCCAGCACATGGCGCCAGTGGATGCGCACCGCGTCCAGCGCATCGTTTGCCTCATTGGCGCCTTGGCGGCCTCGTACCAACGCGAGCGTTTCCTCGCGGTCGCGGCCCGCGCCAAGGCGGAACGTGGTTTCACTGCGCTCGCCCGGCGCCAGCTCCAGCGGCACCTGCAGCGCCGCGCAGGGATCCAGGCCCGCGCCCGCGCGTCCACCCAGACGTTCGCGACGCAACGCCGCCGGTGCGTGCAGGCCGCCGTTGCGGCCGATGAACTCCAGGCGGTCACAGGTCCAGCCGCAGCCCTCGGCATCGGTGTCGAAGAACGCCATGCGGCCACCAAAATCGGTGCTGTAGGTATTGCGCGCCAGCAGCGCGCCTGTCTGCGAGTCGCGTTCGGTGACCACATGCATGCGCGACTTCGCGCGCAGGTCACCCATGACCCATTCAACGTAACCGATGGCGGAAAGCCGCCGTGGCCTGCCCGACAGATTGTGCAACCGCAGGACCGAGTACTTCAGTGGTGCGGCGACGTCGACGAAAACCCACAACTCGCTGACGATGCCATCCTCGATATGCTCGTAGACCGTGTAGCCGAATCCGTGACGCGTACGGTACCCCCCGGTACCCCGGCGCGGGAGCGGCATCGGCGACCAGACACGGCCTGTGTCCTCGTCGCGCACGTAGAAGGCCTCGCCACCCGTGTCGGACACCGGGTCATTGAGCCAGGGCGTCAAGCGGAATTCGTGTGCATTCTCGAACCAGGTGTAGCCCGGCGCGCTTTCGCTGACGACCGTGCCCAGACGGGCATTGGCGATCACGTTGGCCCATGGCGCCGGTGTCGGGGCACCTTCGCGCAGCACTACGACGTATTCGCGGCCGTCCTCGCTGAAACTGCCGGTACCGTTGTCGAATTGGCCTGCGCCGCGGTACGGAAGGAAAGGCCACGGGTCGTCCACGTCTTCGTCGTGCTCGGCGCCCGAGGGCATTCCGGGGTTGGGTCCCGGGTCGGCGGCGGTGGGCAGCCCAGGCGTCTCCTCCATCGACAGTGCCAGTTCCTCCTGCACCGCCAGCGGCACCAGGGGCGGGATCCGGCGCGCGGGCGGGGATTGGCGCCCCACCTGCGCGACCAGCGTGCCGTCCTCGTCGCTGATCACCACCCGTGCCACCGCCTGCAACAGGATGCGGTCCTCGTGGGTCATGTTCTGCACCGGCCGTACGAAAATTCCGCCAGGGCGATCGAGCAGGCCCGTCTCCGAACTGGCGGCCACCATCCCCAGGATCTGGTCCTGCAGTTCCTGCCGATAGCCGGCCTTGCTGTCGTTCCAGATGACCAGGTCGGTGTTGAGTCCCTTCTGGCGCCAATAAGCATGCGCCTGCACCAGTTGCCTGACCAGTTCCACGTTGTCCGCGTCGGTTACCTTGAGAAGGACGATGGGCAGGTCGCCCGAGATGGCATGGCCCCACAGTCCGGATTGTCCTCGCTGGTTCTGCTGGAGGACGCCGGCGCCCGCGCGCAGCAGCGGACTGGCATACAACACGTGGCTGGCCAGGCGCTCGTATAGCGACGCCTCGGCCTGGCTTGCGTTGATCTGCCGGCGCACCACTTGGCTGTGCGTCCAGGCCAGGTCGAAGACGCGGTCGGCCAGGCGGCGATCACGGTATTTGTCTACCAGTGCCTCGCAGCCGGGGCGGTCGGCGCCGATGCCATAAACCATGTCCAGCTGCACGGTCTGCTCGGGCTCAAGCACCACGCGGACGCGGATGGCCACGATCGGGTCGAGTACCGAGCCGTCAGTGCCGGAGAGGTCGGTATCGGTGGTCAACGCCCGCGGCGTCCGCGGTGTGTTGCCACGACCCAGGAAGCGCGCACGGTCGGTTTCGTAGGAGATCGCCACCACCTCCGCGTCATGCACCGCGACCAGATGGAACATCCACGGTGGCACCTCGTCGTGCGAACGTGGCCGGCGCGTGCATAGCACGGCCTGCTTGGCCGCCAGGATCTCGCTCTGCACGAAGAGGTTGCTGAAGGCCGGATGCGCATCGTCGGCCGCCGCAGGTGCCAGTACCACTTCGGCATAGGTGGTGATCTCTACCGTGCGCGGGCGACGGCTGCGGTTGGTCAGGCGCAGGCGCCTGAGCTCGATGTCGTCCTCGGCGGAGATGGCAACCTGAAGGTGGCTCTCGCAGCCGTGGTGCGCGCCGCGGAATTCTGCCTTGGCGTCAGAGAAGATCGCCTCGTAATTGTCCATCGCCACGCAGGTGGGCTGGTACGCGGCAGACCAGAACTCGCCGCTGTCCACGTCGCGCAGGTAGCAGAACGTCCCCCAGGCATCGGTGGTGCCGTCCTCACGCCAGCGGGTGAGCGACAGGTCGCCGTGGCGGCTGTAGCCGCCGCCAGCATGGGTGAGCATGCCGTGGTAGCGGCCGTTGGACAGCAGCTGCACTTCCGGGCGCGGGCCACCCGGCTTGCGCAGCACGCGCAGCGATGTCTCGTCCTGGGCCATGGCGGCGTGCTCGCCCAGGGCCTCGACCTCATGCGGATGGAATACGCCGATGCGCGGAATGCGTTCCTGCAGCAGCAACAGAGTGGCCTGGAACTCGACATCGGCCACGAACCGGCGCTGCATCGGCTGGTCGCGCAACAGGTAATCCAGCGACAGCAGGCCCATGCCCTGGTGGTGGGCCATGAACGAACGCAGCAGCACGTGATCCTGCCCCGGCGGCACCCGGGCGGGGGTGTAGTCGATCGCCTCGTACATGCCAAAGCGCCCGGCAAACCCCAATCCCTCAAGCGCCTGGAGATTCTGGCAGGCCGCTTCCGGCGCCACCATCAGCGCCATCATGCTGGCATAGGGCGCGATGACCCGATCCTGGCCCAGACCGCGCTTGAGACCCAATCCCGGCACGCCGAACGCTCGGTACTGGTAGTTCAGGCGGGCATCGACGGCGTTATAGCCGGACTCGGACACGCCCCACGGCAGGTTCAGGGTACGACCGTAGACGATCTGCGCCTCGACCGCGTGCCGCGCGGTCTGGTCGAGCAGCGTGTCCGGATAGCTGGGCATCACCAGCTGCGGCATGAGGTACTCGAACATCGAGCCACTCCATGACAACAGCGTCGGCGTGCCGTTGACCTCGGTGAGCATCCGGCCGAGCGCAAACCAGCTCTCCTGTGCCAACTGGCCCTGGGCGATGGCCACGAAGGCGCACAGCCGCGCTTCAGAGGCCAGCAGGTCGTAGAAGCTGTTGTCGAGGCGGTGATCGTCTACGTTGTATCCGATCGAGAGCAGGTTGCGGGTACGGGAGAACAGGAACCCGTATTCCATCAGCGAAAACTGCCCGGCACGGTGCGCCAGGTCCTGCAGTTGCTCGATGCGCGCGCGTGCGTCCTCACCGGCCGTACCGGGCAGGGCGGCCAGCTGCCGCAGGCTTGGCACCGACACATCGACGGCCGCGCTGGCATCGGCAGGGATGTCGGCGAGCGAAGCCTGGGCGGCATGGCATTCGGCAGCGAACAGGGCCGGCCAGTGCAGCTCCCCTTCCTCGGGCGATTGCGGTGCCGGCCACTGCGCCAGCACGGCGTCGGCCAGACCGACCAGCTCCTGCAACCGGGCGAGCGCCTGCGCCGTCCCGCGGGGGCGGTCGACACGGGTTGACACCAGGCGTTGGCGAAGGTGGTTGAGCGCCTCGCCCAGTTGCGCATCGCCGGGGCGATGGCGCTGCCGTTCCTCTTCCAGCACGCCGAGCGTATCGGCCAAGCCCTCGAACGTGTGCGGGGCCAACACCGGCGCGTCCGCCAGCGCGAGCAGGCCCTGGCGCAGCGTAAGCAGGTGGCCGGCAAGGTTGCCGCTATCCACGGTGGAGACGTAGCGCGGCGGCAGCGGCGCCAGGGTTTCGGTGTCGTACCAGTTCAGGAAGTGGCCGCGATGGCGCGGCAGCTGGTCCAGCGTATCGAACGTGCGGGCCGTACGTTCAGCTACCGCGCCCTGCTGGAGATAGCCGAAATCCCACGCAGACAGATTGGCCAGCAGGGACAGGCCGATGTTGGTCGGCGAGGTGCGCCGCGCGACCACCTGCGCTGGATGCTCCTGGATGTTGTCCGGCGGCAACCAATGATCCTGCTCGCGTACCCAGGCCTGGAAGAAAGACCAGGTGCGCCGCGCCAGCCGGCCAAGGAACGCCCGCTGCGTACCGGACAGTTCGGCCACGATCGCGGCCGGCGGCCTGCCCAGCCAAGCCATCAACGCGGGCGCGAAGGTCCACGCCAACAGGAAGGGCAGGGCAAGCGGCAGCAGCTGCGGACGCAGGCCGGCCACCACAGCCACCAGTGCGAGCGCCAACAGCGACGCCGGCGCCATCACCCGCCATTCCGCGCCGCGGTCGGCGCCGAGGCCGCGCTCGACTTCGCTGGAGGGGTTCCATTGCAGCAGGTGACGGTGTGTGATGGCCATGCGCCAAAGCGTGCGCAGCACCGCGCCACCGGCCAGCAGCGCTTCGTAGGGCAGGCAGGCAATCTGGGTGGATGCGCGCAGCAACGACTGCAGCGTACCGCGCCCGACCTTGATGTAATGGGCTTCCAGCGGTGTGTCTTCCGGAACGCTCAGGGCATCGCGCAGCATTCCTATCAGCGGCGGCGCGAACCACAGTGCCAACACCCATGCGGTCCATGCAGCAGCGTTTTCGGCATACAGCCAGCCCGTCACCAACAAGGCCAGGGCAGCGATCGGCACCAGGCTCCGGCGCAGGTTGTCCAGCAACTTGCCGCGCGCCAGCAGACTGAGCCGGTTGCGTTCCCATCCTGATCCCGGGCGCGGTGTCCACGGCAACAACCAGGGCAACAGCTGCCAGTCGCCGCGGATCCAGCGCGCACGGCGCTTGGCGTCGGCGGCATAGCGTTCGGGATAGTCCTCGTACAGGCGCACGTCGCTGACCAGGCCTGCGCGTGCATAGCAGCCTTCCAGCAGGTCGTGGCTGAGGATGCGGTTCTCGGGCAGGCGGCCCTCGAGCGCATGCTCGAAGGCTTCGACGTCATAGATGCCCTTGCCCACGAACGAGCCTTCGTCGAACAGGTCCTGGTAGACGTCCGATACCATGCGCGTGTACGGATCGATGCCGGGCTCGCTGCCGAACATCCTGGCAAAACGCGAGGTGCGGCGCCTGCCCAGGCTGGTGCCGACGCTGGGCTGCAGGATGCCGTAGCCCTCCACCACGCGTTGCAGCTTCGGATCGAAGCGCGGGCGGTTGAGCGGGTGCGCCAAGGTGGCGACGAAAGCACGTGCCGCATCTCGCGGAAGTTGCGTGTCCGCATCCAGGGTGATGACGTAGCGGACGCCGACCAGGGCAGCCGCGTCACCGACGATGCGCATGAACGCGGCCGCATCGCCTTGGTGGAGCAGGGCATTGAGCGCTGCCAGCTTGCCGCGCTTGCGCTCGTGTCCCATCCACACACCTTCGCCTGGGTTCCATTGCCTGGGGCGGTGCAGCAGGTAGAAGCGATCGCCGCGCTCGGACGCGTAACGATTGTTCAACTCCTCGATCCGCTCCACGGCGTGCGCAAGCAGGGTGTCGTCCATCGGCACCTTGGCTGCCGCGGCGTCGAGAAAGTCCGTCAGCAGCACGAAGCGCAGCTGAGGATCGCGGTTGGCCAGAAAGCGGACCTCCAGCGCTTCGACCAGAACGTCGATTCCGTCGATGCTGGACAGCATCGACGGGACCGCGACCACGGTGGCGCAGGCGGCAGGGATACCTTTGCTGAAATCGAGCTTGGGAAGCGGCCTGGGTGCGACCAGCACCGTCGCGGTCCAGTTCACCAGTACGATGCCCAGCTCACTGAACACCAGCAGCCCGAGTGGCGCGGCCAGCCAGACGGGTACCGGGCCACTGCCGGTTGCCAGCAGGCCAAGGGTGGCCAGCACCGCCAGCAGGACGATCGGCAGCAGGTACAGCGCAAGCGGCACGCGATGAGCCAGTCGCCGCGCCTTGCGGTGGTGCGGTGCCGCGTCGGCCACCGCTTCAACGGTGGATTGCAGGCCTTCGCCAACGAGCCAGTAGCCCACGTGCGTGCGTGGCCCGTCGAGCGGCGTAGCCGCGCGTGCCAGGTCCAGCGCGATGGTTGCAACGCGCTCCTCCGCTACGCGGCTACCGCGAGCGATTTTCTCTACCACGTGGCGATAGGCGTCGCGAGTGCCGAAATCCATCTGCGGATAGACGGCCATGGGGTCTTCCCGTAGCCGCTGCTCGACCACACTCATATCTTCGACAAAGGTGCGCCAATCCATGGTGGAGAGAAAGCGCAGGCTGCCGATGCTGTTGCCGATGGATACCTGATCGGCCGCTTGCTGCTGTCCCTCGGCGGCGACCAGTTCGTCGATGCGCTGCCCAGCCGCTGCCGCCCACTGTTCCAGCCAGGCGATGGGCATGGCCCAGGCGCCGCCGCGCCCATGCAGCGAGCGAGTCAGCTCGGCGATGAACGCGCCGGTCAAGGGCGGCGCGGATCGTGCCATGTCGGCAACCACCAGGACCACATCGGTAGGGGTGTCGGAAGCCGCGCGATTGAGGTTGTCAGCCCATTGCGCAGCCAAGCGACGGTCAGTCCCATCGCGCATCACCCGCGCAGCCATGCGCCGCAGATTCTCCAGCAGTGCCAGGCGCAGCATGATGGGAACTGCCCACAGTTCGCCCAGACTCAGGGGCGCGAGCGACTGGTACGAGGCGATGAAACGGCCCAGCGTATCGGCGTCAATGCGGCCATCGCCGTGCGCGATGGCCTGCATCGACAGTTCATACACGCGTGGTAACCCGGCAGATGGGCCGGAGGAAAGCGAAGGCAATTGCCGGCTGTAGCCACGCGGAAGGTGGCGTCGCGCGGTTTGGATCTGTTCTTCGATCAGGTAGTAGTTGTCGAGCAGCCATTCCCCAGCCGGGGTAACCGGCCGCTGCTCGCGCACCACGCTACTGAGCAGAGTGTTGGCGTCTTCCAGGACACGTTCGTTGGCTTGCAGGCGATCGAGCAAGCGCTCCGAGCCAGGCCGGGTCCGCACGCGATGCTGGCGCGCAAGCGCGCGGCCGTACACCTCCATCTGTTCAACGCTGTACAGCGCGGCACGCAGTGGGCCCTCGGTGGCCTCGATGGCCGGGGCCGACGCTTGGCGCTCACGCCAGCGCCAACGCACGCGACGACGCAGACGCAGCCAACGGCCAAAAAGACGACGAAGGTGGGGCATAGGTTACCGAGGAGGCAGATTGCGTCCTGCATAGTTGCATTTGAGGTGCCGTGGAAGCCGTGAAGGCCGGCCTCGGTTGGCGCCGTTGGTGCTCGATACGGCCTGATCTGCAGCGCCGGGCGATGGTTCGCCGCGATAAAGGAATCGACGAGGATGCGCGCTGCCTGTCTTGCCGCACTTGCGGCTTTCTGCCTATTGATTCTTCCCCGCGTGGGTTCTGCGACGGCTCAGGGAGCTCAAGATGCTCTGAATCACTTTCGCATGTCCGACCGTCGCGGGATATCATGACGGCCGGACACACGCAAGGAACGCCCATGATGGCGAAGCAGATCTGTGGAGTGGTGGCGGTTGGCGTGCTGGGCATGCTGGTGGCAATGAACCGTCACGCCGCCGGTGGCAAGCGCAAGCCTATGAAATCCCTGAACTGCATCATCGCCATCGCCCTGTCTTTCCTGACCGTGCATGCACACGCGCAGGAAGCGGCCGGCCCCAAGCGTCCTTCCGTTGAGCAGTTGCAGAAGGTCATCATCAGCAAGTCACCGCAGACGCGAGTGGAAGCGCCGGACAGCGAGCGCATTACCGCGCGCCGTATCGATATCGTCGATGAGAAGGGGGTGATCCGCATGACCCTCTCGGGCGAGACCCCAGCGCCCATCATCGACGGCATCCAGTACAAGCGCGCCTTCAACGTTGCGGGCATGGTGCTGTACGACGACAAGGGCAGTGAGCGCGGCGGCTTTGGTACCGCAGACGTGGAGGGCGGCATGGCCGTGCTCGCGCTGGACCACCCCGCCATGGATGCCATTGGCTGGCGCGTTTCGCCGGATGGTGAGGTCCGGTTCTCGATCAACCAGGCACCGCCATTGATTCGCGAGCCGCGCTTGGACAATCGGCTGATTCCCGGCGTGCAGACGCCGACGCGGATCCAGATGGTGGTAGCGGCCGATGGCACGCCGGCCATCGCGCTCAATGACCAGCAGGATCGCGCCAGGCTTCGCCTGACCGTGACCCCGGAGGGGTACGGGGCCATCGAGTTCCTGAATGCGCAGGGCAAGGTGATCCATACGCTGGCACCGGAAGCCGCGCAGCAGTGATGCCTGACCAGCGTGATGGCCGGAATTTGCAACGTTCAGCTTCTTCACAATCCATCTACGTATCGCAGAGTCATGATTGGTCCGGCAGAGGGGGCGCTATTTAACCGTTTGACCGAGACCCGAGAAGGAGCACTGGAATGATTATGACCAAGAAGAATATGGTGGTGACGCGTACGCTGGGCGTGGCACTCGTCGCCGCCCTGGGCCTTGGCGGTTGCGCCACGTATAAGGATGAGTTTGCAACGATCAACTCACGCCTCGATTCGCTGGACACGAAGGTGCAGGGCGCAGCCCAGAGCGCCGAATCGGCCAACCAGTCGGCGCAGCAGGCCAACCAGCGCCTGGATCAGATCGAAAGCCGTGTGCAGCGGCTTGAGTCGGTCCCGGCGAAGCGTCAGCCGCGCGGTTAATCGGTTTTTGCGTACTGTGTAACGAATGTCTGGAACCCGGGACCCGGTGGCCTTTACTGGCCACCGGTTTCTTTGCTTTACTCTGTCGTCGCTCCAAGGAATTCCCCCATCAACATGCCTATTCCTCCCGCTATCCGCGCCACGTGTGGCGCACTGGCGCTGACGCTGGTGTTCGCCGGCTCCGCCTTGGCCCGCGCACAGGATCCGGCCGAGCAGCCCGCCGAGCAGCAGCCCGCCGCGCCCAACGATCAATTGCCGCCGGACCAAGCCGTTTCGGACACCGTCATTCAGCTTGCCGGCTGGATCAAGGCAAGCAGGGACACCGAGGGCTATCCGTTCGCGGTGATGGACAAGACCGCTGCCCAGATCTTCGTATTCGACGGTAAAGGCCGACTTCTCGGCGCCGCACCGGGCCTGTTTGGCTCTGCCGTCGGCGACCATTCGGCACCGGGCGTGGCCGGTCTGGCACTGAAGGAAATTCCGGGCCGCGACCGTACTACCCCAGCGGGCCGCTTCATCGGCGGTTACGGTCCCTCACTCGACGCCGGTCGCGTGCTGTGGGTGGACTACGACACCGCGGTTTCCATACATCCCACCGCTACGGGCGTTCCGGCCGAAAAACGTGTCGAGCGCCTGGCTTCGCCCTCGCCGGACGACAATCGCGTCACGCATGGCTGCATCAATGTCAATCCGGATTTCTACGCCCGGATCATCCAGCCGACGTTCGAGAAGGGCGGCGTGTTCTACATCCTGCCGGACAAACAGTCCCTTGCGGAAACCTTCCCGGACTTCGCGCAGAGCCGTGGGGCGGAACAGCGCACCGCCCCCAGGTGAGTATGGCCGGCGCGCTGTTCCCAGTCGCGCCCGCCTTACTTCCACGACACTCTCACGCCTACGCTGCCCAGCACGGACGAACGCACGCGCGCATCGCCGGAATTGCTGAACAGGTGTCCCACCTCGCCATACAGGCTGGCGTGCTCGTTGACCGTCAGCGTCATGCCCGCGGCCAGTTCCGTGGAGGTATAGCCGGTGCGGCTGGCGATGTCGGTGACGGCCCCTGACGAGATGAAGCGTGCGACATCCGTGCCGGCGGTGCCGTAGTACAGGTTGGCGCGGAGGTAGGGCTGGAAGCGACCGCCAGAGGTGGCCATGTCGCCCTTGATGCGCAGGCCGAGCCGGCCGATCCAGCCGCCGTCGGTGTGCTGCTCCACCGTTGCCCCACCAATCTCCACGTCATCGAAATCGCTCCCCTGATAGATCACCTGCAGCTGCGGCTCCAGGCTCCAGGTGTCCGACAGCTTGAAGGGCGCGCCCGCTTCGATCGAGCCGGTAAGGCTGGTGGCCTTGCCCGACACGTTGGGATTGAAATCCGGCCGCAGCGTGTAGCGCTGGCTCGTGCCCTGCAGAACCATATCCACATACAGACCGTCATCGCGCAGCCAGGTGGCGTAACCCCCCAGCGTGCTTGACCGCCAGTCGCCGTGGCCGACGCGGTCGAAGGTTCCGCGCGCATCGCCGGTGATGTCGGACCCGCCCTGCAGGTAGCCCAGGTACACGCCCGCGCGCCAGGCACTGTCGGCCCACAGGTCGGTACCGATCTGCATGCCGCCGGCGTGGCCGTCGCTGCGCGGGCCGACCGTGCCTTCCTGCCGGATGTCGAGATCGGTGTAGACCACGCGAGCCCAGGCGCGCCGGTCGCGCCAGGCCTCCGACCCGGCCGTATCCTCGTCGCCGACCCGCAGGTGCAGGTTGCCGAGCATCGCAAGATCGGTCTGGCGCAGCAGCGAAGGCATGCTGGCAAACATGGGGACTTCGGCACGGTAGGTGGGAGGCGGGAGCCCCGGCGGACCGTCCGTCGAGGTCGAGCGCAGGTACCAGTTCTGGCCCGCGCCGTTGGCGTCGGCGGCATATAGGCGGTATTCGTAGGCGCCGGCATCGATGTGGGGAACCTGCAGCGTGATGCCACCGATGGAGGCACCGGCGATGGCCGAGCCGCCGGCCAGTTCGAAGGCGTCCTTGCTGGTCTGTGCGGTGGTGGTGGCGCCGTTGAGGGCACTGACCACCTCGATGCCGTCGCCGCTGGTCAGGGCACCAAGGCCGCCGAGGTTGGTGATCGCCAGGCGGGTGGTACCGCTGGCGCTCGCACCCGCACCATCGATCACGAGTCGGTCGCTCGGGCTGCCACTGCCATCCAGCCGGGTACCCAGCTGCAGGGTGCCGCCGCGGCCCACATAGGCGCCGGTGATGGTAAGGGTGCTGCCCGGCGTTGCACTGCGCAGGCGCACTGTGCCGGCGTTGTCCAACGCCGCGAGGGTCTGGTTGAAGCCGCCGGTATCCAGCGTGGCCCCGCTGGCCACGGTATGCGCGGAGGAGGCGCTGAAGGCATTGACCACACCGGCCTTGAGGGTGCCGACCTGGACCTGGGTTGCGCCGCTGTAGGTGTTCACCGCAGTGAGGGACACCACGCCCGTGCCCAGCGTAGTGAGCGAGCCGGTGCCGGTGATGACGGCGGCCATATCCACCGCGCCCGAGTGGTTGATGACAAGCGCCGCATGGTTGGTGATGTCGCCGACGATGCTGCCACCGGTACCGCCATTGCCGAGCTGCAGGGTACCGGCGTTGACGACAGTGCCACCGGCATAGGTGTTGTCGCCGGTCAACGTCAGTGTGGCGGCGCCGTCCTTGACCAGGCTTCCTGTGCCGCTGATCACGCCGCCGAAGGTGGTGTCTGCATCGCTCTGTGCGGTCAGGGCCGCGCTGCCAAGGGTCACGCTGCCGTCGCCGGCGAGGTCGTGCGCCCGTTGGTCGAACCCGTCCAGATCCAGCGTGGCACCGCTGGCAACGTTCACTGCGCTGCTGCTGGCCAATGCGTTGTCGGTGCCCGCCCGCAAGGTGCCTGCATTGACGAGGGTAGCGCCCGTGTAGGTGTTGGCTGCCGACAACACCAGGGTGCCTGCGCCGTTCTTGGTCAGGGTGGTGCCGTTCCATCCGGTACTGGAAGACGCCTGGTTGCCGAGCGCGATATCGACATCGAAGGTGTCAGACGCATCCACCAGGGTGAACACGCCATTGCCCAGCGTCGGACCCGCCAGCCAGGTCAGGCCGACGCCCACGTTGTAGTCCATCGCATCGGCGGAGGTGATTCCCGACAACGTGAGGAAATCGCGATCATCGCCGGACCCGCTCACGGTGACCGTCGAGAAGTCGTTGGTAATACCGCCGGTAGTGTGGATCACATTGAACAGCGTGCTGGTCAGGGCACTGGCGGTGTCGGGCAGGGTGGCACTGAAGCCCACGATGTCCAGCGTGCCACCCAGATCGGCGGTGGCTGCGGAGACGACGGGCTGGGTGCTGCCCAGCGCAATGGCGAGCGTGCTGCCGGTGTCCTGGGTGAACGCGCCTGCGACGGCCAGGCTCGCGTCGGCGGCGATGCGGGTGGTGGCGCCGGATGCGGTGGTGAGGGTGCCCGTAGTGAAGGCGCCCGCCTGCGCGAGGTCTAGCGTGCCGGCGTTGACCTGGGTGCTGGTCACCGCGCTGCCCGCGTTGGTCAACGTGGTCGTTCCGGCCCCGGCCTGCACCACGTTGCCGCCACTGATGGCGCCTGCATGGATCAACGCATCGGAGCGGTTGAAGGCCAGCGTGCCGTTGTTGGTGACGTCACCCACGATGCTGCCGCTGGTGCCGCCATCGCCGATCTGCAGGGTGCCGGCATTGATGGTCGTACTGCCGCTATAGGTGTTCTCGCCGGTAAGCATCAACACGTTGGTCGCGGACTTGACCACCTCGCCGGTGCCGCTGATCGCGCCTGCGAATGCGGCATCCAGCGGGGTGTTGAAGATGAGCGTGGCATTGTCGACAACATCACCCACGATGGAGCCTGACGACACCCCGTCGCCGATCTGCAGGGCGCCGGCCGAGACGGTCGTACCACCGGTGTAGGTGTTGTCCGCAGTCAGCGTGGTGGTGCCAGCGCCCATCTGGTGGAGTGTGCCGGAGCCGCTGATCACGCTGCCGAACGCCACGGCATCGGAACGATTGAAGGCCAATGTGCCGTTGTCGACCACGTCGCCCAGGAGGGTGCCGGTGGTACCGCCATCGCCCAGCTGCAGCGTACCCGCAGAAATCGTCGTGCCGCCCACATAGGTGTTGTCCGCCGTCAGGATCAGCGTACCGGTATCGGTCTTGTCCACGCCGCCTGCGCCGGTCAGCGCGGAAACGATGGTTGCCACGTAGCCGGCGCCTGCCGCGGTGCCGTCACCGACACGGAACGTGTTGGCCCCTGCCACCAGGCTGATGGGCGCCCCTTCAATGACATAGCCGCCCGTGGCGAACTGCATCCCAGAGGAGGTGATCGCCCCGAGGCTGTCATCGACGTCCACCGTACCCGGTGCACCGGCGAAGATGGCGAAGGCGCCGTTCTCGTAGGAGGCATTGAGGGAACCCGTGGCCTCGGTCCAGTTGTCGTTGCCTGCGCTGGCTTGCCACACGCCGTCGCCACCGTTGACCACGCCATCGAACTTCGGGCCCGCGCCATCCCAGAAGTTGAGCAGAAGCCCGGCGCTGTTGACCAGGTTGACCTGGCCCGCAAAACCGGTCTGGACGAAGACACTCGTGCCAGCGGGAATGACGCCCAGGTCCAGTCCATTGTCGGTCAGCGCCCCGTCGTAGGAGATGATGCGGTACAAGCCCGGCCCGAAGCTGCCGCCCGCCGACGCGGTGATGTTGAGCGTTCCATCCAGTGTCAGGTCGCCCCCGACCACGGTCAGGTCGTTGAGCGCGGCGCCAACGACATTGGCCTGTCCCAGCTCGTAGTTGAGGATCGACGGGGCGGCCAGCGCCAGGTCGCCGCCGATGGTCAGGGTGCCGGGCGAGGCGCCGGGTGCGAGGATGCCGTCGGTGATCGAGACGTTGCCACCGATGGTGCCATTGCCACCGATCGTGCCGCCATTGGAGACGAGCATCGTGCTGGCTGCCGAGCCCAGCGTTCCATCCACGCGCAGGATGCCGTTGGTGACGTTGGTGGTCCCTGCAAACGCGTTGCTGTTGCCGGTGAGCAGGGTGGTTCCCGCACCGATCTGGTTGAGAATGCCGGCACCACTGAGCACACCGCCGAAGGTCAGCGCGTCGGCGCGGTTGAAGGCCAGGATGCTGTTGTTGGTGACGTTGCCGACCAGGGTGCCGGCGGTGCCGCCGGCACCGACCTGCAACGTACCGGCATTGATGGTGGTGCCGCCGGTGTAGGTGTTGCTGCCGGTGAGCGTGAAGGTGCCAGCGCCGGCCTTGATCACCTGGCCACCGCCACCGATCACGCCGGCAAAGGTGGTATCGGCGCTGTTGTTGACCGTGAGTGCGGCACTGCCCAGCGCCACGTTGCCGGCACCGGTGAGGTTGTTGGCGGTCTGGTTGAAGGAGTTCAGGTCCAGCGTGGCACCACTGGCCACGTTCACCGCACTGCTGGAGGCAAAGGCATCGGCGATGCCGGTCTGCAGCGTGCCTGCATTGATCAACGTCGGGCCGGTGTAGGTGTTGGCCGCCGACAGCACCAGGGTGCCGGCGCCTTCCTTGGTCAGCGTGGTGCCGTCCCAGCCGGTGGCCGAGGCGGCCTGGTTGGCCAGCGCCACGTCCACATTGAAGGTGTCACCGGCAGTGGCCAGGGTGAACACGCCGTTGCCCAGCGTCGCGCCGGCCAGCCAGGTCAGACGCAGGCCGACGTCGTAGTCCAGCGTATCGGCCGATACCTGGCCCGAGAGGGTGAGGTAATCGGCCGGACTTGCCGCGCTGCCGAGGTTGACGGTCGCGAAGTCGCCGGTGATGCCACCGGTGGTGTGGATGACGTTGTAGTACGTGCTGGGCAGCGCACTGGCGCTGGCCGGCGCGCCCGCGCTGAACCCGGTGATGGTGAGGGCGCCGCCTAGAGTGGCCGTGGCCGCCGAAATGAGCGGCTGGGCGCCGCCCAATGCGACATCGAGCGTGCTGGTGCCTGCCTGCGTGAACGCACCGCCCACCGACAGCGTGGTACCGGCCGCGATCCGGGTGGTCGCCCCGGTACCGGTCGCATAGCCGCCGGCAACGTTGAATGCGCCGGTATTCTCCAGGCTGAGTACACCGGCCGTGACGTTTGCGCTGCCGACCGAGGAACCTGCGCCGGTCAGCGACGTGGTGCCGGCGCCAGCCTGGGTCAGCGAGCCGGTGCCGGTGAGGGTGCCCGCGTAGCTCAGCGCATTGCTGCGGTTGAACACCAGCGCGGCGTTGTTGCTGATGTCGCCCACGACCGAACCAGTGGTGCCACCGTTGCCGATCTGCAGCGTACCGGCGCTGATCGTGGTGCCGCCGGTGTAGGTGTTGTCCGCGGTCAGCGTGGTGGTGCCAAAGCCGGTCTGATTGACGTTGCCCGAACCGCTGATCGCACCGCCGAAGGTCCAGGCATTGCCATGGCCCAGCGCCAGCGTGGCATTGTTGACGACATCCCCCGTGAGGGAACCGGTGAGGCCGGTCGTGTTACCCAGCTGCAGGGTCCCTGCAGTGATCGTGGTGCCGCCGCCGTAGGTGTTGTCCGCTATCAGCAGCAGCGTGCCGGCACCGGTCTTGGTCAGCCCGCCGGGGCCGGACATCATGCCGTTGGAGGTCAGGGTGGTGCCGGTATCGGTCTGGAGGCTGCCATTGTTGGCGGTGATCGTGAAGGCGCGGGGCAGGGTGAAGCTGGCGCTGGTCGCCAGTGTGCCGCCATCCAGCGTCACGATGCCTGCGGCACCCCCCAGGTTTGCATCCGCCCCCACCGACACGGTGCCGCCAGAGATCGTCGTGCCGCCGGTGTAGGTGTTGGCGCCACCGAGCACCAGCGTGCCGAGATCGGTCTTGTTGATTCCCACCGGGCCGCTGAGCACGGTATTGAGGGTGGCAACGTAACCGGCACCGGCGCCGGTGCCATCGCCCACGCGGATCGTGGTGATGCCGGGTGTGACCGCGTCGGTCTCCACCAGTGCGATGGGGTCGCCCTGCAGCAGGTAGCCGCCGGTAGCGAACTGCATGCCCGAGGCGGTGACCGCACCCAGGCTGGTGTCGACGGTAACAGTACCCGGCACGGCCGAGAACACGGCGAAGGACGCATCCGAGAACGGGGCGTTGACCGAACCGTCGGCCATCGTCCAGTTGTCATTGCCTGCGCTGGCTTGCCACACGCCGTCGCCACCGTTGACCGCGTTGTTGTTGCGCGGCCCGGCCGCGCCGTCCCAATAGCTCAGGGACAGTCCGTTGGTGTTGATCAGGTTGACCTGGTTGGCCACCGAGGTCTGGATGAAATTGTCGGCCGACGGCGCGGTGCCGACGACCAGCCCGTTGTCCGTCAGCGTGCCGCTGTAGTTGATGACCCGGTACAGGCCGGGGCCATACGTGCCGCCGGCCGAAGTGGCCACGTTGAGGGTGCCGTCCAGGGTGAGGTTGCCGCCCACCACGGTCAGGTCGTTGAGGGGGCCGCCAACCGTGCCAGCCTGGCCGAACTCGTAGTTCAGGATCGAGGCACCGGTCAGTGCCAGGTCGCCGCCGATGGTCAGGGTGCCGGGCGAGGCGCCGGGTGCCAGGATGCCGTCGGTGATCGAGACGTTGCCACCAATGGTGCCATTGCCACCGATCGTGCCGCCATTGGAGACGAGCATCGTGCTGGCTGCCGAGCCCAGCATTCCGTCCACGCGCAGGATGCCGTTGGTGACGTTGGTGGTGCCCGAGAAGCCGCCGCTGTTGCCGGTCAGTGCCGTCGTGCCAGCACCGATCTGGTTGAGAATGCCGGCACCACTGAGCACACCGCCGAAGGTCAGCGCGTCGGCGCGGTTGAAGGCCAGGATGCCATTGTTGGTTACGTCGCCGGCGATGCTGCCGCTGGCACCACCGTTGCCGATCTGCAGGGTGCCGGCGCTGATCGTGGTGCCGCCGGCGTAGTCGTTGTCGCCGGTGAGCGTCAGTGCGGACAGGCCGCTCTTGATCAGTCCACCTGTGCCGCCGATGGCGCCGCCGAAGGTCGTATCGGCGCTGTTGTTCGCCGTCAGTACAGCGCTGCCCAGTGCCACGTTGCCGGCACCGGTGAGGTTGTTGGCGGTCTGGTTGAAGGAGTTCAGGTCCAGCGTGGCACCACTGGCCACGTTCACCGCACTGCTGGAGGTGAAGGCATCGGCGATGCCGGTCTGCAGCGTACCCGCATTGATCAACGTCGGGCCGGTGTAGGTGTTGACCGCCGACAGCACCAGGGTGCCGGTGCCTTCCTTGGTCAACGTGGCGCCGTCCCAGCCGGTGGCCGAGGCGGCCTGGTTGGCCAGCGCCACGTCCACATTGAAGGTGTCACCGGCAGTGGCCAGGGTGAACACACCGTTGCCCAGCGTCGCGCCGGCCAGCCAGGTCAGGCGCAGGCCGACGTCGTAGTCCAGCGTATCGGCCGATACCTGGCCCGAGAGGGTGAGGTAATCGGCCGGACTTGCCGCGCTGCCGAGGTTGACGGTCGCGAAGTCGCCGGTGATGCCACCGGTGGTGTGGATGACGTTGTAGTAGGTGCTGGGCAGTGCACTGGCGCTGGCCGGGGTGCCCGCACTGAACCCGGTGATGGTGAGGGCGCCGCCGAGAGTGGCCGTGGCCGCCGAAATGAGCGGCTGGGCGCCGCCCAACGCGACATCGAGCGTGCTGGTGCCTGCCTGCGTGAACGCACCGCCCACCGACAGCGTGGTACCGGCCGCGATCCGGGTGGTCGCCCCGGTACCGGTCGCATAGCCGCCGGCAACGTTGAATGCGCCGGTATTCTCCAGGCTGAGTACACCGGCCGTGACGTTTGCGCTGCCGACCGAGGATCCCGCACCGGTCAGCGACGTGGTGCCGGCGCCAGCCTGGGTCAGCGAGCCGGTGCCGGTGATGGTGCCCGCGTAGCTCAGCGCATTGCTGCGGTTGAACACCAGCGCGGCGTTGTTGCTGATGTCGCCCACGACCGAACCGGTGGTGCCACCGTTGCCGATCTGCAGGGTGCCGGCGCTGATCGTGGTGCCACCGGTGTAGGTGTTGTCCGCGGTCAGCGTGGTGGTGCCAAAGCCGATCTGATTGACGTTGCCCGAACCGCTGATCGCACCGCCGAAGGTCCAGGCATTGCCATGGCCCAGCGCCAGCGTGGCATTGTTGACGACATCCCCCGTGAGGGAACCGGTGAGGCCGGTCGTGTTACCCAGCTGCAGGGTCCCTGCAGTGATCGTGGTGCCGCCGCCGTAGGTGTTGTCCGCTATCAGCAGCAGCGTGCCGGCACCGGTCTTGGTCAGCCCGCCGGGGCCGGACATCATGCCGCCGGAGGTCAGGGTGGTGCCGGTATCGGTCTGGAGGCTGCCATTGTTGGCGGTGATCGTGAAGGCGCGGGGCAGGGTGAAGCTGGCGCTGGTCGCCAGTGTGCCGCCATCCAGCGTCACGATGCCTGCGGCACCCCCCAGGTTTGCATCCGCCCCCACCGACACGGTGCCGCCAGAGATCGTCGTGCCGCCGGTGTAGGTGTTGGCGCCACCGAGCACCAGCGTGCCGAGATCGGTCTTGTTGATTCCCACCGGGCCGCTGAGCACGGTATTGAGGGTGGCAACGTAACCGGCGCCCGCGCCGGTACCATCGCCCACACTGAAGATGGTGATGCCCGGTGTGGCCGTGTCGGTCTCCACCAGTGCGATGGGATCGCCCTGCAGCAGGTAGCCGCCGGTAGCGAACTGCATGCCCGAGGCGGTGACCGCACCCAGGCTGGTGTCGACGGTAACAGTACCCGGCACGGCCGAGAACACGGCGAAGGACGCATCCGAGAACGGGGCGTTGACCGAACCGTCGGCCGTCGCCCAGTTGTCATTGCCCGTGCCGCCTTGCCAGGCGCCGTCGCCACCGTTGACCGCGTTGTTGTTGCGCGGCCCGGCCGCGCCGTCCCAATAGCTCAGGGACAGTCCGTTGGTGTTGATCAGGTTGACCTGGTTGGCCACCGAGGTCTGGATGAAATTGTCGGCCGACGGCGCGGTGCCGACGACCAGCCCGTTGTCCGTCAGCGTGCCGCTGTAGTTGATGACCCGGTACAGGCCGGGGCCATATGTGCCGCCGGCCGAAGTGGCCACGTTGAGGGTGCCGTCCAGGGTGAGGTTGCCGCCCACCACGGTCAGGTCGTTGAGGGGGCCACCAACCGTGCCGGCCTGGCCGAACTCGTAGTTCAGGATCGAAGCACCGGTCAGTGCCAAATCGCCGCCGATGGTCAGGGTGCCCGGCGAGGTGCCGGGTGCGAGGATGCCGTCGGTGATCGAGACGTTGCCACCGATGGTGCCATTGCCACCGATCGTGCCGCCATTGGAGACGAGCATCGTGCTGGCTGCCGAGCCCAGCGTTCCATCCACGCGCAGGATGCCGTTGGTGACGTTGGTGGTCCCTGCAAACGCGTTGCTGTTGCCGGTGAGCAGGGTGGTTCCCGCGCCGAGCTGGTTGAGGGTGCCGGCACCACTGAGCACACCGCCGAAGGTCAGCGCGTCGGCGCGGTTGAAGGCCAGGATGCTGTTGTTGGTGACGTTGCCGACCAGGGTGCCGGCGGTGCCGCCGGCACCGACCTGCAACGTACCGGCATTGATGGTGGTGCCGCCGGTGTAGGTGTTGCTGCCGGTGAGCGTGAAGGTGCCAGCGCCGGCCTTGATCACCTGGCCACCGCCACCGATCACGCCGGCAAAGGTGGTATCGGTGCTGTTGTTGACCGTGAGTGCGGCACTGCCCAGTGCCACGTTGCCGGCACCGGTGAGGTTGTTGGCGGTCTGGTTGAAGGAGTTCAGGTCCAGCGTGGCACCACTGGCCACGTTCACCGCACTGCTGGAGGCGAAGGCATCGGCGATGCCGGTCTGCAGCGTGCCCGCATTGATCAACGTCGGGCCGGTGTAGGTGTTGGCCGCCGACAGCACCAGGGTGCCGGCGCCTTCCTTGGTCAACGTGGTGCCGTCCCAGCCGGTGGCCGAGGCAGCCTGGTTGGCCAGCGCCACGTCCACATTGAAGGTGTCACCGGCAGTGGCCAGGGTGAACACACCGTTGCCCAGCGTCGCGCCGGCCAGCCAGGTCAGGCGCAGGCCGACGTCGTAGTCCAGCGTATCGGCCGATACCTGGCCCGAGAGGGTGAGGTAATCGGCCGGACTTGCCGCGCCACCGAGGTTGACGGTCGCGAAGTCACCGGTGATGCCACCGGTGGTGTGGATGACGTTGTAGTACGTGCTGGGCAGCGCACTGGCGCTGGCCGGGGTGCCCGCACTGAACCCGGTGATGGTGAGGGCGCCGCCGAGAGTGGCCGTGGCCGCCGAAATGAGCGGCTGGGCGCCGCCCAACGCGACATCGAGCGTGCTGGTGCCTGCCTGCGTGAACGCACCGCCCACCGACAGCGTGGTATCGGCCGCGATCCGGGTGGTTGCCCCGGCACCGGTCGCATAGCCGCCGGCAACGTTGAATGCGCCGGCGTTCTCCAGGCTGAGTACACCGGCCGTGACGTTTGCGCTGCCGACCGAGGAACCTGCGCCGGTCAGCGACGTGGTACCGGTGCCAGCCTGGGTCAGCGAGCCGGTGCCGGTGAGGGTGCCCGCGTAGCTCAGTGCATTGCTGCGGTTGAACACCAGCGCGGCGTTGTTGCTGATGTCGCCCACGACCGAACCGGTGGTGCCACCGTTGCCGATCTGCAGCGTGCCGGCGCTGATCGTGGTGCCGCCGGTGTAGTCGTTGTCGCCGGTGAGCGTCAGTGCGGACAGGCCGCTCTTGATCAGTCCACCTGTGCCGCCGATGGCGCCGCCGAAGGTCGTATCGGCGCTGTTGTTCGCCGTCAGTACGGCGCTGCCCAGCGCCACGTTGCCCGCGCCGGCAAGGTTGTTGGCCGTCTGGTTGAAGGAGTTCAGGTCCAGCGTGGCACCACTGGCCACGTTCACCGCACTGCTGGAGGCAAAGGCATCGGCGATGCCGGTCTGCAGCGTGCCCGCATTGATCAACGTCGGGCCGGTGTAGGTGTTGACCGCCGACAGCACCAGGGTGCCGGCGCCTTCCTTGGTCAGCGTGGTGCCGTCCCAGCCGGTGGCCGAGGCAGCCTGGTTGGCCAGCGCCACGTCCACATTGAAGGTGTCACCGGCAGTGGCCAGGGTGAACACGCCGTTGCCCAGCGTCGCGCCGGCCAGCCAGGTCAGGCGCAGGCCGACGTCGTAGTCCAGCGTGTCGGCCGATACCTGGCCCGAGAGGGTGAGGTAATCGGCCGGACTTGCCGCGCCACCGAGGTTGACGGTCGCGAAGTCGCCGGTGATGCCACCGGTGGTGTGGATGACGTTGTAGTACGTGCTGGGCAGCGCACTGGCGCTGGCCGGAGTGCCCGCACTGAACCCGGTGATGGTGAGGGCGCCGCCGAGAGTGGCCGTGGCCGCCGAAATGAGCGGCTGGGCGCCGCCCAACGCGACATCGAGCGTGCTGGTGCCTGCCTGCGTGAACGCACCGCCCACCGACAGCGTGGTACCGGCCGCGATCCGGGTGGTTGCCCCGGCACCGGTCGCATAGCCGCCGGCAACGTTGAATGCGCCGGTGTTCTCCAGGCTGAGTACACCGGCCGTGACGTTTGCGCTGCCGACCGAGGATCCCGCACCGGTCAGCGACGTGGTGCCGGCGCCAGCCTGGGTCAGCGAGCCGGTGCCGGTGAGGGTGCCCGCGTAGCTCAGCGCATTGCTGCGGTTGAACACCAGCGCGGCGTTGTTGCTGATGTCACCCACGACCGAACCGGTGGTGCCACCGTTGCCGATCTGCAGCGTGCCGGCGCTGATCGTGGTGCCGCCGGTGTAGGTGTTGTCTGCGGAGAGCAGCAGCGTGCCTGCACCGTTCTTGGTCAGCGTGGTGCCGTCCCAGCCCGTAGTGGATGCCGTCTGGTTGCCCAACGCCACGTCCGCGTTGAAGGTGTCAACCGCGCCGGTCAGGGTGAAGGTGCCGTTGCCCTGCGTTGCGCCGGCCAGCCACGCCAGGCCATAGCCCACGCTGTAATCGAATGCGTCAGGCGACTTGCTCCCCGAAAGAACGAGGTAGTCGACCGGGCTGGCAGCGCCGCCGAAGCCAACCGAAGCGAAATCGCCGGTGATGCCGCCTGTCGTATGGATCACGTTGACCTGCGTGGCCGCCAGTCCGCTGGCGGAGGTCGGCACCGCAGCCGAGAAACCGGTGATGTTGAGTGCGCCGCCCAGGTCAGCCGTGCCCGCCGTAATCACCGGCTGCGTGGCGCCCAGCACGACATCAAGCGTGCTGTTGGCTGCGTGCGTGAATGCAGTGGACACCGACAGCATGGAACCTGCTGCGAGGTGCGTGGTGGCGCCGCCAGCGGTCGTGAACGCACCGGCGCTGAAGGTCCCGGCCTGTGCCAGATCCAGAGTGCCGGCGGCGACCTGGACGTTGCCTACGGAGGAGCCGGTACTGGTGAGCGTGGTGGTGCCCGTGCCCGCCTGCGTCACGCCGCCAGTGCCGGTGATTGCGCCGCCAAATGTCCAGGCATCGGAACGGTTGAACGCCAGTGTGCCGCTGTTGGACACATCGCCGGTGATGCTGCCGGTGTTGGCCCCGTTGCCGATCTGCACCGCTCCGGCACCGATGAGCGTACCGCCGGAATGCGTGTTCGTGCCAGTCAGGGTCAGCGTGCCGTTACCTTGTTGTACCACCTGTCCGGTGCCACTGACGGCACCGCCATAGGCGATGTCGTCACTGTGGTTGAAGATCAGCAGCCCGTTGTTGGCGACATTGCCGCTGATGTAACCGCCGGTTCCCGTGCCGCCGTCGCCCACAATAAAATAGCCGCCGGTGATGGTCACATCATTGGGGAAGGCGGTGGGCCCGGTCAGGTAAGTCACGCCGTTGGTCTGCAGCAACGTGCGGCTCCCGAAGCTCGCACCTGAATCCAGGATCAGCGCGTTTGCATTGAAGGGGTTGCTCAGCGTGATGCCTACGCCGGTGCCTGCCAATGCCCCGGATATCCGGACCGTCGTGAGGCCGCCACTCGCATCGTCAGCGGTCTCGATCGAACTTCCCTGCGCCAGGGTCGCGCCCGCCGCGAGCTGCAGCGTTCCCTGGAACACGCGCCAGTTCTGTTCCTGCGCGCTGCTGCTTCCGGTAAGTGTCCAACTGCCGGCCTCACGCTTCTCGAAGGCCTCGAAGAGGCGGTACTGCTGCGCAGCACCTACTGCGCCCAGGTCGAAGCTGCCGTCGCCACTGCCTGCCAGGATCAGGGTATCTGTACCATCTCCGCCGGAAACAAAACCCGTGATGCTCGATGTCGGCTCCAGAATCAACGTATCGGCATTGGCGCCAAACAGCACCACCTGGCTGGCCGCATTGTCATTGGTGATGATGCCGGCGTTGCGCAGGACGGTGGCCGCGGCACTGTTGAGCGCGGTGCCTCCAGCCTGCGACTGAAGTATGCCTTGATTGACCATCTCGAGCGTGCCCGATCCAACGAACATCACCGTCGGACCGCTCCCCGTGATCGTGCTGCCTGCCAGGTTGTTGACGATGTACGTGCCGCTCCCGGAAAGATTGACGGCGGTGTTGGTTTCGGAGCTGATGTAACCGCTGTTGTCTATCTGCAGCGTCACCCCGGCCAAGGTACTCTCTATCGTGTTGGAGCCGGCGGTGGTTGAAAGATTGACGATGTCGCCGGTATTGGTGATTGCGTACGTTCCAGCCGCACGGATGCCTATCAGGTCCCAGGGCGATGCGGCCCCCGCCGAAATCAATCCATTGTTGGTCAGGCTCCACCCGCTCGCGCTGGCAGAGATGGAGCTGAAGGTCGTATTACCCGCCGCCGCGTTCGAGGAGACGAACTGGCCGCCCGGACCGATGACCAGGGACGAGTTGGCGCCGGTGAAATTCATCCAGCCTTCGAAGTAGCCCGTACCGGTGAAGGTCACCGTGCTGGCCGCCCCACTGATGGTGCACCCGTTATCGACCGTACTTCCGCTAACGGTTCCGCCAGTCGCCGGAATGCTGCATTGCTGCGCATGCGCGTTGGGTGTCAACACGGATGCCAGCATGGCGGCGGCCGTTGCCAGGACCAGTCGGGGGCGTTTGAGGCGTGATCCTTTGCTCTTTCCCCGCGCCTTGGCGAGTTCGCTGGTCGCGACGACAGTTTGCGAGGCTTCACTCCAGATCGAGCGGAACACGCGGTTCATAGGTTTTTAGTCCCACTAATGCACTCAGGGAGCGACCGATTCGGCCGCCTCTTGTTCGATTACAAGAGCAGTAACAACGCCGCTTACGATTAGCACAACCAAAACCAAACTCACGCCACTCACTTCCCAGGCGAAGTGTGAAACCCATTCAAGGCATGCCGCGTTTCAGCTTGATCTCAAACATATCATGTGTCGGCCATTGGCCTTGGAACAACCGTAAAAATACCCAATTGCCATGCCCAGGTGCCAACGTGGCATTTTGCAATCCACGATCTCGCTCAGCCTGACGCACTCAGTTACCCAGTTTCTGGGCCGTACAGAAAATATTGCCGGCTACCGCCTCGATGGCCGCCCACTGCGGGGCGTGCTCGCCTGGTGTTCCGGCACCAGGCGAACCGCTCGCTCCCGGAACAGATCCATTCACGAAATCCACTCCCTCAAGCGATCGCAAAGCGCGTGACGCGAGAAATCGTCACTCCGCGTCGACTGCGCAAAGGATCCTTGGTCCTCATGCATCAAAGAATTCAACTTGACCACCAGTCAAGTGATACATGCTTCCGATGATTCTGATCTTCCCCCCTTCCTCAAGATCCTTCAGCACGGAACTACTCTTGCGGATGCCCTCTACTGTAAGCGTCACATTTCTACGTGCAACCGCATCGACGAAATCGTAATTTTTTCCCGAACGATCGCCTTCGTACTGGGTTGTCGCTATCGATGGTTTGATCTTGTCGAGAAGGTCTGTCAGATGTCCGAGCTCAGCGTTGTCGATTGCACCCTTCACTGCACCGCAGGCAGTGTGCCCCATGACCACGACCAGTTTTGCACCGGCAACGGCACAGGCAAATTCCAGGCTGCCGAGGATGTCGTCATTGCTGATGTTCCCGGCAATGCGTGTGTTGAATGTTTCGCCGATACCAGCGTCCAATACGATTTCTGCTGGCGCACGCGAATCGATGCAGCTCAGAATAACGGCTGCCGGAAACTGCCCTGAAGCACTGCTCCGTTTCTGCGCAAGATAGTCATGCTTGGCAGGGCGGTTTTCGCGGAATCGAAGATTTCCTTGTTTGAAATGCTCAATAATCGTCTCTGGGGTCATCTTGTCGCGCTCCTCCTTTGTAAGGGAGGCCGCAAAGGAAATTGTTGGAATTGAAAGTCCACCCATGCCTGCTGCTGTTGCTGCTGACAAGGCCAGGGCCTTCTTCAAGGCACTTCTTCTAGAGGGTTGCACAATGGCATCAGTACTCATGGGTGGTTCGTCCTATCGATCGGGGGATGTTTGGATATTCTTGTTGCCGGATACTGCGGTCAGGTAGCCGCAGTCGTTTCAGTTCGGATTGGTTCGGTACGCCGTACTTTTTCGCCAGGCGTGAGCGTCGCCTCGGGCATGTCCACCTTCAGGCAGGTTTCGCCGACCTCCATTCCAGGCCTGGCCTGCTTGAGTGCGTAGACACCTGCAACTAAAAAAGATAGTTGGCGAAAAACGTGTAGGTCATCTGATTGTTTTTCTGCGTGATCGGGCTGTCGGAGGCGTCGCCCTGCAGCCAGGCCGCCGTTGCCGCGCCACCGAAGTTCCAATGGGCGGTGGGTCGGTAAGCCCCGGCCAGGGAGAACCGCAGGTTGTACAGGCCCGAGCCCGGGTCATGGACGGGAAAGACGGAGTTCGCGCTTTGCTGGGGCGTGACACCAAAGTAGGCGCGGCTGTACTGACTACTCCCCCAGGACAGCCCCGGGCCTGCAGTGAAGACCCAGCGCGGGTCAGGTTGGTAACGGCCGGTCAGGTCCAGTGTCGCCACGGCGCCGCGCGAGTTTCCGCCAATATCCGAGGTCACGCTGCCTCGCAACGAGGCCCAGTCATGGGTGTAGATCGCAAACACCTCGGCGTGCGTGGTCCGGTCGATATCCCCAAGACCCCGCAGATGCGCATCGTCGGATTCATCGCGAGGCTCGATGAAGTCATACGTGACGGCGACTCCCACCCGCCAATCTGCATTCCGCACGAAATAGCCGCCGAGCGACAGCAGGGCACCGGCATCCGGGTTTGCGCCAATGAAGACGTTGCCCCGGCTGGCACCGATGGTCGGAAAGCCCTCGGTCTTGCGGCGGTTGCTGCCAGGGAAGCGGGGCATGCTCACCACCCCGGCGCCCAACGTGAAGCGCCAGGCGTCACGCTCACTTCCGCTGGCGTCGTCCTCCAAGCGCAGGGCATACAGCGCGTCGGATGTGCCGACCGTGTCGTCAGCCCGTGCAGCGCTGGAAGCCAGCAACAGGGGGCCACCCAGGACCAACACCATTGGCGCCAGTATGTGTATCGATGTAGGGCGCGATGCTTCCATCCATTTCTCCCCATGAACCTGCGTTTAAACGGCTGACGTTCGGATGCATGGTGGAGCCCCAGTCGCCATTGCGACTACGGTAAAAGTACTTATGTGATAGCTATCACGGAAGTCTTCCCGTCATATCATCCGTTAGTTCTGCATCAGCGCCATGCGAAAGACCGGTGAAGGTTCGCCACGGAGGCGCGCGTGATCAGATGGTGGGCAAGCACATGGTTGACCGTGACGCGTCCCGACGAAGGGGTGCGCCGGATCTCCCGCAGCAGGATGTCGATGGCCGTGTCGGCCATCTCCGCCACTGGCTGGTGGATGGTGGTCAGTTCCGGCCACACCATCGTCGACGCAGAGGTATCATCGAAACCCACCACCGAAAGATCACCCGGCACGTCCATGCCACGACGATGTGCCACTGAGACAACGGCCGACGCCATGTCATCGTTGCTGGCGAAGATTGCGCTCGGCGGCAGCTGCAGTGACAGCAGGCGCTCGGCCGCCTCCAATCCAGAGCGGTAGGTGAAGTAGCCTGGCTGGACGAGCGCGTCGTCGTAGCCGATGCCGACGTCCGCCAGGGCATCCCGATAACCCTCCCACCGGTGCGCACTGGCGGTCTGGTTCGGATCGCCCTTGATGTAGCCGATGCGCGTATGCCCGTGCGCGATCAGATGCCCGACCATCTCGCGGCTTGCCTGGCGGTCATCGATGCGCACGCAGGAAATCCTGTCGCTGAAACGGCTGGACGCGATGGAGACGACGGGAATCCCGGCGTTGACGAACTCGGCGACGATGGCCTTCGACTCACACAGGGGCGGCGGAAGAATCACGCCTGCCACGCTGTTGCAGAGTTGCCGCGCCGCCTCGCGACGTGCCGGAGCATCCAGTTCATCCCAGGTGGCGATCACCAGTTGCGCTGCCGCCCGGGTGGACCCGCGCAGCGCACCGACCAGCAGTTCGCGCAGGTAGCTGGAACTGGGGTTGGTGTAGATCAGGGCGATGCAGGTGTGTTGCGCCGCCGCCAGCGCGCTTGCGGCCAGGTTGGGTCGGTAGTCCAGTGCGAGCACGCTGCGCATGACGCGCTCACGGTTGGCCTCGCGCACGCCGGCATGGCCATTGACGACACGCGACACCGTCATGGCAGAGACGCCCGCATGCGCTGCGACTTCATCGATGGTGATGGCGCTGCTTTTCCGACGCACTGCTTTCTGGCTTTTTTTCAAGGAATGGATTCCTTTGCTGCGCTGCATGATGACAAGCGTGTTACCGGGTGATTAGTCTGCGCCCTAACGCGATGGTAGCGCTACCACTGAGCCGGGGTAAGGCCCAGCGGGTACCCCCCTTTACCGCGCGGCTGTTCCGGCAAGCCTGTAAGCGAGTTTGATTCGCAGTGCGCCCAACGCGCCCTGCGATGTTCGGTGTGGAAGACGGGCGTCGCCCGTACGTGCCCCTTGGAGGGGCGTTGCATCCATTCGATCGTATTCAGAGGGGAGAGTCATGAGCGCTTGTACTTTCCGTCGTATCCCAGACCTGAGGGCTTATTCATGAGCCGGACGCTGGCGAAGTTCAAATCCAGGGCCATGTTTACCTTTGTCGGCGGCGTCCTGATCATCAATCCCGCATTCGGGCAGGATGCACCGGCCCAGCCCAGCCCGACACAGCTGGACACCGTGCAGGTCACCGGCATCCGCAACAGCCTCAGCCAGGCGATGGACATCAAGCGCGACTCGGCCGGCGTGGTGGACGCGATCAGTGCCGAGGACATCGGCAAGTTCCCCGATACCAACCTGGCCGAATCCCTGCAGCGCATCACCGGTATCTCCATCGAGCGCCGTGATGGTGAGGGCGCGCAGGTTACCGCACGCGGCTTTGGTCCGCAGTTCAACATGGTGACCCTCAATGGCCGCCAGATGCCGGGTGCCGACGCGTTCGGCGCGGCAGGGCAGGTGGCCATCGGCGGTGTGGACGGCGGTACCCGCGCGTTCAACTTCGCGCAGCTGGCGGCCGAAGCGGTCAATGGCATCGAGGTCTTCAAGACCAGCCAGGCCAACGTGCCCAGCGGCGGCATCGGCGCCACCATCAATATCCTTACCGGGCGTCCGTTCGACCATGAGGGCACCGTCGCCAGCGCCGGCGCCAAAATCGTCTCCGACCAGAGCCAACCATTCGACAACGACCTGACTCCGGAACTGTCCGGCATCTTCAGCTACACCAACCCGGACAAGACCTGGGGCGTGGGCGTAAGCGCGAGTTACCAGAAGCGCAAGGGTGGCTCGGTGCAGGCCACCAACAACTACTGGAACATCCAGCCGTGGACCGGGACCATGCCCGGTAACCCGACCGTGACCAACGCACCGGCGATCGGCGCGTTGTACGGGCGCCCGAACGACCTGCGCTATGCGTTCTCCGAGTTCGAGCGCGAGCGCATCAACGGCCAGGCGGTGCTGCAATTCGCACCGACCGACGCGGTAACCCTGACCCTGGACTATACCTACTCGACCAACGAGATCGAAGAGAATCGTGGCGAGCAGGGCATGTGGCTGCAGAACAGCAACTACACCGATGTCACCTTCGACACCAGCGGTGCGGTCGCCACGCCGATCTACATCCGCGAAATCGCTGGCACCAAGGATTTCGGGCTTGAGCAGCAGCGCAGCATGCAGAAGTACAAGCTGGGTTCGCTCGGCTTCAATGCCACCTGGAACATCACCGACCGCTTCAAGCTGAGCTTCGACGGCCACGATTCCAAGAACGAGAGCCGGCCGAACGATCCGCTCACCGGCGGCGGCTCCATCTTCGCCAGTATCGCCGGCACCAACAACTGCACCACGGGGCCGCAGTGCGGTGGCACCTACGTGCAGGAAATGGTGTTCAACAATGGCCTGCCGGTGGGAACCCAGGTCTGGTACCCGACCGCCGCCGATGCCATCGCCAAGACCAATGGCGTGGTCAACGGGGGCTTCGTACCGGGCGAGGTCGGTTCGCAGGTACTGCGCATCAATTCGCAGACCCAGATCAGCGAGATCAAGCAGGGTCGCGTCGACGGTGAGTGGAGCTTCGACCAGGGCCGTTTCCAGTTTGGCGTGGATACGAGCAAGCAGACCACCCACCGCATCCAGGCGGCGGAAAACTACAACACCCTGGGCGACTGGGGCGTGGCCAACGTGGACGGGGATGTTGCCAATGGCCTGATGGACCTGCTGCAGCCGGTCAACATCGTCGGGCTGTTCAACGACTTCAACGTCAACAGCTTCAGCGCCTGGCGCGGTGACGCCGGCCGGTTGGCGCAGTGGGCGGGGGAACACTACGGTGCCAACCTGGGCGTCAGTCCGCAGAATGCGGCGGACAACCGGGTGGAAGAGAAGACCAATTCGGCCTACATGCAGGTCGAGCTGGACGGTGATCTGGGCGGCCATCGCACCAATACGCGCCTGGGCGTCCGCTACGAAACCACCGACGTGGTGTCGACCTCGATCATCGCCATTCCCGAGGGCATCCAGTGGCAGGCGAACAACGATTTCCGCGTGTTGTTGTCCGATGAGCAGCAGCCCTTCACCGAGAAGACCAGTTACAGCTACATCCTGCCCAACCTGGACTTCAGTATCGACCTGCTGGATGACCTGAAGGGCCGCGTGTCGTTCGGCAAGAGCATCGCCCGCGCACCGATCGGCAACCTGTATGCGGGTCCCACCGCACAGCAGCCCTTCGGTTCGGTGCTGATCGACCCGTCTTCGCGGGCCAGCGGCACGGCGCAGAACCCGGCCCTGAAGCCGCTGGAATCGGACAACCTGGACCTGGCCCTGGAGTGGTACTTCGCTGACGCGAGCTACGTGTCCGTGACCTACTGGAACAAGCGGGTCTCCAACTTCATCGGCAACACCATCGTGCAGGAAAATCTGTACGGGTTGCGGGATCCCACCTCCGGTCCGGACGCACAGGCGGCGCTCGGGTTCCTGACCAGCGGGGCCTGTATCGCCCAGGTCGGTGCGGCCAATGCCGCAGCCTGCTCGGCCAACGACACCTCGCTGTTCACCGCATTGGCGCTGATGCGCAACAATGCGGCCGGACTGGGCGCCTACAACGGCACCGACGCGCAGGTACTTGCCACCGAGGCGGCCTACGACCTGGTGGGGGAAGCAGATGACCCGCTGTACCAGTTCAACGTCAACCGCCCGATCAACCAGAACCAATCCAAGCTGCATGGTTGGGAACTCGGCGGGCAGTACTTCTTCGGTGATACCGGCTTCGGCGTGCTCGCCAATTACACCATCGTCAACGGCGATGTCGGCTACAACGATGCGGGCGATCCGAACGTGGACCAGTTCTCGCTGACCGGCCTGAGCGACACCGCCAATGCCATGCTGATGTATGAAAAGTATGGTTGGTCGGTGCGTCTGGCCTGGAACTGGCGCGACAAGTACCTGATCCTGGCCAACCAGGGTTCCAGCCGAAACCCGTACTATGTGGAAGAGTACGACCAATGGGATCTCAGCGTGGGTTACACGCTGAATGACAACTGGTCGTTCAGCCTGGAAGCGATCAACCTGACAGGCGAGGACGTCCGCTGGCGTTCGCGCACCTCCCAGATGCTCGTGAAACTGGCTGACCAGGATCCGCGTTACATGCTTGGCGTTCGTTACAGGTTCTGAACCGTGGGGGTGCCGCTGCCCTGGCAGCGGCACCCGTTCAAGGCTGCTGATGGAATTGGACAACACCATGCCGCGTTACGAAATGCTCAACAACATCGCCCACCGGGAGCTGCGCGTGGCCACCGGCTTCGGGCCGGAATTCGGTGACGCCGTAGGCATGGTGCCGGCCTACCCGAGCGAGTACGCCGAGCTGCAGCGGGAATACCCGATTTTCCTGCGCAAAGACGCCACCACGGGGGAGTGGCAGTCGGTGGTGCTGCTGGGGTTCGAGCAGCACGAGAACCTGTACCTGCAGGACGGGCGCTGGAACGCCTCCTATCTGCCCGGGGCCGCGGCCAAGGGGCCGTTCCTGATCGGGTTCCAGGAAAACCGGATCGACGGTGAACTCACCCGGGAAGCAGTGCTGCACGTGGATATCGACCACCCACGGGTGAACAGCGCGGCCGGTGAGCCGGTGTTCCTGCCGCAGGGTGGCAATACCCCCTATCTCGACCACATTGCAAACGTACTGCGCGGCATCAACGAGGGCCACGCCTTCGGCGCGGAGATGTTTGCGATGCTGGACGCAAAGGGACTGGTGCAACCGGTCACGCTGGACGTGCAGATCGATGCCGAGCATCGAGTCGGCGTCAACGGCCTGCACGCCATCGACCGGGACCGCCTGGCCCAGCTGGACGGTGCCGCGCTGGCCGAACTCAACCGCGCCGGCTACCTGGAAGGGGCGTACCTGATGCTGGCCTCGCTGCACAACATGCGCCGGTTGATCGCCGAGAAACAACGACGGCTGCGCACGCAGGATCCCGCCGTGGCGGCGGGCAGGAACTGAGCGATGCTGGACGGCGTTGCCATGCGTACCCTGGAAGACCTGCATCCCGATGCGCTGCCGCTGGAGGCACTGGTTGCCGCCGGCGAGCCGGTGGTACTGCGCGGCATCGCGCGCGACTGGGGGCTGGTACAGGCCGGGTTGCGCTCCACCCAGGAGGCGCTGGGCTATCTTCGCCGCTTCGATGCGGGCGTGCCGGTCCAGTACTCCTTCGGCGGCCCCGAGATCGAGGGACGTCCGTTCTACAACGACGATTTCACGCAGTTGAACTTCGAGGTCCGGCGCGGACTGCTGACGCAGGTGCTGGACGAAATTGCCGACAACCTCGAAGCCCCACGGCCGCCCACCTACTATGTCGCATCGCTGTTGATCGAGCGTGCGCTGCCCGGGTTCGCACAGGCCAACGACGCCGGCCTGGCGGGGCAGGGCATCGACGCCTCGGCCAGCATCTGGATCGGCAACCGTGTAACCGCCTCCTGCCATTACGACACCCCGGACAACCTGGCGTGCTGCGCCGTGGGCCGGCGCCGGTTCACCCTGTTTCCGCCGGAGCAGATCGAGAATCTCTATCCCGGCCCGCTGGAACCCACCCCGGGCGGGCAGGTGGTCAGCGTGGTGGATTTCGACCGCCCGGACTTCACGCGCCATCCCCGGTTCCGTGATGCACTGGCACATGCGCAGACTGCCGAGCTCGGGCCCGGTGATGCCATCTTCATCCCGAGCCTGTGGTGGCACCACGTGCGCAGCCTTGAGCCGTTCAACGTGCTGGTGAACTACTGGTGGCGCAGTTCGCCGGGTTTCCTGTCCTCACCCCTGCCGGCGCTGCAGCACGCGATGTGGGCGCTGCGCGACCTGCCCGCGCGCGAGAAGCAGGCGTGGGCAAAGATCTTCGAGTACTACGTATTCGGTCCCGGCGAGCGGGCAGGGCAACACCTGCCCGACGCCGCCCAGGGTGAACTGGCACCGTTCGACGAGACGCAGGCGCGCCGCACGCGCGCCCAGCTGCTGGGTCGACTCAACCGCTGATGGGGACATCGCATTGAACGCTGCGAACACGACAGAAGGACGGATCCGCAAGGTGGTCATCGCCGGGGGTGGCACCGCAGGTTGGCTGGCCGGCTGCGCACTGGCCCACCAGTTCCGCGACCAGCTGGACATCACCCTGGTGGAATCCGAGCAGATCGGCACCGTGGGGGTTGGCGAGTCAACCGTGCCGCCGATCCGTGCGTTCCACCGCTTCCTGCAGATCGATGAGCAGGAGTTCCTGCGTGCCGTCGCCGGCACCTTCAAGCTCTCGATCTCCTTCGAGAACTGGCGTCGTCCCGGTGACCGCTTCATCCACCCCTTCGGCACGATCGGGCAGGGCACCTGGGCTACGCCGTTCCATCATTTCTGGCTGGACAGCGTTCGCCGCGGCATGCCCTCGGATCTGGGCGACTTCTGCCTGGAAAGTGTTGCCTCACGGGGCGACCAGTTCTCGCTGCAGACCCAGCCCCAGGTCAACTACGCGTATCACTTCGACGCGGGGCTCTATGCAAAGTTCCTGCGCCGCAAGGCGGAAGGGCACGACCTGCGCCGGGTGGAAGGCAAGATCCGCAACGTGCGGCAGCATGCCCATGACGGCTCGGTGCAGGCGCTGGTACTGGAAGACGGGCAGGTGATCGAGGGCGACCTGTTCATTGACTGCACCGGCTTCCGCGGCCTGTTGACCGAGCAGACCCTGCACACCGGCTATGAAGACTGGAACGAATGGTTGCCCAGTGACCGCGCCGTTGCCGTGCAGACCGAGTCGGTCAACCCGCCGGTGCCGTACACCCGCGCCATCGCGCACGAGGCCGGGTGGCGGTGGCATATCGCGCTGCAGCACCGGGTCGGCTGCGGGTTGGTGTTCTCCAGCCGCCACCTGTCCGATGACGAGGCGCAGGCCAAGTTGCTGCGCGAGGTGGACGGCCAACCGTTGCGCGATCCCTGGCTGGTGCCGTTCCGCAGTGGGCGCCGCTTGAAGGCATGGAACAGGAACGTGGTGGCGCTGGGGCTTGCCAGTGGCTTCATCGAACCGCTGGAATCGACCAGCATCCACCTGACCATCAGCGCCGTGGTGCGCCTGATCCAGCTGTTCCCGTTCGATGGCATCAACCCGACGCTGGTGCAGTTGTACAACGATGTCAGCCGCCAGGAGATGGAGCACGTGCGTGACTTCATCATCCTGCATTACCACGCCAACCAGCGCGACGAGCCGATGTGGAAGGCCTGCCGCGAGATGGCGCTGCCCGAGTCGCTGCAGATCCGGCTGCGCGCCTGGCGCGAACGCGCGCACGCCTGGCAGGACCCGGGTGAGTTATTCCGCGTCGATTCCTGGACCAGTGTGCTGATGGGCCAGGGCATCCAGCCGGGGCACCCACACCCGCTTGCGCGCGCCATCGGCGACGAAGACCTGCGCACGCTGTTGCAGCGGATCCAGCAACCGGTACAGCAGGCGGTGGCGACGATGCCGTCGCAGGCGGCGTTCATCGAACGCTATTGCAAGGCGGCGCCGGAAGTATGGCGACCGGGCCTGGCCATCGCGTAGCAGGACCACGCTTTGTCGCACGAAATTGGTAGCGCTACCTTTCAAAAACGTACGGGGTGTAGGGAATGGATCTGGTTGCTGGAATCGATGCAGGTACGCAGAGCTTGAAAGTGCTGGTCTACGACCCTGCCAGGCGCAGTGTGGTTGCCAGCACCAGCACACCGCTCGAGCTGGCCAGCGGCGCCGATGGCAGCCGCGAACAACGCCCGGCCGATTGGGTTGCGGCGCTGCATGCCTGCTTCGGTGCGATTCCGCCTTCGGTGCGCTCCCGAATCGCTTCGCTGGCGGTGTCTGGCCAGCAGCACGGTTTCGTGCCCCTCGATGCGGCAGGGGAGGTGCTGGCACCAGCCAAGCTGTGGTGCGACACCAGCACCTCGGCCGAGTGCGCGCAGATCATGGACGCGGCAGGTGGTGTGGCGCAGACCATCGCACTCGCCGGCAATCCGGTGCTTACCGGTTATACCGCGTCCAAGCTGCCCTGGACGAAGACGCACCGACCGGATGCGTACGCACGGCTTGCAACCATCCTCCTGCCGCACGACTACCTCAACTTCGTGCTGACCGGTGAGCGCTTCTGCGAATACGGGGACGCCTCGGGCACCGGCTGGCTGGACGTCCGCACACGCACCTGGTCGCCCGAGCTGCTGCGCGCGACCGACCCGGATCGCGACCTTGCAGACTGCCTGCCCCCCATCGCGCCCCCCGAAGCGTTGTTCGACATCGCTCCCGCCGCCGCTAAGGCGTTGGGGCTGCCGACCAACGTGAAGGTGGCCGTGGGTGGCGGCGACAACATGATGGCGGCCATCGGCACCGGCTGCGTCGTGCCCGGTCGCCTGGCGATGAGCCTGGGCACGTCGGGCACGTTGTTTGCCTATTCCGATACGCCTGTGGTCGACCCGGACGGGGCGTGGGCCGCGTTCTGCTCGTCCACCGGCGGCTGGCTGCCGCTGATCTGCACCATGAACTGCACCGTGGTGACCGAGCAGGTCGCCGACGCCTTCGACTTCAGCACCCGCTTTGGCGATGGGCACCTGCGCGCCACCTCGCCCGGGGCCGACGGTCTGGTGATGCTGCCGTTCCTCAATGGCGAGCGCACGCCGGACCTGCCGCACGGCAAGGGGGTGCTGGCGGGGCTGGACACCACCAACATGACCCCGGCCCACCTTTACCGCGCGGCCATGGAAGGGGCCACCTACAGCCTGAAGTACGGCTACGACGCCTTTGTCCGTGCCGGCATGCAGTTCGACCGCATCGTGCTGACCGGCGGCGGCAGCAACAGCGCCGCGTGGCGGCAACTGGTGGCCGATGTATTCGGCCTGCCGGTGGACGTGCCCACCCAGCCGGAAGGCGCTGCGTACGGTGCGGCGCTGCAGGCGCTGTGGGCCCTGGGTCACGCCCGCGGCGATGACGCCTCCATCGCCGATATCGCGGACCGCCACGTTGCGCTCGACCCGCAGCTGTCGGCACGCCCGGATCCGGCGCGAACCGAGGCCTATGCCGCGGCCTATTCCCGCTTCCTGCGCTATCTCGACGCCATCACGCCGCTGCAGCGCGGCTGATTCAATTTTTCACGACACCTCCCACAACGACAGGATCACGCACCATGAGCACGCAGCCCTTCATCGGCGCCAAGGAATACTTCCCCGGCATCGGCCGCATTCCCTTCGAAGGCCGGGGTTCGGACAACCCGCTTGCATTCAAGGTCTATGACGCGAACAAGGTCATCGGTGGCAAGACCATGCAGGAACACCTGCGCTTCGCGGCCTGCTACTGGCACACCTTCTGCAATGCCGGGCATGATCCGTTTGGCCCGGGCACCCGCCATTTCCCCTGGGAAGCCGGTTCGCCGATGGCGACCGCCGAAGCGAAGGTGGACGCGGCGTTCGAGTTCTTCACCAAGCTGGGCGTGCCGTACTGGTGCTTCCACGATATCGATCTGTCCCCGGATGCCGACGATGTCGGTGTGTACGAGAAGAACCTGAAGCACATGGTCGGCCTGGCCAAGGCGCGCCAGGACGCCACCGGCATGAAGCTGCTGTGGGGCACGGCCAATCTGTTCTCGCACCCGCGCTACATGAACGGTGCATCGACCAACCCCGATTTCGCCGTGGTGGCGCGTGCCGCCGTGCAGGTGAAGGCGGCGCTGGAGGCCACGGTTGAACTGGGCGGCGAACATTACGTGTTCTGGGGCGGTCGCGAAGGCTACGCCTCGCTGGTGAACACCCAGATGAAGCGCGAGGTGGACCACTTCGCGCGCTTCCTCACCATGGCACGCGACTACGGCCGCAGCATCGGCCTGAAGGGCAACTTCCTGATCGAGCCCAAGCCGATGGAGCCGATGAAGCACCAGTACGACTTCGACAGCGCCACCGTGTCCGGCTTCCTGAAGGAGCACGGCCTGGACAAGGACTTCAAGCTCAACATCGAGGCGAACCACGCCACGCTCTCCGGCCACACCTTCGAACACGACCTGCAGGTCGCTTCGGACCACGGCCTGCTGGGCAGCATCGACGCCAACCGCGGCAATGCCGAAAACGGCTGGGATACCGACCAGTTCCCGACCGACCTGTACGACACCGTGGGCGCGATGCTGGTGGTGCTGCGCCAGGGCGGGCTGGAAGGCGGCCTGAACTTCGATGCCAAGGTGCGCCGTGAATCCACCGACCTGGACGACCTGTTCATTGCCCATATCGGCGGCATGGACGCGTTTGCCCGCGGGCTGGAAGTGGCCCACGCGCTGCTGAACGAGTCGCCCTGGGAGCAGTGGCGCAAGGAGCGTTACGCCAGCTTCGACAGTGGTGCCGGCAAGGAATTCGAGCGCGGTGCACTCAGCCTCGCCGATCTGGCGGCACTGGGCGCGAAGGGTGGCGAGCCGCGGCAGATCAGCGGCAAGCAGGAACGCTACGAAAACCTGATCAACCAGTACCTGTTGCGCTGAGCGCAGCGGCAAGGATGAGCACCATGAGAAACCACGACGCCACGCGCCGCACCGGGTTCCTGCTGGCCGCGCTGCTGCTTGCGCTGGCTGCCTGCAAGGGCGATGACAAGGCGGCGGTGCCGACCAGGGCCCAGGCCGATGCCAACCCCTGGCCTCAGGTGACCTGGCCGTTGCCCGACGACCCCGCGCTGGAGAAGCGCATCACCGAGCTGATGGCCACCATGACGGTGGAGGAAAAGGTCGGCCAGCTGGTGCAGGGAGATATTGCCAGCATCACGCCGGACGACGTGCGTCGGTATCGATTGGGCTCCATCCTTGCCGGGGGCAACTCCGACCCCGGCGGCCGCTACGATGCCGCGCCTGCCCAATGGCTGGCGCTGGCCGATGCGTTCTACGACGCCTCGATGGACACCTCGCAGGGCGGCAAGGCGATTCCGGTGCTGTTCGGCATCGATGCCGTGCACGGGCAGAGCAATATCGTCGGCGCCACCTTGTTCCCGCACAACATCGGGCTGGGCGCGGCGCGCAATCCGGACCTGGTGCGCAGGATCGGGGAGATCACCGCGCTGGAAACGCGTGCCACCGGGATGGAGTGGGCGTTCGCGCCAACCGTGGCGGTACCGCAGGACGACCGCTGGGGACGCACCTACGAGGGCTACTCCGAATCGCCCGAGGTGGTGGCCAGCTACGCCGGCGCGGTGGTCGAGGGCCTGCAGGGCAAGGTGGGCTCGCCGACCTTCCTCGATGGTCGCCATGTGATCGCCTCGGTGAAGCATTTCCTGGGCGACGGCGGCACCACCGATGGCAAGGACCAGGGTGATACCCGGATCAGCGAGGCCGAACTCGTGCGCATCCACGCCGCCGGGTACCCGTCGGCGATCGCCGCGGGCGCACAGACCGTGATGGCGTCCTTCAACAGCGTCAACGGCGAAAAAATGCACGGCCACAAGGCGTACCTGACCGATGCGCTGAAGGGCCGCATGAACTTCGGCGGCTTCGTGGTGGGCGACTGGAACGGCCACGGCCAGGTCAAGGGCTGCACCACCACCGATTGCCCGGCCACCATCAACGCCGGTCTGGACATGGCCATGGCCTCGGACAGCTGGAAAGGCTTCTACGAGACCACGCTGGCGGCGGTGAAGGACGGCACCATTACCCAGGAACGGCTCGATGATGCGGTGCGCCGGATCCTGCGGGTGAAGATGCGGCTGGGGTTGTTCGACGCAGGCAAGCCGTCGTCGCGCGCGGTCGGTGGTCAGTTCGCCCTCATCGGCGCACCCGGGCATCGTGAGGTGGCGCGGCAGGCGGTGCGCGAGTCGCTGGTGCTGCTGAAGAACCAGGGGGGCGTGCTGCCGCTGTCGCCGAAGCAGCGCATCCTGGTGGCCGGTGACGGTGCCAACGACGTTGGCAAGCAGGCCGGCGGCTGGACGCTGAACTGGCAGGGCACCGGCACCACCCGCAAGGACTTTCCGAACGCGGACACCATCTTCGAAGGCATCGCCCAGCAGGCCAAGGCCGCCGGTGGTCACGCGGACCTTGCGGTGAATGGGAAGTATGCCACCCGGCCGGATGTGGCGGTGGTGGTGTTTGGCGAGAACCCCTACGCCGAGTTCCAGGGCGATCTGCCGACCCTGGCGTACAAGCCGGGCGACGACGCGGATCTTGAATTGATCAAGCGGCTGAAAGCCGATGGCATTCCGGTGGTCGCGGTGTTCCTGAGCGGGCGGCCGCTGTGGGTGAACCGGGAGATCAATGCCGCCGATGCCTTCGTGGTGGCGTGGCTGCCCGGTTCGGAAGGTGCGGGCATCGCCGATGTGCTGCTGCGCAACTCCGATGGCAGCGTGCAGCACGACTTCAAGGGCACGTTGAGCTTCAGCTGGCCGCGCACGGCGATCCAGTACGCCAACAACGTGGGGCAGAAGGACTACGACCCGCAGTTTGCCTTCGGCTTCGGCCTGACCTATGCCGACAACGGCGACCTGGCCGCACTGCCTGAAGTCTCCGGCGTTACCGGCAACGAAGGCGCGGCGGGTGTGTTCTTCGCGCGCGGTGATGCCGGTTCCGGCATGGCCCTGCGCCTGGAAGGCAGTACGGGGCAGGGCGTGACCGTCACCAAAGTGCCGGAATCCCTCGATGGCGACCTGCTGAAGGTCACCGGCGTGGACCACCTGGTGCAGGAGGACGGCCGCCGCCTGGCGTGGTCGGGCAAGGGTGAAGCAACCGTCGCGGTGCAGTCGCACGTACCGCTGGATCTGCAGCGCGAGAGCAATGGCGACCTGATGCTGTTGACCACGCTGCGGGTTGACGCCGCACCGCATGGCGAGGCGTGGCTGTCGGTGGGCTGCGGCACCGGATGTACGGCTCGGGTTGCGATTGGACCGACGCTGGCCAAGCTGCCGGTGGGCCAATGGAAGCGCGTGGGCGTGCCCTTGAAGTGTCTAGCGGCTGCAGGCGCGGATGTCGGCAAGCTGGATCGGCCCTGGTCGATCGGGACGGCGGGCGCGATGACGCTCTCGGTGTCACGCGTCGCGCTGGGCGCCTTGAACGAAGCGGAAGCCACCGTCGCATGCCCAGGCGCGTGACGATGCACCCTGCGCCATCACCGCTTGGGCGGATGCGCGACCGAACCGCGCATCACCAGGCGGTGCTGCAGCACGTGGTCGGTCAACACGCGCGTGTCGTCGGTCCGGTGGCGGATGGTACGCAGCAGGATCTCGATGGCCGCATCGGCCATCGCGGCGATGGGTTGATGGAGGGTGGTGAGCTCGGGCCAGACAGTGGTTGCAGCCGAGGTGTCATCGAAGCCCACCACCGACAGGTCGCGGGGCACGTCGAGACCCTTTCGGTGGGCAACGGAGATCGCCGCCGCCGCCATGTCGTCGTTGCTGGCGAAGATCGCGGTGGGCGGCCGGCGGTGGGAGAGCAGCTTTTCGGCGGCGGCCAGGCCCGAGCGGTAGGTGTAATCACCCTGCTGGACCAGGCCAGCTTCAACCTGCAGCCCGGCCTCATGCAGGGCGGTGGCAAAGCCGTCGTAGCGCCGCGCGCTCGCGCTGAGGTCGTTGCGGCCGCGAATGAAGCCAATCCGGGTGTGACCGTGCTGGATCAGGTGTTCGGCCATCTCCTTGCCCGCGTGGAAGTCGTCGATGCGGACGCAGGAGATATCGTCGCGCAGGTGGCCCGATGCGATGGCGACCACCGGGATGCCGGCCTTGACCAGCTCGGTCACGGCAACCGGCGACTCGCACAGCGGGGGCGGCAGGATGACGCCGTCCACCCGGCCGCCCAAGGCGCGTGCGGCTTTGCGCTCGGCAACGGGGTCCAGGTTGTCCCAGTAGTGGATGACCAGCTGGATGGCAGCGTTGGACGCGCCCCGCAGCAGGCCGACCAGCAGCTCGCGCAGGTAGGCACCGCTGGGATTGGTGTAGATCAACGCAATACGCGTGTGCTGCGCGGCGGCCAGCGAACTGGCGGCCAGGTTGGGCGTATAGCCCAGTTCGTGCACCGCGCGCATCACGCGCTCGCGGGTGTCATCGCGCACCTTGCCCTGGTTGATCGCCCGCGACACCGTCATCGGCGACACCCCGGCCAGCGCCGCCACCTCGTCGATCGTCACCCCACTGGTTTTGCGGCGGACCGATTTCTTCGGTTTGTCCAATACGCGCTCCCTTATTTCTTTGTGACGCTGCCGCGTCCAAAGCACCGCCCGAGCTTACAAGGTTTGCTGCCGAAGCTGCTGCTCCGTCCGGGTGTCGAGCGGTGTCATCGGGTGCTGGGTGTTGCGATGGCACTGTTGGCCTGTACGGGCAGTGCGCATGCGGAGGATGGCTACGCGCTCTGGATGCGTTACGTTCCCCTCGCACCTGCGCTCGCGGCGGACTACCGCACGCAGTTGGGCGAGGTTGTCGCCCCCGATCAGACCCCCACGCAACGTGCCGCGCGCGAGGAGCTGGTGCGTGGCCTGACAGGCCTGCTGGGTCGCGCTCCGCGGATGCAGGCTGCGGCTGCCGGTGACCACGCACTGGTGCTGGGCACGCCACAATCGTCGGCGTTGATCGCGCCGTTCCGTGACGAGATGGCGTCGCTGGGCGACGACGGCTACCTGCTCAGGCGCACCCGGATCGGCGGCCGCGACGTGCTGCTGGTGGCGGCGCGCCAGGATATCGGGGTCCTTTACGGCGTATTCCATCTGCTGCGCCTGCTGCAGACGGGCGCGTCACTGAATGCCCTTGAGGTGCGCGAATCGCCCAGGGTGCGGCTGCGCGTGCTCAACCACTGGGACAACCTGGACGGTCATGTCGAGCGCGGCTATGCCGGCCGCTCGCTGTGGGATTGGCAGACCCTGCCGGAATGGCGCGACCCACGCTACACCGACTACGCGCGCGCGAACGCCTCGCTGGGCATCAACGGCACCGTGCTGAACAACGTCAATGCCAGCGCGCAGAGCCTTGCACCGGACTATCTTGCCAAGGCGGCCGCGCTGGCGGACGTGTTCCGGCCGTACGGCATCCGCGTGTACCTGAGCGCACGCTTCAGCGCACCCATTGAACTGGGCGGGCTGAAGACCGCCGATCCGCTGGACCCGAACGTACAACGCTGGTGGCGCGACAAGGCCGACGAGATCTACGCGCGCATTCCGGATTTTGGTGGCTTCCTGGTCAAGGCCAATTCGGAAGGGCAGCCCGGCCCGCAGGACTACGGCCGCACCCATGCCGACGGCGCCAACCTGCTGGCCGACGCCCTGGCACCGCACGGCGGCGTGGTGATGTGGCGCGCCTTCGTCTACGCGCATGAGGTGCCCGCCGACCGCGCCACGCAGGCGTACACCGAGTTCTTCGGCCTGGACGGTGCCTTCCGCCCGAACGTGATCCTGCAGGTAAAGAACGGGCCCATCGATTTCCAGCCGCGCGAGCCGTTCCACCCGCTGTTCGGGGCCATGCCACGCACGCCGCTGATGCTGGAGGTCCAGATCACCAAGGAGTATCTCGGCTTCGCCACGCACCTGGTGTACCTGGGGCCGCTGTTCGAGGAAGTGCTGCAGTCAGACACCCGCGCACGCGGTGAGCGTGCCACCGTGGCGCAGTCCCTGGCCGGCATGGCCGGCGTCGCCAACATCGGCAGCGATCGCACCTGGAGTGGATCGCACTTCGACCAGGCCAACTGGTACGCCTTCGGCCGCCTTGCCTGGAATCCCGATCAATCCGCCCGCGACATCGCTGCCGACTGGGCGGCGATGACGTTCTCGCCGGATCCCGAGGTGGTAGCGCCCATCGTCGACATGATGATGGCCTCGCGCGAGGCGGTGGTGAACTACATGACCCCGCTGGGCCTGCACCACCTGATGGCGCGCGGGCACCACTACGGGCCGGGCCCCTGGGTGGACGGCGGCCCGCGCGCGGACTGGACCGCCGTCTACTACCACCGCGCCGACCGCGATGGCATCGGCTTCGACCGCACCGCGCGGGGCAGCAACGCCGTGGCCCAGTACGCCCCGGAAGTGGCCGCGAAGTATGCCGACCTGGCGCAGGTTCCGGAGCCCTTGCTGTTGTGGTTCCACCACGTCCCCTGGGACCACCGCATGGCATCCGGGCGGCCGCTGTGGGACGAGCTGGTGGCTCGCTACTCGCTGGGCGTACGCCAGGTTCAGGCCATGCAGGCAACGTGGGCAAGCCTCGCACCGCTTCCCGGCAACGCGAACGCATCCGTAGAGCGGGGCTCTGCCCCGCTGCTCGGAAGCATCGACGCACAACGGCACGAACAGGTAGCCGCCTACCTCAAGATCCAGCTCCGCGAAGCCCAATGGTGGCGCGATGCCAGCGTGGCCTACTTCCAGTCCATCAGCGGCAGGCCGTTGCCGCCAGGCGAAGCCACGCCCCCGCACCCGCTGGCGTATTACGAAGCCCTGCAATATCCGTCCGCACCGGGAGATGGGCGATGAGCTGTAAACCGTGGGCCGCCTGGATGTTGGCCAGCCTTCTGGCCTGCTGCGTTGCGCCGGCCATGGCGCAGGAATCCGTGACTCCGCTCCTGCACCCGCTGTTCCAGGATCACGCCGTCCTGCAGCGGGACCAGCCGATTCCCGTCTGGGGCCATGCCGCACCGGAGACCACCGTATCCGTGAAGTTCGCACGCCAGACCGCTACTGCACGCGCGGATGCGGAGGGCCGCTGGAGCACTACATTGAAGCCCATCGCCGCCGGCGGACCCTACGAAATGAGCGTATGGGCAGGGCAGGTAGTCCAGACCGTGAGCGACGTGCAGATGGGCGATGTCTGGCTGTGTTCCGGCCAGTCGAACATGGAGCTGCCGGTGCGGCGCGCGCTCGACGCCGACAGCGAAATCGCCTCTGCCACGCACCCGGACATACGCCTGTTCACCGTGCCCAAGGCCGCAGCCGTGACGCCTCGGGAGGGATTCTCCGGACCTGCTTCATGGCAACCCGCATCACCGGACACCGTGCGCGAATTTTCCGCTGCCTGCTTCTACTTTGCGCGTGAACTGCGGAAGACCATCAACGTGCCGATGGGACTCATCCAGTCGGCGTGGGGTGGCTCGCGGATAGAGGCATGGACAAGCGCCGATGCGCTGCGCGCGCAGGGCGGCATGGAGGAATCGCTGGATGTGTTCGCGTTGTATTCCAGCGACCCTGCTGCGGCAAACGCAGCATGGGGCAAGCACTGGCAGCAGTGGTGGGAGCAGCGCGAGGGTGCCACACCCGGCGATGCCCCCTGGCAGCCCAGCGCGGACCACAACGGATGGCACCAGGCACCGGCCCAGCTCGGCGCATGGGAGCGCTGGGGCATTCCGGCACTGTCCGCCTACAACGGCATGGTCTGGTACCGCACGCAGGTGAAGCTGAGCGCCGCACAGGCAGGGCAGGGTGCAAGCCTTGAGCTGGCGCCTGCCGACGAAACCGACGTAACCTGGGTCAATGGCGTGGCGGTGGGCAGCCAGAACGCCCCGGGGGATGCACGGTCGTACCCGCTGCCGCCCGGCCTGCTGAAAGCCGGAACCAACAGCGTCGTCGTCAACGTGCTGGACACATGGGGCGACGGCGGCCTGGCCGGCCCCGCGGACGCCCACGCCCTGCACCTGGACGATGGCACCCGGATCGTTCTGGATGCTCGCTGGCAGTACCGCGTAGCGCCCGGCGACCAGGCACCACCACTGGCACCCTGGCATGCCGCCACCGGCCTTTCGACGCTGTACAACGGCATGATCGCGCCCTTGGGGAGCTATGGCCTGCGCGGCATGCTCTGGTACCAGGGCGAATCGAACACCGGCGATGGCGCTGCCTACGCGGACAGGCTGCGCACATTGCGCGATGACTGGCGCAGGCAGTTCGGGGCGGAGATGCCGCTGCTGGTGGTGCAGCTGGCCGGCTATGGCCAGCCACCCGTGGCCCCGGTTGAAAGTGGTTGGGCGCAGGTGCGCCAGGCGCAGCGGCGCGTTGCTGCGGAGGACCCGCATACCGGCCTGGCGCTCGCCATCGACATCGGGGATGCCTACGACATCCATCCGCCGAACAAACAGGAACTGGGCCGGCGTCTGGCACGGGTGGCGCGCCATGTGGTGTATGGCGAACGGGCAGTAGCCCCATCCGGTCCGACGGCAGGCAAGGTATCCCGCACGAGGGTTGAGGTGCGCATCGGGTTCGACGATGTCACGGGAACGCTCGTCGCAACGGGTGCGAACGGCCCCATCGGCTTTGAGCTGTGCGACGCCGAGGCGAAGAACTGCGCATACGCCGACGCCACGCTGGACGGCCACGCGGTAGTGCTGAACAGCCTGCGGGCCGCAACGGCCGCCAGCGTCCGCTACTGCTGGGCAGACGGCCCGGTCTGTACGCTGCGCGACAGCAGCGGCGCACCTGCCGGTCCGTTCGAGCTCTCTCTCACCCCTGCAGGGAAACCCTGATGCGCCTGTTGCCTGCCACGGTACTGCTGCTGTCCGCTGCGCTTCAGGTGCAGGCAGCCACGCCCGCGCCCCCGGTGTACTTCGACTGGTTCGAATACGCCGGCAATGACGCGGCGTTTGAACCGCCGCTGCCCGCCGGGCATTACCGCAACCCGATCCTGGCCGGCTTCCACGCGGACCCGAGCATCACTCGTGCGAACGGAAAGTTTTACCTGGTCAACTCCAGCTTCACCTATTTCCCCGGCATTCCGGTGTTCGAAAGCGTGGACCTGGTGCACTGGAAGCAGATCGGCAATGTCATCGACCGGCCCTCGCAGCTGGACTTCGATGGACTGAGCGTGTCACGTGGCATCTTCGCGCCGGCCATCTCGTACCACGACGGGGTCTTCTACGTGGTCACCACGGCGGTGGACAGCGGCGGCAACTTCATCGCCACCGCCCCCGATCCGGCTGGCCCCTGGTCCGACCCGCACTGGCTTCCGGGTATCGAGGGCATCGACCCGTCGCTGTTCTTCGACGAGGACGGCAAGGTCTACCTGCTCAATAACGATGTGCCGCCCGGCCCGCCGCGCTACGAGGGGCACCGCGCCATCTGGATGCAGCAGCTCGATCTGGCGTCGTTCAAGCCGGTGGGCCCGCGCAGGGCGCTCATCGACGGCGGCGTGGAGCCGGCAAAGAACCCGATCTGGATCGAGGGCCCGCACCTGTACCAGCGCGACGGCTGGTACTACCTCTCCGACGCCGAAGGCGGCACCGGCCCGCAGCATTCGCAGGTGGTGCTGCGCAGCCGCGACGTCTGGGGCCCCTACATCCCCTATTCGGGCAACCCGATCCTCACCCAGCGCGACCTGCCCAATGACAGGGCGCTGCCGATCACCAACGCCGGCCATGCCGACCTGGTGGAAGGCCCGGACGGCTCCTGGTGGGCGGTATTCCTTGCCAGCCGCAACTACGACATTCGCCACTACAACACCGGGCGCGAAACCTACCTGCTGCCGGTGGAATGGCGTGACGGCTGGCCGGTTATCCTGCAGGCGGGCCAGGCCATCCCGTACGTGGTCAAAGGACCTTCGTGGATGCGGGGCGACGCGAAACAGTCCCCTTCGACCGGCAACTTCGTAGAGCGAAACGCGTTCGATACACCCACGCTCGGCAACGATTGGCTGCGCGTGCGCGTACCCAAACAGGCCTGGGCGGAGCTGCGCGAGCGCCCCGGTTTCCTGGCCATACACCCGCTGCCGGAAGACCTCGGCACGCTGCGTAACCCCGCGTTCCTTGGCCGCCGCCAGCAGCACCTGCGCTTCGAGGCCAGCACCGAAATGACGCGGCCCGCCGCGGGCGTGGCCGCAGGGCTGGCCGCGTTCCAAAGCGAAGCGTACTGGTACTTCCTCGGCGTCCGCAGCCTTGGCGATGATCGCGTGGCGATCTTCCTGGAAGGGCGCGACGGCGGCGGCGTAACGAAAACACTGGCATCGCGCGAGCTGGATGCGGCCGCCTCGTTGCGCCTCCGGATCAAGGGGGAGGGAGGACGTTACGCGTTCGCCTTTGACACCGGCGGCGAGCACGGTTGGCAGACCCTCGCCGATGACGTGGACGGAACGGTACTGAGTACGGATCGTGCAGGCGGCTTCGTGGGCGCCCTGCTGGGACCATTCGCGCGCGACGAGCGCGCCCTGAGGAGCAATTGATGACGCGCAGGCCCTTGTTCCACACGCTGGCGCTATGCGCCGCCATCACCCTGGCCACTGTCGGTCACGCCGCCGCGCCACAGCCGTGGCTCGACACCTCGGCCAGCTTCGAGACCCGCGCCGCCTCGCTGGTCGCGCAGATGACCCTGGAGGAAAAGGCCGCCCAGATGCAGAACGCCGCGCCCGCCATCGAGCGGCTGGGTGTTCCCGCGTACGACTGGTGGAACGAAGGGCTGCACGGCGTGGCCCGGGCAGGGCAGGCCACCGTGTTCCCACAGGCCATCGGCCTGGCCGCCACGTTCGACGTGCCATTGATGGGGCAGGTGGCGACCACCATCAGCGACGAGGCACGCGCCAAGCACCACCAGTTCCTGCGCGAGGGCGCGCATGGCCGCTACCAGGGGCTCACGTTCTGGTCGCCGAACATCAACATCTTCCGCGACCCGCGCTGGGGCCGGGGCCAGGAAACCTACGGTGAGGACCCGTACCTCACCGCGCGCATGGGCGTGGCCTTCGTGCACGGCCTGCAGGGCGACGACCCGGTGTACCGCAAGCTGGACGCCACCGCCAAGCACCTGGCCGTGCACAGTGGCCCCGAAGCCGACCGCCACCACTTCGACGCCCGGCCCAGCAAGCGCGACCTGTACGACACCTACCTGCCGGCGTTCGAGGCGCTGGTGAAAGAGGGGCAGGTGGATGCGGTGATGGGTGCCTACAACCGCGTGTATGGCGAGTCCGCCAGCGCCAGCCAGTTCCTGCTGCGCGATGTGCTGCGTCGCGATTGGGGCTTCAAGGGTTACGTAGTGTCCGACTGCTGGGCCATCGTCGACATCTGGATGCATCACAAGATCGTGCCCACCCGCGAAGCCGCCGCCGCGCTGGCGGTGAAGAACGGCACCGAGTTGGAGTGCGGCCAGGAATACGCGACGCTGCCGGCAGCGGTACAGCAGGGCCTGATCAGCGAAGCGGAAATCGACGACGCCGTAACCCAGCTGTTCACCGCGCGGATGCGACTGGGCATGTTCGACCCACCGGAACGCGTGAAGTGGGCCCGGATTCCCGCATCGGTGAACCAGGCCCCCGCACACGACACGCTGGCCCTGAAGGCCGCGCAGGAATCGCTGGTGCTGCTGAAGAACGATGGCGTGCTGCCGCTTTCACGCAACCTCAAGCGCATCGCCGTGGTCGGCCCGACTGCCGATGACACCATGGCGCTGCTCGGCAACTACTTCGGCACGCCGGCGGCACCGGTGACCATCCTGCAGGGCATACGCGATGCCGCAAAGGGCGTGGAAGTGCGCTATGCACGCGGCGTGGATCTGGTGGAAGGGCGTGACGATCCCAGCGCCACGCCGCTGATCGAAGCGGCGTACCTGCGGCCATCACCCGATTCCCCGGAACGCGGCCTGCGCGGTGAGTACTTCCGCACCGTCGATCTTTCCGGCACGCCGGCACTGGTCCGCACCGATGCCCAGATCGGCTTCCGCTGGGACCGCGGTTCCCCCACCGACAACCTGTTGGCTCGTGGCGAAGCGGCGCCAGGGCAGGGCATTCCCAACGACAACTTCAGCATCCGCTGGAGTGGCCAGCTGCTGCCGCCGGTGTCCGGCCGCTACCGCATCGAGGCCGCCGCCGACGACGGCTTCCGCCTCTACGTGGACGGCAAGCGGGTGCTGGACCACTGGGCCAACAGTGACCGCCTGCACAGCGATGGCGTGGACCTGGATCTGCAGGCCGGCCGTGCCTACGACCTCAAACTCGAGTACTACGATGCCGAGCGCGACGCCGGCGTGCGGCTGGGCTGGCGCATGCCCGGTGCCAAGCCGCCGTTCGAAGAGGCACTTGATGCCGCCCGCAGCGCCGATGTGGTGGTGTTCGTTGGTGGCCTGACGGGTGACGTCGAAGGCGAAGAGATGAAGGTCAACTACCCGGGCTTCGCCGGGGGCGACCGCACCGATCTGCGCCTGCCCGCGCCGCAGCGGGCCCTGCTGGAAGCGCTGCACGGCACCGGCAAGCCGGTGGTAATGGTGCTTACCGGCGGGTCGGCACTGGCGGTGGAATGGGCCCAGGCGAACCTGCCCGCCATCCTGATGAGCTGGTATCCCGGGCAACGCGGCGGCACCGCCGTGGGCCAGGCGCTGTTCGGCGACGTCACCCCCGGCGGGCGCCTGCCGGTGACCTTCTACAAGGCGGACCAGGCGATGCCGGCATTTGACGACTACACGATGGAAGGCCGCACCTACCGCTACTTCCGTGGCACACCGCTGTATCCGTTCGGGCACGGGCTGTCCTATACAACGTTCGACTACGGCAAGCTCCGCCTCGACGCGCCCCGCATCGCCGCGAACGGGCGCCTCAAGGCACAGGTGGAGGTCGCCAACACCGGCAAGCGTGCGGGCGACGAAGTGGTGCAGCTGTATGTGCGGCGGCTGGATGCTGGGCCCGGCGATGCCGTGCAGGCGCTGCACGGCTTCCAGCGTGTCCACCTGGCCCCGGGCGAGCGGCGCAGCGTCTCCTTCGATCTGGACGCGCAGCAGGCGCTGCGCCAGTACGACGAAACGCGGGGGGCGTATGTCGTGCCGCCAGGATCGTATGAGGTCAGGGTAGGTGGCTCCAGTGCCGATGCACGGGCGCAGGCCCAGTTCAAGGTGGAGGCAACCCGTGACTGAGCACACCCTGTCGGTCCGGGAAAAGCTGGGCTACAGCCTGGGCGACCTCGCCGCGAACCTGATCTTCCAGACGCTGATCACCTACCTGGCGTTCTTCTATACCGATGTGTACCGGCTGCCGCCCGCCACCGCGGCGACGATCATTTTCGTGATCGGCCTGCTGGGGGCATTCGTGTTCACCCCGCTGATCGGCATCGCCGCCGACCGCACCGCTACCCGATGGGGCAGGTTCCGGCCGTGGATCCTGTGGACGGCGATCCCGTTCGGCGTGCTGTCGCTGCTTGCCTTCAGCACGCCGGACTTTGGGGAGCATGGCAAGATCATCTACGCCCTGACCACCTATGGCCTGTTGATGCTGGTGTATGCGGCCAACAACCTGCCGTACTCCGCGCTGAGCGGGGTGCTCACTGGCAGCATGGCCCAGCGCAACAGCCTGTCGGCCTATCGCTTCGTGGCGGTGATGATCGCGCAGTTCATCATCCAGGTACTGCTGCTGCCGCTGGTGCTGATCCTGGGCGACGGCGATCGCGTACTGGGCTTCGAGCGGGTGATGACCGTGTTCGCGGTGGTGGGCACGGTGTTCTTCCTGATCACCTTCGCCACCACCCGCGAGCGCATCGTGCCGGCCAAGGAGCAGACCGGCGGGGTGCTGCAGGATCTGTCCGACCTGCTGCGCAACCGGCCGTGGCAGGTGATGCTGGCGCTGACGATCCTGGTCTTCATCAACCTGGCCCTGAAGGGCGGCACCTACATCTACTACTTCCAGTACTACATGAGCGAGCCCGCGCTGGCGGCGTTCCTCGACAACACCGGCTTCAATCGCTTCATCGGGGGATTGAACGCGGCACTCAACGGGTTGGGCCTGTCCGGATTCGCATGGCCGAAGGACCCGGCGACCTCCGCGTTCAGCCTGTTCAACGCCTGCGGCATCATCTGCATGATTCTCGGTATCGGGGTCTCACGCCGGCTGGCCGACCGTTTCGGCAAGCGCGATGTGTTCGGCGGCGCGCTGCTGGTATCCACCGTGTTCCTGCTGGTGTTCTACTTCTTCCCGCCCACCGCAGTGGCCGTGGCGTTCGTCTCCTTCATGCTGCACGGGTTCTGCTACGGAATCACCATCCCCTTGCTGTGGGCAATGATCGCCGACGTTGCCGACTACTCCGAATGGAAGAACAACCGTCGTGCCACCGCCATCATCTTCTCGGCGATGCTGTGCGGCCTGAAGATCGGCCTGAGCATTGGTGGTGCACTGGTCGCCGGCATCCTGGCGTACTACGGCTACCAGGCCGGCGCAGACCAGCAGCCGGAGGGCGTGGTCAACGGCATCCGCCTGACGGTGAGCGTGTACTGCTCCCTTCCGTTCCTGATCGCCGTGGCGATGCTGTTCCTCTACAAGATCGACAAGCGCATGGAAACCCGCATCGAGCAGGACCTGCAGCAGCGTCGCGAGGGCAACAACCTGGGGCACCTGGCGGCACATGCCATCTCCCAGCCGCTGGTGACCCATATCTACACGGCCGACCCGTCGGCCCATGTGTTCGAGGGGCGGCTGTACATCTATCCCTCGCACGACATCGACGCCGGCGCGCCGTTCGACGATGAGGGCGGGCATTTCGGCATGGAGGACTATCACGTACTGCGGATGGACAGCCCCACCGGCGTGGCAACCGATTGCGGCATGGCCCTGCATGTGCGCGACGTGCCCTGGGCAGCAAAGCAGATGTGGGCACCCGACGCGGCCCACCGCGATGGCCGCTATTACCTCTATTTCCCGGCCAAGGACGGGGAGGGCAGATTCCGCATCGGCGTCGCCGTGGCCGATCGCCCGGAGGGTCCGTTCACCGCCGAACCGGAGCCGATGGCAGGCACGTACTCCATCGACCCGGCCGTATATGAAGACGATGACGGCACGCATTACCTCTACTTCGGCGGCATCTGGGGTGGCCAGCTGCAGAAGTACCGCGACAACCGCTACGACGCCGCGCACGAAGAGCCCACCGGCGATGCGCCGGTACTGGGCCCGCGTGTCGGCCGATTGGAAGCGGGCATGACCCAGCTGGCCGAGCCCACGCGGGAAGTCATCCTCCTGGATGAGCACGGCCAGCCGCTACGCGCCGATGACCATGAGCGCCGATTCTTCGAAGGGCCGTGGCTGCACAAGTACCAAGGCCGGTACTACCTTTCGTACTCGACCGGCAACACGCACCTGCTGTGCTACGCCATCGGGGACAGTCCGTACGGCCCGTTCACCTACGGTGGCGTGATCCTCAAGCCCGTAGTGGGCTGGACCACGCACCACTCCATCTGCGAGGTCGAAGGGCAGTGGTACCTGTTCTATCACGACTCTCTGTTGTCGGGCGGGGTCACCCATCTGCGCTCGGTCAAGTGCACCCTGCTGCACATGGAAGCGGACGGCAGCATCCGGACCATTGATCCCTATGGCAACTGAAAGCCTGTTGCCCATCGACGACGCGCAGGCGCCACTGCCTGCTGGCCGCCTGCACTGGTTGCGCGCGGGCAGGCTGGAAGTGGCGCTTGCCCCTGAGGCCGGCGGACGCCTTGCCCGTATCCGCTACGACGGCGTGGAGTGGCTGGTCGACGAACAGGAGGGCGGGGAGGCCACCATCGCCTGGGGCTGCTACCCGATGGTGCCGTGGGCCGGCCGCATCCGGCACGGGCGTTTCAACTTCGATGGCAAGGCGTATGCGCTGCCAACGAACTTCGGCGAACACGCCATCCACGGCGTGGGGTTCGCACTGCCCTGGCAGATTGATAGCCGGGATGCGGACACAGCCACGTTGTCACTGCAGCTTCCCGAGGACGGCCACTGGCCCTTCGGCGGCACGGCAACGCAGGTCATCCAACTAACGCCCGACAGCTTGGAGCTGCGCCTCGCAGTGCAGGCCGGCACCCAACCGATGCCCGCCGTACTCGGCTGGCACCCGTGGTTTCGCAAGCCGGATGAGTTGCTGTTCGCGCCCGACGCCATGTACCCACGGGACGAGGAGGGCATCGCCAGGCTGCCATTGGTAAGCGCATCACCCGGCCCATGGGACGACTGCTTCATCAACCAGGCAGACATGACACTGGTGTCCGCCGGCCAGCGCCTGAGGCTGCGAGCCAACACCCACCACTGGGTGGTCTACGACGCCGCCCCCCATGCAACCTGCGTGGAACCCCAAACCGGCCCGCCAGACGGCTTCACCCTCGCCCCAAACCGCCTCGAACCAGGCGAACACCTGGAACTGATCCTCAATCTAAGGTGGTAGGGTCGATTCCCAAACGACTGCCGATAACAGCGATCGGCACGGTAACGCAGGCACGATGGTCAGCTTGCCCAGTGAGGTTTCCCCCGGCTTCATGGCACTGATGCCGCGGGTGATCAGGAAGATCAGAAGCGCCCAGACCCAGCCCGGGGTGTGAGAAGCGAACAGTTTGAGCATGTCCATGGAACGTCCTTGACTTGGGGTGGGTGCCGGCAGTGCCGTGCGGGATGGGGTAATTCTCGCGTTGGGCCGGCCCGGAACAAGTGACCGCTGTCAGCCATCAGGGAGTACAGCATGGCAACCCTCAGCCAGCCCCGCGTCCACGTTACGTTTGACACTGTGGGTGCCGCTGGGCCGCCCCTAGACTCCGGCCACAGGCCTTGTCGACCTTGATGGAGTTCCACCCCGTGCCAATCTCCTTGAAGTCGAGTCTGCTGTTGCTGGCGGCACTGCCGTTGAATGCCCTGGCCACCGAACAATGGGTCGTCGCCACCGACCTGTGGGGCAACAAGAACTATCAGACCCTGAATCTTGACGTGCAGGGGAAGCAGATCAAAGGCACTCTGGACGGCGACCCGCTCGAGGGCACGTCTACCGGTATGCAGATGCAGTTCGCGGTGAAGGACAGCCAGGGGCAGGTCCTTCATTTCGATGGCCGCGTCGATGGCGCTCGGTTGCAGGGACAAAGCGATCAGCCTGACACCAACAATCGCCAAGCGCGCGCCACCCATGCGTTCAGCGCATGGCGAGTGCCCACGCGCTCTGCGGCTGTACCCAGGCTGCATTTGTTCACGCCGACGGACTATACCAACACCTTCAGCGCGGACCGTGCGCCGGCACTGGTGATATGGCCGGGTGATTCAGTGCAGACGAAGACACTGGACTCGGGTGGCGTCGACGAGAAAGGCATCACGCGGGCATTGTTTGGCAATCCTCAGGTCGGGCCCTTCTTCGTGGTCGGCGCCGAAGCCGGCGACACGCTCGCGATAACGCTCACGTCGCTCAAGCTCAATCGCGACTACGCCGACAGCCTCGATGGCGTGGTGGGGCGACTGAAGACGCCGCGCGTCGCCGCCGAAGCCGCGGCGCTCGGCAAGCCCGTCCGATGGGAGCTGGATCGCGGAAAAGGGCTCGCACGTCCGCAGGGTGCAACCGGCGCCTTGAAGAATTTCGAGGTCCCGGTAAAGCCAATGCTGGGTGGCCTTGCCGTCGCGCCGGGCTTCGGCTATCCGCCGTTCTCCACGGGAGACACCGGTGACTTTGGCGGCAACATGGATTTCAATGGCGTTGTCGAGGGCAACACCGTGTTCCTGCCAGTCCAGCAGCCCGGCGCATTGCTGTATCTGGGCGACGGCCATGCCCTCCAGGGCGACGGCGAAACAACGCAGTGGGCCCTGGAAACGTCGCTGGATGTGGTGGTGAAGGTTGAACTGTTGAAGCGGCAACCGATCAATACGCCGCGTGTTGAGTCACCCACGCAGATCATGACCTTGGGCCAGGGCGGTTCCAGCGACGACGCGCTGCGAACTGCAACATCAGGCATGTTGCAATGGCTGCGCCAACGCTATGCCCTGAACCTCTCCGAGGCCACCCAGGTGTTGGGCGTGGCGGTGCAGTACCAGGTCGCCAATCTTGCCGGCCGCAGCGTCGGCGTCGCGGCAAAGCTGGACAAGGCGCTGTTGGAAGGCTTGTTACCGACGACTGCGACCACGCCGGCAAATGGCGCCCGCGGAGATCACTGATCCTCTGGCGAATGCTGCACGCATGGCGCGGGCGCGAACTTCTGGCCTATGTCGCCGGCCCCGGGGGCCATGCTAGGTTGCGCTGGCCTTCACCTCCGTCGGCACCACTCCAGGGGTATCTCGTGCGTGTCAGCAGCTCCGCGTTTCTGATGGCGTTCATTGCCGGTGCCTGGGCCTCGCAGCCTTCCATCGGCCAAGCCCGGTCCGCAGGCACCATCCCCGCAGACCGCCACGAGCAGGTGGACGCGATCTTCGCGCCGTGGACCGGCACCAGCATCCCCGGCTGCGCGGTGGGAATTTCCCGCGACGGCGCCGTGGACTATACCCGTGGTTACGGCATGGCGAATCTCGAGTACGACATTCCCATCAGCCCGGATTCGATCTTCCTCACCGGCTCCATTTCCAAGCAGTTCACCGCCTATGCCATTGCGCTGCTGGCGCAGGACGGCAAGTTGTCGCTGGACGATGACATCCGCACCTACGTGCCAGAGATGCCGGATTTCGGCAGGAAGATCACCATCTCGCACTTGATCCACCACAGCAGCGGCCTGCGCGAGCAGGGGCAGCTGCTGTACCTGGCGGGCTGGCGCAGCGATGACATGATGACCCAGGACGACATGCTCGCGATCGCCGCGAAGCAGCGCGGCCTGAACTTCGCGCCGGGAAGCGAGACGCTGTACAACAACCTCGGCTACACGTTGCTGGCAGTGATTGCCGAGCGTGTGTCCGGCACGCCGCTCCGCGTGTTCGCCCAGGAGCGGATATTCCACCCCCTGGGCATGGCCGACACGCACTTCCAGGACGACCATAACGAGGTGGTGCGCAGGCGCGCGACAGGCTATCAATCGAACGGCGACGGCGGCTGGCAGATCAGCGTTCCGGCCTCGGACTACTACGGGCCTACCGGCGTGTTCACCACCGTGGGCGACCTGCTGAAGTGGGAGGACCACCTCATCCATGCACACGCTGGCGGCCAGGATGAGCTGATGACCTTCATGCGGACATCAGCGACAACGCAGAACGGCGAGGCCACCGGCTACGGTGGCGGGGTATTCGTCAGCACCTACCGGGGCCTGCGTACGATGGGTCATGACGGGGTACATGCGGGCTATCGAGCGGACGCCGTCGCGTTCCCCGATCAGCATCTGGCCATCGTGACGCTGTGCAACGGCGCCTCGATCGCGCCGCAGGAGCTTACGCAGAAGATAGCGGCCGTGTATCTGGGCAACCAGCTGGCGCCACCCGCGCCATCGGTCAAGACGCCGACGGTACAACTGGCGGCACTGGCTGGCGTCTACTGGAGCCCATTGACCGATGAGGTGGTGCGCGTGGAAATGAAGGACGGGGTTCTGCGCCCTGCCGGCGCGCCCCTGCCACTCGACGCGCTTGGAGGCGGACTGTTCCGTTCGGGTGAGACATCGCGCTGGCAGTTCAATTCCGCTGCGAACGGCAGGACGGGGGAGGGCAGGCTGAAGATCTGGGATTCCTGGCCTACGCCGCGGGTCTTCACCCGCATGCAGGCTCCACTGCCGACGGCTGCTGCACTGACGACGTTTGCCGGCCAGTACCGTATCGACGAGGTCGACATGACCTATACCGTGCTCATGGCGGAGGGAAAGCTGAGGCTGCGCTGGCCTCGCCAGAGTGATCTGGTACTGGAACCCGTCGGCGGCGACCGCTTTGTAAGCGGTCCATGGACGCTGACGTTCACCCGCTCGGAAGCAGGTGCGGTGGACGGTTTGACCCTGACCGCGCGCCGGCTGCGACGCATGCGGGCGGAGCGGCTGATGGAGCCCTGAGCCAGGCCAGGCCTTGCGATAACCGCGAGCCGGGCAGATGCGCACCCGCCCAACAACGTGCACAATCGGCCCGGGACCGGGCATGACGCCGGGTAAGCTCCGCGCCACGTCCGGGGGGACGGCACGGAGCAGGACAACAGGGGGATTTGCATAATGGATTCGCTCTATCCGGCGGGGCCGTCGGCCGTGCCTGCACAACTGACCGCACCCAGTTCCGCCTATCGACGCCATGCATGGCTTGCGGTGGCGGGCCTGCTCAGCTTCGCCACCGCCTACTTCGCGCTGATGGGCTGGTTCGGCTGGACCGCCTATCGCGTGTTCCGCACGGTGCTGGCCGGCGAGGGCGGCAACACGCTGATCAATATCATCGTCGGCGTGTTCGCCCTGTTCCTGGCCGCCTTCATGGCCAAGGGGCTGGTCTTCCTCAAGCGTGGCCAGACCTCCAAGGACCTGGAACTCAAGCCGGCCGACCAGCCCGAGCTGTTCGCGTTCCTGCACCGCCTGGCCGACGAGGCCGGCGCGCCGCGCCCAACGCGGGTGTACCTGTCGGCGCGGGTCAATGCCGGTGTGTTCTACGACCTGTCGCTGTTCAACCTGCTGTTTCCCTCGCGCAAGAACCTGGACATCGGCCTGGCGCTGGTGAACGCGCTGAACCTGGGCGAGTTCAAGGCGGTGCTGGCCCACGAATTCGGGCACTTCGCGCAGCGTACGATGGCAGTCGGGCGTTGGGTGTACGTGGCCCACCAGATCGCCAGCCAGCTGGTCGCCCGGCGTGATGCGCTCGACGCCCTTCTGGCCACCGTTTCGCGCCTGGACCTGCGCATTGCCTGGGTGGGTTGGGTGCTGTCCCTCATCGTCTGGGCGATCCGCTCGCTGGTGGATACGGCGTTCAGCGTGGTGGCCCTGTCCGAGCGGGCCCTGTCGCGGGAGATGGAATACCAGGCGGACCTGGTCGCCGCCTCGCTCGCCGGCAGCGATGCCCTGGTGCATGCGTTGCACCGCCTGGGCGCGGCCGACGATGCCTGGGGCAGGTCGCTGGCCTTCGCCTCGCGCGAGTTCGAGGCCGGCCATGCCGTGGCCGACCTGTTTGCCGTGCAGACGCGCATGCTTGCCAACCTGCGCCGGGTGTCGCCGGACCCGCTGTATGCCGATCCGCCGCAGCTGCCCGAACGCGAGCGCGAGCAGCATCGCGTGTTCCGCCGCGAGATGGTGCGCGTGCCGCAGATGTGGTCCACGCACCCGGCCAATGCCGACCGCGAGAACAACCTCAAGCGGCGCTATGTGGAAGCGGCGATCGATGAACGCCCGGCCATGCTGCTGTTCCGTGATGCGGACGCACTCCGGCATCAGCTCACCCGCGACATGCTGCGCGAAACCCCGCCGGCGTTCGCCGATGGCGCCGTTTCGCTGAGCCGGCTCGACGCCGAATTCGCCATCCGTGCCCTGCACCAGCGCTACCAGGGCACCTACCTGCGGCGCTCCTTCGTGCGCGGCGTGGCCACCCCAGCCGAGCTGTTCCTGCACACCATTGCCCCGCTGACCGACGCCCAGATCCGCGAGCGCGTCACCGGCCTGTATGCACCCGCCCATGGCAAGGCGCTGCAGCAGCTGCAACTGCTGGAAGATGAGCGTGCCACGCTGGACGCCGCCCGCGCCGGCCACCTGCGCGCCACCGGCAACCGCGTGCATTGGCGTGACCAGGTGCTGGACACCCGACGCCTCGGCCCGGTCATCGCAACGCTGGATGCGGAGATCGCGCCGCTGCGGCAGGCCGTATTCCAGCACGACCAGGAATGCCGCAGCCTGCATCGGCTGGCCGCGCGCCACAGCGGGGCAGGATGGGAGAACCTGCTGGAAGGGCAGGTGACCCTGCTGCACTATTGTGAGCACGTCGAAGCGGACCTGCGTGACGCCTACGGGCTCTTCCTCAACACCCTGCATGTGGTGACCGCCGACAAGCGTGTTTCCGACAAGGAGCTGCGCCGCCTGCTTGGCACCGCCGAAAAGGTGCGGCAGGCCCTGGGCGTCATCTACGACTACGCCCACAACTGCGTGATCGATGAAACCGTCGTCGAACACGGCGGCAAGCCGCTGAAAGAGACACTGGGCGAGTTGGGCCTGCCCACACCGGTGCAGGCGAACATCGACAACTGGATCAAGCATTCCAGCGGCTGGGTCAACCACACCTGCGCCGCGCTGTCGCAGCTGCGCGCGGCGACGCTGGAGGCGCTGCTGGCCAACGAAGATGCCGTGGTAGCGCGCCTGGGATCGGACGAGGTAGCGCCGTCCGCGCCGACGCCGTCGAAGGTACCGACGCCCTATCCGGTGCTGCTGCCCGGCCAGGAGCGCAAGCTGCAGACCAAGCTGGGCTGGTGGGACCGCTTCCAGACCGCCGACGGCTGGGCTGCAAGCACAGCGCGTGCGTCTGCAGCGGCGGCGATCGTTGTTGGCGTACTGGTGTTCGGCATGCACACCGGCGCCGCTACGGTCTCGCTCTACAACGGCCTGGCTACCCCGGTCAGCGTCACCCTCGACGGCCACACCCTCGCGCTGGAGCCGCTGCAGAGTGCCAGCATGGAGGTGGCGCCGGGGGCCGCGCATGAGGTGGTCACCCACAGCGCGGACGGGCAGCTGATCGAGTCCTTCAAGACCGAGCGGATGACCGGCCGCTCGCACTTCGCCTACAACGTTGCGGGCGCGACGCCGATGGTCGAATGGACGGCAGTCTACGGCGGCGAGACGCCCGAACCCGAGCGCAAGCTGGGGGCGGAGCGCTGGGCAGCCACCAGTGCCGATTTCGTGCTCGAGGAACCGCCGAGTTCCATCCAGACGAAGCATGGCAATGGCGGCAAGCGCTCGGTGGTATCGGCAGCGGGCGACCTGGCGCCACAGCGGCAGCTTGGCCTGGTGACCGATGAAGCCCAGCGCCAGGCCATGATCCTCGCACATGCGCGCTGGGATGCACCGGACTCACGCCACCTGACCACCTGGCTCGCGATAGCATCGCAGAACCCGGAATTGCTGCGGGGCCTGGTTTCAGAACGGCTGACGCGCCATCCCGAAGATGTTGCAACCCTGCGCATCGAGCAGCAGCTCAGCGAGGAGCGTGGGGACAATGCCGCGTGCAGACGCCAGCAGCAGATGGCGGCGAGCAAGCCGACCTCCTCGGCGCTGGCCTATCTCGCCGTGCGTTGCATGGCCGACGGCGCGGCGCAGGACGAGGCCTTCCTCGCCGGGCAGCGGCGCTGGCCGGAGCAGCCGTGGTTCGGTCTCGCTGCCGGCTACGTACTTGCCTCGCGCGGTGACTGGGCCGGTGCGAACGAGGTCTGGTCGAATTCTGCGATGGCCCCGCAGACCGCAGAGTCCACGGCGGTGGAACTGGCACGCGTCAAACGCATGCTGGGCGCCAGCGAACAGCAGCTTCAGCCGCTGGCTGCACAGTCCGCCTACCTGGCCAACCTGCTGGCGCTCGACAGCACCGAGGTCATGGGCTCGCCGTACGAGGCCTATATGCGACTCCACCGGGGCGAGTACCACGGCGCAGTGAGCCTGGCGGAGACCGACGCCGAACTGCTGCCACGTGTTGTCCGCCTGGTCGCGGCCTCTGACGGCGCGCCGGACGACCTGGTCAAGAAGGGACTGGATCTGCCGGCAGAGGAGGGGATCGACCCGGATTCGGCGTGGAGCATGTGGGCACTGGCGTTGAGGCAAGGCCGCAACGAAGCGGCTTGGCGCGAGAGGGTGCTGGCCACTGACCCGGACGAAGCGAAGCGCGTGGTGGCATTCGTTGATGCGGTGCGCGCGAATGCCAGCGTGGAGCAGGCAGAGGCCGCACTGGGCAATGTCAGGCCTGGCAATCGCGGCTACGCATACTCCGTTGCGGCCGTGGTGCGCGGGAAGTCGTGCCCGGATGTCTGGCGCGATGGAGCCAAGCGGCTGCTGTTTGGTACCGAGCGGCCGCATTTGCTGTGAAGGGTCGGGCACGGCGGGTGAGGTTCCCGCCGTGCCTGCTGGGCTGAGCGTTCCTCGTCCCGGCGGGCGTAACGCTGAGGGAGGCTCCCGCTTACCCCTTCCACGTCCCGCTTGCCCCACACGCGTGAGCACCAGGGCCGGCTTGGGCTAGACTTTTGCCACATGAGCATGCAGACCGCTCCAGTGCCCGTGATGTCTACGGAGAGCTCCGCAGCGCCCCTGCGCGTGACGACCTTGGCCGCGCTGTGGCTGGCATTCTGGCTGTTGATGATCTGCACCGCGATGCAGGATGCGCTGCGTAACCCGGCGACGGCCTGGTGGGAGCCACTGACGTGGGAGGGTAGTTCTGCGATCGTGGCAACCGGGTGGCTGTGCCTGGCGCTGCGCATGCGGCGAAGCCAGCTTGCCTATCTGGACAGGCCCCTGGTCTGGTGCTGGCGCTACCTGCGCTGGCTGCCCCTGGTCGCGGTTTCATTCATCGTGGCGGTGTATGCGATCCGCAGTGGCGTGTATGCCCTGATGGATCGCAGTTATGACCATCCGGAGTGGCATTTCGTGTTGATCTACGAAACCCTGCGCCTGCTGGTCTTTCTGGGGTTGTGGCTGGGAATCCTGTTCGGACTCGATTCGCACGCGCAATGGCAACTGCAGCGGCACCGTTACGTCCAGGCCCGTAAAGCCTTGGCCGAAGCGCAGCTGGCCCGGCTGCAGGGCCAGCTGCGGCCGCACTTCCTGTTCAATGCGCTCAATACGGTTTCCTCTCTGATGCACAGCGATGTCGCGCGTGCCGACCGACTGGTCGCCGCGCTCGGCGACCTGCTGCGCATCAGCCTGCAGGCGGCAGAGCATGAGATGACCACGCTGGGCGGAGAGCTGCGTGCCCTGCGCCTGTACACCGACATCATGTGCGAGCGGTTCCGCGGACGCGTCACCCTGGCATGGCAGATCGCCCCGTCGCTGGAGGTCACACCGTTCCCCACGCTGCTGCTGCAGCCGCTGTTGGAGAACGCGTTCAAGCATGGCGTGGAGGGCACCGTCGGCCCCGTCAGCATTGGAGTCAGCGCACAACGCAGGGGCGATTGTCTCGACATCGTGGTCCGCAACTCCAACGCCTCGCTGGCGATGGACGCTCGTGACGGCGTGGGGCTGCGCAATTGCCGCGAGCGTTTGGCCCTGCTGTATGGCGATGCCGCCTCACTGCGGATCTGCAGCGACGGCCGGGACGTCGTCGCACGGCTTGTCGTGCCGCTGTCCGGGCCGGCGCGATGATGCGGGTACTGGTGGCGGACGACGAGGCACCGGCGCGCGAGAAAATCGAGCGCTGGCTGGGCGAGCATGCCGATGTCGAGGTCATTGCAAGCGCCGGTGACGGCTTGTCCGCGGCGCAGTGCATCGAGCAGCTGCGGCCGGACGTGGCGTTCCTGGACATCCGCATGCCGATCCTCTCCGGGCTCCAGGTGGCCGCCCAGCTGGAACCTGCACGGGCACCGCTGATCGTCTTCGTCACCGCCTACGACGAGTACGCGCTGAAGGCGTTCGACCTCAGCGCCATCGACTATCTGCTCAAGCCCTACGACCACGAACGGCTGACGCGCACCGTCGAACGTATCCGCCAGCGGCTGCAGGCACGCGAGACCGGTTCGCCAGCCGTGGCGGCAGGGCGCGCCCAGGCGTCCTGCGATCGCCTGCTCGTGCCTGTTGGCGAACGCCTGCAGCTGATCGAGACGGCCTCCATACAATGGCTTGAAGCGGACGACAACTACGTCCACGTGCACACGGCCGCGCGCAGCTACCTGCTGCGACGGACGCTGCAGGACCTGTTGTCGCAGCTGGGTGAGCGGCATTTTGCACGGGTGCACCGGTCAGCCGCGGTCAACCTGGCGGCGATCGAATCGCTCGAATCGCTGTTCAAGGGCGACTACGAAATCCGCCTGCGCAGTGGCCGCGTGCTCCGTCTCAGCCGGCGCTACCGGGAGGCGCTGTTCGCCCGCATGGGCCGCTAGCGCCCCCCTTGCCCCGCCGATGGGGCGGTTCGCCCCACGGCACGTGCGCACCGGCGCGCGCTCGGCGAGCCTATGGCTGACCATCCAGAGGAGATCGACACCGTGACCGCAACGCGCCACGCATCGCATCACTACGAACTGCCGGAGAAAGCGACAAGGCCCGGCGCCGCCGCCGGACGAGCGGCATGGATCCTGGCACTCCTGACCGGCACCGCCGCGGCGGCCGACGGCGATTGGGCGCATTACGCCGGCGCACCGGGTGGCGGCCAGTACTCCCCGCTGGCACAGGTCACGCCCGACAACGTCCATCGCCTCAAGGTGGCCTGGTCGTTCCGCACAGGCGAGCGGGGGCAGGGCCTGCCAGACCCGGACCGCATGCGCTTCGAGGCCAACCCGCTGGTGGTGGACGGGCGCATGTACCTTTCCACCGGCACCAACAGGGTGTTCGCGCTCGATGCCAGCACGGGCGCGCAGCTGTGGACGTTCGATCCCGCGATTGCGCGCGACAAACGCTATGGCGACCCCGCCTCACGCGGGGTGAGCTATTGGCGCGATTCTCACGCCCCAGCCGACGCGGCCTGCGCCACGCGCGTGCTGATCGGTACGCTGGATGCCCGGCTCATCGCGCTGGACGCGCGTAACGGCCAGCCCTGTGCGGGTTTCGGCAAGCAGGGCACAATCGACCTGCGCGAGGACATCTACATCCCGCCGACCGATTCCAACTGGCGCAATTACGCAGTGACCTCGCCGCCGGTGATCGCCGGCGACGTGCTGGTAACCGGCAGTGCCGTGGGCGACAACCGCGCCCACAAGCAGGAGCAGGGCGTGGTGCGCGGCTATGACGTGCGCAGCGGCCATCTGCTATGGCGCTGGGACCCGGTGCCGCGCAGCGCCGGGGACCCGCGCGCAAGCGGGTGGCACCTGGGCCAGGCCGAGACCGTGGGTTCGGCCAATGCGTGGCCGCCATTGTCGGTCGATCCAGTACTGGGCCTGGTCTTCGTACCGACCGGCTCCGCCAGCCCCGACTATTACGGCGGCGAACGGCTGGGCGACAACCGGGATGCCAACTCGCTCGTCGCCCTGGACCTGAAAACCGGGCGCCGGGTCTGGGCGCAGCAGCTGGTCCACCATGACCTGTGGGATTACGACCTTGCATCGCAGCCTGTGCTGGCAACGGTGCAGACCCCGCAGGGTCCGCGTGATGCGGTGCTGCAGGCGACAAAGACCGGCTTCCTGTTCGCGTTCGACCGCCGCAGCGGCGAGCCCGTGTTCCCGATCCGCGAAGTGCCGGTGCCGGCATCGGACGTGCCGGGCGAACGGGCCTCGCCGACCCAGCCCATGCCTGAGCCGTCCCTGCGCCTGGCCCGGCATGCACCCGTCACTACCGCCGATGCGTGGGGCGTTACCCCCGGCGAGCGCAAGGCGTGCGCGGCGCTGATCGCCGGCCTGCGTTCGGAAGGCCCGTTCACCCCGCCCAGCGTGCAGGGCACGCTGGTGTCGCCGGGCTGGGCAGGTGGCGTCAACTGGGGCGGCATCGCGCTGGATCCGCCGCGGCAACTGGCGATCCTGCCCGTGATGGACCTGCCGATGCAGGTGGCGCTGATTCCACGCGACCAGTTCCGGTGGGAGGACCAGGAGAAATTTCCCCACCAGGACTTCAATGACATGCAGGGCACGCCGTATGGCCTGCGTCGCGGCCCGCTGCTGTCGCCGAAGGGAATTCCGTGCATGGCGCCGCCGTGGGGACGGCTGGTAGCGGTAGACCTGCGAACGCAGCAGGTGGCCTGGGAACGGCCGCTGGGCACGATGGAGGACGTGCTGCCCTGGCTGCCACTGGACGTAGGCATGCCATTGCTGGGTGGCGCGGTAAGCACCGCCAGTGGGCTGACCTTCATCGCCGCGGCCGCCGACTCGCGCCTGCGCGCTTTCGAAACCGCCACCGGCAAGGAACTGTGGAGCAGCAAGCTGCCTGCTGGCGGACACGCCACGCCCTCGGTGTATGCGGTGGAAGGAAAGCAGTACGTCGCCATTGCCGCCGGCGGGCGCGAGGGATTCGGCAACGGAAAGCTCGACGACGCCCTGGTCGTTTACACGCTGGATGGTAGCGGGCAAAACCTGGTGTACCAGCACGGGACAGCGTTGCGAATGACCGTGCTTGGGGTCGTTGGGTTGCTGGCGATGGCGGGCGCTGTCGTTCTGTTTGCAGCGTGGAGGCGGCGGCGCGTTGGCCGCTGACTCAACGCGCCTCAGGGGCGCGATCCAGCGCAAAAGCACACGAATCGCATTTGCACGAGTATCAGGTGGATTGATGCTCGTGCAAGTTCGTGGCGACCGCTTCAATGTCCGTATGCGCTGGGCAGAGTGGGGCTCCGCCCGGAGCGTAATCGGGCTCTGCGCAAAGAAACAGCTCGACACCGTCGCGCGAAGAAACGGGCGTCAGGATCCCAAAGTGAAGTTTCTGGTTGCCTGAGCTTTCCCAGTGATCACGGATACCGGCCTGATCGTCCGGGTCACCCATCGCGAACGAGATGGTGGATCCGCCCGCCCCTGAGACCCGGCGATAGTACGGAGCGATGGTCGTTAGAGCCTGGTGGTCAACGACCACACCACCTTCAACGCTGGAACGCAACTCCAGCGCAAGCTCGATCGATACGATCCCGGTAGAGCAGTCCGCTTGCTGAGCATCCCGGCAGCGTCGAATTGGAACCGGCGGAGAAGAGACAAGAACCCTTTGGCCTGAGAGGTGCAAGTTGCCTACCGATCCAGACGTGCTCATCGAGCGGGTTCCAGGACCAGCCGGCGCTTGAAGCACCCGCCAATACTGCGTGATCTGGACCCGGCTATTGGGCGCTGGTCGTGACACGGAGGCACAACCGGTGATCAGCGCAAAGCAGCACAACAGGACAGCAGCTCTCATCTTTCAACCTGCGCAATGTGGATGCACAGACAATATCGGCAGCAGGAGGAGGTTCTTGACGAACATTGCGCTGCCAGTTGGACTCTGCTGCCGACTGCGCAGCACGTGTCAGTAGCGACAGTGCCGCAGGATATTCGACGAAAATAATTCCCTCTCTTCTGTCAGCCGGAAGTGCGACCCAGTACCTTGGCAACTACGCTCTGGCGCCCGATTTTTAGCGATTCGTTCTGCTAGCGACACGTCGTTTCCCGGCCGCGTTGCCGGAGAGAGACACGATCAAGGAAGTCAATTTTCAGTACGCTTGCGTCTGTCGCATGGTGTGTCTTGGGTGTCAGAACCCGATAGCTGATTGCATGTTGGTTGCCTCTTGTCGGGAGGGTGGCGAAATAGAACACCCTCGCGGAAATACGCTGCACCGTATCAGCTATCACGGTTCTGAACCTCCCGACTCCCTCGCCATCTCGGTGAGGGAAAACACAGAGGAGAACCATCATGCACGACGACTGGGCGAACCTGACCCCCGAGCAACGCGCCTTCCGCAAGCGCTTCTGGCGCGCGCCGAAGAGCGTAATGATCAATGCGCTTCATCACGACGGGCTGGAAACCTATCCAGGTTGCCCGGCCGTACCTTGTCTGAAGGCGCGGGGGCTGTGGATGCGTGACCTGGGCATTGAGCCTGGAACGCGGATGTACCTGGGTATCGGGCGCGAGCTGTTTGTCCTGGCGGCAGACCCGTCGGCGGACGCGCTGTCCAGGGCGATGGTGCGGTTTGAGAAGACTGGGGGCAGTTGGAGGCTGGGGCCGGTTGGGTAAGTGTGGCGACAAGCGGGGCGGCGGCAGCGTCGCCCCGGGATGCCGTCATAGAGACCCGGCAGTCGTTGCGAAATAGCGTGATCGCAAGCTAGGCCACCACTTGACATGCAGGTGTTTGACTGCATATTCTATTTCCCTCACATGCGAGGGAGACCGATGCACGCTGACGACGTTTTCAAGGCGCTGGGCGACCCGACCCGCAGGAAGTTGCTCGACCTTCTGTGCGAGAAGAACGGGCAGACCCTCGGCCAGCTCTGCGAGAACCTGGACATGGCCAGGCAATCCGTCACGCAGCATCTTGGGATACTGGAGGCAGCCAATCTGGTGAGCACCGTCAGGCGCGGTCGGGAAAAGCTGCATTTCATCAACCCCGTGCCGCTGCATGAAGTCTATGAGCGATGGGTGCGGAAGTTCGAACGTCGGCGGCTCGGCCTGCTGCACGATCTGAAAAAAGAACTCGAAGGAGAGTAGCGATGACCAGAGAAACGACCAGCTTTGTCTACGTGACCTACATCGCCTCTACGCCGGAGAAGGTGTTCGAGGCCATTACGAGGCCCGATATCGCGCGGCGCTACTGGGGCCATGAGAACGTCTCCGACTGGAAGCCCGGATCGACATGGGCCCATGTTCGCGCCAACGATGAGCGGACCACCGAGCTCGTCGGGAAGGTCGTCGAGATCTCGCCACCGACCCGTCTCGTCATCACCTGGGCCAGCGCTTCGCAGGCCGCCGATCCTGGGGCCTACAGTCGGGTGACGTTCGAGATTGAGGAATACGAGGACATGGTCCGTCTGACCGTCACGCATGACGAGCTTGAAGCAGGCAGCGGAATGGCCAAGGGCATCACCCAGGGCTGGCCAATCGTCCTTTCCAGCCTGAAATCCTTCCTGGAAACCGGCCGCTCTCTTGATGTTTTTGCCAAGCCGATTGGCGCCTGATCGCAAGTTGCATCAATCCGGCGCTATCTCCGAGAAAGGAATGATGATGACCAAGCCCTATACCGGTGGATGTGCGTGTGGCGCGATTCGCTATGAAGTGCATGGCGAACCCATCGCAGAAACCCATTGCCAGTGCCTTGATTGTCAAAAGCGAAGCGGCACCGGGCACGGCTCATACTTGACCTTTGCGAACCGGTCGGCTTGCACCATTACCGGCAAGGCGGCCGACTGGCGCCTTGCCGGTGACAGCGGGAACGAGAAGACTCATAGCTTCTGCCCCATCTGCGGATGCCCGGTTTATCTGACATTCGCGGCCATGCCGGATATTTTCGTGATCCACGCATCGAGCCTCGACGATCCCGCCCGGTTCAGGCCGCAGATGCTGCTCTACAGCAGCCGTGGCCACACTTGGGACGAAATTGATCCTTCGATACGAAGTTTCGAGAGAATGCCGGCTGGCTGAGGCCGTTTGCTCTTGGCTGAGAACGGAAGCTGGGCCTGCTGGGGATTAGGAAGATTTATCGGGGGTAGGGAAGGGGGGCGATTCAGAGTGGTGTTGGCGAAGAAGCAGAAGTGAACTTGACCCCCGAGCAGCGCGCCCTTCCCAGGGGCTTCTGGCGCGCATGAGGCGGGGCGGCTCTCCAAAACCAATCGGGGGGATTGCAATGGATATGCAGGTGCAGGGCGGCGCTGACGAGGGAATACCTGCCCAAACAAGCGAGTTGACGTATTCCTGGCTCTATCAGCAGGTTCAAATGTGGGCCAACCAAAGCATCTACCCGAAGCCCTCCCGGGTTGAGAAGTGGTCGTTCCGTCTAGGCTTGTTGGCCGCCGGTGTCGGGCTGCTGGCTGCCGCAGCGTCTCCATCTGTCCTTCCTCCGATACAGGCCGCCGTAATCACTTCGATATGCCTGCTCATCGAAGTTGGAGGATTTCTCGTCGGCGGACTACTCACTGCCAGGCGTGAGTGGCGGCAGTACGCCAAACCTCGACTGTCTCATGCTGAGGAAATGGACGGCGAGTTCAATCACTGGCGTACCTTGGTCGAGTCGCTCCGGGAGTTCCCCCGCAACCAGCGAGAAGAGCGGCTGCGTCATGACAGCCCTTCGCCAGGGGATGACGGAGCGGTTGGGGCTCATGTACGGGGGCTTGCAGAAGCTAGGGCCATTTCCGGTTCTGATTGCTCTGTACTTTCAGTTCCGCAACTGGGAGTGGCGTGACTGGGCGGGGGCGTTCGATGTGAACCTGGTGGCTGGACTGCTGATCTTTGCGATGGTCTTGATGTATGCGGTTGGCTGGCTGTTGATGGCCGTTCGGACCCGACTGGATACCTACATCAACTTGCTGGAGGCGGCGTTGCGGCCAGAGTGAGTCGAGATCCGGTGATAAGACCAAGTTATCGCGACTAGTGACGCCGTCGTGTGAGAGCGCTGGCCCGGCTCGACTGGATATCGAGTGCGTTTGCGAGCTATTGGCTGTGCACAATAGATGGCCTGGGGGCCCGACGCTAGCGACGGGCCATGACCGAGGCGACATGCAGCTCCTCGGCAAGGCGCTCCAGGGCTGACCGTCCTTGCTCCTGCTTCCGTAGTTCTACTGAGCAAGATTCAGTAGTTCTTCTGTTCTCAGTAGTTCTTCTGTTTCGAATCTCTGCTCGGGCGCCAATCCTGCGATGGTGACAATTCCTGAGCAGGAAGGCTCCCCCATGACCAAGAGTTCCGATGCGCAATCGCACAACTGGCTGGACACTGGCGTCCTCGATACCTCTCTCGGAAAGTTCGAGTTCACCGGCGGCTATCCGAGCGCCTCGGCAAGCCAGCGATTGCACGCCCTGCGTACGTTGAACCGGGCGGTAGAGGTCTACCTGGACCAGATGCCCGTCGTGTCATGGTTCCATGTCTGGAAAGGGGCCGCGGAGTGGGGCGACGCGAAGCCCAACCAGCTGGTGATCTGGCAGGAGCTGATGGATTCGTCCACGCTGCTGCTGACTGGAAATTCGGAAACGGTCTATGCCATCGCCGGCCTCGACCTGAAGCGCGATGGCCCGGTCGTCGTCGAGCTCCCCGGGGGGCTGCTGGGCGGCGTCGCGGACCTGTGGCAGGACGAGGTGGCCGCCATCGGCCCGACCGGAGTGGACAAGGGGCAGGGAGGCAAGCTGCTGATCCTGCCGCCTGGCCATGCGGGCGAGGCGCCGAGCGGCTATCTGCTCACGCGCGCGACCAGCTTTCGCGTGGTGCTTGGCGTTCGGGGTTTCCTGGTGGATGGCAAGCCGGACGACGCTGTGGCGCGCATGCGCCAACTGAAGATCTACCCGCTCGCCGAGGCAGGGTCCCCGCCAACAATGGCTTATGCGGATGTGTCGAATACGGATATCGACACGATCTTTGCCGACGGTTACGCCTTCTTCGAGGACCTCGCCAGCATCGTCAGCTACGAGGCCGACCATCTGTCCTCCGCCCAATGGTTCAACCTGGCTGCCATCGGCATCGAGAAGGGCCAGCCGTTCTCGCCCGACGCCGAGCGTAAAGCGTTGCTGGAGGATGCCGCGAAACTGGGGGCTGCGACCGCGCGCGCGAACACTTATGACTGCACCGACCCCGTGCGGCTGGTCTATCCAGATCGCAGGTGGGAGAGGCTCTTCGTCGGGGGTACCGCCACGTGGGACGAGAAGGGCTTCGTGAACACGGACCACCGTGCGGGCTTTGCCTATGCAGCCATCGGAATGTCTCCTGCAATGGTCAGGAAGATCGTCGGTGGCGGCTCGCAGTATCTGTTCACACCCCGCGACGCGAACGGAGAATTTCTCGACGGTGGTCGTTACTACACGCTGCACTATCCGGCGAACATCCCGGTCAGGGCATTCTGGTCAATCGTCGTATACGACGCGATTAGTCGCTCTATGCTCAAGAACGGCACGAAGTTTCCGACCATCAGCGTCTACACCGCCCCCGAGTTCAATGCGGACGGCTCCATCGACTTTCATTTCGGACCTCGTCCGCCGCAAGGGAAAGAGCGCAATTGGGTCAGGACCGTCGAGGGGCGTGGTTGGTTTCCCCTCCTGCGGTTCTATGGCCCCCTGGACGAGTGGTTCGACCAGGACTGGAAGCCGGGCGACATGGTGCGGGTGGACGGGCCCGCCGGATGAAGCCGGGTGCCCCGAATGTTCGCGCGACTGATTTCGATGTTCACGAGGCAGCCGGAAGATGACCACGACACCCCTTCAAGACGCCGAAGGCGATCCGCATCATTGGTTAGGCACCGAGAGTGTCAACAGCCGCCTAGGCTCGTTCGAGTTCAAGGGGGGATATCCGACACTGGAGGCAGCGCGGGCCCTTGACGAGCTGCTGTTGATGAACCGCGCCATCGAGGTCTACCTGCAGAACGTCTCCGGCGTGTCGATGTTCAAGTTCCGCAAGGGGCTGCGCGATTTTGGCGTGCGTACGTCGCGCCAGGTCGCGATCTGGCCCGGGCTCATGGATGCCCGGACCCTGCTCCTGACGGCAAACTCCGATACTGTCTACAACATCACCTTCCTGGATCTCAAGGCCGACGGCCCCACGGTAGTGGAGCTCCCGCCGCGCATGCTGGGCCTGTTCGACGACATGTGGATGCGGTACATCAGTGATGGCGGATTGGCGGGGCCTGACCGCGGCCAGGGCGGAAAGTACCTCTTGGTGCCGCCCGGTTACGAGGGCGAGATTCCCGCGTCCGGCTATTTCGTCTGCCGTTCGCCCACCTACGGTGTCTGGATGCTGATGCGTGCGGTGGATCCAGACCCGTCCGCGGCGGCCGAAAGATCCAGGCAGATGCGGATCTATCCACTGGGCAATGCCACCGATGCGGAGTCGACGACGTTCCTTGAAGCATCCGGAAAGTACGTCGATACCATCCACGCCGATGACTACACCTTTTTCGATGAACTGGATGCCCTGGTGCAGGAGGAGCCGGCTGATGCCATCGACCCGCTGCGCCGGTTCTACCTGGCCTCGATCGGCATCATCAAGGGGCAGCCGTTCAGCCCGGATGCGGATCGCCGTGCCCTGCTTGCCGAAGCCGCCCGGGTGGCGGCGGCGACCACGCGCATGGTGGCCTTCGCCCGGCCGGATCCGGAAGCGCCCGTGTATCCGGATCGCCGCTGGCAGTGGGCTTTCGTTGGCGGCAGCTATCTTTTCGACAGCCAGGGATACGAGAACATCGATCGTCGCGCTGCGTTCGCCTACTCGGCGACGGGAAACACGCCGGCCATGGCCTCGCAGGCCGTCGGCCTGGGGTCCCAGTACATGTGGACCCCGCGCGACGCCGGGGGCGATTTCCTGCAGGGCGACAGGTGCTACAGGATGCGCATTCCCGCCAATCCACCGGTCAAGGACTTCTGGTCCGTGACGGTGTACGACGCGCTCAGCCGCTCGATGATCCAGACCTCGCAGAAATTCCCGGCGGTCAGCACGTATACCAAGCCGGAAGCCAACGACGACGGCTCGGTTGACATCTACTTCGGCCCGGAGGCGCCGGCAGGCAAACAGGCCAACTGGATCCAGACGCTGCCGGGCCGCGGATGGTTCCCGATCCTGCGCTTCTACGGGCCATTGCAGCCGTTCTTCGACAAGTCGTGGCGGGCGGGCGACATCGAGCTGGAGCCGCGCCACAAGTAACAGATTTACATGGCGCGTGGTAACAGATTGACCTGCTTCGTCACCAGAGGCCCAGCCATTGCCAGCCGGATCCAACGAACTCGGCGACGCGTCGGCGCACAATGATCCAGATACGTCATTTCGCATAATCTATATTATGTAAAGATGCAGTCAGCCTGTTCGGCTACTACGGTCGCCTGTTCAAGCTGGGTCTGTGTCAGCCTTCCTACTGGGTCTGTGTCAGCCTTCCTACTGGGTCTGTGTCAGCCTTCCTAATTGCTGTCAGTTTTACCCTTAACCCTGCCGCCCGGACTCGTTCGGCACTTCCAGCGGACTCTAGCGCGATTGTTTGGCATGACCGCCAATCTTGAGCCGCTTTACGGTGAACACCCCACCTATCATCAGGTCACCATTCTCCATGATGGTGGTGATGCCACCCAAGGCATTCCAGCGACGACTGTCATCAGGGAACGTCCAGCGCGACTTGATCTCGCCCGTCGACCAGTCCAGGCCGACATACTGATAAACGCCCTTTTCCTTGTCTTTGTGCGCTGCGTAAAGCAGCCCCGTGGGGGCCGAGACTACCGGCACCATGATGTCCGTGTTGTCGACCTCATTGTTGATCCAGGCCTTCTCGAACGCGTCCTTGTCCGGGTTCCAGGTAAATTTCTGTATGCCCATCGGCGCCGGCCGGGTGATGCCGCCGGTAAACGCATTGCCTGGGCCGGCCGGAAGCGGCTTTGGATACGTGCTATTGAGGAATGCAACGCCATAGCCCAGCACATTGGGGGACGGTTCGATGGTCATCTGGCTGATGTCGATCCGGATTTGGTCGGCGATGCGGTTGGACTGCGTTCCAGGCTTCTGCTTGAAGCCCGCCGGAATCGCGTCCCGCCAGAACGCCACCGCGTTACTGCCGGTTTCAGCAGCATCGGCAATCACGATGAGTTTGTCCGGGTCGCTGCCGAACCCCATCAACGTCGGGGTGGTTCCGGAACCGCGAGAAATCGCGCCCATCGCCAATGCCTTCTTGCCCGGCATGGAATCGTAGGGAGACGACCATGCCCCGTCCTTCTCATCGGTAGACAGCGTCGTTCCGTTCCAGATCACCTTGTTCATGTGCTTCTCGGTGACCACATAGATGCCGTTGTTCTCATCGATGACGATGCTGTTGTCGACTGCCTCGCCGTTGAACGTCACCGACGCTTTCACATTCAGATCCCGGTCCAGGATGATCAAGGCACCAGGAGCGGCTGCAGCCAGGAAGCCGTCGTAGGTCATGTTCAACCCGATGATGCGGGTAACCGACTTGGCAACGTCTGCGGGCAGGCCCTTGGCGACGTCGGCGGTCTTGACGATCCGCGGCGGGTCACCGACCACGTTGCCATCGGTTGTCTTCAGCACGTGGGTGCCACCGTACACGCAGTAATGATTGCCGTCGCGATCGAACAGGTTGTAGACCCCGTTGATGCCACTTTCCATGTTGAGACCAGCGGCGCCGAGGCCCTTCAGCGCGCCGAGGATCTTCGTCTCGTCCTTGGCGCGGTAAGCAGCGTCGAGCTGCGTCAACGCGGCATCAAGCGCGGCCGGTGTCGCCATCGCGGCGGACTCTTCGAATCCCGGATAAGGAAGCAGCTCTCCCACGGCTTCGAAGGCATCGCCGGTCACCCGAATCTTCTGCACCCCCACCGCACCGCTGGCAAAGGCGATCACCTCCCCGCCCACGCGCTTCATGGTGGGATTGGAGGTTACCAAGGTGGGCACGGTCGCCACATCCACCGCGGTGAGGTTCCGGCTACCCACCGGCCCTGCGATAAGCACAGAATCGGTCGCCGCTGGATTGAAGTGGGAGGTCGGGTACACGCTCTGCGCCAGCCACGGGTTCGACGGCGGCATGTTGGGCGGCGTTGCCACCGGCTGGACGGCTGGGCGGGAGGCCTCGGCCGCCGAGGTGTAGTTCTCGCTCGTGGTTTCCCGGCTGCATGCGGGTAGAACCAGCAGGATGACCACAGCCAGATACACAGTAGAAGCTACGTCCCGAATCCTGATCGCCATCTGCGATTCCTTTACCAGCCTCGGTGGATGCCAGTCTCCACGCGCCTATCCAACCCCACCACCGCAAAGGCACTGTGGACCAGCCGGTACTTCTACTTAGCGAGAGCCTAGCCGGGCTGAGCTGACCGCTTTCGGCCAGAAGCCGACCTCCGCCCTACCCCTGATAACGAGCCCTAATCCCCTGCCCCCCCCGATGTACACTTTCGGCTGGGAAACCGAGACCATCCTATTGAGCTCCACAGGCTCAATCTCCCAGCACGCCGCTCACACCGACATAAGCGCCGGTACCGTCTCCATTTCTGGAGAAGCCGCCCTCCAGGCTCCAGCGCCCACTGTCGACGGTATAGCGCGAGCTGATACCCAGCGCACCCTGCGACTTGTAACTGGCCACACCCACCGAATAAGTGACCTTGCCAGGTACATATGGCGCTTGGCGCGCGGCCAGAGCGGTAGCGATGCCGGACTGCATGCTGCGCTCGACTACGTCGATGCGGTGCGACAGGCTGGCATTGCTGTAGCGGTTGTCCCGGTTTATGGTCCATTCCCACATCTGGCTGCCGTTGATCACATCACGGCTGTCAGCGGTGATACGGCCTTGGGCCACATTGCTCATCGTCACCGGCGCACCATTGGGCTGACCGAGGGTGATGCTGTTGTAGTTGGTGCTGCCGTCTTCGCTCCTATCGTACTGGACGCCCTGTTTCAACTGGGCTACGTTGACCGCATCGGTATCCTCGGTACCTGCGGCGACGTTGGTCACCTGCCGCTCCAAGCCTGCTGCGCCCACCGAGACTGTATTGTCGCGGTCGGCGATGGAGCCATTGCCCAAGGCCACGGAGTTGCCCCCGCCTGCCACGCTGTTGTTCCCAACGGCGGTACTGTTATCGCCGGTGGCCGTGCTGGCATTGCCGGATGCCATTGAGTCCCGGCCCGTAGCCAAGGCGATTTGCCTGGGCCCTTCTACATTGGCGTTAATCAGACCATTGTTGCCAAAGTTGCCGCTGGCAATGGCGTCCTCGACTCCGGTGACTCGGCTGTCGATCACGTTTACCTTGTTATTCAGGCCGGACAGATCATTGCCGATACCGGCTACACCATTCTCCAAGTCAGTAAGGGCCGTGGTGTTCTGCGCAGTCCGGGTGTCCAGATTCGTAATCGCATCGCCAAGGTTGTTCACCGTGACGCCACCCACCGAGTAGCTCGGGGCCGAAAGACTGCCGTCAGGATTGACCGCCGCACCCCCGCCCAGACCCGCAGCGATGGACTGGCTCAGCCCGAACAACTGGCTGCCATTGACCGCCTCCGTGCTGGTCGAGGACACCGCGCCTGCGGACACGCCCATCAACGCACGCGTTCCTGCGGTGCCGGTGAAATCCACCGCCATGCCATCAGTCGCCACACCCACCGTCAGGTTGTTGCCCACCGCCAGTTGCCTGACCATCCCCACGCTGCCACTGTCGATCTGCGTGGTGAGGTAGCTCACGTCTCCTTCGACCGTGGTCACCCGGTTATCCAGATTGGTGATATCGCCCTCCGCCGTGGTGACGCGTTCGTTGGTCGTGAACAACTGGCTG